>MAAN01000021.1 GCA_002163135.1 Alphaproteobacteria bacterium 46_93_T64
GCTACAGAATATACGCTAAGATGTGCTGGAAACTAGGTTGGTTCATGAGTCTTAATTTGAAGTTAAGATCCCATAAAAATGCACGGTAAAGTAAAATTAAGAAAAAAATGAGGCTATTCGGTTTCAAGAATTTGTAATTGAAATTGGCTTCATGTTTATTTTGGTAAACTGACATACTATCTAATGATTGTAGTAAGTTATTGAAAATAAACAAATAATCAAAAATATTTTGGAGAAATTTATATCTGTTTTTATTTTGTTTTAGAAAATGTAATGACGGTTACATTATGAGAATGGAAAATGTGCTTATATAATAATACGCTTATAAATAGAGCGTTATTTCTATTCCAAATCTGCAGATTTTGAAAAGATACTGTTGAAAATATCTTTTAGTAAGTAGTCATTATACGCAACAATAAGTGGATAAAAATCATGACTATTTCAATCGAATTGCCAATTCGACTCTTTGTCATATCTGACAACGAAAATCGAATTGATCAATTGAAATCAAATGCAGAAAACAACTTGTTAGCTGATATTCGCGAAACAAAAATCGAATACGCTTTTGGCGAAATTACAGAATCAAATCTTCCCATTTTACTGTTACTTGAAACCTTAAAACCAACGGATATGCACTATGAATTTTTAAAAAAAATTCAACACTTCTGCATACCATCCAAAATCATGGTTGTAGGAGTTTTTGAAGCCTCTTATCTGTCAGTTTATAAGAAATTTATACAAAGCGGATTTTTTGATTACGCTGTGATGCCCGTATCAGCGGAAAATATGTCAGCACGCCTTTCTCTTGCAAAGAAACGGTTGCTTAGAGAAGAACAATTTAGCGAGATGGGGCGATTGGACGCTTTAACGGGGGTTCTCACTCGTCAAGGATTTCTCGAACGCGCTAGATCTCTATATGCAAGCGCAAAACGAAAACAGATTTCTACTGCAATATTAATGCTTTCGGTGGACCGCCTAAAGGGCATCAATATGCGTTTTGGTCAAACAACAGGGGATAAAGTGCTTATCGGTTTTGCTGATATTTTAAGTAAGCGAAAACGCGATACAGATCTACTTTGTCGTTATAGCGACAACAGCTTTTGCATGATGACTGTGAACATGCGTTTGTCCCATTTGGAAACGTTTTTGGATGATATTGTCTTGGCATGTTTGTCGCCTAAATATAACGCGGGACTGATAACGTTGCATGTGAATGCGAGTATTGGTCTTACTACAAATCTTGGTAGAAGCTTTGATGATATGCTGAATAAGGCTGGGAACGCTTTACGACAGTCCAAAGAACGTGGTCCGAACGAGGTTACGATTGATACAGACAATATATCAGAATCAGTCCTTGTTCGCTCTTCAATTCCTTAAAATGGGACGTCGGATTTAAAACTTATTCTATCCCCAGATCGAGGGTGTGGAAACGCCAAGGTCGATGCGTGCAATAGTAACCGAGGCGCCATTTCTAGGGCTTCTATTGTCGCATAAAGTGGATCCCCGAGAATTGGATGACCGATTTCAGCCAAATGCACGCGCAGTTGATGAGAACGGCCGGTTATGGGTGTAAGTGATAGGAGAGCTCTATCGTTTTGTTTCGAAATAATTTCCCAGTTGGTGATAGAAGGTTTTCCCAGTTCGAAATCCACCTTTTGACGTGGCCGGTTTGGCCAATCTGTAATGAGGGGTAAGTCGATACAACCACTTTCCATTTCTGGGCAGCCTGATACCCAGGCAAGATAGTTTTTATGAACTTCTCTTTCTTGAAAAGAGCGCCCAAGATTGCTTTGTGCTTTTTTATTCAGCGCAATAACAACAATGCCAGATGTTTGCATGTCCAAGCGATGAACAATTGTTGCCGTTGGAAATTGAGTTTGCACCCGATGTATAAGGCAATCTTGTTTATCTTCCCCGCGACCAGGTACTGTTAGAAGACCAGATTGCTTGTTTGCAACAATCAAATCATCATCTATGTAAAGGATATCCAGATAGGGATCCATGGGCGGATTATATGGCTTCATGATACTCAATTTTGCATACTAAAGCACTTCTTATAACGGCCCCCGCGCCATACTGCAAAATGAGAATGTCACGGGGGCCGTAGAGAAATAGATCTTATCTTTTAGCAAACAATTCCTTGGAGATGATTTGCTTCATAATTTCCGAGGTGCCGCCAGCAATTCGAGTCATGCGGTTATCCGCCCAAGCGCGTGCAATGGGATACTCCCACATATAGCCATAACCACCATGGAGTTGAACACATTCATCTAGGATTTCACAAAGAATTTCCGTTGACTGCAGTTTTGCAATTGCAGCTGTCGTGGCATCTAGTTTGCCTACCATGTGATCCTCTAAGCATCGGTCAACAAAAGCACGCAGCATAACTGCTTTGGCTTTAACCTCCGCCAGCTTGAAGCGTGTATTTTGAAAATCAGAAATGGCTCGGCCAAAGGCTTTTCGCTCGCTTGTGTAATCCACGGTCCATTCGAGGGCTGCTTCAACGATCGCAGCGGAGCGTACAGCAATAATCAGGCGTTCTTGAGCCAATTGTTCCATCAAGTGATATAGGCCCCGGTTTTCTTCACCAAGGATGTTGGCTTTAGGAACACGGACATCACTAAAAAACAGCTCGGAAGTATCCTGAGCCTTATATCCTACTTTTTCAAGATTACGGCCGCGCTCGAAACCTTCGCGATCTCCCTCGACAAGGATGAGGCTGATACCTTTACCGCCCGCTTTTGGATCCGTTTTACACGCGACAACAACTAGATCCGCTAACTGGCCATTGCTGATAAACACTTTTTGACCGTTAATAACGTAATCATCACCATCTGCAATGGCTGTCGTCTTTATTCCTTGAAGATCAGAGCCCGCGCTTGGTTCCGTCATGGCAACGGCGACGATAACTTCGCCTGTTACCATTTTTGGAAGCCATTTTTTCTTCTGTTCTTCACTTCCGTAATTGATGATGTACGGTGCTACGATCTCTGAGTGAAGGTGAAAGGAGGGGCCTGAAGCGCCAACGCGACCAATTTCTTCACAAAAAATGGAACTGTATAAAAAGTCTGCACCTGGTCCGCCGTATTCTTCAGGGACGGAGGCGCATAAAAACCCCGCTTCACCAGCTTCACGCCAGAGTGAGCGTGGTACGTAGCCCTGCTTTTCCCACTCGCCGTGAAAAGGGGCGACCCTTTCTTCTGCAAACCTTCGGGAGGCTTCTCTGTAAATGCGGTGTTCTTCAGTGAAAAGTGTGCGTTCCATATTGATTTCCCAACGTTTTTATTTTTGTTTCGGGTATTTGAATAGCTCTGATTGTTGTTGAAAAGAAGTAATAGAGCAATAGAGCAATAGATAAAATCATTGTTTGAGGGATTAATATCAAAATCAATCACATATTAATTAGAAACATAATACTATGTTAATATAGTGTGAGGTATTTATAACCACTGAAATATTGCTTATATGTAAAAGGTACATAATAAATGGCATTATTTGCAACTGATGATGTCTCGAAAAACGATCCCGATGAAATTGGTCGGATTTTGATCGTAGAGTCCTCGCCGCTATATACTTCCCTCACAAAAAGTGCCGTGAAAAAAGTGTTTTCTGGCCCCGTTGATACAGCCAGCAATTTTGATGACGTAAAAAGGTTTATTGCTGAAAACAGGCATGACTATTTTCTGGCATTGTTAAACCTATCTCTTCCCGGTGCAGCATTTGGGGAGGCCGTTGCCTACATACGGTCATTGGACATTCCAGCTGTCGTCTTTACAAGCAGCATTGAGAAAGACATCGTTGACCGCATATGCTCATACGGAGTGATTGACTATATAATAAAAGAAAATGTCGCTAACTTGGAATTGATCAGCCGAACAGTTCGTCGTCTCGATCGAAATCGCCGCACGAATGTTTTGGTTGTCGATGACAGCGCAACTGGGCGTATGCAGATGAGAATTCTGCTGGAAAAACGCCTATTTAACGTTAGCGAAGCAAAAAACGGTACAGAGGCGCTTGAAATAATTAGTCAAACAGATGAATTCCAACTTCTGATTACTGATTATGAAATGCCATTAATGAACGGGTTTGATCTAACCAAAGAGTTGAGAAGTGAGAAAAATTCGCGAGAGCTTGCCATTGTTGGAATGTCAGCCAGTAATGATATCAGACTTGCGGCAAATTTTATTCGGTATGGTGCCGATGATTTTGTCACAAAACCGATTAATACTGAAGAATTTGCAACCCGGATTTCCATGTGCATGGATAAAAAGGACCTGTTGAATGAATTAATGTTTCGTGCCAC
The DNA here is from genome assembly GCA_002163135.1 of Alphaproteobacteria bacterium 46_93_T64. GTDB lineage: Bacteria > Pseudomonadota > Alphaproteobacteria > Sneathiellales > Sneathiellaceae > Sneathiella. The sequence continues at coordinate 4,304 of MAAN01000021.1, forward strand.
GACGGATTACTTAACGAAGTTGTGGAATAGGGGGTACTTTATGGGGACAGCAAAGACACTCTATTCCAGCGCATATAGGAACCAAATTGAAATTACTATTGCGATGATTGACTTGGATTTCTTCAAGAATATTAATGATACCTATGGGCATGAAGCAGGTGATGAGGTGCTCCGCGATGTTGCTGCCGCACTTAAAAATAGAGTGAGGCAATCAGATGTTTTGGCAAGAATAGGCGGAGAAGAATTTTGCTTATTAGCTGTTAATGTAGACCCAAGATACAGGGATGCCTTTTTTTCCGATATTCTAGAAACAATTTCATCCATCAAATTTAATTTTGCCGGTGAAGATATATCGGTCAGTGCCAGCATGGGGGTTACGAACGAACTTGGCGTATCACTTGATGATATGTTGAAAAGGGCGGATGGGGCGCTTTACGAGGCCAAGAAACGTGGGCGCCATCAATTCATATATGCAGAGTAAAGACAGCCGAAAATTAACCCGGCTGCATTTTTCAATTCGAATTAGACATGAAAGGATGATCCGCAACCACAGCGGCCTTTTTCGTTGGGATTTTCAAAGGTAAAACGGGACTCCAGTCCTTGCTCTTCCCAATCCATTTCAGTTCCGTTGACATATTTAATGGCATCGTTGTCAATTAACAATCTGACATCCCCAGAGTTAACAATTGCGTCATCTTCTTTTGCTTCGCGCGCATAATCCATTGTGTAACTGAGGCCATTACAACCCGTATTCGTGATCCCGATGCGTAAGCCGAGAATTTTTTCCTCAGTTTTCGCAAGAACGACCTTTAACTGAGCTTCAGCTTTGTCAGTCAATGTCATTATTTGTATATCATTCATAACATCTATTCCTTCAAAACATACCAAGATCAAGTTTAGCGGCTTCCGACATATTATCCTGGGTCCAAGGTGGATCCCAAAGAATTTCCACTTCAACCATTGGAACCCCAGCAACTTTTATAATGGCATCCCTTATCCACTTGGGGATCTCACCAGCGACGGGGCAACCGGGGGCCGTTAAAGTCATGCCAATATACGTATGACCGTTTTCTTCAATATCAATGACATAGATTAAGCCCAAATCGTAAATACTGATAGGAAGTTCTGGATCGAATACAGTCCGAAGGGCGTCAATAACATCACCTTCAAGTTCTGACTTGCAGGTTCCTTCAACATATGGGCCCGTTGCTACGGGTCTTTCAATCTCACTTATAGACATAACGTGTCATTACTCCGTAGAAATCTCTGTCTCGCCGATTAAGGCTGTATGCATCGCATGCCACGGCAATGTTGCGCATTTAACCCGCATGGGAAACTGTTTAACACCTGCTAAAACCATTAGTCTTTCAGTATCTTCTCCGGCATCAATTTCTTCACACTCACCAGTCGCGAGTTTTCGAAAATTCTCAAATAACGTATTAGCGTCATTCATCTTTTTGCCTTTGATCACATCGGTCATCATAGATGCAGATGCCGTTGAAATAGCACACCCTTTTCCGTCAAAGGTGATGTTTGATACACATTCATGTTCATCAAGCTCCAGATAAACATTAATCGTATCGCCACATAATGGGTTGTAGCCGTGACCTTGGTGAGAGCAGGGGGTAATCTTCCCGAAGTTCCGAGGGTGCTTGGAATGATCGAGAATAACTTCCTGATAGAGCTCTTTAAGGTCGTCCAGCATTAGCGGAAAAACTCCTGTACCATCTTGATAGAGGCAACCAGTGCATCGACATCATCACGATTGTTGTACAAGGCGAATGAAGCCCGAACAGTAGATGGAACATCATAGAAGTCCATGAGCGGCTGTGCACAATGATGGCCTACACGTACGGCGACACCCGCCTGATCAATGATTGTGCCTATATCATGCGGATGAATTCCATTCATCGAGAAGGAGACGATGGCGGCTTTATGTTTTGCCTGACCAATGATCTTCACGTTGTTGAGGGCGCTTATCTGTGTGGTCGCATAAGAAAGCAAAGCTTGCTCGTGCGCAGCAATATTTTCAAAACCAATACCATTTATATAGTCAATCGCCGCCCCCAAACCAATGGCCTGTACGATAGGCGGGGTGCCAGCTTCAAATTTGCTATGACCGGTGGCGAACGTGGTTTTCTCAAAAGTTACACGGTTAATCATATCACCGCCGCCCTGATACGGCGGCATTTTTTCCAGTAATTCGTTTTTGGCATATAAAACGCCAATACCTGTGGGACCAAATACCTTGTGTCCGGTAAAGACGTAGAAATCAGCGTCTAGCGCCCTCACGTCTACCTTCATGTGTGGCATGGCTTGGGATCCATCGATAAGCACCGGCACGCCTTTGGCGTGGGCCAAATCGATAATTTCTTTAACTGGAACTACAGTACCTATGGCGTTTGAAACATGAGTAACCGCGACGATTTTTGTCTTTTCTGACAACATGCTAGTAAATTGATCCATCAACAACTCACCATCGTTGTTGATTGGAACCGCTTTTACAGTCGCGCCGGTACGTTCTGCGATCAATTGCCATGGAACGATGTTGGAATGATGTTCTAGGTAAGACAAAAGAATTTCATCGCCTGGCTTGAGTGACATCAAACCAAAAGAATGTGCCACTAGATTAATGGCTTCTGTTGTTCCCTTAGTGAAAATGATCTCATCAACGCTTTCTGCGTTCATATGAGCGCGAATAGTCTCACGTGCACCTTCATAAAGTTCAGTCGATTTCTGACTTAAATAATGTACGCCACGATGAACGTTCGCATAGGTATGGGTATACGCATCACGCACGGCATCCAAAACCACAGTTGGTTTTTGTGCAGACGCGCCGCTGTCTAAAAAGGTCAGCCGTTTGCCGTGAATTTTCTCTTCGAAAATCGGAAAATCTTTTCGAATTTTTTCAACATCGAATGAGGTCATTTCATTCATAGGATTTCCTTAGCTTTGTTTCAGCCAATGGGCTGACCGAGTGCTGAAATATTCGCGAACCTTTTCGTTGTCGATGCTCAAAAGAACATCCCCAAGGAACGCTTCAATTAGTATTTTACGAGCTTCCAGCTCTGGAATGCCGCGTGCTTGCAGGTAAAACAGAGCGTCATCATCAAGTTCACCTGACGTGGCGCCATGGCTGCATTTTACATCATCTGCGTAAATTTCTAGTTCTGGCTTACAATCAACGGCAGCGTAATCAGATAGCAAAAGAGCTTTACTTAATTGATCTCCGGCAACTTGTTGGGCATCCGGCGCGATATGGATCTTGCCCTGAAACACACCATGGGCTTTGTCATCCAAAACGCCTTTGTAAGTTTGGTTGCTGATATTCTTCGGGACTTTATGCTCGGTCAACGTTGTCGTATCGCAATGCTGATCACCACGCATTAAATAGGCACCATCCAGATGGCTTTCCGCGTCACTTCCAAGAATTACTGTTTTGAGCTCGTTCCGTGAGATTTTGCCGCCAACAGAAAAGGAGAAGTTCTTGTAAATTCCCTGCTTCTGTACTTCAACATCCGTAAGAGCCAAATGATAAGCTGAAACACTTTCGTTTTGCAGCTTATAGTGATCTAGGCGAGCACCTTCCCCAATTGATATATGACTAACGGGGTTGGAGAAGTACGATCCATCTCCTTCATGTAGCTCAATCAAGGTGAGAGCAGCTCCGGTATCAAGCGTAATACGATTACGGAGATGCGCACCGTTTTTGATAGCACCAGAATTCTTAAACTTAATTCCTACAATGCCATCAATTTTGGTTTTTTCACCGACATGGATGCAAAAGCCATCCTGCATGAATGCAGTATTAAGGGCTATAAGTGAGCGTTCTTCCTCGCTATTGAGGGAAAACACAGCGCCATTTTCAAGTGCATCGACAAAACTTGAAATGCTTAAGCCATTGGGTAAACCGTCAAGTTTGCTCTGCTCTTCAGAAAACAAACCATCAATAAAAACGATCTCATAGTCAGTTTCAAAGAGACTTGGAGTAAGCGCAGATACGCCGGCGCCATCTTCATTTGCGACGTCTTTTGTCATGCTCGACAAATTAGTGAAACGCCACTCTTCGACACGTTTGTTCGGAAAATCCTGCACAGCGAATTTTTCGAGTCCAGCTTTTCGTAGCTCAGAAATGCTTCTGCTGCTTTGGCCCGGGAGGGTTTCAAGAGCCGTTTCAAAGCGATCAATATAATTTTGCGCGAGCGCAGAAAGAGATTTCATCATCATATCCTTAGAGAATTCAAGAAGTGCAGAATTGTGCGCCGTTAAGCTGCGCTAATTTCCGCATATCCTTTTTCCTCTAACTCTAGAGCCAATGATTTATCACCGGATTTTACGATTTTACCATCTGCCAAAACATGAACAAAATCTGGAACGATATAATCGAGCAAACGCTGATAATGAGTAATAATCAGTGCAGAACGCTCTGGGCTACGCAAGCGATTTACACCCTCCGCAGCAACCTTCAAGGCGTCGATATCAAGACCTGAATCTGTTTCATCCAGCAGCATAAGTTTTGGTTCCAGCAAAGCCATTTGAAGAACTTCGTTGCGTTTTTTCTCGCCGCCAGAGAAGCCAACATTAACCGCACGTTTCAACATATCGTCCTTGATATCGAGTTCTTTGGTTTTCTCGCGAACGAGTTTCAGGAACTGCATGGCATCGAGTTCTTCTTCGCCGCGGAATTTACGCTGTGCATTCAGCGCTGTTTTCAAAAAAGTGGCTGAGGCAACACCCGGAATTTCAACCGGATATTGAAACGCGAGAAAAATCCCACTGCACGCACGCACATCTGGATCCATATCCAGAAGGTTTTGTCCATCATACATGACAGAGCCGCCCGTAACTTCATACCCATGACGGCCTGAAAGGACATAAGACAGAGTGCTTTTACCAGCACCATTTGGTCCCATAACGGCATGAATTTCACCAGAATTTATAGTGAGATTGATACCTTTTAAGATTTCTTTGCCGCCAACTTCAGCGCGCAGGTCTTTGATTTCTAACATGATCTAGCTCTTGATCTAAAAAATTATACTTACTGGCAGAATGCCAGACAAAAATTAACCCACGCTACCTTCGAGGCTGATCCCAACCAGCTTCTGCGCTTCGACTGCAAACTCCATGGGCAGTTTCTGTAAAACTTCTTTACAGAACCCATTTACGATCAGCGCCATGCTTTCTTCTTCGGAAAGTCCACGTTGCTGACAATAGAAAAGTTGTTCTTCACTTATTTTTGAGGTTGTTGCCTCATGTTCAATTTTTGCAGTACGGCTTTGGTTCTCGATATATGGCACTGTATGAGCACCGCATTTATCGCCGATTAGCAAACTGTCGCATACTGTATGGTTTCTTGCATTTTCAGCCTTTCGGCCCATACGTACCAAACCGCGATAGGTGCTTTGTGCACGACCCGCAGAAATACCTTTGGAAATAATTGTACTGGATGTGTTTTTACCCAGATGGATCATCTTGGTTCCAGTATCGGCCTGCTGCAGATTGTTCGTGATGGCGATGGAATAGAACTCGCCTACAGAATTATCGCCTTGCAAAATACAGGATGGATATTTCCATGTAATGGCGGATCCAGTTTCCACTTGTGTCCAGGATACTTTTGAATTCACACCGCGGCATGCCGCACGCTTGGTCACGAAGTTATAAATACCGCCTTTACCGTTTTCATCGCCGGGGTACCAGTTTTGAACGGTTGAATATTTAACTTCTGCATTATCCATGATGACCAGTTCAACCACAGCAGCGTGAAGTTGGTTCTCATCGCGCATTGGCGCGGTGCAGCCTTCAAGATAGCTCACATAGCTTTCGTCATCTGCGATGATCAAAGTACGCTCAAACTGACCGGTTTGTGCCGCATTGATCCTAAAATAGGTGCTAAGCTCCATCGGGCAGCGAACGCCTTTTGGTATGTAGACGAAAGATCCATCGGTAAAGACAGCACAGTTTAAAGCGCTGTAAAAGTTATCTGTATATGGAACGACAGATCCCAAATATTTCTTCACCAGTTCTGGGTGATTTTTGACAGCTTCTGAAATTGGGCAGAAAATCACACCTTCTTTTTCAAGGCGCTCGCGAAAAGTCGTCGCCACGGACACACTGTCAAACACAGCATCTACGGCCACATTGGGGGCGCCTTCAACGCCAGCTAAAACTTCCTGCTCCTTCAGCGGGATGCCCAGCTTTTTGTAAACTTCCAGAATTTCTGGATCGACCTCATCAAGGCTTTTCAGTTTATCTTTCTGTTTCGGTGCGGAGTAGTAATAGATATCCTGAAAATCGATTTCGGGATAATCAACTTTAGCCCAAGAAGGTTCTTCCATTTCCAGCCAGTAGCGGTACGCTTTTAATCGCCATTCAAGCAACCATTCAGGCTCGTCCTTTTTGGCAGAGATGAAGCGAACAATATCTTCACTCAAACCAATAGGGGCGGTATCGGCTTCAATATCGCTAACAAAACCGTATTTGTATTTTTCAGAAACAGATGCAACCTGTTCTACAGTTTCCTGGCTAACAGCCATAATTTACTCCGTCACACTAAGACTGGCGTTAGACGCCGTTTTTGAATTCGCCCGCTTCGAAAGCGGGGCGGGAACTGGTTTAGACGTACCGTGGCTCATATCCGCCAAAGTTACTTCTTCCAACGCTGTATTAATTGCGCGATTGATCGTCTCCCAACCTCCGCGCATGGGGCAACATTGCTCAACAGAGCAGTCTTCGTGACTATCATCAACGCAAGATGTTACTGCAACCGGTCCTTCGAGCACTCGAACAATTTCAGCGATTGAAATATCGTTAGGGGAACGATCTAGTCGGTACCCACCATGCGCACCACGAATAGAAGTGAGCAATCCGCTCTTGGCTAAAAGACGCAATATCTTTGCAGCGGTCGGTACTTTTAGCCCGGTATAAAGTGACAAATCAGGTGCGTTCATAACTCGCCCCTCGATATGTCCCATTTCGGACATAATCACGACCCCGTAGTCAGTCATTTTGCTCAGTTTTATCATAATAATCTAAATATAATACCAATTTAGTCCGGTTTAAATTATTTATAACAGACGAATTTAGTCTTGTATATAAATTAACGCTGAATATACGCAAGTGTACAATGTGTCACACCTCAAAATATTGCAGCTCAACAAATTTTAAAATCCCAAATTTGAAACTTGAGAGTGGTAATTTAATCCACTTGAATGATCAGATAATGTGGATATCATACGCGAAGTTTGGAGAAACTGATAAGATACATGAAGAAATACATTTTAATTCAAAGCTTTACACCACTAGTAGGTACTAATTAATGCGCGCCTATATTCCTGATTTGACTGGATTTTTAAGCTGGCTTGATCTCGCTGGCCATAAATATGTTGTCCTTAGAGAGCCAGAAATCTATCGAGAAGGATTTCCTGCGCCGGGTAGCAAGCAAGATGTAGATCTGCTTGTAGACGATACAGGGCAGGAGGCCATCGAACAAAAATATGGTAAGGGTGTAAAGTGGGAAGGCGTAAAATGTGATATCTATTCTAGGTCTGGGCTTGGAAAAGGGGCAAATAACGGGCACCCATATTTTCCGTCCTCACTTGCAGATAGAATTCTTGAAAACAGGGTGATGTACGAAGATTTGTTTTATGTGCCGGCACCGCAGGATCATTTTGACTCTCTCCTTTATCATATCGCCTACCAAAAGGGCGAAGGATCGCACGTCGGTTTTGATGACCCGAAAAATTTGAAATCCACAAAATATTATAAAGCGTTAAAGAACTTGAGTGAGACGGTAGGTGTAGAGATACCATCAACGCTATGTGATATGCACTGGTACTTAAAAGAGATTGATTGTGAAGTACCACTTGCTTGGCTACGGCTGGATGTAATGAAGAAGTTTGAAAGCCACAGAAAAAGCTTCTTTCAAGCTTGGCTTATGGACCATTTACCAGGAGAGTTCAATTTCTTCGTCATTCGCAAAACTGCCCGAAAACACGGACGTGAAGCTGAAATAGTAAAAGTTCTGGAAAAGCATTACGAGGTTATGAAGGTCCTTAAATTGGGATTTATGGACCAAAAAATTAAAGCTCGAAAAATGCGTGGAAATAAGTGGCGTAATGGCGGCCCTCCCGTACTAGCCGTATTGCTATTTGACCCCGAACCGGGGGTAACAACCGAAGAAGATCGTAAAATCCACCCATTTGTATTTAACGACAGGCAATTTTTTAAACGCGGATATCGAGAGCATTTCTTGAAATCTACTTCAGCGCATAGAAAAGCCAATCCTTTGCATTCGACTGATAATGAAGCCGAGGCAATTGGCCATTTACCTATGTTTTTTAACAAAGATGAAGTGGCACAAATTCTTGAGGATCTAGATCTAAGGCGCGAAAAACTCGAGAAAGAAACAGGATGAGAAAGCTACGCCGTATCATCCGACGTTTTATTGCAGAATGGCGGATCAGAAAAAGACGTGAGGACGTTCGTAGATCAATAGAAATAGAGCTGAAAACTTCCGTGAATTTTGTACGGTCGGGCTCGCGAGGATCAGACAGTATTTATCATGTATTATCCAATACAAATAAAAAATTAGCCGTCCTACGTTTGATAAATCCCCATAGAAAACATAAAATTATTCCATCCGAAATGCCCTATCGTCTTATAAAAGGTGAAGAACGGATTGAACGGGAATTAACCTGTTACAAATTGGGTGCAGATAGCAATTTAACACCTGAACCTTTATGGAATACGAAGGATGCTCTGCTTTGTAAGTATAATAGTGGGCGTCCAATCCTAGACTTATTGCTTGATGGATCGTTGACCTCTGTAGAGGTGCTGGATAATGGTTGGGCCGCGCTTAAGCAACTGCATGAGCTTGGTATATCGCATATGGATGCTTCTGTTCAGAATTTGCTATATTGTTTTGATAACAAGCAGCGTTGTTTAGTGGATTTCGAATTTGGTCCGGCTGAGGAGTTAAATTTTGATACCCAATGCTTGTATGATTACCTTAGGTATCTTGAAAGCATGTTGAAATTCGTTGATACCGCAGCTTGCGAGCAAATTGCAGAATATATTTCATCCTCTGAGGTTATCTCATTTTCTAATACCGAAAATAATTGTGTTGAAAGATTGAAACCCGCCCTCGAACGCCTAAGCCGTTCCGAAATTTTGTGGCCTGTCATAACGAATACGCGAGAAATCGTTGAATGAAACGTACATTATTTATCACGTCAAATCGCCTAGGTGATGCTGTTCTTACAACGGGTGTGCTTAATCACTTGATTAATACAGAACCGGATATTCCGGTCACCGTTGTTTGTGGTCATTTGCCAGCAGAAATTTTCCGTTCTGTGAAAGGGGTTGAGACGGTAATTCCTATTTCCAAACGCAAATACAGCCTGCATTGGCTGGATGCATTTAAGCAATTGGAGTTTGGCTACTGGCATAGAATTGTTGATTTTAGAGGAAGCCCACTCGGGTTCTTGCCTGCCCGTCATCGCCATCTATGGAAAGGCGGCGCTGATCATATTCATAAGACCGAAGCTAATGCAAAAACCATTGGTGTGGATATTCCGTTGCCGCCTGTCATTAACGTTGAGCGTATGGGCTCAGAAAAATTAGAAGCACTGCCAACAGAGGGAAAAATCCTTGCGATCGCGCCGACCGCAAACTCATATAAAAAACAATGGCATTATGAGAATTTTTTAGCGCTTTCTAATGCTTTAACTGAAGCTGATGGTATTCTAGACGGCGCTAAAATTGTAGTCTTGGGTGCGCCAGGCGAAGAAGAACAGGCGATGCCGGTCGTTAACGGTTTACCCAAGGACCGCGTTTTAAATTTTGTGGGAAAAACAACACCTTTGGAAGCTGCACAGGTTCTGTCACGTTGCGATCTATTTGTTGGGAACGACTCTGGATTAATGCATACCGCTGTTGCTGTAGATATTCCGACTGTCGGCTTGTTCGGCATCGGTAAACCAGTCGTTTACCGCCCATGGGGCGAAAAAGCACTTTGCCTGATTGGGGATCCTGCAGGCGAGCAGATAACTCGGAACATGGAAACTGATGAAAGTGGAAATGATGTTATTCGAGAAACCTTGCCTTTAAATCATGTTGTGGCTGAAGTACAATCGTTCTATCGGGGATTGCAGCAATAAACTAATATTAACATGCTCCCTGACCATCTGAAGCTAGATGACGCCGCGTAAATAATAAAAGGGAGAATAAAATGAATGCGCTAGTAGGACATTACGACTGGTCGGCCTTGCTGGAAGGTTTGAATAAGTATTTACGGCTTCGGGCGACACCGATTGGGATGAAGCTGTTTGAAACGGTCGAAGAAATGGAAGCCATTCCACGCATTCGTCGCCCAGACGCTATTCATACTGCTGATCAAATCGTCGGGCAGGCGTGCCGTCTTGGTTGGACTGTCGGCGCAACCGCGGACGATTTTGTAGGATCGCAATGCGGCGCTGTAATGGGACTGCACCCTCAAGATGAAAATTGGAAAAAAGGCGAGCGTTATACCGGCGTGTGGTGGGAAACAGAAGAAGACACTCGCATTCATCAGGAGGAGATGACAGTTGTTCCTTATGGGAAATATAAAGCGATGGCAGTCTCCCCTTTGGCAACGGGCAAACTAGATCCCCCAGATATTTGTCTAATTTACATGACGCCGGCTCAGATGATCTTGTTTATCAATGGCCTCCAATGGTCTGGATATAAAAAACTCGACTTTTCAGTTGTCGGAGAAAGCTCCTGCGCGGATAGTTGGGGCAGGGCGCTTTCAACGGGAGAACCAAGCCTGTCACTCCCTTGTTTTGCTGAACGGCGCTACGGCGGGGTCATGGAAGACGAGCTTTTAATGGCGATCCCACCTGCATATCTACCGAAAACCATAGAAGGTTTGGCAAAACTTTCTGCGAATGGCCTACGGTATCCTATTCCTCCGTACAGTGTTCAGAATGATGCACGGGCGGGACTTGGATTTAGCTATTCAAAGAAATAGACACTGATCAGTATTGCAGGTGAGTACGTTCTTTGCGCATGTTACGCTTCAAAAAGAGAGCAAAGGCCCAGAAACTCATCTGCTATCTGAACATTGTGTTTAGCTGCCAATATGAGTTTTGCCGCGTTTTTTTGCGAGATCTATCTGTTTTTGACGCATTGCAAAGCGTTCTTTTTTCTTTTCCGTCAAACCGTCGCTACAACGCGGGCAAGAAACACCTTTAATGTACAGCGGTGACTGTTTTTCTTCTTCAGTGATTGGGAAACGGCAGGCATAACACTGATCATAAGATCCTTTTTCAAGCGCGTGATTTACGGTGACGCGTTGATCAAATACAAAGCATTCCCCTTCCCAAGAGCTTTCTTCCTCGGGCACATCCTCAAAGTATTGAAGAATACCGCCTTCAAGGTGATATACCTCTTCAAAACCTTCTCGTAAGAGATAGGATGTGGATTTTTCGCAGCGGATACCACCGGTACAGAACATGGCAACTTTTTTATGTTTGTCTTTGTCCAGATTATTAGCGACATACTCTTTAAATTCACGGAATGTCGTCGTGTTTGGATTTAGGGCGCCCTTAAATGTTCCAACTTCCACTTCATAGTCATTGCGCGTATCAACGAGCAAGACATCAGGGTCAGCAATAAGATCGTTCCAGTCTTTTGGTTTGATATAGGCACCCACCATTTTTTTAGGATCTGTCCCCGGCGCACCCAATGTCACAATTTCTTTTTTAAGGCGCACTTTCATTCGATAGAAGGGCCGCTCCTCATTGATCGCTTCTTTGTGAGAGAGGTTTTCAAGACGTGGGTCACTTTTTAAATATGCAAGCAGTGTTTTGATCTCTTCTTGCGTGCCTGCAATAGTGCCGTTTATTCCTTCTTCTGCCAAAAGCAGGGTTCCTTGAATATTATTATCCAAGCATGCTTTAAGGATTTTCGGTTGAAGCTCTTTGTAGTCGGGCAATGACACAAACTGATAAAGGGCTGCAATTACAAACATTTATATCTACTCTCTAAAGTGAAGGATCATGTCAAATATCTTGCGATCTCATCATTTTGTCTTAAACTTAATGGCCCTCTTATATAAAGCGAAAGCGGCTTTAGCAAGAGGTGGGCAGGAATGAAATTGCGAGGACCCATCGAAAATGCTAGAAGCCGGGTCTTGTAACGTAATTATTAACTTCTGGATTGACGATGGCTGCACCCATTCTAGCCTTACAAGACGCACGGATCACCTTTGGCGGAGGAGATTTGTTCAACAACATTTCCCTTGGCGTTGAACCGGGAATGCGGATCGCCCTTGTTGGCCGCAACGGATCAGGTAAATCCACTCTTTTGAAGGCCATTGCAGGGGATATTGAGCTTGATGGCGGGGATCGCTTTGTTCAGACCGGTACGCGCGTCGGATACTTGAAGCAACAACCTGAAATCATTCCGGGCCGTTCTGTGTATGAACAAGTATTGCAAGGCTTGCCTTCCGAACTTCGTCAGGACGGGATGGACCACAGTTATTTAGTTGATCAGGTGTTGGATGGTATCGGCATTGACGGGGATCGATTGCTAGAGACGCTATCCGGTGGAGAAGCACGGCGGGTTTCGCTCGCAGAATCTCTTGTATCAAGTCCAGATGTTCTATTGCTCGATGAGCCTACAAACCATTTGGATATTAAGACAATTCTCTGGTTGGAAGAAGAACTCAAGTCGTATAAAGGCGCCTTGATGATCATCAGCCATGATCGTCAGTTTTTGAAAAACCTGACAAACAGGCTTTTCTGGTTGGACAGAGGTAAACTGAGAACGCACGGCAAAGGCTTTGCCGCCTTTGACGAATGGTCAGAGGAAATCCTGCGTTCGGAAGAGGTTGAACTCAAGAAACTCGATAAACGCATCGCAGAAGAGACCGACTGGTCCCGCAAAGGGATTACAGCACGGCGCGCCCGAAACGAGGGACGTATTCGGAACCTTCACAAACTCAGGGCTGAACGGGCGGAACGCACAACACGCGTTGGCAATGCCAAACTTGAAGCCAGTGCAGGAGAGAAAAGCGGTAAGATTGTTGTGCAGGCGACAGGCATCAGTAAATCGTTTGAAGATAAAACGATCATCGATAATTTCTCCACAAAAGTAATGCGCGGTGATCGTATCGGTATTATTGGGCCAAATGGGGCAGGTAAGACCACATTGCTGAAGATGCTGATGGGGAAACTTCAACCTGATATAGGTCAAGTGAAGCTTGGCACCAACCTGACAGCCGCTATTTTTGATCAGCAACGGGAAAGTCTTGATCCGGAGGAGAGCCTCTGGGATACGCTGGCGGATCCCGCTAGTGGGCAATTATTGGTTCGCGGTGAAGTGCGTCACGTAGTGGCCTATTTGCGCGATTTCCTGTTTGATGAAAAGCAGGCTAAAAGCCCTGTAAAATCTCTCTCCGGCGGTGAGAAGAACAGACTGCTGCTGGCCAAATTATTGGCAAGGCAAAGCAATTTTCTTGTGCTTGATGAGCCAACCAATGATTTGGATATGGAAACCCTTGATCTGCTCCAGGACATGTTGAGTAGTTACGACGGTACGTTGATTGTGATTAGTCATGATCGTGACTTCCTCGATCAATTAGTGACATCTATCATCGCCGTTGAGACAGACGGTAGGGTCGACGAATATGTTGGCGGATATATCGATTATGTTCGCCAGAAGAAGAATTTGGAAAAGCCAAAGGCACAATCCAAAAAGGCTGCTGTTGCTGCCGAAAGACCGAAGCAAGTACGTGCAAGACTGACCTACAAGGACCAACGTGATCTTGGACGCTTACCAGACCTGATCGTCGAGCTGGAAAACCGGATTACTGCTCTTGAAAAGGAAATGGCAGATCCTGAACTATTTACCAAAAACCCAGATAAATTCCAAAAAACTCTAGACAATTTGACTGGGGCTAAGTTGGAGCTGGAACAATCCGAAGAACGCTGGTTAGAACTTGAAATTTTACAAGATGAGCTTTCTAACTGACTGCAAAAATATAAATTTCTAATTGTTGATAAGCCATTCATTGACGGCAGTGAAAACACGTTTGTCTTTTACTATTCCAAGATGACCCTGACCCTCAATAATACGGTACTGTCCCGACTTGGTTTTTGCTGAAATAACAGGTTCATATTGATCTGCAACGAACGCTTCATCGTCTGATCCTGCGATCAGTAAAAAGGGTTGTTTCATGGCTGCAAGGTCGGTCTCGTATTCATCGCGGGGGGCATACGACGTGTTTAGGCGGTAGCTATATTGCGTGGTCGCAGTCTCGCCCAATGGGCCGTTCAAGACGGTTTGTGGGAAGTTGAACTGTATCACGGGTAGGGCGTTTAAAGATGTGATCCCCATTTGGTTCAGTAAACTTAGTCCAATAATTCGGCGGGTGAGGGGACGTGCCCATCCACCAGAATTTGCGCGTGTTGTTGGAGCATTATATTTTAAATATGGTGCAAGAAGAATAAACCCTGCTGCTTGTTTACCGTATTGTCCGCCGGCAAATCGTACAACTAGGCCACCGCCAGATGAATGTCCGCCCAAATACAAATTTTTGTCGCTGGCAGTAATTTTCAGATCTGTAAATAGATCAGCAAGATCGTCTTCAAATTGCCCGATATAGGAGATATCACCGCGAGTTTTCGGATCAATTCCATGTCCTCTTAAATCCGGGGTGATAACATTGGCAGTACCACTTTTCGCAATATTAGATGCCAAATCTACGAATTGTTGGCTGTGCCATCCTGAACCGTGCAGCAGTACCAACGTCTTATTTGTGAGTTTGGTGCTTAAATACTGTCTGTAATATAAGGTTGCGCCATCGCGCGTTTTCCAAGACTGAAGATCAGGCAGAGAAGCAGTAGACGGTGCTGACAAAATATCAGAAAAATCAAGGCCTGAATTGGCTGTTTTTTTCGTGTATGCAGTATCCTCGTTTGGATATTGACTGAAAATCAAACCCAACGCAATTAGGTGGTAAATTAAGGCAAATGCCACGATGGATAGGACAGCTTTGTTGAATAATATCTTTGGCATTTTGAGGGCTCGGAATACGGTTGTTGTTCGACGGTCAAATCGAGAGGGGTAATTCTGTACTGGTCTTGCGAGATGGGATTGGCATTAACCCGCAAGTCCTTAATACCGTTACAATAATAGAGTTTGTCGCATCTTCAAAGTCGGCATCAGTAAGACCTTCGGCGTTGCCCAGAAGGGCACTCCACTGAACTTCGAAATCCGCCCATGTTTGGGTCATGGCCCAGATATGGAAAATCAGTTTTGTGCTATCAATAGGCGCCATTTTTCCTTGTTCAATCCATGTGTCCAGAATATTGGCTTTTCGCCCAACCCAAGCCTTCAGGTCACCCGAAAGATACTCATTAATACGCGGGGCACCTCGGATAAGTTCGTTGGCAAAGACACGAGAGGCTTCCGGTCTGTTCTTGGATAGCTCCATCTTGGCTCGGATATAGTCTGCCAATGTCGAGGCGGGGTCGTCTTCTGCAGTGATTTCTCTAAATGAGGACAGCCACAATTCAACGATATCATTGATTACTGTACGATAGAGTTTTTCCTTAGTGCCAAAATAATAGTGGATATTGGCCTTTGGTAGCCCAGCAGCTTCCGCTATAGCGGCAGTTGTTGCTCCGCGAAAGCCATTGTCTGCGAAAACTCTTTCAGCAGCTTCAAGGATACGCTTCTCGTTTTCTTGACGAATACGACCTTGATTCCCGTTTATATCAATATTCTTGTCTTTTGACGCCATCACTAGACCACTTATTGCTATGTTAAGGTTTGATTGTGTTGCTAACATCTCTGTTTTTCAAGCGTTTTTCTCATACAAAAATAAATAGTGGTAATCCAAACAATTGGCATTGCTCTTGCCAGCAAAAAAGATATACCTTGGAACATAACATGAACATTTATTTTCCACTTAAGCCCGAAAGGTGAATTAGTGCGATGTTACATAATAATAAAAATGCCCACTTTGCTGCCCTCCATAAACGTCCTGGAACATTTGTAATACCAAATCCTTGGGATGTGGGATCAGCGAAGATGCTCACAACATTGGGAGCGGAAGCTTTAGCAACGACGAGTGCAGGTTATTCATTCGCTAAAGGAGTGAACAGCTCTGTGGGAACTTTAACACGAACCGAAGTTCTATCGCATGCAAAAGAGATCATTGACGCGACGCATCTGCCGGTAAGTGCAGATCTTGAAAACGGATATGGAGACAGCCCAGAAGAGGTTGCTAAAACAATCGAACTTGCCATCGAAATCGGATTAGCTGGTTGTACGATAGAAGACGCAACAGGGGATATTGACAATCCTTTGTATGACAAATCGCTCGCGATTGAGCGAATTACAGCCGCTGTCGAAACTGCGAGAAGGTTGGATCCGAACTTTGTCTTAACGGCACGTGCTGAAAATTATTTATTTGGACGCAATGATCTGGACGATACGTTGGAACGCTTGTTGGGGTACGAGGCCGTCGGTGCGCATGTTTTATACGCGCCGGGCTTGCCCGATGTTGAAACGATCCAAAGGGTTTGTAAAACTGTGAATACTCCGATCAATGTGGTTGCAGGTATTGGGCTTGCTGGTGTGACGTTTGGGCAATTACAAACAGCAGGAGTGAAACGGATTAGTCTGGGATCTGCGCTATCGCGTGTTGCCTATGGTGCCATGATCTCTACGTTTAATAAAATTTTGCAAACAGGGTCTTTCGATGATTTCTCTAATGCAGCTTCATTCTCTGCCTTAGATAGTTTGAACCGACGCGCGGATCAATTCATCTAGAGTTTTGATTCGAACAAATTTAAACGAGTGTGTACCGATTAAGAATAGATTGCGATCAAGTTTGCCTTTTGGTTGTACATTTACCTGATTGATGCCCAAAACGAGCACATGCCATGCAATGCAAGTCGCAGTATTCTGCGGTTTGCATTTATTTTTCTAATTAAACTTGACCGTTTGGTCAGTTTTTGACTATGGTTTTTCTAGGGAAAAAGCCGGCACAAGCTGGTATGATAAAATCTGGGCTAGGAAAATTTGAAATGGGTGATATCGCAGATATCGCAGCGGGACGTTTATCCGCTGAGGATTTATCCAAAAATTTTGATGACATGTATCCAGCACTTGGGGCATCCAAGGCAATCATAGAAGCAAGTCGCTGCTATTTTTGTTATGATGCCCCCTGCATGGAAGCATGTCCGACCGGAATTGATATTCCGAACTTCATTCGCAAAATTCAAACTGGTAACTATCGTGGCTCGGCGCTCGATATCCTCAGTGAGAACATCATGGGAGGGGCTTGCTCAAGGGTCTGCCCAACAGAAATTCTGTGCGAAGAAGTTTGTGTTCGCATGTCGCAGGAAGAAAAACCTGTAACTATCGGCAAGTTGCAGCGCTTTGCCACTGACTGGCTGATGGAAACAGGCGAACAGCCGTTTGAACGTGCTGCATCCACTGGTAAAACTGTCGCTGTTGTTGGGGCAGGGCCTGCAGGTCTTTCCGCAGCTCACCGTCTTTCAATGCTAGGTCATGATGTTGAAATATTTGAAGCGCTTGCTAAATCCGGTGGCCTCAATGAGTACGGTATCGCAGCATATAAGCTACCGCACGGTATTGCTCAGCAGGAAGTTGATTTTATTCTCAGCCTTGGCGGAATAACTGTCCATAACGGTAAAGCGCTTGGATCTAATGTTTCACTTGCTGAACTCAATGCAAAATTCGACGCTGTGTTCGTGGGGACTGGTCTTGGAGCTGTTCGGGCTCTTGGTTTTGAAAACGAGGGACTTGCGGGTGTTTATAACGCCGTAGAATACATTGCAGAACTTCGCCAGTCGGAAACTAAAGAAGATATTGCTGTTGGTCGTAAGGTCGTTGTGATTGGTGGCGGTAATACTGCCATCGATGTCGCGGTACAAGCAAAGCGACTTGGTGCTGAAGATGTGACTTTGGTATATCGCCGCGGCCCGGAAGATATGAGCGCAACCCATCACGAACAGGAATATGCTCAAACCAACGGTGTTACCATTAAGCATTATGCAAAACCGGTTTCTATCGAAGAAAGCGGCGGCGTGATTTCTGGGATTACATTCGAATACACGGCTAAAGACGCGAGCGGCAAGCTTGTCGGTACGGGTGAAACATTCCAGCAAGCGGCAAACATGGTATTTAAAGCCATCGGGCAGGTGTTTGTGCCTGAGCCTGTGACAAGGAGTGCAACCTCCCTTGAAATTCAGGATGGCCGTATTGTGGTTGATGAAGATCGCGCTTCATCTGTTCCGGGAGTTTACGCGGGTGGCGATTGTATTTTGGGCGGTGAAGATCTTACCGTTACCGCAGTACAAGACGGAAAACTGGCCGCACACGCAATTGACACTTATTTAAAAACAGCCCAAGCATAAGGTGGAGGATTAGGAAAATGGCAGATCTAAGTTACGATTTTGTAGGAATTAAAACGCCCAATCCTTTTTGGTTGGCAAGCGCTCCTCCTACGGACAAGGAATATAACGTCGTTCGCGCTTTTGAAGCTGGTTGGGGCGGGGTTGTATGGAAAACATTGGGAGAAGATCCTCCTGTCGTGAATGTTTCATCGCGTTATGGCGGCATCAATTTTAACGGCCAGCGTATGGCCGGTTTGAACAATATTGAATTGATCACCGATCGCCCGCTTGACATAAACCTTGAAGAAATTACGCGGGTTAAAAAAGCATGGCCAGACCGGGCGATTATTGTATCGCTGATGGTGCCTTGTGAGGAAGAGCCTTGGCGGTATATTCTGGGTCGCGTAGCAGAAACAGGCGCCGATGGTGTCGAGCTGAACTTTGGCTGCCCACATGGCATGTCCGAACGCGGCATGGGCGCTGCTGTCGGGCAGGTTCCAGAATATGTGGAAATGGTCACGGCCTGGTGTAAAAAACACTCTGACATGTCGGTTATTGTGAAACTGACCCCAAACATCACGGATGTTCGGTTATCTGCCCGCGCGGCAGTGCGCGGTGGTGCTGATGCGGTCTCTTTGATCAATACGATTAATTCAATTGTGAACATTGATCTGGACATTATGGCGCCAACACCGACTGTGGATGGCAAGGGTGCCCATGGCGGATATTGCGGTCCAGCTGTTAAACCGATTGCCCTTAATATGGTTGCGGAAATTGCCCGCGATCCGGAATGCCAGAATATTCCAATGTCGGGTATTGGCGGTATTTCAGATTGGCGGGATGCCGCTGAATTTATGGCGCTTGGCTGCGGCACTGTGCAGGTTTGTACGGCGGCGATGCATCATGGTTTTAAAATCGTGGATGACATGAAAACGGGTCTTAGCAATTGGATGGACAGTAAGGGTTATAAGACCATTGATGATTTCAGAGGGTTGGCATCAACCAACGTCACTGACTGGAATAAACTTAACATGAATTACGATGTTAAGGCGTTGATTGATCAGGATAAATGCATCAAATGCGGCCTCTGTCATATTGCATGTGAAGACACGTCTCATCAGGCGATTACAGCAGAACGGTTCGAAGGTGAACGTAAATATGAAGTGATCGATGAGGAATGCGTTGGTTGTAACCTGTGTCAACTGATTTGCCCAGTTGACGAATGTATTACCATGGTGGAAGTTGAAAATGACAAACCATACATGAACTGGAATCAGGACCCACGCAATCCTTACAGCAACCCTGCAGAATAAGACGGGCATAAATATGAAAAACATGACAGTGACAGGCGACCGTTTATGGGACAGCCTAATGGAAATGGCGAAAATTGGCGGAACAGTGAAGGGTGGTTGTTGCCGCCTTGCTTTGACCGATATAGACAGAGAAGGTCGCGACCTTTTCGTGCAATGGTGTAAAGAAGCTGGTTGCACGGTAAAAATCGACAAAATGGGCAATATTTTTGCCCGTCGTGCTGGTAAAAACGACGATTTACCGCCTGTAATGATGGGGTCGCATCTCGATACGCAGCCAACTGGCGGTAAATACGATGGCGTCTACGGCGTTCTCGCAGGTTTAGAAGTAATCCGTACATTGAACGATTTCGAAGTAGAGACAGAACATCCCATTGAAGTCTCTGTTTGGACGAATGAAGAAGGGTCTCGCTTTGCACCAGCGATGGTGGCTTCTGGCGTGTTTGCTGGGGTTTTTGATCTGGAATATGGTTTGAGCCGTGCTGACCTTGATGGAAAGACCATGGGCGAAGAGCTTGATCGTATCGGTTATGCGGGTGCTGAAGACGTTGGTGGCCGTGAAATCAAAGCGTTCTTTGAAGCACATATCGAGCAAGGCCCAATTCTGGAACACGAAGAAAAAACAATTGGTGTTGTTGCGGGTGCTCAAGGACAGCGTTGGTACGAAATTACCATAACCGGGCAGGAAGCCCACGCGGGTCCAACACCAATGGGACGCCGTAAAGATGCCCTTGTCGCAGCATCAAAAATTGTTCAGGAAGTAAACCGCATCGGCAACGATAATCAACCGTTTGCCTGTGCAACCGTTGGCCTTTTGAATGTTACACCCAATTCCCGCAATACAATTCCAGGCGAAGTTTTCTTTGCTGTCGACTTCCGTCATCCAAAAGATGAAATATTGTCGAAAATGGACGCGGAACTTCGTGAATATGCCGAAAAAATCGCCTCCGACGGTGGTTATGAGATGAAGTTCGAGGAGATCTGGTATTCACCTCCGGTCGAGTTCGATGCCGATTGTATCAAAGCGGTAAGAAGTGGCGCCGAACAAGCGGGCTATGCACATATGGATATCATTTCAGGTGCTGGGCACGACGCATGCTACATTAATCGGGTTGCGCCAACAGGTATGATCTTTGTTCCTTGCGAAAATGGCATTAGCCATAACGAGGAAGAGGAAGCAACACCTGAAGATCTGGCTGCGGGCTGCAATGTGTTGTTACACGCAGTTGTCGAAAGAGCATCATTAGCCTAAATAATGAAGTAGTATTTAATAGATAGTTTGGGCAGGTTTATAACTCTTCACTAATGAGGGGAGCCTGTCCAAAAACTGAGTAAAATGGGATAAAGCATTGGGATGCATCAAGACAATATCGGCAGCGGGAGCGCTATTTCTATGACCACTTCAAATAAACCGGTCATTGATATCGAAAAACTCAACTTGATCTTTGAGACACCTGACGCACCGGTTCACGCGCTCAACGATATTAACTTGCAAATTAATTCAGGGGATTTTGTCTCCTTTATCGGGCCGTCAGGGTGCGGTAAAACCACCCTTATGCGCGTTATCGCTGACTTGGAAACCCCGACAGATGGCCACATAACTGTAAATGGTATGAGCCCGAAAGAAGCTCGGGAACAGCGGGCTTATGGCTATGTATTTCAAGCACCTGCTCTGTATCCTTGGCGTAATGTTCAAAAGAACGTCATGTTGCCGCTTCAGATCATGGGGCTTTCCAAGGACGAACAGATGGAACGCGTGAAGAAAAACCTGGCGCTTGTAAATCTGGAAGGCTTTGAGAAGAAATTCCCATGGCAGCTTTCTGGCGGTATGCAACAACGTGTTTCTATTGCCCGTGCGCTATCGGTAGAACCTGATCTGCTACTGATGGATGAGCCATTTGGGGCGTTGGATGAGATTACGCGTGATCATCTGAACGAGCAATTGCTTCGTCTTTGGGATCAAACAAAAAAGACCGTTGTTTTTGTCACCCATTCCATTCCTGAATCTGTCTTTCTTTCTTCTAAAATTGTAGTGATGTCACCTCGTCCCGGTAAAATTATCGACATTATTGACTGTAATCTGCCACGAGACAGGACATTGGATATCAGAGAGTCTCCTGAGTTTCTAAAAATCGCTCACCGCGTGAGGGAGGGGCTTCGCGCCGGACATTCATACGATGACTGATGAAGTAATTTCAATCAAAGAGGGAATTTGGAGCAAACTGTATTACGGTAAAACGCTTCCTATTCTGACTATGGTGCTGGGTATTCTTGTGCTTTGGTATGGCGGCGCAGTCTATTTGAACGCGGATTTTCTTATTTCTAATTACGAGCGAAAAAATGTCGAATGGAGTGCCGAAAAACTGGTGAATGATGCATGGGCAATGGAACGCCCCATTTTGCCAGCCCCTCATCAAATCGCTGTAGAGCTCAATAAAACGGTTTTTCAAAAGAAAATAACGTCTAAGCGAAGCCTTGTTTTTCATGCCTGGATTACAACATCAGCAACGCTTCTGGGGTTTGCTTTTGGTAGTTTGCTTGGTATTTTACTGGCAGTCGGTATCGTACATGTTCAAACTTTAGACCGAAGTTTAATGCCGTGGGTCATTGCATCGCAAACCATTCCCATATTGGCCATCGCTCCGATGATTATTGTTGTTCTTGGTAACATCGGCCTAACCGGAACAATCCCAAAATCCATTATTTCCATGTATTTGTGTTTCTTCCCCATCACGATCGGTATGGTAAAGGGATTACGATCACCGGACGTATTACAGATGGATTTGATGCGAACCTACAGCGCGTCGGCTTCTCAAATTTTTTGGAAACTCCGTGTTCCAGCGTCAGTTCCGTATCTATTTGCCAGCCTTAAAGTCGCCGTCGCTATCAGTTTAGTTGGTGCGATTGTTGGCGAGTTGCCTACGGGCGCTGTTGCCGGTATTGGCGCACGATTGTTAAGTGGCTCCTACTACGGACAAACCATTCAGATTTGGTCAGCGCTTGTTGTCGCTTCAGTTCTTGGAATGTTGTTGGTCTACATCGTGTCGGTTACTGAAAAAATTGTACTTGGGCGCATGGGAGGACGGGCATGATGGAAATTAAAAACATGGATCGCCCTTTGCTGGCATTTGTTGTTCTTACGTTGATTTCACTCACTCTTCCTGTCGGCTTTTCAGCTGAGGGTGCATCTGCGCAATGGTTTGATGATATTTTTGCGTCAATTTTTGTTGTCGCAGGACTTACAATCGCAATATTTCAACTGTTTTTTAAACAAAATAACCTTGGACTTGGGATTTTTATATCACTTGGCGTCATATGCAGCGGTATTGCTGTTTTAAGCCTTATTCAAAAGGAACTCGATCAAGGTATTTCTGCAGCCGGCATCTGGTTGTTTGTTGTTGCTCTCGGCTTTTATGCATGGCGCGCTATGGAAATGCTCTCTAGGCATGCAGGGAATAACGCGGCGGTAATGCTTGCTGTTCCGACATTGTTTGGTCTTTGGCTTATTTTTTTGTGGCAGGTGGCTACAACAGGTTTTGAAATCCCATCAGTTCTATTGCCAAGCCCAGTTCAAATTGGGGCAGCTCTAGCTGGAAATGTGGATGTTCTCGCGGCCGACTTTTATCAAACATATATGAAATCGGTGTTAAGTGGCTTTGCATTCGGATGCGGAAGCGGGTTCATTGTAGCAATTCTTGTGGATCGTATCCCGTTTTTGCAGCGCGGATTGTTACCGCTTGGATCACTGGCAAGCGCCATTCCAATCGTTGGTATCGCTCCGATCATGGTAATGTGGTTTGGATTTGATTGGCAATCCAAGGCCGCGGTGATTGTCGTGATGACATTCTTCCCAATGCTTGTGAACACACTCGCAGGTTTGGACGCGACAAGTCACTTGGAAAAAGATCTGATGCGATCCTATGCCGCAAGCTATTTCCAGACGTTGTTATTTGTGCGCTTGCCCAATGCGCTGCCATTTATTTTCAACGCTCTTAAAATCAATTCAACGCTGGCGTTGATCGGTGCCATTGTCGCCGAGTTTTTTGGGACACCGATCGTTGGTATGGGCTTTCGAATATCAACTGAAGTTGGCCGCATGAATGTTGACGTTGTCTGGGCGTCTATTACTGTCGCTGCCGTAGCAGGTTCACTTTCATATGGTTTACTTGCACTGTTGGAGCGTAGCCTGACTTTCTGGCATCCGTCATATCGAAGCACACGTAATTAGGTTAAAGTAATAAAAAGAAGAAAAGTCTTGAGTAGTTAAGGGAAGAAGCAGAAAAAATTATTCTGAACAGGAGAGGAGTTCAAATATGAAAAAAATTGGTCTTATCGCATCGGCAGCCATCTTGAGTTTAGCGGCAGTATCTGCACAAGCGGCAGATAAGCTCACATTGCAGCTTAAATGGGTAACGCAGGCTCAGTTTGCGGGTTATTATGTTGCAAAGGACAAAGGGTTCTATGATGAACTTGGACTTGATGTCACAATCAAGCCAGGCGGACCAGATGTTGCCCCTGCGCAAGTTCTGGCAGGTGGTGGTGCTGATGTGGTTATCGATTGGATGCCATCTGCACTGGCAACACGTGAAAAAGGTGTGCCGCTCGTAAATATTTCACAGGTTTTCTCAAAATCAGGAATGATGCTAACATGCCGCAAAGACATGGGTGTTAATTCATCAAGTGATTTTAAAGGCAAAACACTGGGTGTTTGGTTCTACGGCAACGAATATCCGTTTATGTCATGGATGGATAAACTTGGCCTGAAGATCGACGGCTCAAACGCAGACATCAAAGTTCTAAAGCAAGGCTTTAACGTTGATCCGATTTTGCAAAAACAAGCCGCTTGTGTATCAACAATGACATACAACGAATACTGGCAAGTAATTGACGCCGGTTTGACTCCAGCAGAGCTTAGCGTTTTCAAATATGAAGACCAAGGTGTTGCAACATTGGAAGATGGTCTCTATGTGCTTGAAAAAAGCCTGAAAGACGATGCCATGAAGAACAAGCTTGCACGTTTCGTAAAAGCTTCTCTTAAAGGCTGGCAATACGCGGTTGATCATAATGATGAGGCAGCTGATATTGTTCTAGAAAACGATGCTACAGGTGCACAAACTGAAAAGCATCAGCGTCGTATGATGGGTGAAATCGCCAAACTTATCAGTGGTGGTAAACTAGGGCGTTTGGATGAAGCTGCATACTCTCGTACTGTTAAAACATTGATGACCGGAAAATCAGCTCCGGTTATCAGTAAAGTACCAATGGGTGCCTTTACTCAGGAAATCTGGGATATGGCAACGGCGTTGAAATAAGCTTTATCTTATTCAATCGTAAGAGGGGGAGGTGTAAAGGCCTCCCTTTTTTGTTGACCTAATACCATTGTTGTACCATCTTTTGAGATATGAATGTCTTAGTTTTGCTATTAGTCTGAGTTTTAGTTGTTGGAGTACAGAAGTGAAAATAAATAGGTTTGCACATTTTTTTCTGATTTTGGTGCCTCTTTTTCTTTTTGCACACATCGCCAAATCAGAACAAAGTACATTAACCTTTTCCCATATTAATGGGAGCCCGGTTCACGCGCGTGGTGCAATCGTATTAAGAGAAATTTATCACCGGTTGGGGATCGATGTAAACTTTAAGATGGCACCTGGCCGTCGAGCTTTGAAAATGAGTAATGAAGGTAAGACCGATGGTGAAGTATTCAGGATCTGGGACGTTGGTCTAAAGTATCATAACCTATACAGGGTCCCAACACCGTTTTTAACACTCCATGGTTATGCTTTTTCAATGAAACCACCCACTATAAATAGCTTTAAGGAACTCTCAAGGGGCCACCGCATTGGTATACAACGCGGGATAATTTGGGCGGAAAATGAACTGGCCGGTAGAAAAGGGATTGTGCATGTTGATACCGTATCAGACTTAGTAGACAAATTAATTGGTGGATCGATTGATGTGGCGTTTGCGACAGAGGATGGGGTCGATGCAGAATTTAGAAAAAGAAATATTGATCAAACTATTTTGCATGGGGCTCCTGTAGCAAGCTTCAAAGTCTATCATTATCTTCATAAAAAGCATGAACTATTGATAGATAAGGTAGATAGAGAATTGATTAAGATGACTAAAAAGAATGAGATTGAGAAGCTCTCAAATTTTCCATTTCATGCAATGAATTAGGGGTATCTCATTAATTTGGCATCTTATGCTGAAGACGACACTTTGTTTAGTTGAAGTCTGCACCTCTTCGCTTTCTAGAAGTGAACTTTGGGAGTTGTTATCTTGTTTCAGGTTCGATCGAGTAGATCCTTGGTTTTGGTTTGCCTGTTTTTTATGTTTTCTCCGCTCGGATCAACAGCCGCTGCGGAGACAAAAAAACTCGTTTTCTCTCAAATAATGGGGAGTCTGGTTCAAAAATCTGCGAGCGATCTGATCACATTACTATATAGCCGTTTAGGGATCGAAACTTCATTTACAATCATTCCTGCTAAGCGCGCTCTGGAAATGAGTAGCAAGGGAAAAACTGACGGCGAGATTTTTCGTATCTGGGCAGTTGGAGACAGATTTAATACGTTAATTAGGGTCCCAACGCCAATAATGACATTAAGTGGATATGCGTATTCAAATAACGCCGGTTTGACGGCTAATTCAGTTGCCGATTTGGACAAATTTTCTCGTATCGGTATAGTCAGAGGAATTGTCTGGGCAGAAAAATTAGTGCAGGGTCGGCATGGTGTTGTTCGGGTCAATAGTAGCAAAGAACTTGTCTTAAGATTGGCCAATGGATCCGTAGATGTTGTTCTTGCAAACAATACCACACTTGAATCTGAGCAAAAGAAACAAAATATAAAAGCGAAATTCTATAAGGGTAAAGCCTTAAATATTTTAAACGTTTATCATTATCTAAATAGAAAACACCAACATCTAGTTGATGGTGTTGATAGAGAAATTAAGAAATTAATTGCCAATAATGAAATCGAAAAAATAACGGGAATTGCATATAACATGTAGTAATGTTTCTGTTGGACTAATTTTGTTCAAATTCTTATTCTATATATCTTAATTAATTTCGCATCTAATTAGTCATTGAATTGTAAGTGTTTTGAGTATGGTGTTCTAGCGGCAAAAATTTTTACAAATCCATTTTTTTTGTTTTTGGTTGTTTTATTTCCGAGTGCGAGATCTTCAGCAAAAACAGTAGAGCTTACATTCTCTCAAATATCAGGAAGCCCCGTTGTACAGGCGGCGTCTGAAGTGATTTCCCATCTCTATAAACGCATCGGTATTACCGCAAATTTTTTGCCCATGCCAGCACGTAGAGCATTGGAAATGAGCAACGGTGGTAAAACAGATGGAGAAATTTTCCGGGTTAAAAGCATTGGTAAAAAATTCAAAAATTTAGTTAGAGTCCCCACACCCTTGTTGAAAGTCGTTTGGTATGCGTATGCCGCAAATGAACGGTTGGCTGTAGGGTCACAAGAAGAGATAAAAAAAGTCAATCGTATCGGAATTATACGTGGTGTGGTTTGGGCAGAGAATTTGGTCAAAAACAATAAAGCCGTTGTAAGGGTGGATAATATTTCAGACTTGGCGGAAAAGCTGATTATGGGGGCTATCGACGTTGCTGTGGCTACTGATGCGGAACTATTTAAGCAATATGAAAAACGTAAACTAAAAAAATCAGTTTTCAGAGGTAGCCCTTTGCACACTATAAATCTTTATCATTATTTATATAAAAAACATGCGAATTTGGTTCCTATTATTGATGCCGAGATCAAAAAAATGATCGCGGTAAACGAAATATCCAAAATCATGAAAGAGTTCTATATGTCAAAGAAATAGCCTCGGTAAATTTCCGAGGCTATTTCTTAAATGGATGCGGTTATTAACTACCGTTTGACGCTACGCGGTGCATGACGCTCCCGGCGTTTAGCGAGTGCATCGAAATGAGAGTTGAAGGTTGGGCGCTTGATATAGCGACCAGCCCCTTTAACCACATTCAGTTGACCATCCTTATAAACCACATTGCCCTGACTGATCGTGTGGCTTGGAGAGCCTTTAACTTCCATGCCTTCAAAGATGTTAAAATCAACATTTTGATGATGGGTTTTCGCTGATATAGTTCGTGTCATTTCAGGATCCCATACGACGATATCCGCGTCGGCACCGACACTGATAGAGCCTTTACGTGGGTGAATATTGAAAATCTGTGCGGCATTCGTTGATGTAGCCTTCACAAACTCATTCATTGTCAGGCGTCCGGCATTAACGCCGTGATGCCAAAGAACCGCCATACGATCTTCAACGCCAGAAGTTCCGTTAGGGATCAATGTAAAGTCATCTTTACCGGCTGCTTTTTGCGGCGCACAGAAACAACAGTGGTCTGTGGCAGTTGTTTGCAAGTTACCTGATTGCAAACCGTGCCAAAGTTCACGTTGGTGACTTTTGGGACGGAAAGGAGGGCTCATCACGTGGGCCGCGGCAAATTCAAAATCATCATTGTAATAAACGCTGTCATCAACAAGAAGATGGCCTGTAAGCACTTCACCAAAAACGCGTTGGCCTTCCAAGCGGGCGCGGGTAATGGCTTCTAACGACTCTTTACAAGACACATGCACAATATAGATGGGTGTATCTATAACCTGTGCCGTTCGGATCGCCCGGTTCGCGGCTTCGCCTTCTACTTCAGGTGGGCGAGATTGTGGATGACCTTCAGGGCCTGTGATCCCTTTTTTGAGCATTTCCTGCTGAAGGTAATACACCATTTCACCGTTTTCAGCGTGAACCGTTGCCATGGCACCAAGTTCGCGGCAGCGGTTAAAGCTGGCGAGCATCATTTCGTCAGAGACCATAATGGCATTTTTATAAGCCATGAAATGCTTGAACGAGTTAATGCCTTCTTCTTCTGCAAGAATACCCATATCCCGGTGAACCGTGTCATCCCACCAAGTAATAGCTACATGGAAGCTGTAATCAGCAACAGATTTTTCAGCCCAACCGCGCCATTTTTGATAGGCTTCGATGATTGGCTCTTCAGGGGATGGGATCACGAAATCAATAATTTGGGTCGTTCCGCCAGCAAGCGCTGCGGCGGTTCCAGTGTAGAAGTCTTCTGACGCCACTGTCCCCATAAACGGGAGCTGCATATGAGTGTGAGGATCAATACCGCCCGGCATGACATATTGCCCGCCAGCGTCTACAACCTCGGCACTGGACGGTACTTCCAGATTTTCGCCGATGGCTTTGATAACGCCGTCTTCGCAATAAACATCTGCCCGAAAGGTTGTTTCAGAGGTAACGACTGTGCCGCCACGTATCAATGTTGACATTCCCATCTCCTGTTTTATCTATCCCAGATCAGATCCAGCCGGTTTTTCGTCAATATGGTTCCGGCAGTTTTGTCTATTTTAGCTTTGCCTTTTGAAAAAGGACAGTTAAAATCCTGACCAACTGGTCAAATATAGCATTTATTTTGCACATCTGGGAGGAACATTGAAATGACAATTGTAAAATCCGGTTTGATACAAGTTGGTCTCAAGGGCAATACGGACATGTCACCGAAGGAAATCAGTGACTTAATGATAGAAGCTCATATCCCACTTATCGAAGATGCCGGTCGTCAGGGCGTTCAAGTTTTGAGCTTACAGGAAGTTTTTAATCAACCGTATTTCTGTCCCTCGCAGGATTCCAAGTGGTATGCGGCAGCCGAAAAAGTGCCAGATGGACCTACTGTTAATTTGATGAAAGAATATGCCTGTAAATACAACATGGTCATTGTTGTACCGGTCTACGAAGAAGAAAAAACAGGCATTTATTATAATACTGCTGCGGTTATTGATGCAGACGGTACCTATCTCGGTAAGTACCGGAAAACTCATATTCCTCAAGTTGCCGGTTTCTGGGAAAAATTCTTTTTCCGTCCCGGTAATTCGGGTTGGCCGGTTTTCGATACGGCCTATTGCAAACTCGGCGTCTACATCTGTTACGACCGCCATTTCCCTGAAGGTTGGCGTGCTCTCGCGCTTAATGGCGCAGAATACATCGTCAATCCATCTGCAACAGTAAAAGGTGTGAGCCAGTATCTGTGGGAATTAGAGCAACCGGCCTCCGCGGTTGCAAATGGCGTCTATATAGGGGCCACGAATAGAGTAGGGACCGAAGGCCCATGGGACATAGGAGAATTCTACGGATCTTCCTATGTGGTGAACCCCCGCGGTGAAATCATCGCGCAAGCCTCGGATAATAAGGATGAGCTTGTGGTTGCAGATATGGATATGGAAATGATCCGCGAAATCCGTAACAACTGGCAATTCTTCCGCGATCGCCGTCCAGAGACATATTTTGATCTTGCGGATGACCATATAAGCTAAGATTTTAAAGAAATAGTTGAATTGAAACCGGCGTTTATCGCCGGTTTTTCTTGCTCTTATTAAGAGATTTGTGATTTACTGTATAAACATAATTAGTGTGAAATATTAGATCATTAGGTAAAAATATAATGAAAAAGATCTCTTACTTGAGCGCCTTCTTGTCTCTTCCAATTTTAGTTTCGTCATGTCAAACGACCAGCGAAGTGGGAGACGGGGATATCTACTTTTTCACAGACAACTTTGTTTCCGAGTATAACAGTTATATTTCTGGTGTTAAAAATAACCCGGAAAGACACCACGCATTCGCCTTTGATAAGAAAAACGGGGCGAACGCATGGGTTAATAGGGGAGTACGAGATGGGATTGATTTTGCGGCTAAAGAAGCCGTGCGCCTTTGCCAATCACCCTCAAACGTAGAAAACTGTAAAATATTTGACTTAAACGGGAAAGTCGTTTGGAAAGGGTTAAATAAAGACCGAAAGCAGGAGCTCGTAGAATATGCAAACCGGGTGACAGCTGATAAATCTAATAGAGTGGTTGAATATAGCTCAAAGTCAGAAAAATTAGGCACCAGACAGATTAAGGCCTATAAATCCTACTTAAAAGTTCAAAGCAAATACGATCACAGTACATTTTTTGTAAGTGCAAACAGTTATTCCTATGGTCGAGCATTGTATAATGGTGGAACCGCTTATGCCGTCGCACAGTCGAAAGGCTTAAAGGATTGCAAACAAAGATCGGAATTCTCCGATTGTTATCTGTTTGCCATTAACGGTGATCCTGTAAATGCAGCTGCTAAGGCGGCATTAGCTAAGTAACTGTTCTCAATACAAACTGTTTTTTTGTCTGGTGGGTAGAACTCGATCATATGCGTCTGCATCAAAGTCGCTTTTTGCGCCCTTAGTCATTTGCCCTGCTGTCGGCACACTGGATGAATTTAGACGATTTTCTGAAGACCAGAGATTTGACCTGATGATCGCACGGGCACATTGGAAGTAGACGGACTGTATTTTTACCAAAATAACCAATTTCGGCAAATTTCCAGAAACATCAAATCGATTTATGAATTGTGGATCGGTCGTCAGGGTTGCAAGGCCATTGATGCGAAGGCATTCATTAACACCGGGTATAAAAAATAAGAGCGCGACACGAGGATCTTCAACAATATTTTGTAGACTGTCGATGCGATTATTACCTCTCCGATCTGGAATGGCCAAGTTTTCGCTATCTATGATGTGGAGTAGTTGACCTGTTTTATCGCCGCGTGGTGAACAGTCTAATTCATCGTCTCCCACAGTTGCGAGACTGAAAAAATTAGAAGACTGTAACCATTTTTCATATTCTGGGGTTAGACGCGGTGTTTCTTTTGCCAATGAATTTGGATTAACATCGTCATATAGCTTTTTAAGCTCTTGAACTGTCTTTATCTCATATGAAGCTGGCATTACCAGGTGCCTTTATCCAAGTTTGCGGAGGACGAAATCAGTTTGCCTTGGCCAAATTGATTTGGCGTTCACGATATAGAATATAAAGACCACTGCCAACAATGATGGTTGCGCCCGCAATCGTAAATTCGTCTGGGAGGTCGCCAAAGGCGAAGAAGCCGATAATAGCTGTCCAGATAAGCTGGGTATAGGAAAAAGGCGCCGCCGTTGACGCCGTGGTGTAAGAGAAGGCCAAGATGATAATATAATGACTGACACCGCCAATAAGGCCAATTAGAACAAGCATTCCCCACCCGAACAAGTCAGGTTCCACCCAGAAGAATGGGGCGACAATGCTCATCACGATGGTCCCCACCAGAGCTGTATAGAAAATTGTGGTGTAAGAGCTGTCCACACCTGCAAGTTTACGTGTGGCTATTTGGTAGGAGGCATAGAATACAGACATCCCTACAACGAGGAACATTGCAGGATGTACGGCACCAAAACCGGGCCGTAAAATAATCAGGGCCCCGACAAAGCCGATGGAGACGGCCGTCCAACGCCTAAAACTAATTTTTTCACCTAAGAAAAAGACTGAAAATATCATAACGAACAGGGGAGAGGTACTGGCCATGGCCCCTGCATCCGCAAGCGGAATGAACTTCAACGCTGAAAAGAAACAAACCGTAGCGCCGAGCAACAACATAGATCTAAAAATCTGCAATTTCAGTTTTGTTGTCCGAATGAGATCCATTTTCAGCGTTGGGGCTAAAACGAGTGTCAAAAGAAGCATGTGAAAGAAATATCGGGCCCAGACAACTTGTAACGGCTCGTATGTCTGATTGGCATATTTTACGATGGAATCCATAACGACAAATAGAAATATTGCCGTGCAATACAGAAGAATACCTTTGTAAGATTGCGGAATTAATTTCTCGATGGACGTTGAAGACATTCTTTTTCCAGTCAGGACCGTGGGTTGGTTTTGTTCTTATACGGCTTTAAAAACGATCGACCTTATACTCTGAAATGTCAAGTTTTGTAGTATTTCCAACTAAATGATCTGCAAGGATATGCGCGGACCCACAAGATAATGTCCAGCCAAGTTGGCCGTGGCCGGTATTCAAATAGAAATTGGAAAGCCGGGTTGAACCGATGATGGGCACGCAGTCTGTTGTCATGGGACGAAGACCGCACCAGCGTGATGCTTTTTCCGGATCCCCTATATCTGGAAAGAGGTTCATTACTGTGTTTAGAACCAGATCTTCGCGTTGTTTGTTGGGGCTCGTTGTATATCCATTTATTTCAGCCGTTCCAGCTGCCCGCAATGTATTTCCAAGGCGTGAAATGACAACATGGTTTGTCTCGTCTGTAATGCTGGTAAGTGGCGCTTTGTTATCACCCTCAATGGGGATACTTACCGAATATCCCTTAACGGGATAAATGGGTAAATTTATGTTAAGTTTATTGGCGAGATTTGCGCTGTAACTACCTGAACATAATACGTATTTGTCGAATTTTTTAGGCTGACCATTTATAATGGTTGACTGGACATCTTTGGGCGTATTTTCAAAGCCTTCGATGTTTGCATCATAGATAAATGTTACACCTAATTTCTTCGCGGCGATTTCCAATTCTACTACAAATTTGTGGGCATCTCCGCTCTCATCGATTGGGGAGTGAGTTGCACCGACAAATGAGGACTTTGAGTTCGCGAGTGCGGGTTCGATTTTTAAAACTTCATCTCGGTTCAAAATCGTTTGTTCAAGGCCGTTTTCATTTAACCATTTGGAGAGATCACTGACATGTGCTGCTTCTCGTTCATCGTTAAACAGTTTTAAAATTCCGTGTCGTTGACGATCAAATTTAATGGTTTCTGTCGCAATGATTTCTTCAAAACAAGATTTACTGTGCAGAGCGAGTTTGAGCACCTTTTCCGAATTTTTGTAAAAAGTTGAAGAGCGGGCATTCAATAGAAATTTAATCGACCATGCCCACATTTTCGGGTCGCTCTGAAGTTTAAAGATGAGCGGGGCATCTTTTCGCCCAAACCATTTTAGGAGTTGAGCGGGGAGTTCAGGGCTGGACCATGGAAAAGGCTGGCTTACTGATATCTGTCCTCCATTGGCGAAAGTGGTCTCTTCGGCTGGACGTGGTTGGCGATCGAAAACGGTTACGTCGCAGCCACGTTTTGCAAGATAATAGGCTGTTGTGACGCCGGTAATACCAGCCCCGAGTACGGCAACTTTCACGTTTTACATTCCTGTTTAGATTGCAATTTTTGTCAACATATCCAATGCGGGGCATGCCCGGCAATAAAAAAGAAATTATTGTGCATCTATCTGTTTAATTATCCTCAAAAACCTTTTAGAATTCTCGGATGACTGAACCATTATTATACGAACAGAATGAGGGAATCGTAACTCTCACAATCAATCGGCCAGAGGAGCGCAATGCCCTCTCTGATGATCTCATCTTCGACGCCTTTATCAATGCGGCGAACCGTATCAATTTAGATAACAGCGTTCGCTGCGTTATTTTGACGGGCAAAGGCCGCGCGTTTTCTGCAGGCGGCAACGTCAAGCATATGCGCGACCGTGAAGGCCTGTTCGCAGGAACCCCAACAGAATTACGCCAATCCTATCGTCATGGCATTCAAAAAATTCCGTTGGCCTTTTACAATCTCGAAGTTCCCACGATTGCTGCTGTAAACGGTCCAGCCGTTGGTGCGGGCTGTGATTTGGCATGTATGTGCGATATCCGTATTGCAGGCACCTCCGCCAAATTCGCTGAAAGTTTCGTGAAACTTGGAATTATTCCAGGCGACGGCGGTGCATGGTTCCTACCGCGTACAATTGGACGTAGCCGCGCAGCTGAACTCACTTTTACCGGTGAAATGATTGATGCGGAAACAGCTCTTGAATGGGGTATGGTTTCAAAAGTAGTTGCTGATGAAGAACTTATGAATGCGGCCAACGATCTTGCCGGTCGTATCGCTAAGAACCCCCCTCATGCCCTGAGATTAGCCAAAAAACTGATGCGTGAAGGTGAACATACACGTCTTGACAGTCTTCTTGAAATGTCAGCGAGTTTTCAAGCACTTAGCCATCATACTGAAGATCATATGGAAGCAATCGATGCGTTTTTTGAAAAACGCGACGGTGATTTCAAAGGTAAATAACTGTGGTTTGCCAGCAGGTCATTCACTTGCTGGCAACTAACCTGATTTGTTCCATTTTTTGAACAATTTCAAAAGCTCAAATCCGGACCAACGATCATATCGGTATCCGAATTTTATAAGTATTTTATTGGTCTCAGGATTAATGGCCAGCATTTGACCCGCATATCCTAACCCGTAAAAACCGGGCGCCAATCGCGTTTTTGTCCACCATTGATAACCATATCCCGTAAAGCTGCTTGTTTTACTGTATGGGATAACAATCTGTGTGGTTGTCGCATTTTTCAAATACCGCCCAAAACAGTCATCCTTTTTACGGGCATCCAATATCCAGATTGCAAGTCGTGCCCAGTCGCGCAGGCTGATTTGAAAACCGGCATTTGCCATTGTGGAACCCTCTCGATCGGATTCCCAGTGACCCTCGCGTTCAGCACCGATTTCCCTCCAGATATTTTGATCAAAATAAGCCGCGAGACTTTTCCCCGAAAGTCTCTCAACTACTTTGCTTAATGACAGAGTGTCGTTGGACTTATAATTAAATATTTCGCCAGGTATATTGGGGTTTTTCTTCTCAACTTCTTCCCACCACTTACCCCATAATATTTCAGAAACACTGGCCTGACCAAGTCTGATGGGCCACGTGTGACCAAAAAAAGGTTTATTGTTTCGGGGATTGAAACCAATACCATTTTTGTATTTCGGCTGACCGCTCCGGATGGATTTGTAGGCACCTGAACTCATGGTGAGGAGCTGTCGGATTGTGGATTTTCCAAGGCTGCTTTTGTTAAGTTCTGGGACAATATTTCCAGCGACGACATCAAGGTTTGGAAGAAGATCGTTGCAAAGTGCTTTTCCAACGGCGAGGCTAGTCATACTTTTACCAATACTCATGCTGTAAAATTCAGATGTTGGACTTCCCATCCCACGGTAATCCTCAAAAAGTATTTCCCCATCATCAATTAAAATGATTGCAGTTGAGGCATCAAATCTATCTAAATACTTTTTTGTATCGCTGATAATAGATTGGTTTTTATCTGTACCTTTGATTGACTTGGAAACATGAGGAAGAGGGTGTATTACGTCATTTATTCTAAAGGTATGAGGTTCAGTAAAGCCAGCGTAGATATAACCGCCAACATTATCTTTTTCAGACATTCTTTTGGCAGCGTCTGTACCGGTGCAACCCAGTAGAAAAACACCTAAACAACTTACCAATATTGAATTTTTCATTTCTAATCTCTTGCTTTAACAGCCCAAAAGTACAAGATTTAGAGTTAGGCTAACACACTAGAAACATGATTTTTATTCAGGAGTAACTTTTGCGCAAGGCATATTCATTGCTTTTCCTGTTAATGGTCACGTTATCGACTGCCTGTACTCCTATGGTTCAACGTACCGGCCCAGAAAACCGGTCGCCAATTTTTACAAAAACTGCTTATGTAACAGCGGATGGTAAAAACCTCCCGCTGAAAATTTGGCGGTCCGAGGAAGAACCTAAGGCAATAATAATTGCTGTTCATGGTTTCAACGATTACCGAAACGGGTTTGCGTTTCCAGCAAGCTGGTGGATGCAAAAAGGTGTTACAACTTATGCCTATGATCAGCGTGGGTTCGGAGAAACTGAACAACGCGGAATATGGGCTGGGAATGCATTGATGATCCGAGATCTCGCAGCTGTAACCAGATTGGTGCGTGAAGAGAACCCGGGAAAGCCAGTGTATCTGCTGGGCGAAAGTATGGGCGGAGCTGTTGTTATGACTTCAGTCACAAGCTCAAATTTTCCGTCAGTTGATGGAGTTATTCTATCGGCTCCTGCTGTGTGGGGATGGCAATCACTAAACCCACTTTATCGCGCCGTATTGTGGAGCAGTGCCCATATGTTCCCGGGAATGACAGCAACAGGAAGCGGCCTTGGCATTCAAGCATCAGACAATATTCCGATGTTACGTAATCTAGGACGCGATCCATATTTCATCAAAGAAACGCGCATCGATGCGGTGTATGGATTGGTGGGTTTGATGGATGATGCATCTGACAGCGCCGTAAAACTATCTCTTCCAACACTTATTCTCTATGGCGCGAAGGACGAGCTCATTCCAAAAGATCCAGTGGAAAGTGTTGTCGCAAGGGTTCCGGGATCCGCAGATATCGTTCTTTACGAAAATGGTTGGCATTTGCTCATGCGTGATTTGCAGGCACCTGTGGTTTGGAATGACATTCTAAGCTGGATTGAAAAGCGGCAAATTCCGTCTGGAAATCAGATAAATAAATTACCGCTCTTTGCTACTCGCTAATCTGCTTAATAGCCCCGATCAATTCATCAAAATGATCAATTACAATATTTGCACCGAGTTCGCGGGGCGGAATGTCAGTGTAGCCGAAGCTTACTGCGATGCTTTTAAGACCAGCAGCAGTCGCCGCGTTGATATCATTACAGCTATCCCCAATCATCAGGGCCGGAAGGCTTTGATCCTCGAACAAATCCAGAGTTTTCAAAAGATGGTCCGGATCAGGTTTACGAATTTCAAAACTATCTCCACCCGTAATAATTGGCAGAAGTCTATTTAGATCGAAATCTTTGGCAATCTGTTCTGCAAGTTTATAGGGTTTGTTTGTACAAATCCCCATTTGAAATCCTTGCGCATGAAGTTGCTCAAGTGCGCTTATAACACCGGGATACGGGACGCTATTGTCTGACAAATGATCAGCGTAATATTCCAAGAAAAGGTCGAAAAGACGGTCGATTTCTTCATCCGACGTCATACCACCAGTGGCGGTCAATCCTTTTTCAAGGAGAACTCTTGCACCTTGGCCGACCATATGTTTGACACTTTCAAGTGAAACGGTGGACCTCCCTACAGATTTAAGGCAGAAATTTAACGCTCCGTGAAGATCTGGTGCGGTATCTAGAAGGGTGCCATCTAGGTCAAATAATAAACGCATTGGAATCATATTGAAAAATCCGGTAACACAGTGTGATTAGGCGGGAAGGTACCCTTAGTGTAAGAGTGTATTCAACCTAAAATGTAAACAGATTAAACTTTAACATTATTAAGAGTGTCTAATGAACGCTATCGCAACTGTAATCTTGGCAGCTGGCGCGGGAAGCCGCATGAAATCCAAAAAGCCGAAAGTCCTGCACGAAATAGCTGGACGGGCTATGGTTTCTCATCTTCTGGGAACAGTAACTGAATTGTCACCTGAAAAGTCGATTGTAGTCGTCGCTCCAAAAATGGATGACGTGCGCGCGGAAGTATCTCCAGCTGAAACCGCCGTACAGGAGGAGGCCTTGGGAACGGGGCATGCAGTTGCAGCCGCATTGCCTAGCCTTAATGGTTTTTCTGGTGATGTTCTGATCCTGTATGGGGATACGCCTCTTATAACGCGGGACACTCTCGACAAAATGATCGCTACCCGACAGTCGGACGATAAGACAGCGGTAGTTGTGCTAGGCTTCGAACCTGAAAATCCTGCAGAATATGGGCGTTTAGTCACATCCAAAGACGGAAATTTGCAAGCCATTGTCGAATATGCTGATGCATCAGCGGATATCAGACAAATCAACCTTTGCAATTCCGGTGTTATGGCGATTAACAGTGCTTACATTGGCGACCTGATTGGTGCATTGGATAACAAAAATTCCAAAGGTGAATATTATCTGACCGACATCATTGAAATAGCCCGAGATCAGGGGCTGAACTGTAAAGTTGTTGTCGGGGATGAAAAAGAACTGCTTGGGGTAAATAACCGTATGCAGTTAGCGGAAGCTGAAAAGATTGCTCAAACCACTTGGCGTAATAAGGCGATGAGTGCCGGAGCAACATTGATCGACCCTGAAAGTGTTTTCTTTTGTCACGATACCGAACTTGGTCGGGATGTGATAATTGAACCTAACGTCTTTTTCGGACCGAATGTGACTATTGGGGACGATGTTCGTATCAAAGCGAATTCCCATATCGAAGGAACAACGATTGGTAAAGGGTCGCAAATTGGTCCTTTCGCACGGCTTCGCCCCGGTGCTGAGTTGGCAGAGGACGTGAAAGTTGGCAATTTTGTTGAAGTGAAAAAATCGAGCCTGGAAAAAGGCGCGAAGGTAAGTCATCTCTCTTATATCGGAGATGCGCGGGTTGGTACTGGGGCAAATATCGGCGCAGGTACGATCACGTGTAACTATGATGGGTATGACAAGTATAAAACTGATATTGGCGCAGGGGCATTTATCGGCTCTAATACTGCTTTGGTAGCGCCCGTAAAAATTGGTGACGGTGCGATAATTGGGGCTGGTAGTACCGTTACCAAATCAGTAGAAACAGATGCCTTGATGGTAGAACGTGCAATCGAGACACAAAAATCTGGTTGGGCTACACGTTTTCGTAAAATGAAAAAACGCCTTAAAAAATAATTTTAAGTTATTGAATATACTAGGAAAACTATATGTGCGGAATAGTCGGTGTTTTAGGTAAATCGGATGTTGTCCCGTCTTTGGTCAGCGGTCTTCGCCGTTTGGAATATCGCGGTTATGATAGTGCAGGTATTGCCACACTGGCCTCGTCAGGGCTTGAAAGACGGCGCGCTCAAGGTAAACTTAAAAATCTAGAAGCCGTTCTGGAAGCGGCACCTCTAAATGCGCTTGCTGGTATCGGTCACACCCGCTGGGCAACACATGGTATTCCTAACGAAACCAACGCGCATCCACATATGACAACCCGTTTGGCATTGGTCCACAATGGTATCATTGAAAATTACCAAGAGCTTTCAGAAGAACTTAAAGATCGCGGCTATGTCTTTGAATCTGAAACAGATACTGAAGTTGCTGCATGGTTGATTACGAGTTTCATTGATGACGGCAAAACACCAGCGGAAGCTATTGCAGCTTCATTGAAAAAATTTCAAGGTGCGTTCTCACTGGCAGTGATTTTTGGTGGTGAAGACAACCTTATGATTGGTGCGCGCCGCGGAGCACCTCTCGCTGTTGGTTGGGGCGACGGCGAAATGTTCTTAGGATCTGACGCCTTGGCGCTTGCACCGCTTACTAACCGTATTTCATATTTGGAAGAAGATGACTGGGTTGTTCTCAACCGCGAAGGCGCGACCTTTTATGATAGGCGCGGTGCTGAAGTCGAACGAGAAATCAAACAAACAAAGCTGACCGGCGCCTTGATAGGTAAAGGCAATCACCGTCATTTCATGATGAAGGAAATAGTGGAGCAGCCGGCAGTTATTGGTGAGACACTCAACAGCTTTTTCAATCCAAAAAGCCGGACAATTACATTACCTGATCTACCTTTTGACTGGAATGATCTTACCAAGATTACAATCGTTGCCTGCGGGACCTCTTATTACGCAGGGATGGTCGCAAAATATTGGTTTGAAAAGTTGGCAAACCTGCCGGTTGAAGTAGATATCGCCTCCGAGTTTAGATATCGGAGCATGCCACTTCCAAAAGGCGGATTGGCTCTCTTTATCTCACAATCGGGGGAGACGGCAGACACATTGGCGGCTCTTCGTTATGCGAAAGAGCAGGGGCAACATATTGCCTCTATTATTAACGTGGAGGAAAGCTCCATGGGACGTGAGAGTGATTTGGTCTTTCACACTCAAGCTGGCCCGGAAATAGGCGTTGCCTCTACCAAAGCCTTCACCTGTCAACTGGTGACGCTTGCCTGTATAGCCATTCATGCAGGAAAAATGCGTAAAACTCTATCTCCCGTAGAAGAAGCTGAACTCTGCCAATCTTTAACTGAAGTTCCGGCACGAGCCGCAGAAATTTTGGCAAATGATGAAAGTATTAGGGAGCTTGCTGCTAAGATATTTGAAGCTCGTGATATTCTGTACATTGGTCGTGGGCCCGGTTATCCAATCGCGATGGAGGGGGCGCTTAAACTTAAAGAGCTCTCTTACATTCATGCAGAAGGTTATGCCGCAGGCGAGTTGAAACACGGACCTATTGCACTGATTGACGATACGGTTCCGGTGATTGTGGTAGCCCCAACCGATCATTTCTTTGAAAAAACGGCGTCAAATATGCAAGAAGTAATGGCCCGCAATGCTCAAGTGATTTTCATGTCCGACGCCGAAGGAATGCAGAAACTTGGAGATCGGGCCCTCGGCTCAATCGAAATCCCCACAGTAAACCCATTTGTTGCGCCAATTCTTTACGCCATACCTGTACAGATTTTGGCGTATCATGTGGCCGTTTTAAAAGGCACCGATGTCGATCAGCCTAGGAATTTGGCTAAATCGGTGACAGTGGAGTAATCCCTATAAGTGTAGAAATTGATAACCCATGAGGTTTTTGGCTTTCTACCCTGCAATATTCGACTGCATTAACGACATCTGCGTGCCTAATTATCGTAGTTAATGGGCATACACCAGTCAGAGTTTAGGTGTTTATCCCAATAAGCATCTTTTAACATCTGGAACAGTGGTCCTGTATTTCCATCTCCAATATGTATTTGATTGATTCTAGTAATTGGCATAATTCCCCCTGCTGTAGAAGAAATGAAAACTTCATCGGCATTCTGCAGTTCAGTCGGGGTAACTGTGGTTGTTTTGCAGATTATATTTAAATCACTACATAGATCAAAAATTGTTCTCCGAGTAATGCCGGGCAAAACACCTATTTCTGGAGTTTTGATGATGTTATCTTTAACGCAGAATATATTAAACCCCGGCCCCTCGGTTACATTGCCTGAGCTATCGAGGAGAATAGCGGTTTCACCACCTTGCTCATACGCATCAAACAAGCCATTAACTAAATCAAGCCAATGATAATTTTTTATGGAGGGGTCAATGGAATCAGGAGGAATTCTGACTGTCGGGCTAATCACAGCATGTAATCCAAGTTTCATTTGTTTTGGGTTCGCTATTGATCCAAAAGGAACCGCAAATACCATAAATCGATTGATTGCATCTCTTGGGTCTCTGCTAAAAGAGGGGGAATTTCCGCGAGTGCATATCATCTCGACGTAAGCATCTCGATGACCAGATAATGCAACGCAATTGTGCAATATAGTTGACACTTCCTCTTTTGAATAAGGAATGTTCATGTTTAATTTCTCTATGCCTGAGAAAAACCGTTCAAGGTATAATTCAAGCCGAAAGAAGGATCCTTTCCAGACATGGACGACGTCATAGGTCGCGTCTGAGTGTAAGAAACCGTAATCGAGTATTGATACTTTACCTTTTGAAATATCTAGATATTGCTCATCCACATAGGCGATACCTTTTGGGTAAGTATG
Organism: Alphaproteobacteria bacterium 46_93_T64; assembly: GCA_002163135.1. Classification (GTDB taxonomy): domain Bacteria; phylum Pseudomonadota; class Alphaproteobacteria; order Sneathiellales; family Sneathiellaceae; genus Sneathiella. Next base: position 46,237 of record MAAN01000021.1, read on the forward strand.
TGGATCAATATATTCGGACGATATTTTGGGGAGTGTCATATGAAAATTCCTACTCTAATGTCAATTTTCTAATTCCTATATTTTGCAGGATAAACTGAGGTAAAGTATTCAAATTGATATGGTATTATGGGTTATTGAATCAAAACAGGTGAATAAATGAGCAAATTTCCCAATGGATTTGATGAAATTGATAGACAGCTTTTAAACCTCCTTCAAAAGAACAATCGGTTATCAGCAGATGTTCTTGCCCAAGAAGTTGCGACATCACGTTCGTCAATTCAAAGAAGACTACAAAAAATACGTGCTTCAGGCTTAATTGAAGCCGAAATTGCGGTGATATCTCCTAATTTGATTGATCAAAAGATATTGGCAATTGTAGAGGTCAAATTACTAAACGTCCGCAGTGATTTGCTGGATGATTTTAGAAAACTTGTGAACTCGCATGATGACGTTCAACAATGTTATTACATTAATGGAGATACAGATTTTTTTATTATAATCTCTGCGAATGATTTGAAATCATACGAACAATTTTCACGTCGCATATTTGCAGATAATCCTAATGTTGATCGGTATGAATCAAGCATTGTTGCAGGTAGATATAAAGTTGGGCTGCAGGTCCCTATAGTTTAGAGGGATTTATTGGGACTTCAAATACGAAGAGTGTGATCTTTTCAATTTCTCTTAGTGGTAAGCCAGTCTATTCAAATTTTCAGTGCTGTTATTAAAGCAGGCCTCGTAACTTAAGAATTGTTGTTTTGTAGTCGCGTTCAATACGTTCACGGTTAATATGATGACTATTTTGAACCACATGTCTTCCGGCTGACCAGACATCAGTGACCAGTTGGCTGTTAGATGCAAAAAACCACGTATCAAGTAACGTGTCGCCTTTGAGAGTTAATAAATCAATAGATGCGGTATCAAGCGCAAGGATATCAGCCCAAGCACCAACTTCGATAGAGCCACTTTTTCGGCCCGCAGCCATTGCACCGCCATAGCAAACCGCATCAAACAAGGTGCGACCAGTCGATTTTTCCGACGTACTTAGAATTGCTCGCCCTTTGAGGTTTAAGCGTTGTGAATATTCGAGGGCACGCAATTCATGTACCAAACTTATTGAAACGTTTGAATCTGTACCAAGTCCAATGACGCCATTTCGTTTCATTAATGATTTGGCGTCAAAGATACCATCGCCTAAATTTGCTTCTGTAATTGGGCACAAACCTGCCACGGCGCCCGAACTCGCAATTCCCATACATTCAGCGTCGGTAAGGTGCGTTGCGTGTATAAGGCACCAATTTTTATCAACGCCAAAATTATCAAGTAGCCACTGTACAGGTGGCTTCCCATAAGCTCTGGATATTTCTTCAATTTCAGCCAATTGCTCGGCGATGTGGATATGGATTGGGCCATCGGCATATATTGTGGACAGGATTTCGAGATCTTGTTTTGAAACAGCACGCAGAGAATGAGGCGCAATACCCATACAGTTGTCAATGTGTGCACTTTGGATTTTGCGGCTCGCACCGTCCCACAATTTTTCGTATTGTTGGATGTTATTTTTAAATCGAAGCTGACCGCCTTCCAATTGCCGACCGTCAACGCCGCCTTGCGCATAATAGACGGGGAGCAGCGTCAAGCCGATCCCAGAGGCCTCACTTGCAGAAATCACGCGATGGCTTTTTTCAGCTATATTATCATAGGGAGTGCCGTTTGCCTGATGATGGACATAATGAAATTCCGCGACACAGGCGTATCCAGCCTCCAGCATTTCCATTTGAGCAAAAGCATTAATCGCCTCTGTATCCTCAGGCGTTAGATGTTCCAAAAAGGAGTACATTATACGGCGCCAAGTCCAAAAGCTGTCTTGACCCGATGCGCCGCGGGTTTCAGTTAATCCAGCAAGAGCTCTTTGGAAGCCGTGGCTATGTAAATTTGTGGGCGCGGGGAGTAAAGCCCGGTCTTTAAACGTCAAATCGTCCGGTTTTGCTTTCTGATTTTTCTCGATAGATTGAATGCGCCCCTCATATCCCACTTCAATACGTACATTCTCAACCCAACCATCTGGCAAGAGGGCGGTTTCAGCAAATAAGTTTGGCATGCTAGTTTGGTCTTTTCCGTTGACTTGTTATGTATAGACATAATAATCATGTGTCGGTTGAAATCAACAGCACAACACGAATATGCGTCAAATAGGAGCCCGTTAATGTCCGCGGTAATTATTCATGAAGGTTCCTCGCCGGTTATACTGGCATTTCCGCATGGCGGGACCGATGTTCCAGCTTCTATATGGCAAAATTTAAGCGAAAATGGTCGGAGACTTGCTGATACGGACTGGCATATTTATCAGCTGTATAACGGCCTTCTTGAAACTGCAACTACTGTACAAGCTACGTTTCATCGGTATGTGGTAGATGCTAACCGGGATCCAAGTGGCGTTAGCTTATATCCTGGACAAAACACGACGGGATTATGTCCATCGACGGATTTCGATGGTCTACAGATATGGAATGATGGCTATGAACTTGATGAAACTGAAATTGAACAACGACGATTGAATTTTCACGAACCGTATCATGCGGCACTCACCAAACAAATTCAACGGGTGAAAAAGCAGCACGGTATTGCTGTTTTGTATGATTGTCACTCCATCAGATCGAAGATTTCTTATCTGTTCGAGGGGGTCCTTCCTGATTTTAACATTGGAACCTATGATGGCAAAAGCTGCGCCGATGCTTTTCAGAAAAGTGTCGCCGATGATTGTGCAGCATCAGTTGGATATACAGATGTTCTGAATGGCAGGTTTAAAGGTGGCTGGACAACAAGACATTATGCGAAGCCAGAAGACAATATTCACGCCATTCAAATGGAGTTGGCGCTTTCAGCCTATGCATCTGAAAATGAGCCATGGTCGTATGAGGCAGAGCGGGCTGACAAGTTGCGTCCAGAACTTAAAAGGCTTCTAATCAATTTAGAAGAACTGGCTTTTGAGTACAGTAAATAGTCTGATTTTCATTAGAGATATTTATCAATTATTTTTTGTATTTGTCCATTCTCTCGCAAATTTTGAACAGATTGTTTTAGTTTGAAAATTACATCTTTCGACGGGCCTTCCTTAGCGCATGCAAGAACGAGATCAAGGCTAATAAACACGTATGGTTCGCCAAATAAGGTGTCGGGATCCAAACCTAGCTTTCGAGCGTCGAGGTAAAAACTATCAATGCTTCCCGCAATTGCCGTTAAGCGGCCATGCTTTAACATTTTGACGTTTTCAACATAGTCGTTCGTTTGGATTTTATTTAGATTTTTATCCGCATCGAAATCTTTATCAAAACTAACTCCAAGTGGGATTCCAATTTTGAAGTCTTTTAAATCTTCGTAGTTTTCAATGATCTTGCCAAATGCAGGCAGAACGCCAATTTGCAATTTTTTTCCAATTGGTTCAATTATTCGAAAAACTGACTGAGCAGTAGGGCTATTTGCGATTAGAGTACAATCATGTCGGCCTGACTTGAAGCCTTGAAGTAGGCGTTTTAGCGGAAGAAGTTTTATCTTCTGATTAAGACCTGCCTCGTTAAGAACGGCAACCATAACATCATGCAAATAACCGGAAGGTTCTCCATTTTCATCCGTAAAACTGTAGGGAGTAAGTTTCATAACAGGGAATGATAGGGGTCTATTGTCCTTTGAATTTGCATATGATGCAAAAAGCGTAAGAGCCAATGTTGTAACAAGGAATAGTTTCCTGAACTTCAGATTGTATAATACTAGAGGCCTTTTAAACATTAATCATACGTCTCCTTATCAACGAGCTTTGCTCATTTTAGCGTTGTATGATTAATGCATGTTTAATATTCTACGCTGTACGCCTGATTACAGCAGTCAAAAAGCCCGCAGCCATCAAGCAACTTCCGCTTATGCGGCTTACTATGCTTTGTGTTTTTGGGGATTTAATACGATTACGCAATTTATTAGCGAGAAGTGCCCAAAGTAGCGCATTAAATGCAGCCAAGCTGACAAATGTGACTTCTAGAATAGCAAACTGAATAAACACAGGTTCAGCAAGATCAACAAACTGTGGGACAAATGCTACAAAAAATATGATACCTTTTGGGTTTAGAGCGGTGACTGTAAAAGTCTTCAAGAACATTTTTCTGCTCTCACCGGTATCTTTTGAAGCTTTTGCCTCTGGTATTCCGGCAGGGGAGCGCCATAACTGAAACCCTAGCCAAAATAAATATGCAGCACCCACAAGTTTCAAGATCGTGAACAGCGTGGCAGAGGCAGCCAATACAGCTCCAGCACCAAGCAAAGAGACCGTCATTGCTACAAAGTCACCAAGCACTACTCCTGGTACTGTTGCCCATGCCGTTTGCCTTCCTCGCCCTAGCGCAAAACTAACCACAATCATAACTGTGGGGCCAGGTAAAGCGACCAACGCAATTGTTGCAATCGTAAATGAAAGCCAAAGGTCTAGTGACATACTTGTAATCCTTAGAATTAAATAGGGCAGGGATTAAAGACAGTTTATTGCAACAGAGGCAACCCATTAAAAACAGTAAAAAATTATTCCATTATTTTTTCTGGCGAATTCATTACAAAAACATTATATTAGATATAGTTGAATAGAGGCGGGGACAATGTAGAGCTTGGGCACTTAAGAAAGGTGTGCAGACATGCGTAAAATTATCACTCCAGACTCACCTCCAGTACGAGAAGCTGTCGGTATCTTTAACGATATTCCATCCCTGTATGATTGCGTTGAAGAATTGCAAACACACGGTTTCGATAGATCCGATATCACCTTGCTCGCTCATCCGCATCTTGAGACTGGTGGAAATGACGACAAAATTCTCGATACTCACAAATTAGAAGATGATCCGTTAGCTAAGAGGGTGGCCTTTATTGAACCAGAGTCCATTGGCGATGCCGAAGGCGCGTTAATAGGCCTGCCACTTTATGTTCTTACTCTAATTGGAGCTGGAGTGGCCACTGCGTTTGGCGCAACAACTGTTATGACAATAGCTGTTGCCGCTGCACTTGGCGCAATTGGTGCGTGTCTCGGTGCTGGTGCGGCCTATTGGCTTAAGAAAAAACCTGAAGCGTACTATAGAGCACAATTAACTCATGGCGGTATCCCACTTTGGGTCCATGTTAAAGATAAAAAACATGAAAAACAGGCCTTGGAAGTTTTAAACACCAATCATGCTGAAGACGTTCATATTCACGATCTCCCTGAAACTGCCTATGAAACGAGAGAAGGCCGGACAACCGTCCTACATTTAATCCACTGATATCCAGCGAGAGAGCTCCTTTATACAATTTGCAGAGCCTGATTTGTTTTGCAGATTGTATAAATATTGTGATGCGGGATTGGAATAGTCTCTATTTTGGAGCTTCGCATAAAACTCCCACGAAGTGAGTTATGGTGCCATCTTCGTCTTTCAATGGACAGTCGAAAGACTCGAACTTCAGGAATTTTTTATCGAAGAAACTCAAATCACCAGAGCAGCTACATGAGCTATCATTTTCAACAAGTTCGTCCAGATACTCTGCAAGCTTTCGGTCTTCAAACTTAGGGCTTTCAAGAGAAATATCGGCCATACGAAGAGACCGGCCGACTAGGTCGCCAACGGTCTGGCCGCAGAGACGGTACAAATATTTTCCAGGCGCAATTACTTCGATGAGGTAAATATTACTGGCTATAGAGGGAACTGCTGTGATGTCAAAGTCGGTTCTACTCGGAAAACTGGGGGAAAATGAATGCCACCAACGAAACAGAGTGCGAGTATCCTTGCAACCCAAATCCGTTTCAACCTCTATGCGTTTGCGTTCTATCAGGCGAAAATTATCTGCTCGCTCTGAAATATCGGTTTTGTCAAAAAGCATCATGGCCCCTGTAAGCATGCACTTACGCTATTATAGCGGCATGATAATTAACTCTCCGTTACACTTTGCAGATGACCCTTAACGCTTTGCACTTCAATAAACAGGCGTTTGATAGAGGGTTGTTGTTTTTTAATTTGTTGTTCCAACCTTGAAATGGTTTTTTCGATTTGTTCAGCCGGTAGGCCATCTTTAAAATCGACGCTAATGTTAAGAAGAATGTCTTCCGGCCCCATATGCATGGTCAGAAGTTCATTGAGAGCCAGAATATCGTCTTCAGATCGAATAATATTCTCAATATCAAGTCGCGTTTCTTTTGATGCAGCTTCACCGATAAGTAATCCCTTGCATTCAATTGACAGAATTACGGCCACCATGGCCAAAATTACGCCAATAATGATGGATGCAATACCATCAAGTTCTGGAATGTTGAGGGCTTGTGAGAGATAAATTCCAATAATCGCCACCAAAAGTCCAACCAAGGCGGCTGTATCTTCTAAAAGCACCGTAAATATTGTTGGATCCTTACTATTCTTAATGGCAGTCCATAAAGACTGTGAACCGATAGTTTTCTTGAATTCCTGATAGGCAACGTTCCATGCCCAACCTTCAAACACGATAGCAAGGCCCAAAATCGAATAATTCCATATGGGGTTGGAGATAGGTTGTGGTGATTTCAGAGCGTGAATGCCTTCGTATATAGAGATACCGGCACCGAGTGCAAAAATAAGGACAGCGACCATAAAGGACCAGAAATAGATCTCCATGCCATAACCAAACGGATGATCTTTGTCAGGACTTTTCTTTGATCTGCTCAGACCCAATAACATGAGGCCTTGATTGCCTGTATCCACAAGGGAATGAACGCCCTCACTTAACATTGCTGAACTGCCGGTAAGCGTTGCAGCTGTGAATTTGGAGACTGCTATCAGTGCGTTGCCAGCTAGTGCCGCATAGATTACTTTTTTGGATCCGCTTGCCAATTTATCCCCCACCTCAAATGATTTGTGTGTAAATTTATTCTGAAGTGAGCAATGTTGCAAATAATTAAGAAAAAAAATCAATTCTGTGACGATCGCTAAGTATATTGCTGCAAAGCTGTTTTTCTGCTCACATCCCCATTGCGATGCGCAATCTTCTGCCCTAAACTCGCGGCGTCATTTAACAAGAAGGCGAGGAGATACGTCCATGCACGGCAGCCCAGAGAATACATTTAATCTTAAAGATCCAAGTTTATTTCGCCAACAAGGGCTGATCGACGGCAATTGGTGTGATGCTGATAACGGCAAAACAATTGATGTAACCAACCCTGCGACCGGGGAAATTATCGGTACGATCCCTGAAATGGGAGAAGCGGAAACCAGAAGGGCAATCGCCGCTGCCAAAGAAGCAATGCCAGGATGGGCGGGTAAAACTGCGAAGGAACGCGCCAACATCATGCGTAAATGGCACGACCTGATGTTAGAAAACACTGATGATCTTGCTCGCTTAATGACCATTGAAATGGGAAAACCATTGGCGGAAGCAAAAGGTGAGGTGGCCTATGCCGCGTCCTTTATCGAATGGTTTGCAGAAGAAGGTAAGCGTATCTACGGGGATACAATTCCAGAACACCAAAGTGATAAACGCATCATAGTTTTGAAGCAGCCAATTGGTGTTACAGTCGCGATCACGCCTTGGAATTTCCCTGTCGCAATGATCACTCGAAAAGCAGCTCCGGCACTCGCCGCAGGCTGTCCAATGGTGATTAAACCAGCTGAAATGACACCTTATTCCGCTTTTGCTATGGCAGTACTTGCAGAGCGTGCAGGTATTCCAAAGGGAATATTGGGCGTTGTAACAGGTGTTCCGCAAGCTATCGGTAAAGAAATGACTGGTAATACGGACGTTGCAAAGCTGACCTTTACCGGATCAACTGCGACAGGTAAAATCCTGATGGAACAGTGCGCCGCTACGGTGAAGAAAACATCCATGGAACTCGGTGGGAATGCACCGTTTATCGTCTTTGACGATGCAGATCTTGATGATGCTGTAGAAGCAGCTTTGGCGTCCAAATACAGAAATGCTGGACAGACATGTGTTTGTGCCAACCGTCTTTACGTCCAAGAAGGCGTGTATGATGAGTTTGCAAATCGCCTTGCCGAAAAAGTAAAAGAAATGAAGGTTGGTAATGGCCTTGAAGATGGTGTGACACAAGGTCCGCTTATTAATCAGGCGGCGGTTCGAAAAGTTGAAGACCATATTGCAGACGCTTTGTCTAAAGGTGCAAAAATTCTGACCGGTGGTAAACGTCATGAACTCGGCGAGACCTTTTTTGAGCCCACTATTCTAACTGGTGCCACTTCAGATATGAAAGTTGCGCGAGAAGAAACCTTTGGACCCATGGCACCGCTATTTAAGTTTAAAGACGAAGAAGAAGTCATTGCACTTGCCAATGATACGGAATTCGGATTGGCCGCTTATATCTGTGCTCGTGATATTGGGCGTGTTTGGCGTGTAACGGAGAAACTGGAATACGGTATTGTTGGAGTCAATACAGGCATTATTTCTACAGAAGTTGCACCGTTCGGTGGCGTGAAACAATCTGGTAACGGCCGCGAAGGTTCCAAATACGGAATTGATGACTATCTAGAAATTAAATACATGTGTTTAGGTGGTCTGGATAAATAATCCGGTATTTTTGGGCGCGATTTGAATAAGGAAGAATTTATTGACTTACGATTATGACCTCTTTATCATTGGAGCGGGCTCCGGCGGTGTTCGTGCTTCCCGTATATCTTCAGGAATGGGGGCTAAGGTTGCCATTGCTGAAGAGCATCGCGTTGGCGGTACGTGTGTAATTCGCGGATGTGTTCCTAAGAAACTCTTCGTTTATGCTAGTCACTTCGCTGAAGACTTTGAGGATGCCAAAAATTACGGCTGGACGGTTGAAAAGCCGCAGCATGATTGGAAAACACTGATCCGTAATAAAGATACTGAAATCGATCGCTTGAACAGTATTTATTATACGATCTTGTCCAACAACAATGTTGAACTGTATGAAAGCCGTGCAGAACTGATTGATAATCATACTGTCAAAGTAGGTGATAAGATTGTCACCGCTGAATATATCCTAATCGCGACTGGTGGTACGCCAACAATGCCGGATGTTCCAGGTATTGAGCATGCTATTTCCTCCAATGAAGCGTTCTATCTTGAAGAAATGCCAAAACGTGTCGTTGTCGTCGGTGGTGGCTATATCGCTGTAGAATTTGCTGGGATCTTCAATGGCTTGGGTGCTGAAGTTATCCAGCTCTACCGCGGCGAACAAATCTTGAGAGGATTTGATCATCACGTTCAGGCTATGGTCGCACAGGAAATTACTAAAAAAGGGGTAGATCTCCGAACCCATTCAAATCCTGCCAAGATTGAGAAAACGGCCACTGGCTTGCGGATAACATTAGAAGATGGCTCTACACTTGAAGCTGACGCAATTATGTATGCGACAGGACGCCGGCCTAATACTGAAGGCATGGGTCTTGAATCTGCTGGTGTAGAAATGAAACCAAATGGCGCTGTAAAGGTCGATGCATATTCAAAAACTTCGATCGATAATATCTACTCGGTAGGCGATGTGACTGACCGAATTGCGCTCACGCCGGTAGCTATTCATGAAGGCATGGCGTTTGCTGAAACTGTGTTCGGTAACAAACCACGGGCATTTGAGCATAGCGACGTTCCATCCGCTGTCTTCTCGCAACCTCCTGTTGGCTCGGTTGGTCTGACCGAAGCCGAAGCACGAGAAAAACATGGGGATGTCGATATATATAAATCTGAATTCCGTCCTATGAAGCAAACTCTGACACAGGGGAGCGAACGGGCCATGGTGAAGCTAATTGTGGAGCCAAAATCTGATCGTGTGCTGGGCGTCCATATCGTGGGTGCAGATGCGGGTGAGATTATTCAGGGTATAGGTATTGCTGTGAAATGCGGTGCCACGAAAGAACAATTCGACGCAACTGTTGGTGTACATCCGACTTTGGCAGAAGAGATCGTCACTATGCGAGAAAAATATACGGGTGATTAGATCTAGACTGGCGATTTTCGCTCTATTGCACATATTGCAAGTGTGAAAATCGCCATTTTATGTGAAAAACCTTGGCTTTACGATTGCGTTGCAGCGAAAAGCCTGTCAATTTTGTGTTTAATATATTGAGCTACGATTAATACCTAGGAAAGATAAGACGATGTCAAATCAATGGACGCCTGAAAGTTGGAGAAGCAAACCTGTACGTCAGCTTCCAACTTATCCAGATGGAACTGCAGTGAAATCCGTTGAAGAAGAACTGAGCATCTTTCCACCGCTCGTGTTTGCAGGTGAAGCGCGGATGCTTAAGAAAAAGCTGGCTGACGTTTCTGAAGGTCGTGGTTTTCTTCTGCAGGGCGGCGATTGCGCTGAAAGCTTTGCCGAATTTCATCCAAACAATATCCGCGATACATTTAAAGTATTGCTACAAATGGCTGTTGTCCTAACATATGGCGGGAACCGCCCGGTTGTTAAAGTAGGTCGTTTGGCGGGGCAGTTTGCAAAACCACGCTCTGGTGATACGGAAACAATTGATGGCGTGGAACTGCCAAGTTACCGCGGTGACATCATCAATGGTTTTGATTTCACAGAAGAAGCACGTGTCCCTGATCCAAAACGTATGTTGAAGGCCTATTCTCAAGCGGCCTCAACTTTGAACCTTCTTCGTGCTTTTTCCCAAGGTGGATACGCTGACTTGCACCAAGTGCAGCAATGGAACATGGGATTTGTTGCCAGTCGCCCACAAGGCGAACGCTATAAAGAAATGGCGATCCGTATTCAGGATGCCCTGGCATTTATGGAATCTTGTGGTGTAACCGCTGAAAATACACCGCAAATGGGCAAAACAGATTTCTTTACCTCTCATGAAGCCTTGTTGCTTCAATATGAACAATCTATGACGCGAGTTGATAGTACGTCTGGCGAATATTACGATACATCAGCTCATATGTTGTGGATTGGTGATCGTACACGCGATCCAGATGAAGCTCATGTTGAATTCCTGCGTGGTGTTGCGAACCCAATTGGTGTAAAGGCTGGCCCAAGTCAGGATCCGGATACGCTTCTTCGTTTAATTGATACACTCAACCCAACGAACGAAGCCGGCCGTATGACGATTATTTGTCGCTTTGGCGCGGGTGAAGTTGATAAACATCTTCCGGCTCTTATTCGTAGAGTGGAAAGTGAAGGCCGTAAGGTCGTCTGGTCATGTGATCCAATGCACGGCAACACTATTAAATCTTCAACCGGTTATAAAACACGTCCGTTTGATCGTATTTTAAGTGAAGTCCGTGAATTCTTTGATGTTCATGCGGCAGAAGGAACTTATGCAGGTGGTGTTCATTTTGAAATGACCGGTCAAGACGTAACAGAATGTCTCGGCGGTGCATTTGAAGTCACCGAAGAACGCCTTAGCGATCGATATCACACGGCGTGTGACCCACGTCTTAATGCCAATCAGGCGCTTGAACTTGCGTTTTTGATTGCTGAAATGCTCAAAAGTGAAAGAGGAGATGGGAAAATCGCAGCTGCGGCTTCCTGATCCACGTCTGATATGACACATCAAAATGTAAAAAGCAGTGCCTCAGCTATTGATCAAGCAATAGCTGCGCATACAGATCAGTATTTTAATAAAACAAAGTATGTGGTCAGCAGATTTGGCGATAAACAAGTGACTTATGCGGTGTTTATGCGCCGCCCAGTTATTTTTGCTCCGAAACTTCTTCTCGATTGGTTGGAAAACATTAATCGAATTCGCGGAAACAGTTTTACCGTGGAACCTTGTTTTGAAGAAGGTGACTGGGTCGGGGCAGGCGAGCCACTTGTTTATATAACAGGTAGTTTTGTTGACCTCGTTGATTTGGAGACACTGTATTTGCAAAAACTTGGGCCAGCATGCGTTGCTGCCAATAATGCTTATTTGATGTGTGGTTATATGCCGGATGCGTCTTTCCTTGCGATGGATGCCCGCCATTGTGCAGGCGCTGAAATGGCCGAAATGATGGCCTATGCCGCATCGGTTGGGGGCGTGGCTGCGACTAAAGATCATGGTGCTAAAGGCTTTATCGGTAACGCAAACGATAGTACCGCCCATTATTTCGGGAATAAGCTTGGCCTTGGAACCATGCCGCATGCCTTGATCGGATATGCTGGTAGTACATTACGCGCTGCGGAAATGTATGTTGAAAGTTATCCTGAAAATGCACTCACGGTTCTTGTTGACTACTACGGCCAGGAAATTACAGATGCATTGGCTGTATGCCATCGTTTCCCGGAAATAGTGGAATCTGGAAATATGTCCGTACGCATGGACACTCATGGTGGTCGTTTCATTGAAGGGCTCGACCCTGCGCAATCCTATGCGGTTCTGGAACGAAACATGCCAAAAGGAATTCGGCAGTACAGGTCTGAAGAAGAACTAAAATGGCTAGTTGGTACAGGTGTATCCGCTGCCGCGATCTATTATATGCGGGAGAAACTGGATGAAGCCGGTTTCCAAAAAGCACGTATTGTTGCCTCGTCGGGGTTCTCTTCTGACAAATGCCGCGTTATGGGGAGTATCAAAGCACCCATTGACGTGATTGGAACAGGTTCTTACTTACCTGCCAGTTGGTCAGAAACGTATGCGACTGCTGATGTAATCTCGTATGATGGCAAACCTAGCGTAAAACTGGGACGCGAGTTCCTGTTGAAGAAATAGGCCTCTATAAAGCCGCTAATCTTTCCAAATTACAGCCCTCATTTGGCTTTTCTTCTCACCTGCCTACATTGATTATGGGGGCGGGGTTTACTGGTTATGAGGAGAGAGCAGAATGTCAGACCACGTCTATAAAAAAATCGAATTGGTTGGTAGCTCGAAAGACTCCATAGAAGCCGCCATTGAAAACGCCATTAAAAGCGCGGGCAGTTCCTTAAGAAATCTAGATTGGTTTGAAGTGATCGATACACGCGGTCACATCACGGACGGTAAAGTTTCTCACTATCAAGTAGAACTGAAAGTCGGTTTTCGGCTTGATAACTGAATTTTACAGCCGCATTCAAACTATGTGCACTATTTAATATATAAGTTAGATGTTGTTGCAGACATAACCTCATTTCTAGGCCGTTTTAGCGTTCTTAATTCGGATGTTGAGGAAGTGAAAATGCAAAAATTATTTATTTTTATAGTCTCTATACTAATTTTTCCTGTTCTAGCTACAAATACGTTAGCAGATGAATATACGCCAGCTCTTGAAAAACTTGTCGACACCCAAATCAAAAATTGGGCGCAGTCAACCGAGGTCGTATCGGCTATAAAGGCGCAAAATACGAAACATGCAAATCTGGATCAGTCGACGATTGATGCTCTTGATAAAAAGTGGCGGTTGGAAACTATTGGTGGGGATAGGACTATGATCAATGAGATCTTAGGTAATGATCTGTCAAAATATCTGCAAAATATCAAGGAACAATCAGCCGGTTTGTATTCCGAAATTTTTGTGATGGATAACAAAGGTTTAAATGTTGGTCAAAGCGATGTCACTTCTGATTACTGGCAAGGCGACGAGGGTAAATGGCAGAAAACCTACGGAGTTGGGCCTAACGGAAGACTCATAGATGAAGTGGAGTTTGACGACTCGTCGCAAACCTATCAGTCTCAAGTCAGTATCACAATTGTTGATCCGGCAACAAACGCTGCAATTGGTGCCGTAACTGTCGGAGTTAATATCGTCGCACTCAAGTAGCCTGAAAAATCAGATGATATCTGTATGTGAATTTGAATCGTTCCTTATTCTTGACTTTATATCGCCCAAAAATACCCCAGATAAACAGTTGGATCGAAATTCTCTGACTAAGTTTGGGTATAATGAAGTTACTTACTGACGCCATAATCGAAAGTACTGAACGCGGCAATGATGATATTGCGGCAAGACTCCGGAGTAAACTTTGTCAAAGCGACGATTTGTTCCTCATGTTGCAATGGTTGATAGAAAAATATCCCATAAATAAAGCTGGTGCTGTTAAGGAAACCTCAGTTGTAGCGTATGCGTTCGACGCTACAACGTTCTGGTCCGAGGGCTTTGAAGGTACAGTCTTGGCAATTTGTGATCTGAGGCGATCGGATCTTGAGAAAGATCGTAAATATTCCATAGAAAATATAAAAAAACTTAAATATTTGCTTCAACAATTAGAGGTAGTAATCGACCCTGTTCTGACGCAAACAGTGACATGGAAAGCTGCGATTTCGACGCTAGATGACTTTTCTTTTTAAAACTGAATTAATCGATTTTTTCATCTTTCTGATGCTTGAGAAAGAAAGTGGTGCAATTGGATAAAAAAGTGTCGTAATTTGTATATCCGTACCTGCTAAAGTTCATATTTTGACGATCTAGTTTTTATCTGATTTTTTTAAGCATCTGGGGTTGGCATGAGAGAAGCCATTTTGGTTTGTTGGCCATTACTGCTGGGCATCGGTTTAATGATGCTGGGTAATGGTTTGCAAGGTAGTTTGTTGGGTGTACGTGCAAGCCTTGAAGGCTTCCCCACGGCCATAACCGGTATAGTAATGTCGGGCTATTATGTCGGCTTCCTCATCGGGTCTGTAGTCACACCCAAAATTCTGATGAACGTCGGACATGTTCGGGTTTTTGCGGCTCTTGCATCACTTGCTTCAACGGCTGCGCTTATTCATGCGGTATTACCTGATCCGTACGTCTGGGGTGTGTTCAGAATTGTCACCGGATTTTGTTTTGCCGGGCTTTATATCGTGAGTGAAAGCTGGTTGAATGACACGGCGACAAATGAAACGCGCGGCGGTATTTTGTCGGTCTATATGATGGTAACTTTTGGCGGAATTGCAGGCGGACAGTTTTTACTTACTTTGTCTGACCCCGGCGGGTTCGAGCTCTTTATTATCGTTTCTGTTCTTGTCTCATTAGCATTGGTTCCGACAGCACTAACAGCATCCCCCATGCCTAGTATGGAAGAGCCTGAAAAACTGAGCCTACGAGAGCTGTTTAAAATTTCGCCGTTAGGTGTTGTTGGAATGGCGGTCGTGGGGACAATCCAAGGTGGTTTCTTTTCAATGGCTGCGGTTTACGGTGGTATGATCGGATTGTCACTTATACAAATTTCGTCCTTCATCGGGTTGTCAGTTGTCGGGGGGGCGCTGATGCAATATCCGATTGGTTTTATTTCAGATAAGGTAGATCGTCGGAAAGTTATTGTGATCACCGCAATTCTGACAACTGTTGCTTCGATATTAGTTTATCAAAGCGAAAGTATTGAAAATAAACTCTGGTTTATGGGAGCTGCCACATTATTCGGCGGTTTTTGTATGCCGCTTTATTCCTTGTTTATTGCCCACACCAACGATTATTTAAAGCCTGGTCAAATGGTAGCCGCAAGCAGCGGTTTGATTTTGGTGAACGGTGTTGGGGCAGTCCTTGGTCCAATTGTTGTCGCCGCGTTGATGTCCGTTTTCGGTTCCACAGCGTTCTTCTTGTGTATGGCCGTTGCTAGTCTTGGCATCGCCGGCTTCACAATGTTTCGTATGACAATTCGTGAAGCTATCCCCGTTGAAGATCAGATTGATTTCGTTGCGATGCCAGTGAGATCTGGCTACGTCGCTGTCAATATGAACCCTGAATCTGAAGAATATGACGAGGAAGAAGAACCCCAAGCCGAAGAATTTAAACCTCAAGATTTGTATCATGTCAGCAAGGCTTTTATGTCGTTGATGGAAGATAATGATCAAGACGACGAAGATGAAGATGGCTTAATGGATGATGGGCCGACACTTTGGAACAGAAACGGGTGAGTAAAAGCGGGTACAAACAACCCGCTTTCTTGTTTATTTTGAATTATTTTCAAACTGCCCATTGCTGCATCGGATAAGGGACGGTAAAACCATCCCATGACTGATAAATTGCGTATTGCCCTTGCCCAGGCGAACCCAAAACTGGGCGACATCGATGGTAACGTCAAACTTGCTCTTGAGTTTCGAAGTGAAGCTGAAGCGAGTGGCACCGATCTGGTTGTATTTCCAGAGTTGTTCATCTGTGGTTATCCGCCAGAGGACCTTGTCCTAAAACCTTCATTTATCAAGGCAACAACTGATGCAATGAATTTGTTGGCGGAAGCAACGCTAGATGGTGGGCCAGCCATGCTGATGACAGGCCCTATGATGAACGACGGCCATCTTCATAACGCGGTTTGTTTGCTTGAAAAAGGCGCAATCACAGCTTCACGATATAAGAACAAATTGCCGAACTATGGTGTGTTCGATGAAGTTAGGGTGTTTGAGCCGGGCCCATTGCCAGGTCCAATCCCGTTTAAAGGTGTACGTCTTGGCGTTATGATCTGCGAGGATATGTGGTTCTCGGAAGTCGCAGAATGCTTGGAAGAAACCGGTGCGGAGATTCTGATCATTCCAAACGGTAGCCCCTTTGATCATGAAAAAGGGGATGCAAGACTTAACTATGCAGTTGAACGGGTTAGTGAAACCGGATTGCCGCTTGTTTATCTAAATCAAGTCGGCGGTCAGGATGAGCTGGTGTTTGACGGTGGATCGTTTGTGCTAAATGCAGATAGATCACTCCCTGTACAAATGACATGCTGGCGCGAAGACCTGTTGGTTACCGAGTGGACACGCGGTGAGGACGATACTTGGTCATGTGCAACGTCTGAACTTACGGATCCCGGCACCTCTATGGAGCGTGTTTATAACGCCATGGTTTTGGGGCTGAAAGATTACGTAAACAAAAACGGTTTTCCGGGCGTTGTCCTTGGTCTTTCTGGCGGGATTGATAGCGCCCTTAGCGCGGCTGTTGCTGTTGATGCGCTTGGTGCGGATAAGGTTCACTGCGTTATGATGCCCTCTCGGTATACATCGCAGGAAAGTCTGGATGATGCCGCTAAATGCGCAGCATTATTGGGAACCGATCTTGATACGGTACAGATAGAGCCTGCCGTTGAAGCCTATAACGGCATGCTTGGAACTTTATTTGAAGGAACGAGCTCGGATACCACGGAAGAGAATATTCAGTCCCGTATTCGGGGCGTCTCCTTGATGGCCATTTCCAATAAATTTGGCAAGATGGTTCTGACTACCGGCAATAAATCTGAGATGTCGGTTGGCTACGCCACGATCTACGGTGATATGTGTGGTGGTTATTCTGTTCTGAAAGACCTATATAAGACGCTGTGTTTCGATGTCTCTGAGTGGCGGAACAATAAATTCAGTGCTGGGTTGCTGGGGCCAAACGGTCCAGTAATGCCAAGTAATGTCATTACCAAGCCGCCAAGTGCAGAGCTTAGAGAAGATCAAAAAGACGAAGACAGTTTACCGCCATATGATGTGCTGGATGCAATTTTGCATGCGTTGGTGGAAGATGAAAAATCATATAATGAAATACTGGCAGATGGGTTTGATGGCGCAACAGTGAGCCGCATCCAGAATTTGCTGTATATCGCAGAATATAAACGACGTCAGGCACCTCCGGGCGTTAAAATCACAACCCGCAATTTTGGGCGGGATAGAAGGTATCCGATTACTAACGGATTTAGAGATAAACGATGACAGCTAAATTTCGATTTGCCCCAAGCCCAACCGGATACCTCCACGTTGGAAACGCCCGTCTTGCTTTGATCAATTGGCTTTGTGCCAAGAAAATTGGTGGCGAGTTTGTATTACGTCTGGATGATACGGACGCTGAACGCTCCACCGAGGCATATGCACTTGGTATTCAGGAAGATATGAATTGGCTTGGCCTTAAATGGGACGAGCTTAAAAAACAATCTGATAGAACGGCTGATTATGACGCTGCGTTTGTTAAGCTGAAAGAGGCTGGTCGCTTATACCCATGTTTTGAGACAGGGGAA
This sequence comes from Alphaproteobacteria bacterium 46_93_T64, assembly GCA_002163135.1. GTDB lineage: Bacteria > Pseudomonadota > Alphaproteobacteria > Sneathiellales > Sneathiellaceae > Sneathiella. The sequence goes on from MAAN01000021.1 coordinate 64,049, forward strand.
GAGCTGGACTACAAACGCAAACGCCAATTAGCCCGTAAACTGCCGCCTGTTTATGACCGTACCGCCCTGAAGCTGACAGATAAAGAAAAAGCAGCTTTTGAAGCAGAGGGCCGCAAACCGCATTGGCGTTTCCGGCTTGATCAGGAAGTGGTCCAATGGAATGACAATGTTCGCGGTAATGTGGAAGTAGACTGCGGAAGTATGTCCGATCCTGTTCTTATCCGCTCTGACGGTCGCCCCCTTTATCATTTGCCTTCTGTTGTCGATGATGTGGATTTTGGCATTACCCACGTAATTCGCGGTGAAGATCATGTGAGCAATACAGCACTTCACATTCAGATATTTAAAGCCCTTGGCGCCGCTGTTCCTGAATTCGCCCATTTGCCGCTGTTGATGGGGCCAGATGGTGGTCCGCTTTCCAAACGTGAAGGCAGTCAGTCATTGCGTGAAATGCGCGAGGGTGGCCTCGATCCGATGAGTATCAACTGTATGCTCGCCCGCCTTGGAACGTCAGACAATGTGGAAATACATGGTGATTTGTCGGGTGTTTTGGAGGGCTTTGATATTGGACGGTTCAGCCGTGCTGCTGCAAAGTTTGATCCAACAGAACTTAAAAATCTGAACGCAAAAATTCTGCATGAAATGTCTTGGGATACAGCAAAGGAAAAGCTTGATCTTGAAGGGACCAGCGAAGAATTCTGGTTGGCTATTCGCGGAAATATCCAGACGATTGATGACGCTGCCGCATGGTGGACCGTTGTAACAGGGTCGATTTCCCCGATTGTAGAAGATGCTGAGTTCCTGAAAAATGCGGCAAAACTTCTTCCAGAAGGCGACCTTGATGATGGAAGTTGGAAAATCTGGACGACAGCTGTGAAAGAAGAGCTTGGCGTAAAAGGAAAAGCTCTCTTTATGCCGCTTCGTCAAGCACTGACAGCACAAGGGCATGGCCCGGAAATGAACAAAATGTTGCCGTTGATTGGGCGCGAGAAAATACTCGCTCGTCTGTCCGGTGAAACAGCTTAATTTTAAGGACGAATAACGTGACACTCCACCTTTACAATACTGCGAGCCGACAAAAAGAAAAATTTGTCCCACGCGACCCCAAGAATGTGGGGATGTATGTGTGTGGTCCAACGGTTTACGACTTCGCTCATATAGGAAATGCACGACCAGTCATCATTTTTGATATTCTGGCGCGCTTGCTTCGAATTGAATATGGGGACGCAAATGTGAACTATGTCCGTAACATTACGGATGTTGAAGACAAGATTATTGATGCCGCTCAAAAAAATGGGGAGAGCATTGAAGCGCTCACCACCCGCACAGCAGATGCGTTTCATACCGACATGGCTGCCCTGGGGGCCCTGCCGCCAAACCGCGAGCCACGTGCCACGGAACATATCGAAGGTATGGTCGAGATGATCGGGATCTTGATTGATAAAGATCATGCGTATGAAGCTGAAGGCCATGTGCTATTTGATGTGCAAAGCATGCCCAATTACGGAAAACTGTCGGGTCGTAACCGCGATGATATGATTGCGGGCGCACGTGTTGAAATTGCACCATACAAAAAAGATCCAGCGGATTTCGTCCTGTGGAAACCATCAACGCCTGATATCGTAGGGTGGGACAGTCCGTGGGGACGTGGACGTCCGGGTTGGCATATTGAATGTTCTGTAATGTCGAAAGCGGAACTTGGCGACACGTTTGATATCCATGGCGGCGGCCGTGATCTAATATTCCCACATCACGAAAATGAAGTGGCGCAAAGCTGCTGTGCTCATGGGGAAGGGACCTTTGCCCAATATTGGGTGCATAATGGTTTCTTGACCGTCGAAGGCGATAAAATGTCCAAGTCTTTGGGCAATTTTCGTACGGTTCGCGAACTGCTTGCCGAGGCACCGGGTGAAGCATTACGGCTAAATATGCTGTCTGCGCATTATCGCCAGCCTCTAGACTGGACAAGCGACGGTGTGAAACAGGCAAAAACCAACCTGGATCGCCTTTATACAGCACTTCAACATCTCTCGGACGTGGAAGCTGATGAAAGTACCGTTGCAACAAGTGTTTTGGCGGCGCTTGAAGATGACATTAATACACCGCAGGCTCTGACCGAAATTTATGCGATTGCCTCCGCTGCGAATAAAGCAACGGATGCTGATGAGCGGGCACGCCTGAAAGGGGAACTCCTATCTGGCGGTGCCATGATGGGAATATTGCTTCAAGAACCTGCTGATTGGTTCCAAAGTGGCAGCGACGGGGATATCAGCGAAGAAGATATCAATATGCTGATCGCTGAACGCATTCAGGCAAAAGCTGAGAAGAACTACGCCCGTTCTGATGAAATCCGCGACAGCTTGAAAGAGCAGGGAATTGTACTGGAAGATGCTGCTGGCGGTACGACCTGGAAACGTGTGTAAATGCGGACATCTCTACGACAAAAAATCGTCAATGTATGCGATCTGAAAATTGAAAAGAAGGGCCCAACCGTTGGGCTCTCTTTTTATGCCTTCTTCGCAAATAAAAATGATGACCCAGACTGTCTTATGGAAGCTGCAGAGTGGTGGATCAAAACCCACAAACTCGACCATTTTGAAAAAGCGGTAAAGATTAAAAAGATGATCATTAATGGCGAATAATTACCGCCTTTCTTGAAACATTGAGAAACTCTTCCTACTACATAGTTCCCAAATATTGCTGAGTTGTTGACCCGATCTGGGATACGGGCTATTTCATAGAGTGTGCTTTATGTAAGCACTTTTGCTTGAAAAATATAAGAATACAGGTGCGTTAGATTATGTCTTCCAAAGAGCGGTTATATTTGTTTGATACGACACTGCGCGACGGTGCGCAGACACAAGGTGTGGATTTCAGTGTCGAAGACAAAACCATTATTGCTGAAACTTTGGACAATCTGCGTATTGATTATATTGAAGGCGGCTGGCCCGGCGCTAACCCGGGTGATACAGAATTCTTCGCTAAAAAAATGTCGTTTAAACATGCAACATTTACTGCATTTGGTATGACAAGGCGCTCAGGCCGTAGTGCGTCAAACGATGTGGGTTTGAAAGCGGTTCTTGATGCTGAAACACCCGCAGTTTGCCTTGTGGGTAAAAGCTGGGACTTTCAGGTGAAGGTAGCGCTTGGCATTGAACTGGATGAAAATGTTGAACTTATCTCCAGTAGCATCGCCGAATGCGTGCGGCTCGGTCGCGAACCCATGTACGACGCAGAACATTTCTTTGATGGTTATAAAGCCAATCCAGAATACGCGCTGAAATGTGCGAAAGCGGCATATGACGCTGGCGCCCGTTGGATTGTCCTTTGCGATACTAATGGCGGCGCATTACCGCATGAGATCGAAGAGATCGTTGCAGAAGTCGTGAAGCATGTGCCCGGTGATCATTTGGGAATTCATACACATAACGATACTGAAAATGCAGTTGCTAATTCGTTAGCTGCTATCCGTGCTGGCGTTCGGCAAGTTCAAGGTACATTAAACGGACTTGGGGAGAGATGCGGTAATGCCAATATCATTAGCCTGATCCCCACATTGATGTTGAAAGAGCCTTATAAATCCCAACTAGAAATCGGTATCACTGAAGAGGGATTAAAAAGCCTGACAACTGTATCGAGACTTCTGGATGAAGTGCTAAATCGGGCACCAAACAGGCATCAGGCCTATGTTGGTGCGTCTGCGTTTAGCCACAAAGGCGGCCTTCACGTATCTGCTGTTCAAAAAGATCCAAGCACATATGAACATGTGGAACCCTCTTCGGTTGGCAACCGCCGCGTTATCCCTGTGTCAAATCAGGCAGGGCGTTCAAATCTAGTATCACAGTTTAAAGATTTCGGTCTTGAAATTGATCCAAAAGACCCGAAAGTTGATCGTCTTCTCGAAGAAGTCAAAGAGCGCGAATATCGCGGCTATAGCTACGATGGAGCGTTGGCCAGTTTTGAATTGATGGCTCGCCGGCGTCTTGGTCAGGTTCCTGAGTACTTCGACGTTGAAAGCTTCCGAGTACAAGTTGAGCGTCGCCACAACGCCAACGGTGACTTAGTGTCAGTTTCTGATGCAGTGGTTAAGGTGAACGTGGACGGGCAACGTTTAATGTCTGTTGCCGAAGGAAATGGCCCGGTAAATGCGCTAGACACAGCACTCCGCAAAGATCTTGGAAAATACTCTGAGTATTTGAAAGATCTACGACTGGTAGATTTCAAAGTGCGTATCCTTACCAGTGGCACTGAAGCGGTTACCCGTGTTCTCATCGAAAGCACGGATGATAGTGGACATCGATGGTTCACTATTGGGGTGTCCCCAAATATTGTAGATGCTTCGTTTGCAGCATTGCTCGATAGTGTGACATATAAATTACTGCGAGACGGCGCACCAGCCGGTAAATAAGCGTAACAGTTTCAGCTAAGGTAATCTTGAATGACTGGGTCAAATCACGCTCCGGCGATAATCCTTGTTGAGCCTCAAATGGGCGAAAATATTGGCGCTGCAGCGCGCGCAATGCTCAATTTTGGTTTGACTGATATGCGCATTGTAAAGCCTCGTGATGGCTGGCCCAATGATCGAGCCGTCTCTATGGCTGCCGGGGCTGGGAGTGTTATAGGAAACGCTCGTCTTTTTGATAGCTTGGAAGAGGCTATTGCGGATTTACAGCACGTTTTTGCCACAACAGCGCGCCCACGTGACATGATTAAACAGGTGGTAACCCCTAAGAAAGCCGCTGCTGAACTCCATCAATTTACAAACGCGAACGAGACCTGTGGTATTTTGTTTGGAAAAGAAAGTTCAGGACTTTCCGGTGACGATATCACTTTAGCAGATACAATTATTACTGTACCGCTTAATCCCGATTATACATCTATCAATCTGGGGCAGGCCGTTTTGCTTGTAGCATATGAATGGTTTCAATATACCGACGATACTGCTGAAAAAATTGTTCGAAATGAAGAAAGACCCGTTACAAAGCAAGAACTCGGTGCGCTTTTCAATCGTATAGAAACTGAACTCGATGCTCGTGACTATTTCGCGCCTATCATGAACCGGCGCCCTATAATTCTTCGTAACATGCGAAATATGTTCCAACGGTTTGCCATGATGGAATCTGATATTAAAGGGATGCAGGGCATCGTAAAAGGTCTATCGCTTAAGAAGAAAGACACCGAAAAATGACGGAAATCAGCCACGGATACGCGGATCTGGCTGACGTTAAACTGCATTATGCGGAATGCGGCGCAAGTAATGATGATCTGGTTATCTTGCTCCACGGTTTTCCTGAATTTTGGTACACATGGCGGAAACAACTTCCCGTAATTGGAAAAAATGTTCATGCAGTTGCTCCGGACATGCGCGGATACAATCTGTCAGATAGGCCTGAAAAACTTGAAGATTATCGTATTGATCGTCTGGTTAATGATGTTATCAAACTAGCGAAACATTTTGGGAAAGAGAATTTCTATCTGGTTTCTCACGATTGGGGCGCTGCTGTCGCTTGGTCCGTTGCGATTTCAAGACCGGACTTGGTCAAAGGCTTGATCGTGTTAAACGGCGCTCACCCGTATATATTTTCTAAACTTCTCGAAGAGAACGAAAATCAGATCGCTCACAGCAAATATATGTCAGAATTTCGGGAAGAGGGGATTGAAGACCGCTTACTTGATGATAACTGTGAGTGGTTGTGGGATTGGACGTTTAAAAGCCATTATGATCGCGGCTTAATCACAGATGCCGAAAAGACCGAATATATTAAAGCGTGGACAAAGCCCGGAGCAATTAGGGCAATGCTGAACTATTACAGAGCATCGCCTGTTAAACCAAGGCCAAAGTCCAAGGGCGAAAAACCGCTGAATCTGGATCCTGAAAAATTTGTAGTGTCTGTTCCAACATTAATAGTTTGGGGAGAACAGGATCATGCCTTAATGCCTGAAAACCTTGATGGAATTGAAGATTTTGTATCTGATTTAGAGATTATTCGTCTACCAGAAGTAAGCCATTGGGTAACCCACGAAGATCCTGAACGGGTAAGCGTAGAGATTATGGGATATATAAATAAGCTAAAGTCACGAAAACAGGGCTAAATGCGTATTGACAATGGCCTTAGCATAAGTATATTGCGCACTCCTGTGCAAGCCTCGTCGGCATGCCTTATCCTTTAATATTAAATTGGAATAAGTTTTTATGACTAAACGTATTCAGGCTAAATACAAAATTGATCGCCGTATGGGCGAAAATATCTGGGGTCGTCCGAAGAGCCCGGTAAACACTCGTGACTACGGACCAGGCCAGCATGGCCAAGGTCGTCGCGGTAAGCTCTCCGACTTTGGTATCCACCTTCGCGCTAAACAGAAGCTTAAAGGCTACTACGGCAGCATCACGGAAAAAAGTTTCCGTCGCCTGTATGCAGAAGCTGTACGTCTACGTGGCGATACATCTGAAAATCTCATCGGTCTTCTGGAACGTCGTTTGGACGCCATTGTTTACCGTATGAAATTCGTACCAACTGTTTTTGCTGCACGTCAGTTCGTGAACCACGGTCACGTAACTGTAAATGGTAAAAAAGTGAACATCGCATCTTTCCAAGTTAAAGTTGGTGACGTGATTGAAGTTCGCGAAAAATCAAAACAGATGGGCCTCGTTCTTGAAGCTGCTGCAAGCGCTGAACGTGAAGTTCCAGAATATATGGAAGTTGATCACAAGACTATGAAAGGGACATTCAACACGATCCCAGGTCTTTCTGACGTACCATACCCAGTTGTAATGGAACCAAACCTTATCGTGGAATTTTACTCACGCTAATTGTTATGTCTCACTGGTCATTAAGTTAGCCAGTAAAAATAATTTCTTAAAAAGCCGGTTGCAAAAGCAATCGGCTTTTTTATTGCTACACAGGCGGTGGGCTGTAAGGTTTTATGCATAAAGTTTCACAGTTGTTACACCGGAAGCTTTGATTTCCACCCAGTTTCAGTATTGTTATGGAAGAATAACCTCGTTGTAAGACGACTTAGTAATTTGAAATCTGGAATTTTGTATAATATATTTATCAAGTAATTAGCACCTGGGGGGTACTGAAGAATGCCAAATATTTTATTTCAGTTGTTTTCTATAATTACGTGCCTTGTTTTTCTTGTTCCCCCTACATTTGCCGAAGATACAAAAGTTATGCGTTTTGTAACAGCTGCACGTGCGGATTCTAGTTTATTCAAACTTTCACGTCTTACCCTAACCGAAGCCTTTAAACGACTTGGCTATGATTTTGAATTGAACTCATATCCCCAAAAAAGATCCATACATCTAATGAAACTTGGTAAAGTCGACGGGGACGCCACACGGGTATATAATTTTAATAGGGATAACGAACATCCTTATTATGCACGTACTGACGAAAGTCACGTGAAAATTTACTTTAGTGTTTATATGGTCAACCCAACCGTCAAAATTAATACCTGGAATGATCTAAAAAAAGGGGGCTATCGGATAGGCTATTTGGGCGGAGTTAAACATATCGAGCAAAACTTGATAGGGCTGATTGATCCCGCCAAACTATTTATACAACCAACTTCAAATCTAAATGGTCGGCGTCAATTAGCTCACGGACGAATAGATGCCTATGTTTATGCAAATAGTGCCAGGGCAACAAAAGACCTTGCCGCTGTAGATCTAAAAAATTCGGGAGTCGCCCTTGCGGGAGTTGTGGATTCCAAAGGGATGTTTCCCTATTTTCAAGTAAAGCATAAAGCTATGGCGACTGATCTGGCAAAAAAGATTAGAGAGATCAAGGCTGAGGGGTTATTTGAAATATATCAAAACCAAGTATTGAGCCCATCTTCATCATAATATTGCGGATCGTTAAAACCATTAATTACCCTGCAAGTTAGTGTGGGGTTATCAATGTGTATGATGACCGAACTATTCTCTTGTTCCAATTTTTCAAATCACCGTATTTACATTATAAAAAAATCACATAAATAAATAGAAAGCACTACAACAAAATACAACTTTTCACTATTTGGTAAGAGTTTGGTGTTTTATTAAAGATACGTAATTTACGTAGCGTTGATTTGGTATCAGTTTACACTTTAAGTATTTCCCATCGGGATCTTCCGAACTGACGCTCTAAGTAGTATAGGAGTGTCAAGTATGCTTGGTTTCGATTTGAGAATTTCTCAGAAACTTCCCCTCATCATAATTACATCCTCTCTTCTAATGGCTTTGATCTTAGGTTTTACAAGCTATTTTCAAAGTTCGTCCGCACTACAGGTGGAAGTTCAAAACAAACTACAAACGGCCTTGCAAGGCAGGCGCTCATCCTTAGAGGAATATCTCAAATCAATTCAGGAAGATTTGAGAATAACCGCGGCAAACCCTATGGTTAGATTTGCAATCGAGGATTTCCGGTTGGGTTGGTTAGATTTGGACGGAAACCCGACTGAGGAACTTCAAAAACTTTACATCGAAGACAATCCTTTCCCAACCGGAGAAAAAGAAAAACTGGATGCAGCAGACGATTGGTCGGAATATAGTATCGCGCACAAAAAATACCATATCTGGTTCAGGAAAATGCTTCAGGAAAGAGCCTATTACGATATATTCCTTTTTGATAGGGACGGTAACCTTGTCTACACAGTTTTTAAGGAATTGGATTACGCCACCAATTTAACAACGGGTAAATGGAAAGACACAGACCTCGGCAACGCTTTTAGATCAGCAAAAGGGAATCCGACAACAGATTTTCAGGCGTTCTTTGATTTCAAACCTTATGCACCTAGTTACGATGCACCGGCCAGTTTTATTTCATCGCCTATATTAGATGCCGATGGTGAGTTTGTGGGCGTACTTGCGTTTCAAATGCCAATAGATCGTATTAATCACATTATGCAAGACACTGTGGGAATGGGCCGTTCGGGAGAGAGTTATATTGTAGGTTCTGATTTTCTTATGCGCAGCGACTCTCGTTTTTCTGACGAAACTACGATTTTGAAACGATCTGTTAAAACAGAACAAGTTAAGCAAGCACTAGACGGACAAGTCGATGTCATACAATCTGTAGACTACCGGGATATAAAAGTAGAAGCCGCATTTGGGGCCATTGATTTTCTCGGAACAAGATGGGCCGTCATTTCTGAAATTGATCTCGAAGAATTTGACGAACCCATTATCGCCATGAGAAATACCATCATGGCATTGTCTGTCGGATTACTTATTGTTATTGGTGCTATCGGTATTATTTCCTCTCGCAGTATCGCAGTTGCTATTGTCAAAATGACGGAAACCATGACGTCTTTGGCAGATGGAGATAATTCGGTGGATATTCCATCCCAAGATCGCGCCGATGAAATTGGGGAGATGTCGAATGCGGTAAAAGTGTTCAAAGACAATGCTGTTGAGCGAGAGGAACTGCAAAAAGCGGCGGTCATTGCTGAAGAAACAGCAAGAGATAATTCACGCAGAGAGCTGGAAGACAAAGAAAAACATGAGGCGGAAGAGCGCGCAAGAGAGCAGAAGGCAATCGCCGAAAAAGAAGAACATTCTGAAACAGTCTCTCAAATGATTGATGCTTTTGAAGAGAAAGTAGGAGCGTTACTTCAAACCCTTGGGCAGGCGTCAGATACGTTACAAAGTACGGCGACTGATATGGCGTCTTCAGCTGAAAGTTCTGAACAGTTGTCTGCTACCGTCGCCAGTGCTTCAAACGAGGCATCTGCGAGTGTTCAAAATGTAGCATCCGCCGCTGAACAACTTTCGGCATCGATTACCGAGATTAGTAAGCAGGTAACGCAAGCCAGTGATGTGTCAGAGAAAGCGGTTGTTGAGGCAACAAACAGCATAAAAACTGTAAAAGAACTCTCAAATACTTCTAAAAAAATTAGTGAAGTTGTCGATATGATCAACGACATAGCTGGTCAAACCAATCTACTCGCTCTGAACGCAACGATCGAAGCGGCGAGGGCTGGCGATGCAGGCAAAGGTTTTGCCGTTGTTGCATCTGAAGTGAAAGCACTTGCTAATCAAACTGCAAAGGCAACTGAAGAAATCTCTAATCAGATCGGTGAAATGCAACGCGCCACAGATAGTTCTGTAAATGCAATGAATACGATCGATGGGATTATTCAGAAAATTCGAGAGTCGAATGTCACAATATCTTCAGCTGTTGAGGAACAAAGTGCTGCAACCAACGAAATCTCTCGCAATGTTCAGGAAGCTTCATCTGGAACAACGGATGTTTCCCAGAATATTATTCTTGTGTCTGAAAAGAGCCGAGAAGCAGGTGTAGCATCAGCGGAAGTTTTATCCTCATCTCAGAATTTGGAATTGGTTGCAAGTACCTTGAAACATGATATCGAAATCTTCCTAGATGAAGTGAAAAGCGTATAAGCGATATCTACTCAAACTTAATTTGGCGGTTTCTGAGATTTAATTAATTCGGAAATCGCCATTTTGATTTTCATGCACCTTTGGTGTGTATTTTTTTCAACTCTAAAGCATCGCAATGTAAAAACAGTATGTGTCAAAGAACATAACAATTGAGGTGTCATAGGGAGAGCTGGAAAATATCGCTTGTGGATGTGGCGTTAGATCCATACCTATAACGACATTAAATTTCCTTATAGCGGAACAATTTCATGTTTTTGATCGATCTTTTCTCAGACCCTACTGCGATAATCGCATTGCTTACTTTGATTGTTATGGAGATTGTTCTGGGAATAGATAATCTTATCTTTGTATCAATCCTAAGTAATAAATTGCCTGAACATCAACGGAAATCGGGGAGGATGATCGGTATTGGTCTGGCCATGGTCCTGCGTTTGGTTTTGTTATCCTTAATCGCGATAATTGTGTCATTAACAACACCGGTATTTACTTTGTTTGAAAATGATTTTTCGTGGCGGGATCTGATCATGCTCGGCGGCGGATTGTTCCTTGTCTGGAAAGCGACGACTGAAGTCCATCATCATATGCAGGGAGAGGAAGAAAACGCAGATACAGAGTCCCCTGTTACTGTAGGGTTCACCAAAGTAATAATTCAGATTTTGCTTCTGGATATTGTATTTTCAGTAGACAGTATCATCACAGCTGTAGGGATGACCGATGAGATTTCAATAATGGTCATCGCGGTAATAGTTTCTGTTGGCGTTATGATGGTGGCTGCAAATCCGCTCTCAGAATTCATTAATAGAAACCCGACCGTTGTTATGCTTGCTCTCGGGTTCTTATTGATGATCGGTATGACGCTTATCGCAGATGGCCTCGGCTTCCATGTTCCAAAAGGATACATTTATGCTGCCATGGCATTCTCAGCCGGTGTCGAAACCCTTAACATGCTAACCCGAAAAATTAGGAAAGTGAAACGAGTTTAATCCGCATCGCTAATAACCAGTGGATTAGTCAATGTTGCCAGAGATTCATCTGCGCCAGAAATCGTTGCGATTGAGCCATGGACTTTGATTTTCCGTTCTGCAATCAGTTTAAGTGCGAGCGGATAAATCCGATGTTCCTGCACCAAGATCCGTTCCGCCAAAACCTCAGGAGTATCTCCAGTCAGAATTGGAACAACAGCTTGTGCAATGATAGGGCCATCATCCATTTCAGGCCTGACATAATGTACGGTACAGCCAGTAAACCGTGTTCCTGATTCAAGAGCACGTTCATGTACATGAAGTCCTTTGAAAGCCGGTAGCAAAGACGGGTGAATGTTTATGATCCGATCCCGCCAGCGATTCACAAAATCCAGTGTTAGCAAGCGCATAAAACCAGCAAGGCAAATTAAATCAACCTTCTGTTCAGTCAGATATTTAGAAATCGCGGTGTCAAAATCTTCACGGTTTTCAAAATCCCGGTGATTAATCACCTTGGTTGGAATACCGTTCTCTTTTGCATACTCAAGACCGCCGGCCTCTGGATTGTTTGACAATACAGTCACAATCTCGGCAGGAAAGCCAGCTTGCTTGCTGGCTCTCACAAGTGCTTGCATGTTTGAGCCACGTGAAGAAATAAGGATAGCTACTTTCACTTAAAAAAGGCCTCTTCAAGATCGTTGATAAGTACCTGTTCCTGATCATCAGCACGGGCGGTTAGCCGGCCGATTTCAAAAACTTCTTCACCTTCATCCATGAGAAGTGTTTTCAAAGCATCTGCATCTGACGGGTCAACAGCAACCACCATACCAAGGCCGCAGTTGAAGGTAGTCGCCAATTCACGAGGTGCAATATTACCAAGTTCTGCCAACCATTTAAACAAAGGAGGCAGAGACCACGCGTTTGCATCAAGTTCTGCGACCAGATTATCCGGCAAGATACGCGGGATATTTTCGTAAAGACCGCCGCCCGTGATATGAGAAAGTGCTTTGATGTATCCAGCGCGAACACCAGCAAGACAACTTTTAACATAAATACGAGTTGGAGCGATCAGTGCATCTCCAAGCTCGCGGCTGTTATCAAACGGGGCAGGGGCCGCTAAATCCATTTTGAAATCATCTAAAAGACGGCGCACCAGTGAATAGCCATTGGAGTGAACGCCAGATGACACAAGTCCTAATAGAATGTCGCCCTCTTTTAAGGTATCGGCTTTTAAAAGTTGATCACGTTCTACGGCCCCGACTGTAAAGCCGGCCATGTCATAGTCACCTTTGGCATACATACCCGGCATTTCAGCGGTTTCCCCACCGATAAGCGCGCATCCTGCTTGTTTGCAACCTTCAGCAATGCCGCTGATGATGTCGCGAGTTGCCTCAACGTCAAGACCGCCCGTTGCAAAATAATCGAGAAAGAACAGGGGTTCTGCCCCTTGTACAACGAGGTCATTGACACACATAGCGACAAGGTCAATTCCAACCGTGTCGTGTTTGTTCATATCAATGGCGACTTTTAGTTTTGTACCAACACCATCGGTCGCAGATACCAGCAAGGGATCTTTAAATCCGGCAGCCTTTAGATCAAATAAGGCGCCAAAACCGCCGAGATCTGCATCAGCACCAGGTCGGCGCGTCATTGCTGCAAGTGGTTTAATTGCATTTACAAGAGAATTACCAGCTTCAATATCGACGCCAGCATCTTTGTAACTGTAACTTTTTTTGGAGCTTTCGTGTGTCATAAGATATGCTCTATCCAATGTCCTGATTCTATTTGGGCCAACATACGTTTTTTCCAGTGGTTTGCAATGACAGAAACACAACAAAATAGCCGTCTGAAGGCGGCGCTTCGACTTATTGCGGTAAGTTGCCTCTTTATCATCAGCTTTGGTGGGGGTGCTTTAGCCGCTGGTATGTATTCCATACAAGGGATTTCGGTTGATAAAACAGCTGCTTCGGCGAGTGAAGCACGTATTCTTGCTGTTGCCGAAGGGCAAAGCCGTGCATTTGCGACATTACTTCGAAAACTGACCCCGAAAAGCTATCATTCAGAACTTCCTAGCTTAAGTGATTCTGAACTTTCCTCCATGGTAAGGGGAATACAGGTACGGAATGAGAAGACTTCAGCGAAAAGATATCTCGCCGACCTTACGATTGAATTCAAACGGGGATTGGTTCTTCCCATTCTAACTGCGCGTGACATTCCATATTCCGAGAGTATCAGCAAGCCCCTCCTTGTTCTTCCAATATTTGAAGATATGGGACGTAAAAATCTTTGGGATGAGCCCAATCCGTGGCGTGATGCATGGGTAGAAGTTTTTGATGGCGGCAGAGGTCCTGAAGGCAGCCTGAAACGTCAAGATGATTGGGCCCAAGAAGCAATGCTTCCGATTGTTGTTCCAAGTGGATCGCTGGATGACATGAAAATGGTGACGGTTGAAGACGCAATTTACCTCAGAGAACAGGCAATCACCAAAATTTCAACTGAGTACGGTGCAAGTGCTGTTCTCGTCGCCTACGCGAGTTTGCAAAATCAAAACGGTGTTCGCAGACTTGATATTTCGTATCAGCGCAGTGATATGCTATCTCCAGCGGTCATTGAGAGTTTTACGGGCGGCGATACCGATGTTGATATTTTTCGTGCTGCTATATTTGATGTGATCGAGAATTTGCAGGAAAGCTGGAAGGATCAGAATATTCTGGACAGAAATATTCAAAATCGACTTGCAGTCTCCACTGACATCACTGGTTTGAAAGAATGGATTGCAATTCAGAGCAAGACCAAATCCATTCCATCCGTACAAGCGCTGAAAGTACGGGAGATGTCAGTTGATAAAGTGTTTTGGGAAATATCTTTCGTTGGGGATCTATCTCAACTCCGAAACGCTCTTGGCCAGAAGGATCTAGTCTTGCAAAATGAAGAGGGTTTCTGGACACTAGACGGAAAAGACACTGAATAAAGTTGAATTGATAAAACCGTGAATATCCCCAATGGAATCACTCTCGCACGTATTCTTTGCGTTCCTCTTATTGTGTGGTTAATCCTGCGCGAACAAATGATGGCTGCATTTATCGTGTTTGTCATTGGTGGGGCGTCGGACGCATTGGATGGTTTGATCGCGAAACAGTTTAATTCGGTCACCCGACTTGGGAAATATCTAGACCCACTGGCAGACAAGATTTTGCTGGTCTCTATTTATATTACGCTGGGGGTGAACGAAGTTATTCCAAGCTGGCTTGTTATTCTCGTTGTAAGTCGTGATTTTCTTATTGTCGGCGGTATCCTATTTTCCTACCTAATGGAAATTCACGTAAAAATTAATCCGTTGATGATCAGCAAGATAAATACGTGCTTTCAGATTTTTCTAGCCGCACTCGTACTTGGTGCTGCAGCATTTAATCTGGATCTGGGGTTGCTGACTGATATTTCTGTTTATATTGTTGCCGTTACCACACTTCTATCTGGCTACAGTTATATTTCTGAATGGTCGAAACAAAGTAATAAAAACTGAATTGTTCAAGGGAGAGTTAAATGACGTTGCGTCAGCAATTTAAATTTTGGGCAGTGGCTATCGTTGCTCTTATTGCCAGTTTAGTCCTATTGAGCAATATCATGTTGCCATTTATTCTTGGTATGGCTGTTGCATACTTTCTTGATCCCGTTGCTGATAAACTTGAAGAAAAGGGAATGGGTAGAACAGCAGCAACGTCTTTGATTGTTGGAATATTTTTACTTGTGAGCTGTTTAAGTATTATTCTTTTGATACCGGCACTTGCAGATCAATTTGTCGGGCTTCTAAAGCGCATTCCAGGATATGTTCAAGCCATATATGACCTTATACATCCCTTGGTCGCTCAAATTGTTGATTTGTCGACATTAACAGAAGACGGCGACCTTAAATCCATGCTGACTGAACAGGCGACGGGTGCCATCAAAAACATTGGTGCTCTCACCGTGAACGTTCTGGATCAAGGCCTCGCTATATTCAACGTGATTACGTTGCTCGTCATTACACCAGTTGTGGCTTTTTATCTCTTGCGGGACTGGGACCGAATTACAGCAAAAATTGACAGCTGGCTTCCCCGCAGGCAGCAAGCAACGATTAGAACACTCGTCATTCAGATTGATGATGTATTGGCCGGATTTGTCAGGGGACAATCTACTGTTTGTCTGATATTGGCTGTTTACTACGGTGTAGCGCTTCTCTCTGTTGGCTTAGAGTTTGGTTTAGTCATCGGTATCATTACTGGGCTAATCTCTTTCGTCCCGTTTGTAGGTGCAATTGTTGGTCTTGTTGCTTCTGTTGGTGTGGCGTTATTCCAGTTCTGGCCTGATTTCGTTCAGATTGGAATTGTCGCAGGCATTTTCGTTGTTGGCCAAATTCTGGAAGGTTATGTTTTAACGCCAAAACTAGTTGGCGAAAAAGTGGGATTGCATCCGGTATGGGTGATGTTCGGGTTGCTTGCTGGAGGTAGTTTGTTCGGGTTCGTAGGCATACTGCTTGCAGTTCCTGTTGCGGCCGTAGTTGGGGTTCTTAGCCGCTTTGCCCTTACTCAGTACATGGCCAGTCCTATCTACGGTGATGCGGATGAGATCGAACATTCTGGAGAAGATGTATGAAGCAAATCCCTATGGATTTCGCTTATCGAACGGCACTTGGGCGTGAAGATTTTCTGGTCTCTCATCCGAATGAGGACGCTGTCGCCTGGATAGACCGCTGGCCCGACTGGCCGGGCCCTTTTCTGCTAGTTATTGGCCCCGAAGGGTGCGGTAAAACGCATCTTAGTCAAGTATGGGCCAACAAATGCGGTGCGGTTACAATTAACGAAGATGATTTGGATACCCTTGATATTAATGCCTTGAGTGAAATAGCCGCGCGCCCGCTAGTTCTTGAAAATATCGGATTTGAATTAAATGAAGAAAAGCTGTTCCATCTCTATAATCTTGTGCGGGAAAATGGCAGTTCGTTAATGATGACCAGCTCCAAAGCTGTTACAGAATGGAGCATAAAACTCCCAGATCTGAAATCCAGAATGGGGGCGGTTCAGATTACCAAAATAAGTGAACCTGATGATGTCTTATTTGCATCGATTTTGCTCAAACTTTTCTCGGACAGGCAATTACAAATATCACCTGATGTTATTCAATATCTAATCACTAGGCTTGAAAGATCCTTTAAACAGGCGGTTGCAATCGTCTCGGAGTTGGATGATTTGTCATTAGCTGAAAAACGAAATATAACGATACCACTCGTTCGCACTTTATTTGAAAGTAAGGAAAAGCAACATGGACTTTGGGATTAAAGGTCGTCGGGCGATCATTTGCGCATCGAGTAAAGGACTTGGACGTGCTTGCGCAATTGCATTGGCAGAAGAGGGGGTTGACCTCGTTTTGACCGCCCGTACAGAGGGTCCGCTTAAGGACACAGCCGAATTTATCACGAATAAATATGGTGTTGATGTAAAGGCGATCGCTGGCGACATTACAACTGTAGAAGGACGCAAGGCTGTTCTTGAAGAATGTGCGAGCCCTGACATTCTTGTTAATAATGCGGGCGGTCCGCCTCCCGGTGACTTTCATGACTGGACGATTGATGACTGGATGAAGGCCATTAATGCCAACATGTTAACAGCTATTGAGTTGATCCGACAAACAGTTGACGGAATGCAGGATAGAAAATTTGGCCGCATCGTAAATATCACATCGGCTGCGGTTAAGGCGCCTATAGACATATTGGGCCTATCAAACGGTGCACGGGCAGGTCTTACAGGGTTTTGTGCGGGTATTTCTAGAAAAACAGTTGCTCACAATGTGACTATAAATGGATTGCTTCCAGGACCGTTCGAAACAGACAGGTTACTTTCAACTATGGCACCTGCTGCGAAAGCAACAGGTCGTCCTATTGAAGAAATTATGGCAGAACGTGCAAAGCTCAACCCCGCTGGCCGATTTGGACAACCTGAAGAATTTGGTGCGGCTTGTGCGTTTCTTTGCAGCGACAAAGCTGGCTTTATTACGGGACAGAATATTCTCTTGGACGGGGGTGCGTTCCCCGGTACCATGTAAGTCTAATAGAAGGGGACATTATGAAAATAATTGGTGTAGCTTTAACGGTATTGGCAAGCGTCTTTTTGTTCGTTGGTAGTGTAAGTGCCGATGTTACTGGTGTTTGGGAAACTGTCGACGGGAAAAGTCATGTTGAGATCAAATCTTGTGACAGTGATAAATTTTGTGGTGAGATTATTTGGTTGAAAGAGCCCAACAACGAAAAAGGGGCGCCAAAAACAGATATCAATAACCGCAATGAAGACCTTAGAACACGCGGTATCCTCGGTATCAACCTGTTAAAAGGTCTTGAAAAAACAGGTGATAATGAATGGGAAGATGGATACATTTATAATCCTGAAGACGGTGAGACCTATAGCTCAGAAATGTCTTTGGCTGATGAAAAAACACTTGAGGTCAAAGGTTGCGTTCTTTTCCTTTGTAAAACACAAACTTGGAAACGGGTTCGCTAGATATACATTACCATCAGACACCGTCGTTTCTGGATCTGAAGCGATGGTGTCATAAATCCTTGATACTTTTCTGGCAAAAAGGTTGAGCTGTTTAACGAATAGATAGGATAGACGTGAACTCACCAGTACCGGTTTCGAAAAATAAAGATAAAAAGGCTACCGATGCAACAACGACATCCCGGTTTATTAACCGAGAATTATCGTGGCTGTCTTTTAACGGACGTGTTCTGGAAGAAGCGAACAACCCAAAACATCCACTTTTAGAACGTGTTCGTTTCCTGTCTATTTCGGCCACTAATCTTGATGAATTTTATATGGTGCGTGTCGCTGGTCTTTGGGGACAAGTGAAAGCGCGTATTACAACTATGAGCCCGGACGGCCTCACCCCGTCAAAAGCATTAGAACGGATAGAAATAAAAGCTAACCGTCTAATTGTCGAACAGCAACGCATCTGGAAACATCTTGCTGAAGAGATGATGGAAGAGGGCATTTCCGTCGCAAGTTCGGCTGATCTATCTGATGCCGATCAAATTTGGTTGGAAACTTATTTTGATGAGCAGATTTTCCCGATCTTGACGCCGATGGCTATTGATCCGTCACATCCGTTTCCGTTTATTCAAAATTTGGGTTTTGGTATGATCCTGCAGATGGCAGGAATTAAACAGGAACCACGGCTGAAAGCACTACTGCCATTTCCACCCGCTATAAAACGATTTGTACGCCTCCCAGGACAGGCGATCCGGTTCATCGCTCTTGAGACAATTATTACGTTGTTTCTGGATAAACTATTTCCGGGATATGAAGTTGAAGAGGCTGGGTTGTTCCGGCTGATCCGAGACAGCGACATAGAGGTCGAGGAAGAAGCCGAAGATCTTGTTCGTTTATTTGAAACTGCGCTTAAACGCCGCCGCCGAGGAAGTGTGATCCGGTTAAAAGTTGATAAGAATATGTCATCTTCTTTATCCAGTTTCTTGGCAAACGAAATGGAAATCGATGACAGAGCGATCACTGCCGTTGATGGGACGCTCGGGATTTCTCAAGTCGAACAACTTATTACGGACGAGCGTCCAGACCTGATCTTCAAACCGGTAGTCCCTCGATATCCTGAACGAGTGAAAGATGCTGGAGGTAATGTCTTCAACGCGATAGGTGTTAAAGATTTTATTGTGCATCACCCTTATGAGACGTTTGATGTTGTGGTTCAGTATTTGCGTCAAGCGGCCGCAGATCCTGACGTGGTCGCCATAAAGCACACATTGTATCGAACCACGTCAGATAGCCCAATCGTAAAAGCGCTCGTTGAAGCTGCTGAAGCGGGGAAATCGGTAACCGCTCTTATTGAACTTAAAGCTCGTTTCGACGAAGAGGCCAATATTAAATGGGCGCGTGATTTGGAACGTGCTGGCGCACAGGTCATATACGGATTTTTAGATCTGAAAACCCATGCGAAAGTGTCCCTTGTTGTTAGGCGCGAGGGCAGCAGTCTTAAAAGCTATATGCATTTTGGAACAGGAAATTATCATCCGGCGAACGCAAAAGTCTACTCAGATTTGTCTCTGTTTACAGATGATAAGGCTCTTGCGAAGGACGTTTCGTTAATGTTCAATTATATCACGGGATATGCAAAACCTGTGGGTTTAAGCAAGCTTCACCTTTCGCCCTATAATCTCCGTAGCTCGCTAATTGAAATGATTGAGAAAGAAATCAGTTTTGCAAAACAGGGAAAACCTGCAGCTATATGGGCAAAGCTTAATTCTCTCGTTGATTCTGAAATTATTGATATCCTCTACAAAGCAAGTAATGCCGGAGTTGATATCAGATTAGTTGTTCGTGGAATTTGTTGTTTACGCCCTGGGGTGCCTAACCTGTCTGAAAATATTCACGTGACGAGTATTGTGGGACGTTTTCTAGAGCATTCGAGGATTGTTTGTTTTGGAAACGGTCAGGAAATGCCTTCTCAGAACGCGCTTGTATTTATTACATCAGCTGATTGGATGCCTCGAAATTTTGATCGACGGATTGAGACGCTGCTTCCTATCACAAACGAGACGGTTCATCGTCAGGTGTTGGATCAGATCATGGTGGCTTGCCTTAAAGATACAGAGCAACGTTGGACACTTGGTCCCGATGGGGAATACACGCGACACCCAAAAGCCAAGAAGCCTTTTTCTGCTCATAATTACTTTTTAACAAATCCATCTTTATCTGGACGCGGAAAAGCGTTAAAGGTCAATAACCCGGTGCCAAAATTAACACCTCCGATTTAAGCTTATTGCAAAGAGTAGATTACGTGCAAAAAACTTTGGAGACTCGAGACGAACGTCTTGATCCAGTCAGTAAATCGTCAAAAAATTTGACGGCTGTTATCGATATCGGTTCTAACTCGGTGCGTTTGGTTGTCTTCGACGGTCCATCGCGTGTCCCTATGCCCAAATTCAATGAAAAAGTACTATGTGGCCTTGGACGTGATCTTGGTAGCTCCAGTATGCTTGGTGAAGATGCTATGCGAGATGCTATGGCAGCATTACAGCGCTATACAACACTCGTGAACCATATGGGAATAGATCGGGTCATCGTTGCTGCGACAGCGGCTGTACGTGAAGCTGATAATGGTTCTGAGTTTGTCTCAGAAATTGAGCAAGAATGTGACCTTAATGTGCAAGTTCTAAGCGGCAAACAAGAGGCTAGATATGCAGGTTTGGGTGTTCTATCAGGGATGCCATTTGCAGATGGTCTGGTTGGTGATCTTGGTGGTGGTAGCCTTGAACTTGTTAAAATATCTGATCACAAAGTTGGAGATACTACGACGTTACCACTGGGGGCACTCAGGTTATCTCGTATGGAAATGACCGAAGAGGCACTTATATCGGACCTTCACGAACACTTTGCCCAAGTAACTTGGCTAGATGAGTTGAAGGGGAAGAATTTTTATGTTGTTGGCGGTGCTTGGCGGGCGCTGGCTAAATATCATATTTCCAAAATTGGTCACTCGTTGAATATTGTTCATAACTACAAACTTTCGTTTGAGACGATGAAAGACTTGATTGATGAAATTCTCTCTTTAAGCGAGGATGAACTTCGATTGAACCCCAATACCCGGAGAGCAAGAGCCGGAACAATGAGAACGGCTGCTTTGATAATGGATCAATTGTTTACTGTGGTACAGCCAAAGAATGTTATTTTTTCTTCCAACGGTCTTCGTGAGGGAATGCTTTTCTCAGAACTGAAAAAACCCGTCAGGAAGCTTGATCCATTGTTGGAAGCTTGTCGTGACATGGCGGCAAAAGAAGGACGTTTTGCTGAGCATGGATTAGAGATATTCGATTGGATGATCCCGGCTTTTACGGTTCTTGATGAAAAAGGTCAACGGCTTGCACTCGCCGCCGCTACATTGTCTGATATAGCATGGTCCATGAGCAGTGATTACCGTGCAGCACAAGCTTACCGGCGTATTTTTCGAGCTCCTTTCAGTGGCATTGGTCACAAGGGACGCGCCATAGTAGCACTAACAGTGTACGCCCGTTATAGCGGTGATCTGTCTGGTCAAGCGCCATCAGGTGGTTTGTGGCTTGTTGATGACGTGTCAAAAAACCATGCGTTGAGCCTCGGGCTTGCGCTTCGGTTGTCTCACACTCTTAGTGGGGGAACGACGGGTATTCTTCCAAGAACAAACCTAGTTTCCACAGAGAAAGAAATTGTACTGGAAATCCCTGAGGAGCTAATGGTTTTGTGTGGTGTACACGTTAAAAGCCGACTGGCTGCCCTTGCGAGCAGCCTTGGGAAGACATCATCAATCCGGTCTATTCAAGAGTAATAAGCCGGATTTTTCTACCCTCGGCAGTGAATGCAATTTTACCTGCTTTTAAGGCGAGTGCATCTTTACCGAACATTTCAAAGCGCCATCCGACTAGGGCAGGGACTTCAGCATTGTCATCAGCCGCAATTTTTTCAAGTTCGGCAGAAGAACAAACAAGTTTCTGGGCAACTTCATTCTCTTCACAACGCATCTTCAAAAGAACGCGAAGCAAGTCCATTAAAGGCCCCATTCCTTTAGGAAGAGGCGTTTTCTGAGCAACAAATGGGCAATCTTCCTCAGGGAGTTCCTTACCGGTTTTAATCGCAGCTAGAAGTCCTGCCCCCATTTTACCATCGGCAAATTTTCGACCTATACCGCGAACATGAGAGAGCTTTTCTTCATTACTCGGCGGGTTTGAAGCAATTTCCAGCAGCGCTTCATCCCGGAGGATCCGATTACGTGGAATATTTTGGCGATGAGCCTGATTTTCACGCCAAGCAGCAATCGCCTGCAAAATTGCAAGAAAGCGCGGTTTGTTATTTCTGGATTTAATTCGTTTCCATGAATTTTCAGGCGGAACCAAATAGGTTTCAGGCGTTTCTAAAACTTTCATTTCACCTGCAAGCCAGTCTTCACGTTCTGTAGTCCGAAGCTTTTCCTCCAGTTTGGCATAAACTACGCGCAAATGGGTCACATCTGCTTCGGCATAGGTAAGCTGTCGATCACTAAGCGGTCGTCTTGACCAGTCTGTAAAGCGTGAGGACTTGTCGATGCTTGCGCCTGTAAGGCTGGCAACAAGCGTGTCATATCCTACAGACTCGCCATATCCGCAAACCATGGCAGCAACTTGGGTGTCAAAAATTGGGGTCGGAACTTCTCCTGACAGATGGTGAAAAATTTCCAAATCCTGTCTTCCTGCATGGAATACTTTTAAAACATTTGGATTTTGCAGAAGTTTAAAAAGTGGTTCTAGTGAAATGCCTTCGGCCAAGGGATCAATAATCGCGGATTCGTCATCACTTGCAATTTGAACCAGACAAAGTTCAGGCCAAAAAGTACTTTCTCGCAAAAATTCAGTATCAATTGTGACATAAGAATATTCTGACAATCTCGCACACAAAATCTCAAGGTCATCAGTCTTCGTGACTATTTGCATTATGTCTCTTTTTCTTTTTTGGCAGCCTCTGACCGAAATTAGAGCCTGAATTCAACTAAATTTTTGCTTAGACACAAGGTTAGTCCATTTTATAGCACAAAGGAAGGTTGGCGTTCGTTAAAAAACCATGTAATACAACCCCTTTAAAGCCCTTCATTGGGTAATTGGTCCCTGACAAGCAATAAGAGAACCCTGATGCATAGTTATCGTACACATACTTGCGCTGAACTTCGTGACAGCGATGTTGGAAAAACAGTCCGCCTTTCTGGTTGGGTCCATCGTAAACGAGACCATGGTAATTTGTTGTTTATCGATTTACGGGACCATTACGGGATTACCCAATGCGTCATTGAAACAGATGTTGCAATTTTCCCTGAAGTAGAAGCCGTCCGCTCTGAAAGCGTAATTACGGTCACAGGTAAAGTCGTTGCACGTTTAGACGATGCGATTAACCCAAATCTGCCGACAGGTCAGATAGAACTCGATATCGAAGATTTTGAGTTACAGTCGGCCGCAGAAGATCTTCCTATGCCAGTATTCGGTGAACAGGAATATCCTGAGGAGATCCGTCTTCGCCATCGTTATCTTGATTTGCGTCGCGAGCGTCTACATAACAACATCATATTACGTTCCAAGGTCATTTCTGCATTACGGACATCGATGCAGGATCAAGGGTTCATGGAATTCCAGACTCCGATCCTGACAGCCTCGTCACCAGAAGGTGCGCGCGACTTCTTGGTTCCTAGTCGTATGCATCCTGGTCAGTTCTATG
Source organism: Alphaproteobacteria bacterium 46_93_T64 (assembly GCA_002163135.1). Classification (GTDB taxonomy): domain Bacteria; phylum Pseudomonadota; class Alphaproteobacteria; order Sneathiellales; family Sneathiellaceae; genus Sneathiella. Next base: position 87,652 of record MAAN01000021.1, read on the forward strand.
CGTTGCCACAAGCGCCGCAACAGTTCAAACAGCTTGTGATGATGTCCGGTTTTGACCGTTACTTCCAGATCGCACCTTGTTTCCGTGACGAAGATGCCCGTGCAGATCGTAGCCCCGGAGAATTCTATCAGCTGGATATCGAGATGGCGTATGTCACTCAAGAAGATGTTTTTAATGCGGTTGAACCAGTACTTACAAAGGTATTCCAAGATTTTGCGGGTGACCGTATTGTGGAAACGCCATTTGTTCGGATCCCGTTCTCTGAAGCTATGATGAAATATGGATCTGATAAACCAGATCTTCGGAACCCGATTATTCTCTCTGATGTAACTGACGTGTTCCGTGGCTCCGGTTTTGGTCTGTTTGCAAAATCAGTTGAAAGCGGATCCGTTGTTCGCGCGATCCCAGCGCCAGGTGCCGGAAGCAAGGCACGTAGTTTCTTCGATAAAATGAATGAGTGGGCGCGAAAAGAAGGTGCAGGTGGACTTGGCTACATCATCTTTAAAGACGGTGAAGCAAAAGGGCCTATCGCTAAAAACCTTGATCCAGATCGTCTTGCACAAATTCAAGAAATCGCTGGTGTTTCAGATGGTGACGGAATTTTCTTTGCGTGTGATAAAGAACTGAAAGCAGCTGAACTTGCAGGTAAAGCTCGTAATATCGTCGGGCAAGATCTTGATATTTGCGAAAAGAACATTTTCAAATTTTGTTGGGTTATTGATTTCCCAATGTTTGAATATGATGAAAAAGAAAAGAAACTCGATTTCAGTCATAACCCGTTCTCAATGCCACAAGGTGGTTTGGAAGCGTTGGAGACGATGGACCCACTGGAAATCAAAGGCTATCAATATGATATCGTTTGTAACGGTATCGAACTTTCCTCCGGCGCCATCCGAAATCACCGCCCAGAAATCATGATGAAGGCATTTGAAATTGCTGGATATGATGCAAGCGTTGTTGAAGAGCGTTTTGGTGGCATGCTCAACGCGTTTAAATATGGCGCACCTCCCCATGGAGGCATTGCACCGGGTGTTGACCGTATCGTTATGATGCTGGCAGACGAGCCAAATATTAGGGAAGTCATTCTTTTCCCAATGAACCAACAGGCACAAGATCTGATGATGCAAGCACCAGCAGAGGTTCCATCAAAGAACCTCCGGGAGTTGCACATCCGTACTGTTATGCCGGACCCCAAGCCACAAAGTTAAATTTCAATAATACTAAAGATTTAGAGCCCGGTAATTTCCGGGCTTTTTATTTGCTCTTTCTTAATGAATTCGACTGTAGAGTGGAATTATATCAAGAGGGTGTAAATGTGACTCAAAATGCAAAAATGAACGATCTCCGTGACGATAAAGAACGATTTGTCGCTTTTTCGTTTGCCGCAGCAGATCTGCTAATTGAGCTAGATAGATCTGGTGTTATTGTATTTGTTTCCGGTGCTGCCAAAGGAATTACAGGTAAAGACATCAAAGAGTTGATGGGACTAAAGTTTGAGGAAGTCTTAGATCCCTTGGATCGACGAGTTATTTCGTATCTCTTAGGAAATATGTCAGAAGGTGAGCGCATCAGCCCTGTCGCGGCCCGTATGGCAAGCACAAATGTTTCCTCTATCGTTGGTGCTTGTAGTCTACCGCGAACGCACGGTCATATTTACCTCACAATTAATGTCTCAGGCTTACCAGCAGCTCAATCGCTTTCAGTTCACCGTGACAGTGAAACGGGACTTCTTGACAAAAATGACTTTGTTAAGCTAGCCAATGATCAACTATCGCTCGCTTCGGAAACGGGTCAGGAACTTGAGTTGACATTGCTGCATATGGATAATATCCGTGACATGGCAGCAAACACTACTGAACAGGGAATGGATGAATTCCTAGGAAAAATGGGTGCTGTTCTTCGAAGCTATTCATATGGTGGTGATTCTGCGGGTAGAATTGACGGTGACAAATACGGTGTCCTGCACAGCAAATCTTTCGATGGCAAATTGCTGCAAGATAAAGTTGAAATACTGTCCGATGAAGTGTCCCCCGGACATGGTGTGAAGGTGTCACCTAGTAGTATTGATCTTGATAAAGGCCAGCTATCTTCCGAAAATGCCAGTAATGCGTTGATGTTCGTGGTGAACAGCTTTGTCAGCAACGAAGAACAGGATTTTAGTATTCAAAATCTTGCAGATGGTCTGCAGGGCCGAATGGAAACCACTATGAACCGGATTTCCACCCTTAAAGCCGTTTTCCAGAAACATCAGTTTAAATTGGTTTACCAGCCAATTGTCAGTCTCATTGACGAACATATACATCACCATGAAGTTCTTTGCCGTTTCAAAGATGGGGAATCCCCATATGAAACAGTAACATTTGCTGAAGAAGTCGGAATCATTCTTGACCTTGATTTGGCTGTTGTAAAAAAATCTATTGAATATTTAAAGAGTTTCAAGGTTAAGGGTACTCAGACACCTAATCTCGCTGTTAATATTTCCGGTCATTCATTGGAAAATGACGGATTTATCGACTCGCTTAATTATCTGATTGATCAAAATTCGGATGTCAGCAGTTTTCTGGGACTCGAAGTTACCGAAACAAGTCAAATGAAAGATCTAATTCGTGCGGATCGTGTTCTTCAAACCTTCCGCAAAAAAGGATTGCATGTAAGTCTGGATGACATGGGGGCAGGTGCCGCTTCATTTGAATATATTCGTGCCCTCAATACGGACTTTGTGAAAATTGATGGTGCTTACGTCCGGGACGTTCTTAATAACAAACGAGATCAAGCAATCCTGCGATGCATGGCACGTCTTTGTATGGATCTTAAAATCGGAACTATTGCCGAAATGGTTGAAACAAAAGAGCAAGCCACTTTGCTGAAACAAGCCGGGGTGGATTATGGTCAAGGCTGGTTGTTCAGCAAACCTGTTCCTGAAATTATTGCACCAAAAGTGAAACGGACGGTCACTATGAACGCCCGTCGTAAAGGCTTTAAAACTGGTTGGGGCTGATTAATAAACCAAAAAATTTTTGCCGGGCTCTATCTTTTCAATTGATCACAAAATTGCAGGGAGTTTTAGCTCATGTAAACGGGCGCATTCTTTTGCAATCTCGTAGCCTGCGTCTGCGTGCCTCATGACACCCGTCGCAGGGTCATTCCAGAGAACGCGCTCGATCCGTTTTGCCGCGGCGTCACTACCATCACAGCAAATTACGATACCTGAATGCTGACTAAAGCCCATACCAACACCACCGCCGTGATGAAAACTTACCCATGTTGCACCAGAAGCCGTGTTGAGCAGTGCGTTTAGGAGCGGCCAATCTGAAACGGCGTCTGATCCATCTTTCATGGATTCTGTTTCACGGTTTGGCGATGCAACTGAACCTGAATCTAAATGATCTCGCCCTATAACAATAGGTGCTTTTAGTTCTCCGCTCTTAACCATTTCGTTGAACGCCAGACCCAAGCGATGACGATCTCCAAGTCCAACCCAGCAAATTCGAGCTGGCAGTCCCTGAAATTCAATTCGTTCATTCGCCATATCAAGCCAGTTATGTAAGTGCGTGTTATCAGGTATTAATTCTTTGACCTTAGCATCGGTTTTTCTGATGTCTTCAGGGTCTCCAGACAGGGCAACCCAACGAAACGGGCCAATGCCTTCACAGAAAAGCGGGCGAATATATGCAGGAACAAAACCTGGAAAACTAAAAGCTCTCTCCAGCCCTTCTTCGAATGCCATCTGCCGAATATTATTTCCATAATCAACGGTTGGGATGCCGGCATCAGAGAAAGCGACCATTGCCTCTACCTGAGTTTTCATAGAGGCACGGGCTGCTTTTTCAACGCCTTTTGGATCGTTCTGTTGTCCGTCCAACCATTGCGCCATGGTCCAATTTTGCGGTAAATATCCATTAATTGGATCATGAGCGGATGTTTGATCGGTAACCAGATCGGGACGAATACCACGCTTAACCATTTCGGGGAATATATCTGCGGCATTTCCAAGTAATCCAACAGACTTAGCCTCGCCAGCGGCTGTCCATTTTTCGATCATAGCTAAGGCTTCATCCAAGCTGTCTGCCTTCTCGTCCAAATAACGAGTGCGTTTGCGGGAATTAATTTTTTCTTCATTGCACTCAACAGCAAGACAACACGCTCCTGCCATGACAGCCGCAAGTGGTTGTGCACCGCCCATGCCACCAAGGCCACCTGTCAGGATCCATTTACCTGACAAATTGCCCTCAAAATGCTGACGACCCGCTTCAACAAACGTCTCGTATGTACCCTGAACAATTCCCTGACTGCCAATATAAATCCATGAACCAGCGGTCATTTGGCCATACATCATCAAACCGGCTTTATCCAATTTATTAAAATGATCCCAGTTTGCCCAGTTGGGGACAAGATTTGAATTTGCGATTAAAACGCGCGGCGCATCTTCATGGGTTTTGAAAACACCAACAGCTTTACCCGACTGCACAAGTAGTGTTTCATCACCTTCAAGCTCTTTAAGCTGTTCAGTGATGATATCAAAATCTTTCCATGTACGTGCTGCACGGCCAATACCACCATACACCACCAGCTCATTGGGGTTTTCGGCTACATCTGGATCCAAATTATTCATCAGCATACGAAGGGGCGCTTCGGTCATCCAGGATTTTGCACTGATTTCGGTTCCGCGCGGGGCGCGAATTTCACGAATATTATGACGTGGATCAGTCATTTAGTCTCTCCGATGAATATTTAGTTGTGGGTGTCTAGTTGAGGCAGAACATCAAGGCCTGCGGCCTTACAGAGTTCCCCCGTACGTAATAGGTCTGCGGCAACCTCCAAATCAGGTGCCAAGTATCGATCCTCAACAACAGCACTAACGTGCTTTCGAATTCGGCCAATAACATTCTCTAATCGTTCACTTGTTTTGAAAGGAGCACGGAACTCAACCCCTTGGGCAGCACAGAGTGCTTCAATACCTAAAATACGTTCCAGATTAGCTGTCATATCCAGCAGGCGTCTGGCACCATGGCATGCCATAGACACATGATCTTCCTGATTTGCCGATGTTGGTGTGGAGTCAACTGAAGCGGGATGTGCCTTTTGTTTATTTTCTGACATCAATGCGGCGGAAGTTACTTCCGCAATCATCAACCCTGAATTCAAACCGGGATTTGGAGATAAGAAAGCCGGAAGACCAAAACTCAAAGCCGGATCAACGAGCAACGAAATACGCCTTTGTGAGATAGATCCAATTTCTGCAACAGCAAGGGCAATTATATCAGCAGCAAAAGCAACCGGTTCGGCATGAAAGTTGCCACCCGATACGATTTCACCATCACTCAGTGTAAGCGGGTTATCGGTTACTGCATTCGCTTCGATCTGCAAGGTTTTACCTGTTTGGCGTAACAAATCGATTACGGCTCCCATAACTTGTGGTTGGCACCGGATGCAGTAAGGGTCTTGAACGCGCGCGTCTCCTTCTCGGTGAGTTTCCCGAATTTCTGAACCTTCCATCAAGCCGCGAAGTGTGAAACCAGCATCAATCTGACCCTGATGTCCGCGCAACGTTTGAATTTCTGCGCGGAACGGGGCTCCAGATCCCATAGCAGCATCTGTTGAAAGCGCTCCCGTAATTAAAGCCGATTGTGCGCAGTTCCATGTTTTGAATAAACCGATTAGTGCGAGGGCTGTGGACGCTTGCGTGCCGTTGATCAGGGCCAGTCCTTCTTTTGCTCCGAGTACTAAAGGCTCAATCTCCGCTCTCAATAACGCTTCGGACCCTTTCATCCGCTCACCGTTAAAATAAGCTTCGCCTTCTCCGATCATGACGGCTGCCATATGCGCGAGCGGAGCAAGATCGCCAGATGCTCCAACCGACCCTTGCGCCGGAATAAAGGGGATAACGTTTCTTTCGGCCATTGTCTCAAGCTGTTCTATGAGTTCCCAGCGAACGCCTGATGCACCGCGACCCAACGAAAGTAGTTTCAATCCCATAATCAAGCGGACAACCTTCTCATCCAGTGGATCCCCAACACCGCTGCAATGGGATAAAACAAGATTGCGTTGCAAGGTTTCAGTATCTTCAGTTGGGATTTTTATGCTCGCAAGCTTCCCAAAGCCTGTATTTACACCGTAAACGGCCTCTTCGCCGCTAGCCGCGGCTTTAATAAGGGCTGCACTTTTTTCCACCGCGGATCTGACAGATCTATGCAATTTAACGACCGCCTTATTTTCCACAATTTGTAGTAAATCATTTAGCGTTGCATGTCCCGGGACTAGGATCATTGTCATTTACTTCTCTCCGCGTATTGTTTTAAACAGCGGGTTGAACCCCACTCGGTACGATAATTCAGAAGGATGATCGACATCCCAAATGGAAAGTTCGGCAAGTTTTCCAACTTCCAAACTTCCAATTTCTTCATGAAGGTTTAGCGCGATAGCTGCATTGCAGGTAGTTCCTGCAAGCACTTCTTCAGGTGTTAAACGAAACAAAGTACAACCCATATTCATTGCAAGAAGCAGCGACGCCATGGGGGAAGATCCCGGATTACAATCTGTTGCAATCGCAATTGGGACATGTGCCTGTCTCAGGAGTTCGACTGGTGGCATTTTGGTTTCGCGCAACGTGTAAAATGCACCCGGCAATAACACAGCAGCACTGCCAGCTTCCTTTAAGGCGTCGACACCTGCAGCATCAAGGTGCTCCAGATGATCTGCTGATATGGCGCCATATGATGCTGCCAGTGTTGCTCCGCCCAGATTTGATAGTTGTTCTGCATGAATTTTAACGGATAAACCGAGCTCCGTCGCTTTATCGAAAACCCGCGCAACCTGAGCTGGCGAAAATGCGATCCCTTCACAGAACGCATCCACGGTGTCAATTAGGTCCTCGTTTGCACCTTGTTCCATAGCGGGCAGGCATACTTCAGTAATATAATCATTCCCACGATCCGCATATTCCGGTGGAATAGCGTGGGCCCCTAAAAATGATGTATTAATTCGTACAGATCGTAAGTTTCCAAGGTCACGGGCTACTCTCAACATCTTAAGCTCGTCGGAAACTGTCAAACCGTAACCGGATTTAATCTCAATCGTTCCCACACCTTCTGCTATCATCGCATCCAAACGGGGAAGGGCAGCATCTAAAAGCTGTTGCCTATCTAATTCACGGGTACTTTTGACCGTAGACATAATACCACCGCCACTCCGGGAGATTTCTTCGTAGCTCGCCCCGTTTAGTCTGAGTTCAAACTCCCGTGCGCGGTTACCGCCAAAAACAAGATGCGTATGGCAATCGATCAGGGCAGGGGTTGTAAGTCTGCCTTCGAGATCAATTCGTTTACAATTTGGTTCCGCATACTGTTGTGGGAGTTTTGATAATTCTCCAACCCAAACAATTCGGCCATCATTAATCGCCAAGGCGCCATCTTCAACCAATCCATAATCACTGGAAACGTCTGAAGACATCGTCGCCAAATTTGTATTCACATAAAGAGTTGTTTCCACAGTCGGACCTTTACCGTTTGCTTTGTCTGCTCATATTGATATTATGTATAGACATAATACGTCAATCAAAAATGTCATTGCGGTGGATGTGTTTTCGATCATTCGCTTGATTGAAATGCTAGACTTCCGTTATGTTATTGATTTACAGCGTTAATTCCGGAATAGACCTTTGAAAAATATTAAAACTTCTTCTTTTCAGGCAATTAAAGCCGATATTATGGAGAAAATAAAAAGCAGATATTGGGCGCCGGGAGAAATTATCCCGGGGGAAGAAAAGCTTGCGGAAGAGTATGGTTGTTCCCGAATGACGGTGAACCGCGCGGTGAGAGAGCTCGCAGAATGTGGTGTAGTTGAACGTAAACGAAAATCCGGTACGCGTGTGGCTCATCAACCGGACAGAGCTGCTAAACTGCAAATTCCGATTGTACGCAAAGAAATTGTAGCGCGTGGTTCCGCATACAGATATGCATTGCTCGAAAACTCAGTGGAAATTGCACCAGATGGCGTTAAAGCAAAACTGGCTTTAGCAAGCAATTCCAAAGTACTTCATATCCGATGCCTGCATTTTGCAGATGAAACCCCTTACCAATACGAAGATCGATGGATCAACTTGGACCGCGTACCTTCAGCAAAGGACGAGAGTTTCGAAGAGATTAGCCCCAACGAATGGCTGGTGGAGAAAGAGCCGTTTTCTGATGCTGAGCATGCATTTTCAGCTGAGATCGCTGACAAAGAGATTGCGGATATTCTTGGGATTAGAGAAGGAGATGCATTGTTCGTTGTTGAGCGCCGCACCTGGCAGCAGAACGATACAATAACAGCCGTAAAACTCACCTTCCCGGGAGCATCATATAAATTGATCTCCCGGGGGTGAGCTATTACAGATAAGCGGTGATTAAGAACAGCCGCTTGTAGATCCGCAAGTATCACATTTCATGCAAGTTCCGTTTCGAACGAGCGTGAAGTTTCCACATTCCATGCAACTATCGCCTTCATAACCTTTCATACGGGCTTCATTCACCTGGTTTGCACGTTTAGAGCTTGGTGCTGACCTTGTTGTGCCGCCGCTTAAAACTGATGGCGCTGCAGTCGTTACGGCCGCACTCGTAACAGCACTGCCACCGGACGCAGCTTGTTGTCCGCTCAAATTCATTGTCATCCCAGACAAACCGCCTTGAAGCACTTCAAAATTCTTGGAACGGATATAGCCTGTAGATGCCAGATTAATGACATTATCCAGCTGAGTAGCGGCTTCCGATTGTTGGTTTTCACCAATTTCTGCCTGCTTTTCACCACCGCCAATGGCGTCAATGCGCAGATCATCCACATTTACATGGGCAAGATCGTTACGGCCTTCATAAGAGATGGCAAGCTCGCGGAACAGATAGTCCAAGATTGATGTAGACATCTTGATTGCGTCATTGCCTTCAACAATCCCTGAGGGTTCAAATCGCGTGAAGGTATAGGCTTCAACAAACTCTTCCAGTGGGACGCCATACTGAAGACCAATTGAAATGGCGATGGCGAAGTTATTCATCAAACTACGGAAGGCGGCGCCTTCTTTATGCATGTCGATAAATATCTCACCAACACTACCGTCATCATATTCACCTGTGCGCAAGTAAACTTTATGACCACCAACAACAGCTTTCTGCGTGTACCCTTTACGGCGAGTTGGCAGTTTCTTGCGGCCACCTGCGATACGTTCAACAATACGTTCAGCAATAACAGTGCTGGCGGCAGCTGGTGAGACCTTTGCGATTTCTTCTAATTCCATCTCGTCTTCTTCGTCTATTGAGATGGCGGAAAGAGGTTGGCTGAGTTTAGAGCCATCGCGATAGAGTGCATTTGCTTTGAGACCCAGTTTCCAAGACAGAAGATACGCCTCTTTGCAATCTTCAACGGTACTGGAATTCGCCATGTTGATTGTTTTCGAGATGGCACCAGAGATGAAGGGTTGAGACGCTGCCATCATCTTAATGTGGCTATCTACGGAGAGATAACGTTTTCCGATGCGACCACACGGATTAGCGCAATCGAACACTGAAAGGTGTTCATCTTTTAGGTAAGGTGCGCCTTCTAACGTCATGGTACCGCAGCAGAAATTATTAGCTGCATCAATGTCTTTTTTTGAAAAACCAATCGCTTTCAGCAGGTCAAAATTATAATCGTTGAGATCATCTGCGTTAAGGCCAAGGGTATCTGTGCAGAAGTCTTCGCCCAATGTGAATTTATTGAAAACGAACTTGATGTCAAAACTTGCGGCAAGCCCTTGTTCAATCTGCTCCAAAACATCATCGGTGAAGCCTTTGTCACGAAGAGTTACGTGATTAACACCGGGTGCATCTTGCAATGTACCGTGACCGACAGCATAGGAGATAATTTCTTTATTTTCAGACCGTGAGTATCCAAGTTTGCTCAGGGCTTCCGGAATGGTTCTGTTAATGATTTTAAAATAACCACCGCCAGCAAGTTTTTTGAACTTCACTGTCGCAAAGTCAGGCTCAATCCCTGTTGTATCGCAGTCCATGACAAGACCGATTGTACCGGTTGGAGCAACAACAGTTGATTGTGCGTTCCGGAACCCATATTTCTCGCCAAGGGCAAGGGCATCATCCCAAGAAGCCTTAGCCGCTTCGATTAGGTCACGATCCTGACAGTTTGCTGCATCCAGTGGAACCGGTGTTACTGCAAGTTTCTCATATCCAGTTGAGTTACTGTACGCTGCGTTACGGTGATTACGGATTACACGGAGCATATCCTTCGTGTTTTTCTTGTATCCTGGGAAAGCTCCGAGCTCAGATGCCATTTCGGCACTTGTCTTATAGGCTGTACCGGTCATTAACGCAGAGACGCCACCACAGAAGGCCCGGCCTTCATCAGAATCGTATGAAAGACCTTGCGACATTAGAAGGCCGCCAATATTGGCAAAACCAAGGCCCAGTGTCCGGAATTTATAAGAAAGTTTTGCAATTTCTTCTGATGGGAACTGAGCCATCAAAACAGAAATCTCTAGAGTGATAGTCCAAAGGCGCGATGCGTGAATGAAACCTTCAATGTCGAAGCTCTTATCTGCACGTCGGAAATTCATCAAGTTCAAGGATGCCAGGTTACATGCGGTGTCATCAAGGAACATGTATTCCGAACAAGGGTTGGAAGCATTAATGCGGCCATCTTGTGGGCATGTGTGCCAGTCGTTAATTGTCGTATCATACTGGAGCCCCGGATCAGCAGACTGCCATGCGCTTTCGCCAATCATTTCCCAAAGGTCGCGAGCTTTGATTGTATTTGTGACATTTCCATCCACGCGACGGATCAGATCCCAATTACCATCATCAAGAACGGCTTGAATAAAATCATCGGTTACACGAACAGAGTTATTTGAATTCTGGCCGGATACGCTCATATACGCTTCGGAATCCCAGTCAGTGTTATAAGTATCGAACTGAATTTCTGTGTAGCCTTGTTTGGCAAACTGAATGACGCGCTGAATGTAGTTTTCAGGAACCATGGCTTTGCGTGCGCCAACGATGGCTTTGCGAAGGGCGGGATTTTCTGAAACGTTGTACGCTTCATCGCCGTCGACATCATTGCAGGCGTTGATCACTGCATTTAGGTGTTGGTTACACAGTTTTGAACCTGCTACTAACGCCGCAACTTTTTGCTCTTCAACCGCTTTCCAGCTGATAAATTCTTCGATATCCGGGTGATCGATATCAAGTGTAACCATTTTCGCAGCGCGGCGTGTGGTTCCGCCAGACTTAATCGCACCAGCAGCCCGATCACCGATTTTAAGGAAACTCATCAACCCAGAGGATTTTCCGCCACCGGAAAGATTTTCCCCGGAACTTCTAACGTTAGAGAAGTTGGTGCCGGTACCTGATCCGTATTTAAACAGACGTGCTTCACGGACCCAAAGGTCCATGATGCCGCCTTCATTAACAAGGTCATCGCTGACAGACTGGATAAAGCAGGCATGTGGCTGTGGATGCTCGTAAGAGCTTTTGGATTTTGTTAGTTTGCCAGTTTTATAGTCGACATAGGAATGGCCTTGCGCGGGGCCGTCGATGCCATAGGCCCAATGTAGGCCAGTGTTAAACCATTGAGGAGAGTTAGGGGCTCCCATCTGTTTGGCAAGCATGTAACGCATTTCATCAAAATAAGCACGGGCATCATCATCGGTATCAAAATAGCCACCTTTCCAACCCCAGTAAGCCCAAGTTCCTGCCAGGCGATCAAAAACCTGAGTTGCTGAAGTCTCTCCGCTATAGCGTTCGTCTTCTGGAAGTGCATCAAGGGCGTCTTCATCAGCAACTTGACGTGATAACCAATCGGGGACATCGGTTTCATCAAATGTTTTTAGGCGGGCAGGGACGCCGGCTTTTCTAAAATATTTTTGGGCAATAATATCGCACGCGACTTGTGACCATTCAGATGGAACGTCAATGTCATCAAGTTTGAAGACAATTGACCCGTCTGGGTTTTTTATCTCACTGGTTGTCTGCCGAAATTTAATTTTCGCATAAGGTGAAGAATTGTCATCGGTAAACCGCCGAGATATACGCATGTGATAAAGTCCCTAATATTGAATTGTTCCCCAACTGTCTTTGAACCCTAGGAAAACAGCCAGTAAAGGCGATTTCTTAGATTGTCATGCACTACATATAGTAGCTCAATCCCTCGAAGACGCATGGATGTTGCGCCTCGTATTGGGGTAAGTCAACACCGACTTTACCATATGTAGTGTGTCCAACTGGCAGAACTTCCCATATGTCGTTAAATTCGGCAGATTTGTGACTAGTTAAAATATGACTAATAGAAAATGTCCCCATATATTTTTATTAGTGGGACAATTTAGCAACGATTTTCTGGCCAAATATTGAGTGTCCGAGAAGAATCAAATGCCCGAACATTGCATTGCCTAGAAAACACCTGCAAATAGACACAAAATGCGGATAAATGCAGTCATAATATAAACTTAGACTAGACGAATGGTGGCTTGAATGCCATATTCCCCCTAACTTACAAGGTTTTCTGACGGAAGAAGAATACTATGGCAACGCTTGGTACATTGCTATTCACATGGTGGAAGGGTGAACAGGTCGGTGAAGACCAGTTTGGGAACTGCTACTTTAAAGAAAAAGGTAAACCAACAGGTCCCTTCAAGCGGCAACGTCGTTGGGTCGTTTATAAAGGCAGCCCGGAAGCATCGAAAGTTCCAGCCGCATGGCATATTTGGTTGCATTACACGACTGATATGCTGCCAGAACAACAAACTGTTGCTCAAAATAGCTGGGAAGAAGAACATCTTCCAAATTTAACAGGTACTGAACATGCGTACCGTCCGGGTGGATCGGTTTCAATAAGTGGTACACGGCAAAAAAGTACTGCTGATTATGAAGCTTGGAAACCAGAATAAAAAACATCCGTTGTGTATTAGATAAGATGGGGGCGAAAGTTGGGAAATAATATTGTTGAAACGATAATCGGGGGCGTCGTCCTCGCATTTGCAACGATCTTTCTGGTTTTCGCATACCGAACGGCTGATCTGGGCACAGGCAATGGCGGATTGAACTTGATCGCTAAGTTCGATCAAATCGATGGTTTGCAAATTGGCAGCGATGTCCGGATGAGCGGAATTAAAGTTGGAACGGTTACAAGTCAAATTCTCGACCCTGAAACATATCGCGCAATAGTTGGTATCAGTATCAGGGACAACATTTTACTTCCAGAAGATACTGCAGCAAAAGTTGCGGCGGAAAGTCTGCTTGGCGGTAGTTATCTGGATCTGGAGCCTGGCGGCGCCGAAGATATGCTTGAAAATGGAGACGAGATAACGTTTACCCAAAGCTCTGTCAGTTTGATGGACTTGATCGGGCAAGCTATTTTCAGCACATCTGATAAAAGCGATAAATAAAATTTCAAAAACTATTCGCTTAACTGCAAGAATTGGCATCCATTTGTCATGAAAAAACTTCTATGCGCTGCAATTGTGACTGTACCAATGTGTCTAGCCTCCACTGGATACGTATACGCTGAATCTGACGCTGGCGTTGCAGTGGTTCTTCGCACACTTGATAAAGTAACGGCGCGGACGCTGGACCTTACAGTCGGTATCGACGAGACAGTAGCATACGGCACGCTGGATATAACTGTCCGGAAATGCTTAAAGCGTCCCCCAGAGGAAACACCTGAGACTTCCACTTTCCTTGAAATTAACGAACGCCAACAAGACGAAGAACCACTCCCACTTTTCATGGGATGGATGTTTGCCTCGAGTCCGGCACTTAATGCGTTAGAGCATCCGGTTTATGATGTTTGGGTGATTGACTGTAAGATGTCGGATGCTGAACAATCAAAGGGCAAAGAATAGAAATCACCGTTAACTGCCAACGCTTTGTCCAACAATCGGTGATATTCTTCCCTCGGAATTTCGATAGCACCTAAGGTTGCCAAGTGATCTGTTAGGAACTGTGTATCCAGCAGCTGAAAGCCACCAATTTTAAGTCGAGCAATCAGGGCTGTCAGGGCTATTTTACTGGCATCTTTTTCACGGGAAAACATGCTCTCCCCGCAAAATGCGCCTGCGAATGACACACCGTAAAGTCCTCCAACAAGTTCCTCATCTTGCCAGCATTCAATGGAATGAGCGTTTCCTTGCTGATGCAGTTCCGTATACAAATCAAGGATTGTACGATTTATCCACGTACTCGGGCGGTCATTTGCCGGCTCTGCACACGCCTTCATAACTTTTCGAAAGCTCGTATTTACTGTTATTTTAAAGGGCGATTTTTTTATTTTTTTGCGAAGGCTTTTTGATAGATGAAAATCATCTAAAGGAAATATCCCACGCTTCTCGGGATCGACCCAGAAAATTTCCGGGTCGTCCCTCGATTCAGACATGGGGAAAATCCCATGAGTATAAGCGTTGAGAAGAATTTCAGGTGTTAGTACTGTCATACGCAATTAGGGAAGCGAAGAACTACCGCTTCTCCTCAATAAATTTTTCAAGCCAATGAATATTATAGTCACCAGAAATAAACTCTTCATTTTCTATCAAAGCTTGATGCAGCGGTAAGGTCGTCTTGATACCGCCTACAACAAATTCTTCCAATGAGCGTTTGAGGCGTAACAGACATTCTTGTCGGTTTGCGCCATGTACAATCAATTTTGCGATGAGACTGTCGTAATAGGGTGGAACGTTATATCCAGCATAAAGGGCAGAATCTACGCGAACGCCTAAACCGCCAGGCGCGTGAAAATCAAGGACTGGCCCAGGGCTGGCTGCAAACGTAACCGGGTCTTCAGCCGTAATGCGGCATTCGATGGAATGACCTGAGAATTTGATGTCTTTCTGCGTCAGGGTAAGTTTTTGCCCCGCTGCAACTTTGATTTGTTCACGAACCAGATCTATACCAGTTACCATTTCGGTTACCGGGTGCTCTACCTGTAAGCGCGTGTTCATTTCGATGAAATAGAACTCACCATTTTCATAGAGGAACTCAATGGTCCCAACACCTTCGTATCCCATTGTGCGAACTGCATCGGCGACAGATTTGCCAATTTTTTCACGCAATTCGTCAGTCAGCGCAGGTGATGGGGTTTCTTCCAGTGCCTTCTGATGACGGCGTTGCAAAGAGCAATCGCGCTCTCCCAAGTGAACGACATTACCTTGACCGTCTGCAAGTACTTGAATTTCAATATGGCGCGGGGTCGTGAGGTATTTTTCGATATAAACCGCATTATCACCAAAAGCCAATTGGCTTTCTGCGCGTGCAGAAGAGAACGCTTCAGACAAGTCTGCAGCTGTCGCTGCCACTTTCATGCCACGTCCACCGCCCCCTGAGGACGCTTTGATGATAACCGGATACCCGATTTCTTCCGCGATTGGACCCGCTTCTTCCAACGTATGTACTTCACCGCCGGATCCCGGAACACAAGGGACACCAAATTTTTTCATGGTGTCGATGGCCGCAATTTTATCACCCATCAAGCGAATATGATCTGCAGATGGTCCGATAAACTTGATACCGTGCGCTGTTACAATGTCGACAAATTTGGCGTTTTCAGACAAAAAACCATATCCGGGATGAATGCCATCTGCATTAGTAACTTCAGCAGCTGCTATGATGGAGGGCATATTCAGGTAACTTGCAGCAGGACTTGGAGGTCCGATACAAACACTTTCATCTGCAAGGCGCACATGCATTGCATCTGCATCTGCTTCAGAATGCACAGCAACCGTGCGAATTCCCATCTCCCGACAGGCGCGATGAATTCGAAGGGCAATTTCCCCGCGGTTCGCAATGAGGATTTTTTCAAACATGCTTAGCTATTACACTCACTCAATAATGACGAGAGGTTGACCAAATTCAACAGGCGCTGAATCGTCGACTAATATGTCGACAATTTTACCGCCCTTAGGTGCTGGAATAGGGTTCATTGTTTTCATGGCTTCAACGATCAATAATGTTTGACCTTGTGAAACAGTATCGCCAATTTTAATGAAATTAGCAGCGCCTGGTTCTGGCGAAAGATAGGCAGTACCAACCATTGGTGATTTAACGGCACCCGGATGGCTAGAGGCATCAGAGCCACTAGAAACTTCCGCTGGAGCCGTCGCTACAGCTGCAGCTGCAGGAGCAACCATTTGTGGTGCCACCGTTGCCACGCTAACTGAGCCACGAGAAACTCGAAGGCGATTATTACCGCTTTCTATCTCGATCTCACCTAAACCCGTTTCGTTCATGATTTCCGCAAGCTCACGGATGACGTCTTTGTCGATATCAAGTTTACTCATCGTATTCGACTTTTCATTTCTGTTGTTCAAAATAATTCGCGAGCGCTTCTAAAGCTAAAGTATAGCTTTTAGCGCCAAATCCACATATTACGCCAATGGCAACCGGTGAAATATAGCTATGGTGTCTGAAATCTTCACGGGCAAAAGTATTTGATAGATGCACCTCTACACAGGGCAAGCCAACGCCTTTCAGGGCGTCCATCAGTGCCACTGAGGTGTGCGTAAACGCACCTGCATTGATAACGATGCCATCATGAGTATCTACCGCATTATGTATTGCATCCAAAATCTCACCTTCGTGATTACTCTGCATAAACGCCAGCTCGAACCCAAGATTAGAAGCACAGTTTTTGCACATACGCTCGATATCGCTCAAGGTTGTGCGACCGTAAATTTCAGGTTCACGTTTGCCAAGCAAGTTTAAGTTTGGCCCGTTTATGACAAGTACCGACTTTCCCATTTCCACCCCTAATTGACCATTAGCCAGTAAGTAGTGTGCACACTTATAAAGAACTTTTTAACGATGATAAAGCTGAACAGAGTATTATTATGAAGAAAGTATGACAGTTAAGCAGGATCATGGTTGCAACCATGGCTGCATGGACACATAATCCGGGCAACATGGCTCCTGTTAACACAAAATCTTTAAGGTAAATTCGATGAACCTCACGATAAATGGGGAAGAACGGCAGTTTGACCGTACCCTTACTATTGATGAACTACTGGCATCCCTGGAACTTGACGGCAGCAAAGTTGCTGTTGAATGCAATCTGGCAATTGTCCCCAAGTCTGTATATTCGAAAACTCAGCTAACTGACGGGGATAAACTTGAAATTGTTCACTTTATTGGCGGAGGGAATACGGACAGTTCTGACGAAGATCCGTTTATTGTAGCTGGAGAACAGCTTAAATCCAGATTGATTGTCGGCACAGGTAAATACAAAGATTTTGAAGAAACCAAATTGGCAATCGAAGCTTCCGGCGCCGATATGGTTACTGTCGCCGTCCGTCGTGTGAATATAACGGATAGAAGTCAGCCGATGTTGGTGGATTATGTGGATCCAAAAAAATACACATATCTTCCAAATACCGCCTTTTGCTATACGGCAGATGAAGCACTTCGTACTTTGCGTCTAGCACGTGAAGCTGGTGGATGGGACTTAGTCAAACTTGAAGTGCTTGGCCATGAAAAAACACTATATCCGAATATGATTGAGACACTAAGTGCAGCAAAAACTCTAATCAGTGAGGGTTTTAAGGTCATGGTTTATTGCTCAGATGATCCAATTATGTGCTTAGAACTCGAAGATATGGGTTGCGTTGCGATTATGCCGCTTGGTGCGCCAATTGGCTCTGGCCTCGGTATTCAAAATCCGGTTGCGATCGGTATAATCAAAGATCAGGCAAAGGTGCCTGTTATTGTGGATGCCGGTGTAGGAACCGCATCTGATGCAACCGTTGCCATGGAGCTCGGTTGCGACGGTGTTTTAATGAACTCTGCCATTGCCCATGCGTCAAACCCAGTATTGATGGCCTCAGCCATGAAAGATGCAGTATCTGCAGGACGCAAATCATTTCTTGCTGGCCGGATGCCACGCAAAAAATACGCGGATCCAAGTTCGCCGCTTGCGGGTCTTATTTAGTACTAAGTTTTGATCTGTTACTTGTTTAGAGGAATGGCGGGGATTATTCTCCGCCTTCTTTCATGATACTGACAAGCTCTTCTGCTCGATGATCCAGCTTATTCAAATAAGTGTGGATTGTACCAATTTCAGTTTCAGAAAACCCGTCCATTAATTTTGCTTCAAATTCCAATGCGAGCGGTACAATTTTATTGAGTATTTCCTCACCAGTTTTGGTGAGTTCCAAAGAATACGCCCGGCGATCATGAGCCATGACTTTTCGTTGTAGACGTCCGTTTTTTTCGAGTTTGTCAATTGCGCGGCTAATATTGACCTTATCCAATGACGCAAATTTGCCAACTTGCCGCGCCGTCAAACCCGGCGTCTCCCCAATGATGGCTACAACACGCCATTCATGAATAGAAAGATCAAATTGCCGGGAATATCTTTCTGCCAATGAACGGCTAATAACGCCTGACAGTTTCGTCAAGCGATAGGGCAGAAAATTTTGCAGGTTTAATTTCGTATTTTTACTCATGAGTATATCTTGGCGTTAATGCCGAGAAAGGACAATCATAATTTTCCATAGTTGGGACCTTAGCTACGGCAAGATCAATTTGTTACCGTTGCTGCTTTCTTTGCACGTGCGTCAGCAACCAATTGTTTCATTCGCTCGGCCGGAATAGCACCGGGCGATAGTTTCCCACCTATAACAAAAGCTGGCGTGCCTGTAATGTTTAGACTGTTAGCCAATTGATATGTTTTCTGAATTTTGATTGAAATCTCTTCATCGTCGATATCTTTAAGCAATTGATCTGTATCCAGGCCCGTATCTGCCGCGATTTGGAGGATACGCCCTTTGCTAAGACCACCACGGGTATTCATCAAGTTGCTATGGTATTCCATGTATTTGCCCTGCTTTTCAGCAGCGATAGCAGCGCGCGTCGCCAAAATAGAATCTTCGCCCAAAATTGGAAATTCCTTTAGCACGAGGCGGATATTTCCATCTTCATTCACTGTTTTCATCAAATCTTTATAGGCGCGTTTGCAGTATCCGCAGCGATAATCAAAAAACTCAACAATAGTGATATCGCCGTTCGGATTTCCAGCAACATAGCTGTAACCGTCATTTTCCAGTTCGTCGCGATAGTCGCTTAACTTTTTTGATTTTTGATCGGCCTGTTCGCGTGCTTCCTGAACTTGGAGGCGTTCGATGACTTCGCGAATGATCTTGGGGTTTTCCAATAAATAATTACGGACCTGCGAGCCAAACTCAGCTTCCTGTTTTGCGGACCCGTACTGGTACATATTTAAACCGATTAATCCGGAAATGGTCACAAAAAGAAGACCACAAAGGATAGCAATTCTACTGGATCGGTTCATAAGTATTTTCCCAAGGTAATAAACTCTCGCAAATCTTTAGCGGATTATACACAAATTTCAAAGCACAAGCATCTGATTAGGTTATTTAGTTCTTTTTTAGCAATCGAGATGCGAGTGAAATAATATCATCGGCCCTTAAGTAACCGGGTGATCCAGTCCTCAAGTTTTGTTGCGCACGTTTGGCGTGAAAAATAGCCTTTTTCCCCTGACGCAATATCAAAAATCGTTCTGACGTTGCTAGTGCAAGATTTCCTGTATCCCCGCGACGGCTATAGGCGATAGCCAACTGATTCCAGGTGCCGGATCTGCCCGGATCATAGCGAGTGCTGGTCCGAAGAACTTCGATTGCTTTGGCGTCATCTTCAGGGTAACCAGTGTTCAACAAAACGGTCCCATACAGAGTTAGAATTAAAGGCTCATAGGGCAGGTAGCTTGCCGCGATTTCCAACGGTGTCACAGCAGCATGTGGATCTCCATTTTCAAATAGCATTTGCCCTTTTAGCTCGTAGTAAAAAGGGTTGTCTGGAAATTCTGTGAGCAGGTTTTCAATTTCAATTTCCGCTTTTTCAATGTCCGGATGTTTAAAATAGGCAATCGCGCGTGCATACCTTCCTTCAGCACTTTGATCTGAATGAGGATATTTCTTCAGTGTTTTGGCAAGACTTCTTGTAAAACCATATAATTTTGCTTGTATCTGCTTTAATGCATGAATTTCCTCAGGTGTATCCAACACGTCCCTATAGGCTGATTTATCAACTTGATTTCTAAGGGCGGCAATACGGTCCTGACTAATTGGATGACTGCGCCAATATGGATCAACTTTGCCATAACTGAGTTGTTCGGTTTGCCCCAAAATCTCTAAAAATTTGAGCATTCCTCTTCCAGAATTATTGGTTTCATTCAAATAACGCATGGACGCCTGATCAGCTGCAGATTCTTGTTGGCGGCTATATTTAAGAAATGACCTTTGTGCCACAGCTTGCGATCCGCTAACTACTGCGGCACCAGCTTTACCGCCCCCTGCAAATACTGCTGCTGCTCCTAGTATGTAGCCCAATATAGATTTGGTCGTCGCGTTCTTAAGTGCCTCTTGTGTTCTAGATTGATGACTACCCGCGATATGACCAGTTTCATGGGCGATAACACCTTTCAACTGACCCGGCGTTTCAACCCTTTCCAGTAAACCGGTGAAGAAAAACATGCGTTGACCACCTGCGACGAACGCATTTATCACTCTATTATTAATCAAATGAATTGAAACATCTTCTGGATTTAACCCGGCTACAATAAAGAGAGGGCTTGCGTAGGATCGCAGGGTGTGTTCAATTTCAGCATCACGAATAAATGCCAAACCCGACTTTTTCGCAGAGGCCATCTGTGCGAAAAACAGGGCAACCAACATGACTGAAAAAGATATAAGTATGCGCTTGATCAAAAAAAATACCCCTTTATTTGAAACTAAAGTTAAGAACAGAAACGCGCGCAGTCAATGGAAGGATCTCACATCTTTGTGTGTTGCGGGTTCACTTCTTGTTTTATCTGCTTGTGATACGGTAGGAACCAAGCAAATTGGTGAAGTAGATAGTGTCGACGGACCGCTCGGTGGTGTGGCCTCTGATGAGCCGCGTGCAACCCTAATCGCGCAAGATATTCTATCATCTGGCGGAACCGCAGCAGATGCCGCGACTGCCTTGTATTTTACTCTTGCTGTGACTTACCCAATAGCAGCTTCACTTGGCGGTGGCGGGGAGTGTATTACCTATAGTCGCGACACAAACAAGCTTGAAAACATAAAATTTCCAGTTGGACTCGCCAAAAATGGTGGTGAAATCGGAATACCGGGTAATATTCGCGGATTTTCAGCTCTTCATGCACGTCATGGAAGGATGGAATGGTCCTCGGTTTTGGCGCCTGCGGAAAAATTTGCGAACTTCGGTGAAAGCATGTCTCGGGCGCAACATGCGGCGATGTTATCCGCCAGTAGTAAAACGCGTTTTGGCGAAGGCCTCACCAATTTATACAAAAATGAAGATGGCACATTTAAACCAGAAGGCACGAAAATTGAACAAGTTCGACTTTCATCTGTTTTAAGCAGTCTTCGAACAAATGGCGGCGCATTTTTCTACAGCGGAAATCTTGCAAAATCATTTATTGACGATGCGAATAGTGCCGGGGGAAAACTCACAACTACAGATCTGGTATACTACAAACCAGTTTGGGAAGACGCCTCTACATTTACAGCTGATGCTATAACAATTGGGACTTCATCAGGACCGCAAGGAGCACTTTATCAAGAAATCTGGGAAAAAATGTTTGCTGGTAAAGGTGTCCTTAATCTTGATCAAGAAATCACGCTGACGAAACTTGCTGAAGCATCTGCGTCATCTTTTCAAAAATATGCGAACTACAATCCTTTTGGCGCAGGCGGAATGACGTCTTTTGTTACTTCTGATAATGAAGGGAACGCTGTTTCCTGCATTGTTGGACTTGGTAAACCATTTGGATCAGGTAAAATTGGCGGTATTACAGGAGTTGTACTTGCAGCGGCACTGACCAATAAAGAATCTGAATTTCCGACAACGCCTGTTTTAATGGTAAATAAACCGAACAAAAACTTTTTCTATGGTGCCGCCGCCACTGGAGGCGCAGCCGGGACACTAAGTTCTGTTTACACTGCCCTTAAAATATTCGCAGAAGGGAAATCCCTTGAAACAGCGATAAATTCCCCACGTGTATTTACAATGGGGCAGGGGCTTCCGCTTCTATACGAACAAAAAGTGGACCAGGCAAGCCTAGGCGAAATGACGCGGCAACACCCTGTTGCGATAGAAGTCGAAAGACTTGGCGCCGTGAATTCTATATATTGTTTCGATGGAAAACTGTTTAACTGTCAGTCGCGCGCGGACCCCCGTGGATACGGACTGTCACTAATTCAGCGTTAGAATTTGAACCCATATAATTATTAGCAGTAGGTGGTATCGTGAAGTATGCGTCTCGTGGAGATGTATCTCCTTTTCTTGCAATGGAAGTTTTGAAAGCGGCAAACGCCCGCGAAGCTGAAGGAAACACTGTTTTCCATATGGAAGTTGGTCAACCCGCAACTTCAGCACCAGAGCCGGTTTTGGAAGCTGCAAAACATGCTCTTGATAACAAAACAATTGGCTATACAGAAGCGTTGGGAATTCCACCTCTTCGCCGTGCAATTGCAGCACATTACAACGACATGTATGGAATTGATCTTGATCCAGCACGTGTGATTGTCACAACAGGCTCCTCTACAGGGTTTCTTCTCTCGTTTTTATCGTTATTTAATCCAGATGAGAGAGTTGTGTTGGCCGAACCTGGTTATCCAGCATATCGGAACATTCTTGGATCCGTTGATGTGGAGGCAGTGGGCTTGCCATGCGGGCCAGAGACAAATTTTCAGCCGTCGCCAGCATTGATTGATGAAATTGAAGGTCCGTTGCACGGGCTGCTTGTTGCAAGTCCGGCAAATCCGACCGGAACTATGTTGACACCCGACGAGTTGGAAGAGCTGATAAAATACTGTCACGCGAGAGATATGCATTTCATCTCCGATGAGATTTATCACGGCCTGACATATGGACAGAAAGCTGTCTCGGCGCTGTCCTACAGTGATGATGTAATTATCATCAATTCTTTCTCCAAGTATTTTTCAATGACGGGGTGGCGTCTTGGTTGGATGATTGTTCCGGAGAACTTGGTGGGGCCAATTGAACGCCTATCACAAAGCATGTTCATTTCCGCGCCGACCATAAGCCAGTATGCAGCGTTGGCAGCTTTTGACTGCAAAGAAGAGTTGGAAGGTTATATTGAGAATTACTCCAAGAACCGGGAGATATTACTTCGTGAACTTCCGCTGATGGGGCTCGATAAACTGGCCGAAGCAGATGGTGCATTCTATATTTATGCAAATGTCAGTCATCTTACGGATAACAGTTTGGAATTCTGTCAACGAATGCTGAATGAATGTGGTGTCGCGGCAACGCCCGGTCTTGATTTCGACCCTCATAGGGGACACGAATACATCCGTCTTTCGTTTGCCGGTGCAACTGAAGTGATTGTAGATGGCGTTGAGGCGCTTAGAAAATGGTTAGCGTGACTTAGACACAAATTACAATAGATAAGAAAAAAGGAGCCTGATTAAGGGCTCCTTTTTTTACTTATGAACTGCGGCGGCTCCACCAGCCTTTTTTCGGTGGACCTTTTGGTTTTTCAACCACCACTTCCGCACTTAACGTCGGTGTTGTCACCTCAACAGGTTCTGTAGCCGGTTTCGGAGCTTCTGCCTCCTTCACCTCTTGAGCCGGTGCTGGCTTAGGCTTCCTCTTCCGTGTTGCTTTTTTAGGCGCTTCTTCTGCCGCAACTGTTTCAGTAGGAATTTCCTCAGACGCTGTTGGTGTGTCTACCTTCTCTTCAGTAGTCGGTTCAGAAGCTTCCGCACTCTTCCGACGGGGACTTCTACGTCGTCGGGGACGCACCTTTTCAGGCTTACTTTCCTCCTCAGAAGTAGATCCGACAGGAGCTTCAGCCGCAGTATCTGCAGATGCAGTAGTCTCGTCTTCTTTATCTGTCGTTGTCTCCGACTTAGCTTCATCCGCTTTAGCTGGACGACGGCGAGTACGGCGACGAACAGGTTTCTTAACCGGCTCTTCTTCTCCCGTTTCTGATATTTCTACAGATTTCGCCATGATAACTTGAGGTGTATCAATCTCTGTAGGTTCACCGTCCGCATTAGCGATCGGGATAATAACAATTTCAGGTTCAATATCTGAAACAACAACGTCTTCTGAAGCTACCAGCTCTGCATTCGCTGGACGAGAACGACGACGACCACCGCGTTTTCCTCTACGGCGTTTACGAGGCTCATCATCATCATCTTCAGTTGCTGCTGCAGTTTCATCAGTATTTTCAACCGTAGGAGCACTCTCTACTGAGACTTCTTCTGATTGCTCGGCTGGATCATCGCGGCCTTTACGGCGACGACGACGACGACGACGTTTAGCCGAGCTGCTTTCTTTTTCAGACTCTTCTTCGTCTACTTCTTTTTCATCATCAGCATCAATTTGCGGCGCTTCAATTGCAGGAATATCCGGCACAGTTATCGCTTGAGACGCTGTTGGAGATTTCTCACGTTCAATTGTGTGATCATTCATATTCAAGGATGAATCAGCCAGAATAACAATGGTAATACCATATGTTGTTTCCAGCTCTTGAATGACGGAACGTTTCTGGTTCAAGAGATATATAGCCACATCCGTGTGAACGGTTACACAGATACGCGTACTACGCTCACGCACACCTTCTTCTTCCAGCGCACGAATGATGAGTAGCGCAGTAGATTCAGTTGAGCGGACAAAGCCCGAGCCACCACATGTGTGACATGTATTCGTACTAGTCTCTAGGAATGACGGACGTAGACGTTGACGCGACATTTCTAACAAACCAAATGGGCTAATCCGTCCCACTTGAATGCGAGCTCTATCTGATTTCAAGCAATCTTTAAGGCGACGCTCAACAGCTTTATTATTGCGATTATCATCCATATCGATGAAATCGATCACGATCAAACCAGCAAGGTCACGCAACCGTAGTTGACGCGCCATTTCCTCAGCTGCCTCCAGATTGGTTTTAACCGCTGTGTCTTCAATGCTCCGCTCTTTTGTAGCTTTGCCAGAGTTCACGTCTACAGAAACGAGAGCTTCCGTTGGGTTGATCACAATGTAGCCACCAGATTTCAACTGAACTTCTGGATTATACATTGAGGCAAACTGCTGTTCTACCTGAAAACGATGAAACAAAGGAATGCGGTCCCGGTACGGCTGCACCTTTTTCGCATGGCTTGGCATCAGCTTGCGCATAAAGTCTTTGGCAATGCGGTAGCCGTCTTCGCCTTCAACCAGAATTTCACTGATTTCTTTTGAATACAGGTCCCGGATGGAACGTTTGATCAGATTAGCTTCTTCGTAAACGCAGCTAGGCGCCATGGATTTAAGCGTTGTCTCGCGGATATCATCCCACAAACGTAACAAAAATTCATAATCGCGTTTGATTTCAACTTTTGTACGGTTAAGGCCTGCGGTACGAATAATAACGCCTACGCCTTCCGGTACTTCCAGTTCAGAGGCAATTTTCTTCAAACGCTTACGGTCGGCCGGATTACTGATTTTCCGACTAATTCCACCGCCACGTCCGGTATTTGGCATCAAAACGCTATAGCGCCCAGGTAACGAAATGTAGCTGGTAAGAGCAGCGCCCTTATTGCCACGTTCTTCTTTAACCACTTGAATAAGAAGAATTTGACGGCGTTTAATAACATCTTGAATTTTGTAGTGACGCTTAATATTGGTTTTATGTCCAGGCTCAGCCTCGTCATCTCCACCAAGATTTTCAACAACATCATCATTTTCAGTCTCAACGACTTCTAATCCGCCAAGAGTATCACCTTCATCATCAACCACACCTTCTTCATCATCTGAGGAGAGAGGGGTGTTTTCAGTTGCAGCTGGATCTTTGTCATCACCATTAACGGCAGCGACATCTTCTTTCTCTACCGCTTCTTTTTCAGCAACGCTATCTTGATGAACAAGTTCATTACGGTCAGAGACCGGCACTTGATAATAGTCGGGGTGAATTTCCGAGAAGGGAAGGAAACCATGACGATTTCCGCCATATTCAACAAAAGCTGCCTGAAGCGAGGGTTCCACTCGGGTAACCTTCGCAAGATAGATATTTCCTTTTAATTGTTTCTTTGAAGCCGTCTCATAATCAAACTCTTCTAGACGGGTCCCTTTAACAATTACAACACGAGTCTCTTCATCATGAGACGCGTCGACAAGCATACGCGTAGCCATATATAAGCTCCGTGACTGATATTCACCCTGTGAGACGAGGGAACATAGTCATTTTTTTAATGGAAATCGCTGGCGCCGGTCCTGTTTTAAACATACTTAAAGGTATATACATTATACCTCGGGGGACTTATCGGCTGCCGGTCCCGCCTAATCTCTACACTAGAGGGCGGAACGATTTCAGTTTCACAAAAATTATATCTGCATTGTCTTTAGCACTGTTTTCAGACGCTCAGGGGATCTTAAAGGATGCCAGCTTAAGCTGTCGAAAACGGAGCCGCCCCACTATAAATTCGATCTACAGGGGAACTGACCACAGAAACTCACACCTGAATGATAGTTACTTGTCAGCAACATAACAAACGAAATATTACTAATGGTTAAAAAAACTTTTGACGATTAGTGCCCAATAGGTAATTGCCATGATAAGTGTATTAAATAAAATTTGTATGGACTAGTATAATAGGCACCTGAGACGCATAGGTATTTGTGTGTAAAATTGGTAAAATCTGTACTATTTATCATGAGTAATTAGGAGTGTGCTGGACCGACTATGCTGGATTTTTTAAGATATATGCGTCGGTTTTCAGAAACTGTTTTGGTGATTGTCGGGCTGTGTATTTTAGTGCCTGTGGCTTCTGCGGCAATCTCAGAAGTCAAGGCCGTGCGTCTCGGGATTCATGAAAACAAAACGCGTTTTGTTTTGGAGATTGATCAAAAGCCTGAGTTTCGAATTTTCTATCTGGCAAATCCCAATCGAATTGTCATTGATCTTCAAGAAGTAAGCTGGAAAACTGCAAAAACGGGCAACCGATCAAGAGGTATCATCGATAATTACCGATACGGACTTTTTCGACAAGGCACTTCTAGAATTGTTCTGGATGTTAAAAAACCGGTAAAAATATTAAGGCAAGTTATCCTGTCGCCATCAGAGGGAAAACCCTATCGCTTTTTCATTGATGTCGCACAAACCGATCAAAGCAGCTTTTTAAAATCGGTTAAAGAGAGCCGGAAACAGCAATTGGCTTCCTTGCCTACGATAATTCAAGACATTCCGGTTCCAACTACCAACAAAAAGTGGACTGTTGTCGTAGACGCTGGACATGGTGGAATAGATCCAGGTGCAATCGGCCGCAGTGGGGTTCATGAGAAAAGCCTGACACTAAAGGTTGCAAAGAAACTACGAGACCTTTTGAGATCGAACCCACGTTACCGCGTGGTTATGACCCGCGATAATGACACGTTCTTAAGTCTACGCGAACGGGTCAATGTTGGCCGCAAATACAAAGGCGATTTGTTCATCTCCTTGCATGCAGATTCGATCGGTCGCGCAGATATCAGTGGTTCTACCGTCTATACATTATCTGAAAATGCATCGGATGATGAGGCCGATGAACTCGCCAAATCTCACAATAAATCGGACATAATTGCAGGTGTTGATCTTGAAGAGCAAGATGACACAGTACAAGATATTCTAATCGATCTCGCACAACGTGAGACCATGAATTTTTCTGTAAAATTTGCCAAATTGCTTATTCCAGAGATTACCAGTTCTGGCATGAAAACGGGAAGTAGATCACATCGTTTTGCAGGATTTCGGGTCTTAAAAGCTCCAGACGTGCCATCGGTCCTTGTTGAGCTTGGTTATTTGTCAAACCGCCATGATGAGAAGTTATTGAAATCAACAATGGGTCAAAAGAAACTGGCCAGTTCCATTTATCATGCCATTAACAAATACTTTGATAGCTTGCAGCCATGATATCGCCGTATATTTTTTATACTTTGATACGGTCAAATACTATTAAGTACATACTCGGCTTCACAGCTAGTTAAACTCAAGGGCCCGTGAGAAATCACTCGGCACATTATTTATGAAGCGTTTTTTGAAACTGTTACTAGTTCTTGTTTGCCTCACCATCTTAGGTGGCATGTTTGCGACAGGAACTGTTCTGTTCGGGTTTTGGCATTTTGGCAAAGGTCTGCCTGATTATGAGCAGCTGGCCAATTATGAACCACCCGTGATGACGCGTGTTCATTCTGCTGACGGTAGTCTGATCGCTGAATATGCGCGTCAACGACGCTTGTTTGTTCCCATAAATTCAATGCCGCAACGGGTGAAACAGGCCTTTATTGCAGCGGAAGATCAGGATTTTTACACTCATTTCGGAATTGATTTGAAAGGGATCGTGCGCGCGACACTTAAAAACGTCAAAAATTTGGGGCAGGGACGCCGGTTAGTTGGTGCGTCAACCATCACACAACAAGTCGCTAAAAACATGTTGCTCACCAACGAAGTATCGTACGAGCGAAAAGCCAAAGAAGCCATATTGGCCATTCGAATTGACCGCAGTCTTTCTAAAGACCGAATACTTGAGCTGTACCTGAACGAAATTTATCTTGGAAATCGTGCCTATGGTGTCGCCGCAGCCGCTCTTTATTATTTTGATAAGTCGCTAAACGATCTGACGATCGCTGAAATGGCGTATCTGGGAGCGCTTCCAAAGGCTCCAAATAACTATAATCCGTTTCGTTTTCACGAGCGTGCAACGATCCGCCGGAACTGGGTGGTCGGACGCATGCTTGAAGAGGGATATATCACAGCTGAACAGGCTGAAATCGCCATTTCGAGCCCTTTGATTGTCAAACGCGGCCGGGACGCCGAAGTGTTGCAGGCTAAATGGTTCGTAGAAGAAGTCCGCAGAGAACTCTTTGACCTATACGGTGTTGAAGGTCTCTACGATGGTGGGCTTTCAGTCCGAACAACAATGCAGGCTTCACTCCAAAAATTGGGGGAAAAATCATTACGAGGTGGGTTGCGCTACTATGATCGACGCCATGGTTGGCGCGGACCTATTGCGAGCATCAAGCTTACCGACGGCTGGCTTTCAGACCTTAAAAAAGTGACCGAACCCAAAGGATTGTCTCCATGGGAATTGGCGGTTGTGCTCGAGGTTAATAAGGACGGTGTAATCGTTGGCTTGAAATCCGATAAAAAGGGCTCAATTCTTTTTGAAGATATGAAGTGGGCACGTCCATGGATTAAGGGCCAGAGAGTCGGTGCACGGGTCAAGAAACCAAGTGACGTTGTAAAATCGGGTGATGTTGTTGCCGTAACAGCGCTTGAAGGGGAACGTGCACAAGAGGGGCTTTATAGTCTTGAGCAAATCCCGGATGTATCTGGTGGGCTTGTTGCGATGGACCCGCATACAGGACGTGTTCTGGCCCTCGTCGGTGGTTGGAGCCAAGAGGCGTCTGAATTTAACCGCGCTGTACAAGCTCGGCGACAACCAGGTTCTTCTTTCAAACCGTTTGTGTACACAGCGGCACTTGATCGCGGATTTACACCTGTTAGCAAGATCATGGACGGCCCATTTGTACTCACCCAAGCAAATGGAGATCGCTGGAAACCATCCAACTATACCAAAAAATTCTACGGCCCTAGTACATTGCGTCTTGGTCTTGAAAAATCCAGGAATTTGATGACTGTACGACTTGCGCGCTCAATCGGTATGGATGTGGTTGCCGATTACGCCAACAGATTTGGGATTCACAATAACTTGCAACCAACACTTGCTATGTCACTTGGTGCAATGGAAACAACACTTCTTAAAATGACGACCGCCTATTCCGAACTGGTCAACGGCGGTAAAGAAATTACACCGACACTTATAGACCGCGTACAAAACAGGCGTGGTGCCGCGATCTACCAACATGACACGCGAGTTTGCAAAGGTTGCCGTGCTTCCTCGTGGCGTGGTCAGGATGAGCCTGAAATTGTGGATACACGAGATCAGATCGTTTCGCCGGCCACGGCTTATCAAGTTGTCTCAATGCTTGAAGGTGTTGTGCTTCGCGGAACGGGACGTAAAGTCAACGTTATCAAAAAACCATTAGCAGGTAAAACCGGTACGACTAACGACGGTCGTGACGCCTGGTTTGTAGGGTTCTCACCAGATTTAGCGGTTGGAGTATATGTTGGGTTTGATAAACCCAAAAGCCTTGGCCCTAGAGAAGGTGGCGGCGGTGTCGCATCACCAATTTTTCGGGATTTCATGATGGAAGCATTAGCTGATAAATCTGCAATCCCGTTTCGTGTACCAGAAGGTATCCGTTTGGTACGTGTTAAAGCCTCTACAGGTGAACCAGCCGTACGCGGTGATAGAGGAGTGATTCTGGAAGCCTTCAAGACAACAGACGAACTCACCGAGGGTGAGGGTGTGCTGGATGGCTCTGAAAATGGCAAAGCAACAGGCATTTCTCTGGATAAGCAAAAAAATCCAGTAACCAATGGCACTGGCGGTCTTTACTGACACCGCAACTGGTATTAAGTTGCCTCAAAATCAGAATTAATTTGGATAGGAATTACTATGCGCGCCGAACATCAGGCCGTTGTGGATGAAATCAAGCAGGCGATGGATCTGCTGAGGAGGCATCTTTGACTGGGATAATGCAATTAGACGTCTCGAAGAGCTTAATGCGCTTGTAGAAGATCCAGACCTTTGGAATTCTCCGACCAAAGCACAAAAACTTATGCGCGAACGCACTGGCCTTGATAATGCGATCAACGCATATAAAAGTATTCATCAAGATCTGGAAGATACGATTGAATTGATCGAGCTTGCAGAGATGGAAGATGATGAAGATACGCTGAATGAAGCTGAAGAAGCACTAAAAGATATTCAGGTTCTTGCTGAAAAACGTCGTCTCGAAAGCATGCTTTCCGGTGAAGTGGATGCCAATTCTGCATATCTTGAAATTCATGCAGGGGCTGGTGGTACAGAATCTCAAGATTGGACCCAGATTTTGCTGCGTATGTATATGCGCTGGGCGGATCAGCATGGCAACAAGGTAAAAGTTCTAGAAGAAAGTGCCGGCGAAGAAGCGGGTCTTAAATCTGTGACAATCGAGATTACCGGTGAAAACGCCTATGGTTGGTTGAAGACAGAATCCGGTGTTCATCGCCTAGTTCGTATTTCACCGTTTGATTCAAATGCTCGCCGCCATACAAGTTTTTCTTCTGTTGGTGTTTTCCCGGTTATTGATGACGATATCGATATCGAAATTGAAGAAAAGGATCTTCGCATTGATACCTACCGTGCGTCTGGCGCGGGGGGGCAGCATGTTAACACAACGGATAGTGCGGTTCGTATTACCCACGTTCCGACGAATGTTGTTGTTCAGTGTCAAAACGATCGTTCCCAACACAAAAATAGAGCTGAAGCTATGAAAATGCTGAAGTCTCGTTTGTATGAACTTGAACTACAGAAACGAGATGCTGAAGCCGCTAAAACTCGGGGTCAACAAACAGATATTGGCTGGGGCCATCAAATTCGATCCTACGTCCTACACCCATATCAAATGGTGAAAGATCTACGGACTGGTGTTGAAAAAGGCAATGCGCAAGGAGTCCTCGATGGGGACCTTGATGATTATCTGGCTGCGGCACTTTCTCAGCGTGTTGGTGAAGATAATTAGTAAAGAACGTTAATTTGATTAGAAAAAAGCCCTTACTGAAATCCTCAGTAAGGGCTTTTTATTGTCTATTTGCCGGTTTTGTAGACCAAATTAAATTGTTTATCTGACATCCGTTTCACGTAAAAGGATAATGGGATAATAAGCAACATTGACAGTAATATTCTACCCACAAAGACAGCGCTCCAATGCCCACCGATCGCCATAACAATTATTGTGTCTTCTATTAGGCCGTGGCAAAATCCTAGGAAAATCATTGATATAAAGACGCTTCTAGGATTGAGAGTTCCCTTATCCACTTCCCGCATGATAAGGCCACCGCCGAATGAAAGGCCAAGCAAAATACCCACCATGGCTAACGGCGCAGCGTTCGGTCCAATGCCGAGAATGCGTAACACAGGTGTTAGCGCTTTCATCAACCAGCGAGTAATTCCTACATATTCCATAATTTTCAAAAGTGCGATAAGACCGGTCAGGATCCAGAATATTAGAAACAGGCTTTTGAGAGATGAAATAATCCACCCCATCCAGCTATTGTCGACATCAGCATTATCCATCGCTATCAGGATATTAGCAGGCTCGTCAAAAAGTCCGAAAACGGAGAATAAAAAGTGACAAATAAAGCCATAAACAAGCATGGCGAACAAACGTGTAAAACAGGAGAAAATAAGCGAAACTCCCGTCCTTTTTACAATGACCTGTTCAATGGGAAGCGCATGGCCAAACAGCAACATTCCGCCGATAATGGTCATATCCGCCGTTGTAAAAGCAACGTCCGGAGCCAATGCTAGAAGAATGATCACAGAAGGGTAGAGGCCCACGAATAAGTTAGTCGCCAGGATCAAAGACGCCTCGGCAGGCAATCCGAACAAATCCATAAAGGGACCTGCCCAGTCACTTATAAAATCTACCAATCCTGCGCGAATACCAATTTCGACAAGAACCATTACCGGCACCATTATTTTTAAGAGTCCCCAGTAAACGGCAAAACTTTCCTTAAAAAGGGTACGGGTGGCGGGTACAATACGTGTATTCATTGAATGCCTTTAAATGCAGTACTAACGGCTTCTGCCGCGGTTTTGAGGGCTTCATCTGCCTCTTTGATAAATCCATTCATAGAGGCAAAGCTGTGAAGCATACCTTCATATCGAATGACACCAACAGGAACACCTGCTTGTTTTAATTTCTGCGCGTATTCTTCACCTTCATCCCGCAGTGGATCAAACCCTGCGGTCATAATTAGGGTAGGGGCCAAACCTTCCAGATCTTCTGTTAAAAACGGAGATGCGCGTGGATCATCCCGGTCATCCGAAGACGTTAAATAGTTATCCCGATACCAGTTCATTCGTTCCGATGTTAGAAAATAACCCGATGAGAAGGTTTTATGGCTTTCAGCACTGAAATGCGCGTCTGTAATCGGGTAAATCAACATTTGTATAGCCGGTTGCGGTGTATTATTACGTTTTGCATCTTGCGCTGCAACAGTCGCAAGATTTCCACCGGAACTATCGCCACCGACAGCAACACGTGTCGTATCCAACCCTTTTTCCGCGCCATACTCTTGCGCCCAACGCAGGGCCGCATACGCATCATCTACAGCAGCCGGAAAGACACTTTCAGGCGCCAATCGATACTCAACAGACATCACTGCAAATCCACCCGTTTTGGCCAAACGACGACAGACACCATCATGGGAATTAATACTTCCCCGGATAAAGCCTCCGCCATGAAAATATACAAGAACTGGAAGAGGGTTATCTGTATCCACGGGTTTATACAAACGGACAGGAAGCGTGCCGCCGGGACCTTGAATAGTGAAGTCTTCAACATAATCCAAGGGAACGTAATCCCCACCAAAAGCGGTCGCCAGAAACTCCAATTGCTCTCGTGTTCTTTCAATTGTTTCCTGTTCGATGGGAATTGATTGTTTTTCCACGATTTTACACAAGAATTGAAGCTTGGCGTTTAACATTTGAGAATCTTTTCGATCCCGCCGTCCTAAATACAGCAGGTTAAAAACGCCATTTGGAATTTTGCATAGCAAATTCGCCAGTTGTTCCTGATCCATAATTGCCCCCGATTAGTTCTTATGAACGCATTGTTTCAATTACTTTGCTGCCAGAAGAGTCTTTATGCCCCTCATCCACAAGTTTTTGGAATTGTTTTAAGCTTTCAATTCCAAGATTGCGCTGCGTCCCCATTTGATCCGCGAATTTAACACCGTAATCAGTGTCTTTCAAACGCCATAGGGCGGAAAATAATACATTATCATCGTGACCACCAGCGGCCATCACTGGGCTATTCATTTTAACCTGAGCACTGGCACATGCTCCGCTACTCAGGGCTTCAACTACAGTGTCCATATTTAAACCCGCCTTTTCAGCGGTAAGAATACCTTCAGCACATGCAACGATTTGAACGGATCCCATTAAATTTACGATCAATTTGTATGCGGTTCCTGCACCAACTCCCCCAAAGTGAAAATGGTTGATACAAAGCGGCGACAGATAAGGTTCAGCTTTCTCAAGAACATCGTCTTCACCGCCGATAAGCAGTGTGAGTTCGCCCGCTGCGGCTTGCGGCGGCATCCCGGTAACAGGACAATCCAAATATGACAAACCTTTTGCTTGAACAGTATTGGAAAGTTCCTTCACCCAGTCATAAGATAAAGTAGAGCATTCGATCGCCAATGTTCCGGGTTTAATGTCTGCAGATAAAACACCGTTTTCGCCGTTCCATATGACATCTGATGCATTGTCGTCGCCAACCATAGCAAATATAACATCGGCACCAACAGCCGCCAAAGCAGGTGTATCTACTAAAACAGCACCCAACTCTTCAAGCGGTACTGCTTTCTCTTTTGTACGATTATAGATTTTCAAATCATGTCCGGCGCAAATTAGGCGTGCGGCCATGCCTGTTCCCATATTTCCCGTACCGATAAAAGCGATGGTAGCCATTATTTTCTCCCATTTTGGCATAAAAAAACGGCGCCGGATTAGGGCGCCGTTTTATATTCTGTGTGCGGGCGCTTAGGATGTTGCTAGAGCGACCTGTTTTTCTTCAAGAAGAGTACCAAGTTCACCTGTTTCGAACATTTCGCGCATAATGTCACATCCACCAACGAACTCACCTTTTACGTAGAGTTGTGGGATAGTTGGCCACTGGCTGTAGTCCTTAATGCCATCGCGAATGCTTGGATCGCTTAACACGTCAATGCTGCTAAACTTAACATTCAGGTGCGAGAGAATCTGAACTGCTGTCGCAGAGAAACCGCACTGTGGGAAGATAGCTGAGCCCTTCATGAATAGAACGACATCATTGGAGCTTACTTCCTGTTTAATACGTTCTTCTGTAGCTTGATCAAGCATATACACGTCCTCTTTAATTTAAAATCTTAAGTCAAACCTTGGGAACAGCTGTCTGCAATGCTAAAGCGTGCAGGTCATCACCCATTTTGCCCTTTAAGGCTTCATACACCATCTGATGCTGTTTGACACGTGGAATACCTTCAAAGGCAGAGGATTCTACCAATGCAGCATAATGATCGCCGTCACCGCGCAGGTCAGTAATCTTGACTTGCGCCCCTGGAATGCCTTCCATAATCATGCGTTCGATTTCACTTGCATCCATTGCCATGGATTAATACTCCTATTAATTACCGGGAACAGTCATCAAATCTGGAAGCCAGTTTGAATACACTTCACGGATATCTTCTATAGATATGGACAGTTCTGTCCCGAAGTTCAATTCATTATGACCGGTCGTTCCAATTAATTGAAGCGGAACATTGGCCAATTTAGCTTTTTCAAGCAGTTTTTCAGCAGTTTCTGAGGTGGCCGTCACAATATAACGGGCCTGATCTTCAGAAAAACATGCCGCGTGCAGCGGTAAATCAGATACCAAATCAAGATCCGCACCACAATTTCCAGCAAGTGCCATCTCTGAAATCGCAACCAAGAGACCACCATCAGAAATGTCATGGCATGCTGTTAACTCGCCAGCATGGATAGCATCTCGAACGAAATCACCGTTTTTGCGTTCAATGGCGAGATCAACAGATGGCGGAGCACCTTCTTCCCGACCTTCGATTTCTTTCAGGTAAATGGATTGCCCCATATCGCCTGATGCCTCACCTACAACCAAGATAACTTCACCAGAATTTTTAAACGCAAGTGTGGCCATGTGATCTGATTGTTTTAGCAGCCCAATACCACCGATAGCGGGAGTTGGAAAAATCCCTGTCCCATTGGTCTCGTTGTAAAGCGACACATTTCCGGAAACCACTGGATAATCAAGCGCGATACAAGCGTCACGCATTCCTTCGATACAACCCACGAACTGACCCATAATTTCAGGACGTTCTGGATTGCCAAAATTCATGCAGTCAGTGATCGCAAGGGGCAGGGCGCCTGTTGCTGTCAAATTCCGCCAGGTTTCAGCCACAGCTTGCGCACCCCCTGTTTCAGGATGTGCGTAGCAATAACGCGGTGTGCAATCCGTTGTAATTGCAAGCGCTTTGTCAGTGCCATGAATACGAACAACAGCAGCATCACCACCCGGGCGTTGAATAGTGTCGCCCATAACCATATGATCATACTGCTCCCAAATCCATTTCCGACTTGCGATGTCGGAAGATCCCATGATTTTAAGAAGTGTTTTCTTCAAATCAGCAGGGGCCGAAACGTCAGACGCTTTAATTGGATCCGGACATTCAGTTTTCACCCAAGGGCGATCATATTCTGGTGCACTGTCAGCAAGTGGTGCCACGGGAAGATCTGCAACAATCTCACCGCCCATAGTGAGAACCATACGGCCCGTGTCTGTCACTTTACCGATAACCGCGAAATCCAGTTCCCATTTTTCAAAAATGGTTTTGGCTTCACCTTCACGGCCCGGCTTCAAGATCATGAGCATCCGTTCCTGACTTTCAGAAAGCATGATCTCATAAGGGGTCATGGCTTCTTCGCGCATTGGTACATTATCCAGATCAAGCTGAATACCGACGCCGCCTTTGTCCGCCATTTCGAAAGAAGATGACGTAAGTCCAGCGGCCCCCATATCCTGAATTGCAACGATAGCGTCCGTTGCCATCAATTCAAGGCAGGCTTCCAGCAGAAGTTTTTCTGTGAACGGGTCACCAACCTGAACTGTTGGGCGTTTTTCTTCACTGTCATCATCAAATTCAGCAGATGCCATTGTGGCACCATGAATGCCGTCACGTCCGGTTTTTGAACCAACATAAACAACTGGATTTCCAATGCCTGCGGCCGCTGAGTAGAAAATGTTATCAGTGTCAGCCAGACCTACGGTCATGGCATTTACAAGAATATTTCCGTCATATGATGCGTGGAAATTAGTTTCGCCGCCAACTGTCGGTATACCCATGCAGTTACCATAACCACCGACGCCCGAGACGACACCTGAAACCAGATGGCGAGTTTTAGGATGATCGGGGCGTCCGAAACGCAAAGCATTCATATTAGCTATCGGGCGCGCGCCCATTGTAAAGACGTCCCGCATGATACCGCCAACACCCGTTGCCGCGCCTTGATAAGGTTCGATATAGGAGGGGTGATTATGGCTTTCCATTTTAAAAATGGCGGCCTGTCCGTCTCCAATATCAACAACACCGGCATTTTCACCGGGGCCGCAAATCACCCAAGGGGCTTCGGTTGGTAGTGTTTTAAGCCATTTTTTTGACGATTTGTAAGAGCAATGCTCGCTCCACATAACCGAAAAAATACCAAGTTCGTTAATGTTGGGCACGCGGCCCAGAATTTTCAGAACTTCTTCATATTCACTCTCCGACAAACCATGCTCGGAGACAATTTCTTTTGTAATCTCAGTCATATCGATAATCAGCTCAGTGAATTAATGAGGTTGTCGAAGAACGTTTTTCCGTCCGTACCGCCCAGTTGATCGCTAATCAAGCGTTCTGGATGCGGCATCAGGCCAAGGATATTTCCAGCTTCATTATAAATCCCGGCGATATTGTTGCGTGATCCATTGATGTTGGTGGTATCGGTGACATTGCCATCTTCATCGGAATATTTGAAAGCAATCAACCCTTCACCTTCAAGGCGGGCAAGGGTTTCATCATCAGTGAAAAAATTACCATCATGGTGAGCGACTGGGAAGCGGACGGTTTGTCCTGTTTCAAAGGCACCAACGAAACGTTCGTTGTTGGCGGCCACTTTCAAATCAACATCTTTGCAGATGAACTTTTGATTGGCGTTGCGAAGCAGGGCGCCTGGAAGCATGCCAGTTTCGGTTGCAACCTGAAAACCATTGCAAACAGCCAGAATTGGTGTGCCTACTTTTGCCTTTTTAACAACTTCACGCATAATTGGTGAATTACCAGCAATGGCACCACAACGAAGATAGTCTCCGTAAGAAAAACCACCTGGAATTGCGATCAGGTCAGTTTCGGGCAGATCAGTGTCTGCATGCCATACCATGGCGGGGGAATGTCCCATGGACTGTTCGATTGCGACTTTCATATCACGATCACAATTAGATCCCGGAAAAACGATAACTGCGGCCTTCATCGGTCTCAGTCTCCTCTAATCTTTGAATTAGTCCAACAGCTCAACAGTGTAGTTTTCAATCACTGTATTTGCCAAAAGCTGGGTACACATTTTTTCAACTTCGGCTGGCGCCGCATCAGTTGAAATATCGCCAAGATCAAGTTCAATGATCTTACCTTGACGGACCTCATTTACGCCTTCAAAGCCTAAGCCATGCAACGCATGTTCAATTGCTTTTCCTTGCGGATCCAAAACACCATTTTTAAGCGAGATAGTAACACGTGCTTTCATCAAATTTTACCTTGAAAAAAATAGACAAGAAAAAAGGCGCAAAAACTGCACCTTTAATTTTTTATTGCATTGAGGACGAACCTTTTAGGTCCGATGGGCCGCCTTCGGGAAGGATGCCCAACCGTCTGGCTACTTCCTGATATGCGTCTTCTACGCCACCAAGATCCCTACGGAAGCGATCTTTGTCCAATTTCTCGTTGGTCGCGACGTCCCACAGACGGCAGTTATCGGGGCTGATTTCGTCAGCAAGAATAACTTGCATTTCATCGCCATCGAAAAACCGGCCAAACTCGAGTTTGAAGTCAATGAGTTTAATGCCGATACCGGTAAACAGGCCTGAAAGGAAATCATTTACTCTCAAAGACATATTCATGATCTCGTCCAACTCTTGTGGGCTTGCCCAGTTGAACGTTGTGATATGTTCTTCAGAGATAATTGGATCGTTAAGTTCATCTGATTTCAGACAGTATTCAACAAGTGCCCGCGGCAATGCAGTCCCTTCGGTCAATCCAAGGCGTGTGCAGATGGAGCCAGCGGCCACATTACGTACAATCACTTCAATTGGAATGATCTCAACTTCTTTAATCAATTGTTCGCGCATGTTTAGACGGCTAATAAAATGATTTGGAATACCGATGTCTGTCAATCTCACCATTAGATGCTCTGAAATTCGATT
Source organism: Alphaproteobacteria bacterium 46_93_T64 (assembly GCA_002163135.1). Lineage (GTDB taxonomy): Bacteria > Pseudomonadota > Alphaproteobacteria > Sneathiellales > Sneathiellaceae > Sneathiella. The sequence goes on from MAAN01000021.1 coordinate 126,786, forward strand.
ATTCAGGACGCCTTTTCCTGTAATCGTAGATTTTTTTACACCATTAAATGCTGTTGCATCATCTTTAAAATACTGAACGAGAGTGCCAGGTTCTGGACCTTCAAAAAGGACCTTTGCCTTGCCTTCGTAGACGCGTCTACGGCGGGTCATGGATGCCACTCCAACATAGAGGCCAAATCTACTGGCCTTTAAGAAAATACGATATGAAACGTTGATTTGTCGCAATGAAATTGCGGCGGAAACCATGCTATTTCATGTGAAATCGGACGGTATTATCTAATTTCAAGCGGAACATAGTGCAGAAGGACTTCAAACACAACAACTCGTAACAGTTTGATAGTAGAATTTTTTAATTAAACCTTGTCCCGATACATCCTACGCCACATGTTAAATATGTAAGTGATTGTAACGCTGTAACAAGCATGAATTCAGGATATTATCGGCCACTTCACCAATATAACTAAAAGGACTAAAGAATGTCAGGCATAGATGACCTTGGAAAATTACATGAAAACAAGTTTGCACTCGATAGCGATCTCGAGTTCAAGGCCAATGCGCGCAGGAATAAGCTTGTTGGTACCTGGGCCGCAGAACTGATGGGTCTTGAAGGCGATGCAGTTGAAGCATACGCCAAGGAAGTTGTTATTGCGGATCTAGAGGAGAAAGGCGACGATGATGTATATCGTAAATTACGTCAGGATCTCAGCTCCAAAAATGTAGATATTTCAGACCATCGAATTCGCCGTGAAATGGACGATTTAATGGTTGTTGCAAGAGATCAGATACATACTGAAGTCACTTGATTTAACGCGTAATTAAAAAAGGCCAGCAATTCAATTCGCTGGCCTTTTTTTATGTCTTGTTGGTTTTAGAGGTTATCCAAAAACGCGTTTGAACAATGTATCCACATGTTTCGTGTGATACTCCAGATCAAAGACACTTGCCAATTGGTCATTGCTGAGGGCTGCTGTCACTTCATCATCATTCTGAAGAAGATCAAGGAAGTCTGCGCCTTCACGCCAAACACGCATTGCGTTGCGTTGAACCAAACGATAAGCGTCTTCACGGCTAACACCGGCTTGTGTCAGTGCCAACAGCACACGTTGTGAATGGATCAAACCGCCCAACTTGTTCATGTTGTTCTTCATGTTTTCAGGATAGACAACCAGTTTATCAATAACACCAGTAAGACGCGCTAGAGCGAAATCCAGAGTAATCGTTGTATCTGGGCCGATACTACGCTCAACAGACGAATGGGAAATATCGCGTTCATGCCACAGGGCCACGTTTTCCATCGCAGGTACAACCGCCATGCGAACCAAACGAGCTAAACCCGTCAGATTTTCTGTCAAAATTGGGTTACGTTTATGCGGCATTGCTGACGAGCCTTTTTGGCCCGGTGAGAAAAATTCTTCAACTTCCAGAACTTCTGTCCGTTGTAGATGACGAATTTCTACAGACAAACGTTCGATTGAGCTGGCAATAACACCAAGAACGGCAAAGAACATTGCATGACGATCACGAGGAATAACCTGCGTAGAAATAGGTTCAATTTCTAAACCCAATGATTTCGCGACATGTTCTTCAACAAATGGGTCGATGTTTGCAAAAGTACCTACAGCGCCGGAAATCGCACAAGTCGCAATCTCTTTACGGGCCTGTACAAGGCGTTCACGGTTACGATCAAATTCAGCATAGGCTTGCGCCATCTTTAGACCAAACGTGATAGGCTCTGCATGAATACCGTGTGAGCGACCAACACAAACATCATTTTTATGCTCATGTGCTTTTTTCTTCAACGCAACGAGTAGATCATCCATGTCTTTTAAAAGGATGTCTGAGGCTTTAGCGAGTTGCACACTAAGGCATGTATCCAGTACGTCGGATGAAGTCATCCCTTGGTGAACAAAGCGAGCTTCGTCTCCAACATATTCTTGTAAATTCGTCAGGAAAGCGATGACATCATGTTTTGTTTCGCGTTCGATCTCGTCGATGCGGTCAATCTCGAATTCACCACGTTCCCAAACAGCTTTTGCAGCGTCTTTTGGAATTACACCAAGTTCTGCTTGCGCGTCACAAGCGTGGGCTTCAATTTCGAACCAAATCTGGAATTTGCTTTTTGGTTCCCAAATAGCAGTCATGTCGGGGCGGGAATAACGGGGTATCATGGAATGTCACCTTGCTTCTAACTGTGAAAATCAGTTCGCCGCACATGTCGGGCCATAACGACGAAAGTCTTGATCCAATGCGCGTTCACTATCAGAGGTTCCGGAAAATCTCAACCGAATAACAAAATAAACAGTCTTTCTGTCAGTTTCTAAGCAAAATACGATACACTCAATATGGAAATGGCTTACTTTGGATTCTCGTATGAATAGGGCGGTTTCACTCAAATGTGAGCCTTCTTCTGAAACACTTTATTAGAAAGGCGGCAATGGCAACGCAAAGCGAAATTATTGAAGCGACTATCTTTGTATTTGCGTATAAGCCTGATGCAACAATGACCGATGTAGCAGACAAGGCAGGTGTTACTCGGGTAACTATAAATCGCAAATTTGGATCGAAACAGAACCTGTTGGATCAAGCAGCGGCGCATTGTATCAAGGAGTTTGATTACGTTCTCAGAAAAACCAAATCTGCAAAAAAAAGCCCAATGGAGAAAATTATTCTCGTACTTCGAGGATACTATGGTCTTAAAAATCACTATTTTTTTCTGATGCGAACTATGGTTGATGATCAATCGACCTACAAAAAAAATTATTTGCGGCAGCTGGAAATAATCGAAAAACTGGTTATTGCGGCACAAGAAAACGGGGATATTCGCAATGATCTGCCGTCGGGCTGGGTTGCCTCTTTTTTTGATTTCATAATTATTGCGGCTTGTACGTCACGTTTTAGAGGGATCGTTGCCGAAAGAGATATGTTGAGTATTGCTCTAAATACGCTGCAGTTCGGGATATCACCACAAAAAGCGTTCTGAAAGGCAGTTACATCAAACCCATGGATTTCAGGCTCGTACTTTCATTGGCACTTACCACCAAATGATCATGAACCGAGATATTCAGTGCATTTGCTGCGTTTACAATTTCTTCGGTGATTCTGATATCATCTCTTGAGGGTGAGGTGTCACCGGAGGGATGGTTATGCACGAGTATGATTGATGTTGCCCCAAGCTCTAATGCACGTTTCACAACCTCGCGTGGATAAACCGCTGCCTGATTAACCGTTCCGGTTTGCTGGACTTCGTCTGCAATTAAGTGGTTTTTATTATTCAGGAAAAGGATACGGAAATGCTCGATCTCTTTTCGGCCCATAACGCCTTGGCAATATTCTTGAAGAGCTTGCCACGAGCTTAGAACGTTCTTACCAACCACTTTATCACGAAGGAGCCGTTCACCCAGTGTTTCTGCAATTCGAATTGTCGCGATTGCTGCATCACCAATATCCTCAATTTTCTGAAGTTGCTGGTTTGAAGCACTCATAACACCGCCAAGCGTTTTGAACTCGTTCAGCAGTCTTTTAGCGAGAGGTTTCGTATCTCCGCGTGGGGATGCCGCAAAAAGAAGCATTTCAAGAAGTTCATAATCGGCTAAAGATCCGGTTCCGCTTGTTAGAACGCGTTCACGTAATCGGGCGCGATGACCTTTTTTATCTGCAAGCGGGGCTTTGTTTCTGCCTGCACTGTCTTTTAGTTCTAAAAAATGAGGTTCTGTCGCTTCATAATCTCCTCCCGTTGAAGGGAAGATTATGTTTGTTTCATCTGTCTGGGTTTCTGAAATCGAAGCTGTAGTCTCTGAAACCTTGTTATTATTATCTGTGTCAGACGTCATATGGCGGACAGTTCAATCCTTTTGGCGATAGCGTGAAAATTTCGTATCCCGTTGCCGTAACACCGAGAGAATGTTCAAATTGTGCTGACAATGAGCGATCTTTGGTAACAGCTGTCCAGCCGTCTTCAAGTACTTTCACTTGCCATTTACCCAAATTGATCATTGGCTCAATTGTAAAGATCATACCTTCACGAAGCTCAACACCGTCTCCTGGTGTTCCGTAATGAACAATATTTGGAACGTCGTGGAAAACCTGTCCCAATCCATGTCCGCAGAAATCTCGAACGACTGAACAGCGGTTCTTTTCTGCATAAGACTGAATTGCATATCCAATATCACCGGTTGTTGCACCGGGTTTTACGACCTCAATCCCGCGCATCAAACATTCATACGTGATGTCAATGAGACGCTTGGATTTTACGCCAGCCTTGCCTGCAACAAACATGCGGCTGGTATCACCATGCCAACCCGCAAGGGTAGGTGTGACATCAATATTGATGATGTCTCCGTTTACCAGCTTCTTTGATCCGGGAATACCGTGACACACGACATGATTAACAGATGTACAGATCGATTTAGTAAAACCGCGATAACCGAGAGGCGCGCATATACCGCCGCGTTCCGTGATAAATTCATGACAAAGCGTGTTAAGGGTTTCTGTGGTTACACCGGGAACAACATGTTCTGCGATCATATCCAGAGTTTCCGCCGCCAGCTGACCAGCTTTACGCATACCTTCAAAGCCTTCTTCGCCGTGAAGTTTGATAATGCCAGTATTTTCAACAGGTGTGTCGTAGCTATCTTTATATTTCATGCTTTTAAACTTAGTTTAGAAATTGGAATAATTCCAGTTTCTATTTTCAATAAATAAACAGGGGCTATTCAAGAAATTGAACAGGTTTTTGTACTTCTATTTCCTGTGGACTTATTTTGCAATCATAACAAAAAATTTCAACACCTGCCGCACGTGCTTTCTTCAAGGCTTCTGCGTAAGTGGGGTCAATGTCTGACGCAACTTTAAATGAAGTGCAGTCATCGCGCTGGACCAAATAGAACATAACCGCACGATGTCCCTCAGCCACCATGTCGCTTAGTTCCTGAAGGTGTTTGGTTCCGCGAGCAGTGACGGAATCTGGAAACTCCGCAAGTCCTTCTTCACGTAGAAGCGTTACATTTTTAACTTCGACATAACAGTCAGGTTTGTTTTCAGACTGAAGAAAGATATCTATCCGAGAGTTCTTGCCGTATTTCACTTCTCGTTTCAAAGTATCGTAGCCAGTGAGTTCAGGAATTCTTCCATCTGTAATGCAATCAGCGACAATCTTGTTGGGGTGCGCGGTATTAATGCCGGCAAGGGCCGTTCCCGTATCAACGAGCTCCCATGAATATTTGAGCTTCCTTTTAGGATTATCCGATATGGAAAGCCAAACCTTGAAGCCTTCTTCTTTCAATCCCATCATCGACCCAGAATTTGCACAATGGGCGACGACAACCTCACCGTTTTCAAGGGTGACATCTGATAAAAATCGTTTGTAGCGTTTAATGAGGGTTCCTTGAATTAGGGGCGTTGGGAACTTCATTTTTGTTTTCTCTTTCCAGTCAAATTTGACGAAATTGCTAAAACGCTTTGATATTGAACGGATTAACGGACAGAATATAAAATCTCAGGCGACAATAATTACAGTCACGGAAAAGCGCAAATGACGTTACAGGATAGCAGCACCCCGAAAATCGTTACCGCAGCGATGGTCGTCATAGGTGACGAAATCTTATCGGGACGAACCCAAGATAAAAATGTCGCGCATGTGGCTAATTGCCTGAATGAAGTCGGCATCCAACTTCGTGAAGTTCGTGTCATTCCCGATATTGAACAAGAAATTGTCGATGCCGTTAATTTCTGCAGAAACAAATATACATACGTCTTTACAAGTGGCGGTATTGGACCGACCCACGATGATATCACAGCTGATTCCATTGCTGCTGCGTTTGATGTATCCATTGATCATCATCCTGAAGCCATGAAAATTCTAACGCGCCACTACGAAGTTAGCGGTATTGAGTTTAATGATGCCAGAAAACGCATGGCAAGAATTCCAGACGGCGCGAGCCTTGTAGATAATCCGGTGAGTAAAGCTCCGGGATTCAGATTAGAGAACGTCTTTGTGATGGCAGGAGTTCCGGTCATCATGCAGGCTATGATGCAAAGTATCCTGCCAGAACTTTCAGGCGGAGCTAAAATGCAAAGCCGAACAATTGGCGCCTCTATGCCTGAGGGAAAAATTGCCAAAGATTTGGGCGATTTACAGAAAAAATTTCCAACTGTTTCAATGGGTTCCTACCCGTACTTCAAGCAAGGACAAGTTGGGACAAATCTGGTTTTGAGATCAGTTGAGGCAGAAAATCTTGATCTGGCAATTGATGAACTTGTAACTATCCTAACCGCACAAGGCGCCAAGTTTGATTTAAACGACTAACGCGTTCTTGGGAGAGAAAAATAAAAATGAAAACACTCCCGTACCAATTGCAATCCTCCGTAAATACAACACCAAACCGGATCGCAATTAGCGATCGCGGTAATGACATAACGTATGAACAGCTAAGAGAAACCACGAAACAAATAGCGTCTGGTCTATTTGCGCAAGGTGTTAGGCGCGGAGACAAAATTGGTATCTGGCTTCCCAATATCGCCGCTTATCTTGAAATGTTTCTGGCTTGCGCCGAAATCGGAGCGACGGTCGTCTCGATTAACACCAAATTCAAATCGTTTGAAATGGCTGATATCGTGACCCGCTCGGGTTGCACAATGTTGGTTCTGTGGCCAGATTTTAAAAATATCCCGTTTTTGGACATCCTTTCTGAAATTTCAGAGGGCGGTTTGAAATCTCTACAATCCGTTGTTTTCTATTCTGAGAATGAAAACAAGAGACCGACACTACCAAAATGCCTTGCCGGAAAAGACATCATCTCATTTGAGCAGTTGCGGCAATCAGAAATAACCACACTGCCCAAAATATCTGAGGACGATGGTCTTGTTGTTTTCACCACAAGTGGCACCACTGGAAAGCCCAAGTTTGTATTACACACGCAGTATAGCGTCACTATCCATGCGGAAGAAGTAGCGCAGCATTTTGGGTATCAGGAACGGGACTGTCACTTGTTACAGGTGAACCCACTCTGCGGTACATTTGGCTTGACCCAGGCGCTTGCCGGTTTCGCGGGATGCGGGACTGTTTATTGCCTACCTGTGTTCGAGCCAGTTGAAGCTTGTCGCATTATACAAGAAGAGGCAATTACCGATATAAACGGCTCAGATGATATGTATGCCATGCTTTTAAAACAGGCGACCGAGGACAAGCCATTTCCGGACCTGAAATATGCTGGTTTTGCCGCATTCAACCCAGCATTAAGCGATTTGGTTGAAACAGCAACGGAGCGCGGCGTCCACCTGATGGGTCTTTGGGGGATGAGTGAAGTACAGGCTTTCGTCACTCATCAAGATCCTTCAGCTTCGATTGCAGACAGAAAACGGGCAGGGGGAAGGCTCATCGCATCAGCTGCTAAGATTAGGATCACAGATCCTGATACTGGTGCTGTTTTACTATACGGAGAGCAAGGCGAATTACAGATTAAAACATCAAGTCAAATGGTTGGTTACCTGAACAATGAAGAAGCAACATCGAAATCCATTACGAAAGACGGCTACATTAAAACAGGTGACCTTTGTGTTCAGCATGATGACCGGAACTTCACATTCTTGAGCAGAATGGGGGATGTTTTACGTCTTGGGGGGTATCTTACAGATCCAACTGAAATTGAAACTTGTTTGGGAGAAATGGACGGCGTGATGCAGGCGCAGGTAGTTGGCGTGCAAACATCAAAAGGTGCGCGTGCATATGGGTATGTTGTTTTGTCAGAAACAGGTGCCGTTACGGAAAACCAAATGCTCAAATATTGCCGGGATAATTTGGCGGGGTATAAAGTGCCTGCCAGAATTGAATTTTTAACCGAATTTCCCACAACTCAAAGTGCAAACGGCGTGAAAATTCAACGTGCAAAACTAAGAGAGGACGCACAATCTTCAATAGATGCCCGTTAAGCAGATATATTTTTAAAAATCGAAATTTGGGACTTGTTTCCCAGACAGACAATCATTAGGTTAGCCTCGCTGCCCGCATGGTGAAATCGGTAAACACAGTAGACTTAAAATCTGCCGCTCGTAAGGGCTTCCCGGTTCAATTCCGGGTGCGGGCACCATCATTAAAAAAGGCCGTCACTTTCGTGGCGGCTTTTTTTGTGTTTTGAACAATCGTTGGTTATTTAACTCGCGTCCTTTTCCACGCATTCAAAGCGCATTTTTTGGATGAGACTGTTTTCCACCGCATAATTCCTTCTCGTGTAATCTACTGGCTGATTACAATTGAATGCGCTGGGTTTACAGACCCGCCAACTAAATCGCTATAAGCCGCTGCTGCGCAGCTAGCTCCCTTTTGCTCCTTAATGGTTGTAAGGGTAGGGGCAAGATCAGTAAAGCTCTCCCACGCAGCGCTAAGGCGTATTTGAAGGCCCGATGAACCCCAATCGGAAGATCGTTGTTTGATACGGCCCGGTGCGAAGAACGGAACGATAGGGGCGCCAGGAAGATCGCGTGAAGGACGCGCACTATCCCAATGAGATAAGCCAACAAGACAGCTGAATTTTAATTGATCTGCAAAATGATGATGCAGTGCGTCTATCACTGCGCCATTTCCGGCCATATCGATAAGGGCAGTCTGTAAATTGTTATTTAGCTGCGACACGTCTTCATAAGTGAGCACTTCATCATAAAGGCCTGTTGCCTCAACGAATTTCTTATTACCTGCCGACGTCAATCCGACCAGACGCGGCTTGCCCTCGAACTGATCAAAACAACGGGCAGTCATCATTGCTGTTTTACTGGATGCACTCGCAATAACGATCTGTTCAGCACCATAAAATTCTGTTTCATGGAATTGGTCACAAATCATATATCCCGTAACGAGGAGGGGGCGGAACACTGGCCAGAGATCTTTCTCCTCAGGTTTAATCCCTGCAGCGTCGTTCACACGTGTGTATTGGTTATAGACAGGGGCCAAGGTTTTTCGGTGCGCTGTAACGTCATGTAGCGAATCCGCTGATATTTTTCCGGGCGTCATTACTAAATGACTGGCCATAGGAAAATAACCGTAGAGCTCCTCGCCAATCGAAACATCGGGGTGGTTAGATCTTGCAACTGTCGCAAATCCCCAAATAGGAAGTTGGCCTTTGCTTTCATCCTGCCACGGGAAAAATGACCAGTAACCGGGCATATCTGTCCAACTTCCAAATGATTTACCGAGTTTCGCATATGTAATGTTGTTCGCGGTAAGCGCATAACGGTCGATCGTGACCTCAATCTCGCCGTCACCGAGAGAGGGCTCCGTCAGATCCTCCATCAACAGGATATTCGTTATATCGTCCTTGTCGATTAGGCACGTCCAGCGAGTTGATGTCATTTTAGGATTTCCCCCGTATGTTGTTTAACCGTCTGTATGTTTCGCTATTTGGAAAAAATATTCAACGTCTTAGGTAAGTAAGTTGAAAGAATTGCACTTTTCCAAAATAAAAGACAATGTCTGTAACGTGGGGAATGAGAAATTTTGGTCGTTAGTTCGAAAACGCAAAACCCCCGAAAACAATTAAGTTTTCAGGGGTTTAGAGTGGTGAGCCCGACAGGATTCGAACCTGTGACCCATTGATTAAAAGTCAATTGCTCTACCAACTGAGCTACGGGCCCACATTAATTTACCGCTTAGTGTCTGAACTTGTTGGTGTTCATCATCGTTTCGGTGAGGCGGAACATAGGGGCGACTTTTGATTTGGTCAAGCGGGTTTTTTTATTTTTTTTCGAATGATAAAAAATCTTTGTTTCTGACGGCGGGGTGTGTGAAAATCCTTCTACGCTGGATTGGCTTAGAAGTGCTGTTTTCAGCCAATAGATCCTTGGAAGAAGAGAGAATTATGAAACGCCCATTTTTCGTAAAAAGTTTTTTAGCAATTGCCATTTTGTGTCTGGCTATTTTGCCCGCCCGTGCAGCCGACGATCTTGACCCTGAAAACACGTTGTATCTTGATTTACAATATGGGCGAGTTGTTATTGAACTATACCCTCGGGTTGCTCCTCGTCATGTCAATCGTATCAAAGAACTTGTTCGCCAGAAATTCTATGATGGCATCAAGTTCCATCGTGTCATTGAAGGATTTATGGCTCAGACTGGTGATCCTACTGGTACTGGTCGCGGCGGTTCGGGTAAAAAGATACGCGCTGAATTTTCAAACATTCCCCATGACCGCGGAATTGTTTCGATGGCGCGATCTAACAACATAAACAGTGCCGACAGCCAGTTCTTTATTGTAATGAAGAACTATTACTCTCTGGACGGTAAATATACCGTATTTGGAAAAATTGCTTCCGGCATGGAATATGTTGATCAGATTAAAAAGGGCTACGGTAAAGGCGGTACGGTTCGTAACCCCGATATTATCCTAAGCTTACGCGTGGCGGCGGACGTTAAATAGGCAATCAATTGCGGTAGTGAGATAAGGGCGGCCTGCTTTTGGTAGGCGGCCCTTTTTTGTGTTCAAATACTGACAGGGATGCAATCTAAATAAAATTATAGCAAAATTTGCCCTTAAGCATGCATTAACAACCTTTCAGTACTATCCCAAATGGAATACGCATAAACGCATCAGCGATCGGGAATGGTATGAACAAAATTGCGAATAAAACCGTTAATACTCGCATTGCTACTTACTTTATCACGGCGATCGCTTTTACTGTTTTATATATAACAATTCGCGGAAATGACTGGAAAGGAAGTGCTGAACTTCATACGATCATGGAAGTAATAGCTACTTTGCTCGCTCTGATGGTGGCTTCCATGGCGATGGTTCGATATTATACCAAGAAAGAAATTATTTTTCTTTTACTCGGCATGGGATTTGTGGGCACTGCATTTCTTGATGGATACCATGCTATCGTCACATCCACCTACTTCAGACCGTTTATGCCAAGTGATATCATTAAACTGATCCCATGGAGTTGGGTAGCCTCCCGCCAATTTTTATCAATTATGATGGTGGTAGCGCTTTACGCCTGGTATCGAGAGCAAAAATATGGATCAAAGGGCCGGATAAAGGAAGCAACAGTTTACTGGTTCTCCGGCACGTTCACCTTAGCGTGTTTTATCTTCTTCGCGTTCACACCTCTCCCAAGAGCCCATTATCCAGAAATTATTTTTCATCGCCCTGAAGAATTTGTACCAGCATTCTTTTTTCTTATTGCTTTAATGGGTTTCCTAAAAAAGGGCGAATGGAAAGTCAATTTGTTTGAACATTGGCTGGTTATGTCACTCCTAATCGGATTTATCGCTCAAACTGTTTTTATGTCTTTCTCAGGTGAACTGTTTGGGTTGGAGTTCGATATTGCACATACCTTGAAAAAGGTTAGCTATATATGCGTGTTAATCGGTTTATTTGTAGCAATGTTCAGTATCTTTCAGGCTGAAGAGAGTAGTAAAGTTCATTTAGAAACCGCCAATAAATCACTGAAAACAGCACTTGATTCCCTTAACTCAGAAAACTCTCTTAGAATAGAAATTGAAGAAAATCTGCGGACCCGTGAAAAAGCGTTATTGCGGTCAAATCAGGAACTTGAGAAATTCGCCTACATAGCGTCTCACGACCTTCAGGAGCCTCTTAGAAAGATCCAGGCATTTGGCGGAAGATTGGCTAAAAATAACGAAGCAAACCTGGACGACAAAGGCAAAGATTATTTGCTTCGTATGCGTAATGCCGCAGAACGAATGACTGTTTTAATCGGAGATTTACTCTCATTCTCAAGAGTTGCAACACATGGGGACGAATTTTCAGATGTAAATCTTGAAGAAATTGTCGATGGCGTTTTATCTGACCTTGAACTTGCTATTGAAGAATCCAATACGATAATAAATCTAGATCCGTTACCACAAATTACCGCAGATCACATTCAAATGCGGCAACTGTTCCAAAATTTAATTGGAAACGCCATAAAATATAAAAAACCTGACGCGGCACCAATAATCGATGTCAACGTGGATAAGGTTTTGGGTATGAACGGTGATAGTCCGCATAGTTCGTTTTGGAAGATAGAAGTCAAAGACAACGGTATAGGGTTTGACCAGCAATATTCAGATAAAGTATTCGAAATTTTCCAACGATTGCACGGTCGCGAAGAATACAAGGGAACAGGTATCGGTTTGGCTATAGCAAGACGTATTGTCGAACGTCATGACGGTTCTATTAATGCAACGAGCGTTGAAAATGAAGGAGCCACATTTACTGTGTTCCTGCCAGTAGATCTTAAAAAATCGGTTTAGGTTAAATCGAGTACGTAACAGAATGGAAGGTTATGAAAAATTTTGACATGAGTAGTAGCAAACCAATTACCATTTTAATGGCAGATGATGATGCTGATGACAGGCTTCTGTTTGAAGAGGCTGTTGAAGAAGCACAGCTAGTAAACAACGTTGAATTTGCGGTAGACGGCATCGACCTACTGGATCGTCTCAGATCAAAAGGAAAATATGTTGATAAAACCAAAAATGATCTACCCGATTTAATTCTTTTAGATCTAAATATGCCTCGTATGGACGGACGAGAGGCCTTGGAAGAAATTAGAAAAGACGCGGATATCAAGGGTATCCCAGTTGTGATAATGACAACGTCAGAAGCTGAAGAAGATATTATCAAGACATATGATCTTGGTGCCAGTGGTTACATCACTAAGCCAGTCACTTTTGATGGTCTTATAGAGACAATTCAAGTGGTTACGGACTATTGGGTAAATATTGTAAAACTTCCAAAAAGATTTTGATGTGGGAATACTGCCTTGAAAGTACTGTTACTTGAAGACGATGAAGACGACTTCATAATCGCAGCAGACTTGTTAAGCGAAATATATGGGAGTGACTTAACACTTGATTGGGTGTCCCAGAAAGAGCAAGCGCTTCAGTATGTTCAAGAGAACGATTATGACGTGCTCCTATTCGATCAGTTTTTAGGAAAGACTCAAGGTCTTGATGTCATTCGAGAGATAAATGAACTGACAACAATATCCGCACCAATGATATTGCTCACTGGCTTGGATGATCGAGAGATTGATATTCAAGCAATGAATGCCGGGGCTACAGATTACCTTGTTAAACAAAAACTTGATGAAAGCGTTCTAGAGCGTTCAATTCGTTACTCTTTAAAGCAAAAAAAGGCGGAGCAAGAAATTGAGCATATGGCCTATCACGATGCCTTGACGGGTCTGCCAAACCGACTACTTTTCATGCAACATTTAACTTGGTCTTTTGAAATGTGCAAAAGACGAAATAAGTCGAGCACGGTCCTTTTTATCGACCTGGATAATTTTAAAACAATTAACGATACATTGGGTCATTCAGCCGGTGATCAACTGCTGGTACATGTTGCAAATCGGATCAAAAGCAGCCTGCGTGCGGAAGACCTTGTTGCACGATTTGGCGGCGATGAATTTGTTATATTGCTTAACCAAATAGACGAAGATCCCGACGAGATCCAGGAAAACGCGAAAATTGTCGTCGATAAAATACAAGCTGCATTGCGGGAACCCGTAACATTTGACGGGCAGCCGTTGGTGATTACGCCAAGCATCGGGGGCGTAAATTATCCAAAACCCGCGGATACACCGGAATCTGTTATAAAGTACGCCGATACGGCAATGTATAATGTAAAATCTGCCGGTAGAGATTCTTTCACATTTTTCAGTGCGGAAATGGGGGAAGCTATTCAACAGCAACATCAAATGGAAACAAAGCTGCGTTTTGCGCTTGTAAATCAAGAATTCCATTTGGTATTTCAGCCAATTCTCGATATGAAAAATATGAAAATTGTCAGTGCAGAGGCGCTAATAAGGTGGGAAAATCCCGAACTTGGAAATATACCGCCGCTTGACTTCATTCCAATTGCAGAAAAATCGAATACGATCATCGAAATTGGTGAGTGGGTGATAACTGAAGCAATCGAAAACCTTGCGCTTTTACCTGATCTTCCTTGCATGTCAATAAATGTAAGTATGAAACAATTTAAAGCAACTAATCTGGTAAACTGTCTCAAACAATCTTTGTCAAAACATCAGATTGAGCCAAATAGAATTTTGCTAGAAGTTACGGAAAGTATTTTCGTTGACGATATTGAAATGACCATCGCCAAAATGAATGAACTAAGAAGTTTGGGTATCAGTTTCGCATTAGATGACTTTGGAACCGGTTTTTCATCCCTGACGCAATTGAAGCATTTGCCGATAGACATTTTAAAAATCGATAAGAGTTTTATTTCAGAACTCACATTAGGTAACAAAAATTCGGCCATCGTCAAATCTGTAATTCTTCTTGGAAACGAGTTAAACATTAAAGTTATCGGGGAGGGTGTTGAAGACGAGAGTCAAAAAGATTTCCTGATTAAACATGGTACAGATTTGGGTCAGGGGTACTTATTCAGCAAGCCTAAAAAAATCGAGGAGTTCTCAGAGTTTTGTAAAACGTTATAGAAAATTATAGTTCTGTCTTGGCTTTAAACAAAAAAAGAGTTGAGCATTACAAATACTCAACTCCTATATAAATCATCTACCGCTCTGGATTAGATGCAACGACCCCCATCAACTTCAAGTGCAACACCTGTAATGAATGATGCTTCATCTGAGGCCAGCCAAAGCGCAGCATTCGCAAGATCCAGCGGAGTATTCATGCGACCGATAGGAATGCTGGCCTGAAATTTTTCACGAATTTCTGGTGTATCTTCACCGCCCATAAACTCAATAGCCATTTGGGTAAGTGCAATAACTGGACAAAGGGCATTTACGCGTACCTGTTGCGGAGCCAATTCAATGGCCATGGATTTGGTCATGGTCAAAACGGCACCTTTACTGGAATTATACCAGACAAGGCCGGGGCGAGGGCTTAGAGCCGCCGTAGACGCTATGTTAATGATGTTGCCACTGCCTTGTTCCAACATAATCGGGACAATTGCTTTACTAGTCAAAAATATGCTTTTGACATTTACGTCATAGATTTTCTGAAAAGTTTCTTCATCTGTTTCCAGCATCGGCGCATTACGTTGCGGCATACCTGCATTATTTACGAGAATGTCTAGGCTACCGAATGAAGAGACAGCATTCTCAGCCATTGCGTTAACTTGAGACGCAGATGTCACATCAGTAATATCTGCGATAGCTTTTCCGCCCTTTGCATTAATAGCTGCAGCTACTTTTTGAGCGGCTTCTTCGTTTATGTCACTGACAACGATTTTTGCGCCTTCTTCCGCAAACCGAAGGGCCATGCCTTCGCCAAACCCTGCACCGGCACCAGTAATAACAGCAACCTTGTTTTCTAATCTCACGGTCTTCTCCCCATGGAAATAATATTGTTTGTATGTTTTATCGACAGAGAGAAACAACTCTTTGTCAAATAGGTTTGCATCAAACAATATAAGAGAGAACGCGGTTTATCAAGCGGCAGTACGCACGACACGATCACGAGGAAGATAAATTGTAACCGTAGTACCTTTGCCAAATTCGCTATCAACCTTAAGCTGACCGTTGTGCAGCTCCATCAGGTTTTTAGAAAGTGAAAGCCCAAGACCTGTTCCCTGGTATTTTCGGCTGAGTTCACTATCCACCTGCACAAACGGAGTCAGGGCTTTAGCTATGTCTTCTTTTCGAATGCCTATGCCTGTATCCTGCACAGAAAGAGCAAGTGATCCATCACCTTCTACAACGCAATGAATGGATACTTCACCGCCTTGAGGTGTAAATTTGATGGCATTGGAAAGTAAATTAATGACAACCTGCTTTATCATTTTCGGGTCTGCTATAACCGTCGGCAAAACTGAACTTAAATAGGAAGACATCTTTATGTTGTTGGCATTTCGTTGATGTTCGGTCAGGCGCATACATTCGTCTACCAGAGATATAATATCGACTTTGTCTTCTGAAATATTCTGCGCACCGGATTCGACTTTTGAAAGATCAAGAATATCATTTATCAGGTCAAGTAAATGAACGCCACTTGCATGTATATCTCCAGCATATTCAATATATTTTTCTGAGCCAACCTTGCCATAAATTTCGTTTTTTATGATTTCAGAAAAACCTATTACAGCATTTAACGGAGTCCGTAATTCATGGCTCATATTTGCAAGGAAAGTTCCTTTAAGCTGAGCGGCGTATTCAGCCTCTTCTTTCGCAATTTTTAATAATTCTTGCGCTTTTGTCTGTGCAGAAATGTCTCGGGCTATAATTTGCATCACTGGTCTATCTCCATACAGCAATGCCGATGCTTCTAATTCCACATCAATTCGTTTCCCTATTTTTCCGATTACCTGGCTTTTTTCCGCACTCACAATTTCACCCGGCTGAAGGTGATCAGCGCCCCCAAAATGGGCTTCAAGCACATCATGGTCAATTATTGGGAAGAATTTTTGGACGTTATCGCCAACAATGGAATGAAGGTCTTTTGCCTCTAGCAATTTTATAGCAGCCGCGTTGGCATAAATAATTATACCATCTTTATGAACGAGGATAGCGTCTGGTGATAACTCAACCATTTTACGGTATCTGTTTTCACTTTCTTTCAACAGAAGTTGGGTCGATTTTTCCAAAGTGACATCAGAGAAAGTGCAGACATAGCCGCCTTCGGGTAAATTTGATCGGACAATTTCGATTATTTTCCCACTTTTTAACTGACGCTCTGTCCTGTTGGTCGCAAATGTTTGCATTCTCTGCAAGGTTGCCGCAATAAACGCTTGAGGATCAACACCTTCACCAACATATTTTGAAAAATTAATAAATAGATGCTGTTCTAGTGTAATTCCAATGAAAATATTCTCGGGATTAATATCCATTAAATCGAGATATTTTTCATTCCAACTCGCAATGCAGTTATTGGCATCATAGACGCAGATTCCAATTGGAATATTTTCATAAACCGTATTTAGTAATTTATTAGTTACGCCAAGTTCCGATTGTTGATGTAGCGCTTTGGTTTCCTCGCGAACAATCACCGCCATTCCTTGATCATGAGTGTATCTCTCATTTACAACAAGATGTCGGCCTGTTGGCGTGGAGAAGTGCACGTCATTGCGGGGCATTATGTGGTTTTTTTCGATACTTCGAATGTAGTTTCTAAGTGGTGCTTTCTGTTCTTCCGTCTCAAACCAATCCAGCACTTCTTTTTCAATAGATTTACGATGAACTCCAGGTGAGAATTCAACACCTGATTCTCTGAAAATATCGCGGATCAATCTATTCGCGATAACCAGTCTCTGGTTCTTATCGTAGAGTAAAAATCCTTCGCCGAGTGTTTCAACGGCGTCAGAAAGCTGATGATAGCGCAATCGAATGTTTTTTTGCTCGATTGTTTCCTGGCGATTTCGAGAAATAAATTGATAGGCAAGAAGCGCAACTAAACCCGTAGATACCCCGTAAGCAAAAACGGCTAGAATTAGACTAACTTGGCTAAGTAAAATACCACTTACCAAAACGACTGAGAGTATCCCAATTGTTAAACCGTGTGGTTTATACTTATTCAATGTTGCTGGTTTCATAATCGAAAAATCGTGTCCAAACATGGTAAGCTGCAATACTCAAGATATGAATCTATTTAGCCAATTTTAGACAAGTTCCGTTAAAGTTTAGTTTATGTAAAAAAGTAAGTTCCCTAATGTTGGATTAATGAAAATGTGACGGGACCTGTACATGATGCTATGTTGCATTCGCGCTTATCAGGGCGTACAAACAATTTTTCTTAGAAATAGAGAATTCGCAAGCGATTATGGCTCATAAAAATACTGACGGCCCAGATGGTGAAGAACACCACGATCATAAAAATATTCTGGTAGAGCCAGCCCCCAAAATAGGCCTGTTCTCAAGATTGAGAACTTATTTTCTAACAGGTATTGTGATCACAGCACCGATTGCAATTACCATCTATTTAACATATGTTTTCGTGGATTTTGTTGATGCAAATGTCACGCCGCTTATTCCGGCGAGATATAATCCAGAAACGTATTTACCCTTTAGTGTTCCAGGACTTGGTCTGTTTGTCGCGGTTCTGGTTCTTATCTTAATCGGGTTTCTAACTGCAAATTTCTTAGGTCGATCACTCCTTCATTTTGGCGAGCGAATTGTCGCGCGAATGCCGGTAGTACGCTCAATCTATAAAGCATTAAAACAAATCATTGAAACCGTCCTCGCACAATCCAGTTCATCTTTTCGCGAAGTTGTTCTTTTTGAATATCCTCGAAAAGGTATTTGGGCCATTGCTTTTGTTACCAGCGAGGTAAAGGGAGAAGTTGCAGATCTAGACGAAGAAACCATGATAAGCGTTTTCCTACCAACTACCCCCAATCCAACTTCCGGATTTTTATTGTTTGTCCCCAAACGAGATCTTAAGTTCCTCGATATGTCGGTAGAGGAGGGCGTAAAACTCGTTATTTCTGCTGGTATGATTTGGCCATCTGATGAAAGAAAAGATGACAATAATGAAGGCCAATCTTAACTTTAACCTGATTGTAAATAACGGATCGCACTTTCACGTTCGAACAGATAAAGCAATGTTCGAATAGCCCGACCGCGCTCACTTGCAAGTTCTGGGTCTATCTCGAGAAAATGACGGGCGTCATCCCGCGCTATCTGCAATAGCCTACTATGCACTTGCAGATCAGCGATTTTAAATTCAGGCAAGCCGCTTTGACGTGTTCCGAGTAACTCGCCTGCGCCGCGAAGGCGTAGATCTTCTTCAGCAATGCGAAAACCATCCTCGGTTTCGCGCATAATTTTAAGTCGTGCCTTTTGTGTCTCGCCAAGTGGTCCTGCATACATCAGCAGGCAACTGCCGGCGAGAGCACCTCGGCCTACGCGCCCCCGAAGCTGATGAAGCTGTGCCAAGCCAAATCGTTCTGAATGTTCAATAATCATGACAGTAGCCTCTGGGACGTCCACACCAACTTCGATAACTGTTGTTGCTACCAGAATTTGCGTATCGCCAGCTTTAAAGGCCTCCATTGCCGCATCTTTTTCGTCCGACTTCATCTTCCCGTGCACAAGTCCAACTTGATTTGGATACAGGGCATTCAAATAGGTATACCGGTCTTCGGCAGCCGCTAAATCCGATACCTCGCTCTCCTCCACTAAAGGGCATACCCAATAAACACGTTCATTCGCGGCAAGTTTTCGATCAAGGCTGGCCGCTACCTGATCAAGTCGCTCGATTTCAATGGCTCGTGTTTCGATGGGCTGACGTCCGGGTGGTTTTTCCGCAATCACTGACACATCCATATCGCCATAGGCCGTCAACGTTAGTGTCCGCGGGATTGGTGTTGCCGTCATAACGAGTACATCAACACCCCCTTTATCGGGCCGACCTTTTGCACTCAAAGATAAACGTTGACGCACTCCGAAACGGTGTTGTTCATCGATTATTGCTAACCCCAAATCATGAAACATAACATCGTCTTGAAACAAGGCGTGTGTTCCAATAAGAATATCAATATCTCCAGCCTGCAATTCTTCAAGGAGAGCCGATCTCTTCTTCCCTTTAAGGCGTCCGGTTAGAAGCGCAATTTTAAGTCCAGCCGCATCTGTAAAGGGTTTGATAGATTGTAAATGCTGACGAGCCAATATTTCGGTCGGTGCCATAAATGCACCTTGAGCCCCACAACCAATGCACTTGGCAAGTGCCATCAACGCAACCGCTGTCTTTCCGCTTCCAACATCGCCTTGAATAAGGCGCAGCATGCGACTGTTTGATTCCATATCAGCACACACTTCGGATAACGCTGAGTTTTGCGCATTCGTAAGTTTATAAGGGAGGGCCGCCTCAATCGAGGATTGAGCGTCACCACCTCCAATAAAGGAGCGACCCTTTTTCCCACGCATATTCTGACGAACCAATTCAAGTGCCAATTGATTGGAGAGTAGTTCATCATATGCCAATCTTAAACGAGCAGGGGTGTCAGGTTCAAGCTCGTCTGCCCCCTCAGGTTTGTGCACCTTTCGCATACACGCCATCCAAGTTTGCCAGTTCTCACGTTTTATCAACGCCTCATCCAACCATTCAGACAATTCGGGAAGTGATAGAAAAGCCTGCGTAACAGCTTTGCTCATGGTCTTATTAGTAACACCAGCGGACAGGGGATACACTGCTTCAAATTTTGGTATATCAATTTTTTCACCCGTTTTCAGAATATGATCTGGATGGGTCATTTGATACTCACCAGAATATTGTTCTAGCTTACCGGCCAGCGTTCGGCTTTGGCCCACGGGTAGTTGACCTTTTAAATACTCTTCGCGGCCATTAAAAAAGGTTAGGGTGAGTTCTTTTGATCCGACTTCGCATGTTATCCGATATGGTACACGACGGTTTCGGGAGGGAAAATGTTTAAGCACCATCACAGGGACAATAACCTGTTGGGTTATATAACGCTCATCCAATTCGGTGATTTCTTTCCGCTCAACCATCCCGCTCGGTAAGTGAAACAAAACATCATTCACATGTTCGCCAGCCAGTTTTGCGATCAACACAGCCAAACGCGGGCCGATCCCCTTCAAGGTATCGATGGATTTAAATAGGGGGAAAAGGACTTCCGGACGCATCTAATTTCCTAATGGTTTTTTGATTGATGGTTAAATTAGTACAGAAATACAAATCACGTCCAGCTTAGTGCTGACAAAGGACAACAAAAACTGTATATCCAGTGGCAATCAATATGAAGGTTGCCAAATGACTGAAGATATAACTATCCGCCGCAAAAGATTACTTCACCGTTCCCGTTATACTGGAATGAAGGAAACTGATCTAATGCTTGGGCGATTTGCCAACAAATACATCAAAACTTTTACAGATGACGAGCTGGAAACGTACGAAAAGCTCTTAATGGCAGGAGATCCCAGCATTTATGCATGGGCTGTTGGACGTGAAGAAATTCCTGAAGAATACTCAACAACGGTAATGCTCAAGCTCAAAAATTTCGCAATCTACGAGCATGACCCTGCAAAAATAGAAGACCATGACTGATACCCATGCTGCCAGCCTGATCAAAAGGCTGGCCACTGTTCAAAACAGTAATGCTTCCATGCTTATGGAGGCTGTTCCCGAGGGATATGATGCATATCTGATTGGAACCTATGTCGCTAAAGCCGAACATGACGTCTTATATGTTCTGCGCGAAGATCTTCGCATGGCTGCGACTGAAGCCGCTGTTGCCTTTTTTCACCCTGATTTGGAAATTGTAACAATACCAGCTTGGGACTGTCTGCCTTATGATCGTGTTTCACCTCACAGTGAAATCGTCGCGCATCGCATGACAAGTTTGGCACGGTTGACGGAACCATCCTCAAAGCCGAGATTGGTTCTGACAACTGTCAATGCCATGTTACAGCGCGTCCCAAGTCCCAATATGATCAAAGCCGCCAAGTTTGAAGCAAAAGTTGGTGACAAAATTGATTTGGCGGAACTCACCACGTTTTTGATTGCCAATGGCTTTACAAGAATTGGGACTGTTATGGAGCCCGGTGAATTTGCCATTCGAGGCGGTATTATTGATATTTTTCCACCAGCTCAGGAGCAACCCGTTCGACTGGATCTATTCGGAGAACAGATCGACGGCATTCGAAAATTTGACCCGCTTTCTCAACGCTCCAGTGGCAAAATAAAATCCGTAAAGTTTACAGCGGCTACCGAATTTATGTTGGATGATGCATCCGTCAGCCGCTTTAGAAGCGGGTACCGCGAACAATTTGGAGCAGTTACTGGCGATGATCCATTGTATGAGGCCGTCAGTGAAAAGCGTAAACATGCCGGAATGGAGCATTGGTTGCCGCTTTTTCATGAAGATATGTCAGACATAGGTGACTTTGTTCCAGAATCTATAATCTTTACAGATCATTTGTTTGAAGAAAGTCTGGATGCGCGCCTTGATACCGTTCTGGATTATTACGACAGCCGCAAAACTGCCGCGACGGGGAAAACTGTAGACTACTATCCATTGCCGCCGACGTCGCTTTACCTTGAAAAACAAGAATGGCAAGACATTATTGCCATGCGCACAACCTGCCATTTTTCACCGTTCAGAAGCGGCGCTGCCGGGGAACATATTCTAGATGCAGAGGGCCGGCAGGGAAGGGATTTCGCGCCAGAGCGTAAAAGTCAGGATGCCAATATATATGAGCATTTGAAAGACCATGTGCTCGATCAACTTGGTAAGAAAAGGAAAGTTATTCTTTCTCATTTCTCAGAAGGCTCTCGCGTTCGCAATGCCGGTGTCTTAGCCGATCATGGAATTGATACTGTTCAGTCTATTGAAACATTTACTGATATGTCCACCGGCAAGGGGGCTAATTTACTTGCCCTCGCAGTTTTAGCGCTTGAAAAAGGTTTTGAAACTCCTGAATTTACCGTTATCGGTGAACAAGATATTCTGGGAGACCGTCTGGCCCGCCCGAGAAGATCTGCTAGAAAAGATAAAAACTTTATTGCAGAAGCCTCTCAACTTGTTGCTGGCGATTATGTTGTTCATGTTGAGCATGGAATTGCGCAATATGAAGGTTTAAAGACCATCGATATATCAAACGCGCCTCATGACTGCGTAAGTCTTTTATATGCAGGCGGTGATAAGATATATTTGCCAGTCGAAAATATCGAGATGTTGTCCCGCTACGGAGGGGCTGACAGCGCCGCAGTTCTTGATAAACTGGGAGGCTCAGGTTGGCAGGCACGAAAAGCTAAGCTGAAGAAAAAGGTCATGGAAATGGCCGACCAGCTTATAAAAATTGCTGCTGCTCGTATGCTCCGAAAAGGAGAAATACTGACACCTCCCGTAGGCGCATATGCTGAATTCTGCGCTGGCTTTCCATTTGAAGAAACATCAGATCAATTGAACGCCATTGATGACACCTTGACGGATTTGGCATCTGGAAAGCCAATGGACCGGCTAATTTGCGGTGACGTTGGTTTTGGTAAAACTGAAGTGGCCCTTCGCGCGACCTTCGTCGCTGCCCTTAACGGAAAACAGGTCGCGATTGTTACGCCAACAACTTTGCTTGCAAGACAGCATTATAAAACCTTCAGTCAACGGTTCGCTGGATTACCGGTAAATGTGGCGCAATTATCCCGTATGGTAACGACAAAAGAAGCAAATGTTACAAAGGCTGGGCTTACAAGTGGTCATATTGATATTGTCATTGGCACGCACGCACTTTTGGGTAAATCTGTTAATTTCAAAGACTTAGGGCTCGTTATTGTCGATGAAGAACAGCATTTTGGCGTCGCACACAAAGAACGCCTAAAAGAAATGCGGGCAGATCTTCATGTTCTGACCCTGACGGCAACGCCGATACCACGAACCCTGCAAATGGCTATGACGGGCATTCGCGACCTCTCCATCATCGCGACACCGCCAGTTGACAGACTGGCCATTAGAACATTTGTATTACCATTTGATCCCATCGTTATTCGCGAAGCACTCCTTCGGGAGCATTATCGCGGCGGACAGAGCTTTTTCGTATGCCCGCGTCTTAACGATCTGAAAGAAGTTGGAAATTACCTTACAAAACATGTTCCAGAAGTAAAATTCGTGATGGCCCATGGTCAGTTAGCAGCAAAAGAGCTGGATACCACCATGAATGCATTCTACGACGGGGCGTATGATGTGTTGGTGGCGACTAACATTGTGGAATCTGGTCTAGATATACCAACCGCTAATACGTTGATAACTTACCGTGCGGACATGTTTGGTTTGGCACAACTATATCAAATACGCGGTCGGATTGGTCGGTCTAAAACTCGCGCTTACGCGTATCTTTCACTGCCACCGAGAAAAAGACCAACAGAAGCTGCTGAAAAGCGTCTTCGCGTTCTGCAATCACTCGATACGTTGGGCGCAGGTTTCACACTTGCCAGCCATGATCTTGATATCAGGGGAGCAGGGAACTTACTCGGGGATGAACAGTCAGGGCACGTTAAAGAAGTTGGCTTTGAGCTTTATCAGGAGATGCTGGAGGAGGCTGTCGCTAACGCACGCCAGACAGATTTCGAAGCCGGGGACGAGGCTGAAGACAAATGGTCACCGAGTATTAACATTGGTACCTCTGTTCTTATTCCAGAAAACTATGTTGCTGACCTGTCACTCCGCATGGAACTGTATCGCCGGATTGCAGCGCAAGTCACAGCTGAAGAGATTAGCGACTTTACTGTCGAACTCGTCGATCGTTTCGGACCTCTTCCTGAAGAGGTTAAACATTTGATGGAAGTTATGACCATCAAACAATATTGTAAAACTGCCAATATTGCGAAAATTGATGCAGGTGTTAAAGGGGCTGTGCTTACGTTCCGCAACAACAGTTTTGATAATCCGGCCGGTTTGGTTGGTTTTATTTCCAAACAACCGGGATCAGCTAAACTGCGCGGAGATCACAAGATGGTCTATACTCGTTCTTGGGCAGATCCAGAAGATCGATTGAGCGGTGTTTTGACATTGGCTAGAAACCTCGCAAAAATCGCAAGTGCTCCTTAAAGGATTTAAGTAATGAAAAAACCGGCACTCTCTTCGCTAAACGGCAAAAAATTTGATGTTGTTGTGATTGGTGCCGGAATTAATGGATGTGCCGCAGCGCAACAATTGGCTGCCCAAGGTTTTAGCACACTCATCATAGATAAAGGTGATTTTGCTGAAGGAGCGACTAGTAAGTCGAGCCGGTTACTACACTGTGGTTTGCGACATCTAACG
Source organism: Alphaproteobacteria bacterium 46_93_T64 (assembly GCA_002163135.1). Taxonomy (GTDB): domain Bacteria; phylum Pseudomonadota; class Alphaproteobacteria; order Sneathiellales; family Sneathiellaceae; genus Sneathiella. Next base: position 151,454 of record MAAN01000021.1, read on the forward strand.
CCGGGTAAAAGTCTTTGGGAATTTGTTACAAATCCGGTGTATCTTGCAACCGCTCTAATTAATACCAAAGCTTCAATGGTTGCGAGAAAAGACATTTCCGAAACCATGCCGGAACTGACTCATTTAACGAAATTCTGTTTTCCAATTTATGAAGAAGATCCGTTTTCCCCAATCCTGGTTGATGCCGCTTTTTCACTCTTAAAAATACTAGGTCCAAAAGATCCACCGCTTGAATATAAAAGATATAAAGCGGATGAAATGGCAGAAGTCCCATTTTCAAGTTATTTGCGTGATCCCGATAAAATTAAGGGAATGGCCGTCTTTAACGAATTTTTGTTTGATTGGCCGGAGCGAATTGCGATCGACACGTTGTTAGATGCAACGCGTATGGGGGCAACAGCACGTAACTATACGACGTTTAAAACACTGGAAGAAAAGCCGGATAACACTTGGGATGTTTTCTTACAGAATGCATTGAACCCTGAAGATCAAATAACCGTAAACGCACGCCTTGTTCTGAACGTAGCAGGTGCGTGGAGTGATCAAGTGGCAGAGGATCTAAACCTCGATGCCTCTCAGAAGGTACTCAAACTAAAAGGGGCCCACATCGTTCTCCAACTGCCACCGGAGTTCTCTGACTGGGGTATGCTTGCCATGAACAGGGCAAAGGAGCCGCTTTACTGTGTCCCTAATCGCGGCCTTCACCTTGTCGGTCTAAACCGTGTCCCATATGAGCAAGACGCCAGTGGTGTTGTTGCTGAAGAAGATGAAGTTGATTGGCTTTTGGGAGAGATAAATTACCTGATGCCAAAACTCAATGTAACACGGGCGGATGTAAAATATACGATGGCCGGCTTACAGCCCATTACATTTGATCCAAAAGAGCCACATGGTAGCCGAGCCATAAAAATACATGACCTTGAAAAAGAAGGTTTAAAAAACGTCCTGACTTTAACAGGCGGTCCAATTATGACCCATCGGCAAGTTGGAAAAGACTTGGCAAATGCAGTCGGTAAACGTTTGTCTCCCTCGCAACCGCCTCAAAAACTGTCTTCTGAGGTATCGGAGACAACCAAAAAGTTGAACGATACACGTGGCCAAAATAGAAGCATTCAATATTCAAAAGAGATATTGCAGAAAATAGCAATAGAAGAGCAACCCGCTAATCTCGCTGACGTTCTGTTCAGGCGAACAGGTATTGCTTGGAATAAAGGGCAGGGACGCGAGATTGTAGAAGAAATAGCGGAAATTCTGGCAGGGCCACTCAATTGGGATGAGGGCCGCACCAAAAATGAAATTCAAAACTACCTAACTCATTTAGATAATGAATTTTCAAACCATACCGATTAATTTAGGAGAGGACTAAATGGCTGCAGGATCTTGAGTGAGTTCAGCTTCTATCTTGTCAAACACTTGAAGAAATGCACTGCTATCCTGAGCACCGGATAATGCGTATTTATTATCCAGAATGAAAAATGGTACACCTGATACCCCCATTTCTCGTGCTTGCTGATCTTCCTTAGAAACCAATTCCATATCTCGATCAGATGCTAGTAATTCTCTGACAAGTTCCCCGTCCATTCCGGCTTCATCTGCAGCCGACACCAAGACTTCAACGTCACCTAGATCTTCACCGTCCATAAAAAACTTGCGGAACAAAATTTCTACAACTTCATTCTGAAGGCCCGCGCCATCTGCCCAACGAATAACACGATGAGAATTCAAAGTATTAGGAGCACGTTTAATTTCAGAAAATGCAAAATCTAAACCAACAGCACTGCCAGCATTTGCAACGTTCTGGTAAAGTTCTTTGGCGCGTTCAGCACTTCCAAATTTTTTGGCTGTAAATTCCTTCCGATCAGCACCTTCTAGAGGCATGTCGGGGTGAAGTTGGAAAGGATGCCATGTAATTTCAACGTCCAAATCCGGACGTTGTTTCAAGGCTTCTTCCAATTTGCGTTTACCGATGAGGCACCACGGGCAAACGGTATCTGAGACAATATCTATTTTCATACGATTAACATAGGAAAGGTCAGAACTGCTTACAAGGATTATTTGGAATGCTTATTCCAATTATGTTGTTTCTAGTTGGAAAAACCGCGTTTACTTCCCCGGATCACAATATCATCAAAACTATCGCCAGAGGCCATTTCGTCCAACCCCATGTTAATAATCGCTGTAACTGGTTTTGCTATTGCGGCAATTGCAAATTCCGTGTTTCGCGTTACGCCATAAACCCTTTTCAACGCGATAAAGGCTTCTTCCTTACAGGTACTTGGCAGTGCAACTACGAATTGATTTCCCTTGTAACGACCGCAAAAATCTTCACCTCGAACCATGTAGGATATTATCGTGCCGATTTGCCTTAGGACTTGATCTCCAGCTGGATATCCATATTCACTGTTTATTTCTTCCATATTATTAACGGTGATACTGGCAATGCTGAGATGCTTTCCTTGTTCTTGATGATCATCAATCAATTTGGCCATATGGGCCTGAACAAATCCAAAAGAATAAAGACTGGTCAAACCATCGGTTACAGGCAAAGGTTTGGATTCTTTGAATAGCTTTTGGAGTGAGAACCGGTATTCCGACTGTTGTATGTGCAAAGATGTCCGCGTATACAAATTTGTCATCTCGGTTGGGTGCATAATGATATCTGATGCCCCGTGAATATAGGCAGCCTCCCGGTTGCTTTCATTTTCGAGAACGAAAAGAACCGGCATGTTAAACAATCTACTATCAGTCCTAAGATCAGTACATAGTCTAAAGTGAACATCGCCTTGTCCGGCACCAAGCATGAGAACGGCATCGAAAGAGCCGCTGCGAAGTTCATCAACGGCATTATCCGCAACCCGACAAACATCAACTTTACACCTACGTTCTAGCTGAAGCAGAATGTCCCCTAATATTTCGCTATGGCTGCCGACCAACAATATATTCTTTTTCTCTTCACTTGTTGGAATCTGACTTAAATCTTTTTCTGTAAAACCATAAAGTGAAATTGTCGCCGAACGCCTGGCTAACTCTTGCTTCATAATCTGCAGACGAATAAGCGATTGAATTCTACGCTTTATTTCTAAATCACAGAAATTTTCAGGAACAGATTGAATTTCTGAAGGATTCGGATTATCCCCTACCACCAAAATTGGGAGATTTTTATCGCTCAAAATATCAAGACTATTGTTCTTTTCATCAAATCCACCAGAAGGAGCAATCACAATCGCCAGATCAAACATTGCATTTGCTTCTAGTATTGACTGGAATTCATCATAGGTACTTGATGTTAGCGCATAACCGCTGCCGTTCAGGCTATCAGTTACTTTCGCAGTAGAACCATCGGATAGGACTAAGATATTTGCAGATACAGGCATGATGTCCATTTCAAATAAGAATTTTTGTATTTTGAGCAGATAAGTCTTAAAATAGTACTCTTGAGAAAAAAATATAGAAATGTTTTTGAATATCAAACATTTCTCGGTATTTGTGTAAATTACTAACAAATAAAAAAAGAAACCAGACTGGAGATTTATTGTGACAACCCCCACGTTTCTAGACGGAAAACATGCCCTTATTACTGGAGCCTCTTCTGGCCTCGGCTGGCAATTTGCTTTAACTCTTGCACGTGCTGGCGCTAAAGTCTCCATCGCAGCACGCAGTACTGATAAACTTGAAGCCCTTGCAAAAGAAATAGAAGGATTTGATGGGCGTGCGGTTCCTGTTCGTATGGACGTTACTGATATAAAAAGCATTCAAGACGGAGTGGCCGCCGCTGAGACTGAACTAGGTCCTGTAAATATCCTTGTCAATAATTCTGGTGTTAGCGCGTTAAGCCCATCCCATAAGATCTCTGAAGAAGATTTTGACTTGGTCATGGACACAAATGCCAAGGGTGCCTTTTTCGTAGCGCAAGCAGTTGCTCAAAGCATGATCAAACACGGTAATGGCGGAAAAATTATTAATATCGCCTCTGTGGCCGCCAATCGCGTGTTAAAACAAAATATTGCCTACTGCATGTCAAAAGCCGCTGTGAAACACATGACCGCAGCCCTTGCCGATGAGTGGGGACGTTATAAAATTCATGTGAACGGTATTAACCCCGGCTATATTGTCACTGGTATTAATCGTGATTATTGGGAAACTGATTTGGGTAAACGATTAATTGCTAGTTTGCCTGGGCGCCGGGTTGGTCAGCCAGAACATCTGGATGGCACTTTGTTATTATTAGCAGGTCCAGGATCTGATTTCATGACAGGAAGTATGATTGAAGTTGACGATGGATTAACCGCGCACGGTTTCTAGTCTTTGAATTTTACTGGGATATTATATTGGAAGCGGGCTTTAGTTTGTAGGTGTTAGTTCGCTTCTAATTGTGAAGGTCTTAGGTTTAAGGCGACAACAGCGGTTTTTGCGGCGTCATCTTCCATACCACTCATAGCTGCAAGCAACATAGCAGCCCCCGTAACACCTTCTTTGTGAGCGACCAGTTTGCTATGACCGGCTTCCATAGCTTCCCCTACGGTTTCCAAATAGCATTCTTCGACCATTTCCATGAGTGACGCATCTAATTCACCAGACATATGTTTTATATCCCACATAAAAATCTACACGTTAGGTTTAGTACCATAGTGTGAATAATTTATATATTTTGTATAAATTCAACTTTTTTAATTAGTACACCTACATAAATTGCCCGATCGGTTGTATATATACTAATATTTGAGATATAGTTTCATATTAAACTAAATTGTGGGAGGAAGCAGTGTGAAGAAACCGGAAGGTATTATTGTCGGCGGAGGATTGGTTGGACTTACGCTAGCACTTGCGCTTCACGTTAAGGGAATTAAAACAAGAATATATGAAACAGTTCCGGAAATTTTACCATTAGGTGTCGGAATTAATTTACTTCCACACTCTGTACAAAACCTCGCAAAACTCGGCCTTCTGAAAGATATGCGCGAAGTTGCCATTGAAACGTCCAGTTTGAGTTATTTTACCGATGACGGAAAATCCATCTGGCAGGAACCACGCGGTTTAAGCGCAGGTTATGAAGTCCCCCAGCTTTCCATCCATCGTGGTGATTTCCACATGATCCTGCTTAAACATGTGAAAGAACGTTTAGGTAGTGACGCAATTTTCAATGATCATCGATTTGAAAAATTTAAACAGGATGAGAACGGTGTAACTGCGTGTTTCACTGAGCATTCAGGTAAAGAGGATAGAGGGTCAGCCACAGCAGATTTCTTGATCGGCGCAGATGGTATTAACTCCCGGCTTAGGAGGATTTTCTACCCTGACGAAGGACCACCGCACTATTCTGGACAAATGTTATGGCGCGGCGTTACGGAGATGGATCCTTATCTGGATGGAAAATCCATGTTTATGGTGGGACACAACGATTTGAAGTTAGTAGCTTACCCCATTCGGTCTGAAAGCACTAAACGCGGAAAATCCTACGTAAACTGGATCGCAGAACGCCGTATTCCATCAGATTTGAATGCTAATCAGGCGGATTGGAATGAATCTGGAATACTTGAAGAGTTTGCCTCCGATTTTGACGATTGGAACCTCGGATGGCTAGATATTCAAAGCCTATTCAAAAACGCGCTTTCCATTCACAAATTTCCTATGATCGATCGCAATCCTATTCCCAAATGGGCCTTTGATCGGGTTGCCCTGATGGGGGATGCAGCACATGCAATGTATCCAAATGGATCAAACGGCGTGTCCCAAGGCGTTCTTGACGCGATGACATTTGCCGATTTAATGGAACAGGGAGATGACATCATCCCCACACTGCAGGCTTATGAAGATGCTCGCCTTGAACCTACATCTCGAATTGTACTTGCTAACCGTGAAACTGGCCCGGAGCGAGTGATGGAGATGGTTAAAGAAAAGTGCGATGGGAGTTGCGGAGAGACACACACATGTGTCCCACAAGAAACACTAGAAGAAGTGGCAACGGCCTATAAAAAACTTGCGGGTTTTGATAAAAACACATTAAAAAAACAGGCGTAACGGTGAGTGGGAAAGGGTGGCCTTTCCCACAATATTATTACATACCGAATTTATATTTTTTTAGGTTTTGATTACGCGCGCGAACCGGTTTAATTGCGTCTGCCATATCAGTAAGGAACGCCAATGAGTATCTCAGGCGTTCAGTTAAAGAAATATCCAATTCAGTTGGGACTTCTTCTGTAAACAGGCTACCGACATTCCGTAAAATCATATGGTCGGGCAACCACATAAGGAAATTATTCTTATAACCGCTCATACGAAGTTCAGCGATCGGATAGGCGCCCCCCATACCAGAACTTATAGCAATAAGCATCGCCGATTTATGGGCAAGTTCGCCTTTGTCACACATCAGAAGGAAGTTCTTTAAATGAGGTGGAACCATTCCTGCCCATTCAGGGGCTACAACAACAAATCCATCACATTCCGCAATGCGCGTAGAAATCTTGCTCCAGTCTTTGGACATTTCACTGTCAGGTTTCCACTTATCTTCTGTCCAAAGCGGGATATCCAAATCTCTTAACGAAAAAATATCACACACGGTGTCACGATCACTCTCCTCCAACCGCTTTTGGACATAATCGCCAATTCGCGCAGATTGAGAGACAGCGCGGTTACTTCCAATGATAATTCCAATTTTGGTCATACTTAACTTTCATTGAATTGCTTAATATATCCAAATAATAACTTCTTTTATTACGATAGCAGCTTATTCGTAAATCAGCGTACCATCTTCTAGGTCTGCAGCTGGAATTTCTTCCTTTTCCGAGTAATAATCTTGGCTGAATATCCAGGGTTGGCGATCTCCTTGCTTAGGCATCTTGTGCATATCCCGTGTGAGATAGCCTGCATTGAAATTTTCAGGATCAACAAATGGAAGTTCCGGCATAGACTGATCCTCATCTCTTAAACGAGGAGTGACCATTGCAACATCTTTTTCATCCATATGATTGAGTAACCGGCAGACAAAATCAGAAATGAGATCAGATCGCATCGTCCAACTGGTTCTAAGATATCCAAATACCCACGCCATGTTTGGAATTCCAGAGAATAAAATACCGCGATGTGCCCAGCAATCTGAAAAGTCTAAATCTGTCCCATCAATATTGAATTTTACATCGCCCAACACGCTCATATTAAAACCAGTTGCGGTTATGATAATGTCAGCTTCCAGAGTTTCTCCGGATTTCAACTTAATACCGGTTTCGGTAAAGCTATCTATTTGATCCGTAACAACCGAAGCTTCGCCCGATTTGATAGCCTTAAACAAATCGCCGTCAGGTAAGAACGCAAGCCGTTGACGCCAAGGTCTGTATTTTGGCGTAAAATGCTTATCTACGTCAAACTCATTACCCAATATTTTTTTGGCGATACCTATAAGCTCTTCTTTCAGGGCCTCAGGTTCTTCAAAAGATCTACGCGTTGTTTTTTGCTGGTCCGCCAACACCTGTCGGCGCGCAATCTCATGGATCCATTCATCGGGAATATCCAATTTGCGAAGTGTCTCAACAAGATCGTTGCGATTTGGCGCTGCCGCAAAATAGGTGGGGGAGCGCTGAAGCATTGTTATATGCGCGCAATCCTCTGCCATTGCCGGGACAAGGGTTGCCGCGGTGGCACCTGACCCGATGACAACAACTTTTTTACCTTTATAGTCAAGATCTTCGGGCCATGTTTGGGGATGTACAATTGGTCCATTAAAGTTTTCCGCACCTTTAAATTCGGGAGTATAACCCGAACCATGGCGGTAGTATCCCTGACACATCCATAGAAAATTACAGGTATAAATTTGAAAGTCATCAGATCCATTTACAGACACTTGCAACGTCCAGCATTTATCTGTTGTTGACCATGTCGCCCTTTTCACATCATGAGAGAAGCGAATATGTTTTCGGATGTCATTTTGTTCCATACCTTCATCAAGGTAACTCAGAATTTCGCCTGCAGTTGCAATAGGGGTTCCGGACCAAGGCTTCCAATTATATCCAAAAGTATATAAATCACTATCAGACCGAATACCCGGATATTTATGGGTATGCCATGTTCCGCCAAAGCTTTCCTGATTTTCCAGTAATGCAAAAGATTTCTCTTTGCAAAAATTTTGCAAATGATATGCGGCGTTGATACCAGAGATGCCAGCCCCAACAATCAGAACATCGAAATTCAGTATATCTTGGTTGTTAACCTGTGATGATTTGATTGCGACATTCATTTGGACCCCCAGCAATCGCCGTCTGCGATTTTTATTATTAGGGGAGCAGCATAAAACTACATGATCATACTGGCAACAGGTCTTGTTTAGCGGGTTGCAATTTCATCGCAAATTATTACTTGATTGCGGCCTGTATTTTTGGCCCGATACAACGCCTTATCCGCACGTATTGAAACACTGCTCCCAGAGATATCACCTTCCAACAATTCAGAAACACCGATACTGATTGTAAAGGAAAAATGGTTTTTGCCATCATCGACAACTAGGTCTTGCGTCTTTTTGCGAATATTTTCGCCAATTACGGCGGCTTCAATAACACCGCAACCGGGAAGAAGTATTGCAAATTCTTCGCCGCCTAAACGGCCGAGAGAGTGCTCAACTGTCACTGTGTCTTCACACAGTTTTGTGAAAGATTTTAAAGCCAAATCTCCTGCATCATGCCCATAGCTATCATTGACAGTTTTAAAATGATCAATATCCATCATGAGAAAGGATAGGCTTCCTGTTTCACGGGAAATTTCTTTATTTAATTCTTCGTTTATATAACGTCGATTAAATGTGCCGGTGAGCGGATCAGTGATCGACAGCAGATGTAAATATTCTTTTTGAAGCTCCAACTCTTCGTGGGCAGCGCGTAGTTTTTCACGCGCGTAATAAATCTCTTCCGCCGTATCAACGTTCGAGATTGCGACTTCTTCCATTCGCTGATGTTCATCACGATAAATCGCAGACTGATATTTGGTTTGTTCCAATTCAGATTTTAAGGCCGCAATTTCATCGTTTTGAATTTTTAATAGAGTAGAGGCTTTTTGAATATCTGCCCAAATATGTTTACCATCAGCCTTCAACGTCTTGGAACTATCTTCCAAGAAACTATATTGACCCAATCGGTCAATCAAACACTCAACCACGCTGCGTCCCCCAAGAACACTATATTTCCTCATCGAACTATGTACTACACCACCTTTTATAAATTTGTTAGACATACTGTAATATGAATGAAATGCAATCAATTCCTCAGGAAAACCAACATTTTACCCAATTTTCTGATGCATATTAGGACAGCTAAGAAAAAGATGTAAATCCTGAACTTCACGCCTCTTTTATTAGCTTATCTAATCAAAGAACGGGGAAAATCAACGTTTCATAGTCAAACATGGAAATTTACATAACTCGTTTGCCGTCTGCCAATAGCAAAACAGAAAAGGGGGCATAATCACGAATACCTTTTTTAGAATTTTTCTGCACAATAATTAATGCAATTTTTAGGCAAAAATTATGCGCCTTTAAATTCATGTTTTAATTACGCTGATTTAACCTGATCCAGGAATTGTTTAATTTCTTCATCGAAATTGGCGGCAACATTATCCATCATCTCTGCTGTTTCAGATAACATGTTTGAGGTAGCAGTGCCTTTTTCGGCGCCAACCCTTATTTCCTGTACACTTTCAGAGACTTCATTCGCACCACCAGCTGCTTGTTGTACATTCATGGAAATTTCACCCGTTGCAGCGCTCTGTTCCTCAATAGCCGACGAAATTCCCGTTGTGATATTACTAATTTCATTAATGATTGTTCCAATGGCTGTCATCACGGTTACAACCTCGTTCGTCACATTTTGCATATCAGAAATTTGTACACTAATTTCTTCTGTGGCTTTTGCAGTCTGGTTCGCCAATGATTTTACTTCACTTGCCACAACTGCAAATCCTTTACCGGCTTCACCTGCACGGGCAGCCTCAATTGTTGCGTTCAATGCAAGAAGGTTTGTCTGATTTGCAATATCTTGAATTAGATCGACAACCGTTTCAATTTTTTGACCTGCGGCCTTTAGGTTTTCCGCATATTCTGATGCTTTTTGTGCATCCGAAACAGCCGTTCCAGTCACCTCCGCCGATTTTTGAATTTGACTGCTGATTTCATTGATTGAACTGCTTAGTTCTTCCGTCGCAGAAGCCACCGAATTTACGTTAGAAGACATGCTATCTGATCGGATACTAACACTGTTCGCGAGTGTTCCTGCGACCTCAGATTGTGCTGACATATCACCTGCCGCATTGCCAAGCTCTCCTGTGGCATTTTTGAGCGTTGTCATATTTTCTCTAACTTTCTCATCAAAAGTTGAGATTATTTTGGCCATATTTCCGGCTTTACGAACTTGTTCAGCCATCGTGGCTTCGCGGTCTGCAGCTGCTTTATGTTCACGTTCAGCTTCTTCCTTCATTTGAAGTTCTTTTTGCATGCGGGCATCTTCACGTGTTTTTTCTGCTTCAGCTGCTAAACGTTCATTTTCAACCGAATTTTCTTTAAACACATTCATCGCTTTTGCCATATCGCCTATTTCATCTGTTCGTCCAGATGCAGGGACGTGTGTATCTAGTTTACCATCAGCAAGCCCAGACATCGCGTGGGCGATGCTCGTAATCATCCCGGCAATCCCTTTTGAGAGTAATATTGAAATACCTATCATCAAGATGGCAACGGCGACGATTGCAACTACGATCGTCGTTGCAATGTTTGACGTAACTTTGTTAGATCGCGCCGTTGCTGTATCTACATTGGTGGAATAAAATTCTCCGACCTTTTTATTTTCCAATACTATTTTGTCAAATTCAGCATTAAGCGCTTCAGTAGCTTTCTTCAATGTAAGCCATGAGGCCGACATGCTTTTGAAGTCCGCCTGATACGTTTTCATTTGTTTAGTAATTTCTGTTTTATGTCCTGCGTCAATCGAGCTGGCATTCAATTGCGCTAAAAATTCGCCATTTCTTTTGCCCATCCGACCTATATATTTGGGATTAGAGCGTAACATAAAATCTTTTTCATGACGGCGCATCATCAGCATCGTCACAGTTAGTGTTTCGCTATTCTCTTTCTTGAGAGTTTCTTCGATTTCGTGGACAGCTTTTCTAAGGGAACCTTGCAGACCTCGTGTTTCATCTAGACCCAATTTAGTCACTTCTGCGACAGCGGCGTGAAGATGTTCATCAAAACTCACGATATGCTCGTTAAGTTCTTTAAGCATAGAAATTTCTTCTTCATTCGTTGATTTTTCAACTAAGGCCTCAAAAATTTTGTGTATTTGAAGGATTTCTTGGTTATAGGCGTCCAATGCTTCTTTCTTTTTGTTGCTAAAATAATCCTTCTCATGACTTAGGGCAGCAAGTATCAAAGTGTCGATTTCTTTGGAAGAATCCCAGTCTGCTCTTGATGATAAATACTCCTGAACAGCGGATTTATTTTGAAACGTGCCGAAAAAGAATATACCCGCAATGATGGCGAGGCCAATGACTGTCAAAATAACGGGGATCGCGAGTTGCGTGCGGATTGGGAATTTGGCAAACATTGCATAACCCTTACATACTGAAACACCTCAAAAGTAGCGAGATTAGACAAAATTTGTTTCAAATTAGTTAAGTCTAACTTAATTCAACTCCTATCAAACTCAGGCAACTTATGAAGAGTAGGGTGCTTCCTATTGGAAACGAACTAAGCGAATTCATTTAGGAGAATTGATGTTTCATTCGCTCGTCTTGGATGCCGAACAGGCGCGGCATTAAATCCAGTATTTATAAACTCAGGTAACTCGGCGTTTGAAAGCTGCAGAACTATGTTTGGATGAGCGTCGGAATTTGAAATACTCATCGGATCTAGTTCGCTCCCCATCTGGCCGTTGTCTGCTGCGGCTTCCACAAAATTCGTGAGGTGTTTCAGGATCAAAACAGTATCCACGTTATGAAAAACTTCGAGTACACCGTCCTTCTCAGAATATGTCGTAGGCGTTAGCAAGCCATTTCTCGCGTTTAACAACGGGTGAATCGCTTCCTCAATCCAGTCATCCCAAACAATGACGAGGATACCCCTAAATTCACTGCGATTTTTCAATACACCGAATTTTTCATCGGCGCTTCTAAGAAAACTTCGGAGCGTGTTGTCACGCGCAGGAATAGCACTCACCAGATCTTTAGTTTGACTGTCATCAAATGAAGGTCGGTCTTGGGGTGGAAATTGAAATTTCTTGTCGTTCCGTTGGTGGGCGTGTGCCGTATATTTTGGGGCTTTTACCTCAAATCCATATTTTTGCCCATTAGGTAGCGTTGCGATCAAATCAATCCTTTTACGCATACCGCGAACGCCAGCTTCGATTTCAAATGTAGTACCCAATGGCCACGGCATACGGATCACTTGACGCATTATCAATATTTCCGACAGCTTTTGCATCAACTGATCGTAATGAGGCTCAAAACTCTTCCGACCACCAATATTTTTAATTTCTCGAAGCATCCGGAGCGGCGCATCATCGTTGATCGCCTTAAGATCAATACAAGCGCGATAAACGCTTTGAATAAACGGTGTGAAATTCTCCACGTGAAGCCCGAAATAGTGCCACCGATTTCCAAAAATTCCCTTTGCTAGTCGGGAAAACCTATGAAGATCGAAGATATCACTCATTCTTTGCTATCACTGACCATTTGAAACCTATTCCTGCCCAATTTTTCTTCATCAGCACCAGTGTACTCCACAATACTGCCTACATAAACACCGTATCGAAAAAGCGCTTACGCAATTTATAATTAATGTGGTTTACCGAGTGATCTATATACAGCTAACGAGGCAATATCTTTAGCCTGACTGAATTTACCGAAGATAATTTCCAGATAGTGAAATAAACCATATGATTGGTTTAGGTTTTGATCTTTTGACGTCTCTAATCCTTGTATGAATAGTGTTGGGTGTTAGGTTGTTTTCAAAATTTAACAACCTTGTTCACAGGACGGAGATTTTATCATGTTGACCATTAACCGCCTTTCCATCGACGACGCTAAACTACTTATTGACGGAGCGCGGATCAAAGCGACTGAAATTGGAATTCCTATGTGTATTGCGATTGTGGATGAATCCGGTCAATTGATCGCATTTGAGCGTATGGACGGCGGCAAAGTGACAAGTGCGATCATTGCTCAAGACAAAGCCTTTACAGCCGGGGGTGCGCGCAAAGCGACCCATGAATATAATGCCGTTTGCCAACCGGGCAATTTGGCCTTTGGTATTCACACGGCCATAGGCGGGCGATTATGTGTCGTTGGCGGTGGCCTCCCCGTATTTGTCGACGGCGAAGTTGTTGGCGGAATTGGGTTAAGCAGCGGGACACCTCAGCAAGATATGGACTGTGCACAAGCAGGTATCGACCACTTTCTAGCTAACTGTTAGGACGTAAAGTTTGATGGACAGTCCAAGCCTAAAATAAATACTTCTTTTGGAAGTAATTGTTACGATTGATTTTCGAGCAATAGAATATCAGGTTTTTATTACTAGAAGGCGGAATAGGACACTGTTTCCGTCTTCTATTTGGACAACTCGTTAAATCACCAAAAAGCGGGAGCCTGCAAAACTCTCCAGACTACTTAATAGATAATATTCTACGGTTACCCTCTTCCTCAACGGTGACTACTGACGCCCGTGGAAGGCATAGTTTAAAATTGCTCCCAAGACCCACTTCACTTTCCACAATTAAATGTCCATTTGATTGCAGAGCAAAACCGTACACCATGCTCAGGCCAAGACCGACGCCTTCACCCACATCCTTGGTTGTATAAAAGGGATCAAAGATTTTTTCCAACATTTCAGGTGCTATACCCAGACCGGTATCCTCAATGCAGATCTCGATATAATCCCCTGAAGACACTGCTTCATGTTGGCTAGCATAGAGATCGTCAAACGTCGTATTTGCAACATTGATAATTAACTTGCCGCCATTTGGCATGGCATCGCCCGCATTTTTCACGATATTGACAATGGCAAGGATGAGTTGCGTGTCATCAATCATGGGTTGCCAAGTTATTTCTGCAACTTTGATAACGAGGGTTATTCTCTCGCCCAATAATTGCTGGAGTCTAGTCTCGAGATCAGCAAACAATTTTTTAATGTCTACTGCTACTGGTGTCAGCATTTGTTGCCGAGAGAAAGCTACAAGTCGATGCGTCAGTTGTGCCGCATGGTCAATGGTAATTTTCAATTTTCGGGCCCTTTTCAGCGCCTCAGGATTCTTATGAAGTGTCAATTCAAGAATATCTGCGTTGCCCATCATTACCGCCAGCATATTATTAAAATGGTGCGCCACACCGCCAGTTAAATGACCAATAGCTTCCATTTTTTGAGCGCGGCTTAATTGTGCGTCGGTCTCTCTGATTTTCTCTTCAGATTGCTTTAACTTTATTAAGTCTTCAGACAGGCGTTCGTTCATTTGATTAAGCGCATCGGCCAAAATTTGAAGTTCATCCCGCTTATCAAAACCAACGATTTGACGATCTAAAATCAACTTATCGCTCAAACCTTCTAAGTTGACCTGATGAGCGAAGTCTGAAATCTTTTGTAAATGACGAAATACTACTATGTGAAACATGAACAGGATGAAGATCGACACTAAAAATGTCTTTAGGCCCTGGCTCAAAACAATAACGATCATTCGATCAAATAGTCTTTCACTTACTCCGGTCAAAGAGACGGCTATTTCAAGATGCCCCAGTTTTTGGAGTGTGCCCTTATCGTCATAGATCATTTGGAAAGTGTGGTGTTTAATATTCTCACCTGGCTCTACAAAAGTCCCCGCCTTGTGTTTTATTATTCCGTTTTCTAGAATTCTTATCCCAATAACATCTCTCATATTTGTGATGTTTTTCAACTCTGTAGCGAGTTGTCCGGCATCCAATTTCCACAGGCTATTTGTCACGCTCCTTAGATGGCCGATCCTGATATTCCTAACCTGATTTTCTATTTCGTTCAGGTCCCGGCGGTAATCAATAAAAAGCTGCAAGGCGACGACCAGCATCGTAGCGACAGAACTAAACAGTAAAATATATATCAAAAGCCGTCTGGCGAGTGGTCGTCTTGGTCGACGGTTGTATGCAGAACCGGAAGGGGAATTCTTCATTCTAGCGTTCCTCCACCTATTGGCGGTTCAGATTGGAAGACCTAATTGATATATCTCGATTTTATAGAATATCCAGTTGCACCTCTTTAGTTATTTGCATACTGAGGGTTATGTCATCCCCCTACATCAGTAGAAATACGGCTCTAATCCGGTATTCGGAACTGTAACGCGAGGGAGAGAAAGCATCGGTCATAATACGTTAAAACCTAGGCGGCGTGGGTCAAGGAAATGGAGGTATTATTTGGGCCGCTTCATTGGTGCATCTGGATTTTTGGTAAAACCGAGGTATATCAATAAAGTCAGAATTTAATTTTTAATCCTATAGATACCGGATGGTTAGAGAAAATAGTTCTCTAGGAAATATTGTAATTTCTATAATTGAACTGATTGTAACGATTGCATTTGAAATGTCGGATAAGTAACAACCTTAATCATGAAGGGTCGCGAAACATGATTACTCTAATACTTGCTATTGTTTTTTGTATCTCGTTTAGCTTTAATAGCTATGCTGAGAACACTATTACAATTACCTACGGGGCTGATTACAAACCGTTTGCCTGGGGCGAAGAAGGCGTTCCATTCGGAGTCCAGAGGGATTTTGTTGAAGAGATATTAGGGAATAGGCTGGGGATCAAGGTCATTCATGAAGCCTGCCCATGGGCCCGCTGTCAGAATTTTGTGAGAGAGGGGACAAGGGATGGTTTCTTTACTGTCCCTACACCGGCAAGAGCAGAATACACGATAACGAGCAGCATTCCGTTTTATGAAACGCATTTTGTAATGCACACCAGCAAAAAAAATCCAAATATTGAACAACTTAAAACTGTGACATCAATAATGGATCTGGAGAGAATGCACAATCTTAGACATATTCACATGCTTGGTTCGGGGTGGCATGAGAATGTTCTTAGGAACATGAAAGATGTGTCTACAATCCCTGATGCCTCGAATATCCCTATGATGCTCAAATTGCTTCGGGCCGACGTCTATATCGAACAGGCAGAAATGTTCAGGTACCAAGCAAAAAGGTCAGGTATTCTTGATGAAGTGCTAACGCTTAATGAACCCTCAATCAGGAAATTAGGGTGGCATATCTTCATTGGTAAGAAATCCAAATACCAATTTCTAATGCCAAAAATTAGTGCGATGCTAGAGACGTTGCAAGCCAGCGGAGAATTGAAAAAAATAAAGCAAGAAATTTTCTTAAAGCATGAAATCGAATAGAAGGCCCGTCTGCCCAGTATTTATTTTATTTAGTGAAATTGTGTATTCAATTACACGTCAGATACTGATTATCTATTAGCGCTCTGGCTGAATTTCAGTTACTCGTTCCCGTCAAGTATTTTGCGGATAGCGTGAGAAAGCTCTGTTTTTGTATATGGCTTCGCAAGGATATTCATATAAAGATTGCGTTGAAAGCCATTCATTTTTTCATATACATCCTTGGGCCGAGTTGTGAAACCACTAGTGAGTTGGATTTTCATACTCGGCCATTTCCCATGGACTTTTTCCGCTAATTGATAACCATCGATTTGGCCTGGCATGACTACATCACTAAGAAGGAGATCGATTTGATTGCGCTGTTGAATGATTTGCCAAGCTTTGTCCCCGTTTTTTACTTTAAGCGTCTGATAACCAAGATCTTCCAGATAATCGGCTGCAATATCCCTTAAGGCATCTTCATCATCCACAATCAGAATGGTCTCTGTTCCTGTGGGAAGGATACGGGAGTATTCAGGTGTTGTGACGGTTTCTGTCTGACCTATGTCTTCTGTTCTCGGAAAAAACATTTGAAAAGTTGTTCCTTTGTCTATTTCCGAATAAATGCGGATATGCCCACCAGATCTTTGAATAAAGCCATAAACCATGGCTAAACCCAAACCAGTTCCTTTACCCAGCTCCTTTGTTGTAAAAAAGGGTTCAAAAATTTTTTCCTGTGTTTCCGCGTCCATACCAAGACCGGTATCAATTATGGATACCAATACGTAGTCACCAGGTTGGATATTTGGATGTTGTTGCACATATTCTTCATCAAGAACCTTATTATATGTCTCAATGCGAAGAGTGCCACCCTCTGGCATAGCATCTCGCGCATTCAACGAAAGATTAAGAAGGGCGTCTTCAAAATCCCCAGGATCAATAGCAATACCCCATATTTCATCCTCCAACCGCGTCTCTACATCGATGTAGACGGTAAGAGAACGCTCGATCAATCCCTTCAAGTCACTAATCGTGTCATTTACAGATATAGCGCTGATCTGACGGGAGTCTTTACGAGAAAAACTCAACAACTTTTTAGTAATACTGGTTCCGCGATCTATACCTTTTTGTGCTGTTTTGAGTAGTTTTTGTGGTCTGTCGTCTTTTGCAACTTCTCCAAGAAGCTCAACACTTCCTTGAATAATCCCCAGAATGTTATTGAAATCATGGGCGATACCACCTGTTAATTGCCCCACAGCATCCATTTTTTGCGAACGACGAACTTGCTCTTCGAGTTTACACCGTCTGGTGATATCTCTGGAAACGCCCTGATATCCAAGAAAGTTTCCGTTGTTGTCGAAGATCGGTTTTCCACTGATCTCTACAGTAACCAGCATACCTTTCGCTGTTTCAAATTCGTAGACAAACCCTTTAATGTCTTCACGATTTTTTATAGCGTTAGTATAGGGCATCCAATTCGTTTTATTAAAAAATCGGCCTGCTATTTCTTCTCGTGTTTTATTCCTGATATTATCAAGCGCGATCCCCGGGGTCTCTGTGGATGTCTCCGATATCCATTTCACACGCCCCTCTGTATCAGTTTCCCAAAACCAATCGGATGAACTTTCAGCAAAAATTCTAAATCGTTGTTCGCTCGTTCGAAGTTTTTCCTCACTTTGAGTTAATTCCTTCAAATGTCCGGTTTGTTTCAATGAATAAATATCAAACAATGAAGACAAAGCAGTAAGTTCGTCCTGATATGTCTCGGGCCTGTTAGTTTGTTGGGAATTATCCGAAATATTGCTTGAGCCACTATTTACCTTGTCGATAATTTTTAGCAATCGTTTCGTTAATAGGAAATAGAATGCCGTTGTCAGCAATGCTGCAAGAATTAAGCTTCTGAACAGACCTAGGATCAAGATTATTGCAATACGATCAAAGAACTCTTCGTAGATAACATGAAGGTTAACCCAAACGATAAGTTGCCCAATCGGGTCTGTTAATTTTTCTGCATACAGATCAATTGCATAAGATTTTTCATCCCCCAGAACAATTTCGCTAAGAATGGAATATTCTTTGATGACAGTGTTGGAGCGATCCGCCGCTCCCATAGTCACTCCAATATCGGTTGAAATTTTTGCCCGAACGATAGCTTTATTTTCAAATAAACCCGAAATAACACGTTCAGCAAGATCATCTTCCAGTCCATATGCGGCTTGAGCTGCGGAACTGCGAACTGTGTTGAGAAATTGATAGATATTGGTATCAATGCGGACGAGTTCGTTTTTGAAATCAAAGGCAATTTGGATCGCACTAAAAAGAAGCCCAAGAATGAGAGCAATAATCACAGCCAACTGTGCTTGCCTAAAAGCTATTTTTTTCTTTGTGCGTATACTTTTCATTCTTAACCGCGACTAGGTTTAACCCGTTGAAAGCAAAAGACTGGGACATACCCAATGTTTTTCTCAAAAATCAAAGCATCAAAGGTAGGCAAATAACTCTCGTGCTCTACATTATTTCAGATTACCAAAAATTAGTTACCGATTTGCAAGCGACACACCATGAAAAGACATAATTTTTTGAAATGTTCCATCTGTTTTCATTTCTGCAAGAGCTACGTTGAAACGTTTCAAAATCTCTTCATGTTTTGAGTGCTTCTTTGAAAAAGCGACCCGTAAATCTTTCTCTTCCAACGATACTTTAGAATATGTCACATTGTCGGCATCATCCTTAAAATAAGCATTCATCGCATATCGTGCGGCATATTCCTCGACAATAGCGAGATTAACACGCCCAAATATAAGTTTGTTCAGCGTTATTTTTAGTTCGTGTGATGTATCCCTAGTAAAATTCGTCGCTTTTTGAAAATCTTCAGGATAACCCCACCCAATACCAACGCCAACAGTTCTCCCTGTTAGACTTTCGAGTGTTTTGTATTCGAAATTGATGCTTTTCTTTGAAATGATTACAACTCGGCTCGTGATAATCGGTTCGCTAAAAACGAGTTTTTCAGCTCTTTCAGCAGTCTGCCAAATAGCCGGTAAAACGTCGTATTTACCAATTATTGCCCCCTGTAACGTTCTTTTCCAC
This sequence comes from Alphaproteobacteria bacterium 46_93_T64, assembly GCA_002163135.1. GTDB lineage: Bacteria > Pseudomonadota > Alphaproteobacteria > Sneathiellales > Sneathiellaceae > Sneathiella. The sequence continues at coordinate 170,902 of MAAN01000021.1, forward strand.
GGAAGAACAATACTATCTACTTTGTATCCCGCACGGATAAGGGCCTGTGTGGTGACGTCCATGACAATCCCGCCTCCCGGAAGATTTTCATCCTTATACGGCGCCCAATTTGAAGCAGCGATTGTAAGAGTTTCTTGCGCTTTTGCATTTGGTGTTATTGATAAGAAGAAAGTTGCAACAAATAATCCCAAGCAGGTTCTGGTTAGATTTGACATCTGGTAAACCCTTAACTTAATGAAATGCATTTGATTATTCATTTAGAGAAATGGAGTTAAAAGTACAGAGCCACGATCCTGCAGTTTAAATTGAACAACTAATATATTGCCTGAATTCGATAAAAATTGGGGTGAGATACTTGTGTGCCTATAAAGAGGTAAATGTCGTAGGGGTGGCACGCTATCAATTTTATAAATAAGTCATTTATTGTTATGTATTTCGCTCTTCCCACAAAATCACTAATAACAAAGTTATAACTAACGCTTATAGCCCTATGAATGAGCATGCATGTATCAACAGTTTTAATAGTGATTATTTTTCAGTTAGTTACAGTTTTTTTCGAAACTAATCATCCTTGCAAACGAAATTTTTGATCGAGAAAACCGTAGCAGGTGAACAAGCAAAAGTGAGTTTCATGTTTTGAAAGTTTCCTGAAGGAAGTACCCTGAATAATTCGGGTATGGGTGTTTTCTCTCTAGGTAAACCCTTTCTAGATTTCGGCAATCAGGCGGTAACCGGTATACATTTTTCTCCATAAACAACCGTTGTTAGCTCTAAGTGGGCTTCCTGCTTCACATTTCAGAAGTGCAAGCGGATTTATTCGATTTTATTTGGTAGACCACGTTTATCGTTCCACCAGCGGTTTGGATTTGTGCTAGCTGGATCATAGTTTGACCGGCTCGCCCAATCTTCTCGGAGAAATATAACCGGTTCCTCATAGTGATGGGCGAAAATAACAGCGTCCATCACTTTTTCAAGAGTCTCCAACTCCCGCTCAATCGATATTTTCAGCTCAACCATTGGGTATGTTTCTGTCTCACCAGCTTCAAATCTATCCATGTGTGTCGTCGTCGTAGATCCAGCCTCTGGTTGAGCGGTCTCTCTCCCGACTGCGGAGATACTTGCATTCCGCTGATACCGCCCAAAGCTCAGTGGGTGCACTTGCATGACAGCATCCAAAATTCGGTCAGTGTCTTCTGACAAAGTCTGGATTTCAAGTGTCCAGACCGGTACAAAATTTCCTGATTTCGCCTTGTAGGTTGCGAGATCGCTCATGTGATCATCATCCTTACCGTTGATATGGTTCGCCATTCCTCTGTGTTTTGGCCCATTCTAATACGGACTATATAATGTCCGTATTAGAAAATCGATGTCCAGTTACGGCACATGGCGATACAAAGAACCGGTTCCATACAGAACGAGTGCTTGAAGAGGGTAGGCTTGAACCACCCACTCAAGCGTCCTCACAGGGCCAAATTCAAACCTTTGCAGGCGTAGTAGCGAACCTTAAATGCCAAGTGGAACTCCACCACTAACGGGCAAATTTATTCCTGTTACATAGGCTGAGTTCGGCCCTGCCAAATAGGCCACGGCTTCGGCTACATCTTCGGGGCGCCCGGCGTCCCGAACCGCAATATTTGCATAGCGCCGTTTCTGCATCTCTTCAACAGAGATTTCGTTTTCTTTTGCCAGACGTGTATTCGCCGCTGCGTGCATATCAGTCATTATATATCCGGGGCAGACGGTGTTGCACAAAATACCATCGGCACCAAATTCTGCTGCAATTGTCTTTGTCATACCAACCAGCCCATGCTTCATCGCGGTATAGGCCCCAAACCCTGCATCAACTCCCAGACTGCGAGTAGACCCGATATTAATAATGCGCCCACCACCAACTTTGCGCATTTCCGGGATGACTGCCTGAGAAAGCATCATTGGGCCGAGTATATTCACACGAAAACTAGTTTCCCACTGATCACCTGTCGTTGACAGAAATTTGTCAGAACCCGCCAATGATCCTGCATTGTTCACCAGTATATCAATGCGACCAAACTCCTGCTTTGTTGCTGATATACAAGCCTGAATATCGTTAGCATTAGTGACATCCAGCTTTAACGATATTGCCGTATTGCCCATATTTCTAATGTCGGTGACCAAAGAGTCTAAGAGTTCGTCTTTCTTATATATATCGTCGTCAATATGTATGGAGCCCGCCATATCAGTTGCAACAACCGAAGCCCCGTTTTCTGCAAGACGCATCGCAATTGCGCGTCCTATTCCCCGAGGTGCAGATGTTCCCGTCACTATTGCTATTTTACCGGACAAAGGCTTCATAAAA
>MAAN01000014.1 GCA_002163135.1 Alphaproteobacteria bacterium 46_93_T64
CCACTACTAAAAATGTGGCTGTAGCGCCTTGTAGAAGTTTATTCATGACAACACCCTCAAGATATTTTTAGTTAATTGAACTCTACAGGTAATTTGAAGGTTTTTAAAAGAGGATTACAAAAAAAGGCGCCCAATAAGGACGCCTTTTGAATTATTCCACGCTTGAAGTGAGAGAATTAAGAGATCTGTTTCTTACGGCGCCATCCGAGGAAACCAAGTACCGCAATACCCGCGCCATAAAGCGGGAGCGCAGCGGGTAATGGTATGGCAGAGACAACGACGTTAATGCCAGTAGAGGCGAGCATTACGCCTCCATCAGCAAATGCAAGAAGTTCAATGCGATAGGTTCCCGCGGCGTTAGGATCGAACAATCCGTCGAACCAATGTGAGGCCCATGAGTTTTGTGCTACATTGTTAGAACCAATCAATGAGCCGTATTCTGTTGCGTCTGCTGCAACAGTACCTCCACCGTTTCCTGTTGCGTTTGTTCCAATCGCATGATCAGCATAAGGTACGCCGTTAACAGGATCCCAAGTTGTAAAAAGTATTCCGGCACCGGGATCTGTATCGAGTTTCAATTGATAAACAAGGTCGTTAAGGTCGTTAGTAGATCCACCATCAAAATTTGAATTGATTGACCATTCGAAATTCCAATTTGGCCTGCTGGAAGCCGTTGCACTACCTACTTCAAATGTATAGGTGTCGGTGCCATCATAATTAAAAATATTTGCAGCGGGATAACGTTGCTTTGCCCGTAAGCCCAACTCAACGCTGCCCCCTTGATCGACGGTGAAGCTACCGTTGGCATTTCCAGAGCCAAAAATAACATCCGGTGTTACATTTGCAGCTTGGGATTGTGCCGCTAACATAGTAAATGCCATTGCGCCAAGCGTACCAATCACTCCAATAGATTTTCTTATTTTCATTCTCATACGGATGTCCCCCGACAAGTTGTACATGTGAATTTAACAATATGTTAACGAATGCGCGTTCTTTAGCAATACCTATCTGGTGTTTTAGGTGCAATTATTGTTTCTTTTCCGTGTATCACATGCACAACTAATGCTTTAGTTATACATAATGTTTGTTAAAGCTATGGTTGGTTTTGTACTGATTTTCATTTGAGTGCGACAGATTCGCTAGATTAATTTACCCACAAACTGTGAGCCAATCTATTTATTGGAACGTTGGAATTTCCGGATGGTGGAAGTGTCTGGCATGACACATCCGTTAAAAACGTTTAGAAGTGCAGAAATATCATATGCCCATATTTGGAGAGACCTCATGAGCGATAAAATCTGGAATATCTATTTGTCAGGTGAAATCCATTCGGATTGGCGTGAGAGAATTAAAACAGGTGTTGAGGCTGCGGGCTTGCCGGTGGCGCTTAATGGCCCAGTGACCGTCCATGAAGACAGCGATGATTGCGGTGTTGCAATCTTTGGCGCAGAAGATAACAAATACTGGCACGACCACAAAAGCGCCAAGCTGAATAGTATCCGCACATCAAACTTGCTGCGCGAATCCGATGTTGTGATTGTACGCTTTGGTGAAAAATATAAACAGTGGAATGCTGCCTTTGATGCGGGTCAAGCAGCAGCTCTTGGCATTCCCTACATTACCCTCCACCCGGCAGAACATGACCACGCCTTGAAAGAGGTGGATGGCGCAGCTGCCGGAATGGCGCGGGATCCTGAACAGATCGTTCAGGCGCTGGTCTACATTATTGATAGCAAAATGCCAAAACGCAGATAGTCAGCGTGAGGAGGGGGTGGAGAAAGACAGCGTGGCTGCGACCAAACTGACGGCAAGCAAAGGACCATGCGGCATGTAGTTTTGCGAGGCCGTTGCCAGAAGAGCCAATGCTGGAGTTGCTAGAAGTAAAACACTTGTCCAATGCAGGTGTTTTTCAATGTAAATTTTGTTTCCCCCAAATATCGAGAGTGAGGCGATACACAGTGCAAGCGCTGGAACTTCGCAGAGCCAGAAGGATTGAAAACGAAGCGCCTCATTTTCCAAACCAGCTATCCAGTAAGTAATAACATCTGCGCAACTCGCGATAAGCAGGAACATTGTTGCAAATTTCTTCGCAATAGCCTCTTTGGGATCTGTCGCCTTACCTGCGAAGAGAAGGCCAATAAACGCTCCGATGTAGATGAGAGCTGTCATTTTGCCAAAGAAATCATAAGGTAACATCATAGATCCTGTGGGAACGAAGGCTTGAAAGTCAACGGCTAGTTCATGAAGCAAAGACAGGCTCTTGATCCAATTTGGGGACTGCTCTGCATGCCAAATGGCTGATTGAATGGGCCCTAGAATGGCGGCTAAAAGAAAACTGGCGAATGGAATGACGAAACGGAGATAGGGCCGATGGCCTGAAATTGGAAAAGCTTCGCTATTCGTTGAATATTTCATTAATTTTCCCCTACCGACGCTTCAAATGCACGAAAACCATCTTTAATCGCTGGAATGATGTCGATAATCTCAAAATATGGTTTTGTGAAAAGAGGGCTGTCACGAAGCCGTTCTATTGCATAGTAATAGGATTGGAGGTCTTCTGTTTCAAAGACGGCGATATCAGTACAGCGTGCTGAGAAAGCTTCTGCATCAAAATAGGACATTTGCAAAGAAGACTTTGAAAAGGCCGTGTTGAAGGCCGTCTCCGCGATTTCAGCACGGGTTTCTCTCGGTAATGCCAGCCACGCAGGCAGCGTACGCAATAGCATAAAAATTGACCATTTCATGAGGTTTCTCCGGATGTTGAGGAAGTAGAAGAATTGCTCTATTGTCCGGAAAAAATGATCTCTTTGGTACTCGCATACAATGTCTCCTGAACAACCGCCCATAAACCTACGGAAAGTACCGCTTCAAGCGCGTGCCGCCGCGACAGTTGACGCAGTGATGGAAGCGACTGCTCGCATTTTGGAAGAGAGCGGTGTTGAGGGCGTAAACACGAACCTTGTTGCCGAGCGAGCAGGGGTGAGTGTTGGCTCTCTTTACCAGTATTTCCCGTCCAAGGAATCGATCTTTGCAGAGCTGATCCGATGTAACCGACAAGTTCTAATAACTGATATTGAGGTCGCCATCGCGGAGACGGATGCAATGGGATTGGAGCCAGCGATTGAGGCGCTCCTTAAAGCTGCACTGCGTCATCAGTTTGAAAGGCCCAAACTCGCATTAGCTCTAGAGTATGCGGAGGAAGTTTTGCCGATGGGCAGCGAAAGCAGGGCACTTAACACTGGTTTTGTGGATATTGTCACCACGTTACTTAAGGCAAATGATATTAGGAACCCCAAGGACGCAGCACGAGACATTGTCGCCCTTGTGAAAGGGATCATTGACGCCGCAGCTTTGGAAGGCGATCAGGACCCAGACGCTTTGTTAGTCCGCCTGAAGCGGGTGGTAATAGGCTATCTTCCTTAGAAGAGCCTATTTGATAAGCTCGAATTCTTTTTGAATTACTTCTTGCCCGTTCACAATAACAGCAACGGAATGCACACCGCCGTAATGTTTACGGGTAGAGTAGTCGATAAACTTGTGGAATTTTTTGAGTGATATTTCTCGCTTGGAGGGTTTTATTTCACTAATTTTGAAGACTTTGCGGGCACATTTGCCGTTTGATTTCATAAAATCGATAGCATATTCGATGCGAAGGTTATCGGGTAGTTTTCCGACAATCTGTGCGTCAAAATTAAAGGTGAGAGATCCGCCAAAGTCCAGGTTTTGATGAGAAAGCTCAAGTTCTGAGTTTTGGAGTTCAATGGGACTTGCCCCAAAGAAAGCAAGCGCCCGCGGTTCCCCTTGCTTGAGAAGCGTGCGCAAGCCGTGCCTGACGATCCAGTTCGTGTTGACGTGAGTGCCCAACCATTTCTCGGCAAATTCCAAAACAATGTCCGGGTTGTCTTTTGCAATATCGTTGAGGTTATTGGCGACACTTTTTTGCACGAACTTGCTCTCGTCTGCGCGTAAGGCTTCAAGTATTGGGAGGACGAGCGCGGGATCCTTTTTAAACGCGGGAAGTGCCATGGACCATGGCAATCTGGGGCGGCACCCTTCTGAGGCGAAACGTCGTACATCTTGGTGTTTGTGGGAGGCGTAACCCTGCATCGCTGCCATAACCGGTTCAGTTTGTTCCAGAATAAAGGGGCGGATTGCGAACTCAGATGAGGTTCCGTGATGGGTAAAGAATACAAGCGCGTCCAGTGCCGCATCCAATGTCAAATCGTCTTTGCGACGTACAACATAATCGGGCACAAACATGTTGAGCATATCGGCAAATTTAAACGCATCTCCGCTAATTTTTGGCAAAATCCGTTTCAGGATTTCGGTCCCTTCATTCGCGTCACTTGGGAGAAACATCACCATGGCATCGGTCAGTCGCGCCATTCTCTCTTTTAATGCCATGTCGGTCCAGGGATCGCTCAAGCAATAGGCAGTGAATTCACTAACCGGTAAATTGACCTCTGATTTCAGGGTTTCAGCCAGAAAGTCAACATATTCAACAGAAAAATAGCTGCGTAGTTCTTCGGCCATAAGCCCCCCAACGGTATTTAAAGCACAAATTAGCGATGAAATGTAGCTCATATGAAGTTACGCGCAACATTGAAATGAAAGCCAAGTGATCAAATTTTCGTTAGTCATTATTATTGCTTTATAGACATCAATGATAAAGAATTGCTCTCTTTGTCATCTGATTACGCAAAGGTGAGCCATGGATAATCTTCCTGCCGTCAGGCTTTTTCTTCAAATCGCAAATACAGGTAGCTTTTCTGCCGCGGCACGACTGATGGGATTAGCAACTTCTTCGGTGACCCGACAAATTGGAAATTTGGAAAATGAACTGGGCGTGCGTCTGCTTCACAGAACAACACGGCAAGTTAGCCTGACTGAAGCTGGGCATCTGTATTACAAGCGGGCGACATCTTCTATTGCAGATTATGACGATATGAACAGGGCTGTGTCCGAAATGGATGGGGCCCCACGTGGGTTGCTCCGTATTACGGCGCCGCTGATAGTTGGGCGGGCCTATCTTGCACCGCGATTAAGTGAGTTTTATGCCTTGTATCCGGAAATAAACATTCAGCTTTCCCTGAGTGACCAAATTGTCGACTTGGTTCAAGAAGGTTTTGATGGCGCAGTTCGAAGTGCTGTTCAGCTTCCCGATAGTACCTTAATGGCGCGCCATGTGCAGAAAGTCAGGCGGATCATAGTTGCCAGTCCAGATTACCTAGAGAAAAGGGGTGTGCCCTGCCAACCACAAGAACTGCAGAACCATAATTGTCTGGTGTATTATATTCACTCAGCGAATGATGTGTGGGGAGGGAATTCTCGTCTTTGGGAGTTCATGGGTAAAGAGGGGCCTGAAGATACGCTTGTTCCGGCAACATTTGAAAGTAACAACGGGGACGCCTTGCTAGAGGCAGCCATTAGCGGTCTTGGGATCGCGGTGCTGCCTAACTGGCACGTGGCTAAGTATTTAGGATCAGGCGAGTTAGTTCAGTTGTTCAATGATACCGACTACCAATTCGCCCAAAGTGATTACAATATGTATTTTGTGTACCCTTCCTCTCGGCACGTGTCTCCAAAAGTGCGGGCTTTTTCAGATTTTCTAGCGAGCAGCTTTGATCACCTATAAAGGTTACGCGCCAATTATTGTTGCATTTATTGCAACAGTGTTTGCCGAAATTGTCTATTAATTGTTTCGATCGCAACACCTATGTTCATTTCAGACGCAATAATTCTGAAGGATCATATTATGAGCAAATCTGCATCAAACATGGGACATCGCCCGTTTACACCGTATTTTCCTGAAAGAAACTGGCGGTTGATGCTGGGCGAAAATTTTAGAGAAAAACGCCCAGCTCAAACTGAAGAAACTAGCTCCGAGGCATTTCCTGCTCAACCAGTTGCGCCCAAAGGCTTGCTCCGGTACTTAAAATTTCATCGTTGAAATCATATTCAGGATGATGCACCGAATGGGGATGGGTTTCATCTTTCGCAGCTAAGAAAATGTAGGCGCCCGGACAGGCCTCCAACATAAAGGAAAAATCTTCACTCCCCATACGGACCGGCGCGTTTGTGTTGACATTATTTGCGCCGACCACTGCGCTGGCAGCCTTGACGATGATATCGGTTTCGTTGTCATGGTTGACAGTGCAAGGGTAGTTTCTGCGGTACTCTACCTCAATCTCGACACCGTAAGTTACAGCGACACCCGCACAAATTTCTTTAAACCGTTTCTCAACCATATCTCGCATTTCCGGGGTTGTTGTCCGGATGGAAGCAGAAAGCTTTGCATCATGCGGGATAATGTTTCCGGCCGTACCTGCATGGAATTCAGTAATGCTGACCACCGCGTTATCTACAGGTCCCACATTTCGAGATACGATGGTTTGAAGTGCCACATGGAGCTGTACACCGATCATGAGAGGGTCGATGGAGCGCTGAGGATGGGCCGCATGTCCGCCTTTACCATGAATAGTAACGGATGCTTCATCAGCAGAGGCCATTAGGGGGCCGTACTTGATATGAAAGCCGCCTTTCGGCATATCTGGCATATTATGAAGGCCGTACACACCGTCGCATGGAAAACGCTCAAACAAGCCGTCCTTGACCATGGCATCGCCGCCGCCGCCGCCTTCTTCGGCAGGTTGGAAAATGAAATGCACTGTTCCATCAAAATTGCGGGTTTCAGATAAATATTTCGCAGCGCCAAGCAAGATTGCCGTATGCCCATCGTGACCGCAGGCATGCATTTTACCTTCATAAATAGATTGATACGGAACGCCAGTTAGCTCCTGCAACGGCAGCGCATCCATATCAGCACGAATCCCAATAGTTCGGCCGCTATTTCCCTGGCCCTTTAGGACACCGACAAGACCTGTTACCCCAATGCCTTCGTGTACTTCTATGTCCCAGCTGCGCAACTTTTCGGCGACAACCTTTGCGGTTCTAACCTCTTCAAAGCAGAGTTCAGGGTGTTTATGAATGTCATGTCGCCATTCTTGCATGTCGTTGTGCATCTCAGCGATACGGTTATTTACTGGCATGTTGAGCCCCGCTTTTTTATTTGTGATGTTGAACGTCGTCTAAATGATGAGTTATGAAACACTACACAAATTTGCGACTATGGCGCCAGAAAATTGAGTCCAAAGTTAAGTTTTGGTAGTTACTATGGAGGTTCAGTTTTCTGTTGAAGCATCAAAAGATTTTAGGGCTTCAATCAGAAGTGCTCTGACGGCGCTTTGTTTTGGTTTCACGTCCAGCTTTTCTGTGGCCCGCAAAAGTTGATTGATGACAGACAAGGTTTGGGTCGCATCTAACGATACAGTTACGTTGTGGTTGTGGTTTTCTTCTTCAAACAACGTCAGTCGAATCGTTTGGCTTTGTGCATCAGTCCCAATTTTGATCCCGGTCCGCTTCATTCTGACTTTCTTTCTGTGCGATTTCTGAAATCTGTAAAGGTTTCTCGAACGACATATATAGAGATGGCTCGCAAGGCAAATATATTGATTTTTTTATATTCCAATAATATGGTTAATACTGATATTGTTAAAACCAAACGTTTGTTCGGTAACTGATTGATTTTATTCCAAAATTTGTATTGATCCTCTTTTGCAACAGGCATACACAAAGATTGGTTAGTTTTTCCGACAACGGGGTTTTTTCTCTATTTAGTGAATGCCAATATGAACCATGTTCTTTAATCGCGCGTGAATAGACTATGAATTAATGATCTGAATATTTACCGTGAATTATGGATTCAAGTTGAACGAAATGATTAAATTACGAATGAAAAGAATACGTTAACACTCATCTTGCATAATATTTTAATAAATTAGTTTGTACATTTGTTTGCACGTACGGAAATGGGGAAACCGATCATGTCATTGACAGCGCAAGAAATGAAAGCAGAGAAATTATCGAAAGTCCTTGAGATGATCGATAATCGGCTGGAAAAGAAGCTGGCAGCAGATATTCACTTATTTGTTGAAAAACTCTACGAAAGACTGGCGGCCGATGATGTGCTGAGCATCCAGCAGGAAAACCTGTACGGGTCCGCTATATCTCTTCACAAGTTTGCGGCAACCCGCAAGGCGGGTAAGGCAAAAGTTCGCTGCTTCAGTCCTACCTTGGAAGAGCATGGCTGGCGTACCTCTCATACGGTTATTGAAATCGTAAATGATGATATGCCGTTTCTCGTTGATAGTGTCACAGCGGCTCTCAGTCAGCGCGGTATAAACGTCCATATGGTAATTCACCCGGTCCTATTTGTGGAACGTGACAACAATGGGCGCCAAGTTAAATTCCATCCAGCCACGACGAAAGGCAAGCAAAATGGAATTCTCGAATCCTTTATGCACTTTGAGGTGGACGAGCAAAGTGACCCTGAAATTCTGGCCGAAATTGAAAAGGAAATTCTCGGGGTTCTAGACGATGTGCGGGCTTCCGTAACAGATTGGCGCACCATCCTTTCGCAGGTCGGCACGATCGTTAAAAAACTGAAATCCAATCCACCCCCTCTAGATTCAGAAGAAGTGGATGAAGGCAGTGCCTTGTTGGAATGGATGGCGAATGATCACTTCACTTTCCTTGGCTTCAGAGAATACACATTTACAGATCAAGGGGCGTCCAAAACCGAGAATTGGGAACCTGTTAAAGATTCCGGTCTAGGAATACTGCGAAACCCACAGAGAAGGATCATGACCGGTAAAGCGGAGATGTCGCCAGAGGTTAGCGAGTTTTTGCATCGACCAGAACTGATCATCGTTACTAAGGCTAATGCCCGATCAACTGTGCACAGAGCAGTCATTCTTGACTATGTGGGTGTGAAAAAATTCGATAGTAAAGGTAAAGTGATTGGTGAATATCGATTTACCGGTTTGTTCACCTCTGCGGCTTACAATCGTATTCCGCGCGATATTCCTTACCTGAGACGGAAAGTCGCTAAAACGCTGGAAAAATCTGGTTTTACAAAAAGCAGTCACGACGAGAAAGCCCTCGCCCATGTTCTGGAAACATACCCACGGGATGAATTGTTTCAGATCTCAGTAGATGAGTTGTATGAAATCAGTGCAAGAATTCTGACCTTGCAAGAACGCCCGAGGATAGCAGTATTTCTTCGTCGCGATCGATTTGAACGCTTTGTCTCTGCATTGGTGTTCGTTCCCAGAGAAAAATTCAATACAGATCTTCGCCGCAAATTTAGCTCCATTCTGGCTGAGATGCACAAAGGTGAAATTACCGCCCATTATTCGCAAGTGGGTGACGATGCCATGGCACGCATCCACTTCATAATTGGTCTCAAAGCTGGAAACAAAATTGAAGTCGACGAAGTTGTTCTTGAAAATCGTCTTGTTTCCGCCGCCAGAGAGTGGGTGGATGATCTAAGTGATGTCTTGTTGGAACGTTGGGGAGAAGAAAAGGCTCTTCGTCTTGATGCACGGTACGGTGAAGCATTTCCTGTTGGCTACAGGGCGCGATTTAATGCGCATCTTGCCCTTCGGGATATTGAAAAGCTGGAGGAGGTTTGTTCAAGCAAACAAGTTGGACTTAATCTTTATCGATGGGTAGAGGATCCCGAGTGTAAGGTACGTTTTAAGATCTATAGCCCAAATGAGCCGTTGCCGTTATCAGACTGCTTGCCCATGATTGAAAATATGGGATTAAAAGTCCTTTCGGAAAATCCGTATTTGGTAAGACATGCGAGTATGTCAACTCAAGTTTGGATCCACGATTTTGAACTAATCGAGCCCAGCGGCCTTGAGCTGGACCTGCACCAGATTAAAGTGAAATTTGAAGAAACCTTCTTACGCGTATGGCAAGGGACTACGGAAAGTGACAGCTTTAACCGGCTCGTCATGTTGGCCGGTCTTAGCTGGTCAAGTGTTGCCGTGCTTCGTGCTTATGCGAAATATTTACGCCAAGCTGGAATTACCTTCTCACAAACCTATATGGCAAACACGCTTGGTGTAAATACGACCATCACGCGGCTACTGGTTGAGCTTTTTGATATTCGATTTAACCCTGAATTCAAATCAGATCGAGATGCTGCTTTTGAAAGTGTTCATGATCAAATAATTCAAGCGTTGGATGAAGTGGTCAGCTTGGACGATGACCGTATTTTGCGGCGCTATCTAAACCTTATCAAGCATACGTTGCGGACCAATTTTTATCAAAAAGGGGCAGGCGGAACGGAAAAATCTTATTTTTCCTTTAAATTGGATAGTCAAAAAATTGCTGACCTACCATTGCCGCGCCCTCATGTCGAAATATTCGTATATAGCCCACGGGTTGAAGGTGTTCATTTACGGGGAGGGACGGTCGCACGTGGTGGCCTTCGCTGGTCCGATCGCCGGGAAGATTTCCGCACTGAAGTCTTGGGCTTAATGAAAGCGCAAATGGTGAAAAACACCGTGATTGTACCTGTGGGATCTAAAGGCGGTTTCTATCCAAAACGCCTCCCAATTGGCGGCACACGGGAAGAGTTCCAGGCAGAAGGGATTGCGTGCTACAAAATCTTCATCTCTGGTTTGCTGGATCTCACAGATAATCTGGTGGGTGGTAAAGTTGTGCCTCCGACAGATGTTGTTCGCCATGATTCCGATGATCCCTATCTTGTTGTTGCGGCAGATAAGGGAACAGCGACTTTCTCAGACATCGCGAATGAAGTGGCGATCTCTTATGGATTTTGGCTGGGGGATGCTTTTGCCTCTGGCGGAGCCGCTGGTTATGACCATAAGAAAATGGCGATCACGGCACGCGGCGCTTGGGAATCAGTAAAGCGGCATTTCCGCGAAACAGGGAAAAATATACAGGAACAAGATTTTACTGTGGCGGGTATTGGCGACATGTCTGGCGATGTGTTCGGTAATGGCATGCTGCTTTCCAAGCACATTCAGCTGGTCGCCGCTTTTGACCATCGGAATATCTTTCTGGACCCTTCCCCTGATGCTGCAAAAAGTTTCGTAGAGCGGGAACGCATCTTCAAACTTCCGAGGTCTTCTTGGGAAGATTATGACACGAAGCTGATTTCAAAAGGTGGCGGCATATTTGATCGAAAAGCCAAATCGATTGCGTTGACACCGGAAGTTAAGTCGTTGTTGGGTTTGAAGGACGCGAAGCTGACACCAAACGAACTAATTTCAGCTATTTTGAAAGCTGAAGTGGAGCTCTTGTGGTTCGGCGGAATTGGGACGTATGTTAAATCTTCATCTGAAGGGCATACGGCGGCTGGCGACCGGGCCAATGATGCGATCCGGATCAATGGAAGTGAAATTCGGGCCAAAGTAGTGGGCGAGGGAGGTAACCTCGGTGCAACTCAAAAGGGTCGAATAGAATATTCGCTTAATGACGGCCGGCTAAATACGGATGCTATTGATAATTCAGCGGGTGTGGATTGTTCGGATCATGAAGTAAACATCAAAATTCTGCTTCGTGCCGTTTTGGATGACGGTGAGATGACAGATAAACAGCGAGATCGTCTTCTTGCTGACATGACCGATGATGTGGCGGACCATGTGCTAAAAGACAATTATTTGCAAACGCAAGCACTCAGCGTGGCACAGCGTCAGAGTATTGCCAATTTTGCCGAACAAACCCGTTTCATGCGTGCTCTTGAAAAACAAGGTCGCTTGCACAGAACGGTTGAAGATTTGCCGAATGAGGAAGAGCTGGAAAATCGTTTGAGCGCAAATCAGGGCTTAGCGCGCCCGGAAATGTGTGTATTGCTCGCCTACGCCAAGATGACCTTGTACACGGATATTCTGGAAACCAAACTACCGGATGATCCTTTCTTTGATGGATGGTTGAGGGACTATTTTCCACCAAAACTTCGAAAGAAATATGCGGAGTATATTTCGAACCACAGATTGCGCCGTGAAATTATTACGACTGTTATCGTCAATAGCTTGATCAACCGGGCAGGCATAACATTTGTGATGCAAATGGTGGAAGAGCTGGGTGTTGGCGTTGATGATGTTGCCCGCGCTTATGCTCTGGTTGTCGAAGTGTTTGATTTGCAAAAACTCTGGGATGAAATCGAAAGTCTAGACAATGTAGTTGATACAGAAGTTCAAGGCCGCATGATCGATGCAACGCAAATGTTGCTTCGCCGTGCGACGCTTTGGTGCCTTCGTCATCTTCCAACACCTATTGATATTACGTTCCAGCTATCTGAGTTGGCGCCGGCCATGCATGATCTGGAAAATGAACTGGAAGGTTTGTTAAGTGATATCGGACGTCATTCCTTCCTTAATCGGATGAAATACTTTACAGGAATGAATGTACCAGAAGGGCTTGCGCGCCGTGTGGCTAGTCTGTCACCGCTTCGCTCGTCTCTTGATGTCGTTCAAGTGGGCCGGGTCTCAAATCGTCCTATACCCGAGGTTGGTGAAGTTTACTATGCTGTTGGCGCGGATCTCAACTTAGACTGGTTGCGATTTGCAGCTGAAGCAATTGAGCCGGAAAGTCATTGGGAGCGGTTGGCTGTTACAGCTATTGTTGATGACTTGTATGGCCAGCAACGGGCATTGACCAATGCTGTTTTTGGGCATGCCAACAATTACAAAGGTCGGGCGGCGCTGGATCATTGGGAAAATACTCACCGAAACCCAATTGGTAGATCCAAAGCTTTGATTGAAGAGTTTAAAGCAGGCGGAACAGTGGATGTTTCCAAACTTGCTTTTGCTAATCGGCAGTTCCGGTCCATGATTAGCTAAGGCGTGGTATCTAAACTCTTTTTACTTCTCCTTCCTTTGTTTTAGCGTAAACTGTTAAAAACATTGGGGGGGAAGTATGAGTTCAGTGCAGGAAGCTTCGCGGCTTGGTAAGTTTTCGTGGGCCTTGTTTGATTGGGCAAATCAGCCTTATTTTACAGTCATTACGACATTCATATTCGCGCCATATTTCACATCAGTGGTTATGGGCGATCCGGTTACCGGGCAAGCATATTGGGGGTATACTCAAGCTATCGCCGGCCTTCTCATTGCTCTCTTAAGTCCTGTTCTTGGCTCAATAGCAGATGCAGGTGGGCCCCGAAAACCCTGGATCCTTACTTTTGCGATTTTATGTGCATTAGCGAGTATTGCCCTTTGGGGAGCTGTTCCCAATCAAGGTGAGGGCGTGATCTGGATTTTGATTGCCATTATCGTCGGAACCAGCAGCATTGAATTTTCACTGGTTTTCAATAACGCCATGCTCCCCTCACTGACAACACCAAATAAAATGGGACGCCTTAGCGGATTTGGCTGGGGTTTAGGATATATAGGTGGGCTTGTTGCTCTATTTATCGTTTTGCTTGGTTTCTCCATGCCTGAAACGCCGTTATTTGGGCTTGATAAAGCCGCACACGAACATGACAGGATAACGGGACCTATGTCGGGACTGTGGTTCCTTATTTTTATCATCCCCATGATGCTGTTCACGCCCGACGCAATACCCACTGGTGTGAAAAAAACTGCAGCTATCCGAAAAGGACTGGAAAATTTGCTTGAGACAATTAAGTCCCTCAAAAATCACAAGAACATCCTTTTTTATCTGTTGGCCAGAATGTTTTACAATGACGGTATTCTCGCGCTTATTGGCTTCTCCGGCATCTATGCTGCGGGTCTCTTTGGATGGGACACCACAACACTTGGTATTTTTGGGATCTTGATTTTGGTTTTCGCTATCGTTGGCTCTTTTGTAGGGGGATGGCTTGACGACAAACTTGGCTCTAAACCAACGATCGTAATTTCTGTTCTGGGGCTATCGGTTGCATCGGTTGGTGTTTTGTCAATAAGTGACGGTGAAGTTCTGTTTGGGTTAGCGGCGTCCATGCCCGTGCCCGATGGCGGCATCCTTGCAAGCGGTGCAGAACAGGTGTTTATGGGGTTCTCATTTATAATGGGGTTCTTTTTTGGCCCTGCGCAAGCGGCGAGCCGAACAATGGTTGCAAGATTGTCGCCGCCAGATCATGTGGGTGCATTTTTTGGACTGTTTGCCTTTTCCGGCAAAGCAACCGCATTTGTTGCACCGCTGCTAATCGGTGTTGTGACAAGCCTGACCGGACAGCAACGTCCTGCCATGGTTGTTATATTCTTCTTGTTGATTATTGGCGCGGCTTTGATGAGTTTTGTTCGCGAGCCCAGCGAAGACTAAAAAGAGAGAGAAGGCACAACTTAAATGCCTTCTCTCTTCAAAAACTAGTCGATTGTTACAGCTGTACCAGTTGCAACGACCATTAACATGCTATCGCCCATCACTTCGGTGTCCAGACTGACGCCAATCACAGCGTTTGCACCGAGGTCTGCGGCTTCTTCTATCAGATCTTCAAGGGCGTCTGCGCGTGCGGCCTTTAGAACTTTTTGATAAGAGCCAGAGCGTCCACCGACGACATCACGGATACGCGCGAAAAAGTCACGTATGAAATTGGCGCCCATAACAGCCTCTCCGCCAACAATACCGTGATATTGCGTGATGGTTTTACCTTCGACGGTTCCAGAAGTAGTTGTGATCATGTGAGTTTCCCCTAAATTTAATTTTTCTTAATGGCGGAAATGACGCATACCTGTGAAGACCATTGCGAGACCAGCTTCGTCCGCAGCTGCGATGACTTCATCGTCGCGCATGGATCCGCCCGGCTGAATAACCGCCGTCGCCCCGGCCTCTGCGGCGGCGAGAAGACCATCCGCAAATGGGAAGAAAGCGTCTGAAGCGACAACTGAGCCTTTAGCCCATGCTTCGCTTTCGCCCGCATTTTGGGCCGCTTCCAATGATTTTGTTGCTGCAATTTTTGAGCTGTCTACCCGGCTCATCTGGCCTGCACCAACACCCACAGTAGCCCCGTTTCGAACGTAAATGATCGCATTGGATTTCACATGTTTGCCAACAATAAAGGCAAACCGAAGATCCGCCAGCTCTTGTTCCGTTGGCGCGCGTTTTGTAACGACTTTAAGTTCTGGCTCTGCGGTAAGGGCATTGTCACGCCCTTGGATCAGATAACCACCAGCTAATGACTTCACCATTTGACCGCCAATAGAAGGATTTGGAAGGCCGCCAGTGAGAAGCAAACGAAGGTTTTTCTTGGCTGCAATAATGGCTTTCGCTTCATCAGTAGCATCAGGCGCGATGATGACTTCTGTGAAGATTTTTACGATCTCTTCCGCTGTTTCCGCGTCCAATGTTTGGTTGGCAGCGATAATGCCGCCAAAAGCTGATGTCGTATCGCAGGCAAACGCTGTTTTGTACGCTTCGGCCAGTGTTTTACCGGTTGCCACGCCGCATGGGTTCGCGTGTTTTATAATGGCGCAAGCAGGACCACTTACAGCTGGATCAAATTCAGCAACGAGTTCAAATGCAGCGTCCGTATCGTTGTAGTTATTGTAGGAAAGCTCTTTTCCTTGAATTTGAGTTGCTGTTGCAACACCTATACGGCTTTCAGAGTTGGCATAGAAAGCGGCACTTTGATGCGGGTTTTCACCGTAGCGTAGCGTTTGCTGACGTGTGCCTGCAAATACCAAACGGTCCGGAAACTCGTCTCCCAGTTGTTGTGCATACCAAGTGGAAATTGCGGCGTCGTAGGAACCTGTTCTGGCATATGCTTTTGCCGCCAGTTTTTTCCGAAGTTCAATGCTTGTTTTACCGGAGTTTTCTTGCAATTGATCAATAACCATTTGGTAATCACCGGCATCGACAACCACATTTACAAATCCGTAGTTTTTAGCGGCTGAGCGGATCATTGCCGGACCACCAATATCGATGTTTTCGATGCAGGTATGAAAGTCAGCGCCTTTCGCGATAGTTTCTTCAAACGGGTAAAGGTTCACCACAACCAAGTCGATGGCGCCAATGTTATGTGTTTTCATAGCGTCTGTGTGATTTGCATTATCCCGCAGGGCAAGAATTCCGCCATGAATGATCGGATGCAGGGTTTTTACACGGCCGTCCATCATTTCAGGGAATTTTGTGTGATCTGCGACTTCAGTGACGGGAACACCTGCATCGGCAAGCATTTTAGCGCTGCCGCCAGTAGAAAGAATTTCTACATTTTGGGCTGCGAGGGCTTGTCCAAATTCAACAAGTCCAGTTTTATCTGAAACTGAAATCAGGGCGCGGGTGACGGGTTGTAGATCGGTTGCGAGCATCGACTTTTAGTCCTATTGGGAAAAGGAGGCGGAATACTGCGCGCGCTATAGCACGAGATGCCGATTTTCGGAACTTATCTTTACAAAATTATTCTAGCTAACGTCGATTTTGAAGCAAATTATTCACTGCCCTTGTTGGCCGTAGTAACAGAGTGCGGCTGGGTTCATTGACAAAAGGACCTTAATAAGTCTACCTAGTCTAGAGTTCAATTAGCATAGGGTTACCGTGACAATGCCTGCTTCTTCTATACGACCGTCCGCCTTAAAAGACAGCGATACCATTGCCAAGGATACTGTTGTATCGATCATAGGGCTTGGGTATGTAGGTTTGCCTCTTGCCGTTGCTCTCTCTCGAAAATTCAATGTAATTGGGTTCGATATCAGTGAGGCACGGGTCACTGAGTTAAGGGATGGGTACGACCGTACTTTTGAAATCGAGGCTCCGATTTTAAGAGCGAGTAGTATGCGATATACGACCGATGCTTCGCAAACCAGGGACGCTGATATTCATATTATCACCGTCCCAACACCCGTTGATCAGGATAATGAACCGGATCTGAGACCGTTAGAAAGTGCTTGCACTACTATTGGCGCGGTTTTGAAAAAAGGCGCTATTGTTGTCGTTGAAAGTACAGTGTACCCCGGTGTTACTGAAGATGTCTGCGGTCCTGTTCTTGAACGTACTTCTG
Source organism: Alphaproteobacteria bacterium 46_93_T64 (assembly GCA_002163135.1). Lineage (GTDB taxonomy): Bacteria > Pseudomonadota > Alphaproteobacteria > Sneathiellales > Sneathiellaceae > Sneathiella. Next base: position 16,814 of record MAAN01000014.1, read on the forward strand.
GGTTGAAATGTGGACAAGACTTCTATCTGGGCTATTCACCTGAGCGAATTAATCCGGGTGATAAAGTGCATACTGTGGACAAAATTATCAAGGTTGTTGCCGGTCAGACGGAGCAAGTAGCAGACATACTGGAAGAGTTGTATGGCGCCGCGACAACTGGCGGTACATACCGCGCCAAAAATATCAAGACAGCGGAAGCTGCCAAAGTGATTGAAAATGCGCAGCGTGATATCAATATCGCCTTCGTGAACGAAGCGACGATGATTTTCCAAAAATTGGGGATATCTGCGTATGATGTCCTTGAAACCGCGGGAACAAAGTGGAATTTCCTGAACTTTACACCGGGTCTCGTTGGCGGTCATTGCATCGGTATTGATCCGTTCTATCTTGCACATAAAGCGAATGAAGTTGGTCACAATCCGGATCTCATTCTAACTGGGCGGCGCATTAACGAAAGTATGGGACAATTTATCGCTGACAGCATTGATGCGCGCTTAACTGGAAAAAGCCGGATTTTGGTATTGGGCCTGACATTTAAAGAAAATGTTCCTGATTTGCGTAACACCAAGGTTCGGGAAGTCATTAGTGGGCTGGAAGCCATGGGCCATGAGGTCGATGTACATGATCCGTTAGCAGACAAGACAGAAGCCCAGCAGTTCTTTGATATCGATTTGAAAGAGAATCTTAGTAACCTGAAAGGGTATGACGCTATCGTGGGGGCAGTTGCCCATTCGGTTTATCGTGACCTCTCAACCAATGCTTTGGAAGGTATGTTAAATGAGGGCGGTGTTATCGCGGATGTGAAAGGCATATGGCGGGGAACCGAATTCTCTGATGGCGTTCGGCGCTGGCAGCTTTAATCGCTAACTTTATCCGTATTTTGGTGCAGGGCCCATTTGATGACAAGTGGGTCGCTATTGTTTAAGCGGCCACGAAGAACGATTTGTTTCGTGTTACGAACCTCTCCGGCTTGCGCGCAATAAACGCTCTCTTCTAGAAAAACCTCTGACAAGCTCGTCATAAATGTCCACGCAGCTCCGTCTTTTGTCAGCATAAGAATGCTTCGCCCACCAACACTGTTTGAGACACTTAATTCAGGGTGTAGATGAAAGCGCAAGCAGAAGTCTATGGCCTCTTGTCTATTATTTGGGGCTTGAACGGTGTCTTCCCCTTTTAGGCTTTGCCCAGTTGAACCTAGAAAAAGGCTCCTTGTGTGTTTAATATTTATTGAGGCGTCATATCCTAAGTTTTCAAATTCTAACCAGTGATTGCCGCCTTCTTCGTGAAGTGTAATTGGTGCAGGATCAAGATTTTTGCTTTTTTCCGATCCGGAAGATTTTGTATTTCTATCGCTTATGCAAAGCGTTGAATGAGCGGCAGTTTGCGCAAGGGCACTTGACCAATCAGAGCTTTCATCGGGGTGTGCACCACAATTCACAATTAATCGATTTTTATCATGGCTGAATTCGAAACTGCCAATACCGGCATAAGCGGGTCTATTTGTTTTTTTGTCTTTACGAGCTGTTTCGACAATAAGTGTTGCCGATCCTTCAGCAAGGCGCGCAAACCCAGCTTGTGTAAGTTGAACGGGCGGCAGAGTAAGGAGGGCAGGTTTTTCGCTTAAAGAAAGAACTTGGCTGCATGCCGACTCATCCAAGCTATACCCGCCATTGAAAAGAGCGAGTGCCCCGTCTCCATGTTGAAAAAATCGTACGGCAGAGGTTAGTCGTTCAATGGCAGATGTTAGGGGTACAGGCGATAGCATATCGGTATTGGTATACGTTGCGCTAAGTGCCATCAGATCAGCGAGTGCGGCCAGGTGCTGACTGGGATTACGAGATATATGTGAGCCATCGGGCAAAATCACTTTATCAATCTCGATAAGCAGTTGTTCTTCAAGTCGTCCGGCATCGGATTGTGTATCTGTGAAGCAGGCAGTCCCGAGATACAGGGCAAGATAAAGTTCGAATTGGTCGGCCTCTTTCGAAAAATATCGGCAATAACGCTTTAGATGTTGCAGTTGGATGCGCAAGGATTGGATGAATTTGTAATTAAAATCACCGTCATTTTTTGTCAGCAAAAACGCACTTTGCTGCATCCAGTTAATCAGCCTTCTAGCCAGAATATAGGGATCCCAGATGTGGGGTTGATAGCCCTCGAACTCTTTAATCCAAGATAGCAATAAAGCGCGTGAATGGCGCCGGGCAGCATCTGAATCGTTTGCAGAAAAATCTCGCAGCCAGTTAAATCGATGAAGTTCCTGATGCCAGTAGAGAGGCAATCCTTTGGTAAACCAGGGCTCAGCCTGCTTAAATTTGCTGCTGACACCCTGCAACAGGAAGTTACCTTGGAAGAGTGTGTCCGCGCGATCTTTTTGACCTGCGATGGCGTCCACCGGTGTGAAGAGAAAGCGCTTCGGCGTTCTGTTTTTCAAACTGCGACTATAAAGCGAGCTTGAAAACACTCTGTCTCTAAAAGTACGCCGAGGCGGCACGACACCGCTAAGCCTTATTTGGCTTGCCTCGGCATTACGCATTAGCGGCCCAATAAGGCGTCTATATTCGCCTTGTAATGCTCTGGTCCGCCTCTAAAAGCGGCACTACCGGCAACCAACATATCTGCCCCCGCTTCGATAACAAGTGGGGCGGTTTCAATGTTAATTCCGCCGTCCACTTCAAGATCAATATCGCGGCCACTCTCATCGATCATGCCGCGAAGCGTTCTGATTTTATCTAGCTGGGATACAATAAATTTTTGCCCGCCAAATCCCGGATTAACACTCATCACCAAAATGAGATCAACTTCATCCATGATATGCTCAAGGGTCGAGGCGGGAGTTGCAGGATTTAAAGACACTCCCGCTTTTTTGCCGAGAGATTTGACGACTTGAAGGCTGCGATGAAGATGTGCGCCTGCTTCTTGATGCAGTGTAATGATATCTGCACCTGCATCTGCAAATTCGGGGATGTACGGATCTGCAGGAGATATCATCAAATGACAATCAAAAGGCTTGTCTGTGTAGCCCCGTACAGATTTTGTTACCGCAGGGCCAAAACTGATATTGGGGACAAAATGTCCGTCCATAATGTCAATATGGATAAAATCAGCACCGGCTTCGTCAATGGCCGCGACTTCTGCCCCGAGTTTGGCAAAATCAGCAGCCAAGATGGAAGGTGCAATTCTAACTGGTTTACGCATAACTATCCTTTAGCATGTCGATCGAGAGCCCACAATCAGGAGCTTTATTGTTTTACCATGCGGCAAGCAAAGAAGCCGTCCATACCTCCCAAGGTTTCTTTATTGTTACCGTCCATGTGGCAGGGTAGGCAACGAAGTTCACCATTTTCGTTAATGATCTCATCCAGGCCACCAACTTCGTCAGGTGTAACAGGAACGCGTTTCATCTCTGGGTTACGGCTCAGAAAATCAGTTATCTGCCACTCCCCTTCCTCGGGTTGCAAAGAACACGTACTGTAGACCAACGTACCACCAGATTTTAACTGGGAAACTGCTGCCTCAAGAAGGCGAGATTGCAGGATGACCAACTTGTCTACATCTTCGGGCTGCTTCAGGTGTGCAACGTCCGGATGACGCCGAATTGTTCCGGTGCTGGAGCAAGGTGCGTCAAGTAAGATTGCATCAAATTGTTCTGCCGGCATAAATCCGATTGCGTCGGCTGCTTTCACAGTGACGTCAAGTTGCAGGCGTTTCATGTTTTCTTGAAGTCGTTCAAGACGCAACTTGGAGCGATCAAGGGCAGTTACATCTGCACCCATAGCGGCAAGTTGAGCGGTTTTTCCGCCAGGAGCGGCACAGGAATCCAGAACGCGTTTTCCATTAAGATCGCCAAACAGTTTTGCAGGCAAGCTGGCTGCAAAATCCTGTATCCACCAAGCACCTTCTTGAAATCCTTCGAATGCTGTGATTGCACCGCCAGCTTTTCGGCGAAGTTGGCCAGTCGGAAGAAGTTCCGCTTCCAGCTTCTCTGCCCAACCCTCCGGATCAGATTTTACAGTAATATCTAGAGGGGCTTCTATAATGTGAGCCTCAGCAATTTTTGTGGTTGTTTCCTTGCCGTAGAACTCTGCCCAATCGTCCCACATCCAGTCTGGAGTGTTACGTCTTGGCTGGTTCATTTTATCCAGCAAGTTCTTGCCTTGGCGATCTGTACGCCGAAGCAAGGCGTTTACCAGTCCCTTGAATTTACTATTATCCGGAATTAGCTCTACCGTATCATGAACAGCAGCGTGGGGTGGAATATCCAGAAAGAGAACCTGAGTGATCCCAACGCGAATGACATTCTTGATGTTTTCAGCACCTTTTGGGAGTGGACGGTCCAGCATCTGGCTAATGAGCGCATCGATAATACCAAGATGGCGCAGTGTCGTCGAGGCCATTGCACGGGCAAGGGCGCGGTCTCGGTTTTCCAACCCTTTTAGGGAGTCTGAAAGAACGTCTTCAAGCAGCTGGTTTTTACCAATAACCTGATTGAGGATGTTTACGGCGCGTTTACGCGGATTTGGGAGTTTATCAGTCATGTTGGCTATGTACGGGAAATTGAGGCTGGGGTCTATAGCAGTATCAGCATCAATATGTTAGAAATCGATCATTCTTAAAGATAGGTAGAGCCAAATGGACAAAAAACAAAATAGCCCGTCGTCCGTATCTGACGAACAAACATCAGAAAACGCAGAAGCGCAAAAAGAGCCTGCGCATAAAATGAAACAGATTGAAGGCGAAATTGGAGGCCCCTCTGGTTTGGAGCCAACTCGCTATGGGGATTGGGAACGCAAGGGTATTGTAAGCGATTTCTAGACCTTCATGATTAGCTGTCGGGTTTTTTACCACGTTCTGCTACCCAGATGCCCCCTAACACTAAGCTAAGGGCTAACCCATGATATATTTCAAAGGGTTCGCCTAAAAACGCGACGGCCATCAGGGACGCGAATATGGGAACCAGATTTACGAAAATCCCCGCACGGCCTGGCCCAATTAATCCGACACCATAGATAAAAAATATTTGTGCCAAGAAAGAAGGCAGCAAGGCGATGGCACCGATGAGCATCCATCCCGTTGTCGTGGGGGCTTGTGCTGCGCCTGAATAAATTTCGAAGGCAAGCAAAGGGATAGACGTCAGGAAAGCTGCGATTGCCAAAATAGAGAAGAAGGAAAGTGCTGCAACATCTGGCTTGGAGCGGAGTGCAAGCGTATATCCTCCATAAAGCATGCAGGCAATTAAAAGCAGAATATCCCCTTGATTCACGGCAAGGTCAGCAAGTTTTTCGAAACTTCCCCCTGAGGTAACCACCACAACACCAATTAGTGTAAGAATCACCCCGATAATTTGTCGTAATGTGATCTGAGATTTGAAAAACAAGAACGCTCCTATCAGTACAAAGATAGGGATAGCGCCTTGAATAATACCAATATTCACAGCAGTTGTTGTGTGAGCCGCGATATAGAAAAGTGCATTAAAACCGGTAAATCCTATACCACCCATAGCCATAAAATATCCGAGACGCGGCTTCAGAATGGGCCAGTCTCTGGCCAAACTTTTTCGGGCAATGGCCAATAGCAAAAGCAGAACGGTTGCCCAGCGCAACGTTACCAATGTTAGCGGTGAAACCTCTCCCACAGCCAAACGACTGAAAATGGCGTTTCCGCCCCAACACAGTGTTGTCATAGTCAGAAATAGATAGGCGTGACCATTGGTTCCAAGGCCTGGAACAGTAATGAATTTGTTCATGCGGGTAACTTACTTTGGCGAGTGGTAGCTGATTAAAGGCCGCCCATTTTGCAGATATGGTCCCAGGATGCTTTATACACAGGAACAACAGAAAGGCGACTTTGGCGGATCAAAGCAAGATCAGCAAGCTTTTCTTCCTCTTTTATTGCACCAAGTGTGACAGGTTTGGGGACAGTTTTTACGGCCCTAACGTCTACCATTCCGAAGCGACCTTTTGGATCTGTATGATCGGGATAATATTCTTTAATGACTTCAACGATGCCCACAACACTTTTTTCCTTCACAGAATGATAGAAAAAGCACTGATCCCCATTTTCCATGGCTTTCATATTGTTGGAGGCCTGATAATTACGGACACCATCCCAATAAGTTCCCGCCTCTCCAGCGTTTAGCTGATCATCCCATGACCAGCTACCCGGCTCTGATTTGATCAGCCAATACTGCATGACTTACAGACCTGCGCCCAGCGCATGTTTCCATGGTTTTACATCAACAGATGCAAAAAGACCGGCGGCGCCATACGGGTCAGCTGCCACCCATGCACGAGCAGCTTCAAGTGAGCTATCTTCGAAAATGAGGAGGCTTCCATTTGGCGTTTCCCCGTCATCAGCCGTTGAAGGCCCAGCTAGTTTCAGGGCGTCTCCTTTGGCCTTTAAAAAATCTACATGCGCTGGTCGTGTATCCATGCGGACCGGAAGATGGTCAGCTTTATCGACGCAGACTGCTATAAACAACATGATTATTTCCTATCTAATAATTCTCTTTAAAAACCAGCCAGCTTTTCATCTCGAAACGGTCTTGCTAGCAATTCAGTTACCATTCTATCTACCGAGGCGCCTTCATTCAGTATTTTATTTACGGCAATACAAATAGGCATCTCGATATTATGCTTTTTTGCAAGATCGCATAATGCGGCGGCGGTGTGAACACCTTCGGTAACAGAAATTCGGCTTTCCAGTATTTCCTGCAGGGATTGCCCCTCTCCAAGGGCGAAGCCTAGGGAATAATTGCGTGAGGCATTCGACGAACAGGTAAGAACCAGATCTCCAAATCCGGACAGCCCCATGAGGGTTTCTGCTTTTGCCCCCAATTTATCTCCCAAGCGTAAAACTTCTGCCATGCCGCGTGTGATGAGAGCGGCACGTGCGTTTTCTCCATATTTCGCACCGCCTACTATCCCACAGGCGATAGCAAGAACGTTTTTGATGGCGCCGCCCATCTGTGCGCCGATAACATCGTCCGTGTAATAAGGGCGGAATGTAGGATGTCCGATGGCATAGACCAGTTTTTTCCCAAGTTCCTCTGAATGTGCTGCAAGAGTGGTCGCAGCTGGCAGACCTTTCGCAATTTCGCGGGCAAAATTCGGGCCTGAAAGAATTGCGTATGGTTGGTTTGGCAATGTTTCTTCGATGACCTCACTCATCATCTTCTCTGTGCCATTTTCAATGCCTTTGGAACAGATCACAATTGCTGTTGTTGGCTTAAGATGATCACCAAGTGCGATTAGATTGGAGCGAAGATGTTGAGAGGGAACGACGTTTAGTAGTACATCAGCCCCACAGACACTCTCAAGATCGGCGGTCGCGGATATACTTTCGGGCAAAGTAATACCAGGTAAGTATCTATTGTTTACCGAGTTTTCATTCATATCACGAGCATGATCTTCATTGCGGCACCACAACGCAACTTCTCGTCCAGCACGTGCAGCAGCAATGGCAAGTGATGTACCCCATGCTCCTGCGCCGACAACGTTTACTTTTTCCATGATCCAAATCCTGCGTTTCACTAGTCATTAAGTAACATGAAGAAATGGAAACCGAAATGGAAGAAGTCAAAAAATGGTAAGTACAACATAGGATTAAGGGAAGCGGAAGTATCCGAATATTGAATTGTTTCGGTAAGTTTCGTTCCAGTAAGAACGAGTATTAAATGAAACCACTAAGGCAAAAAAAAGCTCCCCGCCGGGAAGCGGGGAGCAAAGTCTGAGCTAGAGAGGATAAGCTAGGCTTATTCTCAAGAACGATAATACAGACAGTTTTTGCTATTGCAAGTCATTCTTAATAGCAAGATACGACTATTTTGAAATTATATTCGATTGGTGTTCGTTTTTCGCAGTTTTGTTGAGTTTTGTTATGGAAAAATCATAATTTTTTTTGCCAGAAAAGGGCTTCTCCGGCCTCAGGGTCGAGACTGTAGGGCGCAAATCCGAATTTTCTATATGAATTTTGAGCCACTTTATTACCCGACAGAACTTCCAGCGTGATTTTGCAGCATTCTTTTTCTCTGGCAATTTCTTCGATCTTATCCAGTAATTTCTGACTAAGCCCCAGACCCCGAAATTCCTTAAGAACTATAATGTCGTGAACATTAATAAGCGGCGCGCAAGCAAAAGTAGAAAATGCGTCGAAGCAATTGGCTAAAGCGGCGGGCTTGCCAGCAACATATGAGATGATGGAGAAAGCATGGGGGAGTTCTGAAAGACGGCGTGCCAAATTATCTTTTACGTGATTTGGCAATGCCGCCTCTCCCCCCATGGGATCAAGGGCGTAGCTACTCAGAAGAAAAACAAGATCATTTGCTTGTTCAGTGTTCGTGTAGTCAATTTTGACGGTACTGATGGTCATAATGAACTTGTTCCTATTCTTTAGCCGCCGAATTTCTCAACGCCGTCATCTGTTCCAATCAGAACCACATCGGCAAAATCAATGAACAGACCATGTTCGACCACACCTGCCATGGTGCTGAGGGTAATGGCGAGATTTTCAGGATCGTCAATGGCACCAAAAGCGCAATCAATAATCAGGTTTCCTTCATCCGTATGAAAATCTTTGCCGTCTTTTTGGCGAATGACAGGATCTGATCCCAGTGCTTCCATTTTTGGAAGGAGTGCACTTGCAGCGAAAGGAATAACTTCCACCGGTAATTTGAAAGCGCCAAGGGTTTCGACCATTTTCTTGTTTTCGGCGATGACAATCATCTGATCAGATAAAGACGCAACGATCTTTTCACGAAGATGGGCGCCGCCACCGCCTTTAATCAAGCGCATTTCTGAATCAACTTCATCTGTTCCGTCAATGGTCACGTCGATGACTGATACCTCGTCTAATCCAACAACTTTGATTCCTAAACCTTTGGCTTGTTCTGCAGTGGCTTCTGAGGTTGGGACAGCTACAATATCAAGTCCGTCTTTCACCCGTGCACCCACGAGATCCACCATCTTTGAAGCTGTTGAGCCGGTTCCAAGCCCGACAACCATACCGTCTTTAATATAGTCAACGGCCGCTTTTGCGGCTGCGAGTTTTTGATCATCTTCAGTCATGTTAGGTCCTAGCGTTCAGGCTTTATGCCCTGCAAAAGGGGCAGGTTCAGCATTGGGGTCTAATGGCCAGCGTGCTCGCGCCGCCATATCAAGATCATCGGTGAGGCCAAGGCGCAGGCGCTCGAGTCCCGCCCAGGCAATCATCGCACCGTTATCAGTACAAAGTTTAGGAGGCGGAACTACAAGTTTGTAGCCATTGTCATCTGCAAGTTTATCAAGAGCGGCACGCAGGCATTGATTTGCAGCAACACCGCCGGCGACGACAATATTTGAGCCCTCTGGGTAATCGGACTTATAGATTTTAAGCGCTTGTTTCATACGGTTGATAAGAGCGTCGGTTGCAGCGAGTTGAAAGCTGGCGGCCAGATCGAATTTATCTTGATCAGTGACGGTGCCACCCAATTTTTCAAGCGCAGTTCGTACAGCTGTTTTAAGCCCGGAAAAAGAAAAGTCGCAGCCGGGTCTTCCCTTCATGGGACGCGGTAAATCAAAGCGTTTGGGATCGCCTTTATTCGCTGCTTTTTCGACTGCAGGGCCACCCGGAAACCCAAGTCCCAGCATTTTGGCCGTTTTATCGAAAGCTTCACCAACGGCATCATCAATGGTTGTTCCAAGGCGCCGAAATTTTCCAACGCCTTCCACCACGAGTATTTGTGAATGACCGCCGGACACCAAAAGCAACAGATAAGGAAATGAAATACCGTCTGTCATGCGGACGGTGAGGGCGTGTCCTTCAAGGTGGTTGACGCCCATAAGGGGGATATCAGCCACAGCAGAAATTGCCTTTGCCGTCATCAAACCCACCAGAACACCTCCGATTAAGCCCGGGCCTGCGGTTGCAGCAACGCCGGAAAGGTCGGAATAATTGATGCCAGCTTCGGACATGGCTTGGCTTACCAAACGATCCATTTGGGTGACATGCGCGCGCGCAGCAATCTCTGGCACGACCCCACCAAAGGGGGCATGTTCTTCAACCTGCGACAAAACGACATTTGACAATATCTTACCATCTGCCGTAACGACAGCAGCGGCAGTTTCATCGCAACTACTTTCCAAGCCGAGGACAATCATTTGTTTTCTGTTCAAAAGCGGTGCAAATTGGGTATGGCTCTATCACTGAATAGGTAAACTCGCAACATGACGACCAATAAAAAATACAGAATTGGCACTCGGGGAAGTCCTTTGGCACTCGCACAAGCGTACGAGACACGGGATAGACTCTTAAAAGCTCATCCTGAAAAACTGACAGAAGACGATCTGGAAATAGTGGTTATCAAAACCACAGGGGATCAGATTCAGGACAGAGCCTTGAGTGAAGTGGGCGGAAAAGGTCTGTTTGTCAAAGAGATAGAAGAAGCCCTCATTCGTGGTGATATTGATTTGGCGGTTCACTCCATGAAGGATATGGAAACGACATTGCCGGATGAATTGGTCATAGACTGCATCTTGCCGCGCGAAGATCCGCGGGACGCGTTTATCTCTGCTAGCGGAGAATCGCTGGATGATCTTGCCGCCGGTTCTATTGTGGGAACGTCAAGTTTGCGTCGTCAGGCGCAGATTCTCAATCGCCGTCCTGATTTGAAAGTGTGCCTGTTTCGCGGAGCGGTAGACACCCGTCTTCGTAAACTTTCCGAAGGCCTGGCGGATGCGACCTTACTTGCCTGTGCAGGACTGAGGCGCTTGAAAAAAGAACATGTGATAACCCACGCCCTTGAAACAGAAGAAATGCTGCCGGCGGTTGCCCAAGGCGCGATTGGGATTGAACATAGATCTGCTGATGGCGTTATGGGAGAGTTGCTAGATGCCATCAATCACGCAGAAAGTAGATGCCGCGTAAACGCAGAGCGTGCCATGCTAGCAGAGCTGGACGGTTCGTGCCGTACGCCCATTGCCGGGCACGCCGTTCTAACAGCGGATAACCAGATACACCTACGTGCGTGCTTGTTCAGTCCGGATGGGGTTGAGCGTTTTGATGTGGAAGGTACGAGTAATATTGAAGACTCAGTTGCCCTTGGAAGATGGCTCGGCACCGAACTTCGGGAAAAAGCAGGACCGGATTTCACCGCGTTTCAGATATAGGGGAAAATGAAACTTCTTATCACCAGACCTGAGCAGGCCTCCCGCATTCTTTCAGAAAAACTTGTTTCTGACGGTCATGAGGTTCTGTGTTCTGCTCTTCTGGAGATTGTGTTTCGCGATCTTGAAAATTTAGATTTGCAGAACGTTCAGGCGTTTGTTGTGACCAGTGCTAACGGTCTTACGGCCCTTGTAAAGCTGACAGAAAACCGTGATCTGCCGCTTTTTGCTGTGGGCGACAAAACTGCGAAAGCTGCCAAATATGCTGGTTTCAAAACAGTGCATTCTGCAAATGGTGATGTTGCTGCACTGGGAGATCTTATAGAGAAAAAGTCTGCTCCGGCGGACGGTATCTTAGTGCACGCGGGTGGGGCCCGTCTTGCGGGGGATCTGGAAAAACAGGTTTTGGGCGCTGGTTTCTCCTATCGGCGGGAAATATTGTATGATGCAAATGAAGCGGAGACCTTTCCGGAAACCACAAGGGCGGAATTGATCGCAGGATCTCTGGAAGGAATTTTGATATTCTCTCCTCATACGGCAAAGGTTTTTAAAAGGATAGTTGACGCCGAGGGGCTAAACACACACATAGAAAAGTTAGATGCTTGGTGTTTGAGTTCAAATGTCGCATGTGAAATTGAGGGTATGGGCTTCCGCCGAGTTTTAATCGCGAAAAGGCCAACCGAAGATGCCTTGTTGGACTTGATAGAGAAAAATTCGGCGCTTAAAGTACAAGAAAAGACGAACAAGCCTGATAGGCAAAGGGAGCATGCTGTGTCTAAGACACCGAAACAGGAAGCAACACCAAAGAAATCAGAGACCAAGAAGGTTGAACCCGCAAAAACGGCTGCTGCCTCTCCAATTCCAGCGACTAAGGTTGGTGCTAGAATCAGGGGCAGCGAAAAACCCACAAGCGCGCCCACTTCAAAGCCTTTTAAAGCAGTTGAGCCGGTTAAGAAATCGAATACCACTCGAAATGCCGCTGTCCTGTTCTTTGTGTTCTGTCTAGGGCTTGCCGCTTGGCCCCTAATTTTGCCGCAGGTTTCGAAGATTTTACCCGAACAAAGCCGCAATATCTTGCAAGGCTATCTCGGAGCGCAATCTGGCGATAAAGAACTGGCAGCGAAAGTTGCCCGATTGGAACAGGCTGTTGCAGCCGCTTCTGCTGCAACAAGTCGGACCGAGCAGAATTTGATGGAAATCTCAGCCTTGAAAACACAGGTTGAGAAGATGTCAGCGCAAACCGGATCTTCTCTTGTTGGCATGTCAGATAGATTGTCTGTTACCGTAGGCGCAACGAAATCCTTAAGCGCGTCTGTTGAAACTTTGAAATCGGCACCAGTGCAAATCGTAACGAGTGCCCCTGAGGCAGTTTCCGCTTCTTCGGCAGAGCCTTCAGCTGCAGCGGCAGCAAATATCGCAAAACTCGAAGCAGCCTTGGCGAATTTAAGTACAGAGCTTTCAAAGGTTCA
>MAAN01000027.1 GCA_002163135.1 Alphaproteobacteria bacterium 46_93_T64
CACCCGTAAGTTCAAAATAAACTCGGATCGTTGATCCGCTGTCATTCTCCTCCCCAAGCGCAAGATCAAAGGAAAGCTCATGCGAGCCGTCACCGGGAGCCTCAACCGCAAAGTCAGAACCCGACGTCGTTGGTATGACAGTGACAATTGCACTATCAGTAATCACTAAAGATCCGACTGTTGAACATTCTTCATGTACAATAATACCCTCTTCATCGGTTTCAGTTGCTGTTGCCGTCACTGAAATCGACGCAGAACCAAAATATACGTCGGGTGGCTGCACAGTCGGGCCGCCGATGTAGGAGTCACCTGATACAGTGTAAGTGAGCGTGCCATCATTATCGCTCCAACCTTCACCGCTAATGAACGCCCAGCCGTCTGGAAGATCAATTGTAATCATGTGAGTTTCGGAGCCGTCGATATCAGGGAAAGTTGCCTCAACATTAAGCACGATCGGCTGATCTTCGTTCGTCTCTCCGGCGGAGACACTCAATATCGGTTTATCAGCAACAGCACCCACATTTAGCTGCAAAGTAGCCGTTTTGATCGACACATTATTTTCATCAAAAATACCGTCATTATTAGTATCAGTTTGTCCACCGAAACTCCCACCCGGTGCATCATAGGAAGCTTCCAAGTCTGTGGGGGTTTCTGTCACTTCAACAGCTAAATTCAGCGTAACATCATCGTCAGTGTGTTGCGGGAGTTGTATTGAAAGAGCGTTCAAATCCAGATCAAGAATATTCAAAGACGCATCAAACGTAAGAACCAACGCGCCATCGGCTGAAACAGAAACACTTGTGGCCGCCACAGTCGTACTGCCAACACCTTCGACATTTGCTGTAAAAAGTGTCCCCGTTGTGATTTCAGTCGCGGTTCCGCCAGCTTCCATAACCCAAGTCATCAAAGCAGTGCCGGTACCATCGGCAGCAACCCCATCAAACCCAGATCCTTCACTAACACTTGTATTTACACCAGGCGTGAGAGTGACTTTTGTGATACTTTCGGATCCATCCCGATCATCAACCGAGGTATTGAAACCAACATTATATACTGGCTGACCATCAACATAACAGGCCACTCCCTGCAGCTCTTCTGAACTTTCTGCGTTATCTTCGTTATAATTCCATAACGCATAATCGCCTTCTCTACTCGAACCGTCAGCAAAATCAATAACGGCTTCATCTGCAACCGCATCCACAACCAAAGTAGCATTACCTGTCAGAGTGTTTGTAAGACTGCTATCAGGATCAACAATGGTCGCGCTATAACCAATTTCTATATCAGCATCGTTATCTTCCGGCAGTCGAATATAAATCTGTTCCTGAATGACCCCATCAACAACTGTTAATTCAAGCTCGCCTCCGACAACTATGGCTGGGCTACCAAAGGGATCGTCCAGAAAAATTTCCACATCATCGGGAATATCATTCAGCGTGAAACTAGTAATCTCTTCATTGTCTTCTGCGGTGAATGTAATTAATACTTCAACAGGAAAAGATCCCAAGTCGTTTTGTGGGTCCGATGGATGGATGTTGGGGTTCCAATCTTCGAAACCGCCGGAAACAAAATCTGCATCTGTATTGCCTTTTGGCTCTCTAGTGACAAATTCGATTTTGAGGGAACCACCCGTGTCATCTTGCCCTGCTAGAAATTCTTCTTCTTCCTGTGTGTCAAAAGCCAGCTCAGTAGGAAGCAGTAAATCTTCAATAGAGATACCATTACCGATACCGTCATCAGTATATCTACTGAATTCGGCGCCACCACCATCGGCGCCACCCGCTCCACCCGCAGCTGGTGCAACTTGACTAGGATCGAATGCTTCGACTAAACCACTAACATCACTCGCTGAAATGACGGATCCATCGGACAGGGTTAATTGCGGAGGCAGTTCCGTTGCAGCCTGAGAGAAGAACCCTTCCAGGACGATCTTGCTGCCATCTTCAATGGTGGTAATAATGAGGTCGCTGCCATCCTGAGAGAAAACGACCAGATCAGGGCTTGAGACATCAAGCAGGATATTTTGGTCTTCTTCAATCGCCAATACCGTTCCTGCACTTGTACCTGTTACAATTCCGTTTTCAGTTTTAGCCATATCTAGGACGCCTATTTTCGAAAAAAATCCGACAAAAACCCTTTTTCAATTAACGAATTGAAAAAGTCGCAAATGTTCTAAATTTGCAATTTGAGTTTCTTTTAGAGAAATAGTCGTAATTCAAAAGAATGAAATTTTACTTATAATTTCAGTTTATTTTAAATATTTCGCAATTTTTATTGATTTTTATTGCAAAAAAATTCAGTATTTCTTCCAAAAATTAACGAAATTTTCATATTTTATTAAAATAACTACTTGCTAATACATGAGCATTTATAGTTAAAATTCCATCTATATTGCTACTGAAATAATCGTTACTTAACTATTCACAACTTATGCTTAACAAAAATTAATACTTCGCAATGAAAATCGATGCAGATACTGCAATTAGCGAAGGATAGAAATCGCGTTATACGCGGAAAAATCGAGAACAAGCCATCCCTTTACTACATATATGTAACAAACAAGCTTAAAAGGCAGGTTCATATATTTGTGAAACGAGTCCTACTCCTCCACAATACCTTGATCTATCAAACTCTGAATTTCCGCCTCAGATTTTTCAAGGATCCGTTTCAGAATGTCTCTGGAATTTTCCCCTAGTGAAGGGGGACGGTTAATGGGTTCAATGCCGGAATCCGACAACCGCAATGGGCTTGAGATAAGATTGACCTCTCCAGCTTCTGGGTGCATGACTTTTTGGATCATACCGCGGGATTTCGCTTCATCGGAATGGAGAGCTTCGAGTAAAGTGCGAACTTCACCACCCGGTATATTATTCGCCATCATCGCATCACAGAATTCTTTTCTGGTGAATTTGTTCATGCGCGGCTGCAGAAATTCCATCATTGCGTCGCGGTTTGCTGCCCGATCAGAGTTTTTGGCAAAGCGTGGATCAGTTACAAGTTCCGAACAATCCAAGACTTTTTCGCAAAGTCGTTTGAACTGACCATCATTGGCACAGGCCAAAATAATAGCACCGTCCTTCACCTCGAACAATCCATAGGGTGCAACAAAAGGGTTGCTGTTCCCCAAACGCTTCGGGTTTTCGCCTTGCCACATGGTGTTGTTGCCATAATAAGACAAAAGCGACAGGCCGCAGTCAAACAAACACATATCGATATACTGACCCTTGCCTGTCCGCTCGCGTGCGAATAAAGCGGCTAGAACAGCTTGCGCCGCATGATTGCCGGTTGTCAGATCAACGATAGCGATACTATTACGTAAAGGGTCTTGCCCTTCCTCGCCGTTCAGAGACATCAAGCCAGCTTCAGCTTGAATGACGAGATCATAACCGAGCCGATGACTGAAATCGCTTTCCCGTCCGTACCCGGAGATAGAGCAATATACCAAACCTGGATTTTCTTTAGATAAGGACTTATAATCCAGGCCGAACTTCTCTACACCGCCCTGTTTAAAATTTTCGATTACCACATCGCAAGTTGCCGCTATTTCTAATGCAATTTTTCGGCCCTCTTCACTATTGAGATCAAGCGCAATACTTTCTTTGTTGCGATTAACCGACAGAAAGAAGCTGGTGTCGTTCCCGTGTACAGGAACACCCATGCCACGAGTATCGTCACCAATTTTAATATTTTCGATTTTAATAACTTCTGCACCAAGATCGCCAAGTGCCTGGGCACAAACCGGGCCTGCAAACACTCTAGACAGATCCAACACACGAGTACCTTCTAATGCCCGCATCATTTTTCCTTTTTTTATTTAGCTTAGCGGGCACCCTACTCAGAGTAAATGCAATTTTGGTTCTCTACTGAATTGCAGGGCTTGCAAGTCCATAAACAACAAATTCACTATAGTAATAAATTGAAATCTACATCAAATATTATAATCGTATATGTATTATTCGAAATAAATTAATACTAAATTTACTGGTACATAAGAGAATTATATCTCGCAGATTGGTTTTGGAGGACATTTCAAATGTTACATGCCAAAAGACGCTTTCTGTTGATTTCCATCGTCGCAATTTTTGTGGTCGTTGGCGTATTTTTTTCTGCAAATGCATCATTGTTTGGTCTTGGGGCACATGTTGAATTCGTTTCTTCGTGGGGTGGTAAGGGCAATAAGGATGGCCAGTTTCTTTATCTCGAAGATTTTGCTCTTGATGCGTCTGGCAATCTATTGGCGACCGATGCCGTACGATCAGATGTCCAAATTTTCTCAAGTGACGGAACGTTCCTGTCTAAAGTTAATCAATTTGATAATGGACTTAGGAAGTTCCAGAAACCTGAGGGTGTTGTAGTCGACCGCGATGGAAACATATATATCGGGGATTATCTTACAGGACATATCTATAAATTTGATCGAAATTTCAAATACAGAAAAACCTTTGCGGGCCCCGGAAAAGGTGACGGACAACTCATTGAGGCCGAATTCATGAGTATTTCCCCAGAGGGACTAATTTATCTCGCGGAAGCTGGAAATCATCGAATTAGTGTTTTTGATCGAGAAGGCTCCTTTCAGTTCTTGTTTGGTGATAGTGGTCCCTCCACTGAAATTTTAAAGCGTCCTGAGGCAGCCAAGTATGCACCTGACGGAACCATTTATGTCACGGACTACGGCAATAACCGAATCCAGAAATTCTCCAAATATGGGAAACTGATCAGTGTCTTTGGACGTGAAGGCACAGGTCCTGGTGAATTTCGTAATCCAACTGGAATCACAATAGATAAATTTGGTGACATCTATATCAGTGACCTAGGAAATAATCGTATTCAGGTGTTCGACAAAAATCATAAGCTAAAATATGTGTGGGGTGAACACGGAATAGGGGAAGGCCAATTTGCCAATCTTCATGGCCTAATCATTGATGATGATGGTTATATTTATGTTGCTGATACAGGTAACAATCGGATCCAAAAATTCCGCATTATGAATTATGGAAATTAGCCCTTCCCCAGACCATTTCCTTTCACGAGGAGCACTCTTTTGTTCAAAACAACCAATCAAACCATAACATCACGGATCTACAGGATCTTTGCAATTATAGCGACGACTCTTATGCTTTTGCTTGCATTATCGGTAGCCTTTTTCTTGCGGATTGAACAAAAACATGTATTGCAAGAAGCGATGCAATCTCAATCAATTGAGTTTGCAAATTTTCGGTCTGCGTTACTTGAAACCCATACCGGCATACATATGGAAAATAGCGAGGGACACAAAACTCTCAATCCAAGCGAACTACTGGCACTTAATGAAAACATGCTATCAAGTTTTTCCCAATTCACAGCTCGCTCGGTGAATTGGAATTTTAACGAAGAACTACAATTAATAAGAAAACACGAATCCATAGCGCTTCAATATCGAGATGACTTTTTCACAGTTGTTTCAGCTATGATTAATGGAGATTTAATAACAGCAGAATTCGTCATCAAAACAAAGCTGCAACCTGCGTATAGCTTCTTGCTAGGCTTTATTGATCGAGCGAATGAACGTCGCAAATTTGCCCTCAGCAGCTTAATTGAAGAAACCAAACAACTGAAAATTCTAGCATTCTCGCTGCTCCTTTCTACTACCATATTGGGTGTAGGGGTTCTTTTGCTGTCCATACAGCTTTTACGAAAATCAGTCGTACAGCCAATCCGTAAATTTACTGATGAGATAAAAGAAATTGGTAGGCATGGCGACCTGTCGCAACGACTGGTCATTTCTGGAAATGACGAAATTGGACTTCTTGGCCGTGAATTTAATACTATGCTGTCAAAAGCAACCACATCTGAGCGCGCAAGAGCCGATTTTGTTGCCACAATCAGCCACGAACTCAGAACGCCGATGAACGGCATAATTGGCATGACAGAGCTTTTATTGGATGATGATTTAACAACAGTCCAGCAAAGCTGGGCAGTTATAGTTCTAAATTCAGCCAATT
Organism: Alphaproteobacteria bacterium 46_93_T64; assembly: GCA_002163135.1. GTDB lineage: Bacteria > Pseudomonadota > Alphaproteobacteria > Sneathiellales > Sneathiellaceae > Sneathiella. Next base: position 5,982 of record MAAN01000027.1, read on the forward strand.
CACTTCTCGTTCTATTGAACGATATTCTAGATTTTTCCAAAATTGATGACGACAAACTAAAGCTTAAGTACGAGGACTTCTATCTTGATGAACTGCTCGATCAGACCGTAGAAATTCTTAACAATCAGGCGCTAAAAAAAGGAGTAGAACTAGCTACTTTCATCGAACCCAACTGTACTACCGCTATAGTGGGGGATCCAATTCGGATGGGCCAGATACTAAATAATCTAGTCGAAAATGCCATAAAATTTACGGATCATGGGGCGATAAATATTAATATATGTGCCTTGGTTGAAACAATTAATGAAATCAAAATCCGTGTTGCTATACATGATACTGGCATTGGTATTTCTAAAGACTTTATTCCTATTATGTTTGATGATTTCACCCAAGCGGATTCGTCCCTAACCAGACGTTATGAAGGCATTGGTCTTGGCTTATCAATAACTAGAAAACTAGTGAAGTTAATGGGAGGAGAATTAGGTGTCTCTAGTATCCTTGATAAAGGGAGCACCTTCTGGTTTGAAATCACATTTCCCAAATGCCCCGACAAATATGCATCTTTAACGGCTGAATATCCAATACCTTCAGGGCTTACAGTGTTGATCATCGATGATAATGAAAGTCATCAACAGACGTATAATTCTTATCTGAGTTCCATCAATTGCAACGTACAGACTGTCTCTAGTGAAGCCGAGGGTATAGATTTGATGAGCTCTCACGATGGCCAAAATATTGACTTCGATGTGGTTATCGTTTGTAAACACTTGAATGCAGAAATTGGAAATTATATCAAAACACTAACTAGCAATAGGGTTGAGATTACCAAACCGAAGTTCATTTTGACCTCACCCTCCAAAAATTCCGAAGATGAAAAATATGCGCTTCAAAATGGGTTCAGCAGTAATTTGGTTCGGCCATTTAATCGCGCTGATTTGTTCACTTGTATAGCATGCATTATTGAAATGCCTCTTGCAAACTATCCAGAACAAAAAACACAAGAAGATGTCAAAAACAAACAGGCGAAATCGCTCCATATCCTTCTTGCCGAAGATAATATCGTCAATCAGACAGTCGCGACTGCATATCTAGAAAGTATGGGCCATCAGGTAGATGTTGCCGTGAACGGATTGGAAGCCGTCTACGCAATCCGCCGTAACAAATATGATATCGTACTAATGGATATTCAGATGCCGATAATGGATGGAATTAAAGCTACTCAACAAATTCGATTGATGAATGGTGATTGCAAATTTATACCAATAATTGCTGCAACAGCGCATGCCATGGAAAACGATAGACAAAAATTTGTTGACGCCGGCATGGACGATTATATCTCAAAACCTCTCAACCGCAATAAATTAACGAATGTTCTCAGCCGTTGGGGAGGTGGATCAGAGGCCACTTCAACAGTACGCCCTATCGCATTTGAACCGATACCTCAGAAAGAACAAGACCTACCTCTTAACCCAAACTTAGGAGTCGCACCAAATAACGTTCATACACATGATTGAGTCAAACACTCAGTGTTTCAATATGATCCAGACTAAACCTAGTAAATTACAATAAATGACAGGATGCGAAATGGCCCTTCGTCACTTCTTGCAAGTTTGTCGGTGTTGTATGACATACATCTGTCGCTTCTGGGCATCTGCCCGCAAAACGGCATCCTTTTGGAAGATTAATAGGGCTTGGTGGATCGCCTTGTAGATGCTGACGTTTTGTCTCTTTATTGTGATTATCAACGCGAGGAACAGCAGAAAGCAGTGCCTTAGTGTAGGGATGCTTGGGATTCTTAAACAGGGAAATACGATCGGCCTGTTCAACAATTTGCCCTAAATACATCACGGCGACATGGTCGCATACATGTTGCACAACTCCTAAGTCGTGACTGATGAAAAGATATGTAACACCTGTATCTTCTTGCAACTTTCGCATCAGATTAAGAATTTGTGCCTGCACTGCCACATCAAGGGCTGAAACCGGCTCATCACAAACGATTAGGTCTGGTTCACTTGCCAATGCCCTCGCGAGACCAACACGCTGCCGTTGCCCTCCAGAAAATTGATGCGGGAACAAATTAGTGAGTTCTGGCCTCAACCCTACTTTGACAAAAAGCTCTCTAACTTTCTCGTCTCTTTCACCAGGATCACCGATTTCCATCAAATCCATCGGCTCGCGGACGATATCTCCAACGCGTCTGCGTGGATCCAGTGACGAGTACGGATCTTGAAACACCATCTGAAACCGGCTTCGGGCTTTTCTCAGATCATCGCCTTGCAATTCAGAAATTTTTTGGCCTTCAAGCTCCACCGTTCCAGATGTAATATCAACAAGACGTAAAACTGCCAGAGCCGTTGTCGTTTTTCCTGAACCACTTTCGCCCACAATTCCAAACGTCTTCCCTTTTGGAATTGAAAAGCTGACACCATCCACAGCATGAACGGTCACGGGATCTTTAAACATTTTCTTCTTACTGAAATGGACTTTCAGGTCTTTTACGTCCAATAAAACACTATCACTCATGAGGCCGTTACCATTTTCATATTGAAGCAAGAGACAGAATGCCGGTCCGTAATTTGAGAAAGATCCGGGCGGTTAGTCACACAATTTTCACTTTGATACGAGCATCTGGGGGCGAATGTGCATCCCTTACCAAGCTCAGTGAGAGATGGAACAACGCCCGGAATCTCAGCGAGATATGGCCGTTCGTCACTCGGGTTTTCCTCAAGATGTGGAACACAAGCTATCAAACCGCGCGTATATGGGTGATACGGATTGGTCAGAATATCTTCGGTATTGCCGGTTTCGATCACATGTCCTGCATACATAACCGCAACACGATCTGCAAGTTCCGCAATTGCTCCCATATCATGGGTTATCATAATGATGGCCGTTCCGGTTTCCTGCTGCAGCTCTTTAATCAGATCAAAGATTTGCGCTTGAACCGTTACATCCAGAGCCGTCGTCGGTTCATCAGCAATCAATACTTTTGGATTGCAGGCCAGAGCCATGGCAATCATCACCCGCTGACGCATACCACCTGATAATTCGTGAGGATATGCTCTTGCGCGAATAGTGGCCTCTGGGATACCGACACGATCCAGCATCTTGATTGAGCGTTCCCACGCTTCTGCTTTCGTTGCTTTTTCATGCAACAAAATAGCTTCCGCAATTTGATCGCCTACACAGAATACCGGGTTTAAAGATGTCATTGGCTCTTGAAAGATCATCGAAATTTCTTTGCCGCGCATCTGTTGAATTCGCTTGTTGGACGCTGTTAAAATATTTTCGCCGTTCAACTCAATTTCCCCGCCCGCTATCTTGCCCGGTGGTGACGGTATCAATCCCATGATTGAAAGGGCCGTCATGGATTTACCACATCCACTTTCCCCAACAATTCCCAATATTTCACCCGCATGAACATCAAGCGAGACCTTATTCAAAACCCGCGCGATCCCTGCCCTGGTTTTAAACTCAACAATCAGGTCTTTTACTGATAACAAAGGCTCCATTATCGATCCCTCAATCTTGGATTAAATGCATCATTAAGACCATCGCCAATCAAGCTAAACCCTAATACAGTTAAGAAAATCATGATCCCTGGCAATGTTACAATCCACCAGGCATCCAGCACATACTCGCGGCCTGCGCCGATCATCAGCCCCCAGCTAAAGGTGTTCGGATCCCCAAGGCCTAAAAAACTGAGACCTGCCTCAAACAGAATTGCAACACCAATGGTCAAGGTCGCCGATACGATCAACGGTGCCAGTGAATTGGGTAAAATTACCCTCCATATAATTCTGCGATCTTTGGCCCCTATGGATTGCGCTGCTTTTACATATTCGAGACTTCTCACACGTAAAAATTCAGCCCTGGTCAGTCTGGCCGTCGTCGGCCAACTCACAATCCCGATGGCAGCAGAAACGACATAAATTGAGGGCGTGAAAAGTGTTACAAGAACCATCGCGAAAAGAAGCGCTGGCAAAACTTGAAAAAATTCCGTTAGTCGCATTAGTGTTTCATCAACGGCGCCGCCATAATAACCAGCCATGGAGCCAACCAGAATACCAATTGTAATTGTAATGGCTCCAGCAGTAAGTCCTACAAACAATGTGGCCCCGCCTCCATGCACCAACCCTGCGAGTATATCCCGGCCCAGATGATCGGTGCCAAGCGGAGCATTTTCAACTAGGCCCGGTGCGGTTAAGGGGGCCCATATTATCTCAAATGGATCCACTGCATAAAGATAGGGACCCGCCAATGCGAAAAAAATAACCGCCAGTAATAAAATAAATCCAAGCAGGCCTGCCCAGCTTTGGCGAAAAGCTTTCACAGCTTCCACAAACGGATGCTGGCTTTTTGGGAGAGTTTGCTGTTGCACTGTGCTCATGTCACCCTCCCGTCCGAATACGCGGATCGACAAAACGATAAATAATATCTGTAATCACGTTGGCTATAATAACCAACAATGCTGAGAAGAAGAGAATACCGAGAACTGTTGGATAGTCACGCGCTAGAATTGAATCAAACGCCAACGTACCAAGTCCCGGCCAGCTAAAGACCGTTTCAACCAAAACGGCACCAGATATAATACTGCCAAACTGTAATCCAGCAATTGTCACAACAGGAAGAATGGCATTTCGAAGAGCGTGATAGCCATAAATTTTGCTACTGCTAACTCCCTTCGCACGGGCTGTCCGAATATAGTCCGACCCCAATATCTCTAGCATACTCGCTCGCGTCAATCTCGCATACTGTGCGATATAGACAATACCGAGAGTCAATGCAGGCAACACTAAATGCCGTAAAACATCAAAAATCTTTGCAAATACGCTACCCTCGACTGTGATGTCGTACATTCCAGAAATCGGGAAAATCGGAATTTTCCAAGCCAGCAATATGACAAGCATAATGCCTGTCCAGAAAATTGGCGCGGAATAGCCAATTACTGAAAACACAGTAATAAACCCGCTTAAAAATCCTTTGGGTTTATGGGAGGCTAAGACCCCTAGAAAAGTCCCAATAACGATGGCAAAGGTAAGCGCGGCTGTGACAAGAAGAATAGTCGGCCCAATACGTCCCATAATCAAATCAACAACTGGTGCATTGTAAAAAAAGGATTGTCCTAGATCTCCTTGAACCGCACGGGAAAGATAGATCCCCAGCTGAACAATGACAGGCTTATCCAATCCGTATAGCTGGCGTATTTCAGCCAACATCTCCTCAGTCGCACCGCCCATTTCGCCCGCGATGACATCTGCGGGGTCGCCCGGTGCAAGATGAATAAGCAGAAAGTTCAGAACGAGCACAGCCAATATAAGAAGCGCGGCGTGAAGAAGTCGGCGGGAAAGAGTCAAGGCTAAATCCATTTGACACCTACCCGCCGTTTATTACAAATAAAAACAAGCATTCTTACTTGATATACACATTATCCATCGGTGACATCATCCCCCAGATAGTCAGAGGAGCATTACCGATTTTGTTGCTGTATGCCGTATGGTAAGGCAGTGTATTTATGAAAATTTGCGGGGCATCATCCACAATAATTTTCTGCGCTTCTTGATATATAGTAATGCGCTTACTTTGATCTTGCTCTACCGCAGCTAATGCGAGCAAACCGTCAACTTTTTCGTTGCAATAGCTTTGAGTATTCGACCAGATCACACCTTTACGAATATTACCGCACGTGTAAGTCCGGTGTACACCGATAACTGGATCACCCCAGTTGAAGACCACATCCATAGACATGTCGAAATCATGACCACCAACACGTTTTGCCCAAGTTGGGAAGTCTGGTGCGGCACGAAGTTGAACATCAATTCCAACTTTTTTCAATTGTGGCTTTAGATACTCGGCAACGTTTTTCTGCATTTCTGCGGGGCCTGGTATGTAATCCACTTTCAAGCTGAACCGCACTCCGTCTTTGTCTGCCTTGAAACCGGCTTCATCGAGCAAAGTTTTAGCTTTATCCAGGTTCAAATCAAATTTGTTTACGTCAGCAGCATAAAATGGACTACCGGGAGCAACAGGGCCCGTGGCCGGAGTTGAAAACCCGCCATGCAACGCATTAACGATGAAGTTACGGTCCACACTATAGCCGATAGCCTGACGCACACGTTTGTCCTGTAGATATTGGTTCTTGGTGTTGAACGCGAGCCAATTCATTGGTCCAACAGCAGAATATCCTTTGTTCGTAACCGTTAGATCTTTGTTCTTTTTAAGCCTTCCAATATCACGCGTCGCAGACATGAACGGCAATATGTTGAGTTCCCCTTTGTCCATCGCAAGCGTCGTACTTGTGCTGTCCTTAAAGTTCTTAATGATAATCTTATCGAGATAAGGACGATCTTTGATGAAGTAATCTTCGTTCTTCTCAAGAATAATATGTTCACCCGGTTTAAATTCTACGAGCTTGAAAGGTCCAGATCCAACAGTTTTGCTATTTGCTGGATGGGTTTTAGCGTTTTGACCATCCCCGTAGATATGCTTTGGAATAATTGGTAAAAGAGCACCGGACATAGCGAGCAATGCAGCAGGATGCGGCTTATCAAAAATTAGAATAGCTGTATGGGCATCGGGTGTTTCTACAGAAGATACCGGTGCAAACATTGACTTGAACGGATGATTTTCTTTTACTGTTTTAAGTGAAAAAGCCACGTCTTCAGAAGTAATTGCTTTTCCATCGTGAAATCTCGCATTTTTCCGCAAGTTCAGTGTAATGCTTTTCCCATCAGCTGCAATACTCCAGCTTTCAGCCAAATAAGGCTGAGGCTGCCAGTTTTCATCAAATCGTAGAGGAGAGGCAAAAATCTGCGTTCCGGGTACTGCTGTCGCAATTCCAGATTGAACCGCCGGGTTTAAATGTCGTGCTTTCTGAGTAGTCCCCATAATCAAGGTACCACCTGATTTTGGCTCTGCATTGGCCACCCCGGTTGCCGCGAACGCAGCAAACGCCGTTGTGGCAATGATTGAAATCAAAGTCTTCATGCCTGGCTCCTGTTAGATTTGAATTTTGGTATTATTTTTATCTAAAAAAGCTAGTTCAGAAACACATCAAAGGTAAAATATATTTTTGAATGGTTATTAGTTTATTTTTGTGTGGAACTAGATCTTTGTGGCGGTATGAAGAACCGCACCATCGAATGCCCCTCTTCTCAAAAGATCAAGACAAGTATCAATCATTACTTGGTCAACGGAACTTACATCGGTATCTGCGCGATACATAATGCCAAATTCTACGGACTGATATGCATTAGATATTGGAATACGGACGATATCACCAACCATATATTGCTGTTTCTTCAACGGTTTCAAATTGAAAATAGAATAACCAAGTCCCGCAGCAACCATACTCCTCACCATTTCAGCAGATTTTGACGAATACCCAATTCTCGGGGTCAAACCTTCATTTGTAAACAATTTGAACATATAATCTCTGGTTTGGGAAAGATCCAAAAGGATCATAGGTTCTTGATAAATATCGTTCACGCTCAATGACGTGCTTTTCGCTAATGGATGGGTACTCGGCAATACAATATGCGGCGGAGCGCTGAACAATCGAATAAATTCTATATTTGGTTGCGGCGGAATTGATTGATAGGCAAATGCCACGTCAAATTCACTCGCAAGCAGCTTCTCATAGAGCTGCGGTGCGTCGCCTTCAGAAAACTCGATTGTGATATCTGGATGATTGTCTGCGATTGAACGTGCGACAATTGGTAACAATATCGGGGCTGCAGGTGTAAAGCACCCCATTCTTATTGATCCGCTTATACGACGTGTTTGATCTGATAATGCCGCTTCAAACGTTCTATTGGCTTTCAGCAATTCGCGAGCATGCCCAAGAAAAGTCAATCCGTATCTCGTTGGCGTTATCCCTTTGGAGGGGAGTCTTTCGAAAAGAGCCCGGTTCGTGTCTTGTTCCACAACATCAATCGCCGCCGAAATTGAGGAAGGCGATATATTAAGCTCTTGTGACGCCCTTGCAATAGAACCATGGCGCGCAGCGACGTCTATATAATGCAACTGTTTGAGGGTGTATTTCATCATTCTTCTATTAATTAGCACAATAACAGCGAAATAAACTATTTTTCAGAGGTTAGGCCTGTCCGTAAACTTTTTGCAATAAGAAAAATTCTGAAGGATCGAAAACTTGGGACTAATAACTGTTTTTAAAGCTAAAAAAATTATCACTATGAATCCGGGTAATCCCACCGCGACACATGTTGCCATTAGAGATGGCCGCGTCCTTTCTGCCGGTTCCGAAGAAGAGATGGCCGGCTGGGGACAATATGAACTGGATGAAAGCTTTAGGGACAAAATACTGATGCCAGGTATGGTCGAGGGTCACTCCCATTTAATGGCTGGCGGCATCTGGAACTTCACTTATGTAGGGTATCAGGGCCGCATTGATCCGGACGGCGGAGCGTGGCTCGGTGTCAAGACTATTGAAGATGTTCTAGATCGGTTACGAGAGGTTGAAAAAACACTTTCAGCAGATGTTCCGCTCGTCGCATGGGGACTTGACCCTATTTTCCTTGAAGGTCGGAGAATGGATAAAACCGACCTAAATTCTGTCAGCAAAACAAGACCAATTGCAATTATGCACTCGAATTTTCATTTGATGACTGTCAATTCTGTATCTTTGGCATTAGCAGAATATGACGAACATTCCGATCTTGATGGGATTGCGAAAAGCCCCGATGGTTCTCCAAACGGTGAGTTGCAGGAAATGGCAGCAATGTATCCCGTGATGCGGCGTCTCAATATCGATTTCAGAAAACTCGGACGATCCGAGGTGGGAATTGTAAACTTTGGCAAGGTTTGTAATCGGGCGGGTGTTACATCGGCAACTGATTTGCTAAATGATCTGCCAGATGAAGACGTTGCTGAGATGCAAGGATTAACAGGTAAAGCAAATTATCCGGTTCGCTTGCACACCATGCTAAATGGTCTTTCCATGCCACCTAGCGAGATTAAAAAACGCGCTCTGGAGCTTAAGAAACTTTGCACAGACAAACTCATTGTAGGTGCCGTAAAAATTGTAACAGATGGTTCAATTCAAGGTTTTACCGCCCGAATTAAATGGCCAGTCCATTATAATGGTGCGCCAAACGGGATCTGGAATATTGCACCAGAACAGCTAAAGATACTCGTCACGGAACTTCATGACGCGGGCATCCAGATGCATATTCATACAAATGGTGATGAGGCCATAGATGCAGCGCTTGATGCTTTGGAAGCCGCAAAAATTAAAAATAATCGTCCTGACATTCGTCATGTTTTACAACATGTTCAAATGGCAGATAACGCTCAGCTTCGAAAAATGAAACAATTGGACGTTCTCGCCAACTTCTTCTCTAACCATATTTATTATTTCGGTGATAAACACGCGGCCCTGACCATTGGTCCAGAACGCGCACGAGGTATGGATCCCTGCCAGTCTGCTATCAATATTGGCGTTCCCTTCGCCATTCACTCTGATGCGCCGGTGACTCCAATGGGGCCCTTGTTTACAGCATGGTGTGCGGTAAACCGTATTACAGAAAGTGGTGAAGTTCTGGGTCCAGAGGAACGGATTTCCGTGAAAGACGCCCTTTATGCAATTACACTTGGGGCAGCCTATACATTACATATGGACCATGAAATTGGATCCATTGAATCTGGAAAATGGGCTGATTTCGCTGTTTTAGAGCAGGATCCAGAAGGTGTAGATCCAATTTCCCTTCGTGATATATGTGTTTGGGGAACAGTTGTTGGCGGAGTTAAATTACCAGTATCATGAACAATAGAATGTCCCCGCTTCCCATTACGGTGATTGCAGGTTTCTTGGGAAGCGGCAAAACAACTCTGGTAAATCATCTCCTCCGAAATGCCGGAGGTCAACGCCTGCTCGTTATGGTAAATGACTTTGGTGACATCGCTATTGATGCGGATTTGATCCGCGATCAGGATGGAAATACCCTCACCCTTGCAAATGGATGCGTGTGCTGCAGCATGGGAGGGGACATATTTCAAGCTTTTGACGATGCACTCAACATGACCCCTGCACCTGACCAGCTTATCATTGAAGCCAGCGGTGTTGCTGAGCCATCGAAAATCGCAAATTTTGGCAAGGCTGAACCGGATTTAACATTAAACGCAATTGTAACATTGATAGATGCTGAAAATATTCAGAACTCTTTATCGGACAAACGACTAGAGGGTGTCATCAATGAGCAAATTTCAGCGGCACATCTACTCATTCTCAACAAGACTGATTGCTGTTCGGCAGACGAGGTCAAAAAAATAAAACTATATCTCATTGATCTTAATCAGAGCGCAGGATTAATGCTTACCAATCATTCCAAAATTACGCCAGAGGTCTTGTTTGGATCGACTATAAACTTTTGTACCCAACTTAGTGAAAACAAATCAATCAATCATAAACATGACGAGGTGTTCACACAACTTTCAGCCTCCATTAACAAACCGTTGGATCCTGAATTTATCAAACAATGGGCGTCAGAGATTTCATCTAAGGTTATTCGGCTCAAAGGTATTTTTCGAGACGTAAATGATCCCGATCGGGTTTGTACAGTACACCGCGTCGGCACGCGTGTAGAAATTGCTCAATTAAGGCATCCCCACACAGAGAGCACCGAATACGGCATGGTCGCTATTGCACCTAAAGGCGACTTCGATGAAAATCAATTAAGACAAAAATTTGCAATGCTCTGTGATTTATAATTTTGAGCAGTAACTTGAAATAAGGGTCGCGAGGAACCAATATCTTAAGTTACGAATACATTAACCATTACACACTACAGTTAAATTGAAATTCAAGTCTGAGGTCTGTTTGATGTTGTCACGCAAGTTGTCGCCCTTGATTATTTTAGTATGTTCTATAGTTCTTTTCGGTTGCACTGAAGAGGATGCCTCCAAGTACAAATGGACCCTTCAATCCCACGCCGTAAAAACCAGCATTGACTATATTGAGCTGGAGAAAATGACCGACAACATCAGATTGATGAGTAACGGTCGGCTAGATATCACCCCTAAATCTGCAGGTGAAATCGTAGGAGGTCCCAGCATCTTTGACGCTGTTAGTGAGCGAAAAATCGAAATGGGAAATGGTTGGCCTAACTGGTGGTCAGGACAACACCCTGCCTGGGCGGTCATGAATGCTGGCCCATTTGACTTTATGAACCTTGATGCTTCCATGATGTTCTTCCTTGCCGATGAGGGTACATCTCTTGCAAATGAACTTTCCGCCCCAAAAGGAATTATCTGGCGACCCGCATGGTGGCCTGGCATGGAATTTGGCTTACTTTCAAAAGAGCCTATTCGATCCCTAGAGGATTTAAGGGAAAAACGAGTTAGAATCGGCCCAGGTCTTCCCAGCGAAGTTCTGGCAGAAGCGTCTGGTGCCTTTACGATACCACTGGTGCCAAGCGAGATACGTCCTGCACTCGAAAATAATAACCTGGATGCTGTTGAATGGACGACGACTGCCGGTGCCTGGAATTTAGGCCTGCAAGATTTTAGTAGTCACGCAATAGTACCTGCTATTTGGCAGCCCTCTGTTCTTGCCGATTTTCTTATCAACCAATCCGCATACGCAGAACTGCCTGAGGATCTTCAAGCCATATTAGAAACTGCTATTAAGAGCTATACTTTAACAACTACTCTCATGGCAAAAAAAGAGGACGTAGCGGCCCTCAAGCAATTTAAAGAAAATGGGACCCAATTCAACCGATGGTCAGACGAAGATTTGATACGATGGCGGCAAGCCTCTGACAAGATTTTGGAAATCTATAAAAACAGAGATCCATTCTCCAAACGACTTATTGAGAAAAAGCAATTCTTTAAGCGTGAATACAACAAATATTATGAAGTTTTTGGTGCTTACGAATAAGTATCTTTTTTGTACATAGTGAAATGTAGATTTAAAGGTTATGCGTAATTCGTTATCGATCAAACTAGCAATTTTATTAGTGACCATAACGACGGTCATCATGATCAGCTTTATCGGAATTCGTTTCGGCTATAACTGGTATGATTTTCATAATGAAATGAACGCGAAATTCGAACGAATTTCCAGCCGTATTTCAGCGACAGTCAATCCAACCATCTGGGATATATATAAAAAATCCTTTGATCGAACTTATTCTGAAGACATTGCAACAGCTATTCTGGATGCGGAGCTGCAAGATCCATATCTTATCGCAATTAAGGTTTATGGAAATTTTGGCCACCTGTTTATGGGCAAGATTAAACTCGCTGACGGTACAATCACAGATTTTCAACCGGACAAGCATAACAGTATCTTATCGGCTGCTGATCGAAAACTGAAGCACCCAATAAAAATTGATCAAATGACCATCGGTAATGTGGAGGCATATTTCACAGAAAAACCTCTAACGGAACGACTATTCAAAACCCTCCTTTTAGAGATCATACAAACAATATTAGTTGGATTTTCTGTCATTCTGTTCTTGTTTTATGCATTGAGAATTTCGTTGGTTAAACCATTGGTCGCGCTACAAACAGCCAAACACGCCATTGATAGCATGTCTGACGGTATTGTAATATTTACCCCTGAAGGACAGGTAATCGAGGTTAACAACGCCTACATCGAGCAAACAGGGTACGCCTTTCATGAAGTCGAACAGAAAAAATTAAACCTATTTAAGAGGAATAACCCTTTAAGAGATCATGGTTCGGATATTTGGGGTAAAGTTGAAGACAATGGGCATTGGGCTGGTGAGTTGGGTGCTGAAAAAAAAGATGGCAACCACTATCCGGCAATGGTCTCGATTACCACAGTTCTTGATGATCAAAAACAAATAATAAATCGTGTAATGCTTATTAGGGACATTACGAGTGACCATACACTGCAACAAAGTCAGCGCATGGAAACAGTTGGTGCACTAGCAGGTGGCATTGCCCACGATATAAATAATGTACTGACCCCTATTATGGGTTGGGCAGAAGTTCTCACAGAAGAACTTCAGAAAAACACAACGTCACACCATGGCGCTGTTCAAATTCTGAAAGGGGCTGATAGAGCGAAGAAAATGATTGATCAAATCATGAATTTCTCTCGAATGACCAATATAAAAGAGTTGCACGACTTTGATGTTAAATCTCTCATTTTGAATACGGTTAAATTTATCAGACCTACTTTTCCGGCTTCTATCCATATAGAAACGCTGTTGAGTGATGGAGATTTGATCGTGAATGGCGATCCTGGAAAAACTGAACAGGCGTTAATCAATATTTTCACCAATGCCATGCATGCAATGGAAGAGCACGGGGGCACACTGTCCATTTCTGCAAAAATTGAGTCCAAATATGAAGAAACAAAAAGCACTCAATTCCCATTAACAGTTCCGAAAATTCATATTGTGATTTCCGATACGGGACACGGTATCCCCAAAGAAATGTGTGACAAGATTTTCGAGCCGTATTTCACAACAAAAGGATCTGGAAAGGGCAACGGGTTTGGCCTATCGACATCGCTCGGGATCATTACAAACATGAACGGCGAGCTTCAAGTTGAATCCAGCCTAAATCAAGGCGCAACTTTCCATATCTGGTTGCCTTATTCTGGTGATGTAGCTGAGTTGAAAAGATCAAATCATTTAGCACCGAAGGCTGAGGCTATTGCAGAAAGTGAAACATATTCTTGCGACGAACTTATAGATGTTCGTGTCATGCTTGTTGACGATGAGAGCGACAACCTTCGATTACTAGAAAATATGTTGGATCGATTTGGATGTATTACAACCAGCTTTCATAACCCAATAGAAGCAGCGGCTATCTTTGAAACGCATCCGGATAAATTTGATTTCCTAATCACAGACCAGAGCATGCCGCTCCTACAAGGGCATGAGTTGGTGGCACAGGTTAAGCGAATATCTCCTGACATTCCGGTTGTGATAATTTCCGGGCATCCACTGGAAGATATTAAATCAAAATATGAGGTTCACCACGGCATTCAATTTATTCGTAAGCCGTTTAATATATCCGAAATAAAGAAAAGTATGCGAACATCACTCGAGCTAATGGCAGCAAGAAATAAACCTTTTAATGTCGCGTCTAATTAGGCAGAGTTTACGCCAACTTTTCTTCATTCGCCGCCATAAGAAATTGCGCTAATAATTATATCTACATTCTTGCCGTCTGAAGCAAGAGGAAGCAGTACCCACTCTACAGAGGCATAGTCCAAATTATATTTCAGTTTTCCATTTCCAGAAAAGTGGATAGGAAGCCCTGTGTCAGTCACATACTTTCTTTGCTGATATCCTAATGATTTCTCGTATTTCTCAAACACATCATCAAAATACTTACCTGTGAAATCTCGTCCGAATGCATGTGTGACGGCCGTTCCTAAAAGTCTGAATTTAAGCCGAAACGGATCCCGTTCAACATCCATCATCGTAATGTTAGGGAGAACCTTTGGCATTTTCATAGGATCAATGAGGGATCTTGCTGGCAGACCGTCTTCAGGGTGTATGTCTATCCAGTATGAGAGTAATTCTCTCAATTGCCATTGAGTTATTTTTTCAAGTAAGGATCGCCCTTCGGCTAAGCTGGTATGTTCAGCAGGCTTAATTTTTTCCGACTCAAAATTCACTACAACCACCCTACTCTTAGTCTACACAACCAATATTCATCATGGATGAAAAGGCCTCGCGCATATTTCAAACTCGCACATGGCAAGGATACGCGAATTCAAATATATAGCAACATTTCTGCAACTATATCCAGAAGGCTACACAGAAATGTGATGCTTCAAGAATGATTGATGATCATTATCAAGAACAAGAGACGCTTTCTTTTAGCTCACTTCAACAATTCATAAACTTCCGTTGATGTTGATCCACGACATCCAAGAGAAGAGTTTCCAGTCTTTTGGTGGCGGGTCCTGCGGTATCGATGTTGGGATAGACTAAATTTAGGGTTACGCGTTTATTTGTGGTGCCTTCTATTTTCAGCCGAACAATTTCTCCGCGATTTATTTCCTCTATTAGCGAACAGGTTGGCGCCCATGAAAATCCGTACCCTCGCTTCAATGCCTCTCGTGCCGTTCCGGAATGACTAAAGGTCCAGCGTTGCTCCGCCTTTTGCCAACCTCCCGAACCACTACGCTTTTCACCAGAATCCCGGATCACAATCTGGCGATACTGTGAAAGTTGTTGGAAAGTGACTAAATCATTTTGCTTCGCCAGCGGATGATCCGGTCCTGAGACAAGAGCAAACTCCATATCCATAAGCGGCACGCCGACATATCCAGCGGGCTGCATTCCACATATGGCAAGGTCCACCTTCTTCTGAACGATGAGATCTTCTGTACCAGACATCACACTTTCGATGATCTCGACCCGGGTGTAGGGAGCTTCTTCCGATAATCGATCAAGCGCCGCCATTAGCAAATGCTGCGGGAACAAAACTTCTGACGCAATGCTGATCGTAGCCTCCCAACCATCGTTAAGGGATTTCGCCGCGGCCTCCAGATTTTCAGCTTCGTCCAGCAAGATACGAGACCTCCGTAGAAGAAGTTCGCCTGCCTCTGTAAGCTCTGCTTTTCTGCCATTTATGGTGAGAACATCAAGTCCTAATTGTTCTTGAATTTTGGAGACGGCATAACTTACCGCGCTCTGGCTTTTGTTGAGCTTTTTCGCGGCCTGCGCAAACCCGCCTTCAGTGATAATGCTATGTAGAATTCGCCATTGTTCGAGGCTGACTTTTGGGGCAGACATATTAAACCTATCAAAAAAATTGATCTTTATGATCAGATTATACCGCTTTTAAATCTGATTTGTAGATACTAATTCTGAGGCAGATGAAATTTAGTATGCCCTGGAAGGACAAATACAATGACAAATATTCTACATATCAAAAGCAGTATCCTTGGTGATGCAGGCAATTCGAACCAGATCAGTCAGAAGTTTGTGGATCAATATCTTGTAACCCACGGCGGAAGTGAACTTACTGTTAGGGATTTAGGTGAAAATCCAATTCCTCATCTGACCGGCGAAGTTATTGGCGGGTATGGCCTTGCACCAGAGGACCGCAACGAAACACAAGCCGAGGCCGCTGCTCTTTCTGAAACTCTGATCAATGAGCTTCGCACTGCCGATATCATTGTTATGGGTCTGCCAATGTATAACTTTGGTGTCTCTTCCAGCATGAAAGCCTGGATCGATTATGTGGCGCGGGCTGGCGAGACCTTTACTTATACAGAAAATGGCCCTGAAGGATTGCTAACGGGGAAGAAAGCATATGTTTTTGCTGCACGCGGCGGTAAGTACGTCGGAACCCCGACAGATACGCAAACAGGCTTTATTCAAACAATCTTCGGTTTCTTCGGAATTGTGGATGTTGAATTTGTATATGCAGAAGGTCTGGCCATGGGCGAGGATCCGAAAGCTGAGGCCCTTGCTACCGCTGAAGTAAAACTTATAGAACTCGCTGCAGCTTAAGCGTAACGTCCAGAAACAGAACCTGCAGGACTAACGTGGTTAGTTCTGCTTTTTTGTGGAGTAATTGCCACCAAAATAGGATCTTGCCCAAACACACATATTTTGCATTTTCGAATAATAGACATAGATAGATTAGGACGATCAACGAATGGTATTATTGGATTACAATGAGATATCTGTTCCTAGTTTTGGTTTTAATTCCCTTTTTCGTTTTCCCAACACTAGCTCAGTCTCAAAGCTTGAGGGAATTGCAGTTTGCATGCGCCGTGTTCCCACCTTTCAATACAGATAACAAAGAAGAACCTGGTATCACTCAAGAAGTTCTGGCCGCGGCGTTGAAAACAGTCAACAGATCAGTCAAATTTCATACATTTCCGTTCAAACGCGCATTGGAAATAACTAAATACGGGAAAGTAGATGCACTCTGCGGATGCAGTTATACAGCAGAGCGTGAAAACAGTTTTCACTATTCAGACATGCTCGGAATTCTCCATCAAGGTATATTTGTCTCTTCCAATTACTCTGGTAAAAAGATTAGAACACTCAAAGACCTTGGTGATATTCAAGTTGGTACAGTACGTGGATACGCCACAGAGCGGGAACTTGAAAAACTCGGCATGAAAGTTATGAGTTTTGTCGACAGTAAACAACTCGCCTTAATGCTACTGACGGGGCGTATTGATGCAATTTATGCTTACAAAAACGTTATCCTGTATGAGCTTAAGAAGCTTAATTCAAAGACAAAATTCGCATACTATAATCTAAGTAGTCAGCCTTATTACACGTGTATTTCAAAGGCAATAACAAATCCTTATGCCCTACTTAGAGATTTAAACCAAGGGCTACGGGTCGTGCGGTCAAACGGCATTTACCAAGGAATCTGGAACAAATACTCGTCTCAGGAATAATCGAAAATGACTATCGTCCAATGGCATAGCCCTGCATAAACCGCGGATTTGCAGCGGCTTTCAGCATTTCACCGTCTTTTGACGCGGCGGTCATACGGCCAAGGGACCAATCGTCGTCAACCACCAATTTATGCCCTTTCTTCCCTAAAGCCTCTGCAGTCTCCTCAGGAAAACGGCCTTCGATTGCAAGATTCCCGATTTCAGTTTCACGAGGGAAGAACGAGTTCGGGAAATGAGCGGTGTTAAAGCCGGGCGCATCAATAGACTCTTGCAAATTCAAACCAAAATGCACGTGGCGCAGGAACAGATGTAATGACCATTGATCTTGCTGGTCACCACCCGGGGTTCCAAACACCATATACGGTTTTCCATCCCGTAGGGCCAGTGAGGGCGTTAATGTGGTGCGGGGCCGTTTTTGGGGGGCAATACAAGCAGGAGATTCAGGGTCAAGCCAGAACATCTGTGCCCGATTGCTGAGCGCAAACCCAAGCGACGGTATAACTGGAGAGCTTTGCAGCCAGCCCCCACTTGGCGTTGCCGCCACCATATTGCCCCACCGGTCAATAATATCCAGATGACACGTATCGCCTTTTGCACCACCGTCTTTGGTTGGGTTAGGTTCGTCAAAACGGGCAACCGTCGGCTCACCGATATCGAATTTTGAATTACCTTCAGCAGACTCGCCCTTCGGTCGTACAACAACAGGGCCGCCATATCCATCAATGTGACCGGGCCGCACTTCCATGGAGGCTTCATCGGTGATCAATTTACGGCGTTCGTCATTATATTCTTTGGACAACAAAACATCCAAAGGGACATCAACGAAATTTGGGTCGCCGTAAAAGGCTTCACGGTCCGCGAATGCGAGCTTGGTTGCCTCCACCACCGTATGTACAAAATCCGGTGAATTTTCATCCATGCTGTCCAGATCAAACCCTTGCAACAGGGCAAGCTGTTGCAGGAATACTGGTCCCTGCCCCCATGCATTGGTTTTACAAACGGTATAGCCTTTATAATCGAATGTAAGCGGCTCTTCTTCTGTTGCGCGCCAACTCACCATATCTTCATAGCGAAGCAGGCCGCAGTGACGCTCTTCGCTTGTATCCATAACGTCTTGGGTTCGGCAAAATTCGTCTATTTCTTTTGCGACAAACCCTTCACTCCAGATTTTTCGGGCGGCTTCGATTTGTCCTTCACGATCATCAGCCGCGGCTTCCGCCTCGGTGATAATGCGATCATACAAATCAGCCATAGTCGGATTTTTGAAAAGCGTACCAGCTTCCGGAACTTCGCCGTTTGGTAGATATACATCGGCGGAGGAGGTCCATTCATCTTCGAACAGCTCTTTTACAGCTTCGATTGTATTGCTGATATTTGGAACTAAAGGATATCCATTTCGCGCAAAACCAATGGCATGCGCCAACACATCCCGGAGCCGCATTGTCCCGTATTTCAGAAGCATCAACATCCACGCATCGAACGCTCCCGGCACCACAGCCGCCAGCAAACCACTTCCCGGAACGATCTCCAGCCCCAACTCTTTGTATACATCAACGGTGGCCGCCGCGGGCGCAACGCCTTGTCCGCAGATGACTTTCGGATCTTTACCGGCTGGCGCTACAATAATCGGGACCTCTCCGCCCGGTCCGTTCAAATGTGGTTCCACGACTTGCAGTGCAAAACCCGTTGCAACAGCCGCGTCAAACGCATTTCCATCCTTTTCAAGAATAGCCATGCCCGCAGCCGTTGCCAGCCAATGCGTAGTTGTGACCACACCGAAATTGCCAAGTATTTCCGGACGTGTTGTGAACTGGGACATAAAGAACTCCGTTTTAAGATTGTACGCACTCTAAACATTTTGATTGGCTTGGATACTAAATGACGATCTATATTGTGTAGAACCAATTATTAGTAGCCAGTGAGGCCATTACCCGCCATCTGTATGACATTAAAAACGATACTTTTGGGGATTAAGATCTGGCTGAGTGGCTGATCTATAAAAAATCGGCAAAAAAAAGGCTTTGTACTCCTGTTATGGAGGTACAAAGCCTTGATCAAATTATCAAGAATTTTTAAGCGGGTTCGCCAATTTTATCCTGAGTTTTGGTTTCAAAATCGCTAGCGTCATGACGTTCACGAAGTTGTTCTTCCTCAGGGCCAAAGGCACGGTTGACCATGCGGCCACGCTGCACAGCTTTACGCTCACCAATTTCTTTAGTCCAGCGAACCAGATTTTTGTAGGATTGCGTATCCAAAAACTCGCCGGCTTCATACACGCGGTTATCGACGAGCGCACCATACCAAGGCCAGATCGCCATATCTGCGATTGTGTATTCATCCCCGCACATATATTTGTTGGTCGCTAAACGTTGATCCAACACGTCGAGCTGACGTTTCACTTCCATAGAGAAACGATCAATGCAGTATTCGATTTTGACAGGCGCATAGGCATAGAAATGGCCGAAACCACCGCCAAGATACGGCGCACTGCCCATTTGCCAGAAAAGCCATGACAAACATTCAGTACGTGCCGCGGGATCTGTTGGTAAGAAGGCGCCAAATTTTTCAGCAAGATACAACAGGATAGAGCCAGACTCGAACACACGTGTTGGCTTGTCCGTGCTTTGATCCACTAGGGCCGGAATTTTCGAGTTTGGATTAATATCGACAAAGCCGCTACCGAATTGATCCCCTTCCCCGATATTAACGAGGTAAGCATCATATTCTGCACCCGTGTGCCCTGCTGCTAAAAGCTCTTCCAACATAATGGTAACTTTTACACCGTTCGGGGTCGCCAACGAATGAAGCTGGATCGGGTGTTTGCCAACAGGCAATTCTTTATCATGTGTAGAACCTGCAATCGGACGGTTAATATTGGCAAACTTGCCGCCGTTTGCCTTATCCCATTTCCAAACCTTAGCTGGCTCATACGTGGATGTTTCGCTCATGTATTGAACTCCATTATCATTTATTGCGCGGCCCCTCATCGGCTTATGCCGACAAATAATTTATTGGCTCTATATAAAGCAGCTTACAGCGGATTTCAAAAGCCAAAACTTTGTGTTGTTAATTACATTTTATATAGAAACACGGGTTTTTAGCAATATCTACCAAGCATGACCTTCACCGTTCCACTTGTAAAAAGATCCGGTTTCGGCGGGTGTCATTTTTGAAATGACAGAGGCAATACCAGCGGCGCTTTCGGTTGCGGTTATTTCGGCTGCGGTACCGCCCATGTCGGTTTGAACCCAGCCCGGATGGATAACGGCCACTGTAATTCCCATTGTTGACAGATCAAGGGCCAGTACTTGCATGACCTTGTTAAGGGCAGCCTTGGTGGATCGATACGCAGCGGCGCCGTTACTATTCAGGCTAAGAGCGCCCATTTGGCTAGAAATGGTCATGATCTTAGCATCGTCTGACATTTTCAAATTTTCGAGAACGGCATGAACGAGACGTACGGGGGCCATAGTGTTTACTTTGAACGCCTCCATCCATTGCCCGAAATCCACGTTTATTGCGCTTTCTCTTCCGCCCATGATCCCAGCGTTATTAAGCAGGATATCAATTGTCTGACCGGCAAGAGCTGTCGTCAAATTCTGAACCGATTTCTCATCTGCAACATTGAGCTGCTCTATGGTGATTTTACCGCCTGAACTGTCTCTGAGAGTTTGTAAATCTAAAGCCTTTTCTGGGGACCGGCAACAGGCGATAATCGCATGATCACCCATGCCTAAATATGTTCGAACAAGTTCCAGGCCAATACCGCGATTGGCGCCTGTTATAAGTATTGTTTTCGTCATTTGTCTCTCAATTTAATTGATTTATCAGATTAAGGGTCTGGATTAACTTATTGTTCCCCATAAATAATATTTTCAATTTCTTCTATGGTTTCAAGCGACAGGAGCTTTTCACCCAAAGCGTAAGAAAATCCATTTCGAACGAGGGTCAGAAGTTCTTTTTGGCTGCGATCTTTTTGTGTGGCAGTGTCTTTGTAGGGGCCAAAGCGGCGTTTTTTTATGTATTTTGCGGCACCAATTTTATCGGTGTGCCCGCCCACATCTTCCAGCTCAGTAATAGCGTGATCGGAGTGGTTTTCATCGAGTCCCAATGTAAAGAGCTTGCCGACGATCTGGCGTTTTGATTTCCCTTGACGTGCCATGGATCTGGCTTTGCTATCAGCGTATTCTTGATCATCCATAATGCCGGCGCTGATCAGTTTTTCAATTTCCGTATCGATGACCTTTTGTACCGTCGCTTCATCCAGATCATATAACTCGATGGCTTTTCGGTTCTTTGTGAATAAATGCCGTTGTAGTTTTTGAGTGGTCGTCGCAAATCGATCAAGATAGCGCAGCGCCTGCTCACGCACTAATCTTGGGGTCACGTCCTTGGGCAGTCGTGGTTTTCGTTTCTTCTTTTCAGGTTCGTCAAATTCATCCATGGGTTATTTTAACCCGTTATTCGATCAATTGGGACTGAAAAATCTACATTTTTATTTATCCGTCGAGTTTCTTCAAACCAGCACGACCTTATCGCCGAAGTAACAAAAATAATCAGACCCCTCTCGGATTACAGCCCCAGAATTTGCAAAACTATAATCGTCAGCAGTATCATAGCCTTGTGCATAGAAGCGCCAACCATGCTGTTTCGTATAAATGCCAACAACATGGGTCATCGCTGCAGCTGAATATTCCTTCTCTACAAACTGTCGAACCGGTCTGTTTCCAAAAAACTGCTGCCGGTGTAGATCTTTCTGTGCCGCTGACAAATTATCTGCAATATGCATCACGCTTGCCGTAGCTCCCTCTTTTGTAAGGGCAAGAGTACAACCAGTTAACGAATGATTGAACATAAACGGTCTGTCATTCCCCATATGAACGCCTATTGCTCTCCCCCTCATGTAGGGGAGATAATGCGACACTAGCGGGTGTGAGTGTTTGCTTTTTGGACCCGCCCTAGTTTCCATCGTGCTGCCATATAACTGCAGCTCCACTACACGCATTTCACTATAACTGCCATCTTGGTTTCGTTTTATCGCTTTTGCTTGCCGGCCGTTAATCATTCGTTCTACGAATGTAAATTCTCGCTCTTCTGGATCTTCAGTCTCAGAGGTAAACGGTTCTATCGCGTTGTGAACAATCAAATTGTTCTGCAGAAAAGTCACAGGATCATTGATGAATAAATTGTTCAACCCACCGCTCATAACAATTCCAATCATTTAGAAGATGTCAAAATATACGGTTATTGGACGACCATGATTTCGGGGCGTGACAAAAATTTGACTCAATATTTGAAAAAGCGACGACGATGCCTTGATATGTTGTGTCTGCTGAGTACACTCTTGCACAAATTCAAATTACATTTTGAGGCCCGTATCGTGAGCATATCTGACACTCTTTCACCGATGGATCAATTGCTGCAAATCATGGAGCAGCTGCGCGATCCTAAAACCGGATGCCCATGGGATATCGAACAAAGTTTCGAAACCATTGCCCCGCATACCATCGAAGAAGCCTATGAAGTGGCTGAAGCCATTGCAGATGGTGATATGGAAGAACTTAAATCAGAACTTGGTGATCTCATGTTTCAAGTTGTCTTTTATGCACAAATGGCGAAAGAAGAAAATTCTTTTAATTTCAATGATGTAGTCGATGCAATTAATGCAAAAATGATCCATCGTCATCCCCATGTATTTGGCAACACAGATATCGGTAGTGCCGATGCCCAAGTCATCGCATGGGAAGAAACCAAGGCTGCGGAGAGAGCTTTGAAGTCTAATGGGGCTGCCGAGCCGCATTCCGCCTTGCAAGGCGTGGCTAAGACACTCCCCGCCCTCACACGGGCACACAAGCTTCAAAATAGAGCCGCCCGCGTTGGATTTGACTGGCCAGACACGCAACCGGTATTTGACAAAATCAGTGAAGAGCTGGAAGAGTTCAAGTTCGAGATTGAAACAAACGCACCTAAAGAAAATGTCGAAGACGAGTTTGGAGACCTACTCTTCTCTGTTGTCAATCTTGGGCGTCATATGGGGATCGATCCGGAAGTGTGCTTAGCTAAAACAAATCGTAAATTCACACGCCGCTTTCAGCATGTGGAAGCCGCGCTGCATGAGCAAGGCAAAAAAACCGAAGAGAGCACATTGGATGAAATGGATGCCCTATGGAATCAAGCCAAAATGCTCGAAAAGGCATCCAAGAGAAGTTAGTCAATTGTCACTGGCATTTTTGCGATGCGGCCAAGATTTTCGACCGAAAACTTCACTTCCAGAATAACAAACTCTTCCTGATCAGTGCGATCAAGGACGGTTCCGTTTCTGTAGATCCACGACAGGGATGCGCCATCTTCCGACGGCACTGTCACAGTAAGTATTTTCTGCTTGCTGGTGATTTGCTCTTCAACACGGGTAAGAAACGTCTCTACCCCCTCACCGCTTACAGCCGACATGCCAATTAAATCAGGTCGACGATCGCACTCGTTCAGAACGATCTCTTTTTTATCGTCGTCCAATAGATCCAGTTTATTTAAAACCTCAAGGTAGAGACCTTCATCGCCGATATCGATACCAAGCCGTCTTAAGACGTTAAATACATCTTCTTTCTGTGCTTCTGTATCATTATGGGTGATATCGCGAACATGAACAATTAAATCTGCTTCTAACACTTCTTCGAGGGTTGCCCTAAAAGCTGCAATCAATTCCGTTGGAAGATCTGAAATAAAACCTACTGTATCTGACAAAATAACCGTTTGTCCGCCCGGTAAGTCGATTTTACGCATGGTCGGATCAAGAGTTGCAAAAAGAAGATCTTCTGCAAAAACGTCAGAACTGGTCAAGCGATTAAACAGGGTTGATTTCCCAGCATTTGTATAACCGACAAGGGCAACAATGGGATAAGGGACTTTTTTACGCTTAGCACGGTGTAAATCACGCGTGCGGACAACTGTTTCAAGTTGGCGTTTTAGCTTAATGATCCGGTCATCAATCAAACGGCGGTCAATTTCAAGTTGAGACTCGCCGGGTCCGCCAAGGAAACCAGCACCACCGCGTTGACGTTCCAGATGGGTCCACGAACGGACCAAACGGGTACGTTGATAGGATAAATGAGCCAGCTCAACTTGTAGCACGCCCTCTTTTGTCTGGGCACGATCGCCAAAAATTTCCAATATCAACCCAGTGCGATCCACCACCTTGCAGTGAATACTACGTTCAATATTTCTTTGTTGAACTGGAGTTACCTGCCCATCAATAACCACAACATCAATTTCATTGGCTTCGATAAAATCGCGGTAATCCGCCAATTTTCCACTGCCAAACAATGTTCCGGGTTTTGGAGCAGAAAGCGATACCGTTTCCGAATGTACAACATCCAGATTAATAGCCGCCGTTAGCGAAACCGCTTCAGCCAAACAGGAGTCTGGGTCGCGGCTGCTCTTCGCTTTGCCTCTTTTCAAATAAGGGTGCAGGACAAGCGCCTTGTCCCCGGAACGCGGAGACCCGCGTTCGTTTTCATTATCCATACTTTACTGTCTAATTTCTATCCCTCGAAACAGAGATTACTCCGCAGATGGATCGTATAACTGGATTGGTGTCGCAGGCATTACCGTAGAAATGGCATGCTTGTAAACCAACTGATCCTGTTTATCACGGCGCAGCGTTACACAAAAATTATCAAATGCACTGATGGCACCTTGCAGCTTTACCCCGTTTACCAAAAAAATGGTTACTGGGACATTGTCCTTACGTACTTTGTTTAAAAATACGTCTTGAACGTTTAATGATTTTTCAGAGGCCATTTAGCAGTCTCTTTCTTGTTATTGAAATTAACTTCCAACTTTTGCAGCTAGATTTCAAATTAGTAAATATGACTATTTTCCCAAAAGGCAAAAAAGTTCTCCTCAGATAAGGTTGTCGAAGGAAAAACACAAGTCTTTTCACAGTAATTAATCAAAATAAGCGATCTTTCCTTTAAAAGAAACTAATTCTCGCAGAAATTGACCGATTAGTACGTACTAATTGTTCATATAGTCCATAAAAATTTCTCTCAAATTATTTGAAATACTTCCAGGCTTGCCATTCCCGATGACTTTCCCGTCCACCTCAACTACCGGCTGAACGTATGAGGAAGAGCTGGTTAAAAACACTTCACGTGCGGTATGTAATTCATCGACACTGAAGGATCTGAGTTCCACTTTGATGTTATTACTTTCCAGTAGTTCCAGAAGGTCTGCACGTGTAATACCAGACAGGATGGAATTACTGGCAGCACGTGTAATAAGTGTTCCGTCCTGATCAACAATCCATGCATTTGTCGAAGTCCCTTCGGTGACAAAGCCATCTGCATCAACCTGAAATGCCTCGTAAGCTCCGTTTTCAACGGCTTCCTGTTTAGCGAGAATATTTGGAAGCAAAGCAACAGACTTAATATCGCACCGGCCCCAGCGAATATCAGGAACGGTAATAACAGAAACACCTTGCTCAGCTTTTTTCGCGGCTTTTTCAGGGGACGTCTTTTTCGCAGTCATAACGATGGAAGACATCGCGTCAACTGGAAACGGATGATCGCGCGGTGCAACGCCTCGCGTGATTTGCATATAGATCAGGCCGTTTTCAACGCCATTCCGGCGAAGCACTTCGCGCATAACCAGCTTAAGTGGCGCACGCTTCATCGGTTCAGCCATTTTAAGCTCATCCATGCTGCGCCACAAACGATCCAGATGACCAACCTCGCCAATCAGTTTGTTGCCAACGACCGGAATCACTTCATATACACCATCGGCGAACTGATACCCTCTGTCTTCCACATGAACTGCTGCTTCATTGTGAGGAACATATTGACCATTTACGTAGGCAATTCTCGACATATTACACCTGTATTATCGACGCCAAAGCGCGGGATTTAAAAGAGCAAGAACGGCGAAAAACTCAAGCCGCCCTAGGAGCATTGTAAAACATAATAGTATTTTTGCTGTATCGGGCAATCCAGAATAGGACGACACAGCGACGCCGCCATCCGTAATCCCCAACATTGACACATTAATAGCAGCTCCTGCGTTGGCAAGATTAGCCATGGCGACGGCCAAAGACGCCTTTACGTTCAGACCGCTTAAACTAAGGCCAAGTGATATAATCATGATGCTAAAGATGTAAAAAGCAAAGAAAGCCCACACTGAGAGAATATGCTCTTTAGTTATTTTTTCTTTGGCATATTTCATTACGATCACGGCCCGTGGAAAACTCAAGCTTTTTACTTCCGCCAGCACAAGTTTCATCAGCATGGCGATACGCATCAATTTAATGCCGCCAGCTGTAGAGCCAGTTGAGCCACCGATTGTCATGGCGACAAATAATAAGAAGAGTGTCCCAACGGGCCAGAAACGCTCACCTGCCTCCGATATGGGGCTCATTGAGTATCCAGTAGTGGTTAAAAATGAAACCGTGTTGAAGATGCTGTACCGAATGCTATCAACAAACGAGATATTTGTTTCCACATTCATCATGATTACCATAAGGGCGGAAATCACAAGAAACACATAGATCAAATACCTGTATTCCGGGTTATCAAAATAAGCCCTACGATCTCCGTTAAAGAACGCCCAATGCAATGCAAAATTTATAGCCCCTGCAAGCATAAAAATAATCAGCACTAACTCTGTAAAACGGTTTTCAAAGAGCTCATGGCCCCCGTCCGAAACTGTAAAACCACCAGTGGAAAGTGTACTAAATCCGTAACAAAGAGCGTCAAAGGCTGAAAGCCCTGAAAGCCACAGTAAAACAATACAAATCCCTGTTAAAATCGCGTAAATACTCAAGATGGAAAGTACTGCATATCGAACGCGCCGTGATAATCTCCGGCGTGTACTTTTTGCAAGTGCCCGGCTAAGGGGGCTGCTTCCTGGTATGCTTATGGCTGTTGCCAAAATTGAGACTAAGATTACAAGAGAAAATCCACCAAACCATTGTATCAATGCGCGCCACAAGATTACAGCTCGTGGCTGATCATCTAGTTTGCTCATGACAGAGGCACCATTTGTTGTAAAGCCTGAGATTGCTTCAAAATAGGCATCAATGGGACTAGTAACCGCCTCTCCAAGATATAGCGGCAGCGCAGCAAATAACGGGATAACCAGCCACACCGTAACAGCAACGAGATAAGTGTCACGGCGTTCAAGAGCTGTCGCTTCTCCGCGACTTGCGAATATCAATGCACCTCCAAAGAATAGCGTGACAATAAAGGAGGCAAAAAATGCTGCTGCCGTATTGCTTCCAACTTCGTCAAGAGCGAAGAGGCAGGGAATAAGCATCAAAGCAGAGAGCAATGATAGCGACCATCCCAAGATTGTCATGACGGGCCCGAAATGCATGGCTTAGAAAAATTCCAAACTAACAGAGAACATTTCTTCTACTTTACGAACTGCATTTCTAAGCGCAAAGATAACGACCCTGTCTTTAGGTTTTATAATCGTACTTCCGCGCGGAATAACAACTTCACCATCTCGTAGAATTGCACCGATAATTGTTCCTTGCGGGAGTTTTACGTGACGAAGTTCTTTTCCAACAAGTTTAGACGTTTCCAGAGCCTCTCCCTCAACCACCTCCGCAGCGCCATCTTGAAAGGAATGTAACCCACGAATTCTGCCTCGGCGAACATGTCTCAAGATTTCAGAGACGGTTGTTGCTCTTGGATCAACGACACAATCAATACCGAGACTTGTCATCAAACTTGAGAAAATCGGGTTATTGATCAAAGTAATAGAACTCTCGCCGCCCTGCCCCTTGGCTAAAAGCGATGCCAAAATATTCACTTCGTCATCATTGGTGAGTGCGACAACAGTTTCTGCACGGCTCACATTTGCTTCGCTCAAAATCTCTGGATCAAGAGCGTCACCGGCAAGTACAATCGCTTCGTTCAAGTGTTCTTGAATAAACTCTGCACGTTTTCTATTGAATTCAATTATTTTTAGAGACACATTTTTCATGTCATCTTCAATAATTTGAGCCAAGTGCAGTCCAATATTCCCGCCGCCAATAATGACAATACTACGGGCTTCTTGTTCTTCATGGCCAAACAAGGGCATTGCACGGCTGACATGCCCAACATCAGCGGCAAAATAGACTTCGTCTCCCGGAAACATTTGATCATTGCTGGTTGGAACAATCATATTACCTGCACGGTATATTCCAACGACAACAATATTCAGATCTGGAAATAGTTCTGTTAACTGTCGTAACGGAGTGTTCACAATCGGGCAGCTTTCGTCAAGCCGTACGCCAATTACTTGGACCTTACCATCACCGAAAGATACCATATCAAATGCGCCAGGCACTTTCAGTCGGCGGGCGATAGCATGTGCAACTTCTACTTCTGGAGAAATAATAACATCTATTGGCAGATGATCCCTACTGTAGAGATCTGACCACATGGGCTGCAGATATTCTTGAGATCGAATCCGCGCAACTTTTTTTGGAACATCGAACAAAGAATGCGCCACCTGACAAGCAACCATATTCACTTCATCACTGTAAGTAACGGCGATGAGCATATCTGCTTCTGCTGCTCCAGCTGCCTCTAAAGTTTCCGGATGAGCCGCATGACCAACCATACCTCGAACATCAAGCTCGTCACCGATTTTACGAACCAGATCCGCGTCCCGATCGATAAGGGTTACTTCATTCCCCTCGCGGGCAAGTTGCCGTGCGATGTTGGAGCCAACCTGACCTGCGCCACATACGATAACTCTCATGATTTCCTTGCCCCATCCCAATCAGTTTGGGTGAAATTACTCTGCTTCTTTTACTTTGTCATTGTTATGTATGCCCAATGATTTCAGTTTTCTGTGTAATGCAGAACGTTCCATACCAACAAAAGACGCTGTGCGCGAGATATTCCCAGCAAATCTATTTACTTGTGCTTCAAGATATTCTTTTTCAAAGCGTTCCCGCGCATCCCTCAATGACAGCGTCATTATCTCTGTTTGATCTTTTTTACCTGACATCATTGAGTTTGATGCTCCAGCGTCAGACGGGATCATATCAGCAGAAATCACACTGCTCCTATCACCTGCTTCCAAAATCATGATTTGTTCTATCACATTTTTGAGTTGTCGGACATTGCCCGGCCACGTTGAAGCTTGCAAAGTAGCAATAGCATCTTCTCCAATTTTTCGGCGAGGTAGTCCTGCGCTCTTTGAAAAACGCTCAATAAAATATCTGGCAAGCGGCGCGATGTCCTCAGGACGTTCACGAAGCGGAGGCAAATGAAGTGGAACAACACTTAAGCGGTGGTACAAATCTTCGCGAAAACGACCTTGGCTCATAGCCTCTGTCAAATCCTGACTGGACGACGAAATTACGCGCGCGTCCACCTTCACCTTATCGCTACCCCCAACCCGCTGGAAAGATTGGTCTACCAGAACCCGTAGAATTTTTCCTTGAGTTTCCAGCGGCATATCAGCGACTTCATCCAGAAAAATAGTACCGCTATGGGCTTGTTCGAGCAAACCCCGGCGCGCGCCTTTTGTCGAATTAAGATGTCCCTCTTCCACCCCAAAAAGCTGAATTTCCAACAATTCCGGGGCCATAGTTGCCGCATTTAACACAACAAATGGTCCGTTTGCCCGCAAAGAATTGGCATGTACCATCCTCGCCACAACTTCCTTGCCCGTCCCAGAAGGTCCCGTGACCATGATACGACTATTTGTTGGCGCAACGCGTTGAATGGACTGCTCTAGCGCTAACATTATATTCGATCGTCCGATTAAATCCTGAACGCTGTCACTGGATTTCTCTCTAAGTTCAACAATTTCCCGTTTCAATCGAGAGGATTCAAGGGCCCGCTCAACAACTTGCATCAGGCGATCAGATTTAAAAGGTTTTTCAATGAAGTCATACGCACCAATTTTTATGGTATTTACAGCAGTTTCTATATTTCCGTGTCCAGAAATCATTATTACGGGAAGATCGGCAGATTTTTTTCTTATTTCCTGCAAGATTTCAATGCCATCAAGCTGACTGCCTCTCAACCAGATATCCAGAATGACAAGACTGGGCCTACGGTTTGCGATAGCCGCTAAGGCTTCATCACTGTTACCGGCTTCTCTGGTCTCATAACCATCATCCTCCAGAATACCTGCAATCAATTCCCGAATGTCGGCTTCATCATCAACTATTAAAATATCCGCTGACATGATTATTCATTCCCTGCTGCTGTGTGAGTTTCAATTTTATAAAACGCCACTTGTACTGTCGCTCCGGTGCCACTTTGGGCATCCATCAAAGCAAGATTTCCGCCATGTTCTTCCATGATCTTATTCACAATTGCCAATCCAAGACCGGTTCCCTTTTCACGGTGAGTTACGTAAGGTTCGGTCAGTCTGTTTCTATTTTCTTCTGGCAAACCCCTGCCATTATCCGTTATTTGGATTGTTACCAGAGCTTCATTTTCGATTACTTTGATTTCAATCTTTCCGCCCGGCAACTGCTCTGGATCACCTGTGCGACCTTCAATGGAATCTGCTGCATTCTGCAACAGATTGGTAAAGACCCGCGTTACCTGCGGCACATCAATTTGGCACAATGACTGAGACAAATCCTCGTCCAAAATATATTCGATTTCCGAATGCGCGATTTTCTGTAAGAAAACAGATTCCTCTAAAACTCGCGTCAATCTTCCGGCCTTAAACTCCGGGGCGGGCATACGTGCAAAAGACGAAAACTCATCAACCATCTGCCCAATATCGCCTACCTGACGAATTATGGTGTCCGTACATTTATTAAATGTATCAATATCAGACGTAATTTCTTTAGCGTATTTGCGCTTTAGGCGTTCTGCCGCCAACTGAATGGGTGTAAGTGGGTTTTTAATTTCATGAGCGATCCGACGTGCGATATCTCCCCAAGCAGCCATTCTTTGTGCTGAGACGAGCTCGGTTATCTCGTCCAGAGTAACCACGAAGCCTTCTACTCCGGCAGCTGAAATTTCCGCAGCCAATCTTACTAATAAATGTCTATGAGTGGGTGTTGTTTGAAGATGAATTTGATTTTGAGCAATTCGAGAGGGTCTCTCTTGGACTTCGTGCAACAAATCCATCAGTTGTGGTGCAACTTGTTCTAGTGATTGCCCGATCATTTCCTCAGGTTCGACCCCTAATAAATTTCCAGCCGTTCTGTTTGGCAATGTAATTATACCGTTTTTATCAAGGCCAATTACGCCTGCAGATACGCCTGATAACACAGTTTCTGTGAACCGACGTCGATCATCAAGCTTCTGGTTTGTTTTTTCAAGTTCTTCACGTTGAGAGGAAAGTTCCCCCGTCATTTGGTTAAATGCCCGACTTAACAAAGCCATTTCATCATAAGCTGAGTTTTCATCAACTTTCGTATCCAACTCTCCATCGCGAACTTTTTCAGCCGCGTTTACCAAGCCCTCAATCGGGCTGACCAAACGCGATGAGATAGCAAGTGCAAACCAAACGGCTGCCAACACAACCATCAGCGAGATGATAATGAAAATGGCAGCAAATTGGATCTGAATGCCAAATCCTTCTTCTTTCAATTGATTGTAATCTTTGGTTGCCCGCCGCGTTCGTTCCATATGCTCCAGAACTCGTGGATCAATGTAGCGGCTTACAAACAAATACCCATCAAACAGCCCATCCAAACGAACCAGAGCTCGCACACGATCATCCGCTTCATTCGCGACGATGACCACATTGCTTGTCGCTGCTTTTTCAATCATTTCTGGCGACATCTGGTCAAACTCCACCAGAAAACTCAGACTTGATTGGGCAATAATATTTTTTGTGCCATCGAGGACAATGGCTTCACTCAAATTACGGGCGGTGACATGTTCTGTCAGAAAGCGATTAAATACATCCCGATTTTGAAGGACCCTGACAGGGACTCGGTTAATATCCGCCGCTATTCCCAAGACATCAGCACGAATGTTTTGAATATGTTCCTTAATATAGGAATTAGCGACAGCCAGACTTTCAGACACTGCCATATTCACGGGATCTGAAAAGTGCTTTTGGAAATATATATTGAAAAAAAGTGCAGAAAACATAGCCACCATAAGGGCTGGCGCCACTGCAATTAACATAAACAAGCGAACTACGCGGCGATGCATGTTACTGCCTGCAGCCCCAATCTTTTGACGACGCCACATTCGAATAAGGCGCTGACTAACGATACCAGCCAATATCACCAGAATAACAAGGTCCAGAACTACCAACATTCGCGTAACCTGCGGATCATTTCCAGTTAACGATCCATAGGTTGCGACACCACTGGTAATGGCTAACAGGGCAACAGCCAACGAACTTTTCGGCCCAAGTCCTATCTTCCGTGACCATTTTGTGATCATGGCACCAGGTTTCTGCACCATATGAGGTTTCTGCGTCACGCAATCACCGGGACTGCATGTATTTGCAAAAGATCTAACCAGCTAATTTCAGTTCCCCGAGTTAAAGTTATAGTCTTATCTGCCACATTTGTGGCATTTAAGCATCACTTTATGCCGCGAACAACCTGAATATCAAGTTCTCTAATTTTTTTTCGTAAAGTATTTCGATTGAGGCCCAACAATTCCGCAGTTCTAATCTGATTTCCATTCGTTGCGTCCAGGGAAAGCGTAATCAATGGACGCTCAAGTTCTCTTAGAATCCGTTCGTATAGCCCAGAGGGAGGTAGACTTCCCGGATGTGCAGCAAAATATTTTGAGATATGTCGTTCAATTGCTGCGCTGAAATTCTCATCTTCCGGAATGGCTTCAACACTAGGAGCACTGACAGCAGGTTGCAACTCCATCGCAACCACTTTTGCATCAATCACTTCTTCTGAATACAGGGCAATTAACCGTTGCACTAGATTTTCAAGCTCACGGACATTTCCGGGCCATTTGTGTTTCTTCAAGACTTCAAGAGCTTCACTGTCAATACTCTTAACCGGCAGACCTTCACCTTGAGCAAGAATTAAGAAATGACGAACCAAATCAGGTATGTCTTCCGCCCGTTCCCGAAGAGGAGGAAGACGCAAAGGAACCACATTCAGACGATAGAAGAGATCCTCTCTGAACAGACCTTGCCTCACGAATTGTCGCAGATCTCGGTTTGTAGCCGCAACAATTCTAACATCTGTTTTCATAGGCGTACGGCCACCAACAGTCGTATATTCGCCTTGCTGCAAAACACGTAATAGGCGAGTTTGTGCCTCTAACGGCATGTCGCCAATTTCATCTAGAAAGAGTGTACCACCTTGGGCCTGTTCAAAACGACCGATTGCACGGGAATCGGCGCCTGTAAAGGCTCCTTTTTCGTGACCAAACAATTCAGACTCGATCAGCTCTTTCGGGATTGCGGCCATATTAATCGCAACAAATGGCCCAGATTTGCGTTTTCCATATTCGTGAAGTGCTCGTGCCACTAGCTCCTTACCTGTCCCGCTTTCGCCTGTAATCATCACAGTGAGATCCGTTCCCATTAGACGAGCAAGTACACGGTATATTTCCTGCATGGCAGCAGACCGCCCAATAAGAGGAATTTTGGTATCTTCATCCTCGTCAAGGTCCATGGTGTTTTTACGGACATTTTTCGGCTTGGAAAGCGCCCGTTCTACAACCTGTAACAGTTCTTTCAAATCGAATGGCTTAGGAAGGTAATCATAGGCGCCACGCTCCGTAGCCTTAATGGCAGTAAGCAACGTATTTTGCGCGCTCATAACAATAACAGGAAGTTCAGGTCGAATTTTTTTCAACCGCGGTAACAAGTCTAACCCGTTTTCATCCGGCATCACCACATCGGTGACAACCAAATCTCCGACGCCTTCCAGCACCCAATTGTAAAGTGTCGCAGCGTTACTTGTTGATCTGACCGTATAATTTGCGCGGGATAGTGCTTGATCCAATACTGTCCGGATCCCATGATCATCATCAGCGACTAGAATTGTTCCGACCATTATTATTCTTCTTTCGATTTCGGTACATGATAAACAGGAAGACGGATTAGAAAATGACCAACGGAAGCGCTGTTGTCATACTCAATAATGCCGCCATGATCCCCAACGATTTTAGCAACCAGCGCAAGGCCAAGGCCGCTGCCCCCGGTTTTTGTTGTTACGAAGGGATCAAAAATATGGGGAAGCAATTCATCGGATATACCTGCCCCATTATCGCGCACCCCTACTTCCAAGGGGAGCTGAATACGTGCGGAATTTCCTGGCACTGTCAACCGCACGCCGGGCCGAAAAGCTGTTGTCAGAATTATCTCGCCGCCGTCTGTAGGTACAGCTTCAGCCGCATTCTTCACAAGATTAAGCAGAACCTGAACAAGTTGATCACGATTGCCATAAACGTAAGGAAGCGAAGGGTCATAATGCTCAAGAAACTTGATGTTTTTCCCGAACCCATTTTGCGCGATCAAACGAACGTGTTCCAACACTTCATGGATATTGACTGCGTCCCGCTCGATAGGTCGATCATCAGAAAAAGCCTCCATCCGGTCAACGATGGCACAAATACGATCAGTTTCGTCGCAGATAAGTCGGGTTAGCGCCCTATCAGCATCCGAGGCATTCATTTCCAGTAATTGGGCAGATCCCCGAATTCCTGACAAGGGATTTTTAACTTCATGGGCAAGCATCGCCGCCATTCCGGTTACTGATCTCGCGGCCCCACGATGCGTCAGCTGACGATCCATTTTCGACGCCATAGTCCGCTCTTCAAGTTGTACAACGACCATGTTATTCTCAAACATGGAAGAGACTTGAATATTTACGTTTTTCGTCCCGGTTTTTGGCGTTCCGAGATCTACGCCATATTCTGAAACCCGATCTTTGCTGTCCCTCACCTGCTCAATCAATGACAGGAGCGGGCTGCCAAACGGTGCCAATTTATCGATAGTTGTTTTTTTCAGAATGTTGATTGAGGAGGAAAAGAATTCTTCACCGGCAGGATTTGCATAGGGAATAAATCCGTTCTCATCCACAACAATAATTGGATCTGCTAGGACAGAAAGGACACTTAAAGGATTGGGCATATCATCGGCCATATTACGCGGTCTCAACTTTATGTTGGAGTGTGTCGTAGAAATTTTTAATTTCCTCTTTAACTTGTCGCCAATCATCCATACGAATAATTCGACTTCTAAATTCCTTGCCGCCTGACAGTCTTTCGGAATACCAGCTTAAATGTTTTCGAGCGACGCGAGTTCCAGCACGTTCTCCATAAAGATCGATAAGCCCTTGATAATGCTCGAGAACGATTTCCATCTGATCCTGAAGATTCGGATCAGATGACGTCTTCCGAGTTTGCAAATACTCAGCGACTTGAGAGACAAACCAAGGCCGACCATAAGCCCCACGACCCACCATCACACCGTCCGCTCCAGACTGCGCCATAGCAGTCTCTGCATCTTCAACAGTTTGTATGTCACCATTGGCAATTACAGGAAGGTCGACGGCCTCTTTGACTGTCCTAATGAATGACCAATCAGCTTTCCCTTTGAAAAACTGGCAGCGGGTACGCCCATGAACAGTTAGCATTTTAATACCCGCATCCTCTGCAATCTTTGCAAGTTCCGGAGCATTACGACTTTCGTCATCCCAGCCTGTACGCATTTTTAGGGTCACCGGAATGTCAACAGCACCAACCGTGGCCCGTAATATCTTACCTGCGTGTTCCAGATCCTTCATCAAGCTGGACCCCGCCTGCCCTGATGTCACCTTTTTCACGGGGCAACCCATATTGATATCAATAATTCGGGCCCCCATATCTTCATTCAATTTTGCAGCTTCGGCCATAATGTCAGGATCACAGCCCGCAAGTTGAACTGCCATGATATGATCATCTTGCTCATCTGTTTTGACAATACGGAGAGATCTGCGCGTCTCCTGAACCATGGCTTTACTTGCCACCATTTCAGAAAAGACCAATCCAGCGCCAAATCGAGATACGATGCGACGAAAGGGCAAATCTGTAATGCCAGCCATAGGCGCTAGCAAAACAGGCATATCCAGAGTTATATTTCCAAGTTTAATGGTCATTTTTTGTGCAAAATATAAATTGATTAACTTTTGTGCACTTTATCCGCTTTCATGTTGCAGCGCAATAGCAATTTCAATAAGCGTGTGTATTTCTATTGAACCAATTGGCTCCCCCCCTTAATGTCACGCTATGACAATAATCGCCCTCATTGTAGCCGCAGGAAGCGGAAGTCGAACCGGTCTGGATTTTCCAAAGCAATATCTATCTATGGGAAAAGACACGGTCCTCTGCAAATCTGCCAATGCATTCCTGCAACATCCAGATGTAGATTACGTGCAGGTGATTATTAATCCAAATGACGTTGATTTATATAAACAATCAACGTCACAGCTTGACGTGCTTCCCTGGATCGCTGGTGGCGAAACGCGTCAAATGAGTGTCGCTGCCGGACTTGATGCCATTGCGCATCTTCAGCCGACAAAAGTCCTGATCCACGATGCCGCCCGGCCACTTGTCAGTAGTGATATAATAGATAGATGTTTAGAAGCCCTCGATTATCATGACGCTGTTCTACCGGCCTTGCCTGCCATAGATACGCTCAAAACTGTCGAAGGCGATATTGTGAGCGGGACATTAAATAGAAATGAAATCGTTGCGGCTCAAACGCCACAATGTTTCGATTTTGAGAAAATACTGGCTGCCCACAGAGCAATGAAGGACATAGATGTTACAGATGATATTGCTTTGGCAGAACGCGTCGGTATCCCTATACGCTGGGTACTGGGCTCTGCAGAAAATAAAAAAATAACGACAAAAGAAGATATTCGTATGATCCGTTCTAACACCCTCACCGATATTCGAAACGGACTTGGCTTTGATGTCCATTGCTTCGCCCCAAACCGTGAAATGTG
This sequence comes from Alphaproteobacteria bacterium 46_93_T64, assembly GCA_002163135.1. GTDB lineage: Bacteria > Pseudomonadota > Alphaproteobacteria > Sneathiellales > Sneathiellaceae > Sneathiella. Next base: position 43,253 of record MAAN01000027.1, read on the forward strand.
GCTTGGTGGGATAAAAATACCGTTTGAGAAAGGACTTAAAGGTCACTCAGATGCGGATGTAGCTCTACACGCTCTCACAGACGCAGTGCTAGGTGCTATTGGTGCCGGGGATATCGGAACACATTTCCCGCCCTCAGATGATAAATGGAAAGGCGTGTCATCTGACCGTTTTTTAGCGCATGCTGCTAAATTGGTAGAAGGTCATGGGGGCTTAATCAGCAATGTAGATTTAACGATCATATGTGAAGCCCCAAAGATCGGCCCACATAGAGAAGCCATGAAGGCTCGTATTGCAGAAATCCTGAATATCGATCCCACGCGTGTTTCCGTTAAGGGAACCACGACAGAAAAATTGGGGTTTACGGGACGCGGCGAAGGCATTGCAGCGCAAGCAATTGCAACAGTGAGATTACCAGAATGATTGCACCTAAAAGTATTTCGAACGGCCATCCGGCGGTTATCCTCGCTACGTGGTTCTGGAGCGGCCTAAGCCCTAAAGCTCCGGGCACGATGGGATCACTCGCCGCCCTTCCGTTCGGATATTTGTTATATTATTTTGGCGGACAACTTTTGCTGCTGGAAGGCATAATTGTCGTTTTCATGGTTGGCCTCTGGTCAACACATATCTACCTCACTCGATCTGGTAAATCAGATCCCGGCGAGGTGGTTATTGATGAGGTTGCAGGCCAATGGCTCCCCCTCCTCGTTGCTGGAAGTGATCCCCTTCTCTATCTGCTCAGCTTCGCATTGTTCCGTTTGTTCGACATCTGGAAACCGTTTCCAATCAGTTGGCTTGATAAAAATGTAAAAGGTGCGTTTGGCGTAATGATTGATGACATTTTGGCGGGTCTCATCGCGTTGGGTGTTCTAATAATTATAATTGAGGTTCTACCATGAGTATCTTACCGCAAAATATTGCAACTTTGGCCGCTGAGGTTATCACTGCAGCTAAAACCAAAGACTGGTATGTTGCAACGGCTGAGAGTTGTACAGGTGGTTTAATTGGTGGCGCCCTAACAGACGTTGCAGGGTCCTCCTCAGCCGTTGATCGCGGCTTTATCACTTATACTAACAAAGCAAAAATGCAGGTTTTAGGCGTCAAATCAGACACTCTTCGCGCTGTTGGTGCTGTAGCAGAAGCAACAGCGCGTGAAATGGCGCTTGGGGCGATCGCTCAATCCGCATCCCATGTTGCTGTTGCTGTCACCGGCATTGCAGGACCTGGCGGGACAACCGATAAACCTGGGGGCCGTGTTCATCTCGCAACCGCCACTCGTAATGGGGTTTCTGAACATAGGCAAATGGATTATGGCGACATCGGCCGTGATGAAGTCCGACTTGCAACAATTGCGACAGCGCTTGAGATGTTAATCCAGGCAATTGAAACCGCAGAGACTTAAGCCGCTTTTCAATTGGAATTTCAGCTTCTTTTGTTTAGGAAGAAGAAAAGTAATGTGCAAATCCCTGAAGGAAAATGGAATATGACATCGCATATGTTGGAAAATGTTCATCTAAAAAATGAATTTCGCAAAGATATCAATATATTGCGAGCAGTAGCGGTTTTGTCCGTCGTTTTCTTTCATTTTGGTTTTGGCTTTGCCCGCGGTGGCTACCTTGGCGTTGATATCTTCTTCGTAATCTCTGGTTACCTAATGACGGCGATTATATTGTCGCGCATGGATAATCGCAGATTTTCTTTGTCTGGGTTCTATATCTCCCGAGTTTTGCGAATAGTACCGGCTCTTTCAGTCTTATGTATCATCTTGCTGATTGCAGGTTGGTTCCTCATATTTCCATATGATTATGCCTATCTTGGACGCAATATTAATCACGCCCTAATGTTTAAGTCTAACTTCAGCTTTGCAAGGGGTAGTGGGTATTTTGACACAGGAACAGATGTAAAGTGGTTATTGCATACTTGGTCTTTGTCCGCTGAAATGCAATTCTACGTCCTCTATCCTCTAATTCTCCTTTTATTACATAAATTCCTTGGAAGAGCATCCTTGCGCCTCGTGTTACTGGCTGCAACCTTGATTAGCTTCTCCGCCTACGTCTGGGCCATGTTTTATGGAGACCCCAACCACGCCTTTTACCTGCTTCCATACCGTGCTTGGGAATTGCTAGCTGGTGCGCTCGTAGTTGTTTTTCCTATTCACTCTGCGTCGGATAAACCGTCAAAAACAAATACATTAAAAGGTCTGCGTTATGTAGGGGCCCTGCTCGTTGTATCATCGGTCATTTTCGCTTTTGGAAAGAGTGAGTTCGCTATTTTGTGGGCCTTCTTAGCAACATTGGGGACAGCCCTTATTATTGCGACGCCGGGCAAAATTTCAAACCCGACTAGCCCAGGAATAAAACAGTTAAGTGAATTTGTTCATTACACAGGACTTATATCCTACTCACTATATTTATGGCACTGGCCTATCCGATCTTTGCAGCAATATTTTGGGTATGAGAACAATCTGCCAATTACATTTGGTGCAATGATCATAACGTATATTCTAGCGGCGTTATCCTTTCATTTGGTGGAACGGAAGGCGCATTTACGGTTAGAATATGGCAAGATTTTCAATCGAAAAACGGCGCTTGCCCTCGTTGTCTTTCTAGTCACTGTTTTTCTGCCCTATAGTGCAGCAAAAATGGTCCGTAAAGCAGACGGCATCGTACAACGACTAGATAGCCTGCCGTACGATAACATTCCCGCTTATCTCTTCAAAAATCCCGAATTGTATCTTTTAGAGGGAGTTGTCGAAAAGTGTAAAAACAACGGAACTGCTTGCCAATTGACTAATGGCACGAAGGTCAAAAATAAAAATGATTGGAAACCGGATGTAATTTTGATGGGCGATAGCCACGCGATGGCTGTTGCGCATGCCTTATCAGAAACGCCGTCACAAGATCGGTTTTTGCATGTTCTGCTTTCAGCCAGCTCCGCCTGTATTTTTATGAAGGATTTTGATCAAACCCGAACTGGCGACCGTAAATTTGAGCGGTGTAAAAATGCCTATCAAAATTTGATGACCATTCTGGGTAAGACGCCTTCTGATGTCCCCTTATTTATGGTGAATTACTATTCAGCATATTTTAAAGCTGATCGCTGGAAACAGGTTGAGTATGAACAAAATAGTGGGCGTTCATCTACGCCGGTTCCATTGCCCAAGGCATGGCTTGATTTGGTGTGCACATTGAGCGCCAAGCGAAACGTATATATTTTACGTAGCGTCCCAACTGCGTCTGAGCCAGTAATCCACAAACTGGTCCAAAACGTCCTCCGCGGAACAACAGATAGCTTAACACCTAAATCATTTGCAATTTCAACGGCGCAACATGACCAAAACACCAAGGATGAGAAAATCCTACTTGAATCCGCAGCAGAAAAATGCGGCGCAAAATTGGTAGATCCTGCACCGACTTTTTGCGATGCAGGATTTTGCTACGGTACTTCGTCCGATATTAAACCATATTACCGAGATACTGCACATCTGAACCTATACGGTGCCCGCAAGCTCATTCCCTTATTTTCAGAGTCTTTTGCAAAATAAGAAAGCCAACATGAACCAGATTTAGGTGGAAGCTTGGAAACGATCCTCAGACATAATCGTTTATGCTGCGGGCGGAGACATGGCCCCAGACGTTTTTCTCGTCAGCAATCATGGTTTTAATCATGTTGGCAGCATCATCAGGTGTCATGGCAACATCAAGATCACGCGGTACTCCAGCTGTGTCATACATGCTCGAGCTCACCTTCCCTGGGTAATAACCCATGACACGAACGCCCTTAGGGCCACACTCGGCCTCAAGACAACCGGTAAAGCCGCGTATGGCCCATTTGCTACCCGCATAGACGCTTATATTTTTACGGCAGTAGAGCGCCCCTGTAGACACCACATTGAGAATAGTGCCAGATCCACGCTCCAACATGGTGGGTAGCGCCGCGTGGGTCATAAACATGGTTCCAAGAGTGTTGGTATCCATCACGGCTTTTATTTGTGACATTGAATAGTCTTCAAAATCGCCCTCTAGCCAGATACCGGCGTTATTCACCAATCCCCAGATCGGTCCGATCTCTTTTTCAACGGTGGAGATAACAGAGGTGCAGCTTTCCTCCTCCGCCACGTTAAGCGTATATCCCAGAACACCTAACTCAGCGGCGTAAACTTTTACTTTATCGGGATTCCGGCCGGTAAGGACAGTTTGATAACCAGCGTCTTTAAGCGCTCGCACAGCAGCCAGCCCAATCCCACTTGTCGCTCCTGTCACCACAACCACACGATTTTCAACACCCATTTGGTTAGCCTACTCAGTCAGAATTTCAAGAGGGCGCCATGTTACTTTTATTGTGATGAGATGAATAGAGTGAAGATACCGGCAGCAGCAACTTTTAACATTGTGACTTGGACAGACGAAACCTTCTAAAGAGTTCATTATCAATGGTAAGCAAGTCGTCTTCTCTAAAACCCATTCGCGTTATAGCTTTTGAATTTAGTCTGCTTGGCGGGAACAGGATAGTTATGCAATTTAGGCCCATTTCTTTGAACGCCTGGTTTTTGACCTTTTCGAAAATCTTACGGCCCCAGCCCCAAAAATTCGGATGAAGTACCAAAGCGAAATCAGCTTCTCCATGTTCTGGTTGCAATCCACCCCAACCCGCAAATTCACCCTCGATAAGAAATGCCCATGGGCCAAATCCATAATCGTTCCAAATCTGCTTTTTGGCTTTCAAAAAAATTTGGCAATCTTCTACTGAAAACCCTCCGGCAAGCAACGGTAACTGCTTCCCGACCATCTCATTATTCATAAGGTCGATGATCTGCTCTTCTCTTATTTCAAAGAGAGAAACCAATTTAATTTCGTCCATTAAACATTCCTTGGGAGCCGTGAGAAATTGCGGTTGAATATCAATCCGGCGCAAAACTGCCGATATATTACAACTAAATCAACACACAGTAATGTGACTACCTAGGGATGCGATGAAACAGAGAGGTCTCCCGAAAAAAGCAGCTACACATTCATAAAATCATCAATGAAATCCTGCACGGCCTGATCTAGGCTGTCATCGATGGGAAGACCCAATTCTTCCGCGCGAGTGCTGTTCAAATAAGCGGCCCAGCCATTGACGATTTCTTCGATATCCGGATCGGGGGATACTGTGATATCCGCAAGCTGAATATCATTGGTTGCGGCAACACGAGTTACGGCATCGATCATTTCGGCTACTGAATAAGATCGATTACGAAGGTTTATGGCGCGATCATCACCAAGAAGATCACTTTCCACTTCATGTAGGGCAATAAAGCTTTCCACGCAGCGACGATATCCCAACAGTGGCATCACAACATCTTTTTGAACGGGCAGAACGCATGGCACACCGTTTAGAGGCTCTCGAAACACACCGCTACAAAAACTGGACGCAGCCGCATTGGGTTTTCCGGGCCGAATGAAGATGGTCGGCAAGCGCGCTGTACGCCCGTCGATAAAGCCTTTGCGCGTATAATCGTTGACCAATAATTCCCCGATGGTTTTTGTTATTCCATATGTGGTTTGCGACGTTTGTTTTGAAGTGTCGGAAAGTATCTTTGGCATATCCCGTCCGCCAAATACGGCAACACTACTTGCGAAAATGACTTTGGGTGTTCCGTTTCGAGCGCGGGCTGCTTCGAGTATATTTCTCGCGCCATCAAGATTTACAGACATGGCAAGATCGAAATCTAGCTCTCCCTGACCGCTCACGACTGAAGCCAGATGAAAAACAGAAATATCGTCCTGATCAATAAGAGATCGTACAGTTTCAGCGTCGGAAATATCACCTGCAATCAACTCAACGCGTTCATCCAGACCGTGTGGACGCACGGACGGCACCGTCACATCAAAAAGAACGATAGATGAAATCGGCTCAACCTGACCAGAAGGTCCCGTAAGCGTGTTCCTCTGAACCAGCTCTCGGGCAATGTTCAATCCAATAAAACCTGCCCCACCCGTAATTACTACTTTCACACGCTTCCCCCACAAAAATATTTTGAGATAGTTTTGGCTACTTTATTCAGATTTGCAAGGCCTGTTCGGAACGGAATTTTCTGAAGTTAGGTGAAAACCCTCGCTAACTATCACAATCCTATCTCAATCCGAAGAGTTCCAACTGCGTCTTCCTAGGGGCAACATTTCCAACATTTAAACGATACTGTAAGCACCATTTAATGTCGCTGATGAAACGGGGATCAGAGGCGGAAGCGATTGCGCAGTGCAAGACCGATGAGGAAGAGGAAAAATATTCCCAAAAATCCTTCTGTATAATTTGCGAGATCGAGAAACAAACCGGGATCGTCAAACAATTTATCCCTTGCGCCATTATCGCCAAATGCTTCTCTTGATGTCGGCATAAACGGTAATAATACCGCTGCAGACAATTTCAAACCATCCACGAGACTGGCAGTAGGTTTCAAAGGTAAAAATAATGCTCCCAGCCAATAAAGTGCCCCGAATACAAACCAAACAGACAAAAGTCCGGCAAATGGGCGTGAAATACTGCGGCCAAAATCACTGAATTTTTCATAAATCCAAATTGGTATTTTCGTTATGCCCTTATTCTCTTCATGGTTTTTCGCTCGCAATTCGTTTGCGAAAAATTCAAGCTCTTTTTCGTGATCTTTCGACTGGATCGCAATTTCTTTTAATCGCCTGTATTTGTCCTGCTCGTTTCCTACTGCTGTGACTGGATCGTATGTGTCGATTGTCATTGCATGAAATGTAAAGTGAGCCGCTATTTGAGTTCGTCTGAAATCGGGCACTAATTTGAAAGAAGTCTGTTCAAAATTCAAAGACTGTTTAAAAATACTGCCTGCAAAAGATGATTGACCTAAAAAGCTAGAGTTAGGAAAATTAATATTCCCGTTCCCAACTTTGATATCTTCAAAATTTGTATAGTCTCCCAAAAATTTTACATCCAGAAAATCAACACTTTCGCATGATAATTTAGATTTCGAAAAGTCGAATGCCTTTTCAAAAATTACATTTTCAAATTTTAGTTGCCGTGAATAGATATCTGAATAGGAGAAATCAAATTTTCCAAAAAAAGACATTTTCTGAAAGACAACACCTTCTTCACTAAGTTGAACATTTTTAAACTGAAAATCTTCTGCAAAACAATTCTCTTCTCCAAAGCGTAAATGGCCCTTTTTAAATTTAGCACCATAAAAATTCACTAACTCACATTCAAATTTTGTTTTTTTGAAATCAATAAGGTTCTTCAAATTGAATTCTGTATAGGTGAAATCCAATTCACCCACCTTAAATACCGCTCCTTTAAAACTAAGTGTACTTGCCTCAAATTTATCATGATTAGAAACATCGACTTCTCCGAACTCTGCTTCATTAAAATCTACGATTTCTCCATAAAAATGTGCTGCGTTAAATCGGGTTGCAAGTGACAAAAATCTGGTATCGCTGAATTCAGTTATCCCCCAAAACTTACAATCGGAGAAGTCAGTTATTACTCCCTTAAATATTGTTCCCATGAAGTTAACACTATGCTTAAACTCAGTATTTTTAAAAGAAGCAAAAAACAACTCAATGTATGAAAAATTGACAGAGCCAGTAAAAATAAAATTTGAGAATTTCAAATTACCAAATTTTTTTTCATTCGTTATAAATGTGAAATCCAAATACTGCTCAGGATTCTTCTCGCTCCATTTATTCCACGTTTCATAATCGCCTTTACGGGCGAGTTCAACTGCATCGAGTTCTGACAGTTGTTTCGTCTCACTCATTCAGCCTCTCCCGTGGCTCACCCACCCATTTCAATCAACTCAGCAACCCGAAGTGTGCCGCCAGCGTCGACGTAGGGGCAGGATTTTGCCATTTCCAGCGCGGCGTCAAGAGTGTCGGCTTTCACGACAGAAAATCCTGACATTGGGTCTGGTAGCGTGTCATCTGTTATGCCTGCGGTATTAACAAGTTTTGAAGTTCCGATGGGGGAGCCCGGGTTAATGACGGCATCACCGAGATTTGTTACCCAGTCTTTCCATTGCTGCATTTGGGCTGCGCCCTCTTCTGGAGTGGCAGGTTTTTGGATTTCACCGTGATAGGCAATAATGTAGCTGGGCATTGTGCAATTCCTCTTATTAGATTAGTTGCACCAACCCTATCATACGCGCCAAGAGGGCGTAAGGTTTAAAATTTACGTGAAAATGGTGTTGATCTAAAGCTCTATTTGGTGTGCTTGGCAGCATTCCCATAAAGCGCATCGGCACGGTGCTCGAATGAGGCGATCATGCGTTGGACGGCTTCGTTAAACAGTAATCCGATGGTTTTTTGCAGGATGACCGATTTAAATTCAAAATCCACGTAGAAATCGATCTCACAGCCGTCCGGATGCTCCAAAAATATCCAGTGATTGTTGAGGTATTTAAACGGGCCGTCCATGTATTCAACGTCTACGCGCGGTTGAGTGTGGTCGAGTGTCACCCGAGACGTGAAGCGTTCACGGAACATTTTAAAGCCGATGACAAGATCTGCGAGGATTAGTGTCTCCGTCCGCTCCTTAATCCTTGCGCCCACACACCATGGTAGGAATTCAGGGTATTGTTCAACGCCAGCCACCAGATTGAATAGCTGCTCCGGTGTGTATGGCAGGACCCTTTGTTCGGCATGTGTGGGCATTGGATACTCTTATACTTGCAATCGACGACTGTTATTTGGCCTGTTGCTTATCACGAGCGGCCTTCAATTTTGCGAAATCCTCACCCGCATGGTGGCTAGAACGGGTCAGAGGTGATGATGACACCATCAAGAAACCTTTTGCATAGGCTTGGCGCTCGAACGTATTGAACTCGTCCGGTGTTACGAAACGGTCAATGGCATGATGCTTGACGGTTGGCTGCAGATATTGGCCAACAGTTAGGAAATCAACACCAGCAATGCGCATATCATCCATCACCTGAGTGACTTCTTCGTTGCTCTCTCCAAGGCCAACCATAAGGCCGGATTTGGTGAACATTGTAGGATCGAGCTCTTTCACCCGCTGAAGCAATCGCATGGAATAGAAATAACGCGCGCCAAGTTTTACCGTTGGGTATAGCTTCGGTACCGTTTCCATATTGTGGTTAAACACATCTGGTTTCGCCGCCACAACGATTTCCAGCGCGCCTTCTTTTTTAAGGAAATCAGGTGTCAGGATTTCGATGGTCGTTGTGGGATTGGCTTCACGTACAGCTTTGATCACGTCCGCGAAATGTTGCGCACCGCCATCAGCCAGATCATCCCGATCCACCGATGTGATCACCACATGTTTTAGTCCCATGGTTTTCACAGCAGTTGCCACATTGAAAGGCTCAAACGGGTCGAGTGCACCCGGTTTCCCGGTTGATACATTGCAGAAGGTACAGGCACGGGTACAAATCTCGCCCATGATCATCATGGTCGCATGTTTCTTGGACCAGCATTCTCCAATATTCGGGCAAGAGGCTTCTTCGCACACCGTGGTGAGGTTCAGCCCCCGCATAAGTTCCCGCGTCTCATGATAAGTTTTAGAGACAGGCGCCTTCACGCGGATCCAGGAAGGTTTCCGCTGGATCGGGTTATCAGGGCGTTTCGCTTTTTCAGGATGGCGAACGCGAACCGGTTTTTCTGCTGTATCAGTCATGTGGTACCAATCTACTAAAGACCTGCTTTACATATGGATGACACGTCCATATGCATCAAGAACAGACTCGTGCATCATTTCAGAAAGTGTTGGATGCGGGAACACTGAATGCATCAGCTCCAACTCCGTCGTTTCAAGGGTTTTAGCAATGCCGTAGCCTTGAATCAACTCTGTAACTTCAGCACCTATCATATGCGCACCGATAAGTTCACCTGTTTTTGAATCAAAAATGGTTTTTATCATGCCTTCGGTCTCCCCAAGGGCAATCGCTTTACCATTGCCGATGAACGGAAACTTACCAACCTTGATGTCACGTCCAGCAGCTTTCGCCGCCTCTTCTGTGAGGCCAACAGACGCCACTTGAGGATGACAATAAGTACACCCCGGAATGTTTTGAACGACCAGCGGATGGACATCTTTCTGACCGGCGATCTTTTCAACGCAAATCACTGCTTCGTGCGATGCTTTATGGGCAAGCCACGGCGGGCCTGTCAAATCACCAATGGCGTAAACACCCGCCTCACCCGTGCGTGAAAACTCGTCCACTTCGATATGGGTGCGATCAACTTTAATTTTCTTGCCTTCAAGACCAATATTTTCAACGTTACCAACTATACCAACCGCCATGATCACACGATCAAATGTTCCGTTGCTGGTTTTGCCTTTTTTATCCTTGAAAGTCGCAGTGACATCATTCGCTGATTTTTTCAGCTCGGTCACTGTCGTGCCCTTCATAATTTTCATGCCCTGCTTTTTGAATGACTTTTCTGCCATCGCAGAAATATCAGCATCTTCAACAGGCAGGACGCGGTCCATCACTTCAACCACTGTAACTTCACTGCCCAAAGCATTGAAGAAACTGGCAAATTCAATTCCGATAGCGCCAGACCCAACCACGAGAAGACGTTTCGGCATTGTGTCCGGAACAAGAGCTTCACGGTAAGACCAAATGAACTTTCCATCAGGTTCCATTCCCGGCAAATTGCGCGCGCGGGCACCCGTTGCAAGGATAATGTGTTTTGCTGAAACCGTTGATTTCTTACCATTATCATCGATCTCTACCTTGCCAGAACCTGCAAGTTTACCGTGACCGTTGATGACCGTAACTTTGTTTTTCTTCAAAAGACCAGAAACACCACCCGATAGCTGCGCCGCAACTTGACGGGAACGCTTAACAGTTGCTTCCAGATCAACGGTCGCGCCTTCAACCTTGATGCCGTAGCCAGCCGCATGCTGAATATTGCGATATATATCAGCTGTACGCAGCAATGCCTTTGTCGGAATACAACCCCAATTCAGGCAAATACCGCCAAGATGTTCACGTTCAATCACTGCGGATTTAAGACCGAGCTGTGCAGCACGGATAGCCGCAACATAACCGCCTGGGCCAGATCCGATAACAACAAGATCAAAATTTGTATCGCTCATATCCCGCCCCCTACAGCATCATGGTCAAAGGCTCTTCAATGTAGCCTTTGAAATATTGCAACAATTCTGCGCCAACCGATCCGTCAATAACACGATGATCACATGACAGTGTCACGCTCATCACAGTTGCGATGGCAAGTGCACCGTCTTTGATCACGGGACGCGGTGCCCCGGCACCAACAGCAAGAATTGCAGATTGCGGCGGATTAATAACAGCCGAGAATTCCTTGATACCAAACATACCAAGGTTCGAGATAGAGAAACATCCGCCTTGATATTCTTCCGGCATCAGTTTTCCTTCGCGGGCTTTGCTAGCAAGCTCTTTCATTTCACCTGAAATGCTTGCAAGACCTTTCTGGTCCGCAGCCTTCACAACCGGTGTAATCAAGCCACCGTCAATGGCAACTGCAACCGAGATATCGATATCTTTATATTGCAGGATCTTATCGCCGCCCCAGATAGCATTAGCCGCTGGTAATTTTTTAAGCGCCAGAGCACTCGCCCGAATGATGAAATCATTGACGGAGATTTTGTACTCGTCTGATTTCGCGTTCAGGGTTTTGCGCATTTCCAGAAGATTATCCAATTCGCATTCAACAGTAAGATAGAAATGCGGGATTGTAGTTTTGGATTCTGTCAATCGCTTGGCAATGGTTTTACGCATGCCGTTGAGCGGAATTTCAGTATGATCTCCTGCATGCGGTGGCGTTGTTCCCACTGGAAGTGCCACAGGCGCCGCTGCAGCTGCGACAGGTGCTTGCGCAGCCGTTGAGGCAGCAGATACACCACCAGAAGCGATAAAGCCTTCTACATCAGCTTTCACGATACGGCCACGCGGCCCCGTTCCAGACACGCCCGCGATATCAACACCTGAATTAGACGCGATACGCCGAGCTAGCGGACTTGCAAATACGCGTCCTGACGTTTGAGTAGGCGTTGCAGCCGGGGATGAAGATGTAACCGCTGGTGTAGCCGCTACTGGAGTTGCCTCAGGTGCAGCGCTTGCGACCGGTAACGCGGCATCAACAGCATATCCCTCAAGCGCGCTTGCATCTTCACCTTCTTCAAGCAAGATAGCGATCGGCGTGTTTACCGCCACATTATCTGTGTCGCCCGCAATCAGGATTTTTCCGATTGTTCCCTCGTCCACTGCTTCCACTTCCATGGTTGCTTTGTCCGTTTCAATTTCCGCAAGCACATCACCTGATGAAACTGTATCGCCTTCCTTCACCTGCCAGTTGGCAAGCTTGCCTTCCGTCATGGTCGGTGACAGGGCTGGCATTGTAATTGTAATTGGCATCCCGTTCCCCTTAAGAGCGATAAGTTACGGATTTAACCGCATCAATAACTTCCTGAACATTTGGAAGCGCAAGTTTTTCCAAGTTAGCGGCATATGGCATAGGCACGTCTTTACCTGTGACCCGCGTTACCGGCGCATCCAGATAATCAAAGGCTTTTTCCATGATTTGAACGCCGAGTTCCGCCCCAATACCATTTTGCGGCCAACCCTCTTCAACGGTCACACAGCGATTGGTTTTACGAACAGAAGCCAAAATAGTGTCCATGTCGAGCGGGCGAATAGTTCGAAGATCAATCACTTCGGCACTAATCCCTTCTTCTGCCAGTTTTTCAGCCGCTTCCAACGAATAACGCATGCCCATACCAAAAGACACGATCGTTACATCATCACCGGAGCGAGCGATTTTTGCTTTTCCAAGCGGGACGGTGAAATCATCCATAACAGGGACATCAAATGTCTGCCCGTACAGCATTTCATTTTCAAGGAAGACTACTGGATTTGGATCGCGGATCGCAGATTTCAGCAACCCCTTCGCATCTGCTGCCGTATGCGGGGCGACAACTATCAAGCCCGGAACATGGGAATACCAAGCCGCATAACACTGAGAATGCTGTGCACCCACACGAGACGCGGCACCGTTTGGACCGCGGAAGACGATCGGGCTTTGCATTTGACCGCCGGACATATAGCGGGTTTTAGCTGCAGAATTGACGATCTGGTCAATGGCCTGCATAGCGAAATTAAATGTCATAAATTCTACGATCGGCCGAAGACCATGGAACGCGGCGCCAACACCGATACCGGCAAAGCCGTGCTCAGTAATCGGAGTATCAATTACCCGGCGGTTTCCAAATTCATCAAGGAGGCCTTGCGTAACTTTATAAGCACCCTGATATTCAGCCACTTCCTCGCCCATGATGAATACGCGATCATCGGCACGCATTTCTTCTGCCATGGCATCACGGAGGGCTTCACGGACACTCGTTTTTACCATTTCAGTACCAGCAGGGATTTCAACGCTAGCATCATAGGCGTCACCAGTGCTTTCGATAACGACTTCACTCATTGTAGTTACCTGAGTTGTTTCTGCGACTTGAGGGGCTGGAGCAGCTCCAATGCTAAATCCATCAAGAGCAGAAATGTCCTCGCCCTCTTCCAGCAAAATAGCGATCGGTGTATTAACAGCAACGTTGTCGGTCTCGCCAGCAATCAAAATCTTGCCGATGGTCCCCTCATCTACTGCTTCCACTTCCATGGTTGCTTTATCTGTTTCAATTTCGGCAAGTACGTCACCAGAGGCAACTGTATCGCCTTCACTAACCATCCAACGGGCTAGTTTTCCTTCGGTCATTGTCGGCGACAGAGCCGGCATGAGAATCTCTGTAGGCATCAGAATTTCCTTTTTCTCTTGTCTCGCTCTATGGGTTAAATGACGATATCTGTGTAAAGTTCGTCAGGATGTGGCTCTGGGCTGTCTTGTGCGAATTGCACAGCTTCAGCCACAATTGCCTTCACTTCCCGATCGATCTCTTTTAGCTCGTCTTCGCTGTAAACTTTCTCGTTTAAAAGTTTCTCACGAACCCGTTCAATGGGATCGCTTTCAGCGCGCTTTTTGTTCACTTCTTCTTTTGATCTGTATTTCGCAGGATCAGACATTGAATGACCACGATAACGATAGGTCTTCATCTCCAGAATATACGGCCCTTTGCCGCTTCTGGCCCACTCAACTGCTTTACGGCCGGCTTCTGCTACAGCAAACACGTCCATACCATCTACTTGTTCGCCCGGTACATTGAAACTTTCGCCGCGACGGAACAGTTCTGTCTGCGCAGAAGCCCGTTTGACAGACGTTCCCATGGCATATTCGTTATTTTCAATAACATATACAACAGGAAGGCTCCAAAGCTCCGCCATGTTGAAACTCTCGTACACTTGGCCCTGATTGACAGTACCGTCGCCCATGTAACAAAGGGTCACATTTCCAGTATCCTGATACTTCTGACTAAATGCCAATCCAGTACCAATGGGAACACATGCCCCAACGATACCATGACCGCCATAGAAGTTCTTTTCTTTGGAGAACATGTGCATGGAGCCGCCCTTACCTTTTGAATAGCCACCTTCACGGCCAGTAAGTTCTGCCATCACGCCTTTTGCATCCATACCGCATGCCAGCATATGACCATGGTCCCGATAGGATGTTATAAGCGCGTCCTGCGGTGTGATAGTGGATTGCATACCAACAACAACCGCTTCCTGACCGATATATAAATGGCAAAATCCGCCAATCAGTCCCATGCCATAAATCTGGCCAGCTTTTTCTTCAAAGCGGCGAATGAGCAGCATGTCGCGGTAATATTGTTTGATTTGATCCTTATCGACCTTGGTGGTCTTGCGGCGAGTAGTAGAAGCTTTTCGCGCCATGATCTCTCCCTTACACATCAATTCTGTTCACGGTCATTGATGGATCAAAAACCGACAGTTGGTGATTAATATTGAAGTGAATGTGGCTCGAAAAGTATTAATAAACAAGAAATTGTATAAAATTAGCTGAATTACAGTTAAGTCAGTTAATATTGCTGCGTTGCGTCAAAAACATGCGTAATAAACGCAGTTTCGCCCATAAGTGAAATTAAAAGACAATTGAATATGAAAAATTGAAATTTTATCGACTAATCAGGGTTAAAATTCGAAATTTAATACCCAAAGTAGCATTTGAAACTGTCTATTTGGTGTAAATAACGATTTCATCAGGGTGCGCTAGACCCAGAACTTCTCTCGCTCTTTCTTCCAACATATCCAAATCCAGATTCTTTGGATTCATCAATCGCACTCGTTTTTCAAGCTTGTTTCGTTCAAACTGAGCTAGCTGCAGATCCGCAGTTTCTTGTTGCAGTGTCTGTTGCAATTTAAGATATGCGAAAAGCCCCCTATCACCTTCAATTAAGTGATAGCTAAAATAACAAATTGCGAGCAGGCCAAGAGTTGGCCCCGCACTTACTCTTATTCTTTTGCGTATTTCATAGCTTAGATTCATAGGTGGAGTGAATCAAATTCACGACCATGGGTCAATGACTATTTTGATATTTTTACCTAAATTTTAATTTTTTTGTTATCTAGGAACGCTGAGAGTTGATTGAGGCTTTCATCTGAGACTCCTCCCGCTTTCATTCGGTGTGACGTCGTGTCCTCCCCTGCTTTCGCAAGTTTTTCAATTTCCGCAGCTAACGCCGATAATTTGATCAATCCGACATTTGCTGTCATTCCTTTTATCTCATGAGATATCTCGAGGGTTCGTTCTCTAGATAACTCAGATAACATAAGTTCGGGAAGGGCTCTTGCAAGCGTAAGAGTAACTGAATCCACCAGTAGATTAAACTGCTCTCGTGGCATCAACTCAGTAAGGGGTATCAACACCACTAGATCCAAATATTCCTCAACTACCTCCAGTGATTTCACTTCTTCTATTTGAATGGAAGGTTTTGTTTCAACTTGCGAATTTATTCTAACGAGAAGCATACGTAAATCGCGTCGAATTACTGGCTTGGTTAAAGTTTCTTGCATTCCGACTGATGTATAATGATCAACCTGTGATTTAAACGCATTGGCAGTAAGTGCGACAATAGGTAATATTTTCGGATCTGGATATATCTCGCGAATGGCACATGTTGCGTCTACTCCATTCATAACCGGCATCTGAATATCCATTAGTACCAGGTTGAACTTAACCGGTGATATGCGCACAGCGTTAACTGCTTCTGCCCCGTTTCCAGCGAGCACGACATGATGCCCATCCTGCTCAAGCATTTCACAAATGATCATCTGATTTACATTATTATCTTCGGCCACCAGAATATTCAGTGGGCGAATTTTAACATATTCATCATTGGGATCGATTTTAGCAGATCGCTTATCGCCTGCACTAACGAGCACGCTGAGCGTAAACGTAGTTCCATGGTCAAATACACTCTCTACAGAAAGCTCTCCGCCCATCAGATCCGAGAGTTGTTTTGAGATACTAAGCCCAAGTCCGGTTCCCATTCCCGACCTTCGACCGGATTCTGATTGAATAAATTCCTCGAAGATAGATTTTTGCTCACCTTCTGAAATACCGTATCCAGTATCACTTACTTCAAACGTTAGACTGAGCTTCCCTTCTTCGGAGTTCAGAATACTAATCAATATTTTTACTGATCCGTCCTGTGTAAACTTTATGGCATTTCCAATGAGATTGAACAAAATCTGTCGAATATGGCCGAAATCGCCAAAGACTTTTTGGTCGCCATCTCCCACAATTTTGTAATCGAACTCCAAATCCTTTTTCTGAGCTTCAGGCAGGAACATCTCATATAACTCTGCGATTAAATCGCTAACCACAAATTCTTCCGATACTTTTTCAGTAGCGCCAGATTCAATTCTGGCGAAATCCAACACCTGATTTACCAAAGTCATTAGAAGGAAAGCCGATTGCTTAGCAATCTTTAGTTTTGACAGTACATCTTTGGGTAAATCAGGTTTGTCTACAAGCTGCAGAATACCGAGTATTGCGTTAAGAGGCGTTCGTATTTCATGAGACATTGCTGCGAGAAATTTTGATTTTGCTTCATTCGCGTCATTCGCGACTTGCTCTGCCTTCTTACGCTCGTTGCTTTCAATCTCAAGAATTCCATTCGCTATTTGCAGCTGTTTTCGAATAGCGGAAGCTTTTAGCAAGTAGAAAAGCAATAGCGATAGTATTACTGAAAAGATGAGAATAATTGTTATTATCAAAGGGATCGTAATCGGGCTGCCATGTGTATAAAAATGTGCTTTAGGCTTTAAGCTGACGTTCACCTCTGTTCCAAGCAGATCTATTGTACTAGTGCGTATCCAATCGTCGTCGGCTATTTGATTATAATCGTCTGTTTCGAATATAATATCGCCGCCCATCATTACAGAGACGTGAAAATCCTCTGCTTGTGACCAGTCGGAAAGCTGTGACGACAACCAATCTTGAACTTTGAAGACGGCCAAAATAAAACCGTCAAAATTCCCATCTACAAATATTGGAAAATAAACAAGGAAGCCTTTTCCACCCTGCACCAGATTTATTGGTTTGCTCACAGATATTGATTTACTATTTTTAGCCATATTGAGCGAATTGCGCCGCCTTTCCTCGAACCCCAAATTTAGATTAAGCGCTTTTTCATTTCCCGCTAGCGGCACAATCCAGCGGACAAAAAACTCAGGATCAACCCACTCTATTGCTTGATATCCAGGTGTATCGTTTATGTAATTTTCAACATCCGCCACGAACTCTTTTTGAGGTGTACCGCCTCTTGTTTTCCACCTCAAGACGATACGTTGCAAATCGGGCAGACGCTTCTGGATGTCGTTCTTAATAATACTTGATAATGCGACGCTTTCACGCTCAAGTTGAGAATGGAGCTCATTGTGGCGGTTTTCAGTCAGTAGACTCCAACTCAACCAAGCAATCGCACAGCCCAACAACAATGTAGATGCTGGTAGATATTCTCGATAAGTTTGAAACGATGGCCGCGGTTTCATCAACGCATCTCCTACCAAGTCAATTTTTGCCCTCGAACTCACACAATCACATTATTGAACCATAATATAACCAAAATATTAATTCACAACCATTCCGGTATAAAAAACACGTTTTTTTCAATAAAAAAGGGCGGGGAAAACCCGCCCTTCTCAACACATCAAGTAACTGAAAATTTAGTTACTCATTTATTTTAATACAGAACGTCCTGCATATTCAGCAGCAACGCCTAATTCTTCTTCAATTCGGATTAGCTGATTGTATTTTGCTAATCTGTCAGATCGAGCCAAGCTACCTGTTTTGATCTGGCCACAGTTAGTTGCGACGGCAAGGTCTGCGATTGTTGCATCTTCGGTTTCACCTGAACGGTGCGACATAACGGCAGTGTAGCTCGCTTTATGAGCCATTTCGACGGCTTCCATAGTTTCAGTTAAGCTGCCTATTTGATTGACCTTAACAAGAATGGAGTTTGCGACACCTTTCTTTATTCCGTCGGCAAGACGGACAGGGTTCGTCACAAACAAATCATCACCAACAAGTTGAACTTTGTCGCCGAGTTTATCAGTAAGAAGCTTCCAACCATCCCAGTCATCTTCTGACATACCATCTTCAATAGAGATAATCGGATAATCGCCAACAAGGCCAGCGTAGTATTCTACCATTTCTTCTGGTGAAAGGATCTTGTTTTCGCCTTTAAGGTTGTATTTCCCATCTGAATAGAACTCAGTAGAAGCTGAATCCAATGCTAGATGAATATCTTCGCCTGGTCTGTACCCAGCAATCTCGATGGATTTCATAATGAAATCTAGCGCATCACGCGTTCCGCCAATATTTGGTGCAAATCCACCCTCATCGCCAACATTTGTGTTGTGTCCAGCATCACTGAGCTGTTTTTTAAGTGTGTGAAAAACTTCAGCGCCCATACGGATGGCTTCACGAATATTACCTGCAGAGACTGGCATAATCATGAATTCCTGAATATCAATCGGATTGTCGGCATGTTCGCCGCCATTAATGATATTCATCATTGGGACCGGTAAAATTCGTGCTGAAGCTCCGCCTACATAGCGATAAAGCGGCAAATTCGCATCTATCGCGGCAGCTTTGGCAATCGCCATACTGACACCCAAAATGGCGTTTGCACCAAGGCGTCCTTTATTGGCGGTCCCATCAAGCTCAATCATCATGCGATCCAGAGCAATTTGGTTTTCAGCATCCATACCGGAGATCGTGTCAAAAATCTCGCCGTTCACAGCCTCAATCGCTTTAAGTACGCCCTTGCCCTTATATCGATCCCCGCCATCACGCAGCTCAACGGCTTCATGTGCGCCAGTTGACGCTCCTGATGGAACGGCAGCACGGCCAAAGGCACCCGTTTCTAAAATTACATCTACTTCAACAGTTGGGTTACCACGGCTATCCAGAATTTCGCGGCCAATAATATCAAGAATTGCGCTCATTGTTTCATCGTTCCTGTTGTCTGTATGATTGGATTAGATCAGAGATTTTTAGAAATTTTATCAAACGCGACTAAGTTTGTAAGAAGTGCTTCCATTTGATCAATTGGGACCATGTTAGGTCCATCGGACGGCGCATTGTCAGGATCTTCATGGGTTTCCATGAAAACCATTGCGCATCCTACAGCCACGGCGGCACGAGCTACCACAGGAACGAATTCCCGCTGACCACCAGAAGTGGTCCCATGCCCGCCCGGTTGTTGCACAGAATGCGTTGCATCAAAAACAATTGGGTGTCCGGTTTCAGCCATAATGGGGAGGCCCCGCATATCGCTTACCAAAGTATTGTAGCCGAAGCTTGTTCCGCGATCCGTTAGCAGAACGTTCTGATTACCACTTTCCACCAGTTTATTTGCCACATGTTTCATGTCCCAAGGCGCAAGGAATTGCCCCTTCTTGACGTTTACCACATTGCCTGTTTTCGCAGCTGCAATGAGCAAATCGGTTTGACGACACAAGAACGCAGGAATTTGGATTACATCAACTACAGAGGCGACTTCCGCGCATTGACCTGCATCGTGTACATCCGTCAAGACCGGAATTTTATATTCTGCTTTGATACGTTCAAAAACCGGAAGTCCCGCATCTATACCCAAGCCACGTTCCGTGTGAAGAGAAGAACGGTTGGCTTTATCAAATGATGTTTTGTAAACAAGACCCATGCCAAGCTTGCTGGTTATATCAACCAGCTTGCCTGCCATATCCATCGCATGATCCAAACTCTCCATCTGGCAAGGGCCGGCGATCAACGCCAAGGGAAGATCGTTACCAACTTCAAAATTACCGATTTTGACATGGGCAGGTGAGGTCATTCTATTTCCAATTTTCAGGTCGTAATTATACCAGTCGCGATTTGTCCATCGCCGCTTTGACAAAGCTTTCAAAAAGCGGATGCGGTTCGAACGGTCTGGATTTTAATTCTGGATGGAACTGAACTCCAATAAACCAAGGGTGATCCGGAATTTCAACAATTTCAGGTAAGTCACCATCGGGCGAAAGGCCCGAGAATTTATAACCCACTTTTTCAAGCGCATCTTTATACGCAATGTTCACTTCATACCGGTGACGATGGCGTTCTTGAATGAGTTCTTCGCCGTAAATTTCACGAACCTTTGTACCTTCCAGAAGGGCACAAGGATAAGAGCCAACGCGCATTGTTCCGCCAAGATCTCCATCTTCGGATCGTTTTTCTTTAGCGTTACCGCGTGTCCATTCAGTCATCAAACCAACGACATTAGGATCGAAATTGCCAAATTCGGAAGTACCAGCATTTTCAAGTCCCGCCAAATGACGACAACCTTCAATGACAGCCATTTGCATACCGTAGCAAATTCCAAAATACGGAATATTATTTTCACGGGCGTAACGTGCAGATTTGATTTTGCCTTCCGCTCCGCGTTCACCAAAACCGCCCGGCACCAAAATAGCGTGCGTATTTTTAAAGCGATCCGTTAGCTGGCTTTCATCATTTTCAAAAAGCTCCGATTCAACCCAATCAATATTGACTTTGATACGGTTGGCAATGCCGCCATGAACCAGAGATTCAGTCAGAGACTTATACGCATCTTGAAGTTCTATATATTTACCGACAACAGAAATATTCACCTGACCTTCAGGATTGATAACCCTGTCAGCTATATCTTCCCATTTGCTAAGGTCTGGCTGCGGTGCTCCTGTTAGACCAAACGCATCTAGAACAGCTGTATCGAGACCTTCTTTATGGTAGCTAAGCGGCACTTCATAAATTGTCCGAACATCAAGGGCTGGAATAACAGCTTTTTCTGGAACATTACAGAATTGACCAATTTTTGCCAACAGTCCTGCTGGGATCGGATGCTCGCTCCGGCAAAGAAGAATATTTGGCTGAATACCAATGGATTGCAGCTCTTTTACTGAATGCTGTGTTGGTTTTGTTTTAAGCTCACCAGCCGCAGCAATATACGGAACAAGCGTCAAGTGCATGAAGATTGCATCTTGGCCAAGTTCGTTGCCTAGCTGACGAATTGCTTCAAGGAAAGGTAGACTTTCGATATCACCGACAGTACCACCGATTTCAATGAGAACAAAATCTTCGTCCTCTATGTCAGCTGTTGCAAATTCCTTAATCGCATTGGTAATGTGTGGAATAACCTGAACGGTCGCTCCCAAATAATCGCCACGCCGCTCTTTACGGATAACCGTCTGATAAATACGACCAGTGGTCACATTATCGCTTTGTTTGGAAGAAACGCCTGTAAAACGTTCATAGTGACCGAGATCGAGGTCTGTTTCCGCCCCATCATCGGTGACATAACATTCCCCATGTTCGTAGGGATTCATAGTGCCGGGATCGACATTAATGTAGGGATCCAGTTTGCGCATCCTGACTTTATAGCCACGAGCCTGCAACAGGGCAGCAACAGATGCCCCGGCAAGACCTTTGCCAAGTGAGGACACCACACCACCGGTAACGAATATAAACCGAGCCATGGGATTACACTATATTTAAACTTTTTGGGTTCGTGAAGTAAAAGAACAGAAAATTTCCGTCCTCGATGAAATTTTTACTGAGTCGATAAAGGTGCCGCAGGTTCAGCAGGCGCATCCTGTGCCGCCGGAGCTGTCATTGCTGGCTGATCCAAAATGGATGTTGGCGTGTTATGAGAGCCGCTCATAATAGCAAGAACAATACTGGTTCCAAAAAAGGCTGCGGCCAAAACCGCTGTTGTTCTAGTCAGCAAGTTTGCAGCACCACGGCCAGTCATAACACCACCTTGTCCACCGCCACCCATACCCAACGCACCACCTTCGGAACGCTGCAATAAAACGACGCCAATCAAAAATACCGCGATCATAACGTGAACGACCAATAGAACTGTTTCCATAATCCTAGTTTTCCCGGATAATGAGCGGCATAACCGCCTTAGGTTTCAAGCATAATTGCACGGCTTCTACACCAATGCACAAAGAATTACCAGACATATATATGTCTTTAGATACTTGTTTCAACAATCGGCCAGAAATCTCCAGCCTTTAAACTTGCACCGCCAACAAGACCACCGTTGACATGCTCAAGCGCCATCAATTCTGCAGCGTTGCTTCCCTTGACAGAGCCACCATAAAGCAATCGAACACCATCCGCATCAGACATCACAGATTTGAGATCCGAACGAATATGAGCATGAACTTCCGCGACATCGTCGGGTGTCGGTGTTTTTCCCGTGCCAATGGCCCAAACCGGTTCATAAGCGACGACAGTATTCTGCGCGGTCACATCACTCGGAAGTGAATTTTTAACCTGATTAGAAATAACAGATAGTGTTTTACCACTTTCACGCTCTTCCAATGTCTCGCCAACACAAACAATAGCAATTAATCCTGCTGCAATTGCAGCTTCAGCCTTGGCTTTGACAACTTCATTTGTTTCCAGATGATCCGTACGGCGCTCTGAATGACCTACGATACAATAAGTCGCGCCAGCATCTTTCAACATTTCTGCGCTGATATCGCCTGTGTGGGCACCGGACACATTCATGTGACAGTCCTGGCCGCCAATTTGTACGTTAGTCCCCTTAGTAAGGGTTACCATTTCACGAACGATAAGCGCAGGAGGGCAAATAAGGATGTCACAACCGACGTCTTTATATTCAGAAGCCTGTTCAACAAGGTCCGTTAACTGGGCCGCTGATTCACTACCAAGACCATTCATTTTCCAGTTACCGGCAATTAATGGACGCACACTCATGCTCTTCACCCCTCATTGATTTTGCGATTACATGTTGTTTTTGAACAATTCCTGCCCATATGCCATTTTTTTACGGAGAAAGATACCGCTTTACGAATTTCCGTATTGCGGCGAGCAACCATTAACTCCTATCATGTCGCGCTGCGGTGGGTTTTAGCCTGCCGTATAAGGGTTTAAACTAAAGAAACAAGTGTTGGAAAATCATGCTTCACACGATGCGTAAAGGAGCCAGTGGATGGCTCGCCAAAGGAATGTTAGTACTTCTAGTCGGCTCTTTTGCCGTTTGGGGAATTGGCAGTGACATGCTCGGCAGTTCTGTCGGAAGTGACGTTATTGAAGCAGGTAACCAAAAGATATCTCTTGGTGAATTCCAACGCGAGTATAGAAATAGAGTTAATCAGGTTTCTCAATATACCGGACGCCAACTTACAGCTGAACAAGCGCGTCAATTTGGTGTCGCGAAATCGACTGAACTCACCATTGTTAAGCGGCTACTCGAAGCGGAGAGAACTCAAGAATTGGGTCTCGGCGTTGACGACACTGCGGTACTGGATGAAATTCGGAACGGCGCTGGCTTCAAAAATGAGGCAGGTGTTTTCGATCGCTTCCGCTTTGAACAAGCACTTCGCCAAAACGGTTACTCCGAAGGTGAATACCTTGAAATTCTTCGCGGCGAAATCAAACGGCGCCAGCTAACAGACAGCTTTATCCTCCCGATATCAACTGCGCCTGCTATATTGGTCGACACATTATTCAAACATCATTTGGAAAAACGTAGCGCCAATTACATTGAAATTCTTGACGCAGAAGTTGGTGCGGCTCCAGCCCCAATGGACGAACAACTTACAAAATATATTGAGGAGAACAAGGCACGTTACACAGCCCCTGAATATAGAAAAGCGAAATTCCTGTTCCTGACACCTGAAAAATTCACTGAAAAAGTAACAGTTACACCGGAACAGCTTCAAGAGGAGTACGATGGCCGATCCAGCGAATTTAACATCGTGGAAAGACGCGCGATCCATCAGATGATTTTTGAAAACGAAACATCTGCACAGGACGCGGCCGCTAAACTGGTTGGCGGTGCCGACTTTGCTGGTGTTGCAAAGGACTTGCTACAATTAACTCCTGCAGACATTGATTTAGGTCAAATCGGTCGTACCGATCTCTTGGACGAATTGCAGGGTCCGGTTTTTTCTGCTCCAGAAGGCGGTGTTACGGTTCCAGTTAAAACAATTCTCGGGTGGCATTTGGTCAAAGTCGTCAAAATTGACGAAGCCCACACAAGACAGCTGGATGAAGTGAAGGACCAACTGTCAACGGCAATCGCCCTCCGCGGTGCAACTGACCTTATGTATGAAGCCGCAACTCAGCTACAAGATGAGTTTGCAGGCGGTGCAAGTGTTGAAGAAGCTGCTGCTGCAATCGGTATCAAAGCAGAAGATCTCGGCTGGACCGATGCGACAGGCCGCGGTGAAGACGGAAAACCATCCGCGAAACTTCCTCCCCAACCTGAATTTGTCACGCAACTTTTTGCGGCGAACAAAGGGGATGACGTTGATCTGACTGAAACCACCAGCGGCACTTATTTCGCCATCCAACTTTCCGATACGCAAGTGACAGCGCTTAAAGGGCTGGATAAAGTTCGCGGCGAGGCCACAACTGCATGGCAGGCTAACTGGCAACATGATGAGAACAAAAAGAAAGCAGAAGCGTTACTTGAAAAAGCTAAAGGTGGAACTGCTTTATCCTCACTTGGCTCTGATTTGAAAATTTCAGCATCTGGCACACGCGCTGGCCCAATCGTCGGGTTCTCCGCCGCCGCGATTACTGAGCTTTTTGCACTTGATAATAACGGCTTTGCCCTTGCCAATAATGAGCAAGGAAACGGGTATGTCCTTCTTAGCCTTAAAGATGTGATCGCGGCAGACCGGGTTGCTGAAAAACAAATTCTGGATCAACTTAAAAATGATCTGAAAACAGGTTTCCAGCAGGATATCGCACTGCAATATCAAGTGTATCTTGAAAAGAAAATTGGCTACTCCGTTAAGGAAAGCCTGATCAGGGATTATTTCTAAACCATGTCTATACAGCCTGCTTTTTCTGAATTTAGTGAAGGCTTTAATCAAGGGAACTCCCAGATACTCTGGACAACCCTTGTTGCAGATCTGGAAACACCTGTTTCTGCAATAATGAAGCTCGCGGAAGGAAAAGCAAATTCCTTCCTCCTTGAATCTGTAGAAGGTGGCGCTGTGCGCGGCCGATATTCCATTATTGGGATGAAGCCTGACTTAATCTGGCGATGCGATGGCAAACAAGCACGCATCAATCGCACTGCTCGCTTTGATCCGGAGGCATTCATAGCCTGCGACAAGCCCGTATTGGATAGCTTGCAGGCTCTGATTGACGAAAGCCATATTGATTTGCCCCCTCACCTGCCACCAATGGCTGCGGGTCTCGTGGGATACATGTCATATGACACTGTCCGTCTGGTTGAAGATATCCCAGATGGTAATCCCAACGAACTTGGACTGCCGGACGGCATGTTTATTCGTCCGACTGTGATGGTTATTTTTGATAGCATCCTAGACGTCGTGACGATTGTAACACCTGTTTGGGTAGGCGACGGTCGTTCTGCACAAACAGCCTATAATCATGCCGCTGAAAGACTATCAGACGCCGTTAATGATTTCTCACGTAGTCTGCCGCATACAGTCTCATCTGACATGACAACTGCAGATCTGCCAGAACCTGTTTCTAACACCAGCAAAGAAGAGTTCTTTGCTATGGTGGAAAAAGCTAAAGACTACATCCGTGCGGGTGATATTTTCCAAGTGGTGCCAAGCCAACGCTTTGAAATGCCGTTTGAACTTCCGTCTCTGTCTCTATACCGAGCTCTTAGAAGAACAAATCCATCTCCGTTTATGTTCTATCTGAATTTTGGCGAGTTCTCGGTTGTCGGCTCCAGCCCGGAAATTTTGGTACGGTTGCGCGACGAGAAGGTCACTATTAGACCAATCGCCGGAACGCGGCCCCGCGGGGCAACCCCGGCTGAAGATAAAGCTCTAGCTGAAGATCTTTTGAGTGATCCTAAAGAACTAGCGGAACATTTGATGCTGCTGGACCTTGGCCGAAATGATGTTGGTCGTGTAGCCCGTATTGGAAGTGTCACTGTTACCGAGAAAATGATCATCGAGAATTATTCTCATGTGATGCATATCGTTTCCAACGTCGAAGGTGATATTCAAGAAGGCCTAACTGCGATTGACGCTTTGAAGGCTGGCTTCCCGGCAGGAACCGTATCTGGCGCGCCAAAAGTTCGAGCGATGGAAATCATTGACGAGCTTGAAAAATCTCGCCGCGGTGTTTACGGCGGTGCTGTTGGATATTTCTCTGCTAATGGCTCTATGGATACCTGTATTGCCCTTCGCACAGCAGTTTTAAAAGACAACAAGATTTATATTCAGGCTGGCGGCGGCGTTGTTGCGGACAGCGATCCGGAAGCGGAATATCAAGAGACTGTAAACAAAGCTAAAGCCCTTGTGAGAGCAACACAGGAAGCTGTGCGTTTTGCGTCTGAAGGTAGCGGTAACCGATAACGATATATAAATCGGGTTTTAGTTTCTCTTGGCGACTTTGCGTGAAAGCGCAGCAGTGACTGGGATAAATTGAAACCCGTTTTTCTTTGCTTGCGGGATCCACTTTGCCAACGCTTCTATTGTTTCCGGATATGGATGACCGATGGCAATAGCGATGCCTTTTTTCCGCGCTTGCTGTTCAACTTTCGCTAATTGTTGATTAATCGCAGACACGCTGATTTCATTATCGATAAAGACGTCCCTGTTGCCGGTTGGCATCTTACGCTCTTTCGCAAGCTGATAGCCTTTGCTCTTGGCAGTGGTCCGACTATCCAGAAAAAGAAGCCCCTCGCTCGCCAGAATATCCATAACAACCTTCATACCAGGCTCATAGGCAGTAAACTTACTTCCCATATGGTTATTTACTCCGACGTAACCTGTAAATTGCGCCAGATTTTTTAGTGTGCGGCGACGTATTTCGTCAGCACTTAGTGCTTGCAACAGCGCATCCGGTCCCGGGTCAGCAGAAGCACGAGAAGGCTCCATCGGCAAATGAAGCATCACCTCATGCCCGCGTTCACGTGTTAGATCGGAAAATTCTTTTAACCGCTTGCCATAAGGTAAAAACGACAACGTCAGCGGCGCGGGAAGAGCGATAAGATCCTGCACACGCTTCGTGTTAAGGCCGACATCGTCAATCACCATGGCAATAACAGGATTACCGGTTAAAACCGGAAATGCCGCTGCATATTTCTGCCATTTGGGGAGTTCGGTCTTGTTTACGGTTTTAGAGATTATCTCTGACGGCGGAAGCGCTGCTATTTCCACGTCTTTGTCCGGCGTCATCTCAACTACTACTGAGCCTGTCGGAGCAAGTCGGTAATCTGAAGGATCATATTCAAGTGCATCAACAGGATTACTTGACGGATCATTCTTAGTCTCGGTTAAAATCTCTTCTCTTTCCAGAACTGTGACTTCGCGCTCTGCAGTTTGTATCTTGCCGGAACGGACATCATTTTTTGTGTCCATAGCTGTAGTCTGCTCATCGGGGTTTTCATTTTTTATGAACCCTCCAACAAACATTCCAGTCATCAAACTAAATAAAAGTATAGCGGCGCACAGAGTTATTACCCGGACCGGAGAATCCAGCAGAATTTCAAGAGAAGACCTTTCATCTTCTAATTTCACCTTCGTTTGTTTAGTACCCGGCATAAAGATTTTGCACTCTCGAGAATTCGAATTCAAATAACTAAAGGGTTGTCTGTTTGGGGTAAAGCGACTTCTTGTTCTTTTCTAGTCATCACCTTTCCCACAATGCCAAAAGAAACTATTTAGCGAATATGTCAATAGCGAGACAACAGTTTCATATCCTTGAAAAATAAAGCAACAATATACAAAATGGACACTTGACGCAGGGCGAAAAGCATAGAAACTAGGGCCAATATGCCTTTAATTTTCTACAGAGACATAAACGTTCTATCCGAACTTAATAAAAGTCTCGTAAGTTGCTGATATGATAACACTTATTGATAATTATGATAGCTTTACGTATAATCTCGTTCACTTCTTGGGCGAACTTGGTGCAGACGTAAAAGTCTATCGCAATGATGTAATTTCTGTTGAGGAAGTACTGGCAGAAAAGCCAGCGGGTATAGTTTTGTCACCTGGCCCCTGCACACCTGATAAGGCTGGTATCTGTCTAGAGATGGTAAAAAAAGCCGCGGCAACTAAAACACCCTTACTTGGCGTTTGTCTTGGGCATCAATCATTGGGCCAAGTATTTGGCGGAAAAGTCATTCGAGCCGAGCAGCTAATGCACGGGAAAACCTCGCCAATATCACATAAGAGTGTTGGTGTTTTTGAGAACCTCTCAAATCCATTTACCGCGACCCGATATCATTCCCTAATTGTTGAACGTGAGAGCCTTCCCGATTGCTTTGATATTACAGCTGAAACAGAAGATGGCGTGATTATGGGCCTTCAACACAAAGAGTTTCCATTGCACGGGGTTCAATTCCATCCGGAAAGCATCGCCTCTGAAGAAGGACATGCTCTTCTTCGCAATTTCTTGAAATTAACGGGTGAACCCCTTAAAGCGGCAGCATAAATGAGTGTTTCAAAAAACTTTAAGGGTCTAATCGCAAAAATTGCGTCTGGCGAAACGTTAACGCAAGTAGAGGCAAAACTGGCCTTTAGTACCATTCTTTCTGGTGATGCGACACCATCGCAAATGGGCGCCTTTCTATTGGGGTTACACCTTCGCGGCGAAACCACCGATGAAATGATTGGCGGCGTTTCTGTTCTTCGTGAAAAAGCGAAATACATCACAGCCCCAGAAGGTGCGATTGATCTTGTTGGTACAGGCGGTGATGGCTATGGCACGTTGAACATTTCAACGGCCGCAGCATTCGTTGTCGCAGGTGCTGGTGTTCCTGTTGCAAAACACGGAAACAAAGCCGCGTCATCAAAATCTGGGACAGCAGATGTTCAGGCTGAGCTCGGCATTAACACGGAATGCGATCTGTCCCTTACTGAAAAGGCAGTTCACGAGGCTGGTATCGGTTTTATGGTTGCCTACCGTCACCACGGTGCTATGCGCCATGTAGGACCAACACGAGTTGAATTGGGCATTCGGACAATCTTCAACCTTCTGGGCGTTATGTCCAACCCTGCCGCTGTTAAACGACAATTAACCGGTGTTTATGATCCAAGGTGGATGCTGCCAATGGCACAGACACTCCAACAACTGGGATCAGAGCATGTCTGGATTATGCACGGATCCGATGGTCTTGATGAATTGACGACAACTGGCCCATCTTATGTTGCTGAACTTAAAGACGGTAAAATTCGCGAGTTTGAAATCACCCCGGAAGAAGTTGGCCTTCCTCGCGCCACACTGGCTGATATTACTGGCGGTACGCCAGCGGAAAATGCCAAGGCACTCATGGCGCTGCTCAAAGGTGAACACAGCGCATACCGCGATATTACATTGTTGAACGCTGGCGCCGGTTTGGTTGTTGGTGGTAAATGCGACACCGTAAAAGATGGTATAGCGCTTGCCGCTGAAGCAATTGACAACGGTAAAGCACTCCATGCCATGGAAGAACTTAAACGTATTACAAATCTGACTGTATCTTAAATTATGAGCATTCTTGCAAAAATCTGCGCGGACAAACGCGAACATATCCTAGGCTGTAAAGCCAACAAATCTTATGCAACACTCGAAGCAGAAGCGAAACTGGCTTCTGCACCCCGAGGCTTTGTAAATGCGCTTCGAGCGGCACGTGAGGATGGACGTTATGGTCTTATTGCGGAAGTTAAAAAAGCATCCCCTTCCAAAGGGCTTATCCGCGAAGACTTCAATCCGCCCGAACTTGCCAAGGCATATGAAGACGGCGGTGCAACTTGCCTCTCTATATTGACAGACATTCCGTATTTTCAAGGCGCTGACGAATATCTAGTGGCAGCACGTGCTGCGGTCTCCCTTCCCGTTCTGCGGAAGGATTTCATGTTGGACCCGTATCAGGTTATGGAAGCTCGGGCCCTAGGGGCTGACTGCATTCTACTCATCATGGCTGCCCTTTCTGATGCACAGGCACAAGAGCTGGAAGCTGCAGCGTTTGACCTTGGCATGGATGTCTTGATCGAAGTACATGATGCTGAAGAGCTTGGACGTACGTCATGCCTAAAAAGCCCTCTGATCGGTGTTAATAACCGTAATTTGAAAACACTTGAAGTCAACATTGCGACGACAGAAGCTTTGTCAAAAGGCCTTCCCAGTGATTGCATTGCAGTAAGCGAAAGTGGCTTGTACACGCCAGCGGATTTATCCCGCATGGAAAAAGCTGGCTGTGGTTGTTTCCTTGTCGGGGAAAGTTTAATGCGTCAAGACGATGTAGCTGGGGCTGTTCGTACACTTTTGACAAAAGCATAAAGGCAAATTTCATGGCAGGTTTTACGCACTTTGATGAAAAAGGCGCGGCTCATATGGTCAATGTGGGCGAAAAGGAAATAACTGAACGTAGCGCTACTGCAACCGCGCGGGTTGTTATGCTCCCAGACACCCTGGCACTTATTCAGGACGGTAAAGCCAAAAAAGGTGACGTTCTCGGTGTGGCGCGGTTGGCAGGTATTATGGCAGCGAAGAAAACACCGGATTTGATCCCCCTTTGCCATCCCCTCGCTCTCACCAATGTGTCAGTTGAATTTGAAATTGATGAGACATCGAATGCCATTGATATTTTCGCAACATGTAAGCTCAAAGGGCGGACAGGTGTTGAAATGGAAGCCTTAACAGCAGCATCAATTGCAGCACTTACCATCTATGACATGTGCAAAGCCATCGACCGCGGAATGGAAATAACAGGAACCCGTCTACTGGAGAAAAGCGGTGGCAAATCAGGGGTTTATAAGGCTCAATGATTTCAGTAGATGAAGCTCGCAACAATATCCTTAAAGAGCTAAAGGCAGTTTCAACCGAAACCGTTTCTGTTGCAGATGCTGCTGGCCGGGTATTGGCGGAAGACGTCATCGCACGGCGCACGCAACCTCCCGCGGATTTGTCTGCTATGGACGGGTACGCGGTAATAGCGGCTGATGTTGCCACTGTGCCTGTCACACTTGACGTAGTGGGTGAAGCTGCCGCAGGTGGATCATATGACGCCGAAGTGACCTCAGGTCAGGCTGTACGCATCTTTACAGGTGCGCCTTTGCCATCTGGTGCTGATGCCATTGTTATCCAAGAAGATACCCAGCGTAATGGCGACAAAGTGCTTATTGAAGAAGGTGTTTCCACTGGTCGTTACGTGCGTGGTGCTGGAATTGATTTTCGCGAAGGTGATGCCGGTTTGAGTGCAGGTAAGACTTTGACCGCACGCGACATCGGATTATTAGCTGCCATGAATATTCCGTGGCTTACTGTTCATCGGAAACCTCGTGTTGCTCTTCTTTCCACAGGCGATGAACTTGTACGTCCTGGAGAACCTGTTGGACCCAATCAGATCATTTCAACAAATAGTCTGGTTGTTGCTGCAATGATTAATGCAGCCGGTGCTGAAGCCATAGATTTGGGAATTGCAAAGGACAACGAAGCATCCTTGAGACAAATGGCGACCGGTGCCGCCTCTGCTGATTTACTTGTTACACTCGGCGGTGCCTCCGTTGGTGATCACGATCTGGTGCAATCCGTATTAGGTAAAGAAGGCCTTGAGATTGATTTCTGGCGAATTGCCATGCGCCCGGGAAAACCTTTGATGTTTGGTGATCTTGCAGGAACTCCCATGCTTGGAATGCCGGGAAATCCGGTTTCTAGCATGATTTGTAGTTATATATTTTTATACCCTGCCCTTGATGTTCTTATGGGCCGAAAACCACGTATGCCTGTCTATGTACCAGCCATTTTATCGCACGATATAAAAGAAAATGATCAACGACAGGACTATCAACGGGCATTGATCATTGGCGAAGAAGAGGGCATTCCTTTTATTAAATTGTTTAATAATCAAGATAGCTCACTGCTTTCATCGCTATCTGCTGCTGATTGCCTGATCAAACGCGCGCCGTTTGCAGAACCTTTGAGCAAAGGAAGCAGAGTAGAAATTATCATGTTGGAAAACGGATATCCCACCTGTTGAAGCTAAAGACATGGTTAGCAATTGAATTTTACCCCCTTGACGTGCAACCGGAACTTTTGTAGAACATTCACAATGTTTTTGTTTTGTTCTAAAGGGGTTGGAACGGATGCTGACGAAAAAACAACATGAACTTCTGATGTATATTCACACTTATCTTGAAGGAAAAGGTGTGTGTCCTTCATTCGATGAAATGAAGATAGCATTGGATTTGAAATCCAAATCAGGCATTCATCGTTTGATTACTGGACTTACAGAACGTGGATTTATTCGACGCCTTCCTCACCGCGCCCGCGCACTAGAGGTTTTGAAATTACCTGATGCAGTTCTACCTGTGGGAATGTCAAAGCGTCATGCAAAACCAACTGACAGTACGAACGATTTTAATGTTGTAAAGGGTGAGTTTGGATCGAAACCTATTAGCAGTTCGGTTTCGGCATCACCCTCAACATCTGAAACCGCTATTAACCTCCCCCTTTATGGACGCATTGCAGCCGGCATGGGTGTCGAAGCCCTCGCCGATCCTAGTAATTTTGTTGATATACCACCTTCAATGCTCGGGGGTGGAGAACACTATTGCCTCGAAGTTGACGGCGACTCCATGATTGATGCCGGTATTCATGATGGGGACACTGTGATTATCAATGAATGTAAAACTGCGGAAAATGGGGCAATTGTTGTCGCCCTCATCGATGATCAGGAAGTGACACTTAAAAGGATGCGGCGCAAAGGTAATACTGTTGCGCTGGAAGCTGCAAATCCAGATTACGAAACCCGTATTTTTGGTCCCGACCGCATTAAGGTTCAGGGGAAACTCGTTGGGCTATTCCGGAAATATTGAATTAGAGCGCAATCACTTGATGAACTTTCGATAACGCGCCGGGACCCAGGGACGGTCTCCGCGAACGGAGTTCACATTTTCAAACTGAAACAAGCCTTCTTTTTTGAAGTAAATTGCATGTGTCCCACCGCGCCATAGATCAAACTTATCG
The DNA here is from genome assembly GCA_002163135.1 of Alphaproteobacteria bacterium 46_93_T64. Classification (GTDB taxonomy): domain Bacteria; phylum Pseudomonadota; class Alphaproteobacteria; order Sneathiellales; family Sneathiellaceae; genus Sneathiella. The sequence goes on from MAAN01000027.1 coordinate 76,604, forward strand.
ATCACTAATCCACCAAGATTACATCTTCGCTTAACCGGTACTGCTGATAGAATGATATTTGCACGCGCGCAGTCTGCATTATGGCTCATCCAGTTTTTTGAGTATGAAATTAAATTATCGCTTTGTCGCCAAAGACAGCCAACGGCATCACATTTAACCGGATCTCCGGTTTTGTAAATTTTTCCTATTTTGTCGAAACTAGGCACACCATACATTTGCGCCCACCTTTTCCGTTCAAATCGGTCAACCCGCCTCGAAGGAATTTTGTAAGTATTTTCTGTCGTTTTGAAAACGAAAAGTTTACCGGAATCTGCGAAAAGAATGTCGGGTGATTGATGTAAAGCTTGAAAAATCATTCCCACAAATAGAAAAACTGCCGCCGCCCACCGCAGCCGAGATCGCCATATAAAAAGCCAAAGAGCGGCGATGGTGACCGTCACAAATAAGGCCGTTGAGTAAGAACCGATCCTGATTGTTGCCGAAGGTAAAGAAGAGACGAATTCTGCAATTCTCAGAATACTTAATATACCCTGCCCGGCCAACTCAAGGGGCAATTCCGAAAACCCAAAAGGCATGGCTATGAATGATAGCAGGGTGAAGGGCATTACCCAAAAACCCATTATTGGGACCGCGATCAAATTTGCAAGTATGCCCAGAGCCGCAAAACTGCCGAAATGATATATGGCGAAAGGAGCTGTCGCTGTGGATGCGATAAGAGAAGTTATTGCAACTCCACATAAATAGTAGGCACCGCGCTTTAACATGCCCCCAGTGTTTGCAGCTGTGATTAAAACCACACCAAATCTTTCGTAGACAGCAATCAAACAAAACACTGCAGAGAATGACATTTGAAAACTTGCGCCTAACAAGCTTTCAGGTAGGAAAATCAATATCAATAAAGCTGCGATTGCGAGATTGCGTAACGATAGCGCGGATCTATCGAAACAAATTGCCAAAAACACCATTGAGATCATCAGAAAGGCGCGTAATGCAGAAACCGACATCCCGCTTAGAAGAAGATAGCAGGTCAATCCCCCCATTGCGAAAACCGCGGCCCATTTCTTTATTGGGTACTTTAAGGCAATTGTCGGAAACAGGCTCAAGCTAAATCTAAATCCAAAAAATATTATTCCGCCGACCATTCCCATATGCAATCCAGATATTGCCAACAGATGCGCTAGACCCGAACCCCGCATGTTATCTATAACGTGTTTTGATAAAGAGCCCCGATCTCCGGTCATAATAGCAATTGAGAATCCCGCTGTCTCTTTTGGTGCGGCTTCTACAACATGCTGATTTACGCTATTGCGAAGCGATGACGTGAAAGAGCTAAATAGATTCCAGCTAGTGAAGCTTTCCCCGATTATTTCCGGTTTGCTCAGGGCATACCCAGTGGCCCCAATACTTTTAAAGTAGAAATCTCGTTGGAAATCGTAAGCTCCAGGATAAGCGGGCGGCGGTGGCGGCAACAAAACGGCTTTTACTCTAACGTGTTGTCCGGGACTAATGTGATCGGCTCCCGTTCTAACGGTCAAGCGTATCTTTTTCAGTGAAGGTGCCTTACTGGAAGCAATTTCCAAGTTTCCCAACAGTATTCTTTGTTTCTTTGCTCCAGAGGACATTTCCAGAACTAAGCCAGAAAGGTCCGTTGTAACTCTTTTTTGGAGTACCGGCGCGGCAACTATCAAATTTCGAAGGATCGGCGTGATAAAGCCCAAAGTGATTATGGTCAGGATGAGCAAAGGCAGAATAATTGCGATACGATTAATATGCATCGAGACAAGAACACACATGACACAAAAGACAGGCAATAACAGCCAAACGATTGCAGGCTCCCACGTAAGGGCAAAATAGATACTAACACCGATCCCGAACAACACCGGTGACCAGATAAACCATCTATTTCGATCCCGCTCCACCAGCTCAATGATGATTTTCAGTATTTCTGCCAAACGTCGCTCCCCCCGAAACAACAACACAGGCTTGCTCAATCGCCCTACAAAGAGTAGAAATGCTCAATTATTGTGAATATCGCCTATTTTAAACCTGTAATTGAATTACAAGCAAAGTAAATTGCCATGACTGTTGTTACACGATTTGCCCCTTCCCCAACTGGCTTCCTGCATATTGGTGGTGCCAGAACAGCTTTGTTCAATTGGCTCTATGCCCGCAGCAATGGAGGTAAATTCCTTCTGCGCATTGAAGATACCGATCGTGAACGCTCAACAGACGAAGCTATCGATGCTATTCTGGCTGGCATGAAATGGATGGGTCTTGATTGGGATGGCGAGCCCACCTTTCAGTTCTCTCGGCGCGACCGTCACGCGGAAATTGCAAACCAACTTCTAAAAGAAGGCAAAGCATATTATTGCTACGCTTCAAAAGAAGAATTGGCAGAGATGCGTGAAACTGCGCGCGCTGAAAACCGTGCCCCAGGATATGATGGGCGCTGGCGCGATCGTGATCCGTCGGAGGCGCCAGCTGGCGTAGACCCGGTTGTACGATTTAAATCTCCAAATGAAGGTACTGTTGTCATTAACGATGCCGTTCAGGGCGATGTGACGATCAGCAACGCACAGTTGGATGATCTTATCCTGCTACGTGCTGATGGAACACCTACGTATATGCTGTCCGTAATCGTCGACGATTACGACATGGGCGTTACAGATATTATTCGCGGCGATGATCATCTTACAAACGCAGCCCGACAGTTACAGCTTTATGCTGCCCTTGATTGGAAAGCGCCGAAAATGGCTCATATTCCTCTCATTCATGGACCAGATGGTGCAAAACTTTCAAAACGTCACGGCGCACTTGGCGTTGAAGCCTATCGCGACATGGGATACTTGCCAGAAGCGATGCGCAACTACCTGTTGCGCCTAGGCTGGTCCCATGGCGATGATGAGCTTATCTCTACAGAACAAGCAATTGAATGGTTCAACCTAGACAATATAGGGAAATCAGCCTCTCGCTTTGATTTCGATAAGCTGGAAAATCTAAATGGAACCTATATTCGAAATGCTGATGACGCGTATCTAACGGGCCTGATAACGCCAATTTTGGAAAAAAATACTGCGCTACCATTGGACGAAAATCAGCTCTTATTGATTAAAAATGCCATGAACGGCTTGAAAGAACGCGCAAAATCAGTAATATCGCTGGCAGAAAGTTCGCAATTCTTAATTGCAGAACGCCCATTGGCCATGGATAACAAGGCCAGTAAGCTGCTTACAGCCGATGCGATACAAATATTGCAACGTTTGGCTGACAGGTTAGACACCCTAACCGAGTGGAAAAAAGAACAGATCGAGGAAGCAGTACGAATAAGTGCTGAAGCCGAAGATTTGAAACTGGGTAAAATTGCACAGCCCTTACGCGCGGCACTAACAGGTACAACTGTTTCGCCCGGCATCTTTGACGTCCTTGAGGTTCTTGGAAAAGAAAACTCTCTAGGACGAATAAGAGACGTAGAATAGAATCAGAATTTTCGAGCAAAGAGATTTTGCTCCTTTCGTATGTGTTTACGAAATGACTGTAGAACCCCATTTGGGGTATCAACAAACTTGAAGTTGGCATACGCGCCTGCTACAAAAACAAAGGAAAAAAATTGATGAGTGGCTCAAAAGTAAACGGCACCGTTCAAATCAATGAAGAAGGTCACGTATCTACTGACCTTCCAATGTTGGAAGGATCGTTGGGACCGAAAGTAATCGATATTCGAAAACTTTATGCTCAAACAGGCCATTTCACTTATGACCCCGGTTTCACCTCAACTGCATCATGTGATTCAGCAATCACATATATTGATGGTGATGAAGGCATACTCATGCACCGCGGTTATAAAATCGAAGAGTTAGCGTCTGAAAGTGACTTCATGGAAGTTTGCTTTCTACTGCTGAAAGGTGAATTACCAAACGCAGAAGAAAAAGCAAAATTTTCTCACGACATCACATACCACACAATGCTTCATGAGCAGCTGATCCAGTTGTTCCGTGGCTTCCGCCGTGATGCGCATCCAATGGCCATTATGGTAGGTGTGGTTGGTGCGCTTTCAGCATTCTATCACGATAGCACAGACATCAATGACCCACATCAGCGGATGATTGCCAGCTATCGCCTAATAGCGAAGATGCCTACAATTGCAGCTATGGCCTATAAATATTCTGTTGGTCAGCCGTTCATTTATCCAAATAATGAATTGTCTTATGCTGAAAACTTCATGCACATGACATTCAGCGTTCCTGCTGAAGACTACAAGCTGTCCCCAACGGTAGCACGTGCTATGGATCGTATCTTCATCTTGCATGCTGATCATGAACAGAATGCGTCAACATCAACTGTTCGTCTGGCTGGCTCTTCAGGCGCAAATCCGTTTGCTTGTATCGCTGCTGGTATTGCGTGCCTATGGGGCCCTGCTCATGGTGGTGCCAACGAAGCCGTTTTGACTATGCTTGAAGAAATTGGCAGCGTTGACAATGTTCAAGAATATATCAACAAAGCAAAAGACAAGAACGACCCATTCCGTCTTATGGGCTTTGGTCATCGGGTTTACAAAAACTACGATCCACGTGCGAAAGTCATGCAGCAAACTTGTTATGAAGTGCTTGATGAACTTGGCATTAAAGATGAGCCTATGCTGAAACTTGCTATGGAACTTGAAAGAATTGCATTGGAAGATGAGTATTTCGTTGAGAAGAAACTCTTCCCGAATGTTGACTTCTACTCAGGCATCATTCTCAAAGCACTTGGTTTCCCAACAAGCATGTTCACTGTTCTATTCGCTCTCGCCCGTACAGTTGGCTGGGTGGCACAGTGGAACGAAATGATGGAAGATCCAGGACAAAAAATTGGTCGTCCTCGTCAGCTTTATACAGGTCCAGCAGAACGCCCGTTCGTTCCATTGGTTAAACGATAATTCATACCATGAGCCTAAACTTCACTTCCAAAAAAGTGATGCCTTCGACCCCGGTCGAAGGCGGTAGGCGTGGTAAGAAACTAATTTTGAAAGCGGCGAACGACAATCGCGCGCCGCTTTCAATCCAACTAAAAAAATTTGTTTTTACTCTCGCACCAATAGCGGCTTTGAGTTTTTTTGCTGCCGTTTGGTGGATGTCCTAAAGTCGGCCGACGAGATCTAAGACAACTTTTGCAGCGCGATCCCCCGGTGCCTCTGCTCCAACACCTAATAATGCTATCGCCCGATCATACCCTGCGATTTGCTTCGAGCGTTCATTACTATCAACAAACAATTCTATAATCGATTTGCTGAGATTATCGGCAGTGCAATTTTCTAGTAAATGTTCCGGAACGATTTCCTCGTCTTCCAGAATATTGATCAGATTTGCATATTTAAGCTTCACCAGTTTACGTGCAAGATAGGCCGTAATCGGATGCATTTTGTAGGCTATTACAGATGGTAGATGGGATAAACCGAGTTCTAGACCAACAGTACCTGAAGCAGCCATTGCCACATCAGAGGCAGCCATCGCATCATATTTATCTTCTGTACCCTCTACGATAATAATCTTTGCGGCCCAATGTTTGACAGCATCTTCAACAAGCGGCTTTGTTTTTCCAATTACTGGAATAACAACATTCAGGTTATCCACTTTCTCGGAAACACGTTTTACAGCCTCCCCAAAAACTTCGAGATGGCGTGTTACTTCCCCTCTCCTGCTACCCGGCAAAATCATCAGATTATTATCGGCATCACCGATCAAATATTTTTCTTTAAACTGAACTGCATTCCCTTGCCCCGCACCACTTTCAATAATTGAATGACCGATAAAGGATGCCGGCAAGCCTTCAACTTCAAAATACGGTGGTTCAAACGGCAAAAGGGTAAGCAAATGATCATAGAGTCTAGCGATTTTTTTGGCACGCCCTTTGCGCCACGCCCAAACAGAGGGCGCCACATAATGAACCTTCTTAAAGGTTACATTGTCCAACTTCTTCGCCACCCGAAAACTGAAATCGGGTGCATCAACTGTTATAAATAGGTCTGGGTTAGTTTCTGTAGCGGCTTGTGCTGTTTGATTAATACGCTTTAGCAATGAGGGAATTTTGGGAACTACTTCTGCTATCCCCATAATACTTAGCTCATCCATGGGAAACAGACTTATTAGTCCTTCAGCCTCCATTAAAGGTCCGCCAACCCCTGTAAAGCTGATTTCACAGCCGTTGGCTTGGTTTCTTAGGCCGATCATCAATCGCGAAGCCAGAACGTCTCCTGAAGGCTCTCCTGCCACAAGAAACACCTTTATAGGTATACTGCCATGATTATCAATCATCGGAATGACAATCGGTACTTATTACATGAACAAAAACACCTGATTTATCGGCCACACTAACAACTTCATCCAAACCAAGTATCAGAGAATGCTCTGCTTCTACAGCAATCCCAGATAGCCCAGCTGTTTTTATTTGTCTTATCGTATCAACGCCAATTGCAGGCATATCTGTCCGTAAATCTTGTCCAGTCTTTGAGAGTTTCACCAACACACCCGCCGGGTTATCCCAGGAAAATTCCTTGCAACGATGTATGAGTTTCTCAGTCCCTTCTGCGGCTTCTACACCCAGAACATAACCGGCTCTTACAATAACGGCTTGGCCAATATCATAAACACTCATGGCCCTGATGATTTCGGCACCTTTTTCTATATCTTTTAGGTCTTCTTCCGTTGGAGTTATTTTGCCCAACGTACCGATTTTGGCTACAAATTCGCTATCAAGTTCGTGTGCCCCAACCACTTGAAAACCCTTATCCTCAATGAACTGGGTTATTGCCCCTAAAAGTCCGTCATCCCCTTTACTCAGAGATTTTCCGATCTTGGTGAGCAACTTAAAACCTTCTTTATCAGGAAAAATACTTTTAAAATTGGGCCGGTCAATGGGCCCCGCCATGGTAACCCGCTTACATTTCTCACGTTTCAGTGCTTTTAGGAATTTTCCAATTTTAGTTATCTGAACTATTTCAAACGAAAAATTGGCATAATCTTCCGGCTTTGCTTCATTTTCAACTAGAAGCAAGAAAACCGCTGTCCCGCGTTCCTTCAGGGTATTTGCAAGACGCAAGGGTAGTTCCCCTCGCCCTGCGATAATCCCTACTTTATCGCCTGGGGTACTATTGAGGTTGGCAGAAACCACGTTTGGTTTCTCCATTAATGAAATCAAGGACTGTTTTTACAACATCTGAATTCGGAAATTCCTCAGCAATCAATGAAGTTCTTTCCTGGAATGTACCATCATTTCCAAACAGGCGCTTATAGGCATTCCTGAGGGCGTGGATTTCATCCCGCGAAAAACCTCGGCGCTTCATCCCAGTAAGATTAAGACCGCCGAGTACAGCCCGGTTGCCGGTTGCTGAACCGAAGGGAATAATATCTGTCTCAACACCTGATGCACCGCCAATCATGGCATGAGCACCAATTCGTACAAACTGGTGAACGGCTGACAAGCCACCAATAATGGCAAAATCGTCGATGACAACATGCCCGCCCAAAGTCGCATTATTTACCAATATTACATGATTTCCCACCCTGCAATCGTGGGCAATATGGGCCGCCACCATGATCAAACAATCATTTCCAATTTTTGTGAGTGCCCCGCCCCCTGCGGTTCCTGGATTAATCGTGACATGTTCACGGATAACGCAGTGGTCCCCAATTTGAACCTCACTGTCCTCACCATGGAACTTGAGGTCCTGTGGGGCATGACCGATGGAGGCAAAAGGAAAAACAGTACATGCATCACCGATAGACGTTTTCCCAGCCACAGCTACATGTGACTTTAAAACCGTATCAGCACCAATACTTACACCACTGTCGATTACGCAATAGGGTCCGATTTTGGCCGTGGGGTGGATACTCGCACCTTCTTCAATAACTGCGCTTTGATGAATATTCGACATCTTGAACCAATAATTAAAATTCTACTATGTATTGCTACCAAGACCCTGAGCAACACGCAAATCAAGCATTGTTACAGCAGGTTTCGGACCAACAAATCAATTAGTCTGTAATCATCGCAGCGAAATCAGCCTCTGCAACTTTCTTTCCTTCGACCTCAACAATGCCTGAGAATTTCCAAACAGGACCACGCTGATGTTTCTTGGTGACTTTAATTTCTAGTACATCGCCCGGTGTAACCGGCGCACGGAAACGTGCATTATCGATCGACATAAACAAGACGTTTTTTTGTGTGCCAGCTGAATCCAATGTCTTTATCACAAGAATGGCTGCAGTTTGCGCCATCGCTTCGACAATCATAACCCCTGGCATAATTGGGCGATTTGGAAAATGCCCTTGAAAATGAGGTTCATTCATAGTTACATTTTTAATGCCTGTCGCTGATTTATCCAGCACGATGTCTTTAACACGGTCAACAAGTAACAATGGATATCTATGGGGCAGCATATCCAGAATTTGAATAATATCAACGGTATCCACGACTGTATTTTCTGTATTTTCTGTCGTTTCTGTCATTTTTTCGGCCCTTTACGTTTTGCCAACTGACTGAGTGTGGCAATTGATCTAAAGAATTCTCTGCGGGGTCTTGCAGGGAAACCCGCATAGACCTGTCCAGCAGGAACATCTGAAATTACTCCGGATTTTGCGGAAATCTGAGTACCCGTTCCAATTCTAATATGACCGGCTAGTCCCACTTGACCGCCAAGTACAACGAAATCTTCCAATACAGTACTTCCGGAAACTCCGGTTTGCGCAGCTATAATACAGCCACGTCCCATTTTAACATTGTGAGCGATTTGGCAAAGATTATCTATCCAACAACTGTCTCCAATAACAGTATCTGGCCCCGAACCGCGGTCAATCGTTGTATTTGCACCGATTTCTACGCTGCTGCCAATAAGGACACGTCCCAATTGCGGTATCTTAATGTGCCCGTTTGGATCCGGAGCAAAGCCAAACCCGTCACCACCAATCCGCACGCCAGAATGTAAAGTGACATTGTCGCCAAGTTGACAAGCCATTAAAGAAACTTGAGAAAATATCTTACAGTCGCGTCCAATCTTCACATTTTTTTCAACGTTACAATGGCTGGCAACAATAGTATTTCTGCCAATGCGAACACCGTCTTTTACGACGCTATAGGCACCGATGCTAACATTATTCCCTATTTTTGCAGTGTCCGCTACGATTGCTGTTGGATGTATTTGCCCACTAGATAAATCATCCGGATAAAAATATGACGCAATTTTCGCGTAGGCTTTATATGGATCCCCAGCAACAAGTAAAGCCATCTTTGTTGGCGCCTGTTCAATATATTGCTTTGAGACAATGCATGCACTGCTGGTTGAGCGTACAAAGTCTTCAACATATTTTGGGTTGCTTAAAAAACTGACATGGCCAGCATCAGCCGTATCCAGAGGCTGAACATCCAAGATCATAAGGTTAGGATTAGCCACATTTACTAACTCGGCGCCAGCAATCTCAGCTAGCTCGCCTAGTGAAAACGGTCCCCGTTTTTCGAAATAGAGAGGGTCTGCCATAATTATTCTGATTTCAGTGGGACTAGGACAAGTTTCATTTTCTTCAGTTTGGCATTCAATTTTTTAATCACCTCACTGGTGACTTCAAGCTTCTTTTCGCCAAAAAGGATTTTCTTCTTCTCAACAATCATTGTTGCGCCGACAGATTTTGCTACCTCTGATACAATCGGTTCCATTGCTGCTTCAATTTTATTGATTGCTACTGATCTACTTTGAGCCAGTTGCTGCAATTTCTTTTGGTAGTCGTTTCTGTAACCACGCCCCTTATTGCTTAAAGCTTTTGATTTTAATTGGAATTGTTCTGGTGAGAGGATGACACGCTGTTGTGCTAATTCTTGTTGTTCTTTGCGAAAAGTAGCTTCTCTTGCCTTCGCGTCCTCTTTGAGTTTTTTGTCCATTGCTTTTAATTGAACATCAACGTCCTTCATCGCAAGCGAGTTTACAAGTACCTTACCCAAATCAAGAATTGCGACTGTTTGCTCTTGCTGCGCCAATGCAACTGGCATGTGGCCTTGGAATACCACGATAGCAATCCAAAGAAATGCAAAGTAATTAACTTTCAATAATATGTTTCGCATTTAGAAACGTGTCCCAAATTCAATCTGAAAGACTTCGTCCTTGTCATGGTCTTCTTTAATAAATGGATAAGACACATTAACTTGCAAGGGTCCAAACGGAGACGTCCAGTTAACACCAACACCGGCAGAGGCACGAATTCCAGAACTATCAACAATATCTGGATCATTTTCATCAATGCCAGTAAGAGTACCAACATTAACGTAAGATCTGCCAATCAAACCAAACTCGTCAGGAAATCCCATAGGGAAGCGTACTTCAGCTTTACCCACAATATAGGCGTTACCACCTAATGCATCACCAGAATCTGTATCTCTAGGCCCGATACCGGATTTCTCAAATCCACGGAAACTATTGCCTCCAAGATTAAAACGTTGAGACAAACGAACATCCTCTCCCAACCCGAAGATATATCCGACGTCTCCACCCAAACTTAATACAACATCATCATCAAGTAGCGGGAAGAAGTGGATATAATCAGCATTTGACGAAATTGAGTAAACATCGCCGCCCAATCCACTATAAGTCTGGCCAAAAGTATATTTATAACCTTCAGTAGGAAGTAGGCTGTCGTCTAGATGGTTAAAGCTGACTTTATAGCCAACAGCTGAAGTCAACAATTCTCCTTCGGCATCAATAATTACTTGAGAGGCTCCTGGATTCACATCACTTACGTTCTCATTTATAAGAGAGTAATTTATTGAAGCGCTCACATTTTCCGTAATCGGAAAGCCAGTTCTGAGTTTAAAACCTAAACGTTCGAGATCGTACCCTGACTCATCTTGCCTATCATCCCGTAAACTAAAGATATCAAAACCAGCGCGTAAATTTTTATCTAGAAAATATGGCTCTGTAAATCCTAGGTCTATCTGTTGTGTATCTGCTCCTAACGAGATTTTGAACCGGAGATCCTGCCCCTTGCCAAGAAGGTTCCGTTCACGTATCTGCAGATCTGCAGATACAGAATCCTGTGTAGAAAATCCAGCACCAACACTCAGTTCACCCGTTGATTTTTCTTGAACATCAACATTAACTATCGTTTTATCCGGACTTGACCCTTCATCTTGTGTAATTTCTACTTTTTCAAAAAAGTTCATACCACGAATTCTAGACTTAGTACGACGCAACAGCGCTGTATTAAAGGCATCTCCTTCGACCAGTCTAAACTCCCGACGAATCACGTGATCAAGAGTTCTCACATTTCCTGTAATATTAATACGTTCAACATAAACCCTAGGGGATTTTTTAATCTGATAGTTGATCGAAATAGTGAGCGTTTCTTTATCCCGTTTAACCATAGGGCGAACATTTACAAACGCATACCCCAAGCGACCAAGTTCAAACGTTAATATTTGTATTGTCTCTTCGATTGCGGTGGCATCATAGGTTTCACCTTCAAATGTCGTGAGTAACGCACGAACAGCTTCAGGCTGCAGATCTTTGATCTCACTTTCGACATCGATTTCACCAAAGGTATATTGTTTTCCTTCGTCCACAGCGAAAGAAATAAAGAAACCGTCGCGATCTGGTGTTAGCTCAGCTATAGCTGAAACCACTCGAAAATCAGCATAACCTTTGCTCAAATAATATTTGCGGAGTAGTTCCCTATCGTAGGTCAAACGATCTGGATCATATGTATCGTCGTCTGACAACAAATTATACCAGCGTGTCTCGGTGGTAGAGATTTGACCAAGCAAGCGATCATCTGAGAATTTCTTATTCCCAATGAAACGAATTTTGCGAATTCCCGTTTCTTCGCCTTCGTTTATTTCAAAGACAAGATCAACTCGGTTTGAGGGAAGCTGAATAACTTTGGGCTCAACGACAGCGGCAAAACGACCACTCCGCCTGTAAACTGTGATTATCCGCTGCACATCATTTTGGACTCGTGCACGCGTATAAACAACACGAGGACGAAGCTGAACTTCTGCATTCAGGATACCATCTTCAATCCTCAGATTTCCTTCAAAGGCCAAGCGGTTAATAATCGGGTTTTCTACTACGGCAATGATCACAGTGCTACCGTCTCGCCGAATAGATACATCAGCAAACAACCCTGTGTTAAACAAAGCTTTTAGCGATTTATCGACACGTGAGCGATTGTAAGGTGAGCCAACAGAAAAAAGCAAATAAGACTGCACAGTGGCAGCTTCGATACGCCGGTTGCCGTCTACCTGTATTTCAGTGATCGTACTTGAGGCTTGCGCATACGCATACCCACGATCTGAAACACCGATATTCAGAACTGTCATCGCAAGCAAACAAACGAATAACGTTACGCGCAATTTACATCCCCCCGATAGGATTAATCACCTTGTTTAATAAGGTTTTTTATTGGCCAACTATGAAAACAAACCAACGAAGAAATCCTTGACCCATGGTTTATTCAAGTCGTTCCACGTTGCAAATACCATTAGCATCAGTACGAGCGTTAGTCCAACACGGAAACCGAATTCCATAGCTTTTTCACCCAATGGACGGCCACGGATTGCTTCGAAAGAATAAAAGAGCAGATGCCCTCCGTCCAGCATTGGAATTGGGAACAAGTTGATCAAGCCCAAACTTATAGATACAAAAATCATAAAATTGAAAAGCGATAACAGATTTCCAGTAAAATCATCGCCGCGTTTGGCCGCATCACCTGACATCTTAATAATGCCAAGGGGTCCACTTAACTCTGTGGTATCCCGAGCGCCTGTGATCATCTGCCAAGCGCCCTTGAGAGTTGCTGTGGTGATAAACCATGTCTGGTCAACCGCGCTAACTACGGCGCTTCCAAGATTATGATCTTTAAATTCACGTTTGGTCGACCGAATACCCAACTGACCAATCTTTTGAATGTTACCACTACTATCTTTGTATTCTACAATACGTGGCGTAATATCTATCTTTACATTCGCACCGCCTCGATCGACATCCAGGTGGAGAGGTTCATCCAGGCCAATAATTACTTTTTGACGAAGCTCCTCAAAACTACTGATCTCAGATCCATCAATTGCTATAATTCGGTCGCCAGGTAGAATACCCGCCTTTTCCGCAGCACTTTCAGAAACGACTTCAGTTGCAACTGGCGGAGTATGCGCTTGCCCCAATGTTAGAAATAGAATTGTCAGGGCAACAATGGCAAAAATGTAATTGGCTGCCGGTCCTGCGAATACGACCGCTGAACGTTGCCAAAGCGCTTTATGGTGAAATGATACGTTGCGCTCTTCGTCGGTTAATTCTTTAAGACTTCCGTCTGCGGTACTGGCAACACCAGCATCCCCAAAAAACTTCACATAACCGCCAAATGGAATTGCACTTATGCGCCAACGGCATCCATTTTTATCATACCAGCCAAATATTTCCTTACCAAAACCGATAGAAAACACATCAACTTTTATGCCACAGAACCTTGCAATCTTGTAATGTCCATATTCATGAACAAATACCAAAACAGTAATAACCACAACAAATGCAGGTATGTAAACCCAGTTTTCAGCCAATAGCCCCATAACGATGTCTATCCAGTCGTTTTCGAAAAAAATTTAGTACTTCTTAAACTAGCTCAATTTGTCGATAATGTGACGAGCAAGTTCCCGACCTTTGCGATCTTGCTGAAATACATCCTCAACGCAAGTGATTACCTGAAGATCAATATCATTCATGACGTCTTCTACAACATGAGCAATTTCCAAAAATCCAATTTCACCACAAAGAAAACTCTCTACAGCGATTTCATTTGCTGCATTTAGTATCGCAGGTGCTGAATTACCAGCTTCAAGTGCTTCTTTTGCCAGTCGCAGCGCAGGAAAGCGTTGATAATCTGGATCTTCAAAAGTTAAAGATCCAATTTTCGCGAAATCCAGTTTCTCTGCTGTAAAACTGTGCCTATCCGGCCAGCCTAGAGCGTAGGATATTGGGGTTCGCATATCTGGCGTTCCCATTTGCGCCAAGATGGAACCATCTCCATATTCAACCATGCTGTGAATGATAGATTGCGGGTGAACCAAAATATCAATTTGCTCTTTAGCAACAGGAAATAAGTGGTAAGCTTCAATAAGCTCCAATCCCTTATTCATCATAGTCGCACTATCGATGGAAATCTTTGCCCCCATGTCCCAATTGGGATGGGCCAAAGCTTGTTCTCTCGTTACTTCTCTCATCTCATCATAGGTGCGACCAAGAAAAGGTCCGCCAGATGCGGTTAATATCAACCGATCCACAGTATCGATCTGATGCGTCTCCAGCACTTGGAATATTGCATTATGCTCACTATCCACTGGCAACAAAGTCGCACCGCTTTGCTGAACATTTTTAATCATCAAATCACCGGCACAAACAAGAGCCTCCTTATTCGCCAGCGCAACCGTCGTTCCGGATTTAATTGCAGATAATGTGGGCTTAAGGCCAGCGGCGCCGACAATAGACGACATGACCCAGTCAACAGGTTCTGCAGCTGCTTCGATTAGTGCATTATTTCCCGCAGCAACTTCGACATTAATACCGGACAGTAGATCCTTTAATCCTTGATACAATTTTTCGTCAGCAATAACCACCTTGCGAGCTTTGAGACGTTTTGCCTGGGCTGCAAGTTCCAAAATATTGCTTTTCGCGGTTAAGACTTCGACTTGAAAATTTTCAGGCTTTTCCTCAATGAGGCTTATTGTGCTACAACCAACAGATCCGGTAGAGCCCAAAATACTAATTTTCTTTGGTGCCTGCATTGTGAATGGCACCGGGTTTGTCGTTTCGGCAACCTTGATCATTCTAAAATCCCACCAGGGTCTTTATCATATATAACGCAGGCGCGACAAATAGCACTCCATCCAACCTGTCCAAAACACCACCATGCCCTGGAATAAGATTACTTGCGTCCTTAATCCCAAAATGCCTTTTCCAAGCAGACTCGGCGAAATCACCGATCTGAGCAACCACAGCAAGCACTGCCCCTGTTCCTGCAACAAGCCATGGAACGACATCTAGTTGCAACAGGTAAACATTCAACAAAACAGCGACAAAAGCAGCAGCTATCATACCGCCGATTAAGCCTGCCCAGGTTTTGTTTGGGCTAATGGAGGGTGCAATTTTTGGCCCCCCGATGCTTCTTCCTGCGAAATAGGCTCCAATATCCGTCGCCCATACAATGAAAAACAGGAATATGGTTAGACTAAATCCAATTTCGGCGTCACCTCTAATCGACAAAAGGGACAAAACAGGCACACCGATATATATAGGCCCCAGGAAAGCACCTTTCCATTCACGCTCTTCTCTTCTGAACCATGTCAGCGCTATCACACCAACGGCACAGATTAAAACGGCAGCCAAGGCATTTTGGTTATAACCTTCAAAACCAAAATATAGAGCAAGTAACAACCAAATTGTTATGAGAGTAATATAGCTGGGTTTATGTTTAAGAAAAGAGGCTCGGCACCACTCAAAACTCATTGCAGCAGTGGCAATAGCCAAAAACAGCGCAAAATATGCGCCCCCTAAATAGGTAGCACCGATTGCTATGGGCGCAAGCACTAACGCAGAAATGATACGTAACTGTAAGGAAGACAAACTGGAGCTAGACACTTACAGCCCCATAGCGCCTGCATCGGCTGTAATATTCTTCAATTGCCTTCTCAAGGCAATCTCTATTGAAATCAGGCCAAAGAACATCCTGAAAAATAAGTTCAGAATAGGCACATTGCCACAATAGAAAATTGCTCAATCGTTTTTCACCACTTGTACGCAAAACAAAATCAGGATCCGGGATACCAACTGTATCCAGTGCAGCAGCAAGACTTGCTTCTGTAATATCTTCAACAGACATGTCGCCAGACTGCACCAACGCGGCAAGTTTTCGCGCAGAGTTTACAATTTCGGCTTGTGAACCATAACTAAGCGCTATGGTTAGAACCAAATCAGTATTGTGACTTGTTTCACTAGCAGCGAGTTTCACCAAATCTTGAACATCACGAGGTAATTTATTGATATTGCCAATAAAATTTACTTTAACGCCTGCCGTTTTTAGTTCTGCCAACTCGCGTTTAATAAAATACCTGAAAAGCCCCATGAGATGATTTACTTCTTCATCTGGTCGTTTCCAATTTTCTGAGGAAAACGCAAACAGGGTTAAGAAAGGGATACCCAGTTCACGGCACCCCTTAATCGCTTCTCTAACTGCTTTAGCACCTTGCTCATGCCCTTTCAGGCGGCTCATGGATCGTTTACTGGCCCAACGGCCATTCCCATCCATGATGATCGCAACATGCCTAAGCAAATTAGGTGTCAGATCATTTTTATTAACAATCCCCATGCGTCAAACCTGCATAATTTCCTGTTGCTTCTCAGCCAGTGTGTCATCTACTTTTTTAACAAAAGTATCGGTCAAGGTTTGAATTTCCCCTTCGATGCGCTTCACATCATCTTTGGATAAATCACCATCTTTCTCTGCGGTTTTCGCCGCATCAATACCATGGCGGCGTACATTACGGATGGCGATTTTCGACTGCTCAGCATAACCACTTGCAACTTTAGTCAAGTCCACGCGGCGCTCTTCTGTTAGTTCTGGAATAGGCACTCGAACACTCAACCCATCGACCATTGGGTTGAGACCAAGGCCTGCATTACGGATCCCTTTCTCAACAGCGGACACATTGCTCTTGTCCCAAACGTTAGCCGTCAACATACGAGGTTCTGGGGCGCTTACTGTTGCCACTTGTACCAGCGGCATCTGTGCGCCATAAGATTCCACCATCACAGGCTCAAGCAAACTAACATGAGCACGACCCGTCCGAAGACCCCCGAATTCATGTTTGAGCGAATCCAGAGCCCCGTTCATTCGTTTTTCAAGGTCTTTCATTTCTGGCGCTGACATCCTGTTTTCCTTTTTTAACGGGCAATCCTACCCTGACGTCGTTAAGTTATTAAGCTGTATAACAAATATTGAGCTAGATTACTTCAGTAAATCGTCCCTTTTTTTCAATTACGTTGGAGATGGATCCTTCTTCGTGAATTGAAAATACCAGAATAGGGATATTATTCTCGCGAGCAAGAGAGATTGCAGCTGCATCCATTACTTTAAGATCTTTGGAAATAACATCCAAATGTGTCAACGTTTCGAAGCGGATGGCATCATCATGCTTGGCAGGATCTTTGTCATAGACCCCATCCACATTAGTTCCCTTAAGAAGAGCATCACACTTCATTTCAGCTGCACGTAAGGCCGCGGCGGTATCAGTTGTGAAGAACGGATTACCTGTACCCGCAGCAAAAATCACAATGCGCCCACGTTCCAAATGGCGTTCTGCTCTCCTACGTATATACGGCTCACATACAGATGCCATTGGAATTGCAGAAAGAACACGGCTATCCATGCCTTCTTTTTCAATTGCATGCTGCAGGGCCAAGGCATTCATGACAGTGGCCATCATTCCCATGTAGTCGGCATTTGCCTGATCCATGCCTTGCGCTGTACCAGATACACCCCGGAAAATATTGCCACCACCAACCACGACACAGACTTCAACACCCATATCGTGGGCCACTCGTATGTCTTTGGCTATGCGTGTCGCTGTTTCAACATCAATACCATATTGCTGGTTACCCAACAGGGCTTCACCGGAGCATTTGAGAAGAACTCTTTTGTATTTTGGCTCTTTTGCCATTAGTATCCCCGATCATGGAAGTTTATTGTACATGTTATATCGGAAAAACAGCATACAGGATTGAGTGAAATTTGAAAGTAATGCTGTTATCCCTCAAAAAAAAGGCGGCCTCGCAAACGAGACCGCCTCTTTCCAATTTATTTTTGCAGAAATTAACCGCTAACAGCAGCAGCAACCTCAGCAGCAAAATCAGTTTCTTCTTTTTCGATGCCATCACCAACTGCAAAACGAACCATTCCAGTTAGTTTAATTGGGCTACCGATTTCTTTAGCAACAAGATCGATCGCTTTTTCAACTGTGTTTTCACCGTCAACTACGAACGTTTGCTTCAGGAGAACAACTTCCTGATAATATTTGTTAATACGACCTTCAACCATCTTAGCGATGATTTCTTCAGGTTTACCAGATTCGCGTGCTTGATCTGAAAGAACCGTACGTTCACGCTCAACAAGTTCTGGATCCAAATCATCAACGCTGACTGATTCAGGGTTTGTCGCAGCAACATGCATTGCGATTTGTTTGCCAAGAACGTCAAGACGCGCTGCGTCTCCTTCGCTTTCAAGAGCAATCAAAATACCTATTTTACCGAGGCCAGCTGCAACTGCGTTATGAACGTATGATGAAACAACACCATTCCCAACAGACAGGCTAGCTGCCCGACGGAGGTTCATGTTTTCGCCAATTGTTGCAATTTTACGTGTCAGTGTTTCTTGGACAGTTTCGTCTGAACCTGGGTATTTGGCTGCTTTGATAGCATCCAGATCACCATTTTCATTTGCAGAAACAGAAGCAATATCAGAAACCAAGCTCTGGAATTCGTCATTCCGACCAACGAAGTCCGTTTCGGCATTGACTTCGACGATAGCACCAGTTGTACCAGTAGCCGTTACAGCTACGAGGCCTTCAGCGGCAACACGACCAGATTTTTTGGAAGCTGTAGCCAGACCTTTAGTACGAAGCCAATCAACGGCGGCATCTATATCGCCAGCAGTTTCAGTCAGGGCCTTTTTACAATCCATCATGCCCGCGCCGGACTTTTCACGGAGTTCTTTGACCAATGAAGCTGTAATAGCGGACATAATCAATCCTCATGTATTAAAATATGTGAATATTAGAAAATGTCACACGACCATAACGACCGTGTGACACCTAAACCTTATTCAGTAGCGGCGGCTTTTTCAGCTGGCGCTTCTACAGGTACTTCTTCTGCTGCAGGAAGTTCTTCAAGAACTGGGGCATCAGCTGCACCCAAATCTTCGCCTTGGCCAGCCATTTCAACAGAAATGCCGTCAAGAACTGCTTGCTTGAAGAGATCGCAGTAAAGGTTGATTGCACGGAGTGCATCATCATTACCCGGGATTGGGAAATCAATTCCGTCAGGATCTGAATTACTGTCAAGAATAGCAACAACTGGAATTCCCAGTTTATTAGCTTCTTTAACAGCCAATTCTTCTTTGTTTGTATCGATTACGACGATCACGTTTGGAAGACCGCCCATATCCTTAATACCACCAAGCGCCAATTCAAGCTTGTCGCGTTCGCGTGTAAGTTTAAGGATTTCTTTCTTAGTCAAACCTTGGCCGTCACCTGAAAGCAATTCTTCTGCCTTGCGAAGACGTTTGATTGATTCAGAAACTGTTTTCCAGTTGGTCAGCATGCCGCCGAGCCAACGATGGTTCACATAGAACTGTGCACACTGCTTGGCGCTATCAGCAACAACATCAGAAGCCTGACGTTTTGTACCAACAAACAGAACACGACCGCCGCCGGACACAGTGTCACGAACAGTTTTAAGTGCCTGATGCAGCATTGGAACAGTTTGCTGAAGGTCAATAATGTGAATATTATTACGTTTGCCGAAGATATACGGACCCATTTTTGGGTTCCAACGACGGGCCTGATGGCCAAAATGTACACCAGCTTCTAATAGCTGACGCATAGTAAAGGTTGGCAGTGACATCCTGCGGTACTCCTTATCCGGTTGAGCCTCCGTGGGTTTTGGTCCAGAATTATTCCGAACACCGGATGGGCATCATCAACACAACGATACCCGAACCCACGTGCGAATTTACAAGGCGGTAACTACCCCTCAATCGACCAAGATGCAAGGTAAAAATGGCCTTAAGCAACAAATATGCAAAAAAGACTAAATATCGTGAACATCCAGTACTCCCGGCACGTATTTCAGCGCTTGTCGAACTTCCGGTGAAATGCTGAAAGCAGACGATAAATCGAGTTCAACTTCCTTGGATTCCCCTTCGAGATTCAATACAAAAGCCACTCGACCGCGTCCAGGTCCACTTTTTTTCAATATTTCAGCGATTTGGTCTAGGGGGCTATCATCATCCATAAATATCCGCACCCCGTCACCAATTTGGGCGGCGACGGTCTCTAACCGCTGGGCGGATTGCGCAGTTACTCTCGGTTGCTCATTCTCCATGTCGATATGGCCATTTACGCTCAAGACAAGAGAACTGCCAACATCCAAAATATCCTGACATTGCATCAGGGTTTCCTCAAACATTGTCACTTCAAATGCACCCGATGCATCAGAGAAAGTGATAAACGCGAGGGCTTTACCCTTTTTCGTCTTGATTTGACGCTTGGCCATAACGGTACCAGCGAGTTTCGCCGCACTCTCTGCTGCGCTCAATCCTCCAAAATAAGCAACACTGCTACGCACACCGGCTTTGTCCAGAGTTTTAGCGTAAGCATCTAGTGGATGCCCTGAAAGATAAAAGCCGACCGCATCGAACTCCTGCTTCAATATTTCCATAGAAGTCCAACGATTAGCTTTCGCAAGAACTGGCGCTACATCTGCACTGGTATCCGCCCCGCCAAACAGGTTCACTTGACCCGAACCACGCTCTTCTTCCATTTGTTGAGCATGGCGCAATAAGGTCTCCAACGACGCAAACACTTGCGCGCGATCAGCTATCAATGCATCGAATGCCCCTGCTCGTGTCAGATTTTCGGCCTGCCGCTTATTCAGATGTTTTGGGTTCAAGCGGGATGAGAAGTCAAAAATATCTTTGAAATATCCGTTTTCCCTTCGGTCTTGTACAATACCGGCCATAGCCTCTTTACCGACATTCTTAACAGCAGCTAAGGCATAACGAACCGCCCCGTCTTCACCTTCAATCTCAACACTAAATTCAACTTCTGATCGGTTCATGCAAGGTGGATGTAACGGGATTTTCATCCGGTCCAGATCCTGACGGAAGATATTGAGCTTATCTGTATTGTTAATATCGAGGCTCATGGAAGCTGCCATGAATTCAACAGGATAGTTCGCCTTCAAATAGGCTGTATGATAGGAGACCAATGCATAAGCTGCCGCATGGGATTTGTTAAAACCGTAACTCGCAAACTTTGCCACAAGATCGAAAATATGACTGGCATCTTTTGCATCAACCCCCTGCTCCACCGCGCCCTCACAGAAACGATCTCGCTGCCTATCCATTTCTTCCTTGATTTTTTTACCCATCGCCCGCCGGAGCATATCCGCTTCACCCAGACTGTATCCTGCCAGTACTTTTGCGATTTCCATCACCTGTTCCTGATAGATGATGACGCCGTATGTTTCTTCCAAGATATCTTTTAGCTTTTCATGGAGTAGGTTTGGTTCCTCCTCTCCATGTTTACATCTGATATAGGTTGGGATGTTTTCCATTGGGCCCGGACGGTACAAGGCCACAATCGCGATAATATCCTCAAATGCATCAGGGCGCATTTTCCGAAGCATGTCCCGCATGCCAGAACTCTCAAGCTGGAACACTCCAACGGTATCACCAGCCGACAGCAACTCAAAACTCGCCTTGTCATCCAAGGGTAGTTTTGCAAAATCAATTTTAATACCGCGTTTAGCAATAAGGTCTTTTGCGCGATCCAAAACTGTGAGTGTTTTAAGTCCCAAAAAGTCAAACTTAACCAAGCCAGCAGTTTCCGCATATTTCATGGAGAACTGCGTTACAGGCATGTCAGATCGCGGGTCGCGGTATAGGGGCACCAGCTTATCCAGTTCCCGGTCCCCAATAACAACACCTGCAGCATGGGTAGATGCGTGCCGGTACAGACCTTCCAATTGAAGTGCAATTTCAATCAGACGTGCAACTTCAGGATCGTTGCGACGAGCCTCTCGCAACGGAACTTCTGTATCAAGTGCTTCTTGCAAACTCACAGGGTTTGCAGGATTGGACGGGATTAACTTACTAATACGATCGACTTGCCCATAGGGCATCTGCAGCACACGTCCTACGTCGCGGATCGCGGCTTTAGCCTGCAATTTACCAAACGTGATAATCTGCGCCACCTGATCGTGGCCGTATTTTTCCTGAACATAACGAATAACGCGTTCGCGTTTATCCTGGCAAAAGTCGATATCAAAATCGGGCATACTCACACGTTCCGGGTTGAGGAAACGCTCAAACAGCAAACCAAATCGCAAAGGATCCAAATCGGTAATTGTAAGCGCCCACGCGACAACGGAACCCGCGCCCGAACCGCGCCCTGGTCCTACTGGAATATTTTGTTCTTTAGACCATTGAATAAAATCCGAAACGATCAGGAAGTAACCCGGAAAGCCCATTTGATTAATGATACCGGTTTCATAATCAAGGCGATCCCAATACTCCTTAGCTTTTGCCGCTAAGGTTTCCTTATCCATATCATCAGTAAAAACTTCTGCATCCAGTCGTTTTTGTAGCCCTGTCCGTGCCAATGCCTCCAACTGCCCTGCTTCGTCAAGCCCGTCACCAGAACCAAATGCTGGCAAAATAGGGTCGCGTGCGGGTGACGCAAAAGCGCATCTTTGCGCAATGACCAATGTATTATCGATTGCTTCAGGAAGATCTTTGAAAATATGTCGCATTTCTTCAGCAGATTTGAAGTAATGATCCGGAGTACGGCGTTTTCGCTCCAGATCCCCGACATATTTACCAGCGGCAATACAAAGCAACGCATCATGTGCGTCATACATATCCCGTTTTGGGAAAAAGCATTCGTTTGTCGCAACTAGCGGAATATCGAGCTCATACGCAAAATCCAGCATTGCGGGCTCTGTCAGTCGTTCATGATCAATACCATGTCTCTGTAGTTCCACATACAGACGATCAGGGAAACACTCTTTAAGGGTGACAAGATAGGCCTTCGCCTCATCCTCTTTTTCAGATGCGATCAGTCGCCCAACAGGGCCTTCTGCGCCGCCAGTTAAACATATAAGACCATCTGCATGTTGTTCAATAATATCAAAGGGAACTTGAGCAGTGTCTCCCGCTTCTGTTTTCAGAAACGCATGAGAGGTCAGTTTTAAAAGATTATGATATCCTGTTTCGTTTTGCACCAACAACACGATGGGATCCGGCTCCGGTCGTCGCCCATTTCGTTCAATTTCACCATCGTTTGAAACCGCAATTTGACACCCGACAATCGGCTGAACGCCTTTACCCGGAAGCGCAAGAGAGAATTCGAGGCTACCGAACATATTGTTTGTGTCGGTTATCGCAACCGCGGGCATATTGTTTTCTTTACAAAGATCTACCAGTTTTTTAACTGGTATCGCCCCTTCAGATAAAGAATATGCACTATGGACCCGAAGATGGACAAATCCGGCGTGAGACAATGTCGTTCCCTCTAATTCAGACTTCATTCGTCCCATTATCACACATCCTTGCTTAAAGATCAGTCCTTGACATCCCTCTTCGCGGATATTTCTTGTGGATAACTTTCCAATCAGCCCGACATCATCAAAACCGGCGGGGTTTAGCCTGTAAAGCTATGAACGATTTCAGCCCAGAAAACCATCGTAGCAAGCACGCCACCAAAGACGACGAATTCGAAACTGTTTTTGATTAGATTTTTACCAGCCATTTTATCCTCCGCTATATTTTCAAGCAGAGTGTTCTCATTTTGTTCCTGAGTCAAACAAAAAGAGAACAAATCTATTTAACGTTTATTTTCAATTACTTATTTCTAAAAAATATTGAATAGAAGAATCAAGAATCAGAAAATACGAATCAATCGCTTAAGAAGCGATTCCTATCTACGGCTGTTAAGACCGAAACAACCACCTCATTCAGAGTATGTCTTGAAGTATCGATCTGGAGTTCTGCCTGTTCATATAAAGCTTCCCTACTTTTAAGGATATTACGAAGCTCCGACATTGCTTCGGGGTTACCGGCCATGGGACGCTCGTCTCCCTGCTTCCTGACCCGCGCCATATGATCTTCGGGATCCGCCTTCAGCCAAATCGTGTGATAATGCCTGAGCAGGTATTTGAACGTTTCAGGTTCCGAGACAATCCCACCAGCCACCTCTAAAACAAGCGTTTCATTGGTGGCGACAGTGCGTTCAATCGATTGCTTCTCCAATCGGCGATAACCTTCTTGGCCATACAAAGCCATCACTTCATCTACAGGCATACCACTAGCCTGTTCTATTTCTTCATTAAGCTCAAGGAAGGGTATATTTTTATGCTTTGCAAACAGGCGACCGACCGTCGACTTACCCGCCCCTCTCAATCCAATAAAAGCAATACGTGACGCTCTCCTGGAATCAGGGTGTTCTGGGTCAAGAATTTCCAGTACCTTTTGTCGTTTTTCCGCTGTGGCTTGATTAAAAAGAGTTATCACAGGGAGAATTTCAGAAGAATAAGGATCTTCCTCTCCGACAAGCCATTCAATTTTGTAATCCAATGCGTCAGCGACACGACGCAACAATACAATTGAGATGTTCCCCGCCCCTGTTTCCAGTTGCGCCAAATATCGTTGCGACACACCCGAAATTTCAGAAAGCGTTTTCCGAGATATATTCTTCCGTGCCCGCGCAGCACGAACGCGGTCCCCAACGAGTTCCAAAAAACCGTCAGTTACGTCCGCATTATTCTGAGAATGAACGTCGCCATTCTCAGCACTCATTTCTCCAAAAGTCGCTATCTCATTCGTCATGTCATTCGAGACCACTCAGTATATCTCACCTCTTGAACAATTGGGACAAAGTGTGACATTGAAATCAGGAATCCTGTATCTGAACATATTCAAAGTCACCAGGCTTGTTGTCAATTCCCATACGAGGCGGTGCAATCCAACCCGCATATTTACCCGGCTCTAGTTCAGGCTTCATCAAAGACTTTATATACTCGCCATCTTCCTTGGAAGGAAGCCATTCTAGCTGACGATCCTTCCATTGATCATCACTTATAATTAGACCCTCAGGTGTCGTGTGAACTGCTGAGAATTCACCAATTTGACGATGGAATGCCTGATGAGGCACCTTCAATTCTAATTCAATTCCAAGTTTTTCAATAATCGCATTCCAACGCCTTACCCCGCCGCTGGCGTCACGTACATAATCATCACGAAGGCGCATATTAATTCCCGACAATGCAGGAACATCTTCATTCACGATCACACCGTCGCGAAGACGCATAATGGGATACGTGGAGTTTTTAAGCTGATGATCATCATCAATTTTCGTTTCGCGGAAACGTCCCTTGATCCCTGCATTAAACGCATTTGCTGCGTTGGTGGAAACTTCTGATCCAAATAGGTCCAATGACAATGTATAATGTAAATTGAGTTTTTTCTGGATCGTCGGCAGATCTATCACACCGAGCTCTCTAACCGCATTAATGTCGTAGGGATCCGTAATGCCTGCCTCTTTCATGGCTTCACAAGTGCAGCGAATAACGCGACCAACGCCAGTCTCTCCGACAAACATATGATGTGCTTCTTCAGTGATCATAAATCGGCAAGTGCGTGAAAGCGGATCAAACCCCGATTGCGCAAGGCTTTCAAGTTGCATTTTGCCATCACGATCAGTGAAACATGCGAACATAAAGAAAGACAACCAATCAGGAGTTTCTTCGTTAAAGGCGCCCAGCATACGAGGCGCCTCGTCTGAACCTGATTGACGGCGTAGAAGCTCATTAGCCTCCTCACGTCCGTCCCGTCCAAAATATTTTTGGAGCAGATACACCATCGCCCAAAGGTGACGACCTTCTTCTACATTCACCTGAAACAGGTTTCGCATATCATATAAAGACGGCGCGGTTGCACCAAGGAAACGCTGTTGTTCGACCGATGCAGGTTCTGTATCCCCCTGAATTACAATCAAACGGCGTAGCATGGCGCGATATTCACCTGGCACTTCTTGCCAAACTGGTTCCCCTAAATGCTCACCAAACGGAATTCGGCGATCTTCTACTTGCGGCGCAAGTAAAATCCCCCACCGATATTCCGGCATTTTGACGTAATCAAACTTGGCCCAGCCCTTAGGATCAACACTAACCGCAGTTCTAAGATAGACTTGGCTTTCATGAAATCCATTTGGTCCAAGATCTTTCCACCAATTGATATAACCCGGATGCCATTTCTCCAGAGCCTTCAAAACCCGCTTATCAGATGACAAACCGACGTTATTGGGGATTTGAGTATCGTAACTCACATTCATTAGATTTGTCATTCAATGTTCCTCACCAATTAATTTCTAGTGCAGATATATCCGCTTTTGTTTCTATTCGGGACTTTAGACCCGACCCATATCAAACTTGCCCCGAACACCCGTTCCATAGCTCTGCAAGGCACCTTCAGCCCCAACAGCATTCGGACGTTGGAATATCCAGTTTTGCCATGCTGTTAGGCGTCCAAAGATCCGTGTTTCCATTGTCTCCGGTCCCGCAAATCGTAAATTTGCTTCCATACCAGTCATGGCATCTGGGGAAAATTTTGCACGCTCTTCAAAGAAAATGCGAATTTCATCATCCCAATCAATGTCATCAAAACAAAAGGTTACAAGACCTAGCTCATCCACTTCACCAGCTTCCAAGGGTTCGTTTTTACGTTTTGCAGCGGAAACAATTTTGTCTGGATCGCCCAAAAATCGGGTCTGCAACCGAGACAGGTCATTTGACATCGGATAAAGCCCGAAGTTACCTTCATTCAACAATATGGAAGCCACTGGACGATCATCATCTTCGAACTCGCCTTCTGCCATGTAGCTACGATCTACTGAAAATAGAAGCTCAGCCAGAACACCTGCGAAACAGGACCCCGGCTCCACGAGGGCCACAAGTGAGCGCGATGTCATATCAACACGCTTGAGAACCCTTTTCCAGAATTTCAGGATCTCGTTCGCCAACCAATGATCTTTGTTATCGATCAGGAATTTTTCATGTGCCGAAACTAATTCATTGCTCCCTTGGGTACCAAAAACAATAACGCCAACCTCAAGCTCATTCAAACGCAGGTTCAAGATTGCGTCATTAAGCTCACGGGCACAGCGCAACATCCAGCTTTCAGCCCCATCACGTTCCAACTGTTCGGTTGTTTTAGGGGCAGCATCTGCTGGACCAGCGATATCAATACGCGCAATCCCTTTATTTCGATCAATATCGACAGATACCGTGCTGTAGCGAATGTTACCACCCTCTTCGAATGTCCGGCTCAGAGGGGTAAGCTCTATTCCATTCGATGGCTTTCCGGTATCCAAGCTATCAGCAAATTCGCGTGCTCGTTCGCCTACAACGGCATCAAACTTGGCATTGGAGACAACCTCGTCGACAAGCCCCCATTCTTTGGCCCGTTGCCCCCGAACGCCTTCTTCGAGGGTACAAAAAACATCAGCCAAGTCTCGACGAACTTTCCGCTTATCCGTCACACGCGTAAGACCGCCAGTACCCGGTAATACGGCAAGCAAAGGGACTTCAGGAAGGGAAACACTGCTAGAGCCATCATCTGTCAACAGAATGTAGTTAGTGGCAAGCGCCAACTCATATCCACCGCCGGCGCAGGAGCCTTTTACAGCGCTCATATAAAGCTGCCCAGAATCTTCTGAAGCAGCTTCAAAAGTATTGCGAGTTTCGTTGGTAAATTTACAAAAATTCACTTTCAGCGCATGACTAGATCTGCCAAGCATCCTAATATTTGCGCCCGCACAGAACACTTTATCCTTCGCGGATCGCATAACAACGACCTTAATTTCCGGATGTTCAAAACGCATACGCTGAACAATATCAGCCAGTTCGATATCTACGCCAAGATCATAGGAGTTCAGCTTTAACTCATAGCCATCAAACAGACCCCCGTTTTCATCTACATCCATGTAGAGACTGGCGATGTCATTGTTATATTCAATGCGCCAATGGCGGTATGAATTAGGATCTACTTGAAAATCAATGCGCTCGCCCACAACGAACCTCCCTACATATTCCATATGTCAACATCATGCATTTTAATGCAATAATTATCATAGTATTTTTATATAATGCAATATAATGCAATATTATGCATAATTCTTAAAAAAGCAACTTAATAAGGGGATTAGCCTGTCAGGATATTCCAAATGCGGGGAATGACCGCATTTATCAAACACTTCAATCTGCAGCGGTGAATTGATTTCAACCTGTAACGTCTCCATTTGCTTTAGCGTTCCATATTCATCTTCTCGCCCCTGCACGGCGAGTACAGGAACTCTAATATTTGAAATGAAATCTTCAATATTCCAGTGAGCAAATTCTGGATCTAACCAGCTGTCACACCACCCTCTAAAAGCGCCATCTACATCGGCGTGATACTTAGACAATTTCTGCCGAAGATCACTACGTTCATATTTATCACTGACTTTTCTTATTGCTGCAGTGCTTATGGGTTCTGAAAAAAAGTGTGGCGCAATAAGAGATATGGCTTTTAATCTGTCATCCTGATGACACGCTGCATATATAGCTGCAATAGACCCACCATCACTATGTCCCAGCAAAAACCCTGACTTAAGTCCAATTTCGTCAAGCACCATCGGCAGCACCTGTTCACCTTCAACATTCATATAACTAAGAGGTCTTGGAAGTTTTATAGGGTCAGAACGACCGTATCCTTGGCGGGAATACACGAACACACCAAACCCGGTTTCTGCAGCAAGTTTTTCTGGAAAATCGCGCCAAAGCTCAACCGAGCCAAGCCCCTCATGCAGCAAAACAATTGTATCAGTATCCGCAGGAGAAGGTCCTAAGCACTTTCCTTCTAACTGAACACCATCAACACAAAATGATACATACTCACCTGAGCACCACTCCATAAGTTCTGGGCCTTATCGCAGCTTGAAACGTTGTATTTTTCCTGTCGCTGTTTTAGGGAGATCTTCAACCACCTCAATCCAACGAGGATACTTCCACTTTCCGACAGCGTTTTTTACGTGTTCTTTCAAGATTTCCTCTAAGCCAACAACGCCGTTTCCGTCTTTCAAGACAACATATGCTTTAGGCTTGTCGAGACCGTTTTCATCAGCCGCTGCAACCACCGCGGCCTCTAATACTTCTGGATATGTGACAAGCGCCTGTTCAATTTCAAACGGGGATACCCATATGCCGCTGACTTTGAACATGTCATCTGTTCGGCCACAATAAACTAGCCGACCATCCGCTTGTTTTTCGTACTTGTCACCAGTACGCGTCCATTGTCCTTCAAACGTAGCGCGACTTTTATCTCGTTGGTTCCAATAGGCATCTGCTGCTGATGGACCATTGACCAATAATTCCCCGATCTCACCTGCAGAAACTTCTGCACCGTGATCGTCCACAAGGCGCAATTCATAGCCCGGCACCGCCGTTCCTGAAGTTCCATAGACAACGTCGCCAGGACTGTTTGACAGGAAAATATGAAGCATTTCTGTAGACCCCACGCCGTCCAAAATATCCACGCCGGTAATTTTTTGCCAACCTTTGCCTACTTCTGCGGGCAACGCTTCCCCTGCTGAAATTGATCGGCGCAACTGACCGAAGCCTTCAGGGACTCCCTCTGCCATAGCAGCAACCAAGGCCGCATATAACGTGGGAACGCCGCAAAATATCGTCGGTTCTGCAGATTTCATCACCTCAAAAATGCTGTCCGGTGTTGGCCTCCCGGGATACAAGATCGTCGTAGCCCCAACAGACAGAGGAAACGTCATCCCATTCCCAAGACCATAGGCAAAGAACAGTTTTGCTGCTGAGAAAATAATATCGTTTTCGTCAATTCCAAGTACTTGCCAGCCATATGTATCGGAAGTCGCCTTTAAACTGCTGTGAACATGCATGACGCCCTTGGGTCGCCCGGTTGATCCTGAAGAATAGAGCCAGAATGCGCATTCATCCTCAGACGCTTGTACGGTATCACGAGGTTTACAGCCCTTTAGAGTTGATCCGAAATCGAAATACGGGGCAACCACGTCCTTGCCAATGACAAACACTGCACGAAGGTCTGCCGCATCTTTTAAGATTGGCTCAACGACTGGCAACAATTCTTCGGAAATGAAAAGTGCCTTGGCACGAGAATCCTGTAATATCGCGCCATATAACTCAGAAGATAAAAGCGCATTTACCGGAACCGGGATAACACCAGCCTTGATCGCTCCCCAAAAGATTACCGGAAATTCAATGCTGTCGAGTGTGATCATAGCGATACGATCTTCTCTGTGAACGCCACTTTGCTCTAACAGCTCTGCCATTTGAGCTGAACGCTCTTCAAGTTGAGCATATGTCAGTGACCTGCCATCTTCACCCGCTTCAATAAAAGCTGGCTTATGAGCTCGGTTATGTTCCGCGTGACGATCTACAAAGTAAAGTGCAGCATTTCCATTATCTTCCATCAGCCCATTCTCCCTCAGACGAATTCGCCTGCAGGCTTTTCTCAAGCTCCTTAAGGCGTTCTTAAAACGAGCTTATATGAGATGTGATAAAGATTAAAGCCTTCAATTGTGCAATATAATGCCTATTTTTAAATTTTGTATAAAATTTCGGCAAAAAAATAGCCCCACTGTTAAGTGGAGCCATATCTATTACCGTTATAGTTCTTGTTTAAGCTATATTTCGATCACTTGACGATCATGAACTCGCATAACACGATCCATACGAGACGCAAGTTCTGTATTATGGGTTGCCACAACTGCGGCAACATTTCGGCTTTTAAGCAGCTCTACAAAATTGGTGAACACGATCTCTGCAGTTTGTTCGTCCAAATTACCTGTCGGTTCGTCCGCTAACAGCAATGAGGGCTTGTTGGCAAGAGCTCGCGCGATTGCTACACGCTGTTGTTCACCGCCAGACAGCTTAGCTGGCCGGTGCGTCAACCTATGGTCTAGATGCATCATACCAAGTAACTCGGCCGCATTTTCCTGTGCTTTTATTTTTGATACTCCGGAAATTAAATTCGGCATCATTACGTTTTCCAAAGCGGAAAACTCTGGAAGCAAATGGTGGAATTGGTAAACAAACCCAATTTCATCGCGGCGCATCTCAGTTCGTTTTTTGTCATTGGCAGCACTACAATCTACCCCACCAACAATGACCTTACCGTCACTTGGCGGCTCCAATAGTCCCGCGATTTGCAGCAATGTAGATTTACCAGAACCGGATTGACCTAACAGAGCAACAATTTCACCTGCCTGAATGTTCAAATTCACACCCGATAGAATCTCTAGTTTTTCATTGCCTTGAGTGAAAACCCTACTAACATTTTCAAGCTGTAAAATAGGATTACTCATAACGCAACGCCTCCACCGGATCGAGGCGTGCAGCACGCCATGACGGGTAAATTGTTGCCGCCAGCGAAATAAACAAAGCCATCAGAACAACGACCGCTACTTCCCCCGCATCCACTTTTGCTGGAAGGTGGGAAAGGAAATAAATCTCTGCCGAGAACAACTCAGCACCTGTTAGTCCTTCAATCAAATTCTTGATCCGATCGATATTTGCACAAAACCCGATCCCAAGAATAAATCCGAAAAAAGTTCCAACTATGCCAACACTCGCCCCTGCGATAAAGAAGATGCGCATAATCATACCGCGCGTAGCACCCATAGTTCGCAAGATAGCAACATCTCGTCCCTTGTCTTTTACGAGCATAATCAAACTGGAAACAATATTGAATGCCGCAACCAGAATGATCAATGTCAGGATTAAGAACATCACATTACGTTCGACCTCTAACGCATTGAAAAAGCTCGCTCTTGATTGCTGCCAGTCATAGATATAGGCGCGAATATTGACGGCATTTATTATTTCGCTTCGAATAGCCAATGCCCGATCGGGATCAGTTGCGAACACCTCTAGCGAGGTAATTCCTTTTCCGTGCTTGAAATATTTCTGTGCAGCAGTCAGTGACATATAAATATAACCGCTGTCATATTCATACATTCCGGTATTGAACAGCCCACCAACCTTATAGGTTTTAACCCGCGGAACTGTTCCAAAAACCGTTGATGTCCCTTTTGGCGATAAGATCTTTAACTTATCACCGGCACGGACCCCTAAGGAACGGGCAAGACGATAACCGATCAGAACGGTGTTCCCGCCCTCAAATCCATCAATGGAGCCTTCAACGATGTTTGAGGACAGAACAGAAAGGCTTTTAAGCTCATCCGGAGCCATCCCGCGTACCAATGCGCCACTTGCCTGCTTTCCAGCAGCAGCCATCACCTGACCTTCAATCAATGGCGAAACGCGCACGACATCTTTTACTGCTGCCAAACGCTTCATTACTGGCTCGTAATCAACGAGCAAGCCATTGTCAGGGGCTTTCACCTCATAGTGACCGTTCATACCAAGAATACGGTCTAGAAGATCAGCGCGAAACCCGTTCATCACGGACATTACAATTATGAGCGTCGCAACTCCAAGCCCAATTCCCAAAAACGAGAAAAGCGCAATGACGGAGATGAAACCTTCTTGTCTGCGTGCCCGCAAATAGCGGAACGCTAACGTCCATTCAAAACGGGAAAACACCAGGTTCAGCCTATCAATTTTTCTAGGGCTGCTTCTGGAGAGAGTTCTTCTTTCTCACCACTTGCCCGGTTTTTAAATTCAACAACGCCGGATTTCAAACCGCGCGGTCCGATGGTTACCTGCCACGGAAGACCAATTAGGTCCATTTTGGCAAATTTTCCGCCGGCCCGATCTGATGTGTCATCATAAAGAACATCAACACCTGCCGCTTGCAATTTGTTATAAAATTCATCGCAAGCTGCATCACATGCGTCATCCCCAGACTTAAGGTTGATCAAACCAACTTTAAAGGGGGCAACTTCTTCTGGCCAAATAATACCGTTGTCATCGTGGCATGCTTCAATAATGCCACCAACCAAACGTGAGACGCCGATACCATAGGAGCCCATGGAGACATTCACGTCTTTGCCATCTGGCCCAGCAACAGACGCTCCCATTTTCTCCGAGTATTTTTGCCCAAAGTGGAAAATGTGGCCAACTTCGATACCGCGGCGGGTAATCAGATCCCCTTCGCCAACGGTGCAATTTTCAGCATCGTGCATTTCATCTGCCGCTGCGTAATAGCTAGTCCATTCGTCAACGAGTGTTTGCAACTCTTCCGGTGAATGATCTTTCGCGTCCGGTGTCGGCAGGTTCAGGATGTCTTTATGATAAAAGACTTCACTCTCTCCCGTATCCGCCAGAATAATAAACTCATGGGACAAATCACCACCGATGGGTCCAGTATCCGCGCGAAGTGGGATCGCTTGCAATCCAAGACGCGCATATGTTTTCAAATATGCTACAAACATACGGTTGTATGTTATTTTTGAATTTTCATAATCCAGATCGAAAGAATAGGCATCCTTCATCAAAAACTCTCGCCCACGCATTACGCCAAATCGAGGGCGGACTTCGTCCCGGAATTTCCACTGTATATGATAAAGATTTAGCGGAAGGTCTTTATAGCTTTTCACGTTAGAGCGGAAAATATCTGTAACCTGCTCTTCATTCGTTGGCCCGTACAGCATTGCACGACCATGGCGATCTTCAATGCGAAGCATTTCCTTGCCATAATCGTCATAGCGATCAGACTCACGCCATAAATCAGCGGGCTGAATTGTCGGCATCAGAATTTCGAGAGCACCGGCTTTATTTTGCTCTTCACGAACTATTTTTTCGATATTCTTGAGAACCATATGCCCCAGTGGCAACCAGGAATAAATGCCTGCAGAAGATTGCTGGATCATACCGGCACGTAGCATTAATCTATGGGAGGCAATCTGAGCTTCCTTAGGATCTTCTTTCAGGGTCGGCATAAAGAAACGGGAAAGACGCATGGAAACCTCGGTTAATTGATTATGCTTATGTACAAAATAATTTGAGCCCAGAATAAGGCATTTTGGAATTTTTTATAGGGATTTCGCCAGATTGCAAGACTTAACAGGCAATAAAGCTATAAGAACGCTATTTCCTGTATATTTCTTTGCACTTTTCTGAAATGGCGTGAAGTGCTGGGTCGGCAAGTTCCTGTCCGTTAAAGGTCAGCTTGCCGCTCCCCAGATTATATTCCAGCGTCCCGACATGAACTTCTGCGTTTTGCAGTTTTCTGCTTGGTGGATTGGCCAAAGAGAATAAATCGTGTAAAGGAAGAGACAAATCAATCGTTACACTCTCGGGCAACTGAAGTTGATTTTGATTTAAGTCGGCCGACGCGACAGCATTTCCGCGCACATCAACCCCACCTTTATAGGTTACATCCGCTTTAGCTATATGTTTTTCTATCCGTGCACAATTTTTCTCGCTCACTGTGAGTATCATCTCTTCAGCAGACGCAGTAGATGCCAAAGAAACTGACAAAAACACAGCGTAAGTCACAAAAAACCGCACTTTAGAACCCATCTAAAATTGTTGACGTAGCTTATCAACTATAGAGCGCGCACCCTCAACACTCAAATGATCATCAGCGAGACGCATTAACCTTGGATAATCGCCCTGAAATCAACGAGGTCATATTCGATGGTCGCGTAGAATATTCCGAACAAAATTCCCGTTACAATGGTTGTTGCAAATAATTTCGTCCATATTGCTGGGTTAACCGGCGCACTTGCGACAGTACCCGGCTCTACTTCACCCTCTTCATCCTGGGTCCGTACACCCCATGGCAGCACCGTGAACAAAACGACAAACCAAGTGATAAAATAAACTACAAGACCCGTTAGAAACGTCATACTTTAAATCCTTTAAACCTGTTCCAGCTCGACAAGTGTACCGTTGAAATCTTTTGGATGTAGGAAAAGAACCGGTTTTTTATGGGCACCGAGTTTTGGCTCTCCGCTTCCAAGAATGCGGGCTCCTTCACTCAACATTTTATCCCTTGCTGCAAAAATGTCTTCAACTTCGTAACAAATATGGTGGATGCCGCCGCTTTTATTCTTTTCAAGGAAGCCTGCAATTGGTGAGTTCTCTCCGAGAGGGTACAACAACTCGATCTTGGTGTTATCAAGCTCAACGAACACCACAGTTACCCCGTGATCAGGTTCATCTTGTGGCTCGCAAACTTTCGCACCCAGAACATCACG
Source organism: Alphaproteobacteria bacterium 46_93_T64 (assembly GCA_002163135.1). Taxonomy (GTDB): domain Bacteria; phylum Pseudomonadota; class Alphaproteobacteria; order Sneathiellales; family Sneathiellaceae; genus Sneathiella. The sequence goes on from MAAN01000027.1 coordinate 111,635, forward strand.
ATAAGTTTTCACAGCAGCTTCAAGATCCGGAACAGCAATAGCAACGTGGTTCAGGCGACCAATCATTTTCTTATCCTTTTTATTAGCGTCTTACTCATCCGGGCACAATTAGCCCTCTTCATCATTTATGCGAACTACGTATACATCGGTAAGTGGCCGCCTACCAGCCAGCTTTCGAAAAACACGCCTAATCGCCTGCCCAGCTCTTTTCTCAACGGCTTCATCCTGCAGTTTCTCAGATTTAGAAAGTTCAGCATGCCCTGCAAAAATTTGCTTAACGAGCCTGCCGTTCAGATCTTCGAAGTTGGAGACTTCAACCACACCTCTGAGACGCACAACTGGATCTTCTGTAATCTGACCTTTCTCATTGATAATGATAAGGGCACTTGCAGCACCATTGTAAATCATTTTCCGGCGCGCGTTTAAGAATTCCCCTTCAAGAGAAGTTAAACCACCAGCATCCACAGCAAGCCTACCTGCATGAACTTTGCCAATGATTTCAGCTTTTCCTGGAGCTAATTGAAGTACATCACCATTTTTAATCTCAATTGCTGTTTCAACACCCAACGATTTTGCGAGACTGCAATGTTCAGCTAAGTGCCGCGCTTCGCCGTGGACAGGAACAGCAATTCTTGGCTTCACTGCGGCGTACATTTCCGCCAGTTCGTCCCGCGCTGGATGACCAGAAACATGAACAAATTCATCAGCTTCGGTAATGACTTGCATGCCATTTTCGGTGAGCTCATTATGGAGCGCATAAAGCGTCTTCTCGTTTCCAGGGATAACCTTTGATGAGAAAATAACTGTATCACCTTTCGTCAGGTTTACATGCTGATGATCTCCCCGCGCAATTCGGGCCATCGCCCCGCGTGGCTCACCCTGGCTACCTGTACAAAGCAGCAAAACTTTATCTCTTGGTAGGAAGTTTGCGTCTTTTTCATTTATGAAAGCAGGCAATTCGCCAAGATAACCGGCGCGTTTAGCGGCCTCGGTCATCCGATGCAAAGAACGCCCGACCAACACCACATGCCGATCATGTTTTTCTGCAATTAATGCAATCGTGCAAACACGAGCAATGTTTGAGGCAAAAGTAGTAACCGCCACACGGCCTTCTGTAATACGACCAAGCAACAGATCCAGACTATCCTGAACATCGCCTTCGGATCCAGATAACCCTTTTTTAAATACATTCGTGGAATCGCAGATCATCGCCAAGACATCACCGCCCGTTACTTCGGCCAAGCGGTCCATATCACTTGCGGGTCCGACAACAGGTCTTGGATCCAACTTCCAGTCACCACTATGCATCACACGCCCGTAAGGTGTCGTAATCATAAGTGCCTGCATTTCAGGAATAGAATGGGTCAAATCTATGAAATCCAGATGAAAATCCCCTAACTGTAGGGAACTACCCGGCGCAACGATATTGACTTCAACCAGATCGGAAATTCCCTCTTCAGTTAATTTGTTATGAAGGATTTCAGCTGTAAACGGGCTTGTATAGACAGGACATTGAAATTCAGGCCACAGTCTTGCAACAGCACCAACATGATCCTCATGTGCGTGGGTAATCACGATAGCCAGCAAATCTTTGCTTCGTTCCGCAATCCAAGCGGCATCAGGTACGATCAAATCTACACCGGGTGCGCGTTCGTCTGCAAAGGAGATACCGCAATCAATCATCAACCATTTGCCATTGCAACAGTAGAGGTTGAGGTTCATCCCGATTTCACCGCTTCCGCCTAAGGGCAAGAAAACGAGTTTATCGTCAAAATTCATAAGGTTCTTTCTGGTAAATATGCCCTTCATCTACCAGTAATTTGCGTAATAAAAAAGTGTTATCTATATGCGCATACAACAAGAATGTGAATTGACCGCGATTAGCCCGTTTTTTGAAGATCCGCGCGTACAACAATTATCAAAAATTTAGAAACTCAGGAAAACTATATGTACTCTCCAAATCTAACCAGCTTTTAACACTTTCAATCTGGAACCTATCTTTAGATGAAACTATTTTCCTCACGATAACATCGGAAGCTACATGAGCCATATATTCGCGAGAAACTCCAAATGAGAAAAGGTTATTTACAATTAGAAGTTCTTTTGCTTTTCCACGTATCTTGACACGATCTCGTGCAACACTCCCGGCTTTGGCAAGTTCTTCTGACGAAATTTCCATTACACTGTCGCTGAAATCTATGAGGCTATTCACACTGGGCTGGAATAATGGGTGTTCAAATACAATGGTTGAGCGGGTCATCAGGGCTTCCAAATCGAAAAGACCTTTATGTTTAATGAAATAACAATTCACCGCTAAATCAAAATGAAGATCGTAACTACTTTCATTTTTTTTCATAGAACACCGTCTAATATTCAAAATCCTAAAACCTGCGAGAACTCTATTTGTAACAATCCGAGGTCACATTTGCATTGAATGTTCGCAAGTGTGAGTATTTCTTTTGGAAATCGAGAAATCACAACCCGGTATCCCGTAAAGCATGCTTAATCCTATTCAGTGATTTGGATATTTCGAATTAGCAACTATTGAATTCCAGCTCCCCGATTATAGAGCCACCAACGAGCTCTTCATCTTTTTTTAGACTAGCAACTAAACAAACAAATGAAAAGTAACATTTTTGTATTAATTGAAGATAAGCCCTTATATTAAAGTGATGTTTTTAATTTAAATCGGGTGGTTTTTATGAAAAATCTCTACCAATCCCGTTAATGTCAAATCCGGATCAATATGGTCAATAACATCAGTTCCACGCCCAAAAAGAGAGGCAAGCCCGCCTGTTGCTACAGTAAGAAGATTTTCTCCGTATTCCACCCTCATACGCGCAACCAAACCTTCTACCATGGAGATATATCCCCAATAAATTCCGGATTGCATACAAGAAATTGTGTTCTTTCCAATCACTTTTTCAGGGCGCTCTACGGCAATTCTAGGAAGTTTCGCAGCTGCACTGTGAAGGGCATCAAGGCTAAGATTAACCCCTGGTGCAATGACTCCGCCTGCATAGTTTCCATCAGCATTTACAACATCCAGTGTAGTCGCAGTACCGAAATCGATGACAATTATGGGTCCTCCATATTTTGAATGTGCCGCAACGGCATCAACCAGTCTGTCGGCTCCCGCTTCTTTCGGGTTATCAATCTGTGGCACCATACCAATATCAACATTGTCTTCACCAATGACGAAAGGTGTACAGTTGAAATACCGTTTACAGAGGCCTTTAAGATTGAATAATGTCTCTGGTACTACGGTACCAATGATCACGTTCTTGATGTCTTGGATATGTAGTTTATCAAGGTTCATGGCTTGATTTAACCAGACACCATACTCTTCTGCTGTTCGTGATGCTGAAGTGGCAATTCGCCATTCCTTTACAAGGCTTTTCCCGGAAAAGGCGGCGAATGTTATATTCGTGTTTCCAACGTCGATCGCTAACAGCATAGAAAACCTCATTCCTTTTTATGTACCTTGGAAGAAGACCTCTCCCGCAGTTACCAGTTTTGTGGAGCCATCATCCATTGTCAATATCAGAGCTCCGCTTAGGTCCATGTCTTTAAATATACCGCTAAACTGCGAATTGGCTAACTTGACAGTTACCCTCTCGCCTCGGCCACTAGCTTTATCAAGCCATGCATCGCGGATAAACGCAAAGCCGTCTTCTTTCCAAGCTTGATATAGGTCAAGGAAATGAGATGCGTAACTATAAAGAAGTGTTTCAAGTTTTACGGATGCACCAGCTTGATCAATTGAGGTCGCGGCCAAACCATCTGTCACAGTTGGAAACGTCGCGACATTCACGCCAGTACCAACAATCAACCAATCCAGTTGGTTATCGCTGTTGCTTCTGCTTTCCAAAAGAATGCCGGCAACTTTTTTACCGTCAATTAGAATGTCATTGGGCCACTTCAGGGCCATAGATGTTGTATCGGGCAACACCTGTTTTAACGTGTTAAACAGCGCTACTGCGACAAGGAATGAGAGCCGTGCCCCCTCCGCTGCATCACAATTTGGTCTAAGAAGGATTGAGCAGTACAAATTGCCACTAGGGCTGGACCATTGGCGGCCGCGTCTGCCAACGCCACTGGTTTGTATCAAGGACCATATAAGCTGGCCCTCACGGCATTCCAAATCAGCAAGCCGCCTCGCCTCATCATTGGTACTTCCAATGGTATCAAAGGCGGAGAGTTCGAAAAATGGCGGCAGCGACACGCCGCTACCGCCATCGTTCATCATTTAAATAGCGCGCCAGCCGCTGCTGCTGCGCTTGTGATAAGCGGAGATGGGTAAACGAAGAACAGAGCCGTAAAGGCACCCGTTACGCCCATTATTATCGCGAGAGACTTGGTGAGAGGCTCGAACCCTTCTTTGGCGTCGTCAAAATACATGATTTTCACGATACGGATGTAATAGAACGCACCCACAACCGAAGACAGAAGACCAATAATCGCGAGCGGATAAAGACCCGCATTGATCGCCGCGACAAATACATAGAATTTACCAAAGAAACCAGCGAGCGGTGGAACACCCGCCAAACTGAACATAAAGATCATCAGCAAAAACGCCATCATTGGACGACTTTTGCCAAGACCAGCAAGTTCAGAGATATCTTCTACCATGCCATCTTTTTGGCGCATGGAAAGGATAACTGCAAAGGTTCCGAGGTTCATCACGACATAGATAGTCATGTAAATTAGAACGCCACGAATTCCTTCTTCAGTACCAGCCGCCAGACCAACTAATGCGAAGCCAATGTGAGCGATAGACGAATAAGCCATCAGACGCTTGATGTTCTTTTGATTGATCGCAGCAAAAGCACCAAGGATCATGGACGCAATAGAGACAAACACAATGATTTGCTGCCATTGGTCAACAAGATCGCCAAACGGTGTAATGAAGGCCCGGATGAACAAAGCCATACCAGCAACTTTTGGTGCCGCAGCAAAGAAGGCAGTGACCGGTGTTGGAACACCTTCATATACATCTGGTGTCCACATATGAAACGGTACTGCAGAGACTTTAAATGCAAGGCCGGCAATCATGAAGACCAAGCCAACAAGGAGGCCAAGCCCAGCTGTTGAATGCTCGCCTTGAAAACTTTGAGCGATCACGTCAAAGTTTGTCGATCCCGTGAAACCATAAACCAGAGAGCAGCCGTAAAGCAGCATGCCGGATGACAAAGCGCCAAGAACAAAATACTTCAGACCAGCTTCTGTTGCGCGGGTACTATCCCGGCGGAATGCAGCCGTCACATAAAGAGACAAACTCATCAATTCAATACCCATATAGAGGGACATCAAATCGTTTGCTGAAATCATAACCAACATGCCAAGCGTGGCAATTACGATCAGGATCGGAAATTCAAAGCGTTCTATTTTTTCACGCTTATTGAAGTCCATGCTCATAATGATGGCAAGAGCCGATGCACTTAGCGCCAAGACCTTCATAAAGACGCCAAAACTATCGACACGATATAAACCGTTAAACGTTGTTTGCATCCCGTTTGATCCAAATAGAACCAAAGCCGCTGCAACCAGCACAGATATCACAGAAAGCCACGAAACAAGCTTAGTTGCCTCGCTCTTCCTGAATACTCCGATCATCAGCAGTGCCATTGCGGCAACTGCCAAAAAGATTTCCGGAAGTGCAATTGAAAATTCAGGCAAAACCATTTTCCAAAACCTACCTAGTTAGCCGCGTGCAGCGTTGATTTTACAAGTTCCATCGATGCTTGATGTTCGGTCATCAAATTGGTGACCGACGCATGCATGACATCTAGGAACGGATCTGGATAAACACCGATCCAGAGAGCCACAAGGATCAATGGAACGAAAATCGCGATTTCACGCTTGTTCACATCCATCATTGTTTTCAAGTCTTCTTTAACAAGCTCACCGAAAACCACCCGGCGATAGAGCCAGAGGCTATAAGCCGCGCCAAGGATAACACCTGTTGTCGCAAGAGCTGCTGTCCAAGTGCTAACCTGATACGCCCCGATAAGAATTAGGAATTCGCCAACGAAGCCACTCGTACCCGGCAAACCAATTGTTGCCATCGTGAAGAACATGAAGATCACAGCATATTTCGGCATCCTGTGAACCAGTCCGCCATAACGCGATATTTCGCGTGTGTGCAAACGGTCATAGATCACACCAACACAAAGGAACAAGGCACCGGAAACGATACCGTGACTGATCATTTGAAGGATACTTCCTTCAAGACCTTGTTGCGTGAACGTAAAGATACCGATTGTGATAAAGCCCATATGCGCAACAGATGAATACGCAATTAGCTTCTTCATGTCTTTTTGCACCAAGGCAACTAATGAAGTGTAGATAATTGCGACAACACTCAACGTAAATACGAACGGTGTGAAATATTCTGATGCTTCCGGGAACATGGGAAGTGAGAAACGAAGCAAGCCGTAACCACCCATTTTCAACAACACACCCGCAAGAATAACAGAACCTGCTGTTGGTGCTTGCACGTGGGCGTCAGGAAGCCATGTGTGGACCGGCCACATTGGAACTTTCACCGCAAAGGATGCAAAGAACGCGAGCCACAACCAGGTTTGTAAATCACCCGGGAAGTTCGTTACCATCAATGTCGGAATGTCTGTTGTTCCGGCAATCATATACATAGTGATCATTGCGGCCAACATCAGGACCGAGCCGATCAATGTATAGAGGAAGAACTTAAAGCTGGCATATACGCGGTTCGCACCGCCCCAAATTCCGATAATCAGGAACATTGGGATCAAGCCTGCTTCAAAGAACAGATAGAACAGAACCATATCTAGCGCACAGAACACACCGATCATCAGAGTTTCCATGATCAGGAAAGCGATCATGAATTCGCGTACACGAGAATTGATGGAGGTCCAACTGGCCAGAATACAAATCGGCATCAGGAAAGTTGTCAGGATAATGAACAGCATGGAAATACCGTCAACACCCATGTGGTAGTTGATACCACCGCCAAGCCAATCAGCTTTTTCAACGAACTGGAAGCCGGACTGGCTGTTATCGAAGTTAATCCAGATCAACAAAGAGACTGCAAATGTAGCCAATGTTGTCCAAAGTGCCACTTGACGCGCATTACGCGCCGCGACCTCTTCTTTTCCGCCGGTTAGCAGTATGAGCAACGCGCCGACAAGCGGCAAGAAGGTCACATATGAGAGAATATTCCAGTCAAGCATCAGTGACCACCACCAGCAAGGAAGAAGAAGGAAACGAATGCCGCAACACCGATCATCATGGCGAAGGCATAGTGATATAGATATCCGCTTTGAAGCATGGATGCGCGTTTAGCAAGATCAAGAACCCGTGCGGCAATACCGTCTGGTCCCAATCCGTCAATGATTTTTCCATCACCGATCGTCCAAAGCTTGGAGCCAATCCATCTGGCAGGACGAACAAAAACGACGTCATATAGCTCGTCAAAATACCATTTATTGAGTAGGAACTGGTACAAAGCAGAATGTGTTTTCGCAAGCTGCACCGGAATGTCCGTACGACGGATATACATATTGAACGCAAGCAAGAAACCAGCAATCATCGCAATCATCGGCGCCCAAAATACCCAAGATGGGATATTGTGAAAATCTGTCATGATGGTGTTACTCTCACGTAGGAGAATAGCGTTACCCCAGAATTCTTTATATCCATGACCTACCATTGGTTCATAGAAAACAAAACCTGCACCAATCGCACCGGCTGCCAATACGTAAAGTGGGATCAGCATGACATTCGGGCTTTCATGTACATGAGACATAACCTCTTTGCTTGCGCGAGGTTTTCCGTGGAATGTCATGAACATCAAACGCCAAGAATAGAACGCTGTCATCAACGCTGCACCAATACCACACCAGAAAGCATAGTTACCAACATCAGTGCCCGCCATAAAGGCGCTTTCAATGATTGCGTCTTTCGAATAGAAGCCCGCGAAGAAAGGAACACCTGTAAGTGCTACGGTTCCGATAAACATCATCGCATAGGTGATTTTGATGTGTTTCCCAAGGCCACCCATTTTACGCATGTCTTGTTCATCAGAAACGGCATGGATAACCGCACCAGATCCTAAGAACAACAAAGCTTTAAAGAAGGCATGTGTGAACAGATGGAAGATGGCAACCGGATACGCACCAACGCCGATGGCGAAGAACATATACCCCAGCTGCGAACAAGTTGAGTAAGCAATGACCCGCTTGATGTCATTTTGAACCAAACCAACGGTCGCCGCAAAGAACGCGGTTGACGCACCGACCACAGTAACAACCGCAAGAGCTGTTGGTGAGAATTCAAAGATCGGGGAACAACGCGCGACCATAAAGACGCCCGCTGTCACCATTGTCGCTGCGTGGATCAAGGCTGACACTGGTGTCGGACCTTCCATCGCATCTGGTAGCCAAGTATGCAAACCAAGCTGTGCTGATTTACCCATGGCGCCTAAGAACAATAGCAAAGCAATTGTTGTAATGACATCTACTTCATAGCCGAGGAAGTTAAAGGTCTCTCCCACTTTCTCCGGCACTGCGGCAAACACTGTATCAAACGAGATTGAATCGAAGACCAGATAAATGGCCATGATGCCAAGAGCAAACCCGAAGTCACCAACACGGTTCACGACAAACGCTTTGATAGACGCCGCGTTCGCAGATGGCTTGTTAAACCAAAAACCGATCAACAGATAACTTGCAAGGCCCACGCCTTCCCAGCCGAAATACATCTGCAGGAAGTTATCGGAGGTTACCAGCATCAGCATGGCAAATGTAAACAGCGACAAATACGACATGAAACGCGGCTTGTGCGGATCATGTGACATATAGCCAATCGAATAGATATGAACCAATGCAGAAACCGTGTTCACAACAACCAGCATTACTGCGGTCAAGCTGTCGACACGTAGGCTCCATGATACATCAAAAGTACCGGAATTGATCCAAGTAAAGAGTTCGATCGTTGTCGGAGCACTTCCAAATGCAACTTGGAACAAGGCAACCCATGAAAGGATCGCGCTTGCAGAGACTGCACCTGAAGTAACGATTTGGCTTCCGCGATCACCCAGTTGACGGGCACCAAACCCGGCAATCAATGCTGCTAGCAGCGGAAGGAATACGATGAGGACGTACATCATAGTTTTTAGCCTTAGCCTTTCATGTGATGGATGTCCTCAACCGCGATCGATCCGCGGTTTCGGAAGTAAACGACAAGGATGGCAAGACCAATCGCGGCTTCACCAGCGGCAACGGTCAGAATAAAGAGAGCAAAAACCTGTCCTACAAGATCATTGAGGAAGGTCGAGAAAGCCACCAGATTAATATTCACTGCCAGCAGCATCAATTCCACTGACATCAGAATAACAATCACGTTCTTTCTGTTAAGAAAGATCCCGAAAATACCGAGCGTCAGCAAGATAGCTGAAAGCGTCAGGTAATGAGCTAGTCCAATTTCCATTATCAAACTCCTTACACGCCTTGGCCAGGTTCGACTTTACGAACCACCATAGCTTCTTCAGGACGGCGATATACTTGATCAGCAATCACCTGTTTCTTAACGCCAGGGCGTTTACGATGTGTGAGAACAATCGCGCCGATCATAGCAACCAGCAAGATCATGCCTGCAGCCTGGAACAAATACACATATTGGGTGTAAAGCAATCCGCCCAATTGTTCGGTATTTGTCAATTTCGAGGCTTCCGTTATCGGCGCCGCAACAACTTTCAGTGCATCAGGCGACAAATGCCAACCGCCAACAACAAGGATAAGTTCGACCATCAGGATCAAACCGATCAGTGCGCCAACTGGCAAATACTGTAAAAAACCCTGCCGGAGTTCGGCAAAGTTGATATCCAGCATCATAACAACAAAGAGGAAGAGAACCGCAACTGCGCCCACATAAACGACGATCAGGATCATCGCAATGAATTCGGCGCCTAGTAGAATGAACAAGGCTGCTGAATTAAAGAACGCCAGAATAAGGAAAAGAACCGAATGAACAGGGTTCCTGGACGCGATGACCATAAAGGCCGACGCGACCGTCAGGGCGGCGAATAGATAGAAAGCAAGTGTTGCAATAATCATTACTTGGCTCTCCCCACTAGTGTTGACATCATTTTGATCTCAGGATTCACAATTCTCATCCCATTTTACCTGTAAGGCGCATCAGCATTCAGGTTCTGAGCAATTTCCTGCTCCCACCTGTCGCCATTGGCCAACAATTTTTCTTTATCATAGAAAAGCTCTTCGCGACTTTCTGTTGCAAACTCGAAATTCGGGCCTTCAACAATCGCATCAACCGGACATGCTTCCTGACAGAAACCACAATAGATACATTTGGTCATATCAATGTCGTAACGTGTTGTCCGGCGGCTGCCATCTTCGCGGGGTTCCGCATCAATTGTAATGGCAAGGGCCGGACATGCCGCCTCACACAATTTACAAGCAATACAGCGCTCTTCACCATTTGAATAACGGCGTAGGACGTGTTCACCGCGGAAACGAGGACTTAGAGGTCCTTTTTCATACGGATAGTTGATCGTCGCTTTTGTCTTGAACATATATCCAAAGGTTTTCGCCATACCAATGACGATCTCCCCGAGGAGCAGACTTCGCGCTTGTTTATCAATAAAGCCCATAATGAAACAGCCTTTTACCTATATTTATGTCTCCAACGGCTCGTCAATGAACCGAGGAGGCGATTACTTCATTCGTTTGTCTTACGCAGGTACCATGTCAAATGCGACAAGGAAACCGGCGGTAGCTACTACCCAAAACAGTGTCAACGGCAGGAACACTTTCCAGCCCAGGCGCATCAACTGATCGTACCGGTAACGAGGCAACGTTGCCCGAACCCAGATAAAGACAAACAACAACAATGCGATCTTAATACCGAACCAAATGATGCCCGGGATCCAGTTAAACGGTGCAATGTCCACAGGGGGCAACCAGCCACCGAGGAACAAGATGACACAAATTGCACTCATCAGGATCATGTTCACGTATTCTCCAAGGAAGAAAAGCGCAAACGCCATGGCTGAATATTCAGTCTGATAACCGGCGACCAATTCCGCTTCAGCTTCTGGAAGGTCAAATGGATGACGGTTTGTTTCAGCAAGGATCGAGATGAAGAAAACGATAAACATTGGGAAAAGCGGTATAAAAAACCAGCCAAAAATTCCCAGTTCGCTTCTCTGCGCCAGCACAATATCGGTCAAATTCAATGAACCAACGCAAAGCAGAACACTGATTATCACAAAACCGATAGAAACTTCGTAGGAAACCATTTGAGCTGCAGAACGAAGCGCACCCAGGAATGGATATCGTGAGTTCGAGGCCCAACCCGCAACAATAATGCCGTAAACACCCAGCGATGAAATCGCAAACAGGTACAACACACCAACGTTGATGTCAGAAAGCACCATGCCTTCATCAAACGGGATAACTGCCCACGCGATTAGCGACAATAGAAACGTGATCATCGGAGCGACTAAGAACAGAATTTTGTTCGCGCCGCTTGGAATAACCGTTTCTTTAAAGAACAATTTGGCACCGTCAGCAAACGGTTGAAGCAGTCCGTAAAATCCAACAACGTTTGGACCTTTACGTAGCTGCATCGCCGCCATAACTTTCCGTTCATAAAGCGTCAAATACGCCATGAAAACGAGAAGCGGAAGAACGATCGCCAGAATTTTCGCAACAATAATAATTGTTGGAAGTGCGTATAAATCCCAGAACTCAACCATTGGTGCCGGTCCCCTCTTCACTTGCTACGCTATAGACAGAACTGCATTCCGCCATAATACCGCTCGCACGTGAAATCACGTTGGTCAGATAGTTATCTTTAACTGGGCTTTCAAAAGCAGCTGCTTCGAAATCACCAGCCGCTCCAAAGTCACCCCAGCTTGCAGCAACAACTTCGTCAATTTCAGCAAAGTGCGGTGCAGCCTCAGCCATCTTCTCACGAAGTTGGTTCAAATTGTCATAAGGCAAAGTCTTACCTGCTTTTTCTGAAAGCGCCCGCAAGATTGTCCAGTCTTCACGGGCATCACCCGGTGCGAAGACTGCACGACTACCTTCTTGAACACGGCCTTCGGTGTTGACCCAAAGCGCGTCTTTTTCAGTGTAGGCAACACCCGGCAGAATAACATCTGCAACATGTGCGCCCGCTTCACCATGGCTGCCCTGATAAATCACAAAAGCTTTTTCAAGTTTGGATGTATCAATTTCGTCAGCACCTAGAAGATACATAACCTCCAGATCGCCAGAAGCCGCCGCATCCAGCATACCGGCAACATCTTTACCGCCGTCACCCGGAACAAGTCCAAGATCAAGACCGGCAACGCGCGCCGCAGCCGTATGAAGAATGTTAAAGCCGTTCCAGCCTTCACTAATCATTCCAGTATCATCTGCAATTTTCTTGGCAAGCGCCAGAATTGCAGCACCATCAGCGCGAGTTAGTGCGCCTTGGCCAATGATGATCATTGGACGTTCAGCTGATTTCAGTATTTTTGCGAATGAATGCTTGCCTGCAGCCACTTCGGAAAGTGTTTCAGCACCAGCACCCAAATATTCATGGCGGTAAGTCAGATCATTTTCTTCACCGATCAGAGCAATCGGGAAGTTGTCTTTCTTCCAACGTTTACGGATACGTGCGTTAATTAACGACGCTTCAACTCGTGGGTTAGAACCAACGATAAGAAGGGCATCAGCCTCTTCAATGCCAGCAATCGTACTGTTGAACAAGTAAGATGCGCGGTTGGAGGCATCCAGTTTCGCGCCGTCCTGACGGCAATCGATATTGGTAACCTCCAAAGCGTCCATAAGGTCTTTGAGGGCCTTCATGCTCTCGCTGCAAGCCAAGTCACCAGTGATCGCACCAACTTTGGATGCTTCTGTCTTTGCGAGCTTGTCCGCGACAACGTCAAGAGCTTCTGTCCAGCCAACTGGTTGTAGCTTTCCGTCTTTACGAACATATGGCGTATCAAGGCGTTGACGCTTCAATCCGTCATAAGAGAAGCGTGACCGGTCTGACAGCCATTCCTCATTAATTTCTTCGTTCAGGCGCGGAAGAATTCGCATGACTTCCTGACCTTTACTATCGATGCGGATATTTGCACCAACAGCATCCAGAACGTCGATGCTTTCAGTTTTCTTCAGCTCCCACGGGCGAGCCGAAAATGCATATGGCTTAGAAGTCAGCGCACCAACGGGGCAAAGATCAATAATGTTACCCGAAAGTTCTGAATTAAGGGCTTCCTCTAGGTAAGTTACAATTTCTGTATTCTCACCGCGATTAAGCGCACCCAGCTCATCGATACCAGCTACTTCAGTCGCAAAACGAACGCAGCGCGTACAATGAATGCAGCGCGTCATCGTCGTTTTGATAAGCGGGCCCATGTTTTTTTCTTTAACGGCACGCTTTTGTTCCAGATATCGGCTTTCACCTGATCCGTATGCCATGGACTGATCTTGAAGATCACACTCGCCGCCCTGATCACAGATCGGACAATCAAGTGGGTGATTGATCAGAAGGAACTCCATAGCCCCTTCCCGACCGTTTTTCACCTTTTCCGTGTTGGTATGGATAATCATACCGTCACCAGCAGGCATCGCACAGGATGCTACCAGTTTCGGTGCTTTTTCCATTTCAACAAGGCACATCCGGCAGTTCCCCGCAATGGAGAGCCGTTCGTGATAACAAAAGCGCGGGATTTCTGCACCAGCCTCTTCACAGGCCTGCAAAATCGTTGCACCATTTTCTACAGTGACTTCAACACCATCAACCGTAAGTGTCGGCATACTTCGCTCCTTAAGTCGCGTGCCAATCAGGCCGCTTTCACGGCTTTTCTATTTTTAATACGTTCTTCCACAACCGGGCGGAAATGACGGATCAAACCTTGAATTGGCCACGCTGCTGCATCCCCAAGGGCGCAGATTGTATGACCTTCGATACGTTTGGACATATTGATCAACATATCAATTTCTTCCAATTCCGCATCGCCTGAAACTAAACGCTGCATAACACGCCACATCCAGCCAGTACCTTCACGGCACGGTGTACATTGACCACAGCTTTCATGTTTATAGAAATGCGACAAACGCTCAATCGCGGCGATAATGTCTGTAGACTTATCCATCACGATAACAGCCGCAGTTCCAAGACCACTTTGAACATCCCGTAGGCTGTCAAAGTCCATCAGGACAGTGTCGCAGATTTCTTTTGGAAGCATCGGAACAGAAGATCCACCCGGAATTATCGCAAGAAGATTGTCCCAGCCACCACGAACACCGCCCGCATGCTTTTCAATCAACTCTTTAAGTGGAATGCCCATTTCCTCTTCTACATTACAGGGGTTATTTACGTGCCCTGAAATACAGAAGAGTTTAGTACCAGTGTTGTTTGGACGTCCAAGCCCTGCGAACCAATCTGCACCACGGCGCAAAATTTCAGGTCCAACAGCGATACTTTCCACATTATTCACTGTGGAAGGACATCCCCATGCACCAACGTTAGCTGGGAAAGGTGGTTTCAAGCGAGGTTGGCCTTTGTTACCTTCAAGGCTTTCAATCAGGGCTGTTTCTTCGCCACAGATATAAGCACCAGCACCGCGGTGAACATAGATATCAAAATCATAACCACTGCCACAGGCATTTTTACCGATCAAACCGTCGGCATATGCTTCCTGAATGGCTTCGTTCAAATGAATGGCTTCGTTGACAAATTCACCGCGAATATAAATATAAGCCGCAATGGCACGCATGGCGTACCCAGCAACTAAACAGCCTTCTAGAAGACGATGCGGATCAAAACGCATGATCTCGCGGTCTTTACAGGTTCCCGGCTCAGATTCGTCGGCATTAACGATTAGATAGTTCGGACGACCATCAGATTTTTTTGGCATAAATGACCATTTAAGGCCTGTTGGGAATCCCGCACCGCCACGACCACGAAGGCCACTGGCTTTAACCTGATTAATAATCTCATCTTGGCCAAGTGCCATGATTTTTTTTGTACCGTCCCAAACGCCGCGCTTCTTCGCGCCTGCCAACCGCCAGTCATGTTGACCGTAAAGGTTGGTAAAGATACGATCCTTATCTTTCAGCATTAAGCGTCTCCCCCATCATCAAGCAACGTGGTTGCTCCGCCTATAGGCGCAGAGTTCAAGCGTTCGATTTGCGGTCCGTGTGCCGGAACGTCATCTTTTGCAAGTTTATCGAGAAGCGCTTCAAAATTATCTGCGTTCAGATCTTCATAAAAATCATCATTCACCTGCACAACAGGAGCATTCACACAACCACCGAGGCACTCAACCTCAAGCAATGTGAATTTGCCGTCTTCAGATGTTTCACCGTTATGGATCCCCAACTTGTCTTCACAAACCTTTGCAAGACTATCTGATCCACGCAACCAACACGGAGTTGTGCGGCAAAGCTGGAGGAAATACTTACCAACTGGCTTCAAATTATACATTGTATAGAAGCTGGCAACTTCCAGAACGCGCATATAGGGCATATCCAGATAGCTTCCGACATACTCAAGCGCTTCTTTTGATAGCCAGTTTTCGTTCTGACGCTGTGCCAGATCAAGAAGTGGCATCACTGCGCTTTGTTGACGGCCCTCAGGATATTTGGCGATAAACACTGTCGCCTTTTCAATATTCTCAGGAGTAAATTCGAACGATTTACCTGTCGCAATAACCTGACTCATCGGTCAACCTCACCGAAAACAATATCCAAACTTCCAAGAATTGCCGACGCGTCAGCCAACATGTGGCCTTTCGTCAAGAAATCCATACCTTGTAGATGGGCAAACCCAGGCGCACGTATTTTACAGCGATAAGGCTTACTTGATCCATCAGAAACCAAATACACACCAAATTCACCCTTAGGGGCTTCGATTGCGGTGTAGGTTTCACCCGCCGGGATCTTCACCCCTTCGGTATAATGTTTAAAGTGATTGATCAGACTTTCCATTGAAGTCTTCATGTCACTACGACGCGGAGGGGCAACCTTAGGATCTGTCGAAAGGACAGGCCCTTCTGGCATTTGATCCAGACATTGCTCCATTATCCCTAAAGATTGACGCATTTCTTCTAAGCGCATCAAATACCGATCGAAGCAGTCTCCGTTAAGTCCAACGGGGATATCGAAATCAAGCTCACCATAAACGTCATACGGGGTGGCTTTACGAATGTCCCAAGCAAGTCCGGTGGAGCGAAGCATCACACCAGAGAAACCCCAAGCGAGCGCTTCTTCTTGAGTTACGATCCCAATATCTACATTTCGCTGCTTGAAAATTCGGTTTTCAGTAAGCAATGTTTCGATATCATCAAGAACTGTCGGAAATTCTTTGATAAAGATACGAATATCATCAGCAAGACCCGCAGGCATGTCTTGATGAACGCCGCCAATACGGAAATAGGCCGCATGCATACGAGCACCGCAAACCCGCTCGTAGAATTCCATCAATGTTTCGCGTTCAACAAATCCCCAAAGCATTGGTGTCGTTGCACCAACATCCAAGGCTTGCGCACACACGTTCATCAAATGGTTCATCAGGCGAGAAATTTCCGCATACAAAACACGGATATACTGACCACGTTTTGGCACTTCACATCCCAAAAGACGTTCAGCAGCCAGAACAAAACCATGTTCCTGCGCCATTGGGGCCGAATAGTCTAGCCGAT
The DNA here is from genome assembly GCA_002163135.1 of Alphaproteobacteria bacterium 46_93_T64. Taxonomy (GTDB): domain Bacteria; phylum Pseudomonadota; class Alphaproteobacteria; order Sneathiellales; family Sneathiellaceae; genus Sneathiella. The sequence goes on from MAAN01000027.1 coordinate 128,334, forward strand.
CAAAGTACGGCATAGCCTGCATATAGGTTTTATTTTCGATAAGTTTTTCTGTGCCGCGATGTAGAAGGCCGATATGCGGATCTACCCGCTCCACCAACTCACCATCCAGCTCCAGCACCATACGAAGAACACCATGGGCCGCAGGATGCTGCGGTCCGAAGTTCAGGGTATAGTTTTTAATCTGCACTTCAGCCATTAGCTTTGCTCCGTCGCTTTTTCATCGCCTGGAAGAACATACTCTGTTCCCTCCCAAGGGCTCTGGAAATCAAATGTACGGAACTCCTGAACCAGCGAAACCGGCTCATAGACAACGCGTTTTTCATCTTCGCTGTAGCGCAGTTCAACCTTACCAGTAAGCGGAAAATCTTTACGAAGCGGATGGCCGTCAAATCCATAGTCTGTCAGAATCCGTCGCAAATCAGGATGCCCAGAGAACATAATGCCATACATGTCCCATGCTTCACGCTCAAACCAATTGGCTGCCGGGAACAAGGGAACCACACTTGGAACTGGCGTGCGGGCGTCTGTTTTGATTTTTACAGTGATCCGTTGATTGTGCTTCAGGCTCAACAGGTTATAGACTACGTCAAAGCGATTTTCTCGCTCCGGATAGTCGACACCACAGACATCGCACAAGACCTGAAACTTACAGGTCGAATCATCTCTTAGAAAGGCCAGAACCTTTTCAATGGTCTCGGCCCGAACTTCAACAAACAGTTCGCCGTGGGCAACACTCGTCTGAATCACTTCAGCAGAGAGTTCCTGAGCGATATGAGAGCCAAGTTCATTTAAGGCGTTTTCCATGTGTCTTCCGATCACCGTTCGCTATCTGACAAAAGTACCGGTACGGCGAATCTTCTTTTGTAACTGGAAGATACCGTAAACCAGAGCTTCGGCTGTTGGGGGGCATCCGGGAACATAGATATCTACCGGCACAATGCGGTCACACCCACGGACAACAGAATATGAGTAATGATAATAACCACCGCCGTTCGCACACGATCCCATTGAGATCACATAGCGTGGTTCGGCCATTTGGTCATAAACCTTACGAAGAGCTGGCGCCATTTTATTGGTAAGTGTGCCAGCCACAATCATCACATCGGATTGACGTGGGGAACCACGAGGAACAATACCAAGACGCTCCATATCATAGCGAGGCTGCCAAGCATGCATCATTTCAACCGCACAGCACGCCAAACCAAACGTCATTGGCCACAAAGAGCCTGCTCGGGCCCAATTCGCCAATTTGTCGACTTGAGTTACCACATAGCCTTTATCGTCAAGCTCATGGCCTAAATCGCGGAAAAAATCATCCTGTTCACCACCATGCGTGGCAGCGCTTGGATTAACCTCTGCAGGAGTTACTCCCATTCCAGAGCTCCCTTCTTCCATTCATAAATAAAACCGATCGTGAGGATGCCTAGGAACACCATCATAGACCAGAAGCCGAACATTCCGATGTCGCCCAGGGAAACTGCCCAGGGAAACAAGAAAGCGACTTCAAGATCAAAAATAATAAAGAGGATAGCTACCAGATAAAAACGCACGTCGAATTGATTACGCGCATCGTCAAATGGCTCAAAGCCACATTCGTAAGGAGATAGTTTTTCAGCGTCCGGATGTTGCGCTGCGACCACCATAGAGGCGACTACCATAACAGCTGACAGTCCGACCGCGATTCCCAAGAAAATCAAGATGGGCAAATATTCAGTAAGTAATGCTTCCATTTTTTCGACAATAACCACGCCTCGGTTAAATCCTCAACCGGATTGCAGCACTCCCTCTAGCTCTGTTCTGTGCGCATTATAGTTTGGGTTATAAGGAAAAACTGGCAATTAGCAAACAAATTTCACCATATTTTTCAGAAAGCCCAACTGGCCTGTAGCAATACTTACACGGTCTTAAGGGTATGTTAATTTGGTAGGGAAAATACAGAGGGGATAGTGGCGGGAGTGACGGGACTCGAACCCGCGGCCTCCGGCGTGACAGGCCGGCGCTCTAACCAACTGAGCTACACCCCCTCTGTGAGGCCGTGTTTTAAGTAAGGTGACCCATTCTGTCAAGCAACATAACCAGAAAAATGAAAGAAAATTTATAATACATATTTTGGAGCTTCGGAATGGCTGTTTTGCGGGATTTTCCAATCCACATTTTCCTAGTGAATTTCACTATTACGGATTATGTGCGCTACCTCCACAGGCAAACAGCGGTAAAAAATCAAAAACACTCACCATTTTTTGAATCAATGTAGATCGAGCGGGCATTGATTCAAAAAAAGTCAGCTACATTTTCCAAAAATACAGATGAATGTAATGTAAAAAAATATAATAAAAACAAACGACTAATTGAATCTCTTTATGAATTTTGTTGAAAAGGAGCTCTGATTTATTTTCCACGCTTCTGAAATTTGTAAAAAACAGGCTACAGCGGAAAACGTGATTCAGTTTTATCAATCTAGGGGAAAAAACAGAGCCCCGATTACTTCGTCACCCAAAACAATGACCCTAATCATAAAGGGATATACCGGCCCCTCGATCACCTTGAGACTAAGGTCGCTCAAACAAGGGTACTAGAAGCCCCCTACCCCGCATTCTTGACACCCAAATCGGACAATGAGAGCTGCGGGAAAAAGGCATAAAAAAAGGCCCGTATAAACGGGCCATTTTTTAGATGATGGTGGGTGATGAGAGATTCGAACTCCCGACCCCCTCGGTGTAAACGAGGTGCTCTAACCAGCTGAGCTAATCACCCATCGTGCGGTGCGAGGCAGTGTATAACAGCCCCTTTCAACAAAGGGAAGACAAAAAAAGAGGCCAGACCATTTTTTTTTGGTCTGGCCTCAATTTCTTTGCAAAAACAGCAAATTATTAAGTGTTCACAGCATCTTTCAGAGCTTTACCAGCTTTGAATTTAGGCTGCTTAGACGCAGCAATCTGGATTGTTTCACCAGTGCGTGGGTTGCGGCCTTCAGAGGCTTTACGTTCAGCAACGCTGAATGTACCAAAGCCAACTAGGCGAACATCATCACCACTTGCTAGCGCTTTTGATACTGCTTCTAGAACAGCGTCTACGCTTTTACCAGCTTCAGCTTTACCTAGTTCGGAAATTTCAGCCACTGCGGCAATGAGATCGTTCTTATTCACTATAAGCCCCCTTCGAGTTTCGAATTACACAATTTTATTTTAAAAAAATATATCCACAAAAGACGCTTGAATACTAGAAGCGACAAACCTGTCGGTCAAAGGGAAAATGCAAGATATCCCCAGTTTTCTGCGCATTCTGAACAGTTTTCCTAAAATTTTAGTGTGTTGTTACCCCACCAGTTACTTTTTGAGCCGATGCTGCACTTGCGAGCTCTTGCGCTAAACGCTCTTCACTCCAGTCCAAAGGCACTAGAGGCTGGGTTAGAGCCACTTTTAACACCTCTTCAACGTCGGAAACTGGTATAATTTTCATTCCTTCGGTCACATTGCCCGGAATCTCCGCCAGATCCTTCTCATTGTCCTTCGGAATTAGAACTGTTTTGATTCCACCGCGAAGAGCAGCCAATAACTTCTCTTTCAGTCCACCAATTGGCAAAACACGTCCACGAAGGGTAACTTCACCGGTCATAGCGACGTCTTTATGAATCGGTATGTCTGTCAAAACCGAAATAATTGACGTTACCATCGCGATACCAGCAGAAGGTCCGTCTTTCGGCGTCGCTCCTTCTGGAACATGAACATGAATATCATGACGATCGAAGTCTGTGGGCTTAACACCCATTTCAAGGCAATTCGCCTGTACGTAGCTTTTAGCAGCCTGTACAGATTCCTGCATCACATCACCAAGCTTACCTGTGATTTTCATGCGGCCTTTACCGTATAATTTCACGGCTTCAATCGTTAGCAATTCACCGCCAACTTGCGTCCAAGCAAGACCGGTAACCAAACCGACCTGATCTTCTTCTTCAATTTCACCGTAACTATGACGGCGAACACCTGCGTATTTTTCCAGATTTTCAGGCGTTATATGAATGCACTCAATTTTGTCCGTAATAATTTCTTTTACAGCTTTACGTGCGAGTTTAGCGATTTCACGCTCTAGGCTACGAACACCAGCTTCACGGCAATAATAACGGATCAAATCACGAATGGCCTCATCAGAAACTGACCATTCTTTTTCTTTCAGGCCGTGACCTTTCATCTGCTTCTTAAGCAAATGACGCTTAACAATCTCAATTTTTTCAACTTCTGTATAACCGGAAAGGTGAATAACTTCCATACGGTCACGAAGGGGACCCGGCATATTCAACGAGTTGGCTGTACAGATAAACATAACCTCAGACAGGTCATATTCTACTTCCAGATAGTGATCTGAAAAGTGAGTATTTTGTTCGGGATCCAATACTTCCAGTAATGCAGAAGACGGATCCCCCCGGAAATCGTTCCCAAGTTTGTCGATCTCATCAAACAAAAATAGCGGATTAATGGATTTCGCTTTTTTCATCGATTGAACAACTTTACCCGGCATTGATCCGATGTAAGTACGGCGATGTCCGCGAATTTCAGCTTCATCCCGAACGCCACCCAAGGCAACCCGTACGAAATTCCGTCCGGTTGCTCTTGCAACAGATTGACCAAGTGACGTTTTACCAACACCAGGAGGTCCGACGAGACATAAAATTGATCCTTGATTTTTACGAACACGTTGCTGCACAGCAAGATATTCCAAAATCCGTTCTTTCACTTTTTCAAGACCATAATGGTCGTCATTCAGGATTTTTTCGGCGTGGGCGAGATCTTTTTTCACCCGAGTGCGTTTTCCCCAAGGAACTGACAAGATCCAATCAAGATAATTGCGCACCACAGTTGCTTCCGCTGACATTGGGCTCATGCTGCGCAGTTTTTTCATTTCCTGCTGGCATTTTTCCTGAGCTTCTTTTGTCAGTTTCGTTTCGGCAATTCGCTCCTCAAGTTCAGTGAGTTCATCCCGACCGTCTTCGCCTTCACCCAACTCTTTCTGAATGGCTTTCATTTGCTCGTTCAGATAATATTCACGTTGAGTTTTTTCCATCTGGCGCTTAACGCGGCTGCGAATTTTCTTCTCAACCTGTAGAACACCGATTTCGTCTTCCATCAGACTATAAACGCGTTCAAGCCGCTCGGATGCACTATTGATTTCTAGTAATTCTTGCTTCTCTGCAATCTTCAGCGCCATGTGAGATGCCATTGTATCAGCAAGCTTAGACGGCTCGTCAATTTGGTTTAAAGAAACCAATACTTCAGGCGGAACCTTTCGGTTCAATTTCACATATTGTTCAAATTGAGAAATAACTGAGCGCGCAAGAGCTTCGAGTTCAGGCGTTTCGTCTTCTTTTTCTTCGACAATTTCAGCATGTGCTTGGAAAAAATCTTCATTCTCAATGAAGCTATCGATCCGTGCACGCTCAACACCTTCAACAAGAACTTTTACTGTTCCATCTGGAAGCTTCAAAAGTTGTAGCACGGATGCAATTGTTCCCACATTGTGAATATCTTCTTCACTCGGGTCATCCTGGCTTGCGTTCTTTTGCGCGACAAGAAGGATTTGTTTGTCATCCTTCATCACATCTTCAAGAGCACGAACAGATTTGTCCCGGCCGACAAAAAGCGGCACAATCATATGCGGAAAAACAACGATGTCTCTCAGCGGCAAGACCGGAAAAATTTGGGTTTGGGATGTTTCAATCATCAGAATGCCTTAAAGGCCGTTACCACCTACAAGCAGAAAATTCGCGATGTGATACCCGGCCCAGAATGAAAAGTTACCGAGGAGATAAATTCCCCTCGGTTCATCTAGTTAAGCGCTGCTCGCGTCCTTACGATCAGCATAAATATAGAGCGGTTGTCCTTCGCCTTGAACGACGTCTCCGTTAATTACAATCTCTTCTACACCATCAAGAGTAGGTAGATCATACATAGGGTCTAGAAGAATTCCTTCAAGGATTGACCGAAGTCCACGCGCACCAGTTTTCCGTTCAATCGCTTTTTCAGCGATGGCAGACAAAGCTTCCTCGGTGAACTTAAGGCTAACCTCTTCCATATCGAACAGACGTTGATACTGCTTAACCAATGCATTTTTGGGACTGGTCAAAATTTCGATCAGAGCATCTTCGTCCAAATCTTCAAGTGCGGCGATAACAGGTAAGCGACCAACAAATTCTGGAATCATTCCAAATTTTGTCAAATCGTCAGGCTCCACCTTTTTAAGGAGCTCGCCTGTTTTACGATCGTCTTCACTTTGAACATCAGCACCAAAGCCAATAGACGTATCGCGGCCACGTGCGGCGATAATTTTATCGAGACCTGCGAAAGCACCGCCACAAATAAACAAGATATTCGTTGTATCCACCTGCAGGAATTCCTGTTGAGGATGTTTACGTCCACCTTGTGGAGGAACAGACGCAACCGTACCTTCCATGATTTTCAATAATGCTTGTTGCACACCTTCACCCGAGACATCACGAGTGATGGAAGGATTGTCTGATTTACGGCTAATTTTATCAACTTCGTCGATATAAACGATGCCGCGCTGCGCACGCTCAACATTGTAGTCAGCAGATTGCAATAACTTCAGAATGATATTTTCTACGTCTTCACCCACATAACCGGCTTCAGTTAGTGTGGTAGCATCAGCCATAGTAAACGGCACATCCAGAATACGAGCCAATGTTTGAGCAAGCAGCGTTTTACCGCAACCTGTTGGGCCAACCAAAAGAATATTTGATTTGGCCAGTTCAACATCATCTGACTTAGAACTGTGATGCAATCGTTTGTAATGGTTATGGACTGCGACAGACAGAACCTTCTTCGCGTGTGTCTGTCCAATTACATAGTCATTCAGAACAGTACTTATTTCTACAGGCGTGGGAACGCCATCACTGGATTTTACCAGCTTGCTTTTATGTTCTTCCTGAATAATATCTGTGCAGAGTTCTACGCACTCATCACAGATGAACACAGTTGGCCCTGCGATAAGTTTGCGCACTTCATGCTGGCTCTTGCCGCAGAAGGAACAATACAGGGTGTTTTTTGAATCTCCGCCACTCAATTTGGTCATAGACACTCCAATTTTTCGTTGGACTTTCCATACTAAACATCGACTGTTCTGGCCACAACAAGAATGTTAAAAACTTGCCGGGCGAAAGAACAGAAATCGTCAAATACTTCGCCCAATGAAGCCGATATTAAACAATGCGGCCTCAATTTTCCGTTAACAGCTGATTATTTACAGTATGACTGGGAAACCCATTCACAGTGAAACAAAAGTGAGACTATTAATCTTTCTTAGTCTCGTCTTCTTCAGAATCAGGGCGTTTGCTCACGACTTCGTCGATTAGGCCATATTCTTTGGCCTCATCAGCGGTCATAAAGTTATCTCGTTCCATCGACTTTTCAACCACATCAAGTGGCTGGCCAGTATGCTTGACATACAGATCGTTAAGACGCGCACGAACTTTCAATATCTCTCTTGCTTGAATCTCGATATCGGTTGCTTGACCTTGCGCACCACCAGAAGGCTGGTGGATCATCACCCGCGCATTAGGAAGCGCGTATCGCTGACCTTTAGCACCAGCCGTCAGCAAAAACGATCCCATAGAAGCAGCTTGACCGATACAAACAGTCGCAATTTCAGGTTTCACGTATTGCATTGTATCATACATCGCCAAGCCAGATGTCACGACACCGCCTGGAGAGTTAATATACATTGAAATCGGTTTCTTTGGATTTTCGGCTTCCAAGAAAAGAAGTTGAGCTGTAATCAGGCTAGCCATACCGTCATGGACTTGACCCGTTACAAAAATAATTCTTTCCTTTAGTAGGCGTGAGAAAATGTCATATGAACGTTCACCGCGGGCTGTTTGCTCAACAACCATGGGAACCAAAGTATTCATATAAGTATCAATCACATCGACCATAGGGTATTTTCCTCAAAAAAAATGGGTGGTTATTTCAATGTGCACATTGCCATCAAAATTTCCACCCATAAACTGAAATTTATTTTTCAGATTTTTTAGCCGCTGCCTTTTTTGCTGGTGCTTTTTTCTTAGCAGCAGGCTTTTCTTCAGAATCGTCAGCTTTTTTAGCAACCGCTTTTTTCTTAGCAGGCGCTTTTTTCTTAGCTTTCGATTTTTCGTCTTCATCCGGATCAGCAGTAAGCTCTTCGAATGACACTTTCTTTTCGGTGACGGTTGCGAGTTCAGCGATGAAATCGACAACTTTGTCTTCAAAGATTGGTGCACGCAAAGAATTTTGCATTTCTGGGTTTGACTGGAACATCTCGAAGACTTGTTTTTCCTGCCCTGGGAAGTTACGAGCTTGGGCCATCATAGCCTGCTGTACTTCTTCAGTTGCCACATCAATGTTGTTGATACGACCAACTTCAGCAAGCAACAAACCGAGGCGAACACGGCGCTCAGCAATTGCTGTATATTCTTCGCGAAGCTCTTCTTCAGATTGATCCTGATCTTCAAGTTTCTCTTCTGTACGTTCCAGTTCTTTTGTGAACTGTTCCCAGATACCATTGAATTCAGTTTCTTTCATTCCCGGAGGAACGTCAAAATCGTGAGCATCAGCCAAAGCGTCAAGCATGTTGCGCTTCAAAGTCTGACGTGAAAGTTGGTTATACTCGCCTTCAATACGACCGCGTACAGTTGCTTTCAAATCGTCGAGATCGTTCAGGCCCAGCTTTACAGCGAACTCATCATCGATTTCAATAGGTGTAGCTTCTTGCACTTCGTGAATTTTCACTGAGAAGACAGCTTCTTTACCTGCGAGATGTTCTGCACCGTAATTTTCTGGGAAATTTACAGTTACGTCAACATCGTCGCCGCCTTTTTGGCCGACAAGCTGCTCTTCGAAGCCCGGGATGAACTGGCCGGAACCAAGTTCAAGTTGGTGGCCTTCTGCGCTACCGCCATCAAAGGCCTCGCCGTCGATTTTACCAACGAAGTCCATCAGAATCGCATCGCCTTCTTTGGCTTTACGATTACGAGCTACTTTTGTGAAGTTCTTCTGAGCGCCTGCAATTTCAGTCAGCGCTTCTTCAACTTTCTCGTCTTCAACGTCAGTGACGAGCTTTTCCAGTTTCAATTTGGAAAAATCAGTTGGTTCGAAATCAGGCATCACTTCAACTTCGATTGTGAATTCCAAATCGGAACCTTCATCAAATTTGGTGATTTCGATTTTCGGCTGCTGCGCAGGCCGTAGATCGTTGTCATTAAGGACTGTCTGGCTAGTTTCGTTCACAGTTCCCTCAAGAACTTCGCCCATTATGGAGCGCGCGAAACGCTGGCGCAGTACGGTCATTGGAACTTTTCCAGGGCGGAAGCCCGGAAGTTTCACTTGTTGACCGACTTCAACCAGTTTGTCAGTAACTTTAGTTTCAATTTCAGCCGCTTCTACAACGACAGTGAAATCACGTTTCAGCCCTTCGGAGCTTGTCTGTGTAACCTGCATGAACGATTGCCCGTCATTTTCGTTAAAAAATCAATGTGCACATGCGATTGGCTGGTAGTGCCAATCGCGAAAAATTTTGGTGCGGGTAGAGGGAGTCGAACCCCCACACCGAAGTACTGGTACCTAAAACCAGCGCGTCTACCAATTCCGCCATACCCGCATATATTTGAGCCGTGTAAAACGACCCTCCCTGTGTGGTGCATTGAACTGTTTCCACTAGGAGCGGCGTTCTATAGCACAGGAATTCCGGCTCTGCCTAGGAGAAATATTGCTAATTGCAAAAGAAAATTCTTTTTATTTTAAGTTGGCGAAAAAAATTGAGATTTTTTGCGTGGATTTTCTCGTTTAAAACAAAGGCGAAGCCCCAGAAAACCCCTATTTCGGCGGTTACCCAAAAATTAATTAGTGACCCACATGGAAATCTCGCGCAAATGCATCAATTGCCAACACGCGTGTACCAAGAGGTTCTCTAAAACAAGATCCGATCACTGTACGTTCATAGTGAACATGTGAATTCCCCTGCTCGTCCTCTGTAACATACAGCACGCGAGCCTGTTCTTTCGTGCTTATCAGCATGTCCCTATGAAAAACGTCCCCCTGGGAGATTTTTTCTTTTAAATTTATCTTTCTGAACAGCATGATCAATCCAATTTTTTAAAAACGTCGTCTATCCTCCTATAAAATAAGGAAAAAAAGTAAACAAACCCTTTACGGTAGAACATGGTGGAATTTCACACCATGCTGCCACCTAAAGGTTAGCTAACTTTTCGAGTATTTTCGGAATTTGAACCTCTATGTCTTCTGCAATTAGACCTCGGCCAAATATGTTTGCGGCCTCTCCGTGCATCCATACTGCAGCCGACGCTGACTTGAAGGCATCTTCACCCTCCGTCAACAATGCAGCAACTATCCCCGCAAGTGCATCACCGGAACCAGCGGTCGCAAGCCATGGTGGCGCGTTCGTGTTAAGGGCGGCATTTCCGGTAGGTTCTGCAATAACAGTGGTCGCCCCCTTCAAGATTACTACCGCACCGGATCGTTTGGCTGCTTCGCGACAGCGCACAAGAGCAGTTCCTTCAATGGTAAATATCCTTGAAAACTCCGCTTCATGCGGCGTTAGAACGACACTACCTGTTGTTTTTTCGCGAATAAGACGAAAGAGCACTTCAGGGTCATCTTGAAATTCGGTGAGCGCGTCAGCATCCAGCACGACATGCGCTTCTGAATTGATGGCTGTGCGAACAAACGCACGAGTACGCTCGCCCACGCCATTCCCCGGCCCTAAGAGTACAGTTCCAATCCTTCGCGCAGCTATCCAGCTTTCAAAAGCTGTTTCGTCAGAGATACTTTCTACCATCACAGCTTCTAGAGACACAGCGTAGGTTGTCAATGCGGATGGCTTGCATACAACTGTCACAGCTCCCGCGCTCGCTCGCAACGCTGCCCTCGCCGCTATTCTCGCGGCACCACTACTTGAAATCCCTCCACCAACAACAGCAGCATGCCCCCTATCATATTTATGCCCAATGGGTGACAGGGTCGCCAAGCTTTCTAGCCATAACTCTGGTGTATTGTGGAATAAACTGACGTTCTGCAGATCCAGCGCCTGATCTGGAATTCCGATGTCTTTTATCTTCAGTTTCCCGATATGCGCACGTGCCGGATAGAATAGATGCCCGACTTTCGGACATTGGAAACTAACGGTCAGACTAGCGATCGGCGTACCTTCAACAACATCGCCAGTCGCGCCGCACACGCCACTGGGAACATCAACGGCAACAAGATCTAGTCCAGCCAACGATATTTTTTGAAACGCCGCCCGCGCTTCCGGAGGCAAATCACCTTTAAAGCCAGCACCGAACAAGGCGTCGACCACAAGTTTCTCGTCGACATCTCCTAACTCATCCAGCGAAACAACATCTACCGCACACTGCCCAAACATGACAGACGCATCCCCACTAAGGTCTGATGTATGCCCAAAGGCGGCTATACGTACAGGCCAACTAGCTTCCAGAAGATACCGGGCAATAACGTACCCGTCGCCACCATTATTACCCGGCCCACAAAGAATAAGCACGGGACAACGCGTCCAGTTTCTCTGTATTTCCTCTGCAATAGACCGACCTGCATTCTCCATAAGCGATAGACTGGACACACCACATCCAACAGCCAGCCTATCTGCTTCATACATTTCAGGGACTGTCAGTACACGTGCTGGTGCTCTCATCTGTCTCTCACACTAGTTTGGATAAATCCGGTTTGGCTCTTCTTGCTGGCGATACTTTTTCAAATGCAGCCGCCGCTTGAAGAACCAAGTCGTCGCGGTGCATTGGCCCGACGATCTGAAGGCCTATAGGCAGTCCATTGCTCGATATACCGCACGGTACCGAACAGGCGGGTTGTTGTGTCAGATTAAATGGATAGGAAAAGGGTGTCCAGTCAGCCCAATCCGCTGTATCATTGCCTTTCTGGTTTGGCGCAAGCATTCCCACATCAAACGCCGTTACGGACAATGAAGGCGTCAGCAACAAAGAATATTTATCATGAAACGTCCGCATTTTGGATCCCAGTTCTGCACGAGCAACAGTTGCTTCAAAATATTCAGGCAACGTTATCTTCGATCCATTTTCTACGATCTGCTGTAATCCCGGATCCAATAAAGCAAGATGCTTCTCATCGACATCCTGCATCGCATAATAGGCTCCGCCTTGCCAAAGCTTCCCAAAGATCTCAAGAGGGCAATCAAAACCGGGATCAACCTCTTCTACGTCCGCTCCCAACTCCCTGAACAAATCAACTGCGGCATCAACGGCAGTAATGATCTCCGGATCAACTGCGGCATAACCGAGGTCTCGGCTATAGGCAATTTTGCGGCCTTTAAGGGAACTTTGAAGCATTTCTCTATACTTCAGATCGTTGGACTGAAGTGAATACCAATCGCGGCTGTCATATCCCTTCATGACGTCCAACATTAAAGCAGAGTCAGAAACCGAACGTGTCATTGGACCGACGTGCGATACTGTTCCAAATGCTGAAGCTGGCCAAACGGGGACGCGTCCAAAACTTGGCTTTAGGCCAAATATACCGGCAAACGCCGCCGGAATACGGATAGATCCCCCTCCATCAGATCCTGTGTGCAATACGCCCATCCCTGCAGCGCAGGCTGCGGAAGCGCCGCCACTGGAACCACCAGGTGTTTTATCTGCATTCCATGGGTTGCGAGTGATACCACTCAACGGGCTATCTGTGACGCCTTTCCACCCAAATTCCGGTGTTGTGGTTTTTCCAAGGAAAACAGCTCCCTGCTCTCTCAGGCGTTGTACTGCGGGGGAGTCATCGCTATCAGGTTTCTCTGGATCTGAAAGTTTTGATCCCTTAAGGGTCGCAAATCCTTTCATCAACATAATGTCTTTAACTGTTGTTGGAATTCCGTCCACCAACCCGACCGGTGTTCCTTTTCTCCAGCGCTCTTCTGAGGCACGGGCAGAAGCTAATGCCCCCTCTTCATCTACGAAAACGAACGCATTTAATTTTCCATCATACTTAGCGATTTGGTCCAGCGCGGCTTTCGTCGATTCAACTGGAGAGATATCTCCGCTTTTGTATCCAGCTAATAAGTCATCTGCTGAAAAATACGCTAGTTCGTTCGTCATGTTTGCCCCTGATTTGTTATTATGATTAGTTGAACTCTATGATACTCGCCCTACAAACGAGTTTCAATAGACTGTAGGATATACAACCCTATTCAAGTTTCTCGTTTAAATTCAGAATTACATACCCACTTAATCAGAACCATCCAAATTCAGAAAATTATTGAGAATAATGAAAAGTAAAATCAAAATTCCCGAAAATAAGCTCCATCGCATCATTTTAGGTTGGGCGCTTGTACTTGGTGGAATTTTGGGATTTTTGCCCATTGTTGGTTTCTGGATGCTGCCCCTTGGCATTATGATATTAGCTGTAGATTTTGCATTTGCTCGCAAGCTACGTCGCAAAACAGAAGTGTGGTGGGGACGGCGAAACCAGAAACGCCCCAACTAGGGCATGAATGGATAAAATAGATACTTGATCCATGTAATTTGCATTCCACACCTAACGCCCTTCACCAGAATAACGTATTTTTTTAGTTATTAAAATATAATATAAATAAATACGAAAACCGGTCAATTCAGCTGAGGGTATCAATATGTCGAACACTGACAAAATCTTTTCCGGATCAATTCCTGAATTTTACGACACGTACTTAGTGCCTCTAATTTTCGAAGATTTCGCGGAAGATATGGCGGATCGTGTATCAAAATTCAATCCAAATACTGTTCTAGAAGTTGCCGCTGGTAGCGGAGTAGTAACTCGAGCTTTAGCTCCAAAATTGGATGAAAGGTCTTTGTTTACGGTTTCAGATCTCAACCCAGAAATGTTAAATCACGCTGAAAGTAAACAACTAACGGACAACCGAATTTCGTGGCAACAAGCAGATGCCTTAAACCTGCACTTTTCTAACGCAACTTTTGACATCGTTTTTTGCCAGTTTGGTGTCATGTTTTTCCCGGATCGAATTGCCGGTTACAAAGAAGCCAAGCGCGTATTGAAGGAAAATGGTGTTTTTATTTTCAATGTGTGGGATGAAATATCAAAAAATGAATTCGCTGATACCGTAACTGACGCCGCTGCCAGATTTTTCCCAGATAATCCCCCACAATTTTTACCTAGAACCCCCCATGGCTACTACGATATTGAAGAAATAGAAAACGATGTTCTGGAAGCAGGGTTTTCTCATGTCAGCATTGAAACGCTGGAGAAAGACTGTATTGCTTCATCTGCCAACTTACCAGCGATTGCATATTGCCATGGAACACCTTTGCGGAACGAAATTGAAGCGCGCAATCCAGAAGCGCTCGATCAAGTCACAAAAATAGCTGCCGCCGCCATAACATTGCGATTTGGGGAAGCCCCCATAAAAAGCAAAATTAAAGGTCATGTTATAACTGCCAAAGTATAAAAACACGCACCCAACACAAAATGTAGACATATGAAATACTTACTTCCCTTCCTATTCCTAGCTCTTTCATCTCCCGCAATGGCGGAAATCTATCCCGGTCCCTTTAAAGCTGAGGTCTATTACGTTAATGATGGTGATACCTTCTTCGCCCGCGTCAAGCTGTGGCCCGGGCTAAATACAGATGTGAATATAAGATTGCGTGGTGTGGATACTCCGGAAACATGGCGGCCAGAATGTGAAAGTGAAAAAACTGCAGGCAAAACCGCGACCCAATTCATTATGGATCTATTTGGAAGCCCTCATCGCGGTGCAATTCTGGACAAACCAATGGCAGTCGTAGAACTTCGGAATGTCAAACTCGGTAAATATGCCGGCCGCGTACTCGCTGATGTTTTCTATAAGAACGCCGATGTCGCAAAAGGAATTATCGATGCAGGCCTCGGACGTGCCTACACCGGCGGTAAGCGACATGGATGGTGTGATTAATCCTAATCACACGCTTTTCACGAAAACCCATGGATCCGTTCATCGGTCAAATTGTTGATTTTCAAATTCCTATGACAAAGTTTCATAAATCAAACGCACGCCAAACCCGACAAAAAATACTGCAAATATGAATGATATCTTTGGTTTATAACTTATGTAAGCGGACCTAACAGGCCCCGCTGAAAAAAGAAATGCTAACAAAAAATGCCAAAACAACGCTATGAAGAAACATCCAATCACAAGCAACATAATGACAATATGTGGAGTTTCGGGGCCGATCACTAGGGGAGTTATTGCCAGCCAGAAAAGCACCGTTTTGGGGTTACTAAGCTGAATTAAGAGACCAACCTTACTCGCAGCAAGAAACGAGATATTCTCGCCGCCCCCAACACCTTCAAATTTGAACTCTGCACCCGCAACAGACGATCTAAAAGATTTGTAGCCAAGCCAGCATAAATAACCGCCTCCAATGCCTCCTATAATCGACGTTACGCCTTCATAACTACTTAAAATCGTGGCGACACCTGTCGTGGCAGATATCGCCCAGATAGCAGTTCCAATACTAATACCAAGAGCAACACCAATTCCTGTTCCCCTGCTTTCAACCGCGCGAGAGGAAATGGCGATAAAATTTGGTCCGGGGCTTACGAAGGCGATAAAAACAGCGATATAGACTGTTATTAAACTTTGCCAATATTCTGGAAGCACATCAGTAATCATTTCTTGTTCCTTGAGACAATATTGATTGATGCTTCACTATATTTGGTCACAGAGTACAAATGCTTCGATTACGGTCGAACTATCAGAATCAAACTAAATATATCTATTGTCGGTCCTCATATTAGGATCCATCTTATGAATAATTTAGATCACGCGCTTTTTACGAAGGCTTGCAAGATTATTGGCTGAAAACCCCAACTCGCTCAATATATCATCTGTATGTTCACCAAGTAGAGGCGCGCGATGGCGAATACCGATCTCTGAAACTGACATATTAACCGGGATATCGGCAACCGGAGTTGGTCCCTTAATTCCCGGATACTCCATTTCTTTCAAGTAGTTCATTTCTTGAATATGGGGATCGTCTAGCGTTTGTTGCGGCGCGTAAACTGGACCGCAAGGAATACGAACAGATTCACAGGCTCTAACAGCCTCGTCAACTGTTCGATCTTCGCACCAATTCTGCATCCGGGCGCTAATCTCGTTCCCATGTTTACCGCGACTTACATCATCTTTAAATCTTGGATCAGTTAGCCAATGCTCCTCCCCCATCAATTCCGCCCAGCGCGCAAACAATGGCTGTCCAACCACCTGAACCAGCATAGATCCGTCTTTGCATTTATAAATATCAGTGGGCGCAGACAATTGACCACGGTTTCCCGTTGCCACACGATTAACCCCTGTTACCGACTGCTCAATGAGAGATCCGTTAAACATCGAAAGCGCATTACTCAGCAAGTTGCTTGTTACGTGTTGCCCTTTACCTGTTCTCTCTTTTTCCGTGAGGGCCGCCATAGTGCCGATCGTGCTTGCCATTGCGGTAGAGAAATCAACATAAGGGGAAATGTTCCGCTGCGGCTGCTCCGGTGTACCTGCCATATACACAGAGCCACACATGGCCTGCGCTATTCCATCGAAACCAACTCGGTTTTTATACGGGCCAACATCGCCAAATGTTGTTGTATTGGTAACGATGATATCTTCTTTATATCCTCTCAGAGTATCGTAATCCAAACCCATTGCGACCAATGTTTCTGTCGGCATATTGGCAATAACAACATCTGCTGTTTCAACAAGCCTCCTGACGATCTCGCGACCTTCTGGTTTCATTGGATTTAGTGTAATTCCCCGTTTATTACGGTTCATCTGAACATATCCAGCGCCAGTACCATCGTCACCGATTGGTCCGACGTATCTGTCTTCACTTCCTGCTAGTTTATCAATGCGAATAACGTCTGCACCCAAATCAGCCAACAGTGCTCCACAATATGGACCGGCTATATACCGCCCAAAGTCCAAAACTCTGACGCCTTCTAATACTCCCGTCATAACTCGCACCCCCGCCCTATTCGGTTCTATTTTTTTTCATTTAGAGAAATGTAACATATTAATTTTGAAGTGTTCGCGTGTTATTTCAGCGTTAGGAATTACACTCCCAAAACACAGAATGATTCGTCCTTTTGCTTATGGTTCGCACCAGAAAAAACTGGCCAAAGTTGAATACAAAAATTCAAATAAATTGTGAAATAGTAAATTCTAATAAACAAGCCCAAAACCGCATAAAACACTATTCTTATCTACGCCAATGGCTGTATGTTACCCGCGATCAATCGGTACTGAGCCTTCTCCCACAAAAGTGAATGACCGACACTCATGAGTTTCATGGGATGGCAGCGAAAAGCTAGAAGCATTGGCAACTAGACATTTGTCCATCGCCTATCCCGCAAACCCAGAGAAATGTTCTTTTACTTTCTCTGGGTTTTCTTCTCCCCGCTATAAATAACGGTCATTTCAATTCTCTGGTCAAACAGTTGTGAACAGTCAACCTTCAGGCTGACAGACATACTGTTGTTCTATATTCTTCCCATCAGATCAAATTTTATAGTGAGTAATTTCAGTAACAGGGGAATTGGTGTGTTGAGTATACGGATAGGTTTAGCAGCTATAATTGTTGCCACAATTTTTAGTGCGAGTGTTTCCCAAGTTACAGCGCACGAGCATAAAAACTGGAATGCTGTCCAGTCAAAAGCCAAAGGGCAAACCGTATACTGGAATGCATGGGGTGGTAGCGAGCGGATTAACAATTACATTTCATGGGTCGGGAAAAGACTTTGGGATGATGCAGGTATCACGCTTAAGCATGTAAAAGTTACGGATACAGGAGATGTGGTCAGCCGCGTCCTTGCTGAGAAATCTGCTAGTAAAAACAAAGATGGCAGTGTGGATCTAGTGTGGATCAATGGTGAGAACTTCGCCTCGATGAAAAGAAATGGCCTTTTATTCGGCCCTTTCACCCAAATTCTTCCTAATTACAGTTTTGTTGATGTTGAAAATAAAGCAACAACAACTGTTGATTTCACTATACCGGTTGATGGGTTGGAAGCCCCTTGGGGTATGGCAAAGTTCAATTTTATATATGACAGTGCCCGCGTTAAACAAACGCCTAAATCCATTGCAGAATTGCTTACATGGACCGAAGAAAACTTCGGTCGTTTCACCTACCCATCACCGCCGGATTTCCTCGGTTCCACCTTCTTGAAGCAGGCACTAGTTGAGCTGGCCTCTGACCCCAGTAGCCTAAGATCAGAAGTTAATACTCCAGATCTTTTACAGGAAACAACTAAACCTCTATGGGCTTATTTGGATAACCTGCATCCAAACCTGTGGCGCAAGGGCTCGCAGTTCCCTGCAAGCAGTGCCGCACAGCAACAACTTCTGGATGATGGCGAGGTTGATATCCATCTATCCTTCAATCCAGGAGCCGCATCATCTCTGATTAAAAGCGGAGAGCTAGCCCCCACTGTCAGGACATTTGTTTTTGAGAAGGGTACCATCGGCAACACACATTTTGTCGCTATACCCTATAACTCTTCCAGCAAAGCCGCCGCGATGATGGTTGCCAATTTCTTGATGAGCCCAGAAGCGCAAGCCCGAAAACAAGATCCTGAGTTTTGGGGAGATGACACAGTCCTTTCAATTACAAAACTGTCATCAGCAGATCAAAAAACTTTCTCACAAATCAAACTTGGTGTGGCGACACTTTCACCGCAAGATCTGGGACCGACGCTGCTGGAACCACATCCATCATGGATGGAGTATATCGAAAAAGAATGGCTGAAACGATATGGGCAATAATCTTTACGTGTTCTTGAAAAAGAGATAGCTGTGTAAAACATGAATTTACTCAAGTCCTTACCGCAGCGACTATTCAGTCTGCGGTACATGCCAGTACTCACCCTGCTAGTTTTTTTACTGCCTGTGCTGGCGGGACTTATCAGCTCTATTCTCCCCGCTTTCGGCTATTTTCCTGCGATTGGAAATAGTGATTTTTCAGCGATAGCGTGGAGAGAGCTACTAGCACACCCAGCTCTGCCCAGCGCTGTTGTCACAACAATTACAACGGGATTTATTGCGACAGTAGTGTCTCTAATGCTTGCCGCAACTTTTGTTGCTGCGTGGCATGGCAGTAAAACCTTTCTAAATGCCCGAAGAATATTAGCTCCTATTCTAGCAATCCCTCATTCAGCTCTTGCCATTGGTCTTGCCTTTCTTATTGCTCCGAGTGGTTGGATCGTTCGTGCTATTAGCCCATGGGCAACCCACTGGGATCGTCCTCCAGATGTGGCCATCATTCACGATCCTTACGGCTTGTCTCTCATACTGGCCTTAGCCATCAAGGAAACGCCTTACTTTATTTTGATGATTTTGGCAGCGCTGGACCAAAGTCAGTCAGAGCAGCGACTAAAGCTTGCGCGAACATTGGGATACAAACCCGTTGCGGCTTGGATGAAGGCTGTGCAACCTAATATCTACAAGCAAATCCGGCTTCCGATTTTCGCGGTGCTGGCTTTTTCATTATCTGTGGTTGATATCTCACTCATTCTAGGCCCCACAACCCCGCCCCCTTTATCTGTTCTGGTTCTAAGGTGGTTTTACGATCCAGATTTAAGCACACGTTTTCTGGCGGCTGCCGGAGCAATTTTGCAGTTTATAATCGTCATCGGCGCGATCGGTTTCTGGTATGCAGCGGAACAAGGCATCTCTCGGTTTGCACGGATTTGGCTAACACTGGGCGGCAGAGAGTTTTTTGAACGCCCTATTCGACTGGTTTCGAAAGTCGCTATGCGAACTTTAACTGGGTTATTTGTCGGCAGCCTGATTGTCATCGTTTTATGGTCAGTCACGCGAAGATGGCGTTTTCCAGATTTTCTACCGTCAGTGTGGAGCTTTCAAAGCTGGAATAACAATATTTACAATCTGCTCGGCAGCAGCACAACAACACTCGTTGTAGGCCTCGCAAGCTCTGCCATTGCAACTGTTCTGGTTGTCGCTTGTTTGGAAAATGAAAAAAGACGCGGAAAATATGCCGGATCTGGCGCCCTATGGCTTGTCTATCTACCCCTTATGATCCCGCAAATATCATTCCTGTTTGGCGTCCAGATATTATCCATCAAGGCCCAAATTGATAGCAGTTGGATTTCAATGATCTGGACCCATTTGCTATTTGTATTGCCTTACGTTTTCCTCTCTCTCTCTGATCCTTATCGAACGCAAGATGATAGATACGTCAAGTTAGCGTTGTCGTTAGGAGCCTCACCTGCAAAGGCGTTCTGGAAAGTTAGGCTACCCATGCTCCTTCGGCCTTTGTTATTTGCGTTTGCCATAGGGTTTGCTGTTTCTGTTGCGCAATACCTACCCACATTGTTCGCAGGTGGCGGCCGCTTCTCTACCCTCACCACAGAAGCCGTAAATTTATCAGCAAGTGGCAACCGCCGTGTTATTGCGGTATATGCGTTGTTACAATCTGTACTGCCACTGCTGATATTTGCGTTCGCCATGTGGGTGCCAAACTACGTATATCGCAATCGGCGATCTTTAAAAGGAATGTAATGTCTTGAACACATCAAACACCTTTCATGGATCAAGTGCCTCGACACAATCCCGCCTTCAATTACGCTCGTTATGTGTTTCCCTGCAAAAATCTGACTTGTTTGGGCACATGAACGTAACAATAGAACCCGGTGAAATCGTCACCATTATGGGCCCTAGTGGATGCGGAAAATCCAGTTTACTTGCAGCCATTGCCGGAACGCTCTCTTCGGATTTCTCCGTCTCTGGTGGGATATGTTTGGGGGATCGTGACCTAAACAAACTTCCTCCGGAAGACCGTCATATAGGGATGTTGTTTCAGGAGGATCTGCTCTTCCCCCACATGTCTGTTGGAGAGAACCTTAAATTCGGCATCCCTGCCAGCATTAAAGGAAAACAGGCGCGTGACGTATTGGCAACACAAGCTTTGGAAGAAGCTGGACTTGTCGGTTATTTTGATCGCGACCCTGCAACCCTATCCGGGGGTCAGCGGGCACGTGTCGCAGTTCTTAGAACGCTTTTGTCACGGCCCAGCGCCCTTCTCCTCGACGAGCCATTTTCAAAATTGGATGTCGAACTTCGGGAACGGTTCCGGCAATTCGTCTTTCGTCACGTAAAAGCGCATCATCTGCCGACATTGCTGGTCACCCATGACCCCGACGATGCACACTCTGCTAACGGTCCCATAATTGAAATGGCTGCGTTTCAAAAATAGGTACCTGCAACAGCAGTTAGTCTTTCAAAACGAAGAGGCGGTGCGTTATTTCTTTCAGCGATTTAACGTATCTGACCTGTGACCAATTGCAGTCTTGCGTTAAATGCTCCCAGTTTCGAACAGATAACAAAGTCCAAAGGACATCGGTCGCCTCGTCTACCGGATGCATGGGATCCAACCGTCCGTCGTCAGACAAGGCTTGAATGGCGGCAGCGCACCCTTCCTTCATATCCTGCATCCGTTTTGTCCACGCCGTCGCCGCGTCTTCATCCTCTTCCATCATGGCAAGGAGGGCTTTCCCCACACCATAAATTTCGGGAATATAATTCCCCCACGCCTCAACGAAGGCGTCTAGTCGTTCAATTCCGGTTGTCGCGGTACGGCTGGCATCAAGACGGGCATCAGTGTTCCGGCACCCGTCGACATAGAGGGTCGTTTCAATGAGCAAATCAGCTCTGGTTTTAAAATGAAGATATAGCGCTTGCCGAGATACCTTGGCTTTCTTCGCAATATCACTCATGCGTACATCACGTCCCTTACTTGCCTCTAATAACTCCCAAGCGGCTTTCAGGATACGGGTACGTGTTTCATTATTTTCACTTGACATACTGTAAACTAACCCTAACTTTACATCATGTCAATTGACACCGTGTCAAGCAAAGGAGAACGCAATGAAACTCGCAATATTTGGATCAACTGGAAAAGTCGGATTGCAACTCGTTAAGCAAGCGATCGCGTTGGGGCATCAAGTCACCGCCCACACACGTCACCCAGAAAAATTGACGCAAATAGATCAGGAAAATCTACGAATTGAAAAAGGCGATGTGCTGGATATCGTCTCCGTTCAAAATGCAATACGGCGTCAGGATGTTATTATCTGCGCTCTTGGAATGCCGCTCATGAACAAAGACGGCCTCCGAACAAAGGGGACAAAAAACATTATTGAAGCCATGGAATCCACTGGCGTTAAACGCCTTGTTTGTTTATCGGGCCTTGGCACCGGGGAGAGTTTCAGTACCCTGCCTTTTCACTATCGACATTTGATATTCCCTTTTGTGCTCAAACACGTACTCGCAGATCATGAAACACAGGAAATTCGCGTCAAAGAAAGCGATCTGGACTGGACAATTGCCCGTCCTGCCAA
This sequence comes from Alphaproteobacteria bacterium 46_93_T64, assembly GCA_002163135.1. Taxonomy (GTDB): domain Bacteria; phylum Pseudomonadota; class Alphaproteobacteria; order Sneathiellales; family Sneathiellaceae; genus Sneathiella. The sequence continues at coordinate 150,749 of MAAN01000027.1, forward strand.
CTTTGCCAAAGGATCGCACACAGGGGCCTATCAGCATGGATTTTCTAGAGTAGACCAATCCCTGAAATTGAAAATATCGCCAGCGGATGTCGCAGACTTCATGTTAAAACAGGTGTCCGACAATACATACCTGCATCAGACACCAGCCCTATCCTACTAATGAGGTCTCACAATCATTTAGGAGGCGGTTTGTTTCCGTCTCCATCCTCTAAGTCCCATTAGGAAAAGAGCACCTGCGAAAAGGGGAAAAGCTGCAGGTAATGGGATAACAGAGGGAACCAACGTACGGTGTGGGCCTGTTTGGTCCAGAATACCAGCATAGAAATTTCCGGAAGGATAGCTCGGATCAACGGGATAATCTGGCGACGGGGTATGCGACCAACGTGAACCAGTAGTGGTGGCGGTAAAATCAAACAAATTTGTGATCATGTTCAAGGGATTCCCAACCTCTGTAAAAATTATTTCCACAAAGATATCAATGAAGGAATTATACGTCCCGCCAGTGCTGTCGTGCGTTAGTATATTTATTTGACCGAGTGAAGGGGCCGTATCATCGAGTATAATATCTATGTCAAAAAACACTCCTCCAACACCTACAGGGTCGACACTCTGTAGCGATAAGGCAACAAGCTCAATTTCAATTGTCCCCGTCCCCCCATCGGGCAGTCCTGTTAATCGTTCAACGATCGTATCAGTGTTGCCGGGTCCAATTGGATCGCTCTCGAAGGGGACAACGCCGAGAATCCCGCCCAAGTCAATAATTGCGCTGCCATCCGGAGTGCTAAACAGATCAAATCCCGGATCGATCGGCATTGCCATCCCCCGAACGGGGAACAGAATAATTAGTAATAGGATGGTTGTTAAAAATCCCGTTTTCTTCGCCGTAAACCCTCTCATTTCAACTCTCCTTACGCAAAAGCTCCACCGCATGTCCAATCGGATATTTATATGGAAGTCTCACTTTGTTGATTCTGCTCAGTTTTACGACCTGCCACACCCAAAAGGACGAAAACCAAACCCCCGCGTTGTATTTCCAAAGCCATATAGCGCATATGGTTTAAGAGTCTACGATCTGCGTAGATGTTAAGTTTCAATAAACGGCTGTTGCATGTAACTGAGAAAGTCATTTTGCCAAAATAGTGATAAGCTTCAGGAAATTACCGGAAATATATTTGGAGGGAAAATGAGCCACATAGACGAAAGTTACTCGTTCGGGCGAATTGCGGCCCCTACACAATGGCATAGCGTTTCAAATGAACTGATTTCGCAGCAAGAGCCGACACAACACCCATATGACGATATTCAAGAGAAGCAGCACCTACACACAAAGATTAGAGATATCCGCAACTGTGTTTACACGCCTGATGCGACTCGTGACATTTGGCAGTCTAACCCAAATGGAGACTGCGAAGACAAATGTCTACACTTGATAGGACTCTACACTGAGCATGATTTATTCAATTCACTTCGCCTTGCAATTTGTGAGCTGTCAAGTGGAACGCAGCATGCTGTTTTACTGATGTACACGACTGAGGGTACGAAAGTGATTGACCCTACTCGCTCAAACCTTGCCGTGGATTGGGAGAATTATCCTATTAGCAAGTGGATAATGCGGCATCGCATTGGATTTCTATGGGAAAACTTCAAAGAATTGTAAGAGGGATGAAAGCACAAATAGAACCATGTGGCTTGCTTATGATATTTGCTGCTTATTGTGGAAATAAAAAAACCCTCGAAAACAATTAAGTTTTCAAGGGTTTTATGGGGCGAATGACGGGGATCGAACCCGCGACCTCCAGAGTCACAGTCTAGCGCTCTAACCAACTGAGCTACATCCGCCACAGAAGAGCGGTCTATTTAGCCCCCCTACTCTATTCGGTCAAGACGCTTTCTTCATTTGGCTGCAAAAAATTTCTCAAGCCTATGAATTGCGTCTTGCAACACATCCTCGCGTTTACAAAAACAGAAACGCACAAAGTTGGTTTTCGCGCCTTCTGACGCATAAAATGCACTTACCGGAACGGCTGCCACACCGGCCTCTGTGGTAATCAGGCGGCAAAACTCTTCATCTGTGCCTTCAAAGCCGATGGAGCTGATATCAACGTTCAGGAAATAGGTTCCATCACAATCAGCCGCTTCGAACCCGATGGCCCGCAGACCGTTTTTGAAGAAATCCCGTTTGGACTGCATGGAAATCCGTAAATCTTCATAGAACAGATCGTCTTTATTCAGCCCAAACGCCACAGCGTTTTGCAGGGCCGGCGGCGTCGTAAAGGTTACAAACTGATGAGCCTTGGCAATCTTGGCAATCAGTTCATCCGCACCGGTAATATAGCCAACCTTCCAACCCGTCAGAGAAAAAGTCTTACCCGCAGAGCCAATCCGTACTGTGCGATCGCCCATGCCCGGCAATGTGGCAAGCGGGATATGACGCGATAGTCCAAAGACAATATGCTCATACACTTCATCGCAAACTGCATAGGCATCATGCTCGATGATAATATCCGCCAGCATTTCCAGCTCTTCCAGCGAAAACACTTTACCGGTTGGGTTCATCGGGTTGTTAAGAAGAACCAGTTTGGTTTTGTCTGAAAATGCCCGTCGAAGGCGATCCGGATCCAGTTCCCAATGCGGGGGATCTAGACGAACAAATTTCGGTACACCGCCAGCGCGCAGTACCAACGGCAAGTAGCAATCGTATAACGGCTCCAGCAACACCACTTCATCGCCCGGATTAATCAGCGCCATCATACAGTCCGCCAAAGCCTCTGTTGCGCCAGACGTAATAAGCACACCGGTACTTGGCTCAACCGCAATACCATAGAAACGCTTATTAGCGTCTGTCACGGCCTGTCGAAGCTCTGTGGTGCCCATCATGGGCGGATATTGATTGGGCCCTTCAATCAGACCTTTGGCCGCCATGCGACGGACATCATCGGGGCCATCTTCGTCGGGAAAGCCTTGTCCGAGGTTGATGGCTTTATGCTTAATTGCCAGTTTTGACATGACTTCAAAAATCGTTGTGCCAAATCCGGATAATACATCGTTTGCCTGCTTTACCATTGTATGCCTCAATCTCCCCTTGCAGTCCTTTTAATAACAGATATCTTCACATTCAAACGGACGCAAGCTTTAAGGAATGTTGAAATGGTTATCTCGGCCAAAATGTCTAAACTCGGAACGGAAACAGCTTTTGATGTTTTAGCCCGTGCCGCAGCGCTTTCTGAAGGTGGTATGGATGTCATCAATCTCGGAATTGGTCAGCCTGATTTTCCGACACCAAACAACATTGTGCAAGCAGGCATCCAGGCCCTTAAAGATGGGCATCATGGTTATACCGCGTCAAACGGTATCCCTGCCCTGCGCGAAGCGGTGGCCGCAGATATTTACAAATACCGGAATGTCGAAGTCTCTCCCGGCAACATCATGATCATGCCGGGCGGTAAGGTCACAATGTCTTTCGCCATTGAAATGTTTGGCGAAAAGGGCGCAGAAATCCTGTACCCCAATCCCGGCTTTCCTATTTATGAAAGTATGATCAGATATTCTGGCGCTACGCCTGTTCCCATTGCACTACTTGAGGAAAACGGATTTTCCTTCGATGCGGATCACGTGCTGTCTCTTATTACTGAAAAAACACGGCTTATTATTCTAAATACGCCTGCCAATCCTACGGGCGGCGTGGTCGAGCAGGCAGAGCTTGCGAAACTGGCAAACGGCCTAAAGAATTTTCCCCATGTGTATATCTTGTCTGATGAAATCTACAGCCGCATGACTTATGACGGACTGGAACATTGTAGTTTGCTGTCATTTCCTGAAATCTGTGACCGTCTTATCGTTCTGGATGGTTGGTCAAAAACTTATGCCATGACTGGTTGGCGGCTTGGTTGGGGATTATGGCCTGAACATCTGATCCCGTATGTTAATCGGCTTTGCGTCAATTATCATTCCTGCGTTAATGCGGCAGCGCAATATGCGGGCATTGCCGCGCTTACTGGTGATCAATCACCTGTGGATGAGATGATGGCGGCCTTTAACGAGCGCCGTTTGCTTATTCATGACCGTCTTAATCAGATGGCGGGCGTTTCCTGCATTATGCCAAAGGGTGCTTTTTATGCCTTTGCCAATATTAAAGAAACCGGCCTGACATCAAAGAAAATGCAAGATCAGCTGCTTGAAAATGAAGGCGTTGCGACGATCGCTGGAACCAGCTTTGGTGCAGATGGCGAAGGATATATCCGTTTTTCCTATGCAAACTCGCTGGATAATATAAACCGCGCTATGGATCGCATGGATGCCCTAACTCGAAAATTGTTGGGATAAAAGGACTATAAAATGAGTAACCTTACAGAAGATCGCCTGACAGCTCTTGAGATGAAAATTACGGATCAAGACGAAACTCTTCAGGATTTGAGCGAAATGGTAAACTCTCAGTGGAAAGAGATCGAGAAACTGCGGGCGAAGCTGACCACGGCACACGCGCGCATTAACTCACTTGAAGATAGCCTTCCCACGGGCTCATCTGCTGAAAGGCCTCCTCATTATTGAACGATTGGATCTGAAAGGGTTTTCTATTCTCACAGATTTCTCATGGCTTCAAAGTCATGAGCTTTGCGCCAAACCCAATGAACACAACTCCGGTAACCCCTTTAAGCCATTTTTGAAAACCAGTCTTTTTGGTAGCAGCTGTTAGCTTGAAGAAAAGCAATATAAGGACTGAAAACCAAACAGCATTGATCAGCGCATGAATTAGCACGAGCATAAATGCTGATGTCATCGTATCGCTTCCAAGAGGAATGAATTGCGGAAACGCAGATAGATAGAACATCGTAACTTTTGGGTTCAAAGCGTTTGTCAGGAACCCTTCCCTGAACGCCTTAATTTGCGACACACTATACTTCTTTGTCGATACTTGAGGTGGCACGACAGGGTTCCGCCATGCTTCTTTCAAGGCTTTTATCCCAACCCAAATTAGGTAAGCCGCCCCTATCATCTTAACAATGAAAAAAGCTTCAGCCGATTTAACAAGGAGAAGTGATATTCCAAATACCGACAAGGCGCCGTGCAGATAAAAAGCCGCAACAAATCCAGCGACATTCGCGAACCCTGCTTTGCGCCCTGAAAATGGAACAGTTTTAGCAATTAGCACACCATTTGGCCCAGGTGACATTACCAATAAACTAGCCACAAGCACAAAACTCAATACTTCACTCCACCCCATAGTCTTCTCCTGTGTTTTGAGGCATTGCGGATAAACAAAGCCTATCTCGAATTTTGATAGAATAATAAAAGTTGGATTGGAAGCATTCTATTGTCCCTATTACAAGTTTTGTCCCTATTACTTGCTTTTCTTGACCGTTGGGATTAAAAGCCCATCTTCTCATTAACAGAGCCGTCGGATTCAATAAGGACTGATTATGGCAGAAGATACACCTACAGAAGAAACAGAAGTAGAAGCCCCGCAAGACGATCCGGTGGTGACTTATATTATGGAAGCACTGGAATCCGGGGATGAAGTCTCTCCAAATGCCATTGCCCAAAAAATTGCACGTGATCGCGCGACAGACAAATCCCCTAAAGATTTGTGGCTTAAGTTTATGACAGCCGTTCGTCAGCAAGCCCTCCATCTTGCCCGTAAAGGTCGCATTGAAATTATCCGTAAGGGCAAGGCTGTTGATCCGAATGATTTTAAAGGCTTGTACAAATTAAGATTGCCTAGAAAGTAATCATTTTGATCGATGTTTGACCTAATATGCTGTATGAATTTTTTCTAATTTTGATTACTTTTTAATCATTTGCTTAATTTTTAGACTGATTTTTTGATCAAAATTTTGGCAGCCTGTGAAAATTTCTTTAAAAATCGCAGAATTCCCTGCCTAAATTTTTTTTTGCTATCTCACGGAAATTGGCACGGCTCGTGCTTTATATTTCCTTAGGCGATATTGCCACGATCTGACGCAACAACCGAAGAAGTGACAAATGAAGAAAATTGAAGCCATCATTAAGCCATTCAAATTGGACGAAGTGAAAGAAGCCCTTCATGAAGTGGGCCTTCAGGGTATCACCGTTACTGAAGCCAAAGGCTTTGGTCGCCAAAAAGGCCATACCGAGCTTTATCGGGGTGCGGAATATGTGGTCGATTTCCTTCCTAAGGTCAAAATCGAAATTGTTCTGGAAGATGAATTGGTTGAACGGGCACTTGAAGCCATTCAGACAGCTGCTCGTACCGGACGAATTGGCGATGGCAAGATTTTTGTATCTACCGTCGAAGAAGTTATCCGAATTCGTACTGGTGAAAAAGGCGCTGACGCCGTCTAATTTATAATAATATGTTCGCCCTGAATATAGGGCGATGTCCTGAAATACTAGTAAACAGAGAGACATAGAACATGATCGCAGAAGTTCTCAAAACAATTGCAGAAAACGAAATCGAATATGTAGATCTTCGTTTCACCGATCCTAAAGGCAAGTGGCAGCATCTGGCGATGCATGCTGATGCAGTTGACGAAGATATGTTCGAAGACGGCATCATGTTTGATGGCTCATCCATCACAGGCTGGAAGGCAATTAACGAATCTGACATGACACTGATGCCAGATGCATCCTCTGCTGTTGTTGATCCATTTGCTGCCCGTTCAACAATGATCATCTTCTGTGACATTCTGGATCCAACTAGTGGCGAAAGCTACGAACGTGACCCTCGCTCTGTTGCGAAAAAAGCAGAAGCTTACCTTGCAAGCACAGGTATCGGCGACACAGCATTTTTCGGCCCAGAAGCTGAATTCTTTATGTTCGACGACGTTCAGTTCTCAAACGACAGCCACCATACTTTCTACAAACTAAGCGATGTAGAAGCACCAAACATGGGCGGCCAAGATATCGAAGGCGGTAACACCGGTCACCGTCCAGGCGTTAAAGGCGGTTACTTCCCTGTTCAGCCAATCGATAGCGGCGCAGACATTCGTTCTGAAATGGTATCTGTTGCCAAAGAAATGGGCCTTCTTGTTGAAAAACATCACCATGAAGTTGCTCCTTCCCAGCACGAACTTGGTTTTAAGTTTAAAACACTCGTAGGTGCTGCTGATGACATGCAGAAACAAAAATACGTGATTCACAACGTGGCACACGCATATGGCAAAACAGCTACGTTTATGCCAAAACCAGTTTCTGGTGACAACGGCTCTGGCATGCATGTTCACCAGTCAATCTGGAAAGACGGCAAACCAATGTTTGCGGGCTCCGGCTACGCGGCACTTTCTGAAAATGCTCTTTACTACATCGGCGGCATTATCAAACACGCGAAAGCCCTCAACGCTTTCACAAACGCTTCCACTAACTCATACAAGCGTTTGATCCCAGGTTTTGAAGCCCCAGTTCTGCTTGCATATTCTGCACGTAACCGTTCAGCATCTTGCCGTATTCCATTCTCACCAAGCCCGAACGGCAAGCGTGTTGAAATTCGCTTCCCAGATTGTACTGCGAACCCATATCTTGCATTTGCAGCAATGATGATGGCTGGTTTGGACGGTATCCAGAACAAAATTCACCCAGGCGATGCAATGGACAAAGACCTTTACGATCTTCCTGCGGAAGAGCTCAAAGATATTCCAACAGTTGCGGGTTCTTTGCGTGAAGCTCTGGATTGCTTGGAAGATGATCGTGAGTTCCTCACTAAAGGTGGCGTATTTACTAACGACATGATCGATGCCTACATCGCAATGAAATGGGAAGACGTGTACCGCTTCGAGCATGCACCTCACCCTGCTGAATTTGAAATGTATTTCAGCGTATAATCTGAAATCAGATAAAAATAAAAAAGGCTGCCTTAACCGGCAGCCTTTTTTATTGTTTAAAACCATCGTGCCGGTGATCACAGACTAATGTTAGCCTTTTCCATAAGGTCTAACTAGAAGCGGGAGAAATTGCATGAATACTGACGATAAAGCTTATAAAGATGCCAAGCGGAAAGTACGTGTCCTGCGGCACTTCTATAGTCATCTGGCAACTTATGCAGTTGTGATTGTATTTTTGCACATCCTCAACTTACTAACATCCTCCACATACTGGGCGTTTTGGCCTGCTTTAGGGTGGGGTATCGCTGTTGCGCTTCATGCTATTCGAGCCACAGAATTCATGCCGTTTCTCGGTGAAGAATGGGAAGAGAAAAAAATCCAGCAAATACTGGCAAAAAGATCCCAGCATCAGTAACAATATTTTGAACAAACTTATTCTGCCAATTTCTTTAGGTTCTGTTCAAAAATATCTGAAAAACTGCCGTCCTCCTGCATATCCTCCAAGGCCAACTTAAACGCTTTCCAAATCTCCGCATCATGAAAATAAATGACTGCTCGCGTAATGGGCAGCAGTCCGTGAAAAGTATAATTCCTTTCCTTAAACGCTTCTGGCTCCAACTTCTTCAATTTCGACAAGAAAATATACTTATCCAATGCAATCGCATCAAAACGGCCATGCAAAAGCATTCTGGGAATTAAATTCGTATCAATAATTTCTGTAAAATGCGCATTGAGCATGGCTTTTGAAAACTTTTCCCCATAGACAGTTTTTGATCCGATAAAGGAGCCAATTGACAAACCTGCCAAGTCAGACAGTGTTCTGATTTTAGAGCTGTCTTTAAGAGTAATTATTGTCCCAGAGTACGGAAGCACTCTTAGCGAATGAGTTTTTGCAACATTTGGCGGTGTTGTTAAATTCACGGCTATATCGAGTTCTTTCCTCTCAAACCATTCGGTACGACGAAGATGCCCCGTAGGGATCAGCTTGTAATTTACGATCTTCGCGCGTCGCAAAGCCTCATTTATTATCTCGATAAAGATGCCGCTTTGACCATCCTTGCTATAATAGGGAGGCCAATTTCCGACACCAATTTTTACAAGCTTATTTTCTGCATAAACCTGGGAGCTAAAACCAATTATCAATATGGTAAAAGCCAAAAACTTTGTTAAATCGAATTTTACTTTCGCACCCATGCATTACCTTTGAATTATACCTCTACTCTGAAGGAAGTTCGCGCGGACTTCCATTTTCATCGATTGCTACGAAAATATAGGTTCCTTCGGTCACTTTGATTTCAGTTGGGTCAAGTTTACGTGATACAATAGTCGTTAGCTTAATATGTAGGGAACTCCGTCCCACTTTTAAAATTTCACCGTAAATACTAACAATGTCACCAACTTTAATTGGTTGCAAAAACGTCATTGCCTCAACTGCTACGGTGACAACCCGTCCTTGTGCCCGACGAGCGGCAATAACTCCGCCAGCGATATCCATTTGAGACAACACCCAACCGCCAAAAATGTCGCCATTGTTGTTCACATCGCGCGGCTGCGGGGCAGTTCTGATAATCGGATCGCGTTTTTCGATAGACATATTTTGAGTTACCTTAAAAACTTTTTAGACAATCTGGAAACTATACAATTTATTTATTAAGAAAAAACAGTATTCTATGCCATCGATTAATGAGTAACACCAAGAGTGAACCTGCAACATGTCTGATCTCTTTCAGCAGCCAAAGTCCGAAACATCCGACTATTCCGCCAAGGATATTGAAGTTCTTGAAGGATTGGAACCCGTTCGGAAACGCCCCGGTATGTATATCGGGGGCACCGATGAACGTGCTCGCCATCATTTGGCTGCAGAAGTTCTAGATAACTCTATGGACGAGGCCGTGGCAGGCTTTGCAACCCGCATTGATGTCGAACTATTTGCAGATGGATCTCTTGCTATTCGCGATAACGGTAGAGGTATACCAGTTGACCCTCATCCAAAATTTAAAGATAAATCTGCGCTTGAAGTAATTTTGACTACGCTTCACTCAGGAGGTAAATTCTCCAACAAGGTTTATCACACAGCCGGTGGTTTGCATGGTGTTGGTGTCTCAGTCGTAAATGCATTGTCCTCCAAGACCATTGTAGAAGTTGCACGTGACAAAGTTCTTTGGCGACAGGAATATTCGCGCGGGACACCCGTTACAAAGCTTGAAAAAATCGGTGCCGCCCCAAATCGCCGCGGAACGATGATCCATTTCCATCCTGATGACGATATCTTTGAAGACGGCACCCAACTCCGCCCAGCAAGACTTTACAAGCTTGTTCGTTCAAAAGCCTATCTGTATCGCGGCGTTGAAATTCGATGGAAATCAGCTCCAGAGCTAATCAAAGACGATACGCCTGCAGAAGCAACTTTACATTTTCCGGGTGGTCTTTCAGATTTCCTAGCAGGTACCATCGACGGCCGTGAGACGGTTACAAAAGAACCTTTTACTGGACGCGTTGAAATTGAAGGCGACCGCGGGCGAGTGGAATGGGCTATCGCGTGGCCCGTCGACAATATTTCTTTCTTGAACTCGTATTGTAATACAGTCCCAACCCCGGAAGGTGGAACCCATGAGGCCGGGTTTAGAACGTCGCTCATGCGATGTTTGAAAGCCTATGGTGAGATGGTCAACAATAAGAAAGCTGCCCAAATCACCGCTGACGACATTATTGGCGGCGCAACAGCTGTCCTTTCTGTCTTCATTCCAGAGCCACAGTTCCAAGGCCAAACAAAAGAAAAATTATCGACACCAGAAGCTACCCGTGTCGTGGATCTAGCACTCAAAGATCACTTTGATAACTGGCTGGCATCCGCACCGGATCAGGCTAATAATCTTTTGTCATGGATCATATCAAAATCCGAAGAACGTCTTCGCCGACGTGCAGAAAAAGACACAAGCCGGAAGACCGCAACCAACCGTCTTCGCCTACCGGGCAAACTTGCAGATTGTTCTCAACATGGGACAAACGATACTGAAATATTTCTTGTTGAGGGTGACAGTGCGGGTGGTTCAGCGAAACAAGGTCGCAACCGTAAAACTCAAGCTATCCTTCCTCTTCGCGGTAAAATTCTGAATGTTGCATCTGCTGTAGCGTCCAAAATCAAAGCCAATCAGGAATTGTCCGACCTAATTCAAGCATTGGGTTGCGGCACTGGTGACAAATACCGCCGTGAAGACCTTCGGTATGACAAAGTTATCATCATGACAGATGCGGATGTTGACGGAGCCCATATCTCGACGTTGTTGATGACATTTTTCTATCAAGAAATGCGTCAACTGATCAGCGATGGACATCTGTATCTGGCGCAACCCCCGCTTTATCGGATCACACAGGGTGGCAAAACCATATACGCGATGGATGATCATCACCGTGAAAAGTTAATGGAAGAAGAGTTCACTGGCCGCGGCAAGATCGATATCAGCCGATTTAAGGGCTTGGGTGAAATGCCCCCTGCCCAGCTAAAAGAAACGACCATGAACCCTGACAAACGAACATTACTGCGGGTTCAAATTCCGATGGAAGAATATGGTGAAACTGCGGATCGAGTTGAAAGCCTGATGGGCAGAAAGCCGGAACTTCGTTTCACTTTCATTCAGGAAAATGCGCGTTTCGCTGATAATCTAGACATATAGATTAACGATTTACCAACTAAGCCAATCCCGGAGTAGGGTATTCGTCTCGAAAGGCCGCTCCATTGATGGTAAATGTCCGCATTCGGAAATGATGTGAAATTCCGCGTCTGGAATTAACTTAGCCATGCCTTCTTGATGCGGTGCAGGTATAAGGGCGTCTTCGTTGCCAGAAATCACGATTGTTGGACAATCGATCTTACCAAGTTCGTCATTCCGATCCTGACGGTTCATGATCGCTGTTTCTTGGCGAATAAAGCCCTCACGCCCGACATCTCGCGCCATTTGAAATATTCTACTCGTAAGATCGTCATCTCGAAAACGATCAGGGTGTATCAACATGGGAAGTAGGCTTTGAGTAACACCTTTAAACGTTGTGCCCTTTTCAACCAGTCTAATGAAATCTTGCCGCTTTTTCTTATCGATGGGAGAATCTGCGTCGGCTCTAGTATCAAGTAATGCGAGATGAGAAACTCTCTCTGGCGCACGTAAAACGATTTCAAGGACGATGTACCCCCCCATTGACAATCCACATAACGCGAATTTCTCAGGAGAATTTTTCAGAATTTCTGTCGCTATATCTTCAACATTATCATGTTGATGGAAAATAGGTACTGTCATATCTGCAACATCATCAAGTGCTTGCAGTTGATCCCGCCACAATTCCGCAGTGCATAGAAGTCCCGGCACCATAACTAAAGGTGTTTTAACTGTCATTATTAATAATACCCTACTAATTAATGGCAAAAACCGACAAAAAAATATAGATTCTTAATCAACATGTAGAAGTAATAGAAAAAGGCAAGATACACAAATTTCTAATAATTTACGTCTATATGTTGTGTAACCTAGGGATATCCTTGGAAAATCGAAGGAATAGTTTGACAGAGCACCATAATTCACTAAATTGCGGGTGTTTTTAAGTATTCTTATATTATTAGTGGTAATTCACAACGCATGACTTTTGCAGACCTTGGCCTTAGCCCGGAAGTTCTTAAAGCAGTCGACGACTCCGGCTACACCACTCCGACCCCCATTCAGGAAAAGGCAATTCCTTTTGTTCTTATGGGACGAGACGTTTTAGGGACTGCACAAACAGGTACTGGGAAAACTGCTAGTTTTACCCTGCCCATGATTGATATCCTCGCATCTGGGCAAACCAAAGCACGTATGCCTCGCTCGTTGATCCTTGAACCCACAAGAGAACTGGCAGCGCAAGTTTCTGAAAATTTCGATAAATACGGAAAATACAGCAAACTTTCAATGGCGTTGCTTATCGGTGGCGTATCATTTGCTGATCAAGAAGCAAAACTGGATCGCGGCGTTGATGTATTAATAGCAACACCTGGCCGGCTCCTTGATCATTTCGAACGCGGCAAGGTATTGCTGAACGGTGTTAAAACGCTGGTGATTGACGAAGCAGACCGCATGATGGATATGGGCTTTATCCCTGATGTTGAGCGCATCGTTTCTTTGATGCCACCACTGCGTCAAACTTTGTTCTTTTCTGCAACTATGTCAAAAGACATGCGGAAACTCGCTGACAAATTCCTGATGAACCCAAAGGAAGTTAAGGTAGAAGCGCCGTCTATGGCAGCAAACACCGTAACTCAAGGTTTGGTTTACGTAAAGAAACGCGAAAAACGTCCTGCTATCAGACAATTGCTCAAGGACGATGCTGTAAAAAACTCCTTCATCTTCTGCAATCGTAAAAAAGATGTGGATATCCTGCTAGGCTCTTTGATCAAACATGGTTTTAATGCAGGTGCATTGCACGGCGACATGTCACAAAGCCACCGTATGGAAACGCTCGCAAAATTCAAATCTGGTGAAATCGTGCACCTTGTTTGTTCTGATGTAGCTGCACGTGGCATTGATGTTTCGAATGTAACTCACGTCTTTAACTTTGATGTTCCAATCCATTCAGAAGATTATGTCCATCGTATTGGCCGTACAGGCCGTGCAGGTATGGAAGGCCATGCCATCACCTTGACCAACAAGGGCGATGAAAAATATCTGACCGCCATTTACAAGACGATCGGAAAAGAAATTCCAATGATCACACTTGAAGGCATGGAGGAAATCTCTGCGGAAGGGCTAGAAATTGATAGCCGTTCCAAACGCCAATCAAATGGTCGCCCACCGAGAGAAAACAACTCACGCAGAGTCAGAAAACCGGCTCGCAGTGTTGATAGCGAAGCGAAAGTTGAACAAAAAGCTGACAGCAAACCTGAGGTTAGTGAAACTCTACCGGTTCGCCCTGCTAAACCGAAAAAGACTCAGCGCCCTCGTCGGTCGCGCTATGGTCGTGATGAAGACGATACACCGGTCATGGGACTTGGTGAACATGTTCCAGCATTTTTCAAAATTGAAATGCGAAAATCTGCTGAAAAATAAACTGTTTTAAAGGGCCGAGCTTATGTTCAGGCCCTTTTCTCATTTTGCCTCACCCGCGAGAACATGCTAACACTCAAAAACTGAAACAACAGGTATGAGGCACCCATGAAAACAATATTTGTCATGGTCAAATGCGAGCTTAGCAGAGCATATGACGTCGCTAGTCAGGCAGTTGAACAAGTAGAAAACGTATCTGAAGTCTATTCAATTTCAGGTAAATACGATTTGATGATGAAATGCTATCTTGATGATGATCAGGATATCGGCCATTTCGTAAACGAGCAAATCCAAACTCTCGACCACATCAAAGACACCTTCACGATGATTACTTTCAAAGCCTTTACCTAACAGTCTTCGCTTAGCCCACAAATTTGTCTCATAAATAGCACAGAACTCGACCATAGCCTTTCAAGCATAACAAGATAGATTCGTCTGCTTATTCTTGAACTGTGCGCACCTATGTCCACATAGTCGTGAATTTTTACAGTGTTTTCCCTGAACTCTCTGGGATCCAAGTTACCCCATGAACTAACTTGCACTCACACACTATCAATTGTCTTAGTTAAAGCTAAATATAGGCCTTTAGGACAAGCCTCACACCAAACCGTTCACGTTCTACTTATATATTGTTTTGCGCGATTACGGCTATTTCTATGAATCTTGAGATTCTGAGTGACGTTTGTTAAATCTAAAACTATAACTAAATTGCTAGTGTCTAATTACCTCAAATTAATTGGGTGAATTTATGGTTCATTCCTCAGATAAAAAAAATCCGGCATCCCCTCTCGGGGTTAAGCCAGCCTATCAGGGCCGAAGTAGAAAGCGCCGTGATGAATTAATTTCAGCGGGAATGGCTCTTCTTTGCGAAAAGAACTTTGCCGATATTTCAATTATTGAATTAACATCTGCTTGCGGATATTCAGTTGGCACTTTTTATAGCCGATTTAGCGACAAAGACAGTTTCTTTGTTGCAACTCAAAAAGCAGCTGTAACTGAAATGATTTCCATAATCGAAACCGAGTTTTCTGATCCTTATTGGAAAGCGGCTTCAGCTGAGGAGATCTTTAGAAAAATTGTCGATCTTATGGTCGATGCATTGTCTACCGATTTTCGAGGTGTTGTCCGTGGCTCGATAGCAATAACCGCGTCTGACCCATCTGCTTGGATACCTATTCATCAATATGGGGAAACAATTTCCAGAACGCTTTTGCTCCTACTTCAATCCAAAGTCCTTGAAGACGATCCAAAGAAAAGTTTGGACAGCATCAGTTTCGCCTTCCAGATGCTTTTCGGGACTCTCATGCAGGCCATTCTTAATGACCCTGGTCCTGTAAAACTTGCGTCGCCCGAAATGCGAGACAATTTAACGAGAATGTTGATCTGTTTCACACAACTCAAGAAAGACTAAAACGATTGAGAGCGAATATCCGTTTATCCGCTTAGGTTCAAATCAATGCAAATACAAAAATTACATTTTGTCACATTAAGCCTTCTACATTTTGCAGCAATCAAGATTAAACTCTCATTCTAACGAAGTTCAATACTAGAATGTTCTGAATACTTATCCCAAGTTTCAACTTCTATTGAACAATAGGTGATTGCCTTTAGGGTGATAAAAGAACTTCGCCTCACTGTCCGCAAACCTATTCAAATAAAACCCTGCATACAACTCTTGATTAGATTGTTTCTGATTCTTAATTCTTGCCCACCATTCGTATTTGAAACGTATTTTTCGAAGTCTATTGAAATAAATTCTTTCGCCTCAATTTTCTTAAGTTTTTCTCACTAAATCAAAGGAATCTGAGAATTCTAGAAGTAGAAGTACTACTTAATAAAACCAAATGGCATAAACCAAATAGCGCAATACGCTTTATTTCTAAATATACAAAACATCGAGAATACTTGCCTAAATCCAAATTATTTCTCTAGATTTCATGGTGTTAAGAAAATCAAACGAAACTACTTAAAGTCTAATTTCTAAAAAATCCAATTTACTCTGGATTTTATAATAATGGATTATGGATAAAAAACCCTTTTCGACACACTTATAACTAAAGAATTAGCACTAGTTGTTTGCCTCCTTATTTTTTACTACAATTTGTAATCTTTTGTTACATTAGTTTATTCCAATTAACTACTTAGTAACTGTTTTTTTGTTTTATGCCTGCAAGCGGGATCAGAAATGATTGTCTTAACACTGGTCCCATAGTTAGCTTTTCGTGAGGGGAATTTGTCGTGCGTAAAGATGATAGCTTTAAAAAAGCATCACTGAATGCTCAAAAAACAATGGCATTGTTAAAGGATCGTAAAATCAAAACGATCCCACAAAACTTTACTATTTGGTATGAGTATCTGAGCGAGGAAAATCCAGAGATCATCGAAGTTGTAAACCGCCTAATGCTTGAAAAGGGTAAGTTCAGCGACGAGGTCGCCAAGCAGATTTACAATGAATTCTTTTCGTATGAGAAAGAAGGCCGTGAAATACGCGAGACCAATCGTCTTGTTCAACAATCAATGCAGGCGGTCCTCAGAGAAATTCAAAAGTCATCTACTGGTCTTGAAAATTACGGCGAACATTTGAGTGATTTTGCTGACAAAGCAGATGGGTTGAGCTTACCCGATTTACAGGAAACTGTTCGAAGTATTGTCGACGAGACTAAGTCAATGGCGGAGCAATCACATCAATTAAACAATAGCTTGCAAAGTGCTTCCGAAGAAATATCAACGTTAAAACAAAGACTTGAACAAGTGGAAAATGAGTCTCTTACCGATCCACTTACTGGCATTGCAAACAGAAAGCGCTTCGACAAAGAACTGTTGAGTGCGACAAATATTTCAGAAAACACCAACAGTGGCCTCTGTTTGATAATGTCTGATATTGATTTTTTCAAAAAATTCAATGATCAACATGGACATGTTTTTGGCGATCAGGTTCTTAAACTCGTAGCACAAACGCTTAAAACAGGTGTTACAGGAAAAGCGACTGCCGCGAGATATGGCGGAGAGGAATTTGGTATAATACTGCCGAACACTAAACTGCAGCATGCTGTAACGCTTGCCAATAAGTTGCGAAATGAAGTTTCGTCGAAAAAGCTGGTTAAACGAAATACAGGTTCGGACGTAGGTCGCATCACTATGTCTTTTGGGGTTTCACAGTATATCCAGGGCGAAAGTATCAACAACTTCATTGCTCGTGCTGACGACGCCCTATATGACGCTAAAAACTCTGGCAGAGATCAAGTTAAGATCCATTTGCCAGAGATGGCAAATACCGCATAATATTTGAGACATACTTTCCCTTCGAAACTTTGCAAAAATCAGCTAACGTTTCTTAGCTGATTTTTTTATGAGCAAAAGAAAGTGATACAAAAATTTGTCACAATAGTAATTTTTTGTGTTAGTTTCATTTGAAAATAGCCAGCGATAATTAAAAACAAGAAGGGAATCTAGCCAGATGACATATGAAACAATACTATTTGACGTCTCGGATGGAGTGGCAACTATCACCCTCAATCGTCCTGAAAAAATGAATACATTTAACGAACAAATGCATGCTGACTTAAAGTCGATCATGCCTGATCTTTCCAGTGACGCTGTACGAGCAGTTTTGATCACTGGTACGGGTCGCGCTTTTGGCGCGGGAGCAGATCTAACTGAGAGTGATCCAACAGATCCTGATCAGTTTGATGCGGGTGAAACTCTTGAAAAAAACTATAATCCACTCATCCTGTTTTTGCGAGGACTGGAAAAACCTGTCATTTCTGCAGTGAACGGTGCAGCGGCTGGCGCGAGCGTTAGCCTTGCCCTCGCTGCAGACATTTGCTTTGCCGCCAAGTCTGCTTATTTTCTACAGGCTTTCTGCCATATAGGTTTGATTCCGGATGCCGGTAGCACCTATTTCCTCCCTCGACTTGTAGGTTCTGGTAAAGCTATGGGCCTTGCCTTGCTTGGAGACAAGATTCCAGCTGAAGAAGCCGAGAGACTGGGACTTATCTGGAAAGTTGTTGACGATGACCAATTGATGACAGAGGCATCTGCACTCGCGGCCCGTCTTGCTCATGGCCCAACAAAAGGTCTGGCACTGATTAAACAAGCCATGAATGCCAGCCTTGGTAACACACTAGCTGAACAGCTGAATGTGGAACGTGATCTTCAAAGACAAGCCGCCCGGACCGCAGATTTCGGTGAAGGTGTCGCTGCATTCACAGAAAAACGCAAACCCAATTTTACAGGGAAATGATACGTGACTGACTTCAAGAAACTAACCCCCGATGAAGTTGCCAAAACAGTTGCTGAAACCATGTACCGCAAAGACAAAACGTCACAGCACCTGGGTATTGCCCTAAAGGAAATCAAAGCGGGAAGCGCTGTCATGACTATGCGGGTCGTGGATAGCATGCTAAATGGTCATAATATCTGTCATGGTGGCTATATTTTCACTCTGGCAGATTCAGCCTTCGCATTTGCCTGTAACGCTTATAACCAAAGTACGGTTGCCCAAGGTGCACAGATCAATTTTCTAAAGGCTGTTCCGCTGGACACGTTACTTACGGCAACAGCAAAAGAGATTCATCGCAAAGGTCGCACTGGCCTCTACGATGTTGAGGTGACAAACGAGAATAACGAACTTGTCGCAACATTCAGAGGTAACTCTCATACAATCAAGGGTCAAACAATTCCGGGCCTTAACGAAAATGAAGAAGAAAAATCATGAATAACGCTTTTATATGCGATGCAACTCGCACTCCCATCGGTCGCTATGGTGGCTCTCTTTCAGCTGTTCGTACCGACGATCTCGGCGCGATCCCCTTAAAGGAACTGATGGCGCGAAACCCCAATGTAGATTGGTCCAAAATCGATGACGTAATTTACGGGAATGCCAATCAAGCTGGTGAAGACAATAGAAATGTCGCTCGTATGAGCGCATTGCTTGCAGGTTTGCCAGATAGTACTCCCGGCGCAACAATTAACCGCCTTTGTGGATCTGGACTTGATGCAACAGCAACAGCAGCAAGACAAATAATGACCGGCGAAGCACATCTCACGCTTTCGGGTGGCGTGGAAAGCATGAGCCGCGCGCCATTTGTTATGGCCAAAGCAACAACCGCTTTCTCGCGAAATGCGGAAGTTTTTGACACCACTATTGGCTGGCGTTTCGTCAACAAACAGATGAAGGCCCTACACGGCACAGATAGTATGCCTGAAACTGCTGAAAATGTTGCAGATGATTTTGGTGTTAGCCGTGCGGATCAGGATTTATTTGCACTTCGCAGCCAAGAAAAAGCAGCTGCAGCACAAGCAAATGGAAATCTGGCAGAGGAAATTACATCAGTCACTATCCCGCAGCGTAAAGGCGATGCCATTGTTGTAAGTCTTGATGAACACCCTCGTGCGACAACATTGGAAAAACTATCTGCGCTTCGCCCGATAGTTCGCCCAGACGGCACCGTAACTGCTGGAAACGCTTCAGGTGTGAATGATGGCGCTTGCGCTCTTTTACTAGCTTCTGATGAAGCCGTAAAAGAATACGGACTAACTCCCAGAGCACGTATCGTAGCGACCGCCGTTGCCGGTGTGCCACCTCGCATTATGGGGATCGGACCAGCCCCTGCATCTCAAAAAGTTCTTAGACTTGCCGGCCTTACTGTTGATGATCTTGATATTATCGAATTAAATGAGGCTTTTGCAGCACAAGGATTGGCTGTAACTCGCGAACTCGGCATTGCGGATGATGATCCACGCGTCAACCCACAAGGCGGTGCCATAGCTCTTGGCCATCCATTGGGCATGTCAGGTGCGCGTCTCGCCACGACAGCAACATATCAATTGCAACGTACCGGCGGGAAATATGCACTGTGCACAATGTGTATTGGTGTTGGTCAAGGTATCGCAATGATTATTGAACGGGTCTAATAAAAACCCGACGTAAAAATTTGAGGGAGAAATCATGTCACGCCTAACCCCGCCAAAGAAAGAAGAATTGGATCCAATTGAAATCGCTAGCCGCGATGAAATTACCGATCTTCAAACAAAGCGATTAGCATGGACCTTGTCGCATGCGTACGAGAATGTTCCTCTCTTCAAAGATCGTTTTGATACAGCGGGGGTACATCCCTCAGACTTTAAATCTCTCGAAGATCTTGCAAAAATGCCATTTTGCTACAAGCAGGATCTCCGGGAGAACTATCCATTTGGAATGTTCGCGGTTCCTCGAAAAGATATCGTCAGGCTTCACGCGTCATCCGGCACAACCGGGCGCGCGACAGTTGTCGGTTATACAAAAGATGATATCGATAACTGGGCAGACCTTGTTGCCCGCAGCATACGTGCCTCTGGTGGCCGCAGTGAGCATATGGTTCATATAACATACGGATACGGCTTGTTTACAGGCGGTCTTGGCGCTCATTACGGCGCAGAAAGACTTGGCTGTGCAGTTGTCCCAATGTCAGGTGGACAAACAGAACGTCAGGTTCAGATTATTCAAGATTTCCAACCTGACATAATCATGGTTACACCTTCCTACATGATGGCTCTATCTGAGGAGTTTCAACGTCAGGGAATTGATCCAAGAACGAGCTCCCTAAAAGCTGGTATTTTCGGTGCTGAGCCGTGGAGCGAAGCTATGCGCGGGCAAATTGAGAGTACCTTTGATATCGATGCGTTAGACATCTATGGCTTATCAGAAGTTATGGGCCCAGGGGTTGCCAATGAATGCTTGGAAACCAAAGACGGGCTTACAGTTTGGGAAGATCATTTTTACCCGGAAATTATTGATCCGGAAACGGGCGCCATTCTTCCAGATGGTGAAAAAGGCGAACTAGTATTTACAACACTTACCAAGGAAGCATTTCCCGTAATCCGCTACCGTACAGGTGATCTAACACGATTGCTTCCGGGGACTGCACGCTCTATGCGCCGAATTGAGAAAATCACCGGCCGTGTGGACGATATGCTGATTATTCGAGGTGTAAACCTTTTCCCTAATCATGTGGAAGATCTCGTTGTTGCGACCGAAGGCTTGAGCCCGCATTATGTACTAGAAGTTCGCCGCGAAGGTATCATGGACGAGCTAACAGTTAGAGTTGAACGCGATCCTGAAAATCCGGGCGATGCATCTGTCGCAGCACATCTTCAAAAACGCATTAAAGGCGTGCTCGGAGTTAGCGCGAAAGTTGAACTATGTGATCCCGGTGACATCGAACGCTCCGTTGGTAAAGCCAAACGCGTTATCGACCACCGTAATCTGTAACAGGAATTGATGTAACATGGGCGACAGTTTTTCCGGCTTCTCAAAAGAACTTGTTAAATTCTATGAAGATTTATCTCAGAATAATGACAGGGATTGGTTTCACGCCAACAAACAACGGTATCGCGACGTTGCGCTTTACCCCATGTGTGACTTCATTTCAGCTATTGCACCTCATCTAGAGGATATAGCCCCCTACTATATAGCAGATCCTCGCCCAAACGGCGGGTCGGTTTTTCGTATTTACCGTGATGTACGTTTTTCCAAAGATAAAAAACCATACAAAGAGCATCTTGCCTGTCAATTTCGTCATCAAGCTGGAAGAGATGCTCATGTGCCGGGTTTTTATATACATTTTGATTTGGAAGGCATTCGCTTTGGAGGCGGCATTTGGCAGCCTCCGACACCAAAACTTGCTTTAATCAGGGCTTACATCGATGAAAATCCTGAAAAATGGCATTCAGTTGTCGATGATGAAGACTTCCTATCAGCGTTTGGTGGTATTTCAGGAGACGGCTTAAAACGAGCCCCAAAGGGGTATCCAATTGACCATCCCGATATCGAAGATTTGCGTCGAAAAACATTCTTCATCATGAAGAGAGCACCTCTTAATAGTATCTATTCCGCGGATTTGGTGACAGAGGTTGCGGCAACTTTTCAGGCGGCATCTCCTTTCATGAAATTCATGACTTCTGCCGTCGGTTTGCCCTTCTGATCAGGAATAAAATGATGGACTTATTTTATTGATTATTTACTGACACTTACCAGTTATTAACACTTTTGCGCTACTCTGTTCCTATTGATTTACCAGTTGTGTATGAGGAGCAGTGCCATGATGAATGTAATCGAGTTCCAACCAGATTCTACTGTAGATCTCTACAGCACTGCACACTTCATGATTATGCAACAGGGTGAGGACGCCGTCGAAATGCTGGACTCTGAAGCTCATACACTTAGAAAACGTGGCGCAACTGATGAACTTAGCGCGTGCCTACATTTACTTCGCGTTGTGAAAGAACTGATTGATATGGAATATCGAGGGCCCATCCACTAAGCCCCCAGTATGTCCATCAAACCAATTTTTCGAGCCCCGTTTCCGGGGCTCTTTTATTTTGTTATTGCAACACCTTAGGACTGCCATATTCTAATAAGATGGCGTTCAGCTGATCCCTGGTAAATGGTTTCGTAAGAACATCATTCATTCCGACCTCTCGCAGCTGAGCAATCCTCTCGCTAAAAGCCTCGGCGGTAACCCCTATAATCGGCAACTTACTGTGATCATGTGTGGATCGAATAATTTCAGTAGCTTCAATCCCACTCATTATCGGCATATGTACATCCATCAGAATAACGTCTGGCATATCCTTTTTCAGATAATCAACAGCAATTTTCCCGTTTACTGCGAATTCTACATTATGGCCTCCCTGTTCCAACATTGCTTTGGTAATCATCGCGTTTACCATATTGTCCTCGGCAACAAGGATTTTTAGAGGCAAGATTGCATCAATAGTCTTTGGCTGATCGTTTTGAACATATGAAGTTTTCTCATTCTCTGTCACCTTCTGAAATGGTAAGAAAATAGAAAATTTTGATCCGACACCAACTTCACTGGTGAGTTTGATTTCCCCATCCATAAGCTCTATTAAATTTCTAACGATTGAAAGCCCAAGGCCGGATCCACCGAATTTTCGCGTAATTGTATCGTCTTCCTGAACAAACACATCAAACACCGATGAAGTTCTATCGGGCGCAATGCCCTCCCCGGTATCTTCAACGTCAATCCGAAACAAATTGCAACCATCGACTGTCGCATTTTTTTCTACAAGAAACGTTGAGATAGTAATCTTGCCAGAGAAGGTAAATTTAAATGCATTGCTCAACAGATTTTGAAGTATCTGTCTTAGTCTCGTTTTATCACCCTTTACTAAGGTAGTAGCCACATCCAATTCATTGATTTCAAAGGTGATATTCCTGTCATTGGATAAAATTATAAATGGTTCGGAAACAGAATTGATCAGTTCTCCTAAATCGAATACGCATTCTTCCAACTGCATATTGCCTGCTTCAATTTTAGACATGTCAAGAATGTCGTTCAATATTTCCAGAAGAGATGTACCTGAAGAAAGAATATTATCTACTTTAGTTGTCTGATCCGCGTTCAACTCAGTGCTATGGAGTAATTGTGCCATGCCAAGAACACCATTTAAAGGGGTGCGAATTTCATGGCTCATTGTGGCAAGAAAATTGCTTTTCGCACTGGTTGCTTTCTCAGCATTTTCTTTAGCCTGTATCAGATCATCTTCCATCTGTTTTTGGTCTGTTATATCCAAATAAGTATGTACAAACCCGCCATCAGGCATTGGATTTCCACTAACTCGGATAATTTTTCCGTTTTTGAATTCCCGTTCGAATTTGAGTGCTTCAGATCGAGATGAGAAGTCTATGGCCTCTTTGACAAGTTCTTCAACACTACTGTTAGGATCAACGTCTCCTCTACGCTCGATGTTGTACCTGACAATGTCTTCATAGGGCGTTCCCGGCTCAACTAAATCTTCTGGATAATCCAGTATTTTGCGGAAATTCTCATTGGCCATTACCAATTTTAGATCCTTATCAAAAACGCTCAACCCCTGACCAATATTCTCCTTAGTGGCTTGCAACAGATTTCTTTCAAGGTGTAGCTTATCCATCAACAATTTGTTGTCAGTAATATCTGTACGAATTGCAATATATTCAAAAGGGATACCTGCTTCATTCAAAACGGGGACAATGGTCGTTTGAACCCAAAAGGTATCTCCATTTTTCTTGGTATTCTTAATTTGACCTTGCCAGATTTGTCCTCGGGAAATTGTCTTCTGCAGGTCGATAAAAAATTGGTCTGAATGCTCTCCCGACTGTAGAATGTCGTATTTTTGACCCAAAAGTTCTTCTCGCGTATAGCCAGTAATCTCACTGAAGGCGTCGTTACAATAAGTAACAGCGCCGTTGGTATCAGCAATGCTGACAATAGCATGAGCATTTAGAGCAAATTTTTGATTTTCTAGCTCTTTAAAGAGTATCTCCTCTCGCTTGAAGATATTCAACATACCTAAACCCAAACCTATCAGCACACAAATGTAGCTAATCTTTTTCAAGGAATGGGCAGCATCAAATTCCAAGTCAAATAGCGTACCTGAAAATGACATAAAGACAGCTTGAGAAACAAATCCAATGACAAGTGACATTACTAGCCAATGTTCAAACAGGTCGGTTTTCCAACTCCCTTTTTTGATATATCCAATGAGAGCAATCAAAAAGAATATCGCGGGTAATAATTCCTCAGGCCGGTGGAAAAATAGCTCTGGATAGTATGCCGCTGGGAGAGGGAAAAAAGCGAAGAATAGAAACGATGCTAGCGTAAATAAGGTTGATAAAAAATAGACTGTCCACTCACTAATGTTGAGCTTTCCGTCTTGTCGATCTTCCAACCACCAGACAAACCATGAAAGTGCCAAAAACATCGACAAAAATTGTCGGGAAGCGACCCAGCTCCAGGGAATTAGTGCTGGTAAATCAGAGGGCATAAAGGGCTTTAGAAATGCGGACGTCACAAGCGCATGGTAACCATCCAGAAAACCTGTTCCCAAAAACCCTACTCCGATAATCAAAAAGATAGTGTTTTTTCGAGAGTAGTAGCGCAGAAGAGCAATACTTCCGACAACTAGCGCTAACATAGTAGCGACAGCTTCCATTACTGTATGTAAGGTCGCAGTTCCTTGCCAACCGCCTCCTCGGTAAAAGGAATAGACAGCAACAAGCCCAAAGGCGACAAACAAATAATAATTAGCGCGGCGGTGTAACTGGAAAAAGGGCATTTGGTAAACCCTGATAGTGTTTATGCCTCAAAATTAGAAACACAAAACTATAACACGTAATGCTAATATTTACTTAACACCCAATTGTACTGTCAAGATAGCACTTCTATTAACCCGAGCTTATTGTCATTAAAAACAAACAAACGACCTCTACTGTAGAGAGGCCGTTTGCCTAGCATTCTGGAAAATTGTTTTAGTTCGTGAGAACGACACGCCCAAAAACATTTCCATTCATTAGATCCATTAAGGCGTTGTTTGCTTCACTCATTGGACGTTCATCCAGCTTCAAGTCTTGCACTTTGCCAGCTTTGGCGAGTTCCAGCAGTTCGTTCATTTCTTCAAGACTGCCGACGAACGAGCCTTCCACACCAATCGCTTTAATTGGGAACATTGGAATAGGTAGAGAGAATTCCCCCCCGAATAGTCCAACAATGACAAGCTTGCCGCCTTTTGCCAGAACATTCACACCAAATTTGGCACTGCTTTCCGCGCCTACAAAATCAATAGCGGCATTTACGCCACCGCCCGTCAAGCGCATCAATTCCTTGAATTGTGCGCGATCATTCGGATCGAACGCAGCTTCTGCACCAGCATCAAGACCAAGTTGACGTTTCTCTGGATCGATATCTGCAACATAAATTTTCGCATTTGTAACAGACTTAGCAATTGCCATTCCCGCAAGGCCAACACCTCCGCAACCAATGATCAGCAATGATCCGTTATCGCATTTGGCTTTAGCCTTTTTTAGTGCACCGTATGCAGTCAGTCCGGAACACGTATAAGTACATGCGAGTTCTTTTGGAAGATTACCGTAATCAAGAAGGTATTTCTCGTGAGGGATAAACACATGATCACTGTAACCACCGTCGATATCAACACCAAGAGCCTGAGGGTTGTTACACAAATGGACATCACCTGAGGCACAGACTGAGCAGTCATCACAGCCGATCCAAGGGTAGGCCACGCGCTTGTCGCCAACTTTAACATCGCTTACTGTATCCCCAACAGCAACGACCTCACCGACAATCTCATGACCAAGAGTGAAAGGAAGTTTACGCTTTCCTTTAATATCGAGCTTTTTACCGCCCCCCATGTCAAAATGACCTTCCCACAGATGGACATCACTATGACACACACCACAGGCAGATATTTTTAATAAGACCTGCTTACCTGATACGACGGGTACTTCGCTTGTATTCTCCACTAGCGCTTCACCATACTCTTCGAACTGATAACTCTTCATTTTTTTGCCCCTAAATTTTATGCGGGTTTTCCCGGCTTTTTATTTCGTTGAGGATCTGGCGATATCGATCCGGCTTCTTATTTATTGGGATCAGCATAGCCAAAGAGCAAATGAAGTGAAAGTGGAACTTCTGCCTCTCTATCAAAGAAACTTGGATCTCTAGAAAAAGACACAAACAAAAAAAGGGGCTGAAACAAGTTCAGCCCTGACTTCTAAACAGTCCATCTATTATCGTGAGTCTCAGTCACGCATAAACAACAGCGGCACCTTGTTTTGAGAACCTATCCCGATCGTGAGGGACAGTATGATCAAAGAGAGGTCCAGCAGACACAATACCGGTTGGATTTACAGTTTCATGGCTCCCATAATAGTGGGACTTAATATGATCCATATCCACAGTTTCCGCGACCCCGTTCACTTGATAAAGGTCCCGCAAGTAGTTTGAAAGATTAGGAAAATCTGCAATTCGTTTTAGATTGCATTTAAAGTGACCGACATAAACTGGATCAAATCTGAGGAGTGTCGTAAATAGGCGCCAGTCCGCTTCTGTTATTTGCTCTCCCACAAGATAACGTTGTACCGACAACCGTTCCTCAAGCCACTCCAGAGTTTCAAATAGTGGATAAACCGCGCTTTCATACGCCTCTTGCGTTTTTGCAAATCCGCTGCGGTAAACACCGTTATTCAACGTGTCGTAGATCCGCGTATTTATCGTGTCTATCTCACTGCGATATTTTGCGGGATAGAAATCACCTGCTGCCGCCCCCAATACATCAAAGGCACTATTAAACATACGAATAATTTCCGCGGACTCGTTTGATACTATCGTATTTTGAACCTTATCCCACAGCACCGGAACTGAAGCACGCCCAGAATAATTTGCATCCGCAGCTTGATAGATTTCATGGATGTAGGTTGCGTTATGGATTGGGTCTTCAACCACGCCTTCCCCAGCCTGAAATCCCCAGCCCATGTCGCCCATATAGTGATGAACCACAGAAAGTCCGATAAAATCTTCAAGACCTTTAAGTGCTCTGAATATTACAGTGCGATGAGCCCACGGGCAGGCATGAGAAATGTACAAATGATATCGGTTTTTTTCCGCCTTGAAACCAGCGCTACCAGTTGGCCCTGCTGATCCGTCTTTGGTTATCCAGCTTCTAAAGGCTGTCTCTTTACGAACAAAATTTCCGTCAGTTTTTTTCGCATTTGGGTCATCTTTATGCCAAACACCGTCAATAAGTAATCCCATAATATCCTCTAGAATTTGTTGTTCTGATAATCTTCAAACGCCTGCATCACTTCGGCTCTTGTATTCATGACAAAGGGTCCTCCCCGCGCGACAGGTTCATCTAATGTCTTCCCGGCAACCAGCAGAAGGCGGGTACCATTGGCATCAGATTTTATTGAAACGCTCTTTCCTTCTCCCAAAACGCATAGATCACCCTCATCTATTGAAACATCACTGCTCCCGACGTTTAATGCGCCCTCAATCACATAAATAAATGCGTTATGGCTCTCATCAATACGTTGATCCAATTCCTCGTTTGCACCAAGGCGGATATCCATATAGAACGGCAAAGTATGTGCGTTTGTGACCGGCCCCGTAGTTCCGGCGTTGGTCTTGCCGGCGATAACATTGATACTCCCGCCGCCTTGCAACTCTTCAACAGGCATCACTTCGGGCGGAAATTCCTGATATCCCGGTTCACACATTTTCTCAGACGCAGGTAAATTTACCCAAAGCTGAAAGCCCTTCATAAGTCCGGCTTCCTGCTCTGGCATTTCAGAATGAACAATACCCCGGCCTGCTGTCATCCATTGGACGCCACCAGGTATAATCACGCCCTCATTGCCAGCATTATCTTTATGCCGCATTTGCCCTGCCAGCATATAGGTTACTGTTTCGAAGCCTCTATGTGGGTGGGACGGAAAACCACCGATGTAATCGTTTGGCTCGTCGGTGCCAAACACATCCAACATCAGAAACGGGTCAAGTATATTTAGCTCAGGCCCACCGATGTAACGTCTGAGCTTCACATCAGCGCCATCGGAGCCTTCCACGCCTTGAATAATACCTAAGATTTCACGGCTCGTTTCGCTCATCCTATTGCCCTTTCGTAATGGTAGTCACTTCATTGAATTGATCTGAATTTAATATTTCCTATTTCGTGGATAAAGATAAAATATTGCAACTAACTGTTCTTTAAATTAGAACAATTAATATGGGACAATTCGAAGACATGGCGCTGTTCGTCAAAATCGTTGAAAGCGGAAGTATTACAGCAACCGCAAATCAGCTTAACTTGGCCAAATCAGCCATCAGCCGCAGACTGTCAGAACTTGAAGGTAGGTTGGGAGTACAACTTTTAACTCGAACAACCCGTCGCTCTAGCTTAACTGAGGCTGGTCAGATGTTTTATAATCAGGCCCAAAAAATTCTTAGCGATACTGAAGAAATGGTGGCCTCGGTCAGTATTGCAAAGTCGGAACTAAGTGGCACATTGAAAATCGCAGCACCTTTATCATTCGGGCTTAAACATTTGGCTCCGGTCGTTAATTCATTTGCGGCCGCTCATCCAGGCTTAATCATTGACCTAAATTTCGCAGATCATCAGATTAATCTTGTTGAAGAAGGGGTAGATTTGGCTATTCGTATTGCTAATCTAGAGAGTTCAAGTCTAATTGCCCGCCGCTTCACCACGATCCGCCACCGTTTGTATGCCAGTCCGAAATATCTCGAAACCCATACCCCGCTTCACCATCCATCACAATTTTCTGATCACAAATTTCTACGTTACAAAAGTCCTAGTGGTATGATGTACCAAGTGAGCGACCCATCAGGAGAGCAATTCGATCTCGGCGGCAAAACCGCCATGATTTCAAACAATGGTGACTTTCTACGGCAAGCCGCGATCGATGGTCTTGGTCTTTGTTTCTCACCGACTTTCATCTGTTGGGAAGATTTGAAATCTGGAGCATTAGTCGAAGTTCTGCCCAAATATAAAGCTGTTGAGCTTGGCGCGTATGCGATTTACCCACAAACCCGATACCTATCTTCCCGCGTAAGACTATTTATTGATCACCTAACTGCGAACTTTGGCGACACACCCTACTGGGATGCCGCTTAGTAACTGGCGCCGCCATCAGGTGCAGAGTAGACAGACAGTATTTTTTCCTTCCAGACTGTGTCGTTTGCGAAATCACCGGGGTCTTTATACCCAATACCGCGGGACTTCATATCGGCACACAAAATATCCGTCACCAGCTGGGGTGTCAGGTCATGTGAATGATCGTCGAATGATCTTGCTTCTCTCTCATCCTTAAAACAATAAGCTTTCCAAAGCACCGAAATGCGGACTTGGTCATAATCAAATGAGGCTTTCACTATCCCATCTTCAACAACGTCCCAACGTCTGTCTTGTGTTAGCTCCAAAAGCGCATCATACCCTAAATCATCATAAGAGTTTTGCTGATCCTTTGGTCCAATAGCACCAACACGATGGTACATATATTCATTATCTGCTAGTACACAGGCGTTGGAATACGGCGGATTTTCTGTCAAAGACGGTTGAGAAAGACCATCAGGCCAATATTCAAACTCTCCTCCCACGCCCTCGTAAAACCAAGAAATGGCGGATGCAACAGGAATAGCCCATTCATGGAAAAGGCCCGAATATCCCATAGGGGCTAGCATCCAACTTGGAACTTCCCGATTTTGCACTCCGCGAAAGAAAGGTAAGTCCAAATGAAACGGAGCGCCCGGCGCGGGAAGGTTCAAATTTGTCATCATAGCGACTGGGCGAATGACCTCAGCTTGAAACGATTTTTTGGCAGCATCTATAAATCGCTGATTATAAAAGTAAGGCTCAGCCCCCTCAAACACAACCTTTTCGCCCAGCGCCCAGAAGTTACGGAACCAACCGCCACTTGTCTCTCCGACATTTTTGTGGACTGCGGCTAGTGTTTTATAAGAGCTGCCCTTCTCCAGTAGAGCTCTGATCCCCTCCGGATTATCAAAGGCGGGTTGCATCCGCATGGGCGGGGCAAGTAAGGTTTTGGGCCGAATAACACGCGCATTGTTTGTTGCCATTATTATTTCCTTTATTAAGGCACGATCAGTAACGTCTCTAAACTAAACCGTAATTTAAATTAGATCTTTATCTACCTCAGTTTGCAACGATCATTTTATATTATTCGAAAAATACTAATAGATCGACCTCTCCTCTAACGCCAATAGGAAATATTACAATAAATTCAAGTCTTTCTTTTCGATTTTCGAACTGCTATCACAGCCTGAATTGCGCAAAATAGGAAGAACAGATCATGAAGCACGAAACCATAGCCGCAGATCAAGTTGCCCCCCATCCTACGGTTGGCGAAAACTCTCTACGCAATGATTGGACGCGCGACGAAATCTCAGCGTTATTCGATTTGCCTCTCATGGATTTGCTTTTACGAGCACAAACTGTTCACCGCGAATATTTCCCTCCAAATGAAGTTCAAGTGTCAAGCTTACTCTCCATCAAAACCGGTGGGTGCCCGGAAGACTGCGCTTATTGCCCGCAATCATCGCATAACAATACGGGCCTCCCTGCTGCAAAATTAATGGAAGTTCAAGCCGTTTTAGACGAGGCTCAAAAAGCAAAAGACGGCGGTGCTACGCGCTTTTGTATGGGCGGAGCATGGCGCAGTCCAAAAGACCGCGATATGGATGTCATCACGGCTATGATCGAAGGCGTTCGTGAAATGGGGATGGAGACATGCATGACCCTTGGCATGTTAAGCCCGTCACAAACCATTCGATTGAAAGAAGCCGGCCTTGACTACTACAATCACAATGTAGACAGCTCTAAAGAATACTACGAGAAGATCATTACTACTCGTACGTATCAAGATCGACTGAATACGCTAGCGTTGGTGAGAGAGTCTGGAATTAACGTCTGTAGCGGCGGTATCGTCGGCATGGGCGAAGACGCAAGCGACCGTATTGGAATGATACATACCCTCTCTACTTTGCCTGATCATCCGGGGAGTGTTCCTATCAACATGCTGGTTCACGTAGAAGGCACTCCGCTTAGCAACACTGAGGAGTTGGATAAATTTGAATTTGTACGGACGATCGCAGTTTCAAAAATTACCATGCCAGCATCTGTTGTCCGATTGTCAGCTGGCCGCTTAGAAATGAGCGAAGAGATGCAAGCCATGTGTTTTATGGCGGGCGCATCTTCTATATTTGCGGGCACAAAATTGTTAACGACAGAAAATCCGGATCATGAAACCGATATGAACTTGTTTGCGCGCCTCGGCATCAAACCTGCGCCTATTTGTAGAAAAGAAGCTGTCTAACATAACAAACCATTTTGCTTTAGTGCTTGCCAACAGACCCAAACAGTAGCAACGTTTGGGTATTAAATAATAAAAAGGTGAGCTATGAGCAACAAACCAACAGAAACTGCAAATTTTACAACAATGACAGATGCGACAGCGGAAGATTACGCCGTCATCTCTGATAACTTTCGCGAATTCTCAAATGGGCTACCAGATAGGGTGCTGTCTCATTTACGTTTGCTAGATGGGGATTTCGGTGGTTTTCCAATTGACCGTCTACAGCATTCCTTGCAATCAGCTACACGGGCACACCGTGATGGTCGTGATGAAGAATACGTAGTAATGGCGTTACTACATGATATTGGCGACACTCTTGGGACCTATAATCACGCTGATATCGCAGCAACGATTATGCAGCCATTTCTGTCGGACGAAAATCACTGGATCACGAAAAATCACGGAATTTTTCAAGGTTATTATTTTTTCCATCATATTGGATTGGACCGTAATTTA
The DNA here is from genome assembly GCA_002163135.1 of Alphaproteobacteria bacterium 46_93_T64. Lineage (GTDB taxonomy): Bacteria > Pseudomonadota > Alphaproteobacteria > Sneathiellales > Sneathiellaceae > Sneathiella. The sequence goes on from MAAN01000027.1 coordinate 182,797, forward strand.
CGCGATCAGTTCAAGGACCATCCGTTTTTCAACGCTTGTGCTGAATTTTGTGAAAAATACGATCAAAACGCGTTTGACCCGGATTACGAAGCAGAACCCTTAAGTTTCTTTGAACCAATGGTCCGCCGTATCATGGCACATCCTAAAACAACAATTTATAAAGCCGCTGAATAGCGAATACGCTTATAACGAAGACGCAGACATTGCTGTCAATTTATTCGCATGGACAATAAAGAAATTGCGTTTTCGTAAAGCTCTTCTACCAACTTAATATTTCTGCTGCAAACCAATTGAACTGGAATTGCGCAAATTCAAATGATACTAAAAATGTGTACTAAAATTTTCCTGTATTCGTTTTGCTTTTTACCACAAGATGCTATTTGGAAAATTTGGAAAAGAGTTGCTTGTGGAAACATTACCCGTTGTAAATATCGCTCCGCTTCAGGATCCAGATACCACAAAGTGGGAAGGTGTCATTCGTGAAATTGATCACGCACTTAGCACCTATGGTTTAATGTATGTTGCGGGACACGGCATCGACAAAGCCCGAATTAGCGACCTCTACAGCTCTGCCCAGAAATTCTTTGCCCAAGACGAAACAGCAAAACACTTGGTTCACATGAAAAAAAGCCAAGGATATCGTGGCTGGTCGCCGATGGGATCAGAAAACCTCGAAAAGGGACTGCCTGCGGATTTGAAGGAAAGTTTTGATCTCGGCGTTAATCTTTTCGCAGATCATCCAGACAGCATTTCAGACAATCCGTTTTATTGCCCCAATATCTACCCAGATCTCGACAAATTTCAGGAGACAGTGGAAACGTATTTTGATGAGTTAATGTCAGTTGCTTTGAAGATCTTACAAGCAATGGCTTTAGCTCTTGGCCAAGAACAGGATTTTTTTGATAAGCGTTTTGATCATTCGACCAGTATCTTGAGAATGCTACACTATTTTCCAGCATCGCATAGAAGTGTCCCTGATCAACCCGGTGCAGGCGCACATACAGATTACGGATGTTTAACAATCTTATCTCAGGATGAAGTGGGTGGCCTACAAGTCCAACATAAAGACGGCCATTGGATTGATGCACCGCCTATACACGGCTGTTATGTGGTCAATGTTGGCGACATGATGGCTCGCTGGTCAAATGACCGGTACAAGTCTACTCTGCATCGCGTAACAGGGGACTTAAAATCAGATAGATATTCAGTCCCATTCTTTGTTGAGCCAAACTACGACACCACAGTAGAAGTTTTTGAAAGTTGCATCAAAGTAGGTGAGCAAGCCAAATACCCACCGATTATCAGTGGTAAATGGCTCGCGTCCCGATTTGATGCAGCATACAACGGCGATGGGCTAGACGTATCTTAATAGCGTAATGCTTTCGCTCAATAGCAAGATAACGTTAGGGCATTGCTATAACGATTTTGCCGAAATGGGCACCGCTTTGCATCAGTTCATAGGCTTTTTTTGCGTCCTTAAACGCAACCACTTTATCAATCACCGGATGAATATCATTGTGAACTAGGGCGGCATTCATTTTCTTAAACATGTTTTTAGGCCCGACATAGATCCCTTGTAAACAAATGGATTTACGCATGATCGATGTCGGATCAATTTGACCCCCTGTTAAAACACCGACCAGTGAAATAGTACCGCCCACGCGGACGGACTCCACCGATTTCGCAAGGGTACCAGCCCCACCTACTTCGACGACAACGTCTACACCATTGCCACCCGTGAGTTCCTTCACGCGATGTTCCCAGTCAGGTGTTGTCCGGTAATTAATGACATCACTTGCGCCCATTTCCTTGACACGTGCCAATTTTTCATCACTGCTTGACGTCACTATTGTGCGAATACCGCTGGCTTTTGCCATCTGCAACGCAAAGATCGAAACGCCGCCGGTTCCAAGAAGAAGAGCAGTACTTCCAGCCGTTGCCCCTCCCTTTTCGATCAGGCAATTCCAGGCAGTTAAGGCAGCACATGGAAGGGTTGAGGCTTCTTCAAATGACATATGCTCCGGCATCGGCAACGCACCGTCTTCTTTAAAAACAGCGTATTCAGCCAGAACACCGTCAATAGGTCCGCCTAAGGCACTTGCCATTGTACGTTCTGTAATTGAACCACCAATCCAATCTTGGAAAAAACAGCCAACGACCCGATCGCCGGATTTAAACGCTGTTACACCAACGCCCACTTCTTCAACAATACCCGCACCATCTGAATTTGGAATGCGCTCTTCTGTAATTCCTCTTGAACTTGCAAAACTAATGGTGAGAAAGTCACGATAATTGATTGCACTTGCCTTCATACGTACAAGAATTTCACCCGGCCCTGGTTTTGGGATTTCCCGGTCCCTCAATTGCAATGCATCAAGTCCCTTGCCGTCTGCAATCACATACGCTTTCATCGATCTCTCCATTGATTATGCCGCGTAATTTGATCAAAAGCGGCTCTTGTTTCGTTGCTTGCAAGATACTGTATGAAACTCAATTTTGATAGCTAGCTTTGCAAGTGATGATACAAATTCGCTTACACTCCCACCAATTCGCCAATCTGTAATCAGTTCAAGATTTCTTTAGCGGGTTTTTCACTTTTAAATTCTGTAGTCTTCGCACTTGGTGAGCCTAATTTGAAAACGTTTCTTGCTACCCGGCGCTTCATTTCGATCTCTACATACAGGGTTTGATTTGGGACGATTAACTCTGCGACATTGATCTCGTCCGAATGAAATTCACCAGCTGCATAGTGCGTAAATCCTTTATCAGGGCGTGCTATCACACGAAAACCAATGGCGCCCAAAGTTTGTAGTTTTTTGGCATTTACGTAATAGACGAGCCGTCCAGTTTCAGCATTCATCTGCTTATCAATGAAATATCCCTCTGGTAGTTTGCCCGGTGAATATCTTTTCCCGCCCAAGAGTAAAAGATCATAGTCTTTAATGGTTTGACCTCGATCATCTTTGATCTGAAATACCATCATCATATTTCTATCTGTTTGTGATTGGGTATCGGTGGTGAGTGCCTCCAACGCCAACGCTTGTGTATCATATTCCTTTTTGTCACCCACTTTTAGGCATCCAAAAATTTGGTCAATCACTGGCTTTTGAGGATCAGCATTCAATTTGACACTATTCATGATCCCCATTGTAGATCCCGCATGAGATGCATTTGGAATTAAACCAAACCCAGCACCTTCGCTTTTCCTAATCACGCCATCGACTTTGAGAGAGAGTGTTTTAGGCCTTTTGCGAACGATACCGTCAGATTGTACCAGTCTGACATATCGGAAATTCAAATTGGCACTTGCAACACGAACTACGCCGTCAGATCCAACTTCAGTCAAATAGCTGTTCAAAAAATCATAAAACTTACTATCAATATCCTGCCCGGTTAGTACAAACGGGAAAAAGTTGTTTTCTGCCAATGAATAATTCAAAGAACGTTCATTCAGCCTCCATTGACCGTTGCTGCCGAGAACCAACCAATCAAGAATACCTTGCCCCGGCTTGACCCCTTGAAACCACGAATTTATCCTGCTAACCCGTTCTTTTCCAATGGCTGCCAATGAAGACCCATGATTAGCAGGCGCTAACATGATGAGATGCTCAAGCGGCAAGTCCGAAAGCAGCTCTGCCCCATAGAAGCGCTCAACCCATTCCCGAACGACAGGCCCCCCAGTTGAGTGTGTGATGCATGAAAATTTCTGAATTGAGCCGTTTTGGGTCGCTAATGTATCTCTCAATGCCTGATCAAACGCCCGGGCAACATCTTCCATCGAAACTTCATCATGAAAACTGATGTAGCGACCCAAATGAACATGGCTAATCTCCATATCAATATCATGTTGATCAGACGGTGCCGCGAGCACCGCTGGTAAATCACCATACGTGCGAGTATTGGTGACGCTCCACCCATGAACAAATATTAGCTTCATCATTGTGTTTGAATTCCCAAAAATGATTGATTAACCAGAATATTTGCAATTTCTATTTTTTGATTTTCTTTGACTTTTGTGCATTTTTTCTCAAAAAAACCCAAACATCAGGATTTCCCTAATGCCTGGAGAAGTTGTTTTAACGCAGCCGTTTCGTTATCATTGGATGAAATCTAAAATGGATAGGTCATGGAAATTTTTAAACTCGAAACAGAACGCTTGGCTATGCGTCCAATGATCGCCAGCGATACAAATACGCTGTTTCGCCTATATGGGGATCCAGAAGTTATGGCCTCCCGCAAAATTGGAACACTTGATCGCGCTAAAAGTGACACGGAGCTTGCGTCAATTCTTGACCATTGGCGCCGCCGCAATTTTGGTCTATTCGCAATAATTGAAAAAGCAAGCGGGCAGTTTATTGGTGAATGTGGTTTGCGTGAAATTAAGCCTGATACAGATGATATTGAGATTTCTTATGGGCTTTATCCCAGCAATTGGGGCTATGGTTACGCAACAGAAGCTGCTTCAAAAATGATCGAATTCGGCTTTGCGACATTAGCCCTTCCAAAAATTTATGGTATCGCTAATTCAAAAAATGCATCGTCCCTCAAAATTCTTCAGCGGTTTGGAATGACATATGAAAGTGACTTTACTGATGGCACTTCACGAATTGTCCGCAGTTCCTTAACACGAGATGTCTACTTGAACTTACAAGAAACACGCTAAACCGGTCATCCAGCACGCATATTTAGGCGTACATTCGCGAACACCTTAAGATATATAATCATCATTGGTGTTCACTTCAACCCTTGCCATAAATCGCGCTGTCTTTATCAACGAAGCGCTAATTATACCACCGTTACATCAGCGCCAACTATTGTGCCAGTGGTGAATTCGGCAATAACCGTATACCCGTCAGCACTTTCATTATCATCGTAATAAAGATAGGAGCCATCAAAAATCAATTTTGCTTCCCCTGTATCTTGACCACCTGTGTAGTCTGCGTTGGTACCGTCATAGGCAGAACCGCCGATAGTTGTCAGGAAATCATCAGTAAAGCTGTAACCGGCTTCAAACGCGAAATCACTGGCGGCAAGATTAACAGTGTCAACCGTTGATACAAAATCGGTAATGTCATTACTGCTGCCCCCGAAGGCCGCATTAAATATTACACCAACGCCATCAGCTAAGCCGTTGAAATTAAACGTATCACCATCAGCTCCGCCGGTTAGGGTATCATTTCCGGCATCGCCTGAAATCCAATCGACTCCACCTCCTCCGATCAACACGTCGTCACCGTTTTTGCCGTCGAGCCATTCATCACTAGTGGATCCAACAATTGAGTCGCTAAAAGAAGATCCACGGATTTTCTCAATGCTGATTAAGGTATCCTGATCTCCATATCCATCGTTCAGAACGATGCCTGTACTCAAATCGACATCCACCCCATTTAGAAGACTGCTTCTGTCGTAACGGACCATGTCATCTCCAAGGCCACCATCAATGATATCATTACCAGATCGCCCAATAAATCGGTCGTCGAAATTACCGCCGCTTAGCGTATCGTGGTAATTAGATCCACGGATGTCATCCATGTTGCTAAAGACATCAGAACCACCTTCGCCATCATTACTCGTTGTACCGGAACCTGCTGTCAAATTGTCAAGTTGTACATTAACACCGGTATCTGAATAGCGATAATCCAAACGGTTGTATGCTGCAATGTCGCCGGTAAGAGTATCGTCTCCAGCGCGACCTTGGAATGAAAGATAGACATCTAAATTGTTAAATCCCGTAATCTGATCATCACCGTCAGTTCCAGAAAAAGTAAACCCCCAATCAGATGTGATTTCAACCAGATTTGATAATGTATCAATCCCAGCATCCCCCTTATTGACGGAGCCAGCCTGTAAATTCGCAATTATCCCCGCAGTAGACCCCCCCAAAGTATCGATATCGTCGCTCGTCAGGCCGTTGTAATAAATACCGAATTCACCACCAGTATTCGTAAAATTAATCGTATCATTCCCAAGTCCACCGATAACTTCATCGAAATAACTATTGCTGCCGGTAAAAATCAAATCATCCCCTGCGCCGCCGATAAGCGTGTCGTAACCATCGCCGCCAACCAGAGTATCATTACCTTCCCGACCTTCGAGCCTGTTCCCGTCTACGGATCCAACAAGAGAGTCGTCAAAAGATGATCCGAAAACTTGTTCGATGCTCGTCAGTGTGTCTTGATCGCCGTAACCGTCATCCAGCACAACACCGGTTCCAAGGTTTACATCCACACCGTTTATTAAGCCACTTTGGTCATAACGAACGAGATCGAATCCGTCTCCCCCGTCAATGATATCGTTGCCGGAGCGGCCGATGAACCGATCCCAAAAATCACTTCCAGTAAGAGTATCATCAAAGTCAGATCCCTGAACTTCGTCCATCTCACTAAAAGTATCAGCGCCACCGTCCCCATCATTGCTCGTCGCTCCTGAGCCTTCTTCCAGACTACTAAGTTGAACATCCACACTGGAGCTTGCTTCGCGGTAACTCAGTCGGTTGAAGGCTGCGCTATTGCCGTCCAGAGTATCGTCCCCCGCCCCACCCATGAACCCCAAATACACTCCCGAATACGCAAACCCAGTGATTAGATCGTCTCCAGCGCTTCCTAGTATTCCAAATCCAGCAATATCTGACGTTGTAATCTGATTTAAGTTCCAGATATTATCAATGCCAGCATCCCCTTTATTGATAGTTCCCAACGACAAATCAGCAATAATCCCTGCGCTTGATCCACCGAGAGTATCAATGTCAAAGACGCTTAATCCATCATACTGAATTTCAAAATATCCATCCGAGCTTGCAACATCTATCGTATCATTACCAAGTCCAGCGATTACGATATCCCAATATCCATTATCACCGGTTGCCATATAATCATCACCGACACCACCCTCGAGAACATCATCCCCATCACCGCCCATAAGACTATCGTTTCCAGCCTCGCCTAAGAGAGTGTCAGCGCCTTCTCCTCCCATAAGGGTGTCATTTTCTGTACCGCCTCGAAGGTCATCGTTATCTATGCCACCTTCCAGGATATCTGCATCTACACCGCCGAAAAGAGTATCATCTCCGGTGCCACCAACAAGGCTGTCATTTCCAGTAGCACCGTCGAGAAAATCAGCGCCATCGTTACCTAGAATTGTATCGTTCCCACTATGTCCGTAGAAATTGTCGGTATCGGCACTCCCTGTGATATTATCATCGGCAAAACTACCATTAACAATTTCAATGCCACTTAAAGTATCAGTGTCCCCGTCATGAACAACAGTCCCAGCGCCGCCGCCGCTCATAACAATTGTAACGCCAGTAGATACACCGTAATAATCAGCAGTGTCGTTACCAAGCCCACCCTCTAGCGAATTAGCACCATTACCGGCTTGCATAAAATCGTCACCAGCTCCCCCATCCATTGTATCGCCGCCATCTTCTCCGTAGAAGCGGTCCGCATCAGAACTTCCAGTGAAGAAATCTGCGTGGCTACTCCCGTGAACACGTTCGATGTTGATCAATGTATCAGTATACCCATCATGCGTAACTGTACCTGCTCCGGCACTTGACATAGTGACATTGATACCTGACGTTTCTGAATAATAATTAACGCCATCGAAATCTGCACCGCCATCAATCACATCATCACCAGCACCACCATTTAGCCAATCGCTGCCTGTCCCACCGTCTAAGGTGTCTTCGCCGTCTCCGCCAACAAGAGTGTCATTCAATTCAGCACCGAAAAGGCTGTCATTGCCGGTACCACCGTCCAGCGAGTCTGTCCCAAACCCACCGATGAGAGTATCGTTATCCGCATCACCGAACAGGCGACCTGAACCACCTCCACTTTCCAATAGATCGTGTCCATCACCGCCGTTTAGCAGATCATCCCAGCCTTGGCCTCGCAGAACATCGTCACCAGCACCGCCGGAAAGTGTGTCATTCCCGTCACCGCCTTCCAGCGTATCGTTGTCTTCTCCACCGTTCAGGATATCGAAATCGTCACCGCCGAAAAGATAGTCATTTCCTGTCCCGCCGAAAAGCAGGTCACCTCCTGCGCCACCAACAATGCTGTCTGCGCCGCCTTGGCCATCTATGCTATCGTTACCGCCAGCACCATTTAGAGTGTCATCTCCGTCCTCGGCGTAGAAATCATCGTTATCAGAACTACCCGTAATGCTGTCATTGAAGGAACTGCCGTGGATTTTTTCAATACCGATTAGTGTATCGGTGAAACCCTCATGGTCCACTGTTCCCGCGCCACCGCCTGTCAAAACAGCAGTAATTCCTGACCCAGCCTCAACATACTGAGCAGCATCATAATCTGCGCCACCGTCTAACGTATCTGAACCTGCTCCACCAGAAAGCCAATCATCTCCAGCGCCTCCGGAGATGCTGTCATCTCCAGCACCACCGTCAAACCCATCAACGCCGCCATTACCAATTAGAGTGTCATTGCCGTCTTCACCGTAGAAATTGTCTTCATCAGCGCTGCCAGTCATGCTGTCATTTAACGCGGTCCCGTAAATACTTTCTATGCTGATCAAGGTGTCTGTAACACCATCACTTTGAACTGTACCTGCTCCGCCGCCCGTCATAACTGCCGTGATGCTTGAACCTAAATCACCATGTTGTGCTGTATCAAATCCAGCACCCCCGTCAATCACATCTGCATCATCTCCACCGCTAAGCCAGTCATCGCCGATCCCACCAACAAGGCTATCGGCGCCAGAGCCACCGTTTAGAAAATCAACACCATCATTGCCCTCTAACGTATCGTTTCCGTCTTCTCCATAAAAATCGTCTGAATCTGCGCTACCAGTAAGGCTGTCATCAAAGTCACTGCCGTGAATTTTTTCAATGCTGATTAAGGTGTCCGTAAATCCGTCGTGGAATACGGTGCCAGCGCCGCCGCCTGTCATTACGCCCGTAATACCGCTCGTCAAATCATAATACTGGACAGCATCAAAATCAGCACCGCCGTCAAGAACATCGTCACCGGCACCACCAACGAGCCAATCGTCGCCGGCTCCACCCTGTAATGTATCAACACCTGCATCGCCGTTCAGACTGTCACTCCCCCCGCGCCCTTGAAGATCATCATCCCCATTACCGCCTCGCAGGCGTTCATCTTCCGCACTACCGTAAAGAGAGTCATTCATTGCTCCGCCGCGAATTTCTTCAATTTCCAACAGCGTGTCTGTGTCCCCATACCCATCGTTGTAGGCAAAACCGTCCAGCAGATCTACATGTACTGCATCACTCTGATCGCTACGGTCATATCTGGCGGCATCAAAATTACCGCCGCCTTGGATGGTGTCGTCTCCTGCCCCGCCAATGAAACGATCACTTTGAAGATTACCGATCATGGTATCTCCAAAAGTTGATCCCTGAACCTCGTCTATGTTTGAGAATACATCAGATCCACCGTGCCCATCGTCGGAGACCGTTCCGCTTTCATCAGTGATGTCACTAAATTCGATATTAATGGCTGAATCCGCAAAGCTGTAATTCAGGCGATCGAACCCGCTAACACCATCAATGGTGTCGTCGCCGCCCTCTCCCCGATATTCTTCGTAGTAATCATCTGCGCCACCAACAAGACTATCGTCAAATTCGGATCCCACTATCTTGGTAGCACCTGAAATGACGTCTACACCAACATTAGTTGCACCGTCGATGCCGGCAGTTGCTTGAGAGAAACCAAGTCCCAAATCTACATGGACACCACCATCCGCATTACGATACTCAACGCGGGTTTCACCGTTTCCGGCAATAGTGTCATTGCCATCCCTACCTTCAACATAATTGGACAGGCCGAATGAACCACCATCGAATGCGGTAGCGTCAAAACTATCCGCAAAATCAGATCCGCGAATTTTTTCAATACTTAAAAGAGTATCTACTTCACCGCTAATTTTGGACACTGTACCGGCGCCGCCCGCTATTAATGTCGCTGTAATACCTTCACTGGAGAAAATATAATCAGACTCGTCAAAACCCGAGCCTCCGTCGATCGTATCATTTCCATCTCGGCCTCTGAAACTTTCGTAATAGTCATCCACACCGCCAGACAAACTGTCTGAGAACATAGATCCACCGATCTGATTGATGCCGCCCAGTAAATTATCAAATCCGATATTTGTGGCGCCAAGTCCAGCAGCTTCCGCAGTCCCATCAGAAAGATCAACCGTCACGCCACCATCCGCATTGATGTAGTCAACCCGAGTGTTCCCGTTACCGGTTATCGTGTCATCACCGTCCTGCCCTTCAAATGCATTGAAATTTCCGTACGATCCGGAAAAACCTGCGTTTGCGACAAACGTATCATTGTGATCTGAGCCTACAATCTTCTCGATACTGACTAGCGTATCCGTTCCTTCTTCGACTGATCCAGTTCCAGTGCTCACAGTATCCAGCGTTATAGTTACACCGGTTGTGCTAGCATCAAGATACGCTGTATCAAACCCTTCGCCCCCATCAAGGCTGTCGTCACCACCCTCACCAACTAGTGTGTCATCGCCCGCGCCACCTTGAACTGTATCATTGCCATTTTTAGCAATGATCAGATCATCGCCATCACCGCCAGTAATGACATCGGCAAGCCCTGTGCCGATCAACAGATCATTATCCGTATCTCCCACGAGGTCTTTTTCCATATCAAATGTATAAAGGCCCGTAACAAAATTCAGATCAATGGTCGTGATACTGCTGGCACCAAAGAAATCACTAATGACTAATTCTTCACCGCCGTCTCCAAAAATTGTCAAATCTGATCCACCAGTTCGCAGAAAATCATCGATATCTTCGACAAACACACGATCAGCACCAGAAGTATCGGTTGCAGTGTGCTGCCCGTCACCAAGGTTCAAGCGGTATATGTCATCACCGGTGCCGCCCTCCAATGAGTTGATGCCTGCGCCTCCAAGCAATGTGTCGTTGCCACTGTCGCCCTGAAGCGTGTCATTACCAATTTCCCCATACAGCTCGTCATTCTCCGAGCCACCACTGAGAAAATCTGCACCATCACCGCCGTGTAGCGTATCATCCAATTCTGCGCCGAGGAGGCTATCATTTCCGGTACCACCATCAAGCAAGTCTGTCCCAAAAGCTCCGATAAGTGTATCGTTATCCGCATCACCAAACAGGCTTCCTGCACCGTCCCCACTTTCCAGAAGATCGTGGCCATCACCGCCATTTAGCAGATCATCCCAGCCTTGACCTCTCAAAACATCGTCACCGGCGCCACCTGAAAGTGTGTCGTTACCCTCACCACCCTCGAGCGTATCATTATCAACGCCACCGTTCAGAATATCGAAACCTTCGCCACCGATGAGAAAGTCATTCCCTAAACCGCCAGAAATTGTGTCATTGCCAGATCCGCCGTCTACTGTGTCGTCACCGGCCAATGCGTCAATATTATCCCCGCTGGATGTTCCGGTAATGTTATCGGCATTCTCCGTTGGTGACGTTGAAACACTGCCATCATCAACAACTGTCGTTGTGTTCACAGTTGTACCTGTGATTGCATTTACGCCGGTACCCACAACATTGCTAATCGTTAGAGAAAACTCTTCATCAACCTCAGTACCGTCATTGCCAATAAGTGGAATATCGAAATCAAGTGAAATTTCACCGCCGGTAAATACCGCAATGCCATCAACAGTAACGGTTACCGTGTTTCCAATACCCGAAACTGATACACCAGCAGGAAAAGTTGAGAGTGCATCAGACAACATGCCAGTAATATCTGCCGCGTCTGCAGTAACAAAATCGAGCTCTAAATCAAAAGAGACAGATGCCCCAGCAGGTAAGGCTGTCAATGCCAGTGCCAGTCCTGCTAAAGCAATCGAATATCCTGCATTTAGTCCTTCATTACGAGATAACGTTGATTGAAGGAACGATACAGTTAAGTCATCTGTATCTGTAATTATCGTATCGACCTGTTGTGATGCTGATAAAACGGCATCTCCCCCGTTGGAGACTGTTGGGCTCTCGATGGCAATCGAATATTGTTCATCTAATTCTACAAGGTCACCAGATGCAATATTCAAATCAAAAGTCAGATCAGTTGCCGTGCTATCAAAAATTACGGTATTTCCAACCACACTAACCCCCGAAGCAGCGGCCGCTGCATTAAGAAGGGCAGTTAAGAAATCACTGTAATCAGCTGATGTTGTATCAGTATCGGAAAATGTTACATCTACTGAAGTCGTCTCACCTGATGGTATGTCACCCGTAAAGGAAACTGTATAACTGGCGACCCCGCCTTCAGATACAGATGTATCGCCAACAAGCGAAAATTCTACCGCGTTAGTATCAGTAATGGTTGTTCCAACGCTGCTATTGGCGACATCAATACTCGTGGCTACATTCGGCGCATCATCTCCAGATAGTCCAATTGCAAAACTCTCAGGGCCTTCAACGATGGCATCTGTGAGCGCATCCAGTGAGAAGCTAAGGCTGTTCGCCGTATGATCAAAGACAAGTTCGTTTCCAGAGAGCTCTACGCCGGATGTTCCCGCGACAGCCGTCCCGAGTGCCGTAAGGAACGCTTCTCTATCCGCAG
>MAAN01000015.1 GCA_002163135.1 Alphaproteobacteria bacterium 46_93_T64
TGTTGGTGTTGGTGTATTTGAGTACTAACTTATTAACATTGCAAAAAAGAAATATCAGTCTCTATCATAGCTTTCACTAATTACTTTTTAAACAAACATATTCATCTCTTTTTTACGGAACCATGATTACATCTCCTCTAAATACTTGGGTAGTAGTAAATAATGTGTGCACACGCTCAACAAAAGAATGCCTCGTGAGTAGTTCAACGAGGCATTCTAAATGATATTGATAGATATGTGTGGTTTGCTATATTTTAAATTGCTTGTTTTCTGCGGCGACTTAGCCAGTTAAGACCAAATAAGGCAGCGCCAAATAAAGCTATTGCTGGAGGAAGAGGGATTGCTGTAACAGTCAATGTATCAATGTAGAATTCTTCATCCACATAGGAGAATTCGAATTTTGTGCCTGTGACACCTGAAAAAGCTGCCCATGAAGCAAGATCTAAGCCGCCAAGAGCTGTTGCAGCACCATCGACTTTAAGGATTAGTGTCTCACCTAGATCAAACAATGCCGTTCCGTGAACCGCATCCCTGAAACTGATTGAAGCAATTGTAACACTTCGGTCAAAAATAAGTTCAAGAGTTTCCGTTACTGTAACATTATCATCAGAAGGAACTACGCATTGAAGTGTGGCTGTTAGGCCAGTATGGCAAACACCTAATCCACCGCCGCCGTCCAGATAAGCTGCTGCAGGTCCTGCTCCACCGGTCCAGTATCCTCTGGCGTCAACTGTGATACCGCCGTCAGTGAAAGTTAAGGGTTGCCCGCCCATTTCGCCCATATTCGCAGGTTTGGCTTCTTCGACGAAATCAAAGATGGCTGCTTTTGAAACCCCGACAGACAATAAGCTAGCGAGTAATGCTGCTCCTACAATCACGAGTAATCGTTTCATTTTTTATCTCCAAAGAAGAGTTAGACAAATAACTCGCCCTCCCTCTGCAAAGGTCTTTAGTCCGCAAAACTAGCTGTGCACATTTTCATTACTAGCCTTGTTAAGGTCGCCAATTTGTCCAGAAAGGCGTATTGAAGCTACATAACGAGAATTGGCAAAGCTTGTATCGACCAATGCGAAAATCAAAATATCCGATTTCGTGCTATTTAGCTATAGATTATTGCTAATTTAGAGCATCCTAATACGATGGTATGGTTAACGTATTGGAAAATGGTGTGATAAATTTATCTAAAGTTGTATGTAGTTTTGGAATATTCGTAAGGGTTGCTACGGAGATTAGGCGGATTTTAGGTTTTTTACCGAATCGTAGACTTTAAGGAAGATCTATTTACATCCTTTAATACGCATTTTTGTTCATAAATCCCACGAAGGCTGTCATCGTTAGGATCTGTAGATCAAAAAACAAAGACCAGTTTTCGCAGTAGTATGTGTCATGTTCAACACGGGCTTCCATCTTTTCCAATGTATCAGTTTCCCCGCGGTGACCATTAACTTGTGCCCAACCCGTAATCCCGGGTTTGACCCGATGGCGAGCGAAGTATCCGTCAATGAGCTCGGAATATTCTTCATTATGATCCACAGCATGAGGGCGGGGCCCTACCAGAGACATGGTGCCTAGAAAAACGTTTAGAAGCTGGGGTAGTTCATCCAAGCTGGTTTTACGTATGAAATTTCCCACATGCGTGATGCGCGGGTCGTCGCGGGTTGCTTGATGGGTCACGTCATTCGGAAGTTGCTCATGATACATAGAGCGAAATTTATAAATCTCGAACTCTTGATTATTGTACCCAAATCGCTTCTGCTTAAATAGCACTGGGCCCTTACTTTCCAATCGAATAGCCAAAGCGATGCAGAAGAAGACTGGAATAAACATAACCAAAAGCAAGCTACCTAATATTTTGTCTTCAAGCCATTTTATCAAACCACCCCATCCAGAGAGCGCAGAGTCAATAACCTCGATCATCGGGATGGCGCCAAAATGATTGGGGGAAGGTTTGTTTGGAAAACGAAACCCCACAAGGTCTGATACCAGATGAATATGAGCAGGAAGCTCTCTCAGTTGGTGGACAATATTAACTTGTCGCTCGTCTGCATTCCAGGGCAACGCAACGATGATATCGTCCACATTATTCTTACGGCAGAATTTCTTAAGGTCCTGAATATTGCCCATTATGGGGAAATTCTTCAGATTGCCATGTATTCTTGTTTGCCTATCATCAAACACACCAACGATACGGTTTATGGGAGAAATATATCCATTGGTTAGTTGCTTGATCAGGTGGCCAGCTTGTTTGCCGGAACCAAGAATAACGATGTTGCGGCTGATAATGCCTCGTTTTGCCAGCAGAGAAATTACGCCAAATCCAACAAGGCGGAAAACAACCAGGAAAACAAAACTTGTTAAGAAAAATGTATACATCCAGATCCGAGAGAACTCATCAGATATTTTTAAGGAAAAAGCGAGAGCCAGTAATAGTAAGAAAGTTATCAAACATGACGCGCCCAATCGTGAAATCGTTCGAAGCGGGGTCATTATTGCGGTGAATGCGTAAATACCCGCATACCGGCCAACAAAAAAATAGGAGCTAAATATAAAGAAAATGGCAAATAAGTATATTTCACGTATATAAAGGGGGCTACCTATGATCGTGGCGAAAGCTATAAATCCTGCACTTGCTATAAGAATAGTGTCCAGGAAACTAAATAGACCCGACATAACATTCGAAGAGATGGGATAGCTTTGTGCCTGCCTTTTCTGCGGTTGTATGTTTTGTAGTTTACCTATCTTGTTCATTCGATTCCGTTTTCCCGGCAGGTTTTTCAACCATTTAGTGAAGTAGCTCAATTATTCATGACACTTTTTGATGAACGAATGATTACCACATATTGTTTTGAGTGCTCGTATCCATTAAAATCAATGTCTAATATTATCTATTAGCATTTCTGCGGGATAAGAGAAGCTCTTATGGAGTTTTCCCCTTAATTTTTCCAAAGGTAAAAGCGGGTCAATGTGAAGTTCCAAATAAAGGAAGCGCCAGTGGCGATAATTTTTGCAGCGCCAACATGTATATAAGGGTCGAGTATAAACAGTAGTGTTGTTGCCAATATAAACCCGCCAATGGAAATAACCGTAAAATGTATCCATTCGCTAAGAATTTTGTGGCCAGAGTTCTGATCTGAGAAAGTCCAGTTTTTGTTGATGATGTAGCTAACAGTGACTGCAATCAGAAATGCTACAGTATTGGCAACCGCAAAATGAACGCTCACGACATAAATCAGCGTAAAAAAAATCGCGAAATCTATGCCTGTATTTAGGATGCCGGTAATAGCAAACTTGAAGGCTTGCCGAGATATAGTTGTTGTGTTCATCGTTTGGTTTATGGTTTTTACTAGGTTAAAAGCGGTTGATGTCAGTTATCGTTTATAGGAAAAATGCATAGCATTTACAACTATCGGCGGATTGAGGTAAGTTGCGGACATATTTAGGTTCATTTTTTAAGGGTTTTTATGTCAGTTCCTGATCTGAGCGTTGTAATTCCCATATACAACGAAGAAGCTGTTTTGTTGGAGTTTCAACTGCGCATAAATTCTGTTTTGAGCAAATTGGATTTGAGCTATGAGCTTCTTTACGTAAATGATGGAAGCACCGACAATACGCTTAATTTGTTGCAGCAGTTAAAAACCGAAGACACAAATGTTTGTTTTATCAATCTTAGCCGTAATTTTGGTAAAGAAGCAGCTGTAACTGCAGGCATCGATAATGCTGCAGGCAGGGCCATCATAATTATTGATGCCGATTTGCAGGACCCTCCTGAACTCATACCAGAATTGATCAAGCCATGGCGCGACGACGGAATTGATGTTGTCTACGCTCGGCGAAGGAGCAGGGCCGGTGAAAGCTGGATAAAGAAAACAACCGCGTCTTTCTTCTATCGCGTAATGGGTCAAATTGGACCCGTTGCACTGCCAAGGGACACTGGTGATTTCAGGTTAATGTCTCGGCGGTCTGTTGAAGCCTTGAAGACTTTACGGGAGCAACACCGGTTTATGAAAGGCCTGTTTGCCTGGGTTGGCTTCCCGCAACAAGAAGTTCTCTATGATAGGGACAAGCGTTTTGCGGGGGAAACCAAATGGAATTATTTCAAGCTCTGGAATTTTTCGCTGGATGGGATAACCGGCTTTACGACGGCACCGCTTAAGCTGGCAACCTACCTGGGTTTCATCATTGCCACTTTTGCAGGCATCTTAGGGCTAAAAATTATCTTTGAGACTTTAGTGAACGGGGCGGATGTCCCGGGGTATCCTTCAGTGATGGTGGTTATTCTATTCTTGGGGGGAACCCAGCTTATGTTCATGGGGATATTGGGTGAGTATGTAGGGCGTATATTTAACGAATCCAAAAATCGCCCACTTTACCTAATTCAGGATTTCGAGAAATCGAATGACCTGCAAAAATTTGACGAGAAAATGGCAGTTGTAAATGAAGAATAATACCGTTTCTGGATTTTCATTGCTTTGCATTTGTCGATTTGGACATTGGTTCCGTCTTTAGTTAATCATAATCTTCCCATAGATGTTGTTGAGGGGCTCGCTTGGGGAAATGAGGGGATGTGGGGGTATCATAAGCATCCGCCGTTGTCTCCATGGTTGATGGACCTATTTGCAACTTTATCTGGATCTTCAGACTGGGCTCAATATTTGTTGTCTCAACTTTCGGTTTGTGCGGCGTTTATCGGAATGTGGCTTCTTGCGCGAGAATTTTTGTCACCTCTCAAAGCGCTGATATCTGTATTGTTGCTGGAGGGGGTTTATTATCACGGATATGCCAGCCCAGAATTTAACGCGAATATTGTTCTCCTGCCTTTCTGGTCTATCGCTATTTTGTCGTTCTATAAGGCGATCGAGACGAGGAAAGTCACTTGGTGGATTGTCTTGGGAGCAGCCGCAGCGCTTGCTGTTCTTGGAAAATACTTCACTGGATTTTTACTTGTTTCAATGTTCGCTTACATGATAGCGACAGCCAAAGGTCGCCAGCAATTTTTGACTATCGGACCCTATGCTGCCCTTGGAATAATGCTCTTGATATTGACGCCTCATTTCGTCTGGATGGTCGAAGCGGATTTCTCCACATTAAGCTATGGCGTCAATAGAGCATCCGGAAGCGGCGATGTTGGGCTTAAAAATCATTTTCTTTATCCACTCAAGTTTCTGATTTCTCAACTAGTTTTGTTGATCCCGTTATTGTTGATGCTCGCAGCCTTCGGATTGAAAAGAGATAAAGCTGACGCCTCTAAAAGTAATGCCGCATTGCTCTCCTTTATGGCTTTTGGGCCGCCTTTACTGATTTTACTTCTGTCTGCCATTTTGGGCTGGAAATTGAGATCCATGTGGGGGGCTCCTTTGTTTTTAATGAGCGGCGTTTTGTTGGTGTCTTTCCTTAACCCTATGATTACGCTCTCTAAAATGGGACGCTTCAAGGCAGTATTTTTGTTTTTCGCACTGATCGGCCCTGTGGCCTACATTGCCGTATATGCCGTTCGTCCATTGGTAAAAGAAGGAGGGAAACGGACACAATTTCCGGGTTCCGAAAT
Organism: Alphaproteobacteria bacterium 46_93_T64; assembly: GCA_002163135.1. GTDB lineage: Bacteria > Pseudomonadota > Alphaproteobacteria > Sneathiellales > Sneathiellaceae > Sneathiella. The sequence continues at coordinate 5,546 of MAAN01000015.1, forward strand.
TGCATTGCGAATTTCCAAACACTGGCAAGAGCAATATCCAGATAAGGCGTTGCAATATGTCATGGGGGATGTTTGGCGGGCTGGAAATGTTGCTTACTATCACAATAAAGTTGAATTCGCGGCGCCAAACGCTGAGTCTCAACGAACAATTTCTGCCTTTATAGACGGTAGTACACAAATTTCTCCTTGGGTGAATCCTGAAGACTTTAAAGAAAAGGGCGGGGTCATCGTCTGGAAGGGTACATCTTTGCCGGTGGACTCAAACCCTAAGTTTCTGTCCCTTAAAAGTGCGTATCCTGAATTAGTGGTAATGAAACCTCTCCAGCTTTCATGGGATTCATGGTTTAGTGACGAAGAACTGACGCTGAACTGGGCCGTTCTACCTCCAAAGTAACTAAATCAGAGAATTATTACGGGTTAGTATAAATGGTTATAGCCAAAAATATTTATCTTGTGGGATGGCTCGTATTGGGCATCGCGATCACGGTCGGATCTTTGATCCCGATTGAAGCCGTTCCTCAATCGGTGTCGTTGCTTAGCGACAAAATACAGCATGGTGTAGCTTATTTTTGTTTGGGAGCCCTGGGGTGGCAGGCCGCGACAAGCCGCGCAGCCTTGATAATTTTTGTCTCCATATCGTTAGGGTTGGGTGTGGCGATCGAATTTTTGCAACCCTTGTCCGGACGCCATTTCGAATGGGCGGATATGGCTGCGAATTCCACTGGACTGATCATTGCAATCATTCTTTTTGGAAGTATTGAATACAGAAATACACATAAAAGTAGAATAAAATTGTAATTTAGCAACTTATAGTTATATCCCGGTTTCCCCTTGATATTATTAAGATGAAACTGGAGTTATAAAATGAAGCTAGATAAACGACTGCTTATCGCAGGCGCGGTAGGATTAGCAGCAATTGCATTGGCTGGCGGCGGGTTTCTGGCCAATCAAATGATAAGCAATAATTTCGGTGACGTCCTAACTGCAACAATTACAAAAGCAAGTAGCAGTAAAATAGTTGTAGGCGAGAGCAGCCTAAATATTTTTACGGGAACTGGCCGCGTTAAGTCTATTGCGATCAAAGATGGTCAAAGCGCTAATCAGAATTTATTCGAATCCAGTGACATCGAATTTTCATACGCTCCGACAAGTCTCCTGTTCGGACCATTGAGAATTCAAAAAATTTCTACGGGACCCCTTAAAATAGTAAGTAATATTTCCGGATCTAAATCAAGTATGGCAGCACTTGTTCTCGCCATAAAAGCAAAACTTGCAGCTAAAACACCTTCTTCAAACGGAACAAAAATAATTGTAGAAGAATTGAATATTGGCAAGGGTCGCATAAAAATTGGAATTTCGATGTTTGGTCGGAAAACCCAGAAAGAGGTTGCGTTTCCTGCAATAAGACTAGCAAGCCTTGGCGGAAAAGAGAATGGTATTTCGCCTGTAAAATTGGCGCAAACCGTTCTTTATAGTGTTGGCAAGAATGCGGTGAATATGACCAGTAGTATGGTATCTAGCGTCTACCGTAAAAAAAAATAAGTGATCTAATTGGGAAATGTGTCGATAAATGAGGAGATTGCAGAAAAATAACCCATAACTGCAGACTTGTCTTGCTCTCTACCGTTCAGATGACTAAATGTAGAGAAACTGCCAACTAGCAAGGTAAAAGCATGTATTCTGTGGTCTCTCTCATTAGTATGGTCATTCAGATCTTTATTTGGCTGCTTATTGCGAACGCAATTTTAAGCTGGCTAGTCGCCTTTAATGTGGTCAATTCGCAGAATCAGTTCGTCGCGACGGTCGGCCAATTTCTTTATAAAATTACGGAACCAATTTTAAGACCTATTCGGGGAATCATTCCGCAATTTGGAGGAATTGACATTTCACCAATCGTTTTAATTTTACTTCTGATATTTGCCCAAAACCTGATGTTTGAATTTATAGCGGGGTAATGAACGAGCCTTATGAGCTTTGTGGGGCTGGCGTCAAACTTTTGGTGCGACTGTCTCCGGGTTCTTCCGCAAACCGGATGGATGGCTTGTACCATCAAGCTGACGGGGCGTGCAGGTTACGGGTAAAAGTGACAGCCGTTCCTGAAAAAGGAAAAGCAAACAAGGCGCTGACAAAAGTGCTGTCGAAGAAATTGAAGATACCGGCACGTGATATGGAATTGATCTCGGGCCAAACAGATCGCAATAAAACAATCCTGATTACCGGCAATGCGGACCAGGTAATGAGTGAGTTGAAGTTGAGGTTCGCTGAGTTTAGCTGAGAAGGCCCGATTGCCAATGTCTGCGAATATTATTGATGGTAAAGAGTTTGCGCTGAAAGTGCGTACACGTGTTGCAGAACAAGTCACAATACTTAAAGCAGATCATGGTTTGACGCCAGGGTTAGCTGTTGTTCTCGCAGGGGATGATCCTGCTAGTCACGTATATGTTCGCAATAAGAATAAATCCACCCTTGCAGCCGGCATGAAATCTGAGGAAATCAGATTGGCCGACACTGTCTCTCAAGAAGAAGTATTGGCCGTCGTCGAAAGACTGAATGCAGATCCCTCAATTCATGGAATTTTAGTGCAATTACCCCTGCCATCACAAGTGGATGAAACAGCAGTAATCGATGCCATTGATCCTGCAAAAGATGTAGACGGATTTCATGTTGTAAATACAGGACGCCAAGCCGTTGGACTTGATGCCATGGTACCATGTACGCCTCTCGGCTGTATCATGATGCTGAAAGATCAGCTCGGCGACTTATCAGGTTTGAATGCTGTTGTGGTCGGCCGATCGAACATTGTAGGTAAACCCATGGCGAGTTTGCTTCTTGGCGAAAACTGCACTGTTACAATTTCTCATTCCAGAACCAAAGATCTTCCCGCAGTTTGCCGAAGCGCCGATATTCTGGTGGCTGCCGTTGGCCGATCTGAAATGATAAAAGGCGATTGGGTCAAACCCGGCGCAACAGTCATTGATGTTGGGATTAACAGAATTGAACTTGATACGGGGAAAACCCGTTTGGTCGGTGACGTTTGTTTTTCTGAAGCGGTTGAAGTTGCGGGTGCTATCACTCCGGTTCCAGGGGGAGTTGGCCCAATGACAATTGCTTGCCTGCTTGCTAATACAGTAACGGCAGCTTGCAGGATCGCAGGTGTGTCCGAGCCGGAAATTGGGTAATTAGGTCGTCATGCGACAGTTAGATCCAGTCAACCCAACTCAATTTTTGAAATCGGCTGCGCTTGGCGCCTTAACTGGCATTGTGTTTGCTGTTGTGTTGGTTGCCCTGCCAGGGGCTGCCCTCATTTTCGTTGTGGGGGTTCTGGAGCTACCTTGGGATTTAAGTTGGTTTCCGGGTATCTTCACGATTATGACACTGGGCGGGGCTGCTGGGGCATTTTTCGCCGTTATTCTATTTATTAAAGATAGACATGTCCCGTATGTGGAAGAAGTTCAGGATTTTGAAGAAGAAAGTGAAAACGATCGATTCAAAAGATAGCGGATTTTGATATGCAATAAAAAAGGGGCACTGCAATGACTGCCGCGCCCCTTTTCTGTTTCTAATTGGCTCGATTAGCCTTTTTGGCGGTGGAGCAGACGCAAACGTAAAGCGTTCAGCTTGATAAAGCCCTCCGCATCGCGTTGGTCGTAAACTGTATCTTCTTCGAAGGTCACGGTTCCATGGAATACAAAGAGAATTTACTCTTGCGTCCGACAACACTGGCGCGACCCTTGTAAAGTTTCAAGCGAACAACACCGCAAACTTTTTCCTGACTTTTGTCGATCAAAGCCTGAAGCATTTCCCGTTCAGGAGAGAACCATAGGCCATTATAAATCAGCTCAGCATACCGTGGCATGATATCATCTTTAAGATGCATGGCGCCGCGGTCGAGGGTAATTTGCTCAATGCCGCGATGGGCTTCAAGCATAATGGTTCCGCCTGGTGTTTCATAAATGCCGCGAGATTTCATGCCAACAAAACGGCCTTCAACCAAATCGAGGCGGCCAATGCCATTATCACCAGCTAGTTTGTTTAGCGCTGTTAATATATTAGCCGGGCTCAAACGTTTTCCGTCTAGGCCGATTGGGTCGCCTTTTTCATATTCGATCTCAATGTAAGTTGGCTCATCCGGTGCATCCTCCGGAGAGACAGAGCGTGAATACACATATTCGCCGGCTTCTTCCCAAGGATCTTCAAGGGCTTTACCTTCAGCGGATACATGCAGCATGTTCGCATCAACAGAGAAAGGAGCTTCGCCGCGTTTGTCTTTCGGGATCGGAATTTGATGCTTTTCAGCATATTCGATCAATTTTGTCCGTGAGTTCAAGTCCCATTCGCGCCAAGGGGCGATAACCTTGATGTCCGGGTTAAGAGCATAATAACCAAGCTCAAAACGAACCTGATCATTACCTTTACCTGTCGCGCCATGGGCAACGGCATCGGCCCCAACTTCACGGGCAATTTCGATTTGGCGTTTGGAAATAAGCGGACGGGCAATTGACGTGCCGAGCAGATACTGTCCTTCATAAACCGCATTGGCGCGGAACATAGGGAAGACAAAATCGCCGACAAATTCTTCGCGAAGGTCATCGATATAGATGTCTTTGATGCCCAGCATTTCCGCTTTTTGGCGGGCGGGCTCTAACTCTTCACCTTGTCCAAGGTCGGCGGTGAATGTCACAACTTCGCAGTTGTATGTAGTCTGCAACCATTTCAGGATTACAGAGGTGTCAAGGCCACCAGAATAGGCCAGAACAACTTTTTTGATGTCTTGAGACATGGCAAAGAACCTTTAGTGGAAAACAAAGTATAAATGAATTCGAAGGCCGCAAAATAGGGGAAAAGAAACAGACCTGCAAGTGAAAGCGGTGAACTGCAATATGGCTGCGTCAATTGGTCTTCTAAACGAACGGAGAAGAGGCTGTTTCATTAGGTCCGCTTCGCCGTATTTAGTGTTCTAACTGCGGCCTGTTGCTTGGTAACGCGATGATGCCCGCTCTTTTGTACTGGCAGATTTAAGCTGCCCGCAGGCCGCCATGATATCTCTGCCACGTGGAACCCGCACTGGAGATGAATATCCAGCGTCATTCACGATTTTAGCAAATCTATGGATGGTGTTATTACTAGAGCAAATATAGTTGCTGCCGGGCCATGGGTTGAACGGGATAAGATTTACCTTGGCCGGTATATCTTTCAGCAAGCGGACCAATTCCCGGGCATCTGCTGGGGTGTCATTGATTCCATCAAGCATGACATATTCAAATGTTATCCGCCGCGCGTTGTTGCTGGCGGGATAGTCTTTACAAGCCTGCAGCAATTCTTTGATAGGGTGGCGCTTGTTAATAGGGACCAGAATATCACGAACATCATCAGTGACGGCATGCAGGGAAATCGCAAGATTAACACCGAGTTCTTCGCCGCATTGATAGATCTTCGGCACGACACCTGACGTAGAGAGTGTAATTCTGCGTTTGGACAGCGAAATACCTTCCCCGTCCATAATAATTTTTAGCGCCTTGGCCACATTGTCATAATTAAGTAGTGGCTCGCCCATTCCCATCATCACTATGTTGGAAATCATACGGTTGCCCTTAGGGCTCGGCCATTCGTTGATAGTGTCACGCGCGACCAGCATTTGAGAGACGATCTCACCTGCTGTCAGGTTGCGTACCAGCTTCATTGTACCTGTATGGCAAAAACTACATGTTAATGTGCAGCCGACCTGACTAGAGACGCAAAGAGCGCCACGATCTTCTTCGGGGATATGAACCGATTCGACTTCTTGGCCATCTTCAAACTTCACCAGCCACTTTCGCGTACCGTCGGTTGACTCTAGTAAACTGGTAATTTCAGGACGCGCCACTGTGAATTTTTCAGGCATACGTGCCCGCATCTCTTTGGAGATCGATGTCATGTCGCTGAATTCACTGGCACCGCGATAATAAAGCCAGTGAAAAAGCTGCTTAGCCCGCATTTTAGCTGACTTTTCAGTCTCACCTTCAGCTACAAGAGCGGCTGCAATTTCGTCACGTGTGAGGCCTACAAGGTTCTTACGAATAGCCAAAAGCTCAGGCTGCCGGTCAACAGCCTCTACATCCGGAATTAGATATTCCATTGGTCAAATATACTTCTATCAAAAATATGGCGAGCGCCATTTGCTCGCGTGTGTGTCTGGCGATATACGCCAAACCCTTAACTGCAGCTTTTTCTAATCTGCTTATGCGCCGCTGTAAAGCCTTGCAGTGAATAGCTGTCCGTTGTGAGTGTTCCGCGAGAGGATGTCCCTTTAAGGCTAACTTTTGATCCGCCGCGCATGGCTTTTATTAATTTAGCATCACTTTCGCCTTCGGGCACCCAGGCAACATCGTTATCTGTCGCCAATTTGAATTTACGTTTTCCAATGGCGAGTTCGACCGTAGACTTGTTCTTATAAGTGTAGCCGGTTACGTGGCTTACTTCTTCCTTGGAGCGGGATTTAGGCCGATACGTGACCATCAAGTAAATGTCGCCGCGTTTTACGTTTTTGGGCAATGACTTGGTGGGTCGGGATAGAATATAGCAAACTTTTTGCCCGCTTTCGACCCAAGCGTAGGCGCTCCAGTCTTTGTAGGTGCCAAGAGAACGCGGGTCCCCTTTCGCAGCCGATGCAATATTTGCTGAAAAAAAGAAGGTCCCCAGAAGGGACGCAGCAATGAATTTAAACACGGTTTGTTTTTTCATGGCGTTAGAGTATCGCTCTTTCGTTTCATTTTCCAGTGGCGTTGCAACTGCAACAGTTTTTTTGTGGGCCAAGCCTAACTTCTGAACCGATTAGTACGGTTAATAGGTTTGCCTTGTACATGTGCTGGCAGAGGAACCGCTTTACCAAGTTCACCCGGTGCACGTTCTGCAAACCGGCCATGGGTGGTTATCCTGTCATACATGACGATTGCGCCGGCAGTTGCAACATTTAAACAGAACTTTGTCGGAATTTTGATGAAGTAATCACATTTTTCCTGCATGGCTGGAGAAAGTGATCCACGTTCGCGGCCTAAAACATAGGCTGCGCTTAAAGGATGGAAAAAGCTGGGCAGATCTTCTGCTTCATCCAGCAACTCAACGCCAACGATTTTGCACATACGTGGTAATTGCATATCTTCAATAGTATCAAAATCATACCAAGGTATGTTTTTTGGGGCGACGCTGGTGTCGGATCTGGCTTTGCGAACCGAATACTCCGCTCCAATCGTAAAAACGAAGCTGGCGCCAAAGGCATTTGCAGTTCTGAACAGGTTTCCAGCATTCATGGGTTTACTTACCCCCTCAATGCCTATTCCAAAATAGCCTCTACTCAACATTAATTTATTAACTCCAAACAAAATTTTCGGATATGGTAGCGCAAATAAATACCCAATTTTTGTGTTCAGGACTATCCCCATGATAAAGCAATTTGCAAATAATTCCAGCCAACCCCCGCTGCAGGTGAATGTTAGCAGGGGAACAATGGTTGAGAGCCGTCATATAATACACGCGGTTATAACCGATGCAGATGGCGGAATCGTTGGACAATGGGGAGATATAGACAGCCCTGTTTATTTGCGATCTGCCATTAAGCTCATCCAAGCTTTACCACTTGTGGAAAGCGGTGCTGCGGAAGCGTTTAACGTATCAGAAAAAGAGTTATCTCTGGCTTGTGCCTCTCATACGGGGGAGGACATACATGTAAACGCTGTTACCGGCTGGCTTAAACGATTGGGACTATCCATTGCGGATTTGGAGTGCGGAAGTCATTGGCCAAGCTATCGCCCAGCTGAACGAGCTTTGGCGGCAAAAGGTTTGGAACCGACAACAGCCCATAACAATTGTTCTGGGAAGCATTCCGGTTTTTTAGCAACGTCAGTACATCTTGGTGAAGATCATCGTGGGTACATAAACATTGATCATCCGGTGCAGCAGCGCATTGTGAAAGTGCTCGAAGATTTTACGGAACTGGATTTGAGCAATGCCCCCATGGGTATTGATGGATGTTCGATCCCGACACTCGGTATTCCGTTGCTCAACTCTGCTATGGCCATTGCTAAATTTGCAAATCCGGAAAAGTTATCAGCGGATCGCGCAAGTGCTTGCCGGAAAATACAGACAGCGATTGCGGCTCATCCTGAAATGATTGCAGGTTCGGACCGTTTATGTACAGCTCTCAATCGATCTGCAAAAGGCAAAGTCATAGCGAAAGTCGGGGCTGAGGGTGTTTATTTGGCGGCCCTTCCAACACTGGGTCTCGGCGTTGCACTTAAAACGGCAGATGGCACCACGCGTGGTGCAGAAGTTGCGCTGGGCGGTATATTGGAAAGATTAGGTCTGATGACTGAAGAAATGCACAATGAAATGGATGAATTCGTGCTCCCAACCATGTCCAACTGGAATAAAATCGAAGTTGGAGGCATGAAGCTTTCTGAAGAGATTTCCTGAATATCAGATTTGACGTGGCCTCTGGTTCCGCGCTAGCTTAGGTGCAGCGCAATAACCAAGCCTGTCTAACGGGCGCAAAAAAAAGAATTGGAAGAAAATGAAAGCACTGGTTTGCAAAGAATTTGGTGATCCTGATATCCTCGTTATGGAAGATATTGCAGAACCAACAGTTACAGCTGGAATGGTCAAAATTGAAGTTCATTCCGTCGGATTGAACTTTCCAGATACTCTGATGATTGCTGGTAAGTACCAGATGAAACCTCCTTTCCCTTTCTCTCCTGGAATGGAAAGTTCAGGTATCATCACTGAGGTCGGTGAAGGTGTTGAAGGACTAGCTGTTGGCGACCGGGTCATGGCGAACCACGGCGTCGGTGGTTTTGCTGAATATGTGTTAGCGCCCGCGGAAGGTACCTACAAAATTCCGGAAAACATGCGTTACGATCAAGCTGCTGGCTTTCCTGTAACATATGGAACGACCTACCATGCTCTTGTCGATCGCGGAAATCTCGCTAAAGGTGAAGTGCTGCTCGTTCATGGTGCCGCAGGGGGCGTTGGTCTGAACGCTGTTGAGCTTGGTAAAGCGTTGGGTGCAACAGTGATCGGTACTGTGGGCTCAGATGAGAAGATGGATATTGTGCGCCAATATGGGGCAGACCATGTGATCAACTATTCCAAAGAAAGCATCAAGGACCGAGTGAAAGAACTTACTGGCGGTAAGGGTGCTGACGTTATTTATGATCCTGTTGGCGGTGACGCTTTTGATCAGTCTATGCGTTGCATCAACTGGGAAGGTCGTTTGCTGGTCATCGGTTTTGCATCTGGCCGCATCGCACAATTGCCAACAAACTTGGCACTTCTTAAAGGCTGTTCTGTCATCGGTGTTTTCTGGGGTGAATTTGCACGCCGTACACCGGACAAAAACCGGGCAAACTTTAAAGCCATGCTTGATATGGTCGAAGCTGGTGAACTTAACCCACATGTTTCCACTCATTTCCCGCTTGAACAGGGTGCCGACGCTATGAAAGCGCTTCTGTCTCGTAAAACCACTGGTAAGGTTATCATTACGGTGAAGGACTAACACGTGGCAAAGGGGAGTGCAGGGCGGGATAAGGCCGTTTCGGATCAGTATGAAGATTTTCCCTACCCTCCCCGAAATCCAGAAGATGAACGGGACCGTCTGATTACAGGCAGTCCCAGTCATTTAGATGAAGTTAATCATTACATTTTTGCAGGGCAGCGCGATTTCTCGAAACCCTTTCGCGCATTGGTCGCGGGCGGTGGAACCGGTGACGCACTTATAATGCTGGCCCAACAACTGGCAGATCGCGGAGAGGCCGGACATGTAACTTATTTGGACGTGTCACAAGCCAGCCGTTCGGTCGCTGAAGCACGGGCAGCGAGCCGCGGCCTCACCAATATTGAATTTCTCACAGGATCATTACTTGATCTGCCGAATATGGGGCCGGAGCCTTTCGACTACATCGATTGTTGCGGTGTTCTGCATCATCTGGAAAATCCAGAAGAGGGATTGGCTGCGCTGGATGCAGTCCTTGTCGATGATGGCGGTATGGGTTTGATGCTGTATGCGACGCTTGGGCGGACCGGTGTGTATCATGTTCAAAATGCGCTGAAAATTCTTGTGGGAGATGAGCCTCAAAAAAATCAGGTGCCTCTCGCTAAGAAATTTGTGGCCGGCCTTCCCAAAACAAATTGGCTTAATCGTAATCCTTTTGTCGGGGATCATAAGATGGGCGAGGATGCAGCCTTTTTCGATCTCTTGTTGCATCCGCGAGATAGAAGCTATCTGGTGCCGGAAGTTATCGATTTACTGTCGAGTTCCCGTATGTCGCTTGTGACATTTTTGGAGCCTGTCAAATATGACCCCGCTGTTTTCCTTAAAGATAAAGACCTGATAAAGCGGCTAAAAAAGCTGTCGGACATTGATAAAGCAACGTTAGCTGAAAATATTACCGGTAGTTTGAAGACACATCTATTTTACGCGCAGAAGAGTTCAAGTTCTAAAACAATCGCAAAAATTGGGCCTGAAATGGTCCCTGTTCTAAAAGATGGTAACCCTGCAGAAACGTTGGCAAACGCTTTCAAAGGTAAGAAGAAATTTGCAGTTACTTTCGACGGTGAAAAGATCGAATTTGACCTACCTGAACGCATCTCTGAGATTATCGGCTTATGTGATGGACAGCGATCGTTACGAGATATGCAAAAAATGCTCGACCTTAATTGGGAAGGGATGAGATCCGCCTTTGCCCCGATTTTCAAACTTCTTAACGGATGGAATATCCTCTGGCTTAAGGACGGCGCAAAAAAATAACGCCATTTCTACGTTTATTGTGCACTTGCGAAGAAAAATAAGGGTTCTACGCAATATTTGGCAGAATTTGGTTTCCCTTGCGTCAATATTTTGCCTATGATCTCGACGAAATTCATGCCGAACCAGTTTAAGTTCAAACGTTAAGTAGACAAATTGGTGCGCCCAATGAATGGGAAACGGCATACCTTTACGTAACAGGCAAGGTAGGAGTCATTTAATGGCAAACAAGAATTACGCAGATGCAAGTAGCGCCCTTGAGGGTGTGCTTTTTGATGGAATGACCATCGCAGCTGGCGGTTTTGGTCTTTGTGGTATCCCAGAAAACTTGATCGCAGCTATCCGCGATTCCGGTGTTAAAGACCTCACCGTTTATTCAAACAATGCAGGTGTTGATGAGTTCGGTTTGGGTGTTTTACTACAAACCAAGCAGGTCAAGAAAATGGTGTCTTCCTATGTTGGGGAAAACGCCGAGTTCATGCGCCAATATCTGTCAGGTGAGCTGGAGCTTGAATTTAATCCGCAGGGGACACTGGCCGAGCGTATGCGCGCTGGCGGTGCAGGTATTCCCGGATTTTATACAAAAACAGGCGTTGGAACCTTGGTTGCTGAAGGCAAAGAAGAGAAAATCTTCGATGGCGAAACCTACATTATGGAGCGCGGCATTGTTGTTGACCTTTCGATTGTGAAAGCATGGAAAGGGGACGCGCACGGAAACCTGATTTACAGGAAAACCGCTCGCAACTTTAATCCGTTAGCTGCAACGTGCGGCAAAATAACAATTGCTGAGGTTGAAGAAATTGTGCCGATTGGATCAATTGATCCGGACAATATCCACACACCAAGTATCTATGTGCAGCGCATCGTTAAAGGTGAGCATGAGAAGCGCATTGAACAACGTACAATTCGTGAAGCTTGATAGGAGGACAGACATATGCCTTGGGATCGTAATCAAATGGCTGCACGGGCAGCACAAGAACTTGAAGACGGAACATATGTAAATCTCGGTATCGGGATTCCAACACTTGTATCCAACTATATTCCAGAAGGCGTCGATGTGACGCTGCAATCGGAAAACGGCATGCTTGGCATGGGACCGTTCCCGACTGAGGATGACATTGATGCGGATCTGATCAACGCAGGTAAGCAAACAATTACTGAACTTGACCGGACAAGTTATTTTAATTCAGCAGACAGCTTCGCAATGATCCGCGGCGGTCATATCGCACTTTCTATTTTGGGTGCGATGGAAGTCTCTGAAACGGGCGATTTGGCGAACTGGATGATTCCCGGAAAGCTCGTTAAAGGCATGGGCGGGGCTATGGATTTGGTTGCTGGCGTAAAGCGCGTTGTGATTATCATGGATCACACCAATAAAGCGGGCGAGACCAAGCTTCTTAAAAATTGCACGCTGCCACTTACAGGTAAGGCTGTCGTAGATCGGGTTATTTCTAACCTTGGTGTTTTTGACATTGTCGAAGGCGGATTGAAGGTTGTGGAACTTGCAGATGGCGTTTCAATGGACGAAGTTCGCGAAAAAACCAACGCGACACTTGTTGGATAAGCTATTGAAAATATAACGGAAAAGGGTGGTCTCAATGATCGCCCTTTTTTATTTTGTTGCCTTAAGGTTCACTCCGGCTCTCCGCGCATTGCTGCATTGCAAACTTAACTCTTGGGAATTGTTAGCATGCGAACTATTGTCAGCTGATGTCTTCTATACGAACTATGCTCCGGCCCGTTACTGAGGCCCCAGCGGCCTTGCAAGCCGCACTTCTGATGATTATTGGGTGTGTTTTTCTCGCTGTATTAAGCGGTTTAATCCGTCAACTCTCTGACAGCGGAATGCATGTGATGGAAATCGTATTCCTCCGCAATGTGGCGGGTTTGCTTGTTTTGCTGCCGTGGTTTCTGAAAAATGGCCCAAGCGCTATGAAAACGAAGCGGCCAGGCCTATATTTTGTCCGTGGATTTTTTGGATTTGCCTCCATGGTCGCATGGTTCATCGCTGTTACAACAATCCCGCTGGCAGAAGCTGTGGCGTTGAATTTTACGGCCCCAATTTTTGGAACGTTGCTTGCAATATTCATCTTAAAGGAAGTTGTGCGTCTTCGGCGCTGGATGGCCATTCTGGTTGGTTTTGCGGGGGCTATGGTTATCTTGCGGCCCGGTACTCTTGAAATGAATTTTGGAACCTATGCCGCTCTTTTTGCTGCGGGCACAATGGCGTGTTCCATCACCTGTGTGAAGATGCTTTCCAGTACGGAAAGTACCCCGGCAATCGTCGCTTGGACGCAAATTATCATTATTCCTATGTCTCTAATTCCAGCAATTTTCGTGTGGACGATGCCTACTCTTGAACAGTTGTTGATCGTTGCCGCAATTGGCTTTAGCGCGACAATGGGACATTTGTTTTTTACGCGTGCTTATTCACTTGCAGACGCTACCTATGTCATGCCCTTTGATTTTTCGCGTCTGGTTTTTTCTGCAATTATCGGGTTTGTATTTTTTGCGCAGGAACCCGATATTTATGTTTGGATTGGGGCGGCAATCATCTTTGCGTCATCGGTCTATATTGCCATGCGAGAAGCAAAATTAAGTAAAAATGAGGAAATGTCCAAGGCCTCCTAACAGAGCCAGATTACTCAGCTGAAAGTGAAACTGAATTATGCAAAACAGCGCATTTAAGACGTTGAGATCGCAAAGTTTTTGGGACGAAGTTCCGAACAATGTAAAAGGCGCTTGCTGGATGTTGGCAGGTTCTGTCTTGTTCTCTTTTATGAGTGTTGGGGTCAAGTATGTCGGCCAAGGCATGGACAGCTTTGAAATAGGATTTCTAAGGGCATTCTTGGGCCTAATAGTCATAGTCCCATTTGTACTCTATCGAGGCATCGGCTCTCTTCGAACCAGTATATTTAAAATGCATTTGTTCCGTTCCTGTGTTGGAATTACAGCAATGCTTGCCACTTTTTATTCCATCACACATATGCCCCTTGCAGATGCGACAGCCCTTACATTTACACGTCCCCTTTTCCTGATCGTTTTGGCCTTTTTGTTTTTGGGTGAAATTATCAGGTGGCGAAGAGGTTTAGCGACCTTGGTAGGTTTTGCAGGTGTGCTGATTATGGTGCAAGCACAGGCAGAAATGGGTTTTGCCACGGCTGTTGGTTTGTTTGCAGCGTTCATGGTGGCCTGTGTCTCAGTGATCATAAAAAAGCTCACTGTTACGGAACATCCAACAACCATTATGTTCTATTTTGGTCTTATAGGCTCTGTGATTGCCTTTGTACCAGCCAGCCAAGTCTGGATAACACCAACGTGGGAGCAATTGGCTGTCCTAATAGCTGTGTCAATCGTCGGGACTGGCGGTAATTTTTGTATGATCCGTGCCTTCGGCATAGGGGAGGCAACCGCTGTCTCGCCCTTTGATTATACTCGGCTTATTTTCTCCGGTATTTTGGCATATTTTATCTTTAGTGAAGTACCAACTCTTGGCATGATTGCTGGCGCGTTCATAATTGTTGGATCCAGTATTTATATTATGCAGCGAGAAGCGCGCGTGAAGGCGCGCACCAAAGCAAGCGAAAGCGTCTCACGCGACGCGTAGGCTTTTAGAGTGATGACGCAAGTGATCTTCCATAAAAGTTGCCATTAGATAATAGCTATGATCATAACCTTCTTGCATACGGACTGATACGGGTTGTCCGGCCGCCTTGCAGGCCTGCTCGAACAGCTCAGGCTTGAGTTGATCTTTTAGAAACGGATCAGCTGTTCCTTGATCAATGAGGATTTCGCCTGCGAACGATTTACCGGAGACGACCAAATCAGTCGCATCGTAATCTCGCCAAGTTTCAGTGTTTTCTCCGAGATATCCGGTGAAAATTTTCTGGCCCCACTCGCATTGCATTGGCGCACATATTGGAGCAAATGCAGATACGGATTTGTATGTACCAGGATTTCTGAGAGCAATGGTAAGGGCTCCATGACCCCCCATGGAATGACCAAAAATACCGGCGTTGGTCGTATCTATGTTAAAATTACTAGCAATGAATTCTGGAAGTTCACTTACTATGTAATCATACATTTTGTAAGCACCGGACCAAGGGTCTTCAGTAGCATTCAGATAAAAACCTGCGCCGGATCCGAAATCATAGGCTTCATCTTCTCCTGGGTAGTTGGTTCCGCGCGGACTTGTATCCGGGCAGACAATGGCAATCCCGAGTTCTTCCGCAACTCGTTGGAAACCGCCTTTGGTTGTCACATTTTCCTGCGTGCAGGTGAGACCTGAGAGATAATAAAGGACAGGAACCGGCTCGGTTTTCGATTTGCTTGGCATAAAGACGCTGAGTTCCATCTCAGTAGGTGTAACTTTTGATGCATGTGTGTAGACACCTTGTGTGCCGCCAAACGTTTTTTGCTCGCTTAATGTTTCAAGCGTCATAATCCGGATCCTGTACTTAAATATTAATAGATAACGACAGAGCGGATACTATGTCCGCCATGCATCAAATCAAAACCCTTATTAATCTCTTCAAGCGGCATGGTATGGGTGATCAGATCATCAATGTTGATCTTGCCATCCATATACCAATCAACAATTTTGGGGACATCCGTCCGTCCTTTTGCGCCGCCAAATGCAGTGCCGCGCCAGACGCGTCCTGTAACCAGTTGGAAGGGGCGTGTGGAGATTTCTTGGCCTGCACCAGCAACACCAATAATCGTGCTTTCACCCCATCCTTTATGGCAGCATTCCAGTGCTTGACGCATGGTAGTTGTGCTGCCGATACATTCAAATGAATGATCTGCACCACCGTCGGTTAAATCAACAAGATAGGGAACAAGGTCGCCTTCAACTTCTGATGGATTGACAAAGTGGGTCATTCCGAATTTTTCGGCAAGCTCTTTCCGGTTGTTGTTCAGATCGACACCGACGATTTTGTTTGCGCCGACCATTCTCGCGCCTTGCAGAACATTTAGGCCAATTCCGCCAAGCCCAAATACAATCACATTGTCGCCGGGGCGAACTTTCGCAGTATTAATGACAGCACCAACGCCAGTGGTCACGCCGCAGCCGATATAACAAACCTTGTCAAAGGGGGCGTCTTCGCGGATTTTCGCGAGGGCGATTTCCGGCAAAACTGTATAGTTGGAGAAGGTGGAACACCCCATATAATGATAGATCGGATCCCCATCAATGGAGAAACGAGTGGTCCCATCAGGCATGAGGCCTTGACCTTGTGTTTCGCGAATTGCTTGGCAAAGATTTGTACGGCCAGATGTACAGTAGCTGCATTGGCGGCATTCCGGTGTGTATAACGGAATGACATGATCGCCTGCTTTAACGGATGTAACGCCGGCGCCAACTTCTACAACAATACCAGCGCCTTCATGGCCTAGAATGGCAGGGAAGATGCCTTCCGGATCATCACCGGAGCGTGTAAATTCATCCGTGTGGCAAATTCCGGTTGCCTTGATTTCCACCAGAACTTCGCCAGCACGTGGGCCCTGAAGTTGTATAGTTTCAATGCTAAGCGGGGCGCCTGCTTTAAAGGCAATAGCAGCTTTTGTATCCATAGAAAATCTCCCTCGGTCTTATAGTTTTGCGGATAGTAACCGAATAAACAGAGGGAGGGAACGCGGAAAAAAGAGGATTAAGAGGATTGTTGGTCTGACGTTTCTTTTTCAAGAAATTGCCGAGCTTTTTCCAAATGATCATCTGTAATGTGTTTTCTTACAGTGGCCATGGCTGCCATTAAAACACTGGCATCATCGGTGAAACCAAGACCCGCAATAAAGTCGGGAATGACATCGGCGGGCATGATGAAGTAGGCCAGAGCTCCAAATAAAACGGCTTTTACAAAAGCGGGACTTTTTCCGTCCATTGCGCAGTAGAAACTGGCTGTAACATCCTCAGAAAATGGAATTTTCCCAAGGTTACTACGTAGCTTTTGACCAAATTCACGCATAACAACGCGTTTGTCGTTTTGCATTTTTTCTGCGTCAAACGCAGAGATATCTTCATCATCATTTACCATAGAGCTGTATATGAGCCTCTTTTGGGATGTTTGCAACTGCATGCACTTTTCTTTTGAAGGCCGCCAGTGTATTCAAGGGCATCAAAATCATAAATCAAGTTGGAAAAACTGGAGACGGAAAATGGATATTAGCGGTAAAGCTGCCATTGTAACAGGCGGTGCATCAGGGTTGGGCGCAGCAACAGCACGCGCACTCGCGGCTGCCGGCGCAAAAGTAGCAATTTTCGACATGAACGAAGAACTGGCCAAAACTGTTGCCTCCGAAATTGGTGGTGTTGCTGTTTCTGTAAACGTGTCAGACGATGCATCCGTTGATGCTGCCTTTACAGCCGCTCGTGAAGCACATGGTCCAGCTCGTATTCTGATTAACTGCGCTGGTATTGGCCCCGCGGCGAAAACAGTTTCAAGCAAAGGTATGCATGCGCTGGATAAGTTCGAGCAAGTCATCAATGTCAATCTGATCGGAACATTTAACTGCATCCGCCGAGCCGCTTTTGACATGGCTAATGAAGAGCCAATGGAAGGCGGGGAGCGCGGTGTTTGTATTAATACAGCCTCTGTTGCGGCCTATGACGGACAAATTGGCCAAGCAGCTTATGCTGCGTCAAAAGGTGGCATTGTTGGCATGACGTTGCCAATCGCTCGCGATTTGTCGAGTGTTGGTGTTCGGATTATGACAATCGCACCGGGTCTGTTTAAAACACCCTTGCTTCTAGGTTTACCGCAAGAAGTGCAAGACAGCTTGGGCGCAACTGTTCCATTCCCGAGCCGTTTGGGTGAGCCATCAGAATATGCAAAGCTTGTGCAGCATATTTGTGAAAATCAGATGTTAAACGGTGAAGTGATCCGCCTTGACGGCGCAATTCGTATGGCACCTCGCTAGAGAGTTCTAGTTGGGCGGCTCTTACGGGTCGCCCACTTTATCCATAAAGGCGGCAAGTTTGAAATCCTTATCGGTTAGTCCACCGACATCATGAGTGCATAAAGTTATATCGACCCGGTTATAGACATTAAACCACTCCGGATGGTGGTTCATTTTCTCGGCTTTTAGGGCAACTCGGGTCATGAACGCAAAAGCCTGATTGAAGCTTTTAAACTTGAATGCTTTCTCTATAGCCTCCTTATCAGCGGCAAGGTACCAGCCCTTCAGTTCAGCCAAACTATTCTGAATAACTTCCATTTCAAGTTTTTCGGTCATTTTTCCCTAGTCTCCCATAGTTATACTTGTATATGTAGTTTAAGGGATAACTGTCCAGTAACCGGAGATTTTATGTGATAAATATCTTGTTCGTATGCATGGGAAATATCTGTCGCTCTCCGACAGCTGAAATCATATTTGGTGCTCACGTGGCGCGTGAGGGATTGAGTGACTTAATCTCGGTAGATAGCGCCGGAACCGGAAATTGGCATGTGGGAAACCCACCCGATGACAGGGCCATTAATATTGCCAAATTGCTAGGACATGAAATAGGTCATTTAGAAGCACGTCAGGTTCGGATCAATGATTTCGGTAAATTTGATTACATCCTTGCCATGGATAAAAGTAACCTATACGACCTGACAGCAATGGCCCCGGAGAGCTTCGGCGGACATCTCTCCTTGTTGTTAGATTTCAGTGATGAGGAAAGCGGTGACGTGCCAGATCCCTACTATGGAGACTTGTCTGATTACGATCGGGTGATTGAAATGGTGGACCCCGCGTCGGCTGGCCTTTTGCGGCATATCAGAAACAAACACGAATTTTAAACTTCAGGCGATAAAATGAGCAAAGTTAGTGAAGAAAGCCGCAATTGGTGGCACGAAGAAACCGAAGGTATTGCTTTTACCCATGCGCTAGATATGGAACTTTTGCATGAAGAGCAGAGTAAGTACCAAAAAATCGGAATCTATAATCACGAGACGTTCGGTCGTATCCTGACGCTTGATGATCTGGTGCAAGCATCAGAAGCTGACGAATTTATGTATCATGAAATGGCTGTGCATGTGCCGTTGTTGGGTCGTGATTGGAACGATGTCAGTGTCTTGATTGTAGGTGGCGGTGACGGTGGTATCCTTCGTGAAGTTCTGGTGCATGATTTTGTAAGCCGTGCGGTGATGGTTGAAATTGATGAGCGGGTAGTCGAACTTTCCAAAGAATATCTGAATATCCACGGAAACTATGACGATCCGAGGGCTGAACTGATCATCGGAGATGCCGCAGATTATATGAAAAATGCCAGAGCGATTGGCGATAAGTTCGATTTGATCATTCTGGATTTGAGCGAGCCTGTGGGGCCATCTTCGTCTGTGTTTACAGAGGAATTTTGTGAAGATTTCTCAAATTGTATAACTGATCGCGGCGTCGTTCTGGACAGTGACAGCATTTTTGTTGGTAAAGATCGTGCATATTTCTTGCAGGAACTCTGCGGTGATAAAGACCAGAATCTGGTCAGCATCATGCAGAATAAACATCTGTTGCCACATGTGTCTGGCTATCGTTCTATCGTGCAGCTTTATCCGGCAGCTGAATTCGGATTTTTCCTCTATAGCCGAGATGGGCATAACTATTCAAAACCTGTGAAGCAACATACCGGACGACACTACAATCCCGAACTGCACACTGCATCTTTTGCACTTCCTACATGGTGGCGTACGAATTTAGGCTTTTAAGAGGCCGTTGGCTCTAAGGAAAGTGGCTCCAGATCGAAAATTATTTCTTCTTCGTAGTGGGGCCCGCCTTGACCGAGAACGCTGGAGAATAAAGAAAAATGATCCACATGGAATGGCCGTGTTCTGAAAAGTGAATATTCAGACAGATATTCACGGACTTTTTCGTACGGAGAACGATGAATACGGGCGAGCGTTATATGCGGTTTGAACCGTCTATCTTCGAGGGATATGCCTGAGGCCGATAACGCCTGTGTTATCTTTTGCTGCAGATGTTGTAATTGCGGGTTAGACGAAAAACCAGCCCATAGCACTCTGGGGCGTCTGTCATTTCCGAAGACACCAATGCCTTCTATTTGCAGGTCGAATACAGGTGCTTTAATTCGACCTAAGGCAATACCGGCATCCCCCATATCAGGCATCGATATTTCACCTAAGAAAGCCAGTGTCAGATGAGCGTTTTCAGGTTTTGACCACTTGGCATCAGGAACCCCAAAGTGCAGCGCGCCCATTTGCTGCTTGATATCTTCTGGAAGATCAATGGCAACAAACAGGCGCATTGCGAACACTCCTTATGGGCAAGGATAGGGATGACTGTTATGGATATTCTCTATAGATTTAAGAATGTCATCTGACAGCTCAATGTCAATACTGGCAATATTTGATGACAGTTGATCAAGGTTCGTTGCACCAATGATGTTTGATGTTACAAAACGCCGAGAATTGACATAAGCCAAAGCCATCTGCGCTGGATCAAGGCCGTGTTCATTTGCCAATGCCACATATTCTGTTGTTACCTTGTGGGCTACTTCAGTCGTATAGCGTTGAAAACGAGTGAAGGAGGCAAACCGCGAGCCTTTAGGCAATTTTCCGCCTAAATACTTACCGCTTAACATTCCCATACCAAGCGGGGAATAGGCAAGCAGGCCACATTTTTCTCGAATTGAGACCTCTGCAAGTCCCACCTCGTAGGATCTGTTTAATAGGCTATATGGGTTTTGTACTGACGCTATTCGCGGCAGGTTGTGTTTGTCGGCCAAATGCAAGTACCGCATTGTTCCCCATGCACTTTCGTTAGAAAGGCCCACATGGCGGATTTTCCCACTTTTTACGATATCATCGAGTGCTTGCAACGATTCCAATAATTCGATGGCATCTTCGTCTTCCACGTGGATGTACCCAAGTTTACCAAAATAATTGGTAGAGCGTTCAGGCCAGTGGAGTTGATACAAGTCGATATAGTCAGTTTGAAGGCGTTTCAGGCTATTATCAACGGCGGCTTTCAAGTGGCGGCCATGCAACCGCGAAACTTCTCCGTTTCCACGAAAATATGTATTGTCAGATTTGCCGACTGCTTTGGTTGCAAGAACAACCTTATCCCGTCCGCCGCGCGTGGCAAGCCAACTTCCGATATATTCTTCGGTTTTACCTGCTGTCTCTTCTTTGGGTGGGACTGGGTACATTTCAGCGGTATCAATAAAATTAACGCCATTATCCAACGCGTAATCCAGTTGCGCGTGGGCGTCGCTTTCCGTGTTCTGCTCTCCCCATGTCATGGAGCCAAGACAGATAACGCTAACATCAAGGTCAGTACGACCCAGTTTTCTATATTGCATTCGTGATTTCCTGAGGTGATTTGAGTTTGCGCTCAAAAGTTATTTGTTATTTATTTTTTATGAATGATACCAGATGAGGGACCATTTTTTTAACAATGATGGCAACGCCTTCACTGTTTGGATGGATAGCGTCAGATTGATTAAGGTCGGCCATTGCAGCGACACCTTCCAGAAAGAAAGGATAGAAGGCGAGGTTATGTTTCCTTGCGAGTTCAGGGAAAATTTCGTCAAATTCCTGTTGGTAGACTGGGCCCATGTTCGGAGGGGCACGCATACCGGTAAAGAAAATAGGGATATTTTTTGCGCGGATCTTTGTAATGATAGCGTCCAGATTTTTCCGTGTGATAGACGGATCGATCCCACGAAGAGCATCATTCGCACCGAGTTCCAAGAGAACAAAATCTGCTCCATTGGCGAGAGCCCAGTCTAGTCGTTGAAGACCGCCCGTGGACGTATCGCCTGAAACACCCGCATTCTCAACTTTAATGGCAAGTCCTTCATCACGGAGGGCTCGTTCCAGCTGGACCGGGAAAGCATGGGCCTGAGATAAGCCGTATCCGGCGGTTAAACTATCACCAAAGGCCACCATTTTTTGTGTTTCTGTTGCATAAACAGGTGCAATCAGAAAAAAAGCAGCCAGCATTATGCTAAGCATGTTGAAATGGCGGACAGATTTGCCATATGGCATAAGAACCGATTTTTGCTGCTGCATTGGAATAACTTGTGACCTCATCGCCAATCATATCACTTGAAAATATCTACCTTACACTTAATTCGGATGCCGGCCCTGTCAATATCTTACGTGGTATAGACTTGAATGTATCTGAAGGTGAGACAGTTGGAATTGTTGGTCCGTCAGGATCAGGCAAGTCAACATTAATGTCAATCATGGCAGGTTTGGAAAAACCAAGTGACGGATTAGTGACTATCTGCAATTCAGCTTTTTCGACAAAGAGTGAAGATGATATGGCACGTTTTCGCCGGGATAACATTGGCATTGTTTTCCAGTCCTTTCATCTTGTTCCGACAATGACAGCGATCGAAAATGTTGCAATTCCACTGGAGCTTGCAGGACGTTCAGATGCCTTCAAAGTTGCAAAAGAAAAGTTAGTGGCAGTTGGCCTAGGTGCCCGTTCAGCTCATTATCCAACACAACTGTCCGGGGGCGAACAACAGCGCGTGGCACTAGCCCGTGCGGTAGCGACAGAACCCAGAATTTTACTCGCGGACGAGCCTACCGGAAATCTGGACGGGGTAACCGGTGATTTGATCATCAAGCAGTTGTTTGATCTCCATGATGGGCATAACACGACTATGGTTTTGATTACCCACGATGAAAGTTTAGCGGCCCGGTGTGATCGTACGATCCGAATTGAAGATGGTCGAATTGTTAGTCAAAAAATTGACCAGAAATCAGTGGTGCTTGAAGGGCAATCCACATGAGTAATTCCGGCGGAGAAAGTCTAGGGCTTGCCATTAAGTATGCGCGCCGTGAAATGCGAGGGGGCCTTAAAGGCTTCCGTATTTTCATTGCCTGCCTGATCCTCGGCGTTGCGGCTATTGCCGGCGTGGGCACTCTTTCCAGTTCCATCAACGAAGGTCTGCGGGCTAACGGACGTGTTATTCTAGGCGGTGATATCGATGTTCGTCTGACAGCACGCGAGGCATCAGACGCCGAATTTGCGTGGTTGAGCGCTAAAGGGGCTGTGAGCTCCATGCAAGTGCTGCGCGCTATGGTCCATGGAACTGATAGCGGGGAGCGGCTACTCAGCGAACTTAAGGCGGTAGATAACGCTTACCCGCTTTTTGGTCAGTTAGACTATGAAGATTTAGCGGGGGATCAGAGTACAAATGTGCCTGAAGCCCTGAAACAACAAGGCGGCGTATTTGGCGCGCTTGTTGAGGAACTTCTGTTGGATCGGTTAGGTGTAAAAAACGGAGCATCTTTGACGGTTGGGAGCCTCACTCTTGAGATAAGAGGCATAATCAAAACTGAACCTGATAAAGCAAGCCAAGGAATGGCGCTGGGGCCACGTGTGATTGTTTCTACGGAAGCCCTTGCCATGACAGGCCTTGTACAGCCGGGAAGTCTTCTGCGGTATCATTACAGACTTAAACTCGGCCAAAACCTCACAACTGACGATTTTCGGAATCACGCAAAGTTGGAGCAAACCGAAGCAGGGTGGCGCATCACTGACGCCTCGAATGGTGCCCCTGGCATTAAACGGTTTGTTGAACGTGTGGCCATGTTCCTGACGCTTGTCGGTCTTACTGCATTGGTTGTTGGCGGTGTCGGTGTGGGGAATGCCGTGCGCGCCTATCTCGAAGGCAAAATCGAAACGATTGCGACACTTAAATGTCTTGGAGCAACAAGCGGACTTATTTTCCGTATCCATTATATTCAAGTAATGTTTTTGGCATTTGTTGGCTCGTTAGTTGGATTATTCCTTGGTTTTGGTGGCGCGGTTCTGGCGTCGCAGTTTTTAGCGCAAGCACTTCCTGTTCCAGCTGTAGTTACATTTCAGGCAGGCCCCCTTATTTTGGCATCCGCGTATGGCCTGCTAACAGCAACGCTATTTGCTGTCTGGCCTTTGGCGAGTGCGCGCGAAACATCTGCGGCCTCGCTCTTTCGGGATATCGTAGGGAAAAAGAAAAGGCCACGCCCGTTTTATCTAGCCATCATTGCTCTAACTTTTGCAGCTCTGGTTGCCTTAGCGATTGTCACTGTTGAAGAGCAGGCTTTCGCACTCGTATTTGTGATCGCTGCGAGTGCAGTCTTTGTCGTTTTGTACGGCGTTGGAGTATTAGTGCAATGGCTTGCGAAACGAGCGCCCAGAACTTCAATCCCCACGTTGCGTTTGGCACTGGCAAATCTACATCGACCGGGATCGGCAACCGCAAGTGTTGTCTTATCCATGGGGTTGGGACTGACATTGTTTGTCACGGTCGCCTTGATCGAAGGTAATTTGCGGGAACAAGTGCAGGGTCAATTACCTGAAAACGCGCCTGCCTTTTTCTTTATTGATATTCAAAACACACAGCTGGATCAATTTGTCGAAAAAGCAGAGGCTGTAATTGGCGTAAGTGACGTTAATCATGTGCCTAATTTACGCGGCCGTATTGTTCGGGTGAAAGATGTTCCTGCGGCAAAAGTAAAAGTTTCCAGTGACGTGAAATGGGTATTGCGCGGCGATCGCGGACTTACCTACGCCAAAGAAGTGCCGGTGAATGCAACCATTGTCAAAGGTGACTGGTGGCCAGATGACTACTCTGGTGAACCACTTATCAGTTTATCGGAAGATGCCGCGATCGGGATGGATATCGGTGTAGGCGATAAAATGACGATTAACGTCATGGGCCGCGAAATTACAGCGAAAATTGCTAACCTGCGTAAAGTCGACTGGAGTACACTTGCCATCAATTTTGTGATTGTGTTTGATCATCACACTTTGGCGGCGGCTCCGCACAGTCATTTGGCAACAGCGAAAGCATCGGATCAATCTGAAACGAAGCTATTCCGTGCAATAACAGAGACTTTTCCGAATATTTCGGTTGTTCGGATGAAGGAAGCCCTGCAAACGGTCGCTAAAATTCTCGAGCAACTATCATCGGCTGTTACAGCAACGGCCTCTGTGACTTTAGTATCTGGTATTTTGGTTCTGGCGGGTGCTTTTGCTGCGGGCCATAGAAAACGTGTTTACGATTCAGTTATCCTAAAAGTTCTGGGTGCAACCCGGCGGGATATCTTCAAGATCTTTCTTCTTGAATATGCATTGCTCGGCATGGTCACATCTTTGATTGCTGCAGGTGCCGGATGGTTAGGTGCTTATATGGTGATTACCGAAGTGCTGGAAGCAAAATGGACAAACTTACCGCTTACAGTGATTGGAACCGTTGTTGTGAGTGTAGGAGTTACAATCCTGTTTGGCCTATTTGGATCCTGGAGGGCGCTTGGAGAGAAGCCAGCTCCGGTTTTGAGATCTGAATAATGTTGATTTCACTTGAAATTTTCCACGTTTACTCCAATATCTAGATTAAATTCAATTCGTGTAGGACAGATAAAAATGGCAACCGACTATTCAAGGCTCAATACAGCTTCATCACATACGATGGATCAAGCTGCTCTTGATGAGGGTCTTCGCTCTCACATGCTGAAGGTCTATAACTATATGGCTTCAGGTTTGGCACTGAGCGGTGCCGCAGCGGCATTTACGGCTTCTAATGAAACACTGTATAACGCGGTTTTTGGAACACCTCTTCAGTGGGTTGTTATGTTCGCGCCGTTATTGATTTTATTCGGCATGGCGAAAGCAAACGTCCAAACTACCAAAATTTTGTACTGGGTAATGGTTACAACTTTTGGCGTGTCCATTGCGTACATTTTTCAAGTTTATACGGCTGAAAGTGTTGTTCGGGTATTCTTTATAACTGCGGCAACATTCGGTTCCGCGAGTTTGTATGGCTACGTCACGAAGAGAGACCTTACTGGTATGGGCTCTTTCATGATGATGGGTCTGATTGGGATCATTATTGCTTCTGTCGTGAATATCTTCCTTGCCTCAAGCATGCTGCATTTTGTGGTATCAATCTTGGGTGTCTTGATCTTCACAGGCCTTACAGCGTTTGACACGCAGCGGATCAAATCTGAATATTACCAAGGTCACAGTGAAGAAGTTCTTGAAAAAGGAGCCATTATGGGCGCTGTTTCAATGTATCTGAACTTCTTGAACCTGTTCATGATGCTGCTGAGCCTGCTTGGCAATCGCGACTAAGAGTGCCGACATAAATTATTCGAAAAGCCCGGCCTTAGTGCCGGGCTTTTTGTTTGAAAACAACGATAATTAAATTTCACTTGGCAGCTTAGTTCAACCTGCTAAAATAGTTGGAAAGCAAACATAATACTTATTCGAAAGTAACGACCCTATGCGCATTCTTATCGCAATGATGAAACACGAAACCAATACTTTTTCGCCTATTCCAGCAGATTGGAAAAGGTTTGAAGATTGGGGTGTTCATTTTGGGGATGACGCCCGCGCTACTTATGAAGGCACGGCCATGCCTATGGGTGCCTATATAGAACTTGCCAAATCCATTGGGGCTGAAATCGTAACGCCAGTTGCTGCCGAAGCGATGCCCTCAGGTCTGGTAACGGCGGAAGCCTATAACAAATTGTCCGATCCGATTTTGGATGAAGTTCGAAATGGTGTTGATGCTGTCATGCTTGATCTGCACGGTGCTATGGTGTCCGAAGAAACACCAGACGGTGAGGGGACATTGCTGGAGCGTATTCGGGCCATCGATCCGGATCTCCCAATTGCTGTGACGCTGGACCTTCATTGTAATCTCACAGATAAAATGGCGAGCAATTGTACAACGCTTATCGGCTATAAAACATACCCGCACGTTGATATGTATGAAGTTGGCATGCAAATTGGTCAGTCGCTTCTGGATACTCTGGATGCCAAAATAGAACCCGTCATGTCATGGGGAAATACACCGGTTCTGAGTCAAACTTTGTGTCAGGGTACAGATGATGAACCCATGGCAACCCTTATCCGCTTATGCCTAGAAGCGGAGCAAGAGCCGGGCATTATCGCCGCAACTGCGTTCGGCGGATTTGCACTGGCCGATATCAAGCAAGCTGGCAATTCGGTTATCATTGTTGCCGATGGCGATCAGGCGAAAGCCGATGAAGTCCGCGACCGTATTCTTGCGAAGGCTTGGGAACTTCGTGAAGACTTTATTTATAAACATGCCCCGCTGGAAGAGCGTGTGGCAGAAGCAAAGACAATTACGGACGGCCCCGTTATTTTACTAGATCATGCTGATAACTGCGGATCAGGTGCGACGCAGGATGTGATGACTGTTATCGCAGAAATCCTGCGCCAAGGTTTGGAAGATGTGGCCGTAGGTGCTGTCTGGGACCCTGCCGCAGTTGCTGAAATGCAAAAAACAGGTATCGGCAACAAGATCACTCTGAAGCTCGGTGGTAAGACGGATATGCCTAGTATTGGTGAAGTCGGTGAGCCTCTTGAACTTACTGGTACGGTGAAAGTTCTCACTAACGGAGAATGGACAGTACGCGGTCCTATGTATACCGGGATTAAGGTGTTTATGGGACCGACGGCAGTTCTAGACACAGGTAATATGGAAATTGTGATTGTTTCAAACCATCATGAACCATGGGACCAAGGTGTTTTCACATCCGTAGGAATTCAGCCAGAATACAAAAGATATCTTGTTCTGAAAAGTCGCATTCACTACCGGGCCGGATTTGCTAAACTGGCTAAAGCGACAATGACGTTGGACGGAAAGGGTGTTACCACATCAGATAATAATCTGCTGGAATATAAAAACGTCCGTCGCCCGATTTACCCACTGGACCTGATTAACGAGGCATAATCATGCAAGACCTCTATGGCAACAAAATCACCACTCATTCCGAAAAAACCGTTGATGCGGTTAACCGGTTTTCTGAAAGCCTGATCGGGTTTGGCGTAGATTTTGGGGTCATCTTTGAGGCATCAGACGGAGATCCTGATTGCGCAATTGCAAATTCACTGGCGGGCTTACTGGGATTGTTCCTTGAAACACCGGATCGCCTAGAGATAGCAGATAAATATTTTGTCCGTGCTAAGAACACGATGTCGAAGGCTTCTGAGCGGGAACAGATCTTTGTCTCGGCTTTGCTGGCTAGTCGGGATCAGGATGTCGCAACATCACTTAAGTGCCACCGCGAACTTGCTGAAAAATATCCACGCGATCTACTGTCAGCCAAAATTGGTCAAACTCAGTATTTCAATCTGGGTGATGATGATGGGATGTTGTGGCTTGCAGATCGGGTTATAGATGCCCATCGTGATACAGCTTATGCCCATGGTATGCGCGCTTTCGGTCTGGAGCAAATGAGCCAGCTTGGGGAGGCTGAAGAAGAGGCCCGAAGAGCTACGCACATGAGAAAGTGCGATCCTTGGGCGCATCACGCGGCCGCGCATGTCATGATTACAGAAGGTCGGCATGACGAAGGCATTAGCTGGATGAACAACCTTTCTGATCAATGGGATGGCTGCAACTCATTCATGTACACCCATAATTGGTGGCATCTGGCTTTGTTCCATCTTGAGCTTGAAGAATTTTCGCAAGCGTTGGACTTGTACGACACTCATATTTGGGGGCGTGACAAAACCTACAGTCAGGACCAGATCAACGCAATTTCCATGCTGTGGCGTCTGGAAATCGCTGGCGTGGATGTGGGTGACCGCTGGGAAAATGTTGCTGATTTTGTTGCGGCTCGCACCTTCGTTAATGATCAACCATTTCTGGATATGCAGTATGTCTTTGCTTTGGCAAGAGCTGGGCGAGAAGAAGCATTGAACAGATTAATGGCAAGCATGGAGATGATGCGACGTGAATCTCCATTATTCACCCGTACTGCGTGGGCCGAGGTAGCGATACCTGCGGCAAAAGCATTTGTGGCTTATGCCAAGGGCGACTTTAAATTGTGCCTAGCGCTTCTTGCACCAGCGCGTGCTCAGCTTCAGTCTATTGGCGGCAGTCATGCACAACGCGATTTGTTCGAACAGGTCTGGATCCAGAGTTTGTTGAAAGAGAAAGATTTTGGCACGGCTCTTCCGCTTATTCAGGCGCGTCTTGATTTTAGAAAACCGGTGAAGCTGGATATGTCATTGATGCATATGGCGAAGAGTGCTTCTTTACTCGCCTAGTCTACTGATTGCAGGCGTTTTTTATCAAATACTTTAAGAACTTGTTCCAGATCCTTGCCTCGTTTTAAAGTGCGCCCTGATTGACTAAGCACTGAAAATGCGCCTTGTTTATTGGCAAGTCTGGGCTCTTTATAGATACGGAAAATGGGCTTATCGGTAGTTCTGTGAAAAATGGCAAAGCTGCAAGTGGTCTTGGTTTGGCCAATAGCGTAATCGCGCCATTCTGATTTGGCGACCATTAGCCCGTATACTTGTAATATCTGGCTAAGTTCTTTTCGATTGAAGAATATCGGAGCGGGTGTTTTTGGCGCATTGATGCTACGCCCTGTCTGGCTTAAGGGGTGATTGATTAGTTCAACAACTTCGCTCATCGGCCCATCCACTTCGTAATAATTTATTTTCTCGCATATACACGAACACGTCAAGTTTTGTGATATTTATAATGCTCTTCCTTATATATATGTAGGATGGCGAAATAATCTATTAAAGTGGAGATTAGCGGTGGACAAGGTTACGAAGACAGATGCTGAATGGAAAGCACAGCTGAGCCATGAACAATACAAAGTAACCCGTAAAAAAGGGACGGAACGTGCTTTTAGCGGCGCGTACGACAGCAACAAGAAAGAGGGCGTCTACGCCTGTATTTGCTGCGGTGAACCTTTGTTTGATTCAAATACAAAATTTGATTCAGGTACAGGATGGCCCAGTTTTTTCAAACCACTAAGTGAAGAAATGGTAGGCGAGATCTCGGATCGCAGTTTCTTTATGCGCCGCACCGAAGTGATCTGCAATAAATGTGATGCGCATTTAGGACACGTTTTTCCAGACGGGCCAGCCCCGACAGGTCTTAGATATTGCCTCAACTCTGCCGCGTTGAATTTTAAAGAAAAAGAGTAACTTCAGTTTACACAGATGCTGCTCGTGCCATCATTTCTTTAGAAAAATGACAAGCGGCAAAATGATCGGGGGAGACTTCTTTTAACATCGGTGTCTCTCGTTTGCAGCGATCATCAACCATGGGGCAACGATCCTGAAAGGCGCAGCCGTTACGTTTTTCAGTTTGACCTGTAACTGAACCACTTAAACGAATGCGATCACGTTTTTTGCCGGCCGCCGGTTTTGGAACGGCATCCAGAAGAATACCCGTATATGGGTGGGCTGGCGCGGCGAACAGATCTTCTGTGCGCCCTTTCTCGACGATGGATCCCAGATACATAACCGCAACTTCATCACAAAGATATTCGACGACGGCCAAATCATGGCTAATAAACATGTAGGTGACACCAAAGCTATCTTGCAAATCACGCAGCAAGTTTAGCACTTGCGCCTGAACAGAGACATCAAGAGCTGAGACGGGTTCATCCGCCACGATGAGTTCAGGACGCGTTATCAATGCACGTGCAATGGCAATTCGTTGGCGCTGTCCGCCGGAAAACTCATGTGGATATTTACCAACATCTGTTGGTTTTAGGCCCACTGAGGATAAGACTTCTGCAACCCGTTCCTCTTTTTCGCGTTTAGGCAAATTTCCAATGGCTGCCAGAGGCTCGGCCACAATGCGTCCAACGTTGTGGTGAGGATCAAGAGATCCGTATGGGTCCTGAAACACCATTTGGAAATGTTGACGTAGGGGCCGCAATTCGTTGAAACTTTTCCCAACAACCTCCTCTCCCAGAATTTGGACAGAGCCGGAGTCAGTTTCTTCCAACGCCATAACATTCCGAGCCAAAGTGGATTTACCACAGCCACTTTCGCCAACAATGCCAAAACTTTTGCCTTCTTTGATTTCAAAGCTGACACCGTTTAGCGCATAAACAAATTTCGGCGCTGCAAATAGGCTTTCTTTTGGCAACGGGTAGTGGCGAACCAGATCAGTGACTTTCAGGACGGTTTTACTCATTTGTACAATCCCTCGCCTCTGGCTTCGATCGCTTGGTCAAGATGATGGCAAGATACTTTGTGTGCAGCTTCAAGGCTGAAGGCTACAGGGACAGTGTTACGGCACTCAGATGTCGCCAACGGACATCGATCTGTGAACGTGCAACCAGTTGGCAGGTTAATTAGATCGGGAACAGTGCCCGGAATTGTCGTGAGGCGTCCATTACGACCCATGCCAAGTTTTGGCATGGCAGCAAACAGCCCTTGTGTATAGGGGTGCGTCAGGTTACCAAAAATTTGATCGGTAGCCCCGCTTTCAACAACTGTCCCGCCATACATTACCAATACTTTGTCAGTGTTTTCGGCAATAACGCCCAAATCATGGGAAATGAGGATTAGGGACATGCCTTCTTCTTTAACCAGATTTTGGATAAGTTCCAGAATCTGGTCCTGAATGGTGACATCAAGCGCAGTTGTGGGCTCATCCGCAATTAGGATGTCAGGCGAGCATGAAAGCGCGATAGCGATCATAACACGTTGACGTTGACCGCCTGAAAGTTGATGGGGGTAATTTCTAACGCGCTCCGACGGGTTGGGAATACCAACGCGTTCCATTAGATTTACAGCTTCGGTAAAGGCGTCCTTTTTGGAAAGACCGCGATGCAGGCGTAACGGTTCCATGATTTGCCGGCCGACAGTATGTACTGGGTTCAATGACGTCATGGGTTCTTGAAAAATCATGGCCATCCGGTTTCCACGGATTTTACACATTTCTTTTTCCGATTTGACGAGCAGGTCTTCCCCGTTCATCAGAATTTCGCCGCTCGTGGTACCATTTTCAGGCAGCAATCCCATAAGTGCGAGTGCTGTCATGGATTTACCGCAACCACTTTCCCCAACAATACCGAGGGTTTGGCCTTTTTCAAGGATGATGTCCAAATTACGCACGGCTCGCGCTGGCCCCATCGCAGTGGACAGAGAAACATCGAGCTCTTTTACTTCCAACAAAGCCATACTAGCGTTTCCTGCTCAAACGTGGGTCAAGTACATCGCGCAGACCATCCCCAAGGAGGTTGAGGCCAAAGACGGCGAGTGCGATTGCAGCCCCCGGATAGACGGCTTGCATAGGTTGCAAGAACATTAATGTTTGTGCTTCATTGAGCATCCGACCCCAAGATGGATGGGGGGGCTGGGTTCCAAGGCCAAGATAGGACAAGGCCGCCTCTGCAAGAATGGCAATGGCAAACTGGATTGTTGCCTGAACGATCAAAATTGACAGTATGTTGGGAAGGACATGTTCCATCGTGATGCGGAATTTGCCTTTACCCGACGCACGCGCTGCCATGACATATTCTCTGGTCCAGATGGCGTTGGCCGTCCCTCGTGTTATTCGAGCGAAAACGGGGACATTATAGATACCGATGGCAATGATGGAGTTCACACCGCCTGGGCCTAAAATGGCTGTGATCATAATGGCGGACAAAATCGCTGGAAAAGCAAAAGAGAAATCGCTGAAGCGCATGATCAATTCTTCTGTCCAGCCCCGACGTGCAGAGGCAATAAGACCCAAACCGACACCTGCGAACAAACCGATTGAGACCGCTACAACACCAACTGTGATCGAATTTTGCGTTCCAGCCATCAGCAGTGAAAGTATATCGCGTCCGAACAGATCGGTCCCAAACCAATGTTCAGCTGAGGGAAGCAAAAATCTGTTTTTAATCGAAATGTCGTAAACTTCACCCGGCGTCCAGACTAGGGATACAACTGCGCACAGAAGCAAGAACGCGGTAATCGTACCGCCAACTACAAAGCTTCTGCTACGGGTGCAACGGGCAAAAAATGATTGCGAAGACGAACTACTCATATATCGTGGGCCTTCAAGCGCGGATCAATTACCGCATAAAGAATATCGACAACAAAATTGGTGATAACCACCATGGCGGCCAGCAAAAGAACAACGTTTTCAACAACGATAGTGTCACGATTGTTGATGGCTTTTAGAACCGTTGATCCAAGTCCGGGCATGTGAAATACATTTTCTACGATCACAGTTCCTGCCAGCAAATTGGCGAACTGCAAACCCATAACAGTCAAGACCGGGATCATGGCATTACGAAGAACATGTAGCCAAAGAGTTGACCGTTGACTCAGTCCTTTTGCCCGTGCGGTTCTAACAAAATCTTCGCGAAACACTTCCAGAACAGATGATCGTGTTATCCGCGCTAAGATCGCACCTTGTACAGTTGCAAGGGCAACAGCAGGAAGAATTAGAGCTCTAATGCACACCCAGAAACCTTCGTCCCATCCAGGAAAACCACCCGCAGGAAACCAGCGTAATTCAACGGCAAAGTATAAAATAAGAAGAACGGCAAGCCAAAAGTTGGGGACTGAGATGCCAAGCTGGCTAATACCCATCAGCGAAATGTCACCTGCCTTGTTGTGGTTGGCCGCTGCGTAGAGTCCGATTACGAGTGCCAGCGTAACACTCATTATCATAGACATAATTGCAAGTGGGATGGTGATCCATAGGGCGCCTTCAACAAGTTCCCAAACTGGAACTTTATAGGCATAACTATTCCCAAGTTCACCCTGAAGCATGCCGAATATCCAATCGAAATAACGATCCAAAGCGGGCTGATCCAATCCTAGCTCTTTGGTCAAGGCGAGGACGGCTTCATCGGTTGCTTCGACGCCAAGGATTACGAGCGCTGGGTCCCCGGGTAAAATCTCCATTACAATAAAAATAACGATGGACGCGCCAACCAGTGTCGCAAGAAGCGTCAAAAATCGTTTCGCGAAAAATACACTCATATCGCTGTCAGACTACCCCAGAATTTATCCAGTTTATTGGAATTGTTGTTTTCGTTTTTATCGTGCTACATTATTCCGACAATTGTTTGTAGTCAATCATTCTTGACGGAATGCATGTTAGTACCAATTGTTCTATACACAGCGCTCATACTATAGCTTGCATCAAGCTTATGCAAATATGGGAGGGCCATTAAGCGTATATTTTTCTTGCTGAGAAAGAGGCTCTGGCATAGGTTCCGCTCATGATCTGCATTGATTCCAGAAATAGACGTCAAGTAAAGGCACCTCGTTTGATTTTGTCTTTCGCGACTTTGCGTAAAAAAAGCGCAGCTGTTGCAGCGTTGCTTGCAATATTGCTGAACCTCCTCGTTCCTATTACCCACGGTTTAATTTCATCGGCAGAAGCTTTTGAAGTGTTGGAAATATGCACGAAAAACGGTGTTGAAC
The DNA here is from genome assembly GCA_002163135.1 of Alphaproteobacteria bacterium 46_93_T64. Classification (GTDB taxonomy): domain Bacteria; phylum Pseudomonadota; class Alphaproteobacteria; order Sneathiellales; family Sneathiellaceae; genus Sneathiella. The sequence goes on from MAAN01000015.1 coordinate 39,480, forward strand.
TGGTTCGCGTGTTTGAGGCCGACGCGGAGGCGAAAAATTCGGGCAAGGCTTGCCCTGCTTGTGCGGATTGTCCTCTTTGCTGGTTTGGGAAAGAAAGTCAGGCTCACACTCCTCAAAATGAAACCTGGGAGCATTACACTGCTCTTGTGAAGTCCGAAGATTTTTGGAGTTTTAAGCAAGCACCTAAACAAGACAATTTGTGGAAATGGCCATCATCAAGAGCACCGCCCGCAATTTATTCAGTATAATATAGATTCAGAATAATTGATTAATCAGACCAAAAATGATGATTAATCTCGTTTTAAAATCCCGGTTTCGACCGGTTGATGTTTCATGGTGAAAAAATGAACAAATTCTTTGCATTTGCTGTTGGTGGTCTCGTTCTAATCGGGTTGGTTGTTGCTGGTTTCGTAATATCTCAATCGATGTTTGGATCGAATTCAAAAAATAGATCTGGGATTATTGTTGGCGCCCCGCAAATTGGTGGCGCATTTACACTAACCAACAATAAAGGTGAAACGGTCACGGAGAAGGATTTCGAAGGAAAACTAATGCTGGTTTTCTTCGGCTATACTTTCTGTCCCGATGTTTGCCCGACGGAAATGAATGTATTTGGAAATGTAGTTCAAGGGCTGGGTGAGGCGGCAAAAGAAATCACACCGGTTTTTATTACTGTTGACCCTACGCGGGACACAGTCGCGGTTATGGATGAATTTGTTCAAGCCTTTCATCCGTCCATTGTTGGTCTGACAGGAACTGAAGAGCAAATTAATGTGGTTAAAAAAGCGTACCGCGCTTATGGGCAGGCCGCTAATAAAAAGGATGATCCTGATTATTATTTGGTCGATCATACCTCTTTTACCTACCTGATGGACAAAGACGGCAGTCTCGCTACCGTTTTCTCATATGGAACATCATCCGAAGAAATCATCAAAAAAATCAAAGAGACACTTTAGGTGAAAGATATAATAATGATGAACTTTACAAAACTAGCAGTCATTTCCGCCTTGTTTGGAATGGCTATGTCAGGACTTGGTGTAAGCAATGCTTTGGCTGACGGTATGCACAAAAGTATCATGGTTGAAAATGCATGGACGCGCGCACGTGGCGCGACGGCTAAAGTTGCGGGCGCATTTATGACGCTACACAATACAGCAAAAGAAGATGATAGATTTATTTCTGCCAGTTCTTCAATTGCGGATCGCGTTGAAATTCACACGACAAAAATGACAGATGGTGTGATGAAGATGATCCAGGTGAAAGAAGGTGTTATTGTTAAAGCTGGCAAACATGTGGAATTTAAACCAGGTAGCTACCACGTGATGTTTCTCGGCTTAAAAGGCAAACTCGCTGAAGGAACAACTTTTCCTGTAACACTGACTTTTGAAAAATCAGGTAATATCGAGGTTACCGTTGCTGTTAAGAGCGCGGGTGCCATGGGGAATATGAGCCATGGCAAAGACATGATGAAGCAGGATGCCATGAAAAAGCATGACAGTATGGAAATGAAGAAAAAGCAATAATCGCTTAATAAAAAGGGGAGGCAGATTACCTCCCCTTTTTATTAGAATTGCGCCGTCGCCATTACGGCAAGCTCGCCTGCCGGGCCTTTCGCCCAGACCTGACATTGAGTGTCATCAATTTTCTTTCCGCATATTTCAAAATTGGCGACATCGAATATCGGGCTGGAGTTTCTAAACTCAAATTTTTTGAGACTTTTGCCGTTCATGTTTTCGATAGCAAGCTTCATGAGCAATGTGCCGATGAGCGGGCCATGTACGATCAACCCCGGATACCCTTCAACGCCAGTAACATAGTCACGGTCATAGTGTATACGATGCCCATTATAGGTAAGCGCTGAATAGCGAAAAAGCATTACCGGATCTGGCGATATAATTTGGGTCCAAGTAGCATCGGTTGGCGCTGGTTCTGGCTGCCTTGCCGGCGCGTTTGCAACCGCAGCCTCCCGATACACGATGTCATGTTCTTCATGGATGTAACGACCCCCATCCCCGACCAGTTCGTGCTCCACGGTAACGAAGACCAATTTGCCTGTCCGACCCTCTTTTTCCACAATGGACTTAACTGTTGAAATTTTTTCTATTGTGTCGGTAGCTTTGATTGGGCGATCAAAAGTTAGTCTGCCACCAGCCCACATGCGGCGCGGAAGATCAACAGGCGGTAAAAAACTTCCCTTATAACTGTGACCATCTTCTGCCAAATTTGATTGGCGATCTGTTGGCAGAAAGTACATCCAGTGGCCTCCCGCAGGAACAAAAGGAGATGCCGGCATCTCCTCATCCATGAGAGCTGCAAAACCATCCAGAGATTGTTGGTGAATGATTTCCGTGCGTTTTTCGCTGTTGCCGATCCAGTCGGACAGATTTTTATTATTTTTTGTCATTTCTACCGATTGCTGTATTTTCTAGGAAAGCAGAGCATACGAGAGTTGAAGTGGATCGTAAATGATGCACTGAATATTAGGTCATGTAACATCGATGGTACGCCAAATGGATATATATAAACTGCCAGCCCTAGATCTATCGGACGCAGCAGATGTAGAGGCAGCGGCGAAGCTGATTTTTCAGGAGAGCTTAGCGCACCTGCGTATAAATTTCGATCATTTCGTAAAATCCAAAGACGAAGCCGCGTTGATGCAACTTCGGATCGGAATGCGCCGTACGCGCGTGGCACTGCGCCTGTTTAGAGAGATTATTCCAATAGAGACCCGCAAAAAGTTCAGTCGTGAATTTCGTCATTTCGGGAAAATGTTCGGCAATGCCCGTGATATGGATGTGTTCTTGCGGGGGATGCTAAAAGAAGACCATGTGCACCTCGAAATGCAGACTGAATATGAACGTTTGCGCGTTCTAGCCCAATCCCTGCGGACGTCTGAGTATGAACGAATTCATGCAGAAATAACTGCTGAGCGATTTGAGGATCTTTTGAGTGCCTTTACAAGCTGGCATCAACAAAACTGGTCGTTGGATCTTGATACTTCTGGTGAAGCCCTCCTGCAGGGAAATCTTGGCTCCTTTGCTGTGGGCTCGATCGCAACGGCGAAAAAGGAATTTCTTGAAAAGGGAGCCGTGATTGAGAATTGCTCCACAGAAGAACTGCATAAAATTAGAAAATATGTGAAAAGAGCGCGTTATTATTTACGGTTTTTTTCATCCCTGCTAGATCGATCCAAAATTGATGAGGGGTATGGTCTTTTGGCGCAGATGCAGGATGATTTAGGTCATGTAAATGATGTGAAAGATGGCTTGCGGCTTACAAGCAAGCTATGCGCTGAAGTTCCCGCTATTCATATTTCGCGCTCCCTGAAACTCTGCGCTGTTCTAATCGAAAATGCAGGGCACGAAGTGGAGGCGCATTTGTTGAGTTATCAGGAACATTATAAACCATACGAAAGCTTTGTGATTACTGAGTTAGATTTGCTTTAGGAGCGAAACGGCAAAAGGATCATCCAAAGAATATTCTGTATTTTTCTGCGTTGATATTCGGGCAGCCCAATGGTCATCCCCACTTGGCCAGCGTCAGGTTCTGTTTTGTAGGTTCCGAAAATTTTATCCCAAATAGATAAATTGAATCCAAAATTACGATTGAATTCAGGATGTACGGTAGAATGGTGAACCCTGTGCATGTCAGGTGTCACAATTAACAGCCGTAAGACCCGATCGATTGATTTAGGAAGTTTGGCGTTTGCATGGTTGAACATGGCCATTGTACTCAAAATAATCTCAAACAGGATTACGGCAATAACCGGCGGACCTAGTAGGAAGACAATGCCAAGTTTAATCCCCATGGACAGGCAAATTTCGATGGGGTGAAAGCGAGCGCCAGTTGTTACATCATAGTCCAGATCTGCGTGGTGCATTTTATGAAGCCGCCACAATACTGGGACATGATGGAACAGGACATGCTGGCCATAAATGATCAGATCTTGAAGAACTATCGCGACAATAATGGCGGCCCATAAGGGAAGAGAAATCCAGTTTAATAAGCCCCAGCCGTTTTCAGTGCAACTCGCGGCCAGACCAACCGCTAAAATCGGGAAAATAACCCGTAAGATGAAGGAATTTAAGAATGTCAGTCCCAGATTATTCGCCCAACGCCACAGTTTGGATACTAGAAGCGGCCGCCTTGGCCTAACTACTTCCCATATTCCCACAAGAACGAGGGCGGAGAAAAAGAAACTCATCCGGATAGTTGGCTCATTTTCTAGAATAAATTCAATCATGATTTTTGGCTCTGTAAACTGGACTTGCTTCAATATATAGACATTATCTTCAAGTCGGTATCAACTATTTGTGCAGTGTGAAATGGAAGCAGGGATTGTTATGAACTATTTGGAAAATGGCAATGTAGAGTGCTCGAACAAACTAATCCTTGCCCATGGTGCGGGCGCCGCAATGGATAGCCCGTTTATGGACTATTTTGCAGAAAAGCTTGGTTCTGACGGTTGTCATGTAATCCGCTTTGAATTTCCATATATGCAGATCAGGCGTGAACAGGGGGGGCGGCGGCCACCAGACAGACAGCCAAAGTTACTGGATTGCTGGCGGCAACTAATCGAAGAATTTGGACCTGCTGAAAATTTGATTGTTGGAGGGAAATCTATGGGGGGACGTATGGCCTCTCTGCTTGCGGATGAGTGTAATGTCCGCGGTCTAGTCTGTCTTGGGTACCCTTTCTACGGTTTTGGGAAACCCGACAAGCCGCGGGTCGAACATTTGGAAAATATCAAAACGCCGACACTCATTGTTCAAGGTACGCGTGACACCATGGGAAATCAGGAGTCAGTCGCTGGATACGCTCTTTCGCCTGAAATCGAGGTGAAGTGGATGGCAGATGGCGACCACAGTTTTAAGCCCCGAAAAACATCTGGCTTAACCGAGCAGGGAAATTGGGATAACGCCTGCTCTGCGGTCATAGATTTTATGAACGGTCTTACTTAATCACGCTAATTTTGGAGAGCGAGAACTTGTGATTGGCCAGCGCCAATATCTCCTTCGTGGCTCACTTTATGGGCAAGGCACTGAAGAATTGGTAACGCTCGCTCATAGTCCTCCGTTCGTCCGCCAACAATGATCTCAAGTGCGCCTTTATCTGCTGCGGCCTCGTCGCCGTTCATTGGAGCGTCCAACCATCTCGCCCCTTTGCTGCGAGCTAGAGTTGCGTAGTTTTTTGTATCCACTACCGCCGTTTGTCCCATGTCGATAATGAGGGTCCCTGCAGCTAAATGCTCCATCAAAGAGGCTTCACCTTGTAAAACTGTATCTACATCTTCGGCATTTCGAAGCATTAAGATAATGATCCCAGCGGCGGTTTTTCCTGCAATTTCAGAAGGAGACGTACATAGATTAATTCCTGCACGGGCAATTTCGTACCGCATTGCAGGAAGATCATGATACGCGTAAGTTGTTGCTCCGGCTGATTTAATTCGTTGCGCCATGTGCTTTCCCATGGAGCCTAAGCCAATAAATCCGACGGTAGTTCCGTGTAGAGTTGACAAGATCCCCTCCCCATTAGATTTAACTTAATAAGGACAATATTATAAAAATAGGGAATTTGCCAACAGAATATTATCTATAGGCGAACAAACCGTGTGGCTGCGCCCCTTTCGATAGCGGCCGCAGAAAGTCTATCCACATCAAGTCCGTGTCGTAAAATTTCCAGCATCCGCAACTCTTCCTGACTGAGTTGGCCGTCGCATACTGCGATATCACAAGCTAATGCATAGGCTGTATCATGCAGTTTCTTCGGCAAAACAGCTTTGATTTTGGTGGCAATACTCGATAGTTCATCGGCTCCGCCCAAAAGCTCCATACCGCTTTTGGCATCTGCCAATAAATGCTCTTCGTTATACTCGGAAAATACAGGTAGGGTTTTGACAATATCGCCAATTGTTTTGAATTCGCGATCTGTCATATCTCCGTCAGCCGCGGATACGATCACCATGGTTGAGATCAAAGCGGTATGAAGGGTAAGGGACATGAACTGTATTCTCCTGTTAAATGGATTTGTTACTACAGGATATGGGTATCACTTGGCTTTATCCAATGAAATTTTCTTATACTCAGTTTCTTTTGCAGCAATAAAGTTTCTAGTGAGGGCAATCGCTTCTTTTAGTCCCATCCGTTCAATAACAACATCAGGAGGAAATGCAGTCGTTAGCCTCGTTGGCATCATGCTATCCAGCATAATAAAAACACCAAAATCTGTTTCTCGCCTAAGCAGGCGGCCATAAGCCTGTTTTAACTTGAGACGCGTGAGCATGTCATCGTAACGGCTGCCGCCAAATGCTTTTTTCCGTGCCTTGTGCTTAAGATCTGGGCGGGGCCAAGGGACACGATCAAATACAATCAACCGCAGAGAGCGACCAGGAACATCAACTCCGTCACGAACAGCGTCGGTACCAAGAAGCACTGAGTCTTCTTCTTCCCGAAAGATATCGACTAAAGACGCAGTATCCATCGCGTCTTGATGCTGCGCAAACAGGTCTATTCCGGCTGCGGACAACGGCTCTGAAATATTTTTGTAAACTTCCCGAAGCCTCCAGATAGCGGTAAACAATCCAATGCCACCGCCGCCAGCGGCCATAAATAACTCTCTGTAGGCGCTGGCTACTTCTTTTAGATGATCTCGTCTGACATCGGTGATGACAATTACGCGCGTCTGTTCCTTGAAATCAAACGGCGATGCGAGTTTTGTTCTCGTTGGCGGTAAAATTAGATGATTGGCTCCAGTGCGCATATCGGCACTTTGCCAGTCTTGATCTTCATCGGATTGATCGCGAAGTGTAGCCGAGGTAATCACCGCGCCGTGGGATGGTTTTAGCAAAATTTCTGCAAATGGTTTTGTCGGGTCAATCCAGCTTCGATAATATCCCAGATCAATTTCACGGCCTGCAGATTTTTCGATGGATAGCCAGTCAACAAAATTGTCTGGCGTTGGGCTCGTTAAATCTTTCAAGATGTTTTGCCAAGGCTTGATCATCATGGTTGTTCTACGAGACAGGCCCTGAACCGCAGCTTCAATGCGCTGGCGGGTTGCGGTGTCCAGCTCTTCCGCTTCATCTTCAAGCTTGGTGACTAGAGATTTTGCAAGCTTCAATAAAGGATTTGCGAGCCCTGCCAATGCTTTTTCAAGTTTGTAGGCGGCTTTTTCAAGTTCGGGTACGAATTCGGTTGCAGGGCATTCAACTGAATATGGACTGTCTGGGGACCCACATCTGGCAAGAACTTGCGTCTTTACCAAGTGAAGAAATTCTTCCATTGGCCCGGACGGTAGGCCGTCATCCAATCGTTTTATCCAACCGTCTGTCGGTAAGGCATGACTTGCTTGGATGGCCTGTTGTAAAGATTTTAATCCGGCCTCATCTTCTCCCAAAAGGTCGGATATGCGTTTTTCGAGGCCGCGCATGCGCCCTTTCCTTGCTGTATTGCTGCCGGAAACCCATCGCCGAAGTTCGCTGCCTTCAAGGCCAGTCAAATGGGCGGAGAAAGCGCTGTCGGCAGCGTTGAACAGATGATGGCCTTCGTCGAATATATGGCGTTTGGGAAGATGCGGATCATCGGGCCGGGAGGCGGCATTGATCATAACAAGAGCATGATTGGCAATAACGATTTCAGCTTTACGTGCTTTTCTCGTGGATTTTTCGATGAAACATTTTCTGTAATGTGGGCAAGCAGAGTAAATGCATTCACCGCGGCGATCTGCCAGTCGCATTATTCTGTTCGCCCCAACAAGTTCCATGAGCCAACTTGGAAAGTCGCCGCCCATATCACCGTCGCGAGACGCTGTAATCCATCTGGCAACAATGCCGAGAACAATTTTATCGCCCGGCCGTGCAGCCCCGCCCTGAAGTGCTTCTTCGAAGTTAAGAAGACACAAATAGTTTTCGCGGCCTTTCCGGATAACCGCTTTGCTTTCTTTCTCGGCCTTGTCGGGATACAGGCTGTCCAGTTCTTCATCAATTTGACGTTGCAGGTTTTTAGTATACGTGGAAATCCAGACGGCGGCCCCGTTCTTTTCGGCCCAAAGGCTGGCAGGGGCAATGTAGCCAAGCGTTTTACCGGTTCCGGTTCCGGCTTCAGCTAAAACAACATTGGGGCTATCTTCGCGGTCTCTTGGCAAAAACGCTTTGGATACGAACGCTGCGAAATCTGATTGCTGTGGCCTTGCCTCGGCACCTTCATGAAGAAGCTCTTTCAGACGAGTACGCGCTTCTTGTTCTCCAACAGCTTCATCATCTGCAGGTGGCTCCGGTGCAAAATCCGGCCAATCTGAAAGCCGTTTCCAGATGTCCATACCACCAAGTGGCCCTAATCCATCTGCGAGACCAAGGGCTGCTAAAACGGATGGCCCCCAATTCCAGCCGCTACGTCCCATGCTCATAGCGATACGCGACGCTTGCTTTTTCTCCTCGATGGGAAGTCGCGTTAGATGCTTGAGCATATGGGTCATGGCTTCATACAGAGTGAGAGCCTGATCTTCAGCGTTATCAGCAACGGAAAGGTTAAGTGCTTTTGCGATCCCTCGCGGTGTGGGGAGGCACTGTTTAGCAGGAAATGTGAATGCAAACAGTTCTAGAATATCAAAGGCTGTAAAGGGATTTAACCCTAGCCGTCTGGCGACGGACAGTCGATGGACGAGTAACACGGGTGCTTCGTTTACTTTCAGGCGCGCGGCTTCAATTGATTCTTCTTCGATTTCACCATCTGAAGATAACCAAACCGTTCTGTCGCCTGTTACGACTAAAACAGGCGCGTCAGGCAGTCTTATTTCACCGCCACTACTGGATATTTCCTGTTCTGGATGATTTTCTGACATATCGGTGAGTTAAATTCATTCCCTATCGTTGACGCAATCACTTTGTACGCTTAAATTCCGCCGATCACAAATATGGAGAGTAAAAAATGTCAACGGATGCTGAAATCGCATTGTCAAGTAACTCCTGGGCGTTCGCCGAGGCGAAGAAACTTGCGGATCGCTATGCGAAAGAGGCGCCTTCGAAGGGATATGTTCTGTTCGAAACAGGCTATGGTCCTTCAGGCTTGCCCCATCTTGGGACATTTGGAGAGGTTGCACGTACTTCATGGGTAATGCACGCGTTTTCACTTTTGTCCGATATACCAGCGAAACTAATCGCGTTTTCTGATGATATGGACGGACTTCGTAAAGTTCCTGCAAATATTCCAAACGCAGAGTTGCTGACAGAAAATCTGGATAAGCCACTGACAGATGTCCCAGACCCATTTGGTACTCATGACAGTTTTGGTGCTCATAACAATGCACGACTTGTCGCTTTCTTGGACCAGTTCGGGTTCAAATACGAATTTAAATCGTCAACCGAAGCGTATAAATCAGGTGAGTTTGATGAAACGCTAAAGCTTGTGTTGCAAAAATATGATCAAGTGATCAACGTTATTTTGCCAACACTGGGCCCAGAACGTCAGGCGACTTATTCGCCGTTTTTGCCAATCTGCCCACGTACTGGCAAGGTACTTCAAGTGCCTATCATCGCACGTGATGTGGACGCCGCAACTATTACGTATAATGATCCCGAAACCGGTGACGAAGTAACGCTTCCTGTAACGGGTGGCCACTGTAAATTGCAGTGGAAAGTTGACTGGGCCATGCGCTGGCATGCGTTGGAAGTTGATTACGAAATGGCCGGTAAAGATTTGATCGACAGTGTTACGCTCTCGAGCAAAATTGTACGGATTTTGGGTAAAAAGCCACCTGAAGGGTTCAATTACGAACTATTCCTGGATCAGGATGGTAAGAAGATTTCCAAATCCAAAGGCAATGGTATCACTATCGAGGAATGGCTGACATATGCGTCGCCTGAAAGCCTGTCCTTGTACATGTATCAAAACCCGAAGAAAGCCAAACGCCTGCATTTTGATGTGATTCCAAAGGCTGTAGACGAGTATTATACGTTCTTGTCAAAATACCCGACTTTGGAGCCGAAACAGCAGTTTGGTAATCCTGTATGGCATCTTCATAACGGAAATCCACCAGCGGCAAATATGCCGATTTCATTTGGAATGCTTTTGAATTTGGCGGCTGTTGCAAATGCCGATGATCCATCAGTGTTGTGGGGCTTTATTACGCGGTATGCAGATGGTGCAACATCGGAAGGTCATCCGGCGCTGGATAAGCTCGTTGGATATGCGATCAGCTACTATCATGATTTTGTAAAACCTGCGAAAAAATACCGACTGCCTAATGAACAAGAATCCACGGCTATGAAGCAGCTTGTCGAATTGCTAAAAACAGCTGACGAGCAAGCAGAAACCGGTGACATTCAGAACATGGTTTTCCAGGTTGGGAATGACAACGGTTTTGAAAATCTGCGTGAATGGTTCAAAGCGTTGTATGAAACATTGCTTGGACAGTCACAAGGTCCTCGAATGGGTACGTTTATCGCCCTGTACGGTGTAAACGAGACCATTACTTTGATCGACAAAGTGCTGGCTGGTGTAGATTTAGCTGCCGAATAGGCCTCTACATCAGAATAAACCTATGATTTACAAACCCTGCCTTAGTGGCGGGGTTTGTTATTTATAATCTTCATTACACAAAAGCTACTTGCGATGTGAAAAAGGCGCTAATACTCTAACTGTATGACTATAAAAATCAAAAATCGGCAAGCCAGGCGACATTGGCTAAATTCTCAAGGTCTTGCATCCACGCCAACTGGTACATTGGATGCCTTGCAAATAATCAAAGATTTGGGGTTTGTTCAGCTGGATACGATCCAGAATGTGACGCGTGCCCATCACCATATTATATGGAGCCGGAACCAGAATTATCGTGAGCCCATGCTGGATGAGCTTCTTGCAAAAGACAGCTCTTTATTTGAGCATTTCACCCATGACGCATCTGTGCTTCCTATGGAATTTTATCCAATGTGGCGTCGGCAGTTTAAACGGATGGAACGACGGGTAAATAAATCCAACTATTATCGTGCAGGAAAAAATGACGACGTCCAAAGGGTGGTTAAAGATCGAATAACAGAGGAAGGTCCGCTTTCAACCCACGCTTTTGATACGAAGATTGTCGGTGAAAAGAAAATGTGGTCTCGTCCGCCCCATAAGCTTGCCCTTGATCATATGTGGTATTCAGGGGAACTGGCTACGTCACATCGCGAGAATTTCAAGAAATTCTATGATTTGGCAGAACGCGTGGTTCCTGCGGAAATCTATGCTCAAAATCATGCTGATGATGTTCAACTGGATTGGCTTTGCCGTGCCGCGCTCGACCGACTTGGTTTTGCAACAATCGGCGAAATTCAAAAATTCTGGGACGCTGCGGATCTTAGTGAGGTCAAAGACTGGATTAATCGTAATCAGAATGATTTACAAATCGTTGAGCTTCAAGGAGCAGATGGAAGTTGGACAGAAGCCTATGCGTTTGCTGATTTCGAGGATCGTCTGGACACAGAATCGTCTGTGTCATCGCGCCTGCGGATAATTAGTCCGTTTGATCCGGCAGTGAGAGACAGGGTGCGTCTCTCTCGTTTGTTTGGCTTTGATTACAAGATCGAGATTTTTGTTCCCGCAGCGAAACGAAAGTGGGGATACTACGTGTATCCGTTACTTGAAGGGGACCGGTTCGTCGGACGCATAGAGGTGAAGGCGGATCGTAAAGCCGGATTTTTAAGTGTTGAAAATCTGTGGCAGGAAACGGGTGTGCGCTGGACGGGGGGCCGACAGAACAAATTGGATGCAGAGCTTGAGAGGCTTGGGCGATTTATCGGGGTGCGCGAAATCAAGTGGGTAAACAGTTCAGTAACATAAAAAAAGAGCCCTGAAACAGGGCTCTTGATTTGTCATTACGAATTTATATCAGGATTAGAAAACCTGACTGGATTTTGAGAAGTCCATATACATATCGCGAAGTTTGGCAGCGACTGGACCTGGCTGCATTTCTTTATCTTCAACACGTGTAACCGGCATAATTTTACCATAGTTTCCGCTATTAAAGACCTCGTCTGCATCCATGATATCTTTTTGGTTAAGATAGGTTTCAGAAACTTCGATGCCAGCGGCATCAGCGAGTTTCATAACCCGCGAGCGGGTAATACCGGCAAGGAAGCAGCCCGTTGGCGCTGGTGTAAAGGCAACGCCGTCTTTTACTGTCCAGATGTTGGATGTGGCAAATTCGGCAACATTGTTATTGGGATCCATCATGATCGCATTATCAAAGCCGAGCGTACGGGCTTCGGCGATTGCGCGTCCAGAATTTGGATATAAACAAGATGCTTTCGCATCTGTTGGTGCCATGTCACTTGCCGGTCTGCGAAGTCGTGAGAAATGAGCGGAAAAACCATCAGCTTCGGGCATGGGGCTGTCATAAACGGCCAGAACAAACTCTGCGCTGTCCGGATCCGGATCAATAAAGCCACCACGTGCAAAATACATTGGGCGAATATAAAGCTCGGATTCCTTTGGAAGTTTCTTGATGGCGGTTTTACAAAGTTCGATAATTTCACCGCTCTCCATTGTCGGGTTCATACCAAGCGAAAGAGCTGACCGTCCAAGACGTTCACAGTGAAGATCAAGATCCGGCGCCATTCCTTGATAAGAACGAGCACCATCAAAAACGGATGATGACATCCAAAACGCGTGATCCGCCGGGCCGATTAATCGAGGGTTTTCGTCGTACCAATCACCGTTGTAAAAATAGACGCCTGCCATGATCTAATTTTCCTGTTTGTTTCAAATGAAAATACTTGTCTACCCACTTATCAGATATGGCATCTGGGACGCAAGACAAGTAAATCGTTGTCTTGAAATTGGTCTTTGTTCTTGCTGTTCAAGGGAAGTCAAATCAGTTAAGTTCTGCAAAATTTCATAAGAGTGTGAGGGCGCAATGACCATAATATATCACATGGCTGACAAGCACGCATGGGCCGACGCGGTGGAAAAGGGATCTTATCCCGGAACGCTCATGGATCAAGCTGATGGATTTATTCATATGTCTACGTCGGAGACAATTGAAGGTAGCGCCGCGAAGCACCGAAAAGGTGAAGAAAATCTGCTTCTTTTGTTTATTGATTCTGATGTTCTGGGAGAAAAATTAATATGGGAACCTGCACGCGGCGGGATCCTATTTCCTCACCTGTATGAGGATTTGAAACCGGCGCTGGTCGCAAAGGTAGTGCCATTGCCGCTTGATGCTGACGGGTTGCACATCTTTCCAAAACTGGATGAAGTCTAATGGCGGGTTTTTATAAAGCACTTTCAGGTGCTCTGTTTTTAATGGACCCGGAAAAAGCCCACAATTTGTCTTTGATGGGACTTAAAAGCGGGTTTATGCCTTTAAAATCCGCGAATGTTGATCCCTCTCTTGCAATTGATCGTTTTGGACTTTCGTTCCCAAATCCTATTGGACTGTCAGCAGGATATGACAAGAACGGCGATGCACTGGATGCACTTTTGGGACTTGGTTTTGGGTTTGTCGAAGCGGGTAGCGTCACGCCAAAGCCACAAGTAGGAAATCCCAAACCTCGAATATTCAGGCTGAAAGAAGATGCCGCTGTGATTAATCGGTTGGGGTTTAACAATAAGGGACTAGAGGCTGCGAAAAAGAACTTTGAAGCGCCGCGCCGCGCTGGAGTAGTTGGCGCAAATCTGGGCGCAAATAAAGATAGTGACGACCGTATCGCGGATTACGTCACAGGACTTAAAGTTTTAGCGCCGTTGGCCGATTATATTACGGTCAACATTTCATCACCGAATACTCCGGGTCTTAGGGCCTTGCAGGGGCGGGGAGAGCTTGAAGAATTGCTGGGTCGGGTGATGACTGCTCGCACAGAGCTTGATACAGAACGGGACCAGAATATTCCGCTGCTCCTGAAAATCGCTCCGGATCTGACGGATGAAGATAAGGATGATATCGCTGCCGTCGCGTTGTCTACTGGATTGGATGGTTTAATCATCAGCAACACGACTATCACGCGGCCAGAGAGTTTGCACAATAAACAAAAGGTGGAGATCGGCGGTCTTAGCGGCGCACCGCTTAAATCTCTTTCACTCAAATTGCTGTCTGAAATGTACAAGCACACAGACGGCAAAATCCCATTAGTTGGCGTGGGTGGCATTGCTACCGCAGAAGATGCGTTTGAGCGCATCAAGGCTGGAGCATCATTGGTGCAGTTTTATTCGGCCATGGTTTATGAAGGACCCTATCTTGCCCATAAAATGGCTGTTGGATTGGCGGCGTTGCTTAAAGGCAATGGCTTTAAATCCGTGGAAGAGGCCATCGGAGCAACGCATCGCCCCTAGAAGCTTGGCGGCGTACAGGCGCTTACGACGACTGCCGGTTCATCACCAATGCATTTGAAACGGTGAGGTTGATGGCTTTCAAAGTAAAAGGCATCCCCTTCCTTTAAGATGCGTCTTTCGGCACCGACGGTTACTTCCAATTTTCCTTTGACAACGATACCTGCTTCTTCGCCTTGATGGGTCAGCATATTTCGGCCTGTATCCGCGCCGGGATTATAGGTTTCATGCAAAACTTGCAAAGATTTTCCCGTAAGATCGCGCCCAATTTGTTTGTATTGGATTTTACCTTCTGAAATACGTGCAAGATCTGCTTCGTCGAAGAATATTTTCCGCCGCGATGAGAAGTCGTTGGCGAAAAATTCCGACATGGCAATAGGAAAACCATCCAACACTTTTTTAAGTGATCCGATGGACGGGCTCGTTCGATTTTGTTCAATCATTGAAATGGTCCCGTTGGTGACGCCTGCACGCTTTGCAAGCTCCCGCTGAGATATCCCATGTTGTGCGCGAAGGGCACTTAAACGGGCGCCGACATCAATATCCATCTACTCAATCCTTGATTCTAAAACTCATGTTTAGAATTTTAAACACAGTAATCACGAAAGGAAAGGGAAAGGCGCAGAAAACAAGCTTTTGTTTTTGTGCTTGTGTAGTTTCCTAGCCTTGATAACGTCTCGGCAACAAATCAATTTGGGAGACAAAAATGTCGAATTCTTCAGCAAATAATCTGGATGCTTTCTGGATGCCGTTTACGGCGAACCGTCAATTTAAATCCAATCCACGGATGTTGGTTGATGCGAAAGATATGCATTATACAAATGCAGAAGGTCAAAAAATTCTAGATGGTACTGCCGGTCTTTGGTGCTGTAATGCGGGGCACGGTCGCCCACAAATTGTCGAAGCTGTTAGCAAGCAAATCGCCAAGATGGATTACGCACCAGCGTTCCAGATGGGACATCCCAAAGCTTTTGAACTGGCAGCACGCCTTTCAGCGATGATGCCAAACGGCTTGGATCATGTTTTCTTCACAAATTCTGGATCTGAAAGTGTTGATACGGCGCTCAAAATTGCGCTCGCCTACCACCAAGCACGTGGTGAGGGTTCAAGAACACGTCTTATTGGCCGTGAACGTGGCTATCATGGTGTTGGCTTTGGCGGCATTTCTGTTGGCGGTATCGTTACAAATCGTAAACATTTTGGCACGCTGCTCGCAGGTGTTGATCATATGCCTCATACACATTTGCCTGAGAAAAATTCTTTCTCTCGCGGCATTCCTGAATATGGAACTGAGCTTGCGGATGAACTTGAACGTATTGTTACTTTACATGATGCGTCGACTATCGCCGCAGTAATAGTTGAGCCTGTTGCCGGATCAACTGGTGTCATTCTGCCGCCAAAAGGCTATTTGGAACGTCTTCGCAAAATTTGCTCCAAGCACGGTATATTGCTAATTTTTGATGAAGTGATCACAGGCTTTGGTCGCCTTGGAAGCGCATTTGCCACAGATTACTTCGGTGTACAGCCAGATATGATCACGATGGCTAAAGGCCTTACAAGCGGTGCAATCCCAATGGGTGCCGTGGTTTGCTCGAAAGACATCTACGATACATTTATGGATGCGCCTGAGAACACGATTGAACTCTTCCACGGCTTTACATATTCAGGACATCCAGTTGCAGCCGCTGCGGGTCTTGCAACTTTGGATATTTATAAAGAAGAAGGGTTGTTCGAACGCGCGAATGCTCTAGCTCCTTATTGGGAAGATGCACTTCATTCCTTAAAAGATTGCCCAAATGTAATTGACCTTCGGAATTTGGGGCTTATCGGCGCAATTGAATTAGAGTCGATCCCAGGTAAGCCGACAGCCCGGGCTTTCGAGGCTTTCCTTAAATGCTACGAAAAAGGCGTTCTTATTCGTACAACTGGTGACATTATTGCTCTTTCTCCACCGCTTATTGCGGAAAAGAAGCATGTAGACCAGATCTTTGACACCATTCGCACGGTTCTTGGCGAAATCGCCTGACCGGCATATATAAGCAGGAGAAGAGTACTATGTTAATCGGTGTTCCAGCTGAGATTAAAACGCTTGAATCGCGTATCGGAATGACCCCGGGTGCAGTCCGCGAAGCAGTCGCGAACGGGCATGAAGTCGTTGTTCAAAAAGATGGTGGTTTAAAAATTGGCCTGACCAATGAGGATTATATCGGTGCAGGTGCAAAAATTGCTGATACAGCAGAAGAAATTTTTGCCAGTGCCGAAATGATCGTAAAGGTGAAAGAGCCACAACCACATGAATGCAAAATGCTGCGTGAAGGGCAATTGCTGTTTACATATCTGCATTTAGCCCCAGATCCTGAACAAACGAAGGCTTTGCTTGAATCTGGTTGTACTGCGATCGCCTACGAAACTGTTACAAGCCCACGCGGTGGGTTGCCGCTTCTGGCACCAATGAGTGAAGTTGCCGGTCGTATGTCCATTCAGGCCGGCGCGCATTGTCTTGAAATGCGTCAGGGCGGCGAAGGTGTCCTGCTTGGCGGCGTACCGGGAGTTCCTGCGGCGCAAGTCGTCGTTCTTGGTGGCGGCGTTGTCGGTATTAACGCAGCGCGTATGGCGATGGGAATGGGAGCGAATGTAACTGTTCTCGATAATTCTCTTGGCCGTTTGGGAGAGCTTGATGGTCTATATGGTCCGCAACTTAAAACTATATATTCCAACACCGATACTGTTGATGAGTATGTAACCAACGCGGACCTTGTTATTGGAGCTGTTTTGATCCCGGGTGCTGCTGCACCGAAACTTGTTAAGCGTGAGCATTTGGCGAGAATGAAAAATGGCTCTGTCGTGGTTGATGTGGCAATTGATCAGGGTGGTTGCTTTGAAACATCAAAAGCAACAACGCATCTAGAGCCAACTTTCAACGTTGATGGTGTTGTTCATTACTGCGTGGCGAATATGCCGGGCGGCGTGGCACGGACATCAACTTTTGCACTTAACAATGCGACACTGCCGTTCACAATTGCACTTGCTAACAAAGGTTACAAACAAGCGCTCGCAGATGATCCGTATTTGCTTGAAGGTTTGAACATACATGCTGGTCGTTTGACCAATAGTGCTGTTGCCCGTGATCTCGGACGTGATTTCATTTCCGCGACTGCTGCAATTGCTGCGTAATAACCAGATTGATGAAATCGGGCGGCGTCAAAACTCGCCCGATTTCCATTAGATTAGAACCTATGCGCCAAGCTTTGCCAATACGCCAGCAGCAGGCAAAATTTGATCGATCTGACCAACACCCTGTCCCGCGTACACTTTGAGGCCAGATGCTTTTTGGGGGCTGTCAATTCGTTTTGCACCACCGGAGACAAACTGATGGATACCTTTTTTCTTTGGTAGAATGACCCGGTAAGGTGTTCCGACAGGCCATCCGTAAGAATAAAAATGTCCGTGAACGGTATCGTCAGTACCAGCCTCTACCAATCGTTGTTTATAGATGTCATGGGCAAGCGATTCAGGCGTGGCAACGAAACTCGTTCCGACCCAAACACCTTGCGCACCAAGTTTCATGGCAGCTTTTACGCCCTCTGACGTCGCTATGCCGCCTGCAGCAAGTACGGGCACCGGACCAACAGCTTTTATGATGGCAGGTAAAAGTGCCATGACACCAATGTTGCCCCTTACATGCCCTCCCGCTTCAATGCCCTGTGCGATAATGATGTCAGCGCCATCTTGCGCGGCTTTCTTTGCGTCTTTGACAGAGCCAACCTGAACCATTGTTGAAATGCCCGCTGCCTTTGCCCGCGGGATTACAGATGAGAAATCTCCCCAAAACAGAGACAGGACTTTCGGTTTTTCTTCCAAGACAACAGAGAGTTGAGCTTCAAAACCATTGGGTCCAGGTCCCATGGGCACAAGATTAATCCCGAACGGATTATCAGTGAGGCTGCGTGTTTCCTTGATCCAGCTACGGATGTCTTCGGCTGCCATGCGAATGCCCCCTAAGTGACCCAGGCCCCCTGCATTGCTGACTGCCGCGGTTAGTTCCGGCCCTGCTATGCCTCCCATACCAGCTTGGAAGATCGTATTTTCAACACCGCATAAGGTCTGCAAGTTCGACATGTTTCGTATCCCAAGTAGGCTTCGGTAAAGTGAATTAAGAGATTGCCATGATATTAGTCACTAATATATATTAATAATAATGAATTATTTTGATATTTCATATCATGAATTGAGATGTAAATGACAATCATTGATTTAAACGCGCTTGAAATTTTTAGTGCAGTTGTAAGTGAAGGAAGTGTATCAAAGGCTGCTGTGAAGCTTAATCGGGTGCAAAGCAATATCAGTACTCGAATTAAGCAGTTAGAAGAGCAATTGAATAAAAAACTCTTCCATCGTCACAATCGAAAACTAACTCTGACTGCTGATGGTGAACTCCTGCTAACCTATGCCGATAAGTTGATCACTTTAAGCCTTGAAGCCAGTGAGGCGTTAAGTGAAGACACCCCCAAAGGGGTGTTTAGAATTGGCGCGATGGAGAGTACCGCCGCCGCTAGACTTCCAGAATTGCTTCGGAAATATAACGCAGCCTATCCAAATGTTCAGATTGAACTGGTGACCGATACAGCGGGCGGCTTGATCCAGCGTTTGAAGAAAAGTGAAATTGAAGTTGCCTTTGTTGCGGAGCCAATTTTTGGTGAAGATCTGCAGACGCAAGCTGTATTTGAAGAAGAACTGGTTCTCATCGTTCCAAGTTCTTTTTCCAAGGTCAGTAAATTTAAAGATCTCGACGGCAAGCCACTCATTGCTTTTGAACAGGGGTGTGCTTATAGGCGGTACCTCGAAAGCTGGCTATTTGATGAGGCTGTGGTTCCGGGTAGTATTTTTTCTGTCAGTTCTTATTTAGCGATTTTTGCATGTGTCGCAGCAGGAACGGGATTTGCTGTGGCACCAAAGTCTGTGTTAGATATCGTCGATACAAGTAGTCAATTTCAACAAATTCCGATGCCAAATCAGCTGTCACATATTAAGACAATGTTGGTGAATAGAAAGGGTTATGGGTCCAAAAAATTGGACAGCCTTAAGGAGTTTTTGCCAAATTTTACCACGACTTGATATTGTATTAACTTTTTCATCACTGTTCTATGGAATAACTAGTAGCCGCGAGTAGCGTATCCAATAGTTTTCAATAACTTTTATATTTGGAGCGTTCTATGCACAAGCTACTCTCACTGGCCTTGGTTGTGACCATTGTATCATTGCTACTATCCGCTCGGATCTCGAGTGCCACACCGATTTATATCGGCTTGGATGCTGATATGTCCTCTAGCGCCTCTCTTTCAGGGATTTCTATACAACGTGGTGCTTTGATTGCGATTGATGAAATTAACAAAAGTGGGGGTGTGTTAGGCCGCCCGCTTGAACTCTTAACAAAAGATCATCGCGGAAATCCAGCCCGAGGAAAAGACAATATTGAGGATCTCGCCGAACGTTCAGATCTTGTCGCAATTATCGGTGGTTTGCATACTCCAGTTGCTATGGCTGAGTTAGAAACTATTCATAATGAAGAAGTAATTTACCTTGGGGCGTGGGCCGCGGGCACGCCAGTTGTAAAAAATAATTTTGATCCAAATTTCGTTTTTCGTGTATCGGTGCGCGACGAATTCGCAAGTGAATTTTTGTTAAATCAGGCGAAAATGAATGGCTATGTCTCTCCTTGTCTGCTCTTGGAAAATACGGGATGGGGAAGGTCAAACAAAAAAGGGTTTGATCAAGCTGCACAAAAGTTATCCATGAAAATTGAGGATACCCAGTGGTTTAACTGGGGTGTGAAAGATTTATCTTCTGAACTGATCAGATTTAATAACTCGCGGTGCGATGTTGTCATGATGGTCGCAAATGCGAAGGAAGGTGGGGTCGCAGTCAATTCAATGCTTAATCTGCCAACAGACAATAGACTACCCATAATTTCTCACTGGGGTATCACTGGCGGAGATTTTCCGTCGATTGTTGGTCGAGATTTTGCTGAACTGAATTTGTCATTTTTACAAACCTATTCTTTTTTCAAGCCATCGTCTGAGAAAATGGCTATCAAATTTTTAGACGGATATTTTCAAAAATTTGCGACGTCAAAACAATTGAAGGACATTGTCGCACCTGTCGGTAGTGCACACGCATACGATCTGGTCCATTTGCTCACTCATGCCATTCGTCGGGCTGGCGTCACTGATCGCTTGGTTGTTCGTGAGGCGCTCGAGAATATGGAGCGGTATGAGGGATTGGTTCGGACATATGATCCGGCCTTCACGAAACAGCGTCATGATGCGTTGGATATCAGTGATTTCTCTTTAGCAAGGTTCAATGCAGCGGGCGTCATTATTCCTGTGGAAGGGGCAAAGTGACTAAAAGGGTTCCTCAAAGGGAGCCAGGAAGACCTTCTCGCTCTCTTTCCAGTTACTTAAATATAAGTGTAATTTTACCTGCCGCAATTGTAGTTGCTATTGCGTCAATTTCATCTGCATTTTTTGTACGAGATAAAATGAAGGATGAGGTGACAGAGCAACTTTCTCGGCAAGTTGTCCATTCAACTGAGATTTTGACACTACGATTGAATTTGCTCGCTCAATCCGTACAGGCTGTTGCTGCTAACGATATTGTCGTCAATGGGATAATTGACGATGAAAACAGGCAAGGATATTTGCCAACATTTTTCAGGTCACTTCGCCTGTTGGATTCCCAAAGCGGAACAATTTTTCTCACGGATTACAAAGGTAGAATTGTCGTTCAAAGCAATGAGCAGACATCAGAATTTTTTTTAGATACTGAAAAATGGTTGCCCTCCGTCATGAACGGGAAGCAAATATTCGAAATCAGTGAGCACGGATTAATGGTCGCTGTCCCCGTGATATATAACGACCTGACTGAGGGTGCCGTGGTTGCTCAATACCGGCCAACGGGACTGAAGGATATTTTCAATTTACCTTCATTAACGGAACTAAATGCAATTGTAAGTCATCCGGGGCATCAAATACTGTTCTCCACCGTTCCTAATCTTGCTAGAAAAGCCGAAAATCATTATGCAAAACTGAAAGAGAATTGGCTTGTGGTTAGTCAGGAAATCAAAGGCTTTGAAAATCTTGAAGTAATTGTTGGTACGAGAAAAGAGGAGGCCTTTGCCCTTAGTAGGCAAACTGCGCAGATTTTCATATTATCTTCATTGCTGTCCATTTTGGTTTTATTGTTTGCGGCTAATATGATTTTGAAATTTGTCACCAATCCAATCAAGGCTTTGATCGATACAACGAACAATATTGGCAGTAGAGAATCTTCTAATGAAAGGGCGCAAATTTCCGGATCTCGGGAATTTCAAGATCTCGCGTCGACGTTTAATAAAATGGTTGATCGTATAGAAAGTACGACCTTATCATTAGAAGAAGAGGTGTCTCAATCGCGGCTACTGGGTGACAAACTAGCGATTAATCAGCGGAGCCTTGTAAGAGCGCAAAGAGTTGCCAAAATTGGGTATTGGAATTGGAATCTCCGAACCATGGAGGAAGAATGGTCTCCGCATTTGTACAAAATTTACGGCATAGATGACACCTGTAAGCCAGATTTTGAACTGTTTAAACGCTGCGTACATCCAGATGATGTCGACAGAGTAATTGCGACGCAGATTAAACATGTAGCGAATGGGGAGTCGTTCACTTCCGAATACAGGCTTGTTCATTCTAATGGAAATGTTCTGGATGTTATTTGCTTTGCTGATATGGAAAAAAATGAAGACGGCGAAGTTGAATTTGTAGCCGGCATCATTCAGGACATTACGCAGCTTAGAAAAGCCGAGCGCAAACTAAAAAAATCACTGGATCAACTTCACGGCACGAACGAGACGCTGGAAAAACGAATACTAGATCGGACGGAGGAGTTAAGCGTTCAGAAGGAAAAGGCTGAAAATGCCAATCAGGCAAAAAGTGAATTTTTGGCGTCTATGAGCCATGAAATTCGAACGCCAATGACCGGTGTCATCGGTTTCGCAGATATGTTGCTTGAAGACAATCTGTCTGACGAAAGCCGGGATAAAGTCTTTCATATAAAGGATGCGACTAAATCTCTGCTCAGTATCATCAACGATATTCTTGATATGTCGAAAATGGACGCTGGCAAGATGGAGCTGGAGAAACTGGATTTCCATCTACCTTCCTTAATACAACGAGTTATTCAATTGTTTGAAGACAAGTTAAAGAGAATTGGAAACGTCCATATTGATTGGAAACTTGATGAAGATGTCCCTCATGAAATAAATGCGGACCCTACTCGTTTAAGGCAAATTATGGTAAATTTGGTGGGAAATGCAGTCAAGTTTACGCATCACGGACATATCCAAATTAAGGTCGAGATAGCTGCAAAAGATGATGGACGTGAAATGCTTCATTTTATTGTGAGTGATGACGGTATTGGAATGTCTGAAGACATTCTTGAGTCAATTTTTACCGATTTCAGTCAAGCTGATGCCTCCATAAGCCGAAAATACCAGGGCACCGGGTTGGGACTTGCCATATGCAAAAAACTTACTGAATTGAGTGGCGGTGAAATCGGGGTATCAAGTGAACCGGGTAGGGGAAGCAAATTTGCGTTCACTATTCCTTACGTAAAAGCAAAAACATCGGTCTCACCAGATAATAAGGTTATCTCTTCAGACGAATATAAAACGACTCGGTTCTTAAAAATCCTGGTGGCTGAAGACAATCAGGTGAACCAGATGATTATTGCTAATGTGATTGAGACGTATGGGCACAATCATAAAATCGCTGAGAATGGAGCCGAGGCTGTAAAAGCACTAAAGGTTGAAGATTTCGATCTGATTTTGATGGATGTCCGAATGCCTGAAATGAGCGGTCCTGATGCGACTAGAGTTATCAGGCAAATGGAATCTAAAAAATCGACTATCCCGATTATAGCGCTGACCGCAGATGCAATGGCAGGGCAACGACAAAGTTATTTCGATGCCGGAATGAATGAATGTGTGACGAAACCGTTTGAACGCGCGGATCTGTTGCTCGCGATAAATAAAGTGCTAGACGAGAAAATACATGTTCCAGTTTCCAAGGCCTTGGAGAGTGAAATAAGTGCACTGGTTGTGCCCGATGGCTCAACACCAGAACCGATATTTAGAGAAGAAATTCCTATAGGCGATGAAAAGGAAATGCAAAACTTTGAAGCCTCGATCGGTACAGAATTGCTCGATACAATTTTGGAAACAGCATCGGAAAGTCACGCAAAACTTCTTGATGAATTGCGAGCGGGTGTTTCGCAATCTGATGTATCCGTCGTCCATTCGGCGGCACACACGATAAAAGGGGCATCTGCGTCTCTATTCGGGATGCGTCTTGCTGAACTAGCCCATGAAATTCAGGAGAATGCTGAAGACATCGAACAAATTCGAGATATGCTTCCGCAGATCGAAAGAGCCACCCGCGACACTATTGCATGGTGGGATGCTAAGAGACTGCAAAAAGGCTAGATCAGGTCTGTGGCTGGCTGTATTTCGTTTGCTGATTGAGCCAATTTACCAAAGGGACTAATTGATCTGTATAGTTATGCCACCGCCCGATCTCTTGACTGTTCAAATGTTCTGGAACCCAATTTTCAGAAAATTCGAGATCGCAATATTTAAACAGTTTTTCGGTTGCTTTTTCAGGGTTTTGAACCAAACTTTCGTAGGTTTGAGAAAGTATTCTGTCCCCATACAGTTGGCCCCAATGGGCTAGCATTCTGTTATAATCAGCAAAAAATGCGGCTGCATCTCTCAAGTCATATGAATAGGAGTTTGCATGCTTGTAGCGCTGGAAATAGGCATATAGGCAATTGTCGAGTAGATGTCGCTGGCACGTAATGATTTTTACCTTCGGCAGTGCCTTAAACATAAGGCCTATATACGGAAAATTCGCCGGCATAGTATCAATGAAATAACGGGCTCCATTTGCTTCCTTCTTTATTGCGTCAATATATTTTTCCCCGATCAATTGTATTTGACGGGCTGTTAGATGATCAATGAACGCGGGAAAAGGTTGCGTCAGGCCCAATTCGCCACGAGTTGATTTGACCGTGTCCTGCCAATCATGGCGTTCTCCTCCGGCGTATACATCAGGGTGATTTGCGAGGATGGATTCAGTCAAAGTCTTACCCGATCGCGTCATTCCGATAATGAAAATTGGTATGGGATCGTCCGCGTTCTTTCCGGTTGCGCAAATTGCAGGTTTAGCAAAGGAGGAAATAACAGACGCAATCGCATGATAATGACGCGCACGGTCAAATTTTTCGTTCTCTGCCAGTATCCTATTTCCCAACTGAGTATACTTGTAGGCCTCTTTGTAAAGCCCCAATTCATCATGTGTTTTACCAAGTGTGAACAGTAGATTAGTTTTGGTCTCTTTTGGTAATCGGTCACTGGAAAGATAACCAATTAAGCGTTTTAACTCTGGATGATCCGGTGAAAGCTCCAAAGCCTGCACCCGGTTTATATATGCTTCATCAAAATCAGGTTCCAACTCAATTGCTCTATTAAAGTGGTGTAAGGCGTCTTCTTTTCGTTCTAGGTCAATAAGGGCATTACCTAGATTGTTATGAGCCTTCGCATTTGTCTCATCCAGTTCGAGAGAAATAGAATAGTGGTCGGCCGCAATTTCAGGCTTCTCCTGATTTTTGAATAGAATACCAAAGCTGTTATGAACCTCACTTTTTTTGTGCGCGAGTTTCAGCGCTTCTTGAAGTGCATTTTCAGCGTCTTTGAACTTAAGTTGATCTGTGAGCTGATTTCCGAGTGTAAACCAGATCTCGAAATCATTTGGAGCCAGCTTGCTTGCTTGTTTAAGCAGTTTTATTGCTTGTTTGACGTCGCCTGATTGGGCAAGCAATTGGGAGTGGAGTTTGTGGAGATCAATATCTTTGGGGTTTATTTGCGAGCCCTCTTCTAATTGTATTATCGCTTCTGAAATGTCACCAGTCTCCGAAAGAATCTTTGCCAATGCCATCCTTGCCTGAGTGTAAGCAGGGTCCAGTGTTAGCGCGTGTTCAAATTCAATGATAGCGGAGCTAGATTGTCCATTTCCAAGAAGAGCTTTTCCGAGATTAGTACGTGGGGTTGCTTCAAGAGGTAAAAGTTTCACCAGATTTTCATACTGATGAATAGCGTCTTCAAACATATTAGTCTCACGCAGGATGTTCCCGAGATTGTTAAGTGCATTGGTGTTTTCTGGAGAAATTTTTAGGGCTGTCCGGAAGCAAGTTTCTGCATTTTGAAGGTCCAATTCATTTGCGTGGACCATTCCCATGGCGTCGAGTAAGTGCGGACTGTTCGGGGACTGTTGGAGTGCTTTTTTGCACGCGGTTGTCGCCTTAGCAGTATTACCTGCCCTTAATAACGTGTAGATCGAGTTTGCAATTTTCGCGTTATTAAGGACAGAGCTTTCCGTCATTTGTGTTCCTTAATCCTCGTCGCCAACACCGACAATGATGCCTTGCGCCGCCAAATCTAAGACACCGCCCTCAGAAAGCGAGACATCGCTGAAAGTTATGGAGAAGAACGGATAGGGTCCTTCGTCGGATATGGTTAGGACGCTGTCTCCCGAAACGACATCGATGGTGACGGCCGCCGCTCGATCATCCGCGCTGGCAATGCCAAGATCGTCAAATAACTTATCAAGATCGACGGTGTCGACGCCTTCGAAATCAGTGATTGTATCGTGACCATCTTCGAAGACATGGTTATACAAAAAGGTATCCGCACCACTACCACCTGTCAAAATGTCGTTTCCGAAACCACCGATCATTGTGTCATCGCCACCTTCACCCTCCAATGTGTCTTGGAATAGAGTGATTGTGTGTTCAATAAGCCCGTTTTCCTTTTCGTCTTCAAACCGGAAATCTAACAGGAATTCAAAAGGCAGATCGTACTCAAGATCACCATCTATGACATAGAAATCACCGACCAATAGATCATCCCCATCACCGCCACATAAGTGATCGCTGAAGGCGGTTAATTCCTCCCCAAAATCGCCGCCATACATGAGGTCATTACTAAATCCACCATACATGAAATCATTACCGCCACCGCCATACATGAAGTCGCCAGCGCCGAACAAGTTAAACTCCACGTCTCCGTCGCCATCAACCGCGAGGTCTCCGATTAGAATGTCACCGACTTCACTACCGACAAGATTGTCGTTGAACATCCCGGCTTCATTACCAGTATCGGGTTCCACAAAATTACCGAGTGATATGTTAATGTCTGTATCTGAAGGATCGTTGATGTAGATGTCGCCTACTAAGAAGTTGGCGATATCCCCCCCCGTAACGGCTGCGCCCGCATACATTATATCGTTAAAGGCATTGAAACTGTTATTTTCAGATAAAGTGCCATCTGATCCAACACTATTGATGACATCTATCGAAAGCGTACTGCCAGAATCGGTGTCGTTTTGGAGGAGGAAATCACCCGACATGATATCAGCGCCGGTACCGCCGTCCATCACATCGTTAAACGCGGCGAATTCATTGTCTGATCCACCGAATAAATGGTTTGAGACAGAAATGCTAGGGAAGAAACCGCTGGCAAAACCACCAAGATAGTAGTTGTCACCTACTAGGGTGTCATCTCCGCTGCCGCCTTCCAGCAAATCATTGAAAACGTTGAATTGGTTTCCATCACCGACAGTTATAAAATTGCTTACATTGACATCGTGATCTACGTCACTGCTATCTGCAATCAGGAATAGGTCATCCCCAACTACGATATCCTGACCCGCGCCACCTTTTAAAACGTCATTAAAAGCAGAGAAGATGTTGTCCGAACCCTGAGATATTGAATTCGAAACGTTGAGGGTGTCATCCATCGCAGATGACGCAGTAACTATTAAAAGATTGTCACCAGCCATTGTGTCGTCGCCAGCACCACCAACCAAACTATCACTGAAAACGTTGTAACAGTTGTCATCGCTATTAAAGACATTGTTTGATACATCTAACTCAAATTCAATGTCATCAGAATCGTCAACCAATAAAAGCACATCTCCAGCCATGAGATCATCACCACTGCCACCTTCAAGGACGTCGCTCATGGCACTAACTATATTCGCATTACTGTTGTTGAAGGAGTTATGCGCACTCATTTCGAAGGTTATCGAACTTTCCCCGAAAACCGCGAGGACCATATCCCCTGCCATAGTGTCGTCGCCAGCCCCACCAACAAGGCTGTCATTAAATGTGGTCAGTAAATTGTTATTGCTGCCCCCAAATGAATCATTGCCATAGCCACCTGTGAAATTGCTTTCAAGGCCTACAAAGCCATGAATGTCTTCTGAGCTATTTACAATTGCTGCCAAATCTCCAGCAAGTAGATCATCTCCAGTACCGCCAATTAGGATGTCATCATATTGGTGGGAGGTAACACTATCAGCACCGTGGAAGTCATTTCTAAGGGAGAGTGAAAAATTTATCCCAAAGCTGAAACCTTCGGTTTCCAAGAGAAAATCACCTACGAGTGTTGCGTCTTCCGTCGCACCTGACAAATCGAGTAAATCATTATTGTTGAAGAGATCTGAGCTGAAACTATTAAAGCTATTGTGAAAACTAGTGAAGAAGGACACGCCACTGGAATTCGAACGAAATTCGTCACCAACCATAAGGGTATCTGATGAGAAAGCAATATCGCTGTCATTAATGACGCTTTCAGGAATTAGAGGCAGTTTCCACGTTGCGAGAAATGCGTCCACCGCGTCGTTAAATTCCTCTACGCAATTGGATTGAACGAGCTGTACTTGTTCAATTTCATCTTGCTCTTGATCATCTTGGTCAAAGACTTCAAATTCGAGCTCAGTTCTACCAAGCAAGTCTTCGATCGAAATACCGTTACCGATGCCGCCTGGATCGAAGTCGTTAAAACCGGCGCCGCCGCCAGTTCCGCCGCCGCCAGCAGGCCCTGCAGCTGGAGCAATATTTCCAAGATCAACCAATGTGGCGACTTCGTCAGCTGACAAAATTGTGCCATCCGCTAATGCTAATTGATTGGGAGTACCTGACGGGGTAGGGGAGAAGAAGTTTGTTAGGGTTGTTTGATCCCCTGATGCATTCGTTATGATCAGGTCGTCGGCTTGGCGACTAAAGGTCGTGTCTTGTATGGTTGCGGTGTCAATTGAATTAACGCCGGGGCTCGCATTTACAACAGTTTGGTTAGCCATAACAAATACCTACCTTTACTACATGAAATCGAAATTTCGAACCATTCCCCCGTTCGATTACTGAGTACAATTTTCTGTTTGATATTTATTTGTTTAGCAAATTACTAATATAAGCGCATCCCCCGTTTGAGTGATATAGGGGTGTTTATTTTAGTTAAATTGAATGTATACAAATATAACAGTGGTTAATTTTCAATTTTGGGTTGCCAGCAGAGAGAGAATAAGCGTTTTGCTAGTCTTCTCTCTGAAGTTTTCTAGTTAAGGTTGGCGCTGTAATAAATGAAATCAGTTAAATGCGAATCATTAAAGGCGCCGATTTTTTTTAAAATGCTTGGATTGTTTTTACGAAATCGGTTCCCGGTTGCTGCATCGTCATAATATATGACAACTGCTTCGTCAGGGGTGGACATGCCTGAGGCGTAGTTTATTCCGATCATACGTTCGGTAATATAGGTGTCTGGTAATTTTCTTGTGAGTTCTGAAAGATGTTTCAAATCAGTGTCACGGCCTGTGATGTCCTTGTTGTTATAGCGACTGATTTTCAAAATATATTGGCGATTTGAATTAGGAGCCGCGCTATTAGCCGTCGGTATATCGACCATATTCCCTTCCATAATAACGGGTGCGTTTTCACTTTTTATCAGTTTGGCAAATGCCGTGCGTTTATCAGGGGCAGCTAAGACTGAACTTTCACATTTGAGCAATACAAAGTAATTGGGCTCATCAATATCAATGTCTCCTTGCTCGCCGTTAATCTTACCGTGTCTGTCAATGTGACACCCTGTTCTAGCAATAGCGTCGTCACTGATTGAGACAGAACTTGGCTGTTCTAGGTCGAATAGTCCTAATACACCGATAGAGGTGGATTGGGCCGAAGCGCTGCTTGCAAAGAGTATTAATAGTGAGCCGCTGATAATTGAGGATATCGTTTTTTTCGAATAATTTGGCATATCAGTTTTCCTATTTAGTGAGGTGAATGGTGATTTTTTGATCCAAAAACACATCTGTGATCAGGTGGTGATCAGCCGTTTTCGCTTTATTCAAGGCCTGTATTGGCTTTTGTAGTAGATCGGTTGGGTGAGCCGGAAAGGGGAGGCTTGGCGCATGGCCTCGAAAAACAGCGGTAAATTGTTCAGTGTCCCAACTATATTCAAGCTGTGCCTTTGATACCCCTTCGTGATCGAGGCTTAGTTTCATGTTGCCATTTAGGGGCGCGCGGATATCGGCTTCAATTAGTGTGATTTCGTAGGTCATCGAATGTTCCTTTGGTTTGTATTTTTCCGTGGAACATTGATATCGATAATTATTTGGATTATAAATTGTCCAATTGTGAAACAGTATGGATCAAAAATTAACCACTATGAATTGGGACGATTTAAGAGTTTTTCTTGCCGTAGAAAACGCGGGATCAATTCGCGGCGCAGCCAAAGCTATAGGAACTACCCACGCAACGGTTTCCCGGCATGTTCAAGCGCTAGAAGGAAACCTGAAAGGCGCATTGTTCGAGAGGCGACGGGAGGGGCAATGCCTCACTGAGCTTGGAAAACGTATTCTACCTTTGGCTCGCCAAGTTGAAGACGCAGTCGTCGCAATCGATCGCGCAGCGTTCTCAGCTGACACTGGCCTGGCAGGCTCTGTCACATTGTCTTTGTCAGAAAGCTTGTATCTGGCACTGCTCTATAAGCCTATCGATGAATTTATGCGCCGCTTTCCGATGATTGATTTGAATGTGGCAGCTACAGACAAGCTGACCAAACTTGCATGGCGAGAGGCCGATGTTGTCATTCGTATAACAAAATCCCCACCGGTATCTGCATTTGGGAAGAAAATTGCTGAAAGCCCAATGACGCTTTACGCTTCAAGTCGGTATCTTGCTGAGCGCCCCAAGCTGGATCGATGGATTTCACTGGATTATGGACCGTCAAGAAAACCAACTATTCCAGCGCGCATTGCCGCAACAGCAGATACATCAGCTTTAGCCGTTCAAATGATAAAAATGGGGCAAGGTGTCGCAATGCTGCCTTGTTACATAGGTGATACTGATCCAGATCTGATACGAGTGCCCAATACAGAATTGGTCCCTGATATGCAAATTTGGATTCTAACCCACAGTGATCTCAGATCTAACCCTCGGGTGCGGGCTTTGATGGATCATCTTTATGATGCTTTCGGTGATTTTAAATCAATAATTGAAGGGCAAAAATCTGACGGGTAATTGTTGGCTAATTCACGAAGTTCCAAACGCGAACCCAAATCCTGGCGAATAGAGGCCGCTATTTATCACAACCAATACGGTTTCGGTAGTTGCGAACGATTATCATAATTAGTTGCTTTCTGGATATTGAGGGCGTATATAGGTTGTAATTGATAATCATTCGCAACATTAACCAAAGGAATTGAAATGCGTATTTCCGCACTTGTTCTGACAGCTTCCGCAGCTGTGGCGGGCCTAACGGCTACGACTGCTGCCTTCGCAAAAGAAGTAAACCTTTATTCTTACCGCCAGGAAAAACTGATCCGTCCTATTCTGGATGAATTCGAAAAAGAGACGGGTATTGAGGTGAACGTAGTTTTTGCCAAAAAGGGAATGCTGCAACGCCTTAAATCTGAAGGTATGAACAGTCCTGCGGATGCAATTCTGACAGTTGATATCAGCCGTCTTATGTCTCACAAACAAGCCGGAGTTCTTCAGGCTATTGCATCATATGAGATTTCAAAGAATATTCCGGCACAATACCGCGACCCTAAAGGCTTCTGGTATGGTCTGACTGTACGTAGTCGCGTTTTGTTCTATGCAAAAGACCGCGTAAAGGCGTCTGATCTTTCGACTTATGAAGATTTGGCTGACCCGAAATGGAAAGGCCGCATCTGTGTGAGATCTTCAACAAATGTCTATAACCAATCTATGTTGGCGGCAATGGTCGCACATAAGGGGTCTGATGCTGCTGAAAAATGGGCTGCAGGTATCAAGGAAAATTTAGCACGTAAACCACAAGGTGGTGATCGGGACCAAATTAAGGCCGCAGCTGCTGGCGAGTGCGATGTTGCCATCGGGAATACCTACTATTACGGTAAAATGCAAAACTCTAGCGATGCAGTTCAAGCTGACGCCGCTAAAAAGGTTGCCATGTTCTGGCCAAATCAAAATGATCGTGGCTCGCATGTAAATATTTCCGGCGTTGCTGTGACGAAAGCCGCGAAGAACAAAGAAAATGCCATTAAATTGATTGAGTTTTTGTCGAACGACAAAGCTCAGAAATTCTATGCATCTTCAAATTATGAGTATCCAGTAAAAGCTGGCGTCGAGATTAACGGGACCGTCGCAAGCTGGGGCACTCACAAATTTGATGCAATCGGATTGGATAAAGTCGCTGATCAGCAAGTTGAAGCGGTAAAAATCTTTGATCGTGTTGGATGGCGTTAGTCCTCATATCAAAATCATAATGAATTAGAAATTGAGCCCCGTAATTGGGGCTCAATTTTTTTGCCTTTGTGCTGCTGGTGACATTTTCACATCAATACTGGCCGCATCGAGCGTTGAACCTATATGTGCCGCCACCGTCTTACCGAGAAACATGGTGTTGACGAAAATTAGTAGTTGGCGAAAGACAGCGGAAAGTTATGCGAAAGCAGTTTTTAGTGCCTCAACGCCTTCAGTCGTTGCAATTTTTGCGGTATCAATAACGCCACCCAAATTAATGAACCCGTGGATCATGCCGGGATAATCAGTATGATTTGATCGCCCCCCAGCAGCAGTCAACGCCGCTCCGTAGGCAATTCCTTCTTGCTTTAAGGGATCGAACCCTGCGGTCTGGATGAGGGCAGGCGGCAGGTTAGATAAATCTTCAGCAAGAAGAGGGGATGCCCGCCAGTCATTCTTATCTTCAGCGCTTTCCAGATAATGCCCTTGGAACCATTCCATCAACGTAGTCGTCAGAAAATACCCTTCGGCAAAATCCTTATGAGATGATGTTTCCATGTTCATGTTTGTTGCAGGATAAATGAGCCACTGGAAGCAAGGAGCAGTTATGTTCGCATTACGTGCCATCAAGCAGACAACAGCGCTTAAATTTCCACCAGCACTGTCTCCTGCGACGGCAATTTTTTCAGGATTGCCACCGTATTTCTGAATATTCGCTAAAGACCATTGGTAGGCCGCATAGCAATCTGTTGGTGCCGCTGGAAACGGAGCTTCAGGGCCCATCCGATAATCAGCAGACAAAACGATGAAGTTACCTTGGTTGGAGATTTGGCGGCACAAACTGTCATGGCTGTCTCGGCTGCCAATCACCCAGCCACCGCCGTGAAAAAAAACGACAACTGGCAAATTATCAGACGCGTCAGTTGGTGTGTAAAGCCGAAGCGGGATATCCCCATTGGGGCCAGTGATCGAGAAATCTTGACTATTACCAATAGGCACATTTTTTACGCAAAGTTTCTGTGCACGTTCTTCATAAGTTGTCTTGGCGTCGTTAGCGCTCATTTCGTCTAGGGGCGTAACTTTTGCCTCAATAGCAATGTCCAATACCCATTTTGCTTGTGGATCAAGTGTCATCTTAGCAGCTTTCTTTTAATTTTTTTTCTACAAAATGTAGCCTGTCCTGCCCCCAAAATATTTCTTCTCCGATCACATAACTTGGGGCACCAAAGACACCGCGATCTATTGCTTCTTTTGTATAAGATTCATACTCGTCGAGCAGATCTGTGTTTTCGCTCTCTGCAAACATATTTTGACCGTCAAACCCGGCGCTTTGCGCCTCATCAATTAGCACAGCGGCATCTGAAATATTTTTGTCTCTTGCCCAAACGGCGGAAAGAAATACACCAGCAAGTCTCAGGTCATCTGCGCCAGCCTTTTTTGCGGCCATGACCATCAAAGCAGCTTTGGTATGTGATATTGGGAAAAACTTTGGCTGCAGTGTTAGCGGAACATCGAGCTCTTCTCGCCAACGTTTGAGTTCCTGCATCCTATAACGTTGCCTTTGTGGGGATCTTTTTGGTAACGGCAAGCCACCAGAGGCATCAAAAATAGTTCCAAAATCCACAGGTTTGAAGTGGAGTTCGGCATCGTATTTTTTTGCTAAATGACAAATACGATCATGGCCCAAATAGGTCCACGGTGATGCTATGCCAGCATAGTAATCAATTTTTAGGCGCATATTTTCCCTCCTGCATGTGTTGGTACTTATTTTCGCAAGTTGGCATTGTTTTGTCTAGCAGAAGTGCTTCGTTAGGTGCGGACTAAATCTGAATTTGGTTGCGCTGAACCAATAGCATTGCTTGGGTTCTGTTTTTAACGTCTAAGGTCTTTAATATGGCCGTTACATGGACTTTCACCGTTCCCTCAGAAAGCCTAAGGATCGCTGCAATATCCCGATTGCTCTGCCCCTCTGCTATCAGCCGTAATACACCTTTTTGACGCTTGGTAAGTTTTGCCTGTTGGAGCTGTACGTTTTGAGGCTTTGGATTGTCTTCAGTGGTTTGAGCCGCATATAAATGTCTTCGCCCTTCAATGAGAGCAATGAGAGCTTCTTTGTAAGTATCAGGAGTGGCAGTTTTGCAAATTATTCCATTGGGTCTGTGCCTTTTCAGGCTTTCCATAAGTTTGGGGCACTGGTTTTCCATCACTGCCAAAATGGGTGCTTGTTTGCTTCTGTAACGAATTTTCCTAAGTGTGTATTGTTCCTTGTCGTCCAGAATGTTCGATCCGGTAACAATTAGGTCGAACTGTTTCTGATCAAGTAGTTCCCACATGTCTTTACAGTTATCAGTTTCTTCCAAACTCATGGTTTGCTCGTATATCCCTCTCAGCATAAGAGTCAGGCTTTGCCTAAATAAATCATGTTTGTCTGCAATTAATATACGCATACTACACCGTCACAGGCCTAAATAAATTATTATTAATGTTCGTTTTTTCCAAATAGTGAGAAAACGGTAACGCATGAAAGGGGGGCGAGTAAAACGCAAAATAATTCGATCTTTAAGTATTTTGAATAATCGTTCAAAATCAATGTACTAGTGTGCTTATAAGAATTTTTCACTAACTTATATTGTTCGGATATGCGAACAGCATAACTAATTATCCTTTTTGGATAAATAATTCCATAACTTTTTCAACTGATTGGCCAGTATCGTAGTTATAGGTTTTTGAGATTCGATTTAGAATTTTTTTCCGATTGGTCAAGTCGGAGTTTTTATTTCCCGCTGAAGGTGAATCCTGTATTTCCTCAATGGTTATCTTGAATGCAGCAAAAAGATATGGTGGAACGGCAGCATTTTTAAGTAGGTTTTTCAGCCTTTTGTCATTTTGCTCTGCAAAAAGTGACAAAACACGTCTTGTGGAGGAGCCAGCTTTTAGCGCAAGGCCAGCTGCAAAAAAAAGTCTGTCGCTTAGAATTAGCGACCTCAATAGAAGTGTAAATGTAAGGCGTCCATCACCGTTAAGTTGAGTAGCTGCTTTTTGTTTTTCATCCATACTCTCACGCTCGAACAACAGGAGTGCTAAGGCCTGCTCCTTTTCATTTTGGCGCACTTGACTAGCAACAATGTGAGGAGCTCCTTTCTCTTGTACAAGTTGTTTTCTTTGCTCTTCGGGTATGTTTTGGTACAGCCGAACCAACGTGTCTTCAGGCAAGTCTGTGCGTCCGATAATCAGTTTTAAAATCTCTTTGTCTAGGAGATGTTGAAGCATTATGTGTTCAAAATCTTCTTCGGAGAATGACGCCTTGTGGTTGCTTAGGCATGCCTTTACGGCATCACGGGTACCATGCTGAGCGATATGAGTTGTAACTCTGGAAGATATGTTTCCGCGCCCGGCGATGGCGATCTGTTTGATTTCAGTTGCACTGCTGAGAATCTCCAGCAAATCAGCTTCATCCAAAATCGCAGAAGCTTGTAAAATTGGGAGGGCCACATTTTCGCAATCCATCGCCAGTTGAAAAGCAATATCTCTTTGCAAGTGAGGACATGTGTTTAACTGATTTGATATTGCCCCTCTTACCTTGGAGTTCGAGTCATTAATGAAAACCTTGATGAGATTTTCTGCTGACCTTTGGGCATCTGAATTCAGAGTGCCCATGGCATAATCCTGTGCAATGTTTCTTGCAGTCATTGTGCGGGAGCTTAACGCTGTATCCGGTGGAGGTGTTTCGGTTTTGTTGGCGTAATTCGAAGTTCGATAGAGCATTGGGTCCACTTCCGCACCGAGTATTAATATCAGCAATGTCTAATGTACTGAGCGAAAATAAACAAACCGTTAATTGGTGTTTCGTTGAATAATTCAAACTGTGAACTGCAATTGATACGGGTTTAGATAAATAACTTAAGTAAACCCTTTTAGATCTTGGAACTGACGGACGGCGAACGAGTCTGTCATACCGGAGACAAAATCTGTAATATCAAGCAGCCAATCATAAAGAGATTTGTGTTGCTCAACGGCTCTCGGGAAAAGATTCATGACAACCCTCGATCGAGGAGAGGGTGGTATGCCATCTTGACGATAATTCTCCCATTCTTGATTGGCCGTAAAGAAGACGTCAAGCATGGTTGTTAAAATTTCAGATCCCCTAAGTTCAGCTTGTATTCTCTCTTGATGATTGAAGATGTGTTGGCGGCAGAGAGTTTCTATTTCCGCGAAAATAGGAGCGTTTATGGAATGGTGTAACAAATCACCTTTATAGGTTCCTTCAAGGATCTCGCGTTCGTAATCAGCAAAAATTATGGAGACTTCCCCAATAAGTTTTCCAATACATTTAGCACGTAGATAAGATATTTTTTCAGAATTTTCAGTGAATTCGGAATATCTCAAAGGAGTTTTTCCGAGAATACGAAGCATTAAATCTTCAGTTTCTGCAAATGCCAAACGCCCCAATTTAACGCCGTCTTCAATGTCCACAACCGAGTAGCAAATATCGTCTGCCGCTTCTACAAGATAGGCCAGAGGATGGCGGCACCAATAGTTTTCATGGTTTCTCTGAACTAGTCCAAGTTCTGTAGCGACTTCCTGAAATTGATCTATTTCAGATTGCATTATTCCATATTTTTTCCCGGCCTGATCTCCGTCGATCGGGTGCGTTGTTACGGAGGTTCGGGGGTATTTCATAAATGTACCAAGGGTGGCATAAGTTAGCCGTAAGCCGCCATTGTTCCGCCAGTTTTGTAACTTGGTAAGGACACGAAACCCTTGCGCATTGCCTTCAAAATTCAAGAAGTCCATTTGTTGGCTTTGGGACAGTGAAGTCAGGAGGTTGTTTTCCATTGGTCCGGTTTTAAACCAATGCCGGATGGTATCTTCTCCGAAATGGCCAAAAGGAGGATTGCCGATATCGTGGGCCAAACAGGCTGCTGAAACAATATGCCCGAATTCTGCCGCACTGAAATCACTGCTTTTCAAATGGCGATCCATGATCATCTGTCCAGCATTCGCACCAAGGGACCGGCCTACGGATGCAACCTCCATGGAATGAGTGAGACGTGTGCGTACATAATCACTTTCAGTCATGGAATGAACTTGGGTCTTGTCTTGTAGGCGGCGAAATGCCGAAGAGAATACAACGCGATCCTGATCTTTGTGGAAAGGGCTGCGCGAAGATGAGATCGGTTCAGCGCTTTGCTGCCCAAATCTTTTGGTAGAAAGTAACTTATTCCAGTCCATCATATCTCGTACAGTTCCCTATTTATGCAATATGCCTCAGCAACAACTGAAAAATGAACGCTGAATTCACAATTTTTATTCATAGCGCTAATTGCTTTCATTTCTATTATGTTTTTGTGCAGAAACGGTAAAGTTGTGCATGGTGTTGCATATTAACGGCCCCACCCTGGATAGGTGACGACAAGATCTGCGACTAGATCGCGGTTGTTTGCATCCATTGAATGAATAAGTTTACCAAGACTACCGATTCCCTCGTTAAAAATTCGATCGGCTTCCTGTCCGTCCCAAAGGGCAACCAAGAATATAAGCATGCGCCGTTGTGCATGTGAAAGTTTCAGGCCACCAGCGGATTTTTTATCATTTTCTATGTCTTTCACGCATGGTTGAAGCTCAAAATGATTATTTAGCTTGTCAAAGGCATCCCCTTTGGGCGAAAAATAACGTTCGAGTTGATTATATAGAATTGCTTCTTTTACCAATTTTGTGAAATCTTCGTTGAACACTGTCTGTGACCTCGTAATAATGGGTTAGTTTTATTCGACTATAGAAAAGATAACTTGATAAGTGATGAGTGAAAAGCGCGCACTAATTATAGACGATGAAAAAATGTTTGCTGATTTTGTCAGGCAAGTTGCTGAAGGCATGGGATATGAAGTGCGAGTCACTGATCAGGCCGATGTATTTAAGCAAACATTTAAAGATTTTGATCCAACCGTGATTATTCTGGATATGGTTATGCCAGGTGTCGAGGGGATCGAATTGGTGAATTGGCTAGCCGAAGAAGGCTGTTCCGCACGTATTATGGTGGTAACGGGATATAATCCACATTATGTGGATTTCGCGAAAACCATCGGGAGTGCACGAGGACTTTCGTCGGTGCAAAGTTATACCAAGCCTATTAGTCTTGCAGACTTGCGCAAAGCATTATCGTAAAATATTAAACCTTCCTATTGCCTCATTCGTAAAGCTGTGAAATTATTGTCATAATATTGCGTTCACTATATTGGACGGAATGTTCTCAGGGCAGGGTGAAAGTCCCTACCGGCGGTAAGAACAGTGTTCAAGCCCGCGAGCGCCTGCATTCGTGCAGGGACAGCAGATTTGGTGTGATTCCAAAGCCGACGGTCATAGTCCGGATGAAAGAGAACAAAACGAAGGCTGCACATGGGCATTGATTCCATATGCGTGGCTTTTCGTTCTTGCCTTGAGTTTTTGATGTTAATTGAAAACAAGGCACATAAAAAATGCAAAAAAATAAAAATACGACTGGTGTCCTTTCTCAGGTCAAAAGCTCATCCCGCAAAATTGCTGTTATTCAGGCCAACTGGCACATCGATATTGTCTCGCAAGCGACGAAATCTTTCTCAGATGGGTTGGCGGCAGCTGGTTTAAATAGGGATAATATCGTTATATTTGATGTTCCTGGCAGTCTGGAAATTCCATTGTTGGCTCAAAAAATAACTGAAACGGGTGCATATGATCTGGTAATGGCGACTGGGCTAATTGTTGATGGCGGAATTTACCGCCATGATTTTGTCGCAGCGACAGTGCTTGAGGGCATGATGCGAGTTCAGCTGGACAGTGGCGTCCCAATTCTCTCTGTTGTGCTAACGCCGCATAATTTTCAGGAAGTTCCGGCCCATATGGATTTCTATCGGGACCATTTTGCCCTTAAAGGTCAAGAAGCTGCTAACGCGGCTCTTCAAACTTTGGCAAACGTGTCACTGTTTGAAGAACAGAAAAAAATGGCGTCATAATGAAGAAAGGTGCGGAGATTACTCCGCACCTTTCTTGACTTTAAATAATACTGCTTTGTCGGCCTTCCCAGTATGTGTCCCGCAGTAATCTTTTGTAGAGTTTGCCCGTCGGATGGCGGGGGAGTTCTTCCATAAAGTCTACAGTTTTTGGGCATTTTATACGGCTGATATTCGCTTTGCAGAATTCAGTAATTTCTTGTGCAAAATCGTCTCCGGCAAGGACCATGTCAACCGGTTGAATAACTGCTTTTACTTCCTCACCGAAATCATCGTTGGGGACACCGAATACGGCAACATCATATACTTTTGGATGTGAAATCAGAAGGTCTTCGATTTCCTGTGGATAGATATTGACCCCGCCAGAGATAATCATGAAGCTTTTACGAT
Source organism: Alphaproteobacteria bacterium 46_93_T64 (assembly GCA_002163135.1). Lineage (GTDB taxonomy): Bacteria > Pseudomonadota > Alphaproteobacteria > Sneathiellales > Sneathiellaceae > Sneathiella. The sequence goes on from MAAN01000015.1 coordinate 78,811, forward strand.
CCGTTAAATATAGATATCCCTCTTCATCCATATAGCCAACATCCCCAAGAGTGCTCCACCCTTTGTCATTATAGCTTTCAGCAGTTCTCTTTGGGTCATTGTGGTAGACGAAGTCTTTGCTGTCCGAGAAATAGATCGTACCTGTCTCCCCTACGGGTAGCTCGTCACCATTATCCCCAACAATATGGAGATTGCCGATAACAGCCTTACCCACAGTCCCCGGATGCTCCAACCACTCTTCAGGTCCGGTGGTGCAGTAGCCATTACCTTCTGTGCCGCCGTAATATTCGTGCAAAATCGGGCCCCACCATTCAAACATCTGGCGTTTTACATCAACTGGGCAGGGAGCGGCGGCATGAATGGCCAGTTTCATAGAGCTCACATCGTATTTTAGGCGTACCTCATGCGGTAATTTTAGCATGCGGATAAACATGGTCGGGACAAGTTGACTGTGAGTGGCTTTATATTTTTGTAGCAGACGAAGGTATTCTTCCGCGTCAAAGTTTTCCATAACCACGACAGTTCCGCCGAAGCGTTGAACTCGCATATTGTAGCGAAGGGGTGCCGCATGATAAAGCGGCGCCGGGGAGAGATACAAAACGGTCGAATCAAAACCATAAATATTTTGCAAGACGTTATACAGATTGTCTTCTGAATCTATAGGAGTTCCAACTTCTGTTGGTTTTACACCTTTTGGTTTACCTGTGGTTCCCGACGAATAGAGCATATCTGCACCCTCACATTCATCTGCGAGAGGGGTAGTTGGAAAAGAGGCGATTGCGTCTTCAAAAGACCCATAACCTTCCACTGTACCATCCATCATAAGGCTGGTTTTTACATTGGGAATTTGGCCTATTACTGTGCCTGCTATATCGGACTTGTAATGAGATGTTATATAAAGTTCAGCACCACAATCATTGATGATATAGGCGGCCTCGTCTGCCGAAAGACGCGAGGAAATTGCCGTGAAATATAGGCCAGCCCGCTGGGCAGCCCAACAGAGCGCATGAAATTTGTTATTATTTTCCAGCAGAAACGCAATGTGATCTCCCACTTGCAGGCCTTGGTTCCGAAAATACTGGGCAATTTGGTTAGAGCGTTCGTCGAGTTCCTTATAAGTGATCGTTTCACCAGTGTTAGCCATTATAACGGCGGCTTTGTCTGGATGAGAGATTGCAAAATCCCGTATGTGCATGATTGCCTCCCTTGTCTTTTCTAAACCGCTTTTATGTCTTTAATAACTTTGTTAGCGATCAAATTTTTGATTGTTTCCTCAGGGACACCTGATTCCCGAAGAACTTCGGCAGAATGTTCACCAAGGGTCGGAGCATGTTTTCGAATGGCGCCCGGCGTTGCAGAAAATTCAATTGGAATTCCTGCAGAACGAAGCTTGCCTTCAGTCGGGTGATCCATTTCCTGCCAATAGTCAATCGCCACTAAATGAGGGTCATCAATTAGATCTTCAGGACTGTTAATTGGAACCGATGGAATACTGGCAGCTTCCAAATCATGTAGCCACTCATCAGCATTGCGCGTTTCAACAATGGTCGATAGCAATGCATATAGTTCATCAATGTTAGTCAGGCGTTTTTCAAGAGTGCAAAATCGTGGATCGTCCATCATTTCCGGACATCCAGCCATCTCAAAGAATGCTTTCCATTGTTTGTCCACATAGGGCAAAACGCCGATCATGCGACCATCTTTGGTTTTGTAGGGATGGCGTGTTGGAGAGATAGCGCGGGGATATCCTGCGGATCCAATTGGGGGGACAAAACTTTGCCCGTAAAGATGTTCCAGCATCTGGAAGTGTACCATGGTTTCGAACATGGGAACCTTAACCTCTTGTCCCTCGCCAGTTCGCTCCCGGTGAAACAAGGCCATGCTAATGGCGTAAACCACAGAAAGCCCTGTGGCTTTGTCTGCAATTACTGTTGGCATGTATCCTGGGCGGCCCATGAGTGTGCTTTGCAGGGACGCAAGGCCACTCACCCCCTGGATCATATCATCGTAGGCTGGCTTGTTAGCATAGGGGCCGTCTTGGCCAAATCCGTAAGCACCGCAATAAATGATATTTGGATTAATTTTTCGGACCTCTTCATAACTGAGACCAAGCCGGTTGACGGCAGATGGGCGCATGTTATGAACAAAAACATCAACTGTTTTCAAAAACTCATGAAAGGCCGTTATGCCTTCAGTAGATTTGAGATCAATGCAAAGGCTGCGTTTGTTGCGATTGGCATTGAGGTAAACAGCGCCCATATTCTCTGAGCGTTTGGGGCCTAACGAGCGCATCGTGTCGCCGTCAAAACCCTCAACTTTGATCACATCCGCACCGTGATCTCCCATGATCTGGGTTGCGAAAGGACCCAACAGCACTGCTGTTAGGTCCGCAACGCGTATCCCAGTCAAAGGTCCATTATTCTTATTATTCATTTTGAACCCTTATAGGCTGGTTTGTTAGTAGGACTTGGGAAGCCCCAGTGCTTTTTCTGCAATGAAGCAAAGTATGAGCTGTGGACTAATAGGAGCGATACGGCAGATCATAACTTCGCGCATTAAGCGCTCGACTGTGAACTCTTTGGCATAACCAACGCCGCCGTGGGTGAGGACTGCTTGCTGACAGGCTTTAAAGCCCGCTTCGCCGCCCATGTACTTCGCGGCATTTGCAAATGTTCCGCATTCCTGCCCGCTGTCGTAGAGATAAGCTCCCTTCATTGCCATAAGCATGGCCGCTTCAAGTTCCATCCAACTTTCAGCAAGGGGATGTTGTATGGATTGATTTTGACCAATAGGACGCCCAAATACTTCACGATCTTTTGCGTATTGTGTGGCGCGTGCAAGGGCGTTCATACCAATGCCTGCGGCTTCAGCGCCGATGAGAACGCGTTCCGGGTTTAGGCTATGGAGAAGGTAATGAAATCCTTTGCCTTCCTCACCCACCAGATCCTCTTCAGGGATTGGCAGATCGTTAATGAAGACTTCGTTGGAATCAACGCATTTACGTCCCATTTTTTCGATGAGGCGCACATCACAATAGTCACGGTTCAAATCTGTGTAGAATAGCGACAAGCCATCGGTTGGTTTTTTGCACTCTTCAATCGGCGTGGTGCGTGCGAGAAGCATAATCTTGTCTGCTTGCTGAGCTGTGGTTGTCCACATCTTCTGGCCATTCGCAATATAGTGGTTTCCCTGCTTTACAGCCTTGGTTTGTAAAGCAGATGTATTTAAGCCTGAATTAGGCTCAGTTACACCGAAGCTTGTTTTGACGTCGCCTTTGATCAGGGGTGGAAGCCAGCGCTGCTTTTGCTCATCTGTTCCGAAAACAACAATTGGATGAGGGCCGAAAATATTAATATGAATAGCAGAGGCTGCTGACATACCACCTGATGATTTCGCAACTTCATGCATCATAATGGCGGCTTCGGTTACACCTAAGTTCGCACCGCCATATTCTTCAGGCATGGTAATACCAAGCCAGCCAGCGTCCGCCATTGCCCTGTGGAAGTCGTTCGGGAACTCACCGGTTCTGTCACGGTCATGCCAATATTCGTCGTCAAATTTTGCACAGAGCGCAGCCACGTTATCACGAATAGCTTCTTGCTCTTCAGTTAAAGAGAAATCCATTTATACACCTTTTTTATTTTTGCTTTTTTGTGACTGATAGAGTGCCCTAAATCGGCGTCTGGTTCAAGTTTTGGTTAGGCGTTTTTTCCATTTTTCGTACTTATTCTGGATATACGAAAAAAGCCCGCATCGTCTGCGGGCTTTTTATTAGGAGAAATTTCAACTGAAGCTTAACTCAATTGAGCATTTGTTGCGGCAACCACAGGATCAAAGCTGGGAATGCAATAAACAGAGCAATCGTCAATACGTCTGCAACGAAGAAGGGGCCAATACCCCGGAAAACATCTGCAAGCGGTATATCCGGTCTCACGCCATTTACGACATAGCAGTTCAATCCAATTGGCGGTGTAATCAGGCAAATTTCAACCATTTTTACAACAATGATACCGAACCAAATCGGATCATATCCAAGGCCGATAACCGCAGGATAGACAACAGGCAGGGTTAGAAGCAACATGCCAATCGCATCCATAAACATGCCAAGGACCGCATAGCCACAAAGAATCAAAACAATGATTAATGTTGGTGGAAGGGGTAGACCCAAAATCCATTCGGCAAATGCTTCCGGAAGTCCTGAAAATCCGAGGAAGCGAACAAAAACAAGAACACCCCAAATGATCGAGAAGATCATGACCGTCAGTTTAGCAGTTTCAAAGAGTGCGTCTTTGAGCGCTTGAGTCCGCATTCCATGGAATAAGGCAATAATAAATACAACAAATGCGCCGAGTGCACCCGCTTCTGTCGGGGTTGCCCAGCCGCCGTAAATGGCGCTGAATATAATGCCTATAACAGCAACCATTGGCAACGTACCCGGCAAAGACTTGATCCGGTCCATGTGAGTGTATCCGCGAACTGGCGGCCCAAGTTTCGGGTTTACCGTGGCACGTCCCATAATGATCAATGCGTAAATCAAGGCCGATACAATTCCGGGAATAAAGCCCGCGAGAAGCAGGGCCCCTACTGATTGTTCCACAATAATCGCATAGATCACGAGAATTGCACTTGGCGGAATTAGAGACGCCAAAGTACCGCCGGCAGCAACAACACCAGCAGCTAATCGCCTGTCATAACCAGCGGCCAGCATTTCAGGAATGGCAACGCGACTAAATACAGCGGCAGTTGCGGTACTCGCTCCTGACACAGCAGCAAATCCAGCTGCGGCAAATACTGTCGCTACGGCTAGTCCACCAGGAACCCAGCCAATCCATTTCTTGGCAGCATCAAAAGCGGAGGTTGTTATGCCTGCGTGGAAAGCGAGATAACCGATAAGGATAAACATGGGCAGAACACTCAATGAATAGAGTGTTGATTTTGAATGAGGGATTGTTCCAACAATACCAGTACCAGCGTCCCATCCAATAATGGAAACAATACCAATCATGCCAACAATTGTCGCTGCGATGTAAACGCGAACGCCCAAAAAGACCATAACTATCAAACCGCCAATACCGATAACACCGGTCAAAAGAGGATCAAGTTCCATTATACATTTCCTCCGTCGGTCTTCGATTTTTTGTTATAGTTTTCATCAAATTTTGCGTTGGCTGCGGCTTCGTCGCCCAAAGCATCTGCGATTTCGTGACGGGCTTGTTCCTCCACATCCTCAATAATCGGGACACCAACAATGACTGCGTCGGGTGCAAGAAATAGTCTCATAAACCCAACAGCTTGTATGCCGAACCGGATCCACAGAAAACTAAAAGTAACTGGGATGATTAATTTGGCAGGCCAAATTGGAAGTCCTATATCCATCGTAGTGTCGCCATATTCCCATGCGCGCATGAAATGAAGCCAACTTTTCTGGATTAAAACGGTAATAACGAACATTCCGACTAGAGTTGCAAGTGCTTCAAAGAAATAAAGGGTTCTGCCGCTAAACTTGGCCATAAAAAGATCCATGCGAACATGGCCGCCAAGGCGTTGGCAATAAGCAATGCCAAAAAAGGCGAAGACCACCATGCTTTGTTCGATGAAGTCAATATAGCCGGGAATTGGCATGTTGAAGAATTTGCGGCCGAATACTTGGGCTACACCAAGCAGCATCACGGCAAAAATAGCAATCGCGGAAAACCCGTTTAGGAAATTCTCGATTTTGGAATACCAGTGGTCAAACGAGGCTAGCGCTCCGGGCGGGCGATCGCTTGGATTGGCTTTTTCTGTTATCATGGGCTTACTTTCACTCATGCAAAGTAGGGGGATTTTTTTATTCTCTGCAGCTTAGTGCCACATTAAAAAGGGCCGGTACGCAATTGTGCATACCGGCCCTTCATCATGGAGTCGTTACTGCTTCGCAGTCGTCATGATCAAATCAAGCAATTCCTGACCAGGCAGATTTTTGCTTTCCATATCTTTAAGCCAGTCATCCCATACTGGTTTTGCGCCAGCTTTACGGAAGGCTGCAAGTTCAGCATCTGAATATGAGATCTCAATTAGGCCTTTTTCCTTCATCATTGGAAGGTTTTTAGCATCTGCATTCTCATATGAAGAAATCAAAGCGTCATAAGCAGGCGCTTTTGCTTCTTTAAGCAGGTCTTGATACTGCTTTGGAAGTTTGTTCCATGCAGGAACATTAACAACAACCGGGCAGTTCACAGCACCTGGTGACATGTTCGCAGTATACCATTTACCAACCTCAGTCAGTTTGTAGGATACGTGAGCATATGTGAACGGGAAGGATGCCGCTTCAACAGTACCGCGTTCAAGTGCTGTATATGTTTCAGCCGCAACAACAGTTGTTGGGATAGCGCCAAGTTTAATCATGGCTTTACCAATACCGCCAAGCGCACGAACACGTTTGCCTTTCCAGTCAGCTAACGTACGAGGTGGCTTGCCAACGCCCGTAAATTCATACTGAGGAAGAAGAGAGCTCATCAACAAATAAGCATCCCAACGCGCAAGATCCTTTACAACAGCTGGATGCTGATAATAAGCATCATGTACTCTTGCCTGAACACGAAGGTTCGGGAAAGGTAGGAACGGAAGGTCCAAACCTGTCAATGTTGGATTTTTTCCAGGATGGTAAGGTGAGCAGAACATGGCCATTTGGAATGCGCCAAGTTTAATTCCGTCCAGATTTTCTCTGGATTTTGAAAGAGCTCCACCATAATGAATTTTAATTTTGAACTTGCCGCCTGTGCGTTCGTCAGCAATGTCGCGTAAAGTTTCGATACCTGCTGTAAACGCGCGTGGTTTGCCCCAAACAGACAAGTTCCATTTAACGCTTGGTCCGTCAACCATGCCAGCTGCAGAGGCGCCAAAGGCGAAGCCAGCTACAGTGGATGCGGTTGCGACAGACAATAGTGTCTTTTTAAGCATTTGATCCTACTCCCTTATAAGATTTATTTTTGTTTAGTTAATTGCAGAAGAATAAAGCATGATTTTTTGTTCAATTCAACAAAGAGTTTCCCCTAAACCATTTAGCGCCCTGCGTTTCCATATGATGTGATTTCTTTTCGCACGCTTATGTACGGAATCGGAATTTTCGTTATTTGTGGGATTGAGTATAGGTCAGATGACATATAGTTATTATCCACATTTACGCCCTGAACTTTGCGGAATATTGTAGGGAAATGAAACCAACTCGACCTTCTTTAGTTATTATCGGCCACGGCTCTAGCTCTTCTAGTGAAGCGGAAGAGGCAGTATTGGCCCATGCTGAGACACTGCGTTTAAGTAATAGGTTTGGAAGCGTGCTAACGCATTTTGTAACTCGCGGTGCTAAGATTCCTGAATTGCCAGAGGGGGAGGTGTTTCTATTACCCTTCTTTATGAGTGGCGGTTTTTTTGTGAACATCAAGATCCCCGATTTGTTTAACCTTGAAGGTCTCGAACTGCATGAAGAGACCAGGACTTTGTATCAGTGTGAAGCCTTGGGGTTAGACCCGGAACTGTCTGATATCCTGCAAAGCATGGCTCTAGAGATTTGCAGGGATATGAGTAAGCCAGCGTCTGAGGTGGAAATTGTATTAGTTGCCCACGGTTCCAGCAAAAGCAGTGCCTCTTCAGAGGCCGCAGAGCTACAAGTTCGGGCACTTCGGGAGAAAAGGCGATTTGGGAGTGTCTCAAATGCTTATCTTGAAGAATCTCCACATATCGCCTCCGTCGTGGAAACCCTCCTTGAGGAGGGCCGAAATGTTGTTTGTCTTGGATTGTTCGCGGCGGATGGACCTCACGCGGTGGACGATGTGCCTGAAGAAATCAATCGCGCGATTGAAAAATGTCGGTCCGAAATGGGCGGAAGTGTCCACTATGCAGGTGTCGTTGGGACACGGCCGGAGGTTGTCAGGTTGATTCAGGACAGCATTTCGCGCCGGGCGAGAAACCTAAAAAAGTAGCAATGAGCGGGCAATATCCTGTGATTTTATATGAAAATAGAGAAATAAGGTGAAATATGTCGGAATTGTTTGAGATTTCCGAGTAACTTCTGTATTGCAAAGGAATATAGAAAAAATGAGGTCCTTGCTGGATGAATGATCGCAAATCTGGAAAAGCTGTTCGTAAGAAAATAACGGCTACTGTTAAATTTTTTGATGAAGCCAAAGGTTTTGGTTTTGTCTCTCCTGAAGATGGATCACCTGATGCATTCGTGCATATTTCGGTGTTGCAGGATACGTCCTACACTGAACTGGCAGAAGGAATGCGGATTGTCTGTGATTTAGCAGATGGGGACCGCGGGCCGCAGGTCGCGGCAATTCACGAACCTGAAGATGGTGAAGTCGCAGCTCCGGTTGGACAGGCTGTGGAAATCGAAGGTGTCGTCGTGACCTTTGTTCCTGAACATAAATACGGATTTGTCGCGCCAGATGGTGGTGGCAAGGAAGTCTTCTTGCATATTAAAATGCTGGAACGCTCCGAAGTAGATATGGAAAAATTTGGTATTGACGCACGGGTGCGCTGTGTTGTTCGCCGCGGACTGAAAGGTCCAATTGCTGATAGCCTCGAGCTAATTTAACTATTTGGTACTAACTTTATGACACGAACAGAATCCCTTCGGGTACAGCGCTATTTGCGTGAAAAATTTGGAAACGAGGAATTTCTCGTAAAAGAACGTCGACCTTCTGACGGTACTGCAGAAGTACTGTTGGGCGATGAATTCATGGGAGTCGTGTATCGCGATGAAGATGAAGGCGAGATTTCTTTTGCGTTTCACATGACCATTTTGGATATGGATTTGCCTGAAATGTCTTAAGCAAACCCAAGCTTTAACAAAAACCCGGTCCAGTAAAATGGCCGGGTTTTTGTGTTTTTAACCTTTGGCTGGTACGATTGAGAAATGAGCCATTATAGATACAACATCCTTTTGCGCTTTCTGCTCGTGGCAATCGGTTTGTCTGGGTCCAGTGCGTTTGCAGCCAATAAGATGGTGGAACTCACGATCTCGGGCGATCCGGGGCAAAATTTTTCTGGTGATTGTTATTTAAAGCAACGTACCGGCCCTTTGCAGCGTCACAGAGTAAAGGGGCAAGTGCCCGCTCGTTTTTTATTCCCTGCCCTTGCCTTTCGTTGCAATCTGGAAAAACAGGAAGCGACAGGAAGTTTGGTCGCCACTATAATTCGTGACGGTATCAAGGAGCATGTGCAGAAAAGCAGGTATCCTTTGAAATGGGTAGTCGTGCAGAGTTCCGGCCCGTGGGGACACGCTAACGGGGCTGTTTTCGCATCGCGCCCTATTTTAAGGTAAGCTGGCTCCCGAAGCAGACAATCAGTTAGCTGGCACAGCTTTCATATTCAAGTTGCACTGTTGCATGCCCTACAGAAAATTCTTCTTGTAGGTACGCATTAATTTGATCGAGCAATGGTTGGATGGCTGTATTTTCATCAATGCGGACATGTACTGTTACAATGATTTTTTCTGCAGTAAGCGACCATGCATGGATGTGATGGGCATCCAGTATTTCCGGAAATTTTTCAGTCAGTTTAATTTTAATCTGATCCAGATCTAAATGTTCAGGGGTGCCTTCGAGTAAAATATGGCCAGAACGTTTTATGATGCCGTACCCGCTTTTAAGAACAATCAACGCAACAAGAATGGACAAAAGTGGATCAGCAGCTGTCCATCCAGTAAACATGATGATAAGGGCCGCTGCAATTGCAGCGACAGACCCTAAAAGGTCGCCCATAACATGCAGCAGAGCGCCTTGCATATTTACATTGTGACTGTCTCCGCGGTGAAGAACCACGAAGCCGATAATGTTTACAATTAAACCTGCGATCGCAACAAATAACATAGGTGTACTGAGGACGTGGCCCGGATTGAAAAGCCGGTCAATGGCTTCAATAGTGATCCATCCGGCGATGAAAAAAAGTGTCAGGCCGTTTGTAAATGCTGCCAATATCTGGAACCGGTGGTATCCGTAAGTCCGTTTTCTATCTGCAGGTTTTTTCCCAAGCCGAAACCCAAACCAGGCTAATCCCAACGCCGCTGTATCAGATAACATATGCCCAGAATCGGCGATAAGGGCGAGCGAGCCAGAATAAAGTCCGCCGACAACTTGCAAGATCATGTAACCGCCGGTCAGGCACATAACCCAGAAAATACGTTTCTCGCTGTCTTCAGTAACTTCTGGCACATGATCATGCTCGTGATCATGCCCATGATCGTGCTTATGGTGAGAGAGATCTGATTTTTTTGAACTGAACACTTTTTCACCTTTATTATGTTTGGAGCACGGCGGCTGAATGATTTAGACGATTTTGCTCTCGTTGCATATGTAGCGAGAGGATCAAGGTCGTCAAGAGTTACAGGTAAATGCAGTAACACAAAAAGCAATTTGGTTTTGTAAATGATATCGCAGTTCTCTTATGTAGGTCGAGTTTTTCATGACAACTCCGGTTGCTTTTACTTTTCTCTATTCCCGTGAAAGGCTGGCAGTGAATATTATTTGCTACATTTTTGTCACTATTCATTGATTTATAAAGTCACTAACTTACTTTGGTTGTTATGATTATCGACTAAGTATCTATTACTACGCTGGACGAATTTTTACTGTACTAACCGCCTTGTTTGCTAAATTGACTATGAAAAATAGCGATAAAGGCATAAACTCTGTTTGAGTTCTTCTTGCTCAAAATTAGGGGAGAGATATGAAAAAAGTAATTACCTTGGCTGTTCTTGGAGCAGCATCAGTTACGCTTGCAGCTTGCGGCGGAAAATTGGGTGAAGCTGAAATGATGAGCCCAAGTGGTTCAGCGTTCAGTCAGGCTCTGTACAATGACTATATTGCTCTGTCCAAGGGCGAGTATGGTGAAGGCGATTACACTGATGCCGATCGGTTCGCTGAAAAAGCGATGGTTGCTTCAACCGGCGGCGATGTCGGTCCATACAATCCGGGTGAGTGGAAAATTCCAGCTGACCGCGTAAATGTCATGACAGGGGCGCATGGGCGTCTAGTGGCGGCTCTTGGTGGTACTGGGAAAGACAAAGCAACTACTCAGCTTGCACGCGCTCAAACCAGCTTTGATTGCTGGGTTCAGGAACAGGAAGAAAACTTCCAACCTGCACATATCGCGGCATGCCGGGATGCATTCATCGCTGCGATGAATGATGTTGATAAAATGACAATGGTTGCAGCTCCTGCGCCAGCGCCAGCGCCAGCTCCTGCACCTAAGAAAATGATGGCTGAAGCGAAAACATGGGAAGTTCTGTTCCAATTCGATAGCACTGCCATGTTGCCGGGTTCACAAGGCAAGATCAAAGATGCGACCGCATATGTTTCCAAGTTTAAACGCCCACGCATCACAATCGCGGGCTATACAGACTCATCTGGTTCAGCGGCTTACAACAAAGCACTTTCTGAGCGTCGTTCTGAAGCCGTTGCAATTTTCGCAATGGACGTTGGTCTCGATCCAAAGAACGTGATCATGCGGAGCTACGGCCAGGATCGCCTTAGCGTGCCAACGAAAGATGGCGTTAAGAAGCAAGAAAACCGCCGCGCGACTATCACAGTTGAAAGCAAGTAATTGTATCTGATGAGGAGAAGGCTTCCTTCTCCTCATTTGATGGAAGGTGATTGAGCATGAAAAAAATGATTAAAGTATTTTGGAGCATCGCCGCCGTTGCTTCTCTCTCCCTCTTCCTTGGGGCCTGTTCTCCGGAAGTTGGAAGTAAAGAATGGTGTGAAGATATGAAGGGCAAGAACAAGGCTGATTGGTCTGCAAATGAAGCAACCGATTTTGCTAAACATTGCCTCCTCTAAAATTTAGAGATCAAGAAAAAGGGCCGCTTGAATAAAGCGGCCCTTTTTTCGTTCTGGTGACCCCGACAGGACTTGAACCTGTTACCTCCAGATTAGGAATCTGGCGCTCTATCCTGATGAGCTACGGGGCCGTTTTATTGCAGATACCTGCATTTGGCACATGCTTCACCAATAATTTTCATTCTTATTCGGTTTTTGATAAGTGACCAAGCAAAATATCTCAATAGGAAGTTGAAAATTTCAGTAAAAATAAAATTCGTTAAATTTAATTAAGTTTTTATTTATATGAATTTGGTAGGTTGTTGCTTCGTAATTGTATTAGTACGGAGTATTCAAATGCTAGATTTGAACGCAAGTATTTTCAGTCCAATCATCTGGTCTATCCCCCCTCCCAGCCCCCTTGTTGTCGGTATCTTATGAATTATCGAAAAAACCAGTGAGCCCGTTGACCAAACTGAGTAAATGGCGAATCTGTTAAAGCAGAAACAGATACTCACATTATGAGTGATTTTATAAGATTTTAACGAATATTGTATAATAAATACCCCATTTAGAGTTCGAAGTTTTATTCTGGGGGGAATAATGTCAGTTGATCAAAATAAGGTAATCGCAGAAATAGCGGCTCAGGCTGGTGGATTAGGTGTATCCGCTGCGGATATTGCGGGCCAGATTTCAGAAGTGACGAGTAGAAGCCAATCGCAGAGCAAAATGATTGGTGAACTAATTGAAGCTGTAAAAAGCATGGTGGAAACCAACCAAAATATTCAAGACACAGTAAATTCAACGAAAGAAGAAACATCCTCTGCATCAGCAGACGTTCAGTCATCCCAGAAAAACATTCAAGTGACTGTAGAAAGCATTTTGGCCCTCGTACAGGGTGTCCAGAAAATGGAGTCTCAACTTACAAATTTAACTGGCGCGTTGGAAAGTGTTGCAACGGTCGCGTCTGGTATTGAAGGAATTGCAAGCCAGACAAATTTGTTGGCACTTAACGCTACGATTGAAGCTGCGAGGGCTGGCGATGCTGGTAGAGGTTTTGCAGTTGTCGCAAATGAAGTAAAAACGTTGGCGGATCAAACACGCAAAGCGACAATCGAAATTTCGAATACTGTTAAAGAACTTACTGGGCAAGTGACAACGCTTCAATCGGAAGGGGAAGCCAATACGAAAAAGGCTGAGCTCGTTCAAGAGGGAACAGGAAATATTTCGGAAATTTTCAAGGCGCTTGGTGCAAACTTGGGACAAATTGACACTGATGTGGCCAGTATTACAGCCGTTGCTGAAAAAAATCAGTCTCAATGTGACAATGTTTCGGCGAAGTTATCGGGTCTCATAGAGGGTAATACCCAAAATTCAGAAAATTTAGTGGCTGCGGATCAATCTGCAGGTGAGCTTCTCGGACTGAGTGAGAGACTTATTGCGATTATGGCAACCAGTGGTCATCAAACCGATGACACACCTTTCATAAATTTGGTTACCGAAAAATCCAAAGAAATTTCTAGTATCTTCAACGAGGCTGTAGATAGTGGCCAGATCGCACTAAACGATCTTTTCGATGGCAATTATGTAGATGTGCCTGGAACAAATCCAATTCAAATGCTCACCAAGTTCACTGAATATACCGATAAAGTTTTGCCAGCGATTCAAGAGCCTATTCTTGAATTTGATCTAAACGTTGTTTTTTGCGCTGCCGTAGATAAAAACGGGTACCTGCCAACACATAATAATAAATTTTCCAAAGATCAAAAATTGGGCGATGTGGACTGGAATGCGGCGAATTCAAGGAATCGACGTATCTTCGATGACCGAACGGGACTGGCGGCCGCCAAAAACACTGACCCAATTCTCCTGCAAACCTATCGACGTGACATGGGCGGTGGATTATTTGCGACGATGAAAGATCTAAGTGCGCCCATTACTGTTAAGGGGCGACACTGGGGTGCTTTAAGAATAGCCTACAAACCAAAGTCGGCGTAATCGCTGTATTGTGTGTGGAATGCTTATTTGCTTTTTTCAAAGTGTTGCCCTACTTCCTCCTATGGGACGGGACACATAATTTTCAAGTATTATTTTGCAGTGTTTGTAGCAGAGCGCACGAATAATCTGACTCTGCTGGTCTGCTGTACGTAGTGTGATCGCGATCACTTCAAAACTGGGTAACCAACCGGTTAGAACAATGCGTGTTCCGATAAGTATTTTGGGGCACTCCTAATTCCTCACTGAGTACAGTTTTGCCGAGCGGCAAAATGGAGATTTTAATGAAAAAAGTAATCTTGGGCACAACAGCTTTGGTAGCTGCAAGTGCACTTACAGCGGGCTCTGTTTCTGCTGCTGAAAAAATCAAAC
>MAAN01000039.1 GCA_002163135.1 Alphaproteobacteria bacterium 46_93_T64
AACTGTGGATGTTGAGCTTATTGCTCCAATCGCCATGGATGAAGGTCTCCGTTTCGCGATCCGCGAAGGTGGCCGTACTGTTGGTGCCGGCGTCGTCGTCACCATCACTGAGTAAGGGGTTCCCCCTTATTTTTGAAACGGGTATCCGTTCAGATTAAGAATTTGGCTTAACGCCGCTAAGAACTTTCTTGGCGGTTTTAAGTTCAAAAGGCGGGCTATAGGAGTGTAGCTCAATTGGTAGAGCACCGGTCTCCAAAACCGGGGGTTGTGGGTTCGAGTCCCTCCTCTCCTGCCAGCCCGCTTGCAATCTGTTTGGAATTCCTGTATATGCCGGTTCGACCGGTTTGTAAGAAACAATTTTGAGGCAAGAATGGCAAAGCTAAATCCAGGTGCTTTTATTCGCCAAGTGCGGCAAGAGTCCTCCAAGGTAACATGGCCAACTCGTAAGGAGACGCTGGTTACAACTGGTATGGTGTTTGTTATGGTGTTTATCGCCTCTATGTTCTTCTTTCTCGTTGATTTCGGAATTCAGCGTTTGGTGAAGTTCGTTTTTTCAATGGGAGCTTGATCATGTCAGATAGTGAACCTAAACCGAAAAAGCGTTGGTACATTATTCATGCCTATTCAGGTTTCGAGAAGAAGGTTGCTCAAAATGTGAAAGAGCAGGCCATTCTTAAAGGTATGGCTGATAAATTTGAAGATGTGTTGGTGCCGGTTGAGGAAGTTGTAGAAGTTCGTCGCGGGCAAAAAGTCAGCACTGAACGCAAGTTTTTCCCGGGCTACGTGCTCGCTCACATGGAAATGAATGACGAGACTTATCATCTTGTTAAAAACCTTCCTAAGGTGACGGGCTTCCTCGGTAATGCGAATAAGCCGCAGCCGATTTCAGCGAAAGAAGCAATGTCCGTTTTGAACCAGGTGCAGGAAGGTATCGATCGTCCGAAGCCATCTGTTACGTTTGAAATTGGGGAAGAAGTCAGGGTTTGTGATGGACCGTTTGCGACCTTTATGGGCGCAGTGGAAGAAGTTGATGAAGGAAAGGCCAAATTGAAGGTCTCTGTTTCTATCTTCGGACGGGCTACTCCAGTTGAATTGGATTATTCTCAAGTTGAGAAAAGTTAAGAATTGAAGTTGCAATTATGCAGCTTTTTTGTGGAAGGCCCGCCAAGGCTGCACCACAAACCCTTAGAATGGATTAGGGAAGAAAATGGCTAAAAAAATTAAAGGTATGATTAAGTTGCAGGTCCCTGCGGGACAGGCAAATCCTTCACCACCTATTGGACCAGCATTGGGTCAGCAGGGTGTGAATATCATGGAATTCTGTAAAGCGTTTAACGCAGCAACAGGCAGCTTGGAAGGCGGAATGCCAATTCCTACGCTGATCACTGTTTATGCGGATCGCTCTTTTACGTTTATCACCAAAACGCCGCCTGCTTCTTATTTCCTTAAGAAGGCAGCTGGTCAGAAAAAAGGTGGTACCACTCCAGGCCGCGAGATTGCAGCAACTGTGACACTAGCGCAAGTGCGCGAAATCGCGGAAGCCAAGATGGTTGACCTCAATGCAAATGACATTGATGCAGCTATTGAAATTATCAAAGGCTCGGCTCGCTCTATGGGCTATGGGGTAGAAGGGTAAGAACAATGGCAAAATTGACCAAAAAACAAAAAGTAGCAGTTGATACACTTGATCGCGAAAAGCTTTACGGTTTGGAAGAAGCGGTTGGGATTGTGAAATTAAATGCAACATCCAAGTTTGATGAGACTGTTGAAGTCGCAATGAACCTCGGTGTTGACCCTCGTCACGCAGATCAGATGGTTCGTGGCGTGATTCAGTTGCCAAACGGCACAGGTAAATCAGTTCGTGTCGCTGTGTTCGCACGTGGTGATAAAGCTGACGAGGCTAAAGCGGCTGGCGCTGAAATGGTTGGTGCTGAAGACTTGATGGAAGCCATTCAAGGTGGCGCAATGGACTTTGACCGTTGTATTGCTACACCAGACATGATGGCAATTGTTGGCCGCTTGGGTAAAGTTCTTGGACCTCGTGGTCTGATGCCAAATCCAAAGCTTGGTACCGTGACGCCTAATGTTGCTGAAGCCGTTAAGGCTGCCAAAGGTGGACAGGTTGAATTCCGTGCGGAAAAAACCGGTATTGTTCATGCGGGTGTTGGTAAAGCCAGCTTTACAGCAGACGCTTTGAAAGAAAACGTAGAAGCGTTTCTTGGCGCGGTGATGAAAGCCAAACCTACAGGCGCTAAAGGACAATTTGTCCGTAGAATAGCACTTAGCTCTACTATGGGCCCAGGTGTTAAACTGGAAATTAGTGAACTTTTCTAAGTTCACAAAGGAATTTGCCGCTTAATCGCGGCGAGTACCTGGCACTGTTTATTCAGTGCCAGCTGTCCAAGACTGCAGGTGTTTTTGGTGCTTTCGAGCACACGAGGATTTAAAAACACATGTTGCCTGCATAGACAGGGAAACTACAGATTTACTGCGATGCAGTTATTCAGGTGGACCTGGGACAGTAAACGGATCTGGCTTAAACCGGATTCTTTTTCAACCGGGGTATTTGTTTGACAAATATTCCATTGTTTGGAGACGACGAGTGGACCGATTACAAAAGGAAGCTCTGGTTGCCGAAATGAAGGGCGTTTTTGATAAAGCGTCAGTCGTGGTTGTTGCTGAATACAGTGGTCTCACTGTAACAGAAATGACCGAACTTCGTGTGAAAATGCATGAAGCCGGTGCCAACTTTAAAGTTACTAAAAATCGGCTTACGCGTCTCGCTCTTGATGGCACGGACTATGGTTCTCTTTCCGACAAATTGAAAGGGCCTATTGGTATCGCTTATTCAGACGATCCAGTAGTAGCTCCTAAAATTGTTGTCGATTTTGCGAAAAAGAACGAGAAGTTTGTCGTTATCGGTGGTGCAATGGGTGTAACTGAACTTGACGCTGATGGTGTTAAGTCTCTTGCAAGCTTGCCTTCACTGGACGAACTTCGCGGTAAACTGGTTGGCCTTGTACAGGCACCTGCAACGAAAATTGCTGGTGTTCTACAGGCGCCTGCAAGCCAGTTGGCCCGTGTACTGTCGGCGAAAGCCGAACTGGGTTAGATGTTAAAGCCAAGAATTTAATTATTATAAACCTAACGGTTTACCTGAGGAGAATAGAAACATGGCTGATCTCGAAAAGATTGCCGAAGAGCTGTCAGCTCTTACAGTACTTGAAGCAGCAGAACTTGCTACACTTCTTGAAGACAAATGGGGCGTTTCTGCCGCTGCACCAGTAGCTGCTGCTGCTGCACCTGCAGCTGGCGAAGCTGCTGTTGAAAAAGACGAATTTGATGTTGTCTTGACTGCTGTTGGCGAAAAGAAAATCAACGTCATTAAAGAAGTTCGCGCTATTACAGGTCTTGGCCTGAAAGAAGCTAAAGAACTTGTTGAAAGTGCACCTAAAGCTATTAAAGAAGCTGCACCAAAAGACGAAGCTAACAAGCTTAAAGAACAGCTTGAAGCTGTTGGCGCATCAGTAGAGCTTAAATAAGCTCTGCGTGCCAAGTGGTCAGCTGATCGCTAATTAAGACGGGGAAGGTAGCTATTTGCTGCCTTCCCCGCAACCGCTTTCGGAACAAGCGGTGACAAATCCGGCGGGATTTCAATCACGTAACTATGCTGGAAGTTCTGATCCAGCACGAAATTTGTTGGATTTGAGCTCCATTAACCGCCATTATGGTGGCAGGGTGTTGAGTCCAGATTCATTTATTAGTCAGTTTTTTGACTATGTGGTCATTAGGCAACAGAAAAACGGGGATTTCGCATGGGCATTTTGCAGTCGTTCACCGGTCGTAAACGCGTTCGTAAAGACTTTGGTAGCATTGTAGCCGCGACAACAATGCCGAACCTTATCGAGGTTCAGAAGACTTCTTATGACGCTTTCTTGATGCAGGGTATTCCTGTTGAAGAGCGGCTAGATGAAGGTCTTCAAGGCGTATTTAAGTCAGTTTTCCCAATTAAAGACTTCGCAGATACAGCGAGCTTGGAATTTGTTTCTTATGAATTCGAGCCTCCGAAGTATGACGAAGAAGAATGTCAACAGCGGAGCATGACATTTGCGGCTCCATTGAAGGCTACTTTAAGACTGATTGTGTTTGAAGTTGACCCTGATACAGAAGCCAAATCAGTTCTGGATATTAAAGAGCAGAGCGTCTACATGGGTGACATGCCTCTTATGACAGATAAGGGCACATTCATCATCAATGGTACGGAACGTGTAATCGTATCACAGATGCACCGTAGCCCCGGCGTGTTCTTCGATCATGATAAAGGTAAAACACATTCTAGTGGTAAACTTCTGTTTGCTGCGCGTGTTATTCCTTATCGTGGCTCTTGGCTTGATTTTGAATTTGATGCTAAAGATATCGTACATGTGCGTATCGACAGACGCCGCAAGTTGCCAGTAACGGCACTTTTGCAAGCGCTCGACATGTCACAGGAAGATATCCTGAACTATTTCTATGACCGCGTAGACTTCACACTTGATAAAAAGGGCTGGCGCACACCGTTCAACGTAGAGCGTGTTCGTGGTAGCCGTATTTTGCGTGATCTCGTTGACGCGGACACTGAAAAAGTAGTGGCAGAAGCAGGCACAAAAATCTCTCCACGTCTGGCTAAAAAGCTGGTTGAAGCTGGCTTGAAAGACATGCTTGTCAGCCACATGGAGCTAATCGGCCGATTTGCTGCAGAAGACATCATCAACCCGGAAACGGGCGAAGTTTTTGTTGAAGCGGGTGATGAGCTTACAGAACAATTGATCGATCAGTTGGAAGCCGCTGGTTATAAAGAGATTTCAACGCTGGATATCGACAACATTAATGTCGGACCGTATATCCGGAATACACTCGCCGTTGATAAAAGCAAATCGCGCGATCAGGCACTGGTGGACATTTACCGCGTAATGCGTCCAGGTGAGCCACCAACCGCAGAAACTGCGGATGCTCTCTTTAATGGCTTGTTCTTTGACTCCGAACGTTATGACCTTTCCGCGGTTGGCCGCGTGAAGATGAATATGCGTCTTGATCTGGATGTTGAAGATACCGTTCGAGTTCTTCGTAAAGAGGATATTCTGGAAGTTGTTAAAACACTTGTTCGTCTGAAAGACGGTCATGGTGAAACTGACGACATCGATAACCTCGGAAACCGCCGAGTTCGCTCGGTTGGCGAATTGATGGAAAATCAATATCGAATTGGTCTGCTCCGTATGGAACGTGCTATACGTGAGCGGATGAGTTCTGTTGAAATCGATACGGTTATGCCGCATGATCTCATCAACGCCAAGCCAGCTGCTGCTGCGGTACGTGAGTTCTTTGGCTCTAGTCAGCTCAGTCAGTTTATGGACCAAACAAACCCGCTTTCTGAGATTACTCATAAGCGTCGTTTGTCTGCGCTTGGCCCCGGTGGCTTGACACGGGAACGTGCTGGTTTTGAAGTACGTGACGTTCATCCAACTCATTACGGCCGTATCTGCCCGATTGAAACACCAGAGGGTCCAAACATTGGTTTGATCAACTCTTTGGCGACTTTTGCGCGGGTTAACAAATATGGCTTTATTGAAAGCCCATATCAAAAGGTCATTGATGGTACTTTAACTGGTGAAGTTAAGTACCTGTCTGCAATGGAAGAGAGTAAACATACTATCTCTCAAGCTAATGCGGCACTTGATGAAGATGGCAAGTTTACGGAAGACTTTATTCGTTGCCGTGCGCAAGGCGAATATGTTGTCTCCAAGCCGGAAGACGTAACTTTCATCGACGTGTCACCGAAGCAGCTGGTATCTGTGGGTGCCTCTCTTATACCGTTCCTTGAAAACGATGACGCGAACCGTGCGTTGATGGGATCAAACATGCAGCGACAGGCTGTTCCTCTGTTGAAAGCGGAAGCGCCTTTCGTTGGTACAGGTATGGAAGAGCGTGTCGCACGGGATTCCGGAGTGGCAACCGTTGCAAAACGTGGTGGTATTGTAAATCAAGTTGATGCAACACGGATCGTTATTCGGGCTGACGAAGGTGATCTCAGCAAGACTGGCGTTGATATTTACAACCTGTTGAAATTCCAACGCTCAAACCAAAACACTTGTATTAACCAACGTCCACTGGTGAAAGTGGGTGACCGGATTGAAACAGGTGATATCATTTGCGATGGTCCTTCAACGGATCTTGGTGAACTTGCTCTTGGCCGGAACGTGCTTGTCGCGTTTATGCCTTGGAATGGTTATAACTTCGAAGATTCAATTTTGATCTCAGAACGGATCGTGAAAGATGACGTCTTCACGTCAATTCATATTGAGGAGTTCGAGGTTGCGGCCCGTGATACGAAGCTCGGTCCTGAAGAAATTACACGCGACATTCCGAATGTTGGTGAAGAGGGACTGAAAAGCCTCGACGAAGCTGGTATCGTATATGTAGGTGCTGAAATTCAACCGGGCGACATTCTTGTTGGTAAGATTACGCCAAAGGGCGAAAGCCCAATGACACCGGAAGAGAAACTTCTTCGGGCGATCTTTGGTGAAAAAGCTTCTGATGTGCGTGACTCTTCACTTCGCTTACCTCCGGGAGTTGCGGGTACTGTTGTTGAAGTACGTGTTTTCAACCGCCACGGTGTTGAAAAAGATGAGCGTGCTCTGGCAATTGAGCGTGACGAAATTGAGCATCTCGCTAAAGACCGTGACGATGAGAAAGCAATTCTTGAACGGACAATTTACGACCGTTTGAAAGGCCTTTTGATTGATCAGACAGTTACATCTGGTCCAACTGAGCTTTCGCAAGGCGATGTGATCACTCTGGAAATTTTGATGGACTTGCATCCGGGCGTTTGGTGGCAAATCAGCGTTGAAGACGACGCTATGATGCTCAACGTCGAAGCTCTTAAGCGTCAGTATGATGAAGCAATCGGTCGCCTTCGTGCTCGTTTCGAGAATAAAGTCGACAAACTGCAGCGTGGTGACGAGTTGCCACCTGGGGTGATGAAGATGGTTAAAGTCTTCGTAGCGGTTAAGCGTAAGCTACAACCTGGTGACAAAATGGCGGGTCGTCATGGTAACAAGGGTGTTATCTCACGCATTATGCCACAAGAAGATATGCCTTACCTTGAAGATGGTAAGCCAGTGGATATCGTATTGAACCCGCTTGGTGTGCCGTCTCGTATGAACGTAGGTCAGATCCTTGAAACTCATTTGGGTTGGGCTAGTCACGGTATCGGTGTTCAAATCGAAGAAATGATGGCACGTATTCACCGTGGTTCAACAGATATGGAACCTCTGAAAAATAAACTACAAGAAGTTTATGGTGACGACGAGTATGAAGAGAAGATCTCAGGAATGTCCGATGAACAATTCATCGAACTTGGTGACAATCTGAGAAATGGTGTGCCAATGGCAACGCCAGTGTTTGATGGTGCTAAAGAAGTCGATATCAACCGCTTGCTCGAAGTCGCTGGTCTAGAGACTTCTGGTCAAGTTAGCTTGATCGATGGTCGTACTGGCGAAACGTTCGACCGTCCGGTTACTGTTGGCTACATCTACATGCTGAAACTTCATCATTTGGTTGACGACAAAATTCATGCTCGTTCAATTGGTCCATACAGCCTTGTCACACAGCAACCACTGGGTGGTAAAGCTCAGTTCGGTGGACAAAGATTTGGTGAAATGGAAGTTTGGGCGCTGCAAGCGTATGGTGCAGCCTATACGTTGCAGGAAATGTTGACAGTTAAGTCTGATGACGTTGCGGGGCGTACTAAGGTATATGAAGCCATCGTTCGTGGTGATGATACTTTTGAGGCCGGCATTCCGGAAAGCTTTAACGTTCTGGTCAAGGAAATGCGTTCCTTGTGTTTGAACGTTGAATTGACACAAATCGGGTATTAAGGCGGTGAGCCCTGACATCTGTCAGGGCCATCAACTATAAGTCGAGAACATATTTTTTGGCAGCTGTTGAAGCGCCGCCCGTATATTCGGGTTTCATAAGGAGAATTGATCCATGAATGACTTGATGAACTTGTTCGGTCAGCCGCAGGGCACTCAGGCATTTGACGAGATTAAGATTTCTATCGCCTCACCAGAGCGGATTCGCTCTTGGTCATACGGTGAAATCAAAAAGCCTGAAACCATTAACTATCGGACATTCAAACCTGAAAAAGACGGTTTGTTCTGTGCGAGAATCTTTGGTCCAATCAAAGATTATGAATGCTTGTGTGGTAAATACAAGCGGATGAAATATCGTGGGATTACCTGCGAGAAATGTGGTGTTGAAGTTACGCTGTCTAAAGTACGGCGTGAACGCATGGCACATATCGAACTTGCGTCACCTGTTGCGCATATTTGGTTTCTGAAGTCTTTGCCATCTCGGATTGGTTTGCTTCTGGACACGACATTGAAGGATCTTGAACGGATCTTGTATTTCGAAAACTATGTTGTGATCGAACCAGGCTTGTCTCCACTCAAACAATTCCAACTTCTGTCAGAAGAAGAATTTCTGGATGCGCAGGATGAATATGGCGAAGATGCTTTCACTGCCAATATTGGTGCAGAAGCGATCCGCGACATTCTAGCTGCTTTAGATCTTGAAGCTATCAGCGAAGAAATTCGCGAAGAAATGCGGACAACAACTTCGGAAGCGAAGCCAAAGAAACTGGCGAAGCGTTTGAAATTGATTGAGGCATTTATTGACTCCGGTAACCGTCCAGAATGGATGATCCTTCAGGTTATTCCTGTGATTCCACCTGAATTGCGTCCATTGGTGCCGCTTGATGGCGGTCGTTTTGCGACATCTGATTTGAACGATTTGTATCGTCGTGTGATCAACCGTAATAATCGTCTTAAACGTCTTATCGAACTTCGTGCGCCAGATATCATTGTGCGAAACGAAAAACGTATGTTGCAGGAATCTGTGGATGCGTTGTTTGATAACGGTCGTCGAGGCCGTGTGATTACGGGTGCTAACAAGCGCCCTCTTAAATCACTGTCAGACATGCTTAAAGGTAAGCAGGGTCGTTTCCGTCAGAACTTGCTTGGTAAGCGTGTTGATTATTCCGGTCGTTCCGTAATTGTTGTTGGACCTGAATTGAAACTGCACCAGTGTGGTTTGCCGAAGAAAATGGCTCTTGAATTATTCAAGCCGTTTATCTATGCAAAACTGGAACTGAAAGGCATGGCCGCTACCGTTAAGATGGCTAAAAAGTTGGTTGAAAAAGAACGCCCAGAGGTTTGGGATATTCTTGAAGAAGTTATTCGTGAACATCCTGTTCTTCTCAACCGTGCACCAACACTTCATCGGCTTGGAATTCAAGCGTTTGAACCTGTGCTTATCGAAGGTAAGGCTATTCAGCTTCATCCGCTGGTTTGTACTGCGTTTAATGCTGACTTTGATGGTGACCAAATGGCGGTCCACGTACCGCTATCTTTGGAAGCTCAGCTAGAAGCTCGCGTGTTGATGATGTCAACAAATAACATCCTCAGCCCAGCGAGTGGTAAGCCTATCATTGTTCCATCTCAGGATATTGTTCTAGGTATCTATTACCTTACAATGGACAAAGACAATGAGCCAGGTGAAGGCATGTTGATCTCTGACATGGCTGAAGCTCAGCACGGCATTGATAACAAAGTTCTCACTCTTCATACTAAGATCAAAACCAAAATCCGGTTTGTGAATGAAAACGGTGAAGATGAAGCCCGTTTGACTGAAACAACACCAGGTCGGATGTTGATCGAAGAAATTTTACCGCGAAATTCTAAAGTGAATTTTGGTTTGATCAACCGCTTGTTGACCAAAAAGGAAATCACGTCTGTTATCGACGAAGTTTATCGTCATTGTGGACAAAAAGAGACTGTTATCTTCGCTGACCGTCTGATGGGTCTTGGATTTGCTCATGCGTGCCGAGCCGGTATTTCGTTCGGTAAAGACGATATGAAGATCCCTGTATCTAAAGACAAACTTGTAGAAGATACCCGTCTTCTTGCTGAAGAATATGAGCGTCAATATTATGATGGTCTGATTACAAAAGGTGAGAAATACAATAAAGTCATCGACGCATGGTCGCAGTGTACTGATAAAGTAGCTGACGAAATGATGAAGGTGATTGAGGCTGTAGAAGTTGGAGACGATGGCCGTCAGGTAGGAATTAACTCTATCTTTATGATGGCTAACTCCGGTGCTCGTGGTTCTGCCGCTCAGATGAAGCAGCTGGCCGGTATGCGTGGCTTGATGGCTAAACCATCTGGCGAAATCATTGAAACACCGATTATTTCGAACTTTAAAGAGGGCCTTAGCGTTCTCGAATACTTTAACTCTACCCATGGTGCACGTAAGGGACTAGCCGATACAGCGCTTAAAACAGCGAACTCTGGTTATCTGACGCGTCGTCTCGTAGATGTGGCGCAGGACTGTGTCGTTGTTGAGTATGATTGCGGTACTGAACGTGGTGTTACCGTCCGTGAGGTAGTTGAGGGCAGTGATGTTATTTCACCGCTTAGCGAACGCCTCCTTGGTCGCTCTGCGTCTCTTGATGTCATTAACCCGAAAACAGACGAGGTGCTGGTTGCTGCTGGTAAAATGTTTGATGAGGTAACATCTGTTACCGCAGAAGAATGTGGTGTTGAGCAGGTTCTGATCCGTTCGGTATTGACGTGTGAAACTAAAGGCGGAATTTGCGGTGCATGTTACGGCCGTGATCTTGCTCGCGGTACACCGGTAAATCTTGGTGAAGCAGTTGGTGTTATTGCTGCCCAATCAATTGGTGAGCCTGGTACTCAGCTTACTATGCGGACATTCCATATTGGTGGTACTGCAAGTGTGGCCGAAGTTTCCTCAATCGAAGCTTCACATGATGCAACGATCAGAATAGACAACCGGAACGTTGTTAAAAACAGCAAAGGTTTCTTGGTTATCATGGGCCGGAACTCTGAACTGGTTCTTGTCGATGAAAATAACCGTGAACGTGCACGTCACCGTTTGACTTACGGTACGTCACTGATGGTTGATGAGGGTGATAAGGTTGCCAAGGGCGATAAGCTTGCTACTTGGGATCCGTTTACAACGCCTGTGATCACGGAACTTGAAGGTGTCGCCAATTACATGGATCTTGTTGCTGGCGTATCTATGACAGACCAGGCCGATGAGGCAACGGGTATTTCTCGTAAGATCGTTGTGGATTGGAAAGCACAGCCTAAAGGAAGTGACCTGCGCCCACGTATTACGCTGCGTGATGCTGAAGGTGAACTTCTAACTCTGGCAAGTGGCCATGAAGCACGTTACTTCCTGCCAGTTGATGCGATCTTGTCTATTGAAGATGGATCTACTGTTCAAGCTGGTGACGTGTTGGCTCGTATTCCACGCGAGGGATCCAAGACGAAGGATATTACCGGTGGTCTGCCACGTGTGGCGGAACTATTTGAAGCACGCCGTCCAAAAGATCATGCCGTTATTGCGGAAGCTGATGGTTATGTTGAATTTGGGAAAGACTACAAGTCCAAACGCCGTGTTTCAATTCGTCCAGAAGATGCCGATTTAGAGCCAGTTGAATACCTCATTCCAAAAGGTAAGCATCTTGCTGTAAACGAAGGTGACTATGTTCGTGTTGGAGACTATCTGCTAGATGGCAATCCTGCACCGCATGATATCCTCAAAGTTCTCGGCGTCGAAGCACTCGCAAACTTCCTGATCAATGAAATTCAGGACGTTTACCGATTGCAGGGTGTGAAAATTAACGACAAACATATTGAAGTGATTTCACGTCAGATGTTGCAGAAAATCGAAATCGAAAAACCTGGCGAATCTACATTCTTGTTGGGTGAGCACATCGACCGCGAAATGTTTGCTGCGGAAAATGAAAAACTGGAAGCAAAAGGCCGTGCACCTGCACAGGGTAGTCCGATACTACTTGGTATTACCAAAGCCAGCTTGCAGACAAATTCATTTATCTCTGCAGCTTCCTTCCAGGAAACAACAAGGGTCCTTACTGAGGCCTCTGTTGCAGGTAAGAAAGATACTTTGATTGGCTTGAAAGAGAACGTGATCGTTGGACGCCTGATCCCGGCTGGTACGGGGGCTCAGATGAACGAGTTGAAGCGTATTGCTGCGCTACGTGATCAAGATCTCCAAGACAAGTCTGGCTTCCCTGTTGATATGATTGCAAAGGAAGATACAACAACACCTGTAGGTGAGTAGTTCTTCCAGAATCAACATCCTTTTGCTAGGAATCAGATTCTAGCAGATCGGATAAATAAGTTTAAAACGGCGCCCCTATTAGGGCGCCGTTTTTGCGTTTTAGCGCCATATGTAACAGCGTCACGTTTTGAACCAGTAACTTTGTTACAATAGGGCCTAAAAAATGGCAGTTTTTGGTCGGAAAACCATGAGCCGCCTCTTCAACTCGTCATTTAACAAAAAGGAAATCTTTTGTACTTGACGGATGGCGGGCTCGCTCATATATTGCGCGCTCCTGACAACAGATCAATACATCGATTTTTCCACACGTGGTCAGGTAATTTAAGAACGACGTGTGTGTTAAGTCTCTTCGGGTGGACGCAAAAGACCCGACCGCGAGCAGGTCCGCAGCTGCGCGCGGCTGTGCTATTTGCGGAACCGATAGGATGGGAACACGAATGCCTACTATTAATCAGCTGATTAGAAAACCACGTAAAGCTCCGGTTCAGCGTACAAAAGTACCTGCTATGGAAGC
Source organism: Alphaproteobacteria bacterium 46_93_T64 (assembly GCA_002163135.1). GTDB lineage: Bacteria > Pseudomonadota > Alphaproteobacteria > Sneathiellales > Sneathiellaceae > Sneathiella. Next base: position 12,728 of record MAAN01000039.1, read on the forward strand.
ATGCCCGCAAAAACGAGGCGTGTGTACACGTGTTTATACAACAACACCTAAGAAACCTAACTCCGCGCTTCGTAAAGTTGCTCGTGTTCGTTTGACGAACGGTTTCGAAGTCACAAGTTATATTCCAGGCGAAGGCCATAACCTGCAAGAACACTCTGTTGTTCTTATCCGCGGCGGTCGTGTTAAAGACTTGCCGGGTGTCCGTTACCACGTCGTTCGCGGTGTGTTGGACACGCAGGGTATCTCCACTCGCCGTCAGCGTCGTTCTAAATACGGCGCGAAGAAGCCTAAGTAAGGAAGAGATCGGATGTCACGTCGTCACGCCGCAGAAAAACGAGAAGTTCTTCCAGATGCAAAGTTTGGTGATCTTGTTCTGACTAAGTTCATGAACTCACTTATGATCGCTGGTAAGAAATCTTTAGCAGAAGGCATTGTTTACGGTGCTTTTGAAATTGTCGAAAAGAAAACCGGCAATAGTCCAGTTGAAGTCTTTCACGATGCACTGGAAAAAATTAAACCAGAGCTGGAAGTTCGCTCCCGCCGTGTGGGTGGTGCTACTTATCAGGTTCCTGTTGAGGTTCGCGCTGAACGCGCGCAAGCTCTTGCAATCCGTTGGTTGATCGGAAGTGCTCGTAAGCGCTCTGAGCTTACAATGGTTGAGCGTCTGTCTGGCGAATTGTTGGATGCCTCTAATGACCGTGGTGGAGCCGTTAAGAAGCGGGAAGACACTCACAAAATGGCTGAAGCGAACCGCGCTTTTGCTCATTATCGCTGGTAATAGCTAAATAGCTTACGATTAGGATTTCGGAAATGGCACGCACAACGCCCATCGAAAAATATCGCAATATCGGCATCATGGCTCACATCGATGCAGGTAAAACGACTACTACGGAGCGCATCCTGTACTATACAGGTGTGTCTCACAAAATTGGTGAAGTTCACGATGGCGCAGCCACTATGGACTGGATGGAGCAAGAGCAGGAGCGGGGTATTACAATTACTTCGGCTGCGACAACTTGTTTCTGGAACGATCACCGTATCAACATTATTGATACGCCAGGCCATGTTGACTTCACTATTGAAGTAGAGCGCTCACTTCGTGTTCTCGATGGCGCTGTAGCAGTGTTTGATGGTGTTGCGGGTGTTGAGCCTCAATCAGAAACAGTTTGGCGTCAGGCTGATAAGTACCGCGTTCCGCGCATGTGCTTCATCAACAAGATGGACCGGACTGGTGCAGACTTCTATAATTGCGTTGAAATGATCATTGATCGTTTGGGTGCGACTCCATTGGTTACTCAGCTTCCAATCGGCTCTGAAGCAGAGTTTGAGGGTGTTGTTGACCTAGTCAAGATGAAAGAGATCGTTTGGACTGGCGACGAAATGGGCGCTGCCTATGAAGAGCGTGATATCCGTGCGGATCTTGCTGAGAAAGCTGCTGAATACCGCATAGCATTGATTGAAACAGCTGTTGAAGTTGATGAAGCTGTTATGGAAGCGTATTTGGAGGGTGAAGATCCTTCAGCAGATGCACTTCGTGCATGTATCCGCAAAGGTACATTGAACGGTAATTTTGTTCCTGTTTTGACCGGTACTGCATTTAAGAACAAGGGTGTTCAGCCGCTTCTTGATGCGTTCGTCGACTATATGCCTTCACCAGTTGATATTGGTGGTACAGAAGGTATTGATCTTAAGACAGATGCTGAAATTATGCGTAACCCAACAGACGATGAGCCATTCGCTGGTCTTGCGTTTAAGGTTATGACAGACCCATTCGTTGGCTCTCTAACGTTTGTTCGCGTTTACTCGGGTGTTCTTCTGGCTGGTACGTCCACTTTGAACTCAGTTAAAGATAACCGGGAGCGCGTTGGTCGGATGCTTCAGATGCATGCGAACTCTCGTGAAGATGTTAAAGAAGCCCGGGCTGGCGACATTGTTGCTATCGCGGGTCTGAAAAATACAACAACTGGTGACACTTTATGTGACTCAATCAAACCAGTTATTCTCGAGCGTATGGAATTCCCTGAGCCTGTGATCGAAATCGCGGTTGAGCCGAAAACCAAAAGCGACCAAGAAAAAATGGGGCTTGCTCTTAACCGTCTTGCGCAAGAAGATCCATCATTCCGTGTGACAACTGATCATGAAAGCGGCCAGACCATTATTAAGGGTATGGGCGAGCTTCACTTGGATATCATTGTCGATCGTATGAAGCGTGAGTTTAGTGTGGAAGCCAATATTGGCGCCCCACAAGTTGCGTATCGCGAATCTATTACAACTGAAGCCGAGCTTGATTATACTCATAAGAAGCAATCAGGTGGTTCAGGTCAGTTCGCTCGTATCAAGTTGGTTGCGAAGCCGAGTGAGCCTGGTGAAGGTTTTGTCTTCAGTGACAGTATTACTGGTGGCTCTGTTCCTAAAGAATATATTCCAGGTGTTCAAAAAGGTGTTAAAGACATCATTGAAACAGGTGTTCTTGCGGGCTTCCCGATTATCGACGTTAATGTGAAGTTGATCGATGGTGCATACCATGATGTTGACTCCTCAGTAATGGCGTTTGAAATTGCCGGTCGTTCAGCGATGCGCGAATTGGCACGTAAGGCAGGTTTGCGCCTTCTCGAACCAATGATGAAGGTCGAGATTGTTACACCTGACGATTATATCGGTGACGTGATGGGCGATTTGAATAGTCGTCGTGGTCAAGTTTCCGGAACTGAACAGCGCGGCGTCGCGCAAGTTGTAAATGCGATGGTTCCACTGGCTAACATGTTTGGCTATGTGAATACCCTTCGGTCTCAAACGCAAGGCCGTGCAACATTTACAATGGTGTTTGATCATTACGAACCTGTGCCGCAACACGTCTCGGACGAAGTGCTGGCGAAATTGGCATAATTCTGAGCTGAGACAGCCGGAGAATACGGAGAATTAAAATGGCCAAAGAAAAATTTGAACGTAACAAACCGCATGCGAACATCGGTACTGTTGGTCACGTTGACCATGGTAAAACAACACTGACTGCAGCGATCACAAAAGTGCTTGCTGAGCTAAGTGGTGGTGCAGCGTTTGCATTT
>MAAN01000009.1 GCA_002163135.1 Alphaproteobacteria bacterium 46_93_T64
CGACCAATATTGCAAGAGGCGTCCGAAGTTCATGACTGGCATTTGCAATGAAATCAACACGCATTTGTTCTGTTTTTCTTGCAACAGTCAAATCATGTAGAGTTATGACTACACGTCGCTCTTTTGCATCTTCGCCGCTCAAAACAACAATATGTGCCGCAACATATCTCACGACGTTTCCGGAGATTTCAAACTCTATAGGTTCTTGTGCCTCGTCCGCCAATAGAGCAGCATCCACTGCCTTAACGAGAGCCGGATGTCTTAGATATGCAGTAATATCACCAGAAATTTCGGTGCATCCAAAAAATTGCAAAGCAGCATGATTAAATTGAATTATTTGACGTTTGGTATCTACAACCAAAACCGCATTTGGCAACAAGTTGAAAAGCTGCAAACTACTTTCCTGTTGCGCTTTCACGTTTTTGAACATTCTGGCAAGTACGCGTTTATACTGCACCATCGTTAGAAGAAAGTCGTTTACCGGAAGAAACCCAGCTCGCAATGCAACTCGTTCGATTTGATCCCCCAGTGGATCTGTTGCGGCTTGCCCCATCTTCTGGGTAAGAGCACTTACCTCCCGTAATAACCGGTTATAAATGAGAACTGCGGGTCCGATTGGGGTGAGGGAAAGCAAGATTGCATATTCAACAACGATCAAATCATGGATCACAAGCCAATAAGCCACAATAGCAACCGGTGCGGTTACGAGAATGATAAAGAGCATCATTTTGCCCATGAAACCCGAAGTATTAAGCATTCAAACTCTCGTATTAGAAACGATATTTAGTAATGATTATGGAGTATCCAGCACTATGCTATGCATCTTTTACATATTTGTGACACCACGGAGAGTTTCTCCAATTTCCAGATTCAACGTCATCGTAGCGATAGGATCAAGTGGTGTTGCTTCTCGGTTCAAAATGACAAGCTCCGCACCATGTTGGCAGGCACGAACCGGAATATCAGCGGCAGGATATACGACAAGTGAGGAGCCAACCACAATGAACAGATCACAGTCAATTGCGTGTTTTTCTGCACGGATCATTTCATTTATCGGCATCGCTTGCCCAAAGGATATTGTTCCTGTTTTGACAATACCGCCGCATTTTTGGCAGATAGGAAGCGTTTCATCCACATCAAAAGTATCTTTGACATCCTTTAATGTCATACGAGTGTCACAGTCCAGACATTTGGCATAAGTCGTGTTTCCATGAAGCTCAATGACGTCGGCTTCAGGTATTCCAGATGCTTGATGCAAACCGTCAATATTTTGAGTAATTATCGCCGCAACTTTTCCTTCGTTATGAAGATGCTTGATTGCATTGTGTCCTTGGTTGGGTTTCGCACCGCTCAAAACTATTTCCATTGCAAATTTTCGACGCCAGGATTCTCGTCTCGCCTCTTCTGATGCCATAAACTCGGAAAAATCTATAGGACGGTTCTTTTCCCAAAGTCCCCCGGGGCTCCTAAAATCCGGAATACCAGACTCAGTGCTTATCCCCGCGCCCGTAAAAAATACAATTTTCTCACTGCTTTCAATTAAGCTTGCAAATCGTTCAAGAATTTCCATTTCGCCCTCCTCTCCAGCCAATTATTGTATGTGTAATACTACCGCTGCCATTGCGTGCCTAAACAATTTTCTCACAATAACATACAACAGACGTCCCTGTTCCGAGCACTGCTGTAGTTGCAGCGGTTTAACAATAAGACCGGGAGACGGAGAATGAGTACTGGAAACAGGAATAATATTGTCGCTAAAGAGTTATCTGATGCGATGGCCAAGTGTAAACAAAATGGCGTTGACGAACAATCGCTACGAACGGGCCTACTTACAATCACAATTGCAAATTTCGTAAATCGTATCGGCATGGACAATACGGTGGCTCTTTTTTCAGAGTTACCTCATCAAATTTCGTCAGGAATATTTGACCGTTACATTGATCCAGACACAAACGTTGCAAGAACGCCGGCTCCGCCTCCCCAGCATTCATACGCCCAGCAATCAGCACCGAGGGAGGCGCAAGCTCAAACACCCCAAGGTAGCTATCAGAACTCCGTTTTACCGCAAAGCTTTGTACAACCTTATGCCCCCCAGCAAAATCAACATCTAGCACAACCCTCCCCCGCATCAATGCAGTCTCACTCACATCAAATTAATCAAACCACTGAAGCCAACGGAAGAAGACGCCTAGCTGAGTGAAACAGTCGACCTTTACCAAATATTTAAGCAAAATGTTTTGTTAATCTTAACGGTTTTTAAGGATAGCGGTTCTAGACTCTGATCAAATATTCCGCATAAGGAAGGGGAGGCTAGGGCCGTGCTCCAGATCAAAGATATTCTCAGCAGTAATAAAGCAATGCTTTTGCTTACTACAAGTTTGGTCGTCGGTGGTTGTACCACAACCGACCAGCAAAACTATGGCAATGAAAGTAGCGATGAAACGCCCATTGCCGAGAGCGTGCCGGCAACTGAAGCTGGAGACCTTTCAACAAAAAGATTAATGCGAATTGCCAAACGGGCATGGGATAGAGGAGATGCTCCCACTGCTTTACGTCTATATTCAATGGCTAATCAAAAGTCTCCAAACGATCCGGCTCCTTTGTTAGGTGCTGCTGAAGTACTCCGAAAAACCAACCGCACTCAGGCTGCTATGGATTTGTATCGTAAAGTCACAGCAAAGCAGCCCGAACTAGTCGCCGCGCACTCGGGTATCGGTTACACTTATCTTTCTGAAGACAAACCTTATCTCGCCGCAAAGGCATTTGAGCAAGCTGTCTCCCTAGATAACAACAACGGTAAATCATTGGGCGGTTTGGCGCTTTCCCTTGATACGGCGGGCGAGCATGGGAAGGCTCAGGATTACTACCGGCTTGCTATCAAATCGGATCCTAATAACCTTACATATCAGAACAACCTTGCACTATCTTTGGCTCTCATAGGCAGAACAGAACAAGCAATTGCAATGTTTGAAATTATTACTGCACATCCCAAAGCCACAGCACAGCACAGACAAAATCTTGCACTTGTTTATGGAATGGCGGGAAAATCTGCTGATGCGATGCGGTACTCTCGCATGGACTTAAACGAAAAAGATGCCCGAAATAATGCATTATATTTTCAAGCATTGAACCAACCCGTTCAGGAACAACAAATTGCTGAACAGGCACAAGCGAATGCTATGATCGCAGAGGCTCATGCTCAAAAAAACTATAGAGCACCTAATACGAGCAGGCAGGCCTATACATATATTGAGGCAAACAATGAAACAGTCGCCTTAAGCACAAACTCACACAGCGATGGGCACTCAAACGTGCTGCTAGCCAAAGCTGAAGATGATCCTCTAACATCTCGATCCGTGGCAACAGCACGTAAACCCTATACAGTAATTGAAGCAAACTCAGAGACTGTTGCGCTAAACACGAATACTTCACAAGAAAAATTCTCAGTTGCCCAAATCTCTAAAAAGGTAGAATCAAACCCAACCTACCGTACAACTGAGACCGGACGCCAGCCACATGAGCTTGTAAAAAAACCAGTCGTTGCGGTAATTACGCTTGAACCTGCGCAAACGCAGGTGAAGTTATCAGAACCAACGGTAGAGCCAAAAATTGCGAAAACGCACTATGTTGAAGCGCCGCTAGATGTCGAAGAAATAATCGCAGCCACAAGTTACGTTATACCGCAGGGAGACCCGACTAGGTATAACGTAGCAGCCAAAAACACCTTTGAAGCGACTACAGGTGCTGGGCTATATTATGTTCAGTTGGCGGCCTTCAGATCTCCTGAACGTGCTCAGAACGCATGGAATATGCTCCGTAAACGTCACGGTGACTTACTTGATCAGTTCCAGCCAGTATTTTCTGTTGCCGATCTTGGTGAAGATAAGGGCGTCTTTTATCGAGTTCGCATCGGCGGCTTTTCGGAGCAGGCGATCTCTAGCGAGATTTGCACACTTCTCCAACAACGATCCGAAGATTGCTACTTGCCTCGCGTAAATGCCCCAACGGTAATCGAAGATATTGATAATGCTATTGCGAAGGCCAAAGTAACCTCTAATGACGGCGAACATACAGCCTACATTGCATACTAAAAATAATTAGACTGCAATCCACTCAAAATTGGCCCAAGAATTTTCTTGGGCCTTTTTTATTTCGTTTATTAGGAAGAAAATGCGTCTATTGCACGCAACACAGCGGGACCGATTAGAACAACAAACAAAGCAGGTAAGATAAACAGGATCATTGGGATGGTCATGATTGCAGGCAGGCGAGCAGCTTTCTCTTCAGCTTTCATCAATCTCTCTTCCCGCATTTCTGCGGACAGAACACGCAACGCTACGGCAAGTGGCGTTCCATACTTTTCGGTTTGGATAAGTGTATTGACCAGTGTTTTCATTGCCATAAAATCTACACGTGCAGACAAACTGCGAAGAGCTTCTTTTCTGTCAGGCAAAAAGCCCAGTTCAATTGCTGTTAACGCAAATTCGTCAGCAAGTTCTGGCGACGAGTTTGAGATCTCGCGGCAAACACGATCCAAACCACTATCAAGATTAAGGCCTGCTTCAGTACAAATCACCAACAGATCTAGACCGTCGGGCAACGATTTACGCATTTCTTTATAGCGTTTACTAATTTGGTTTTTTATCAAGATACCAGGCAGCATATAGCCAATGAAGGCAGCACCGATTGCGCCTGCAATTGAACCGCCAGTGGGCCAATCAAATGGATTAGTTCCAAGCAGATACAGCAATCCTAATCCACCAAATAAGATAGGCAGCGATATTCTTGCAAATAGATAGGTTGCCAATGCATCTTTTGACCGCCACCCTGCCTGTGCTAGATGGGCGGAAATGCGGCGAGCTCCCTCACCTTTCATCAATTGTAATTTTTTCACAACCCGGTGCATTGCATTTTCACGCGCAATAAGTTGACTCCGTTGCCGGCTTTCCTTCACTGCTTGATCTCGCAGCTGTTTACGCCGTTTCTCTAATCCCTGGATCCTGCCCGGCAAATTGTCTTTTACAAGAAGGGCGTTCCAGATCATCAAAAAAGAAATAAGCGCTGCACCGCCTGCAATCAATGCCAGAACATCTTCAGATTGCAACCAGTTTGGAAGAAGAGTTGTAAGATCCATAGCCGTCTCCTAAATCTCGAACCGAACCATCTTGGCCATCACACCAACACCACCAGCGATCATGGTCAAACCGAGGCCGATTAGATAGATCCCTCGCGGATCATTGATCAGCGTCATAATGTATTCTTCGTTTGCCAACCAAAGCAGGAGGAACATGATAAATGGCAGGGATCCGATAATCCACGCGCTCGCTCGCGCCTCTGAGGACATAGCTTTGATTTTCAGTTTAATCTGTCGGCGTTTACGAAGTGTATTTGCCAACCCAGCTAGTGTTTCAGCCAGATTTCCGCCCGTTTCCCGTTGAATGGATATAGCAATAATCAAGAACTTAAAATCGGGAACATCGATGCGTTTACAAACATCCCAAAGACCTTCTTCAACAGATTTTCCGAGACGAATAGCATCAGCTACCCCGCGAAACTCAGTTGCGATAGGTTCTTGTGCATCGTTCCCAACAGTAACAATGGCTTCACTAATCGGTATGCCAGCTCGCAACCCGCGGACCAACAACTCGATTGCTTCAGGGAAGTGTTTAATAAACTTGTTTACTCGGCGTCCGCCCAAAAAACCAACTGTCCAATGCGGGAACATCAAACCACATGCCAGACCGGCTGGGAATGCCAGAATAAAAGAGGATTCATAGACGAAATACATGACCACCCATATCGCAGACATGACAACAATTGTTATCAGTGCGTATTCGGCAATGGTAATTTTAGATCCAGTTTTCGCCAGGCGCCCACTCAACTCTGCAGGCTTTGGTACAAGTTTTTGAACCAGTGTTTCCAGAATTTTAATGCTGCTTTTTGATCCGGTAAGGCGTGCTGAACTTCGCTGTGTATTCGTCGGAGCTACGGGTCCATGCCCCTCACGAACCTCAGACAAACGGCGTTTTGTATTAGCCGCAGTATTGTCGCCGCCAACCAAGGCAAAACCCAGTATGAGTGCTACAAGTAATGTTGCACCACCGACGACAAGTGCCAAAAGTAATTGATCATCTCCACCAAACATTACATCGCTCCTATCAACATTTTGTCTAGTCCGAAATATGCGGCTCTAGGAGCAAAATGTGGACGCAATCCAGATGATTTAAACTCACCAATCAGGCGACCGCCTTTATCTTCACCTTGATATTCGTACCAGAACAAATCCTGCATGGTGATAACTTCTTCTTCCATGCCAACAACTTCAGAAATATAGGTAATGCGCCGGACACCATCACGCATACGGCTTATTTGAACAATAAGATCAATCGCCGATGCGATCTGACTTCTAACAGCTTTTGCAGGCAAATTGATGCCCGACATTCCCACCATATTTTCAAGTCGAGTAAGGGCTTCTCTTGGCCGGTTAGCATGAATAGTGGACAAAGAGCCATCATGCCCCGTATTCATCGCCTGCAACATATCAATGGCTTCGCTGCCACGGATCTCACCGAGGATGATCCGATCTGGGCGCATACGAAGCGAGTTTTTGAGCAAATCACGCATGCTGATTTCACCGCTGCCCTCTAGGTTAGCTGGTCGTGTTTCAAGCCGAACCACATGGGGTTGCTGAAGTTGAAGTTCAGCCGCGTCCTCAATTGTGACAATCCTCTCTCCGGGATCAATCAGTTGCGAGATCGCATTTAAAAGCGTCGTTTTACCGGAGCCAGTACCGCCCGAAATTAAAATATTCAAACGACAACGCCCTCCCACACGAAGTACTGTAGCTGCAGATGGAGACAAATTGCCCTGCTTCTCCATCACATCGAGTGTAATTTTCTGCTTCGCAAATTTACGAATTGAAATACTGGGCCCATCAATGGCAAGTGGCGGGATAATAATGTTAACCCGACTGCCATCTGCAAGCCGCGCATCAACCAACGGATTGGACTCGTCCACACGTCGTCCAACATGGCTCACAATACGGCTGGCGATACTCAAAACATGGGCATTATCGCGGAACTGGCAATCGGACAAAATAAGTTTACCGCGCTGTTCCACGTAAACCTGTTTCGGTCCGTTGACCATGATGTCCGTAATACTCTCGTCCGCGAGCAGCGGTTCGAGTGGTCCAAGCCCAAGCATGTCATGCATGAGCCTCTCAATAAGCTCACGTTGTTCACGCTGATTGAGCTGAATGCGCTCCTCAATCAAAATATCGCCAACGATATCAGAAATATCACGAGCAAGATCCAGCCGGTCCATTGAAACAGCAGCACTGATGTCAATCCGTTCAAGCAGTAACGGTTGAATGCGCTCTTTAATCAAATCTATTTGTGAGGCTGCCCGCGGTGCCTGCGCCTCAACCACAGCCTCCAAACGCATGACCTCTGCCGGCTCTTCAGGAACTGGCGCAGCCTCTGACTGGAATGTGGGCTGCTTTGCACTACCGGCTACTGGAACTGACGGTTCAAGAAAATCTTCTTCTATATCCAGCTCATCTGGTTTAGCGAAATCAATATTGTCTGGACGTTCAAACTGCGCTTTAACTTCAGCAGGGGCCTCAGCATTGACACCGAAAACCGTTACGCCTTCTTCGATGATTTGTGTGACGGCCGGTGCCGCATAGTCACCTAATTGTCCATCGTCCAAGCCATCAGTGGTTTCGATCTCTCCGACTGGGGCGTCGGGAATCAAGGTTGAGCGGTCTGTTTCAACTTTGGTCCAAATTCGGTCCGAAAGCGCAGCTACCAAATTTCTTTGTTCAAGAACGTTTAGAGAAATATCTTCTTTTTCCAAACGATCTCGAGTGAATTGTTTTACTTTAGTTGAAATCTCAGCACGGGCAGTATCGTGTAGAATGTCGCCAAGTAACTCTTCACAAGCGAGACCGAATAGCTTTTCTACTAAATCAAGATCACCGCCGCCACCTCCGACTCCTGCCGAAGTACCGGGCAACTCTTTGCCTTTTTTTTGATTACTTGAAGACGACCGCCACAAACTCACGTCTATTTGTCCTCAGTTTTCTTGGCTGATTTTGAAAATAACCCAAACAAACCTTTTTTCTTTGGTTCTTCAAAATCAGATAAATCAGCTGCAAGTTCCCTAAGTACCTTCGTAATCGGGGCTTTAGCAGAGACAGTTGGGATGGATTTTCCGGCATTTGCGCAAACTGTCAGAGTTTTCGCATCTTCTGGAATGAAATAATCAACAGGGTCCTCTAATGCCTTCTGAAAATCAGCTTTCGTTACCTGTGCTGCACGTTCATTTCCAACACGGCTAATAACTTTTATGATCCGACCCTTAGTTGAAAGCGAAGTCATAGCTTGAGTAATGCGGTTTATGTCGCGGATACCTGCCAAAGTCTGATCTGAGACAAGTAATACAGTATCAGCAGAGGCAAGAAGAGACCCCTGTGTTGGCAGTAAGTGACGCGGTAAATCAATAATAATCTGATTGTAATCTTGGCTAATTTCACCGATCAACGTGTCAATACTATCAGGATTTACATCGACGAATTCTTCGATCGGCTCTTCGGTACCCAATACAGCGAGTTTGTCGCTGGCCTTGACTATTGCGCTATCTAAAAACAACTTGTCCAATCGGTGTGGATTTTCCAACGCTTCACGAAAACCACCACCGGATTCAACGTCCAGTGAGAGTGTTGTTGTTCCAAAATGAAGATCCAAATCCAACAAAGCCGTATTCAAATTTTCTTCGTTGGCTATGATCCAGGCAAGGTTGGTTGCAATAGTAGAGGCACCTGCGCCACCTCGAACACCGATCACAACCGTCAGTCGGCCGCTTTTAGTAATTTGATGTGATGATGACTGCCTGTCCACATTTTCGATAGCATCATTAAAAAGCTCTGTGGTTAAGGGTTTGACGAGATAATCATGCGCCCCTAATGAAATCATTTTGCGAAAAACAGTTACATCATTGGACGTTCCAAGGATAATAAGCGAATTCGTCGGACCCATTTTGCGAACAAGGCGTGTCACATCCCCTTCAGGATCTAGACTCCGGCTAATATCAGCAAATACTACTTTCGGAGAATTCCCAGGCTCGATGCGATTAAGGGCTTCAGTGATGCCACCATCTTGCACTGCATCCGCCGGTAGGCTCTTTTCTGCTACGGCCTGACGGCACACACTTAATGTCTGTTCGTCATCGACGAACGCCATCAATTCCTCGCACACTTGAGTGCCAAAGAGTGTACTTAAATTTGATGCTGCATTTGCCATGATTTAGACCTTCCTGTCAAAATGCGACGCTACTCTTCTGATCCGCCACTGGCGCCACCTTCAGACCCACCTTCGGAACTTCCACCACTGCTACCTGAGCGATAACTCTTGATAGAAAGCGACGCCCGTTCTCCGTCGTAGGGTCCAATTTTTTTGGGTGAAACCAGATCCTTTGGATTTGCAAGCATCTGAATAAATGCAGATGTGGTTGCACATCCCATATGGGGCAAAGGCAGATTCTCATAAGCTGTACCAGAAGGGAGATGCCATCCCTTGGTACATTCTGGGTCAATTGTTGCTACGTATTTCGTATAAAAAACCCGGAGAGAATCCCTTAAGCCATCATTGGTAACTTTTGGGATAATATTGAAACCTTCATCTTCCAGAAAGCTGCCAATAGCACCAAAACGGATTTTGTTTACACCAGCCGCGTCATCAAATGGCGGAAGTTCTAACTGAAGATCTTCCCCATATTTGATTTCCTGTGCTTGAAGAAAGCCGAGCAAACGGCCCTTCTCCATATCGCTAAAGCCGGTCCGATTAACATCAAAGCGCACAACAAATGTAGGATTTAATTTCTGAACATTTATCTTTTTACTCATCTGCGCATTTTGCGGCGTAGCCCGTAACTCCGCTAATCCGGTTTCCGGATCGATTGGTGTGCAAGCAGTAGCAAGAAGCGTCGCCAAAACAGCGGAAACTCCTGCCAGATTGTATGATTTATGCTTGATACTAGTCATGGCATCACTCCATAATAAAGCCGGCGGGGCCAATTAGTTTGACGTTATTTTTCGCAGTTGCTGGGTCTATATCAATCTTCGGAACAGCTGCATCTTTGGTCGGACGGAAAGATTTGCCGTCTTTATATGTATCCTTGTCATTTGGCGGAACATACCCATCGGTTGGCAGCGCGATCCGGGAGTTGACTGGTTCAACGAGATAGGGCGTTACGATGATGACAAGTTCAGTTTCATTTCTTTGGAAAGATGTTGAGCGGAACAACGCTCCAATAATTGGTAATTCTCCCAAGAATGGGGTTTTTGAAACGTTGTTATCTGAATCGCTATTCAATAAGCCCGCTAAAACAAAACTTTGGCCGCTGGCAAGTTCAACCGTAGTGTCTGCGCGGCGTGTCAAGAGCGACTGAATAAAGATATTATTGATATTTATAGCGGAAGCCGAAGAAAGCTGACTAACTTCAGGTTTCACCCGTAAATTTATACGGTTATTGCCAACAATATTCGGCGTAAACGTTAATGAAACACCAAACTCTTTATAATCAATACTAATGGCGCCATCTTCCTGCGGTACAGGAATTGGGAACTCACCGCCAGCTAGGAAACTGGCCGTTTCACCTGAAAGTGCCGTTAAGTTTGGTTCGGCAAGAACCGTAATAAGGCCTTCGTCTTCAAGTGCGTCAATAATTCCCTGAATAGAGGTCTGCCCATCATTAAATCCAGCGAACAAACTGCTTGTATTACCGTTTCTAGAAATAAGATTGCCAGTACCTACAACATCCCGACCAACAAAGGTCCCAAGTGAAAAATTACCTAAGCCGCTGCTCAAGTTTTCCCAATTAACCCCGAGCTGTTTGGTTACAGAACGTGCAACTTCCGCAATCTGAACTCGCAAATTAACTTGCTGAGAACCTTCAATAACAATCCGGTTCAAAATATTTTTTTCGGAAGTATACAGAGCCGCAATACGACGGGCATCTTCTGAAATTCTGGCTGTAGCCGCAAAACCGGTTAGAACAATACCGTCCCGAACAGATTGTGCCTTCAATTCCCCGTTTGGAGCAATATCCAGCAGTGCTTTCTCAAGTGAACCAACATCATGCCGAATTGAAATGGGCGAATTCAGGAGTACTACGCCCTTGCCATTCAAAGCAAACAAATTGGTCTTGCCCGGTTTCTTTGCAAATACATAAATAATTGTTGGTGACTGAACCTGAACATCTGCAAGCTCAGGATTACCAATAAACACCGATGTCGCTGCCTTGTCCAACTTGATAAGTTTGCCTGTATTCAAAGTGAGTTCAATTGGATCACCAATATCATTGATCACCTTCGCTGCGTCTGTATTAGCTGGCAGTGTTAAAACACCTAGCCCCAGAAGGAGCGTTAATGTCACCGCAGAAATTATTTTGCGCAAAATCCTATCCCCCTAGTCGAATGATTTTTGCTTCACGTCGCCGGCGCGAATGACCAAGACTGTGTTAGGCGCTTTACCGCTACGTGCTGGTGCGGATATTAATGAACTAGCTTCGCTATCCATCGTGAACCCGCGTCCACGTTCTTCTTTAAGAACTGCGCCACCATCGCTCATCTGCTCGATATCTTCTATACGTGCGATACTGCGAAGTGACAAAGACAAGCGGCCAAGTTCACGAGAGACCGAAATAATTTCAACTTCTTTCGGGCTAACCTCAAGTGTTGCAATACTGCGTACCGATGCCTCTTGTGTTTGATCATCTGTAGACTGATCCATTGCAACAACGCGAACATTCGTCAGGATCGTCTCACTCGCATGATGCGGAACTGACGTCTCACTTGCTCCTTGCATAACTTCAAGGGTCAGAATGACATCCACTCGATCGCCTGGAAAAACAAAACCGGCAATGCCAGCTGTGGCATCTATATTAATGGAGATAGCACGTGTGCCAGGATCAAGAACTGCTGCAAGGAAACCTTGCTGGCCGGGACGAACCATTCGATTATCGGAAATGGGTTCACCATTTGAAATACCTTGACGAACAACCGTGCCGTAGAACTCATCCGCTGTACGAACATTTTCAACGACATACATTTCCGCAAGATCGTCTGTTTCCGGCCACTCTTGCCATTTCAGGTGATTTTCGCGCACTAAAGTGCCAGCGGGTAGATCTCCTGCCGCAACCAAAATTTTAGCTGATGGCTTTTTTGGAGCCACAACTACTTCGGATGTTTGCTGCACTGCTGGCGCAGTAGATTGGTTTCCAGCCCAGCTCCGAACGAACCAGACAGTTGTGCCCGCAATCATGAGGGCAAAAACAACTAATATCAGTTTACGTGCCATAACCCTAGTTCCAACATTGACGATGATTCTATTATTAGACCGGTAGTGCTTAATTTCCTGTTAAGTACGCTAATTAACCAAAGAAACCGGTGCTATTTACGTGATGGAAAAATACTGTAATGCTGCCAAAAGCGATTGCGACACCATATGGAACAGGCGTTCGCGCCCGAATGGCAGCTTTCGCGCCGCGAATAAGGCCACCGGCCTCTTCTGATTGTTTCGCAGCTTCGCGTGCCAGAATAATAATTACCAGCACACCGCCTGCCAGCACAACCGACACCAGAAACGAAGCAATCAATGCCGGACCTGCCCACAAGCTCAGTCCAGTAATCAATTTCACATCGCCGCCACCAAAATATCCGCCTGCAAAAAGTAAAAAACCGACAACAAATGTAATGCCCGCGGTTAAAAGTGCGAACAACCAGTCAATCTCGACTGACGATGTTAAGACCGCCACCGGGTAGAGTGCGATTATTATCAGGCTTATGTAATTTGGGATGGTGTATTTGCGCAAATCTGTATAGGCCGCATACAATGTACAGAGAAGTGCAGCAAGAACCGTGACAAGAAAAATAGAAGTTATCCACATTGCGTAATCTACCTACTCGACACTTTTAAGCGCTATTTGGTTTTATGAGAATGTGCAGCTATCTGTACCTGATGCGGTCAAGGAGAAAGTCCCCCCTACTGCGTCGCATAAATCCTTAGAAATGTTAGCGAAACTATCGTTAATGGTATCACCAGTAGCCGTAAATGCGATAACACATACAATAGCGACCAGAGCTGCAATCAAACCATACTCAATCGCTGTGGCACCCGCATCATCGTATATGAAATTAATTAATATAGACAAAACATGCTCCCACCAAAATTGTTAAACCGTTAAACGGAAAGGGGCTGCGTAAGCGCAGCCCTTTACCATTACATTAAGAGAATGTGCAAGAGTTTGTACCTGTTGCTGTCAAGCTGTAAGTACCGCCAGCGCTTTCACACAAAGTTGTTGCAACTTCGTTGAATGAGTCGGCGATCGTATCACCAAGGGCCGTAAATGCGACGACACAAACAAGTGCTATCAAGGCTGCAATCAGGCCATACTCAATCGCTGTGGCACCGGACTCGTCTTTTGCAAAAGCGCGGAACATCTTAATCATTGTAAATCTCCTAATAATGGCACAGGAAATTTTATCCTGTGTAATTTGTTATTTAATCCGAGAGCTAACCTCTCAATTCGCGAACTTCTTAAACGCCGACTTAATAAGTCTTATCGAAGCTCTTAACTGTGAGGCGTTGCTCAAGTAACCCGTTGCCATTACATTAAGAGAATGTGCAAGAGTTTGTACCTGTTGCAGTCAAGCTGTAAGTACCGCCAGCGCTTTCACACAAAGTTGTTGCAACTTCGTTGAATGAGTCAGCTATGGTATCACCAAGAGCCGTAAATGCGACGACACAAACAAGTGCGATCAAGGCTGCAATCAGGCCATATTCAATCGCTGTGGCACCGGACTCGTCTTTTGCGAAAGCGCGAAACATTTTAATCATTGTAATCTCCTAAATAATGGCACAAGAATTTTTATTCTGTGTAATTTGTTATCTAATCCGAGAGCGAACTTCTCAATTCGTGAACTTCTTAAACGCCGACTTAATAAGTCTTACTGAAGCCCTTAACTGTAAAGCGTTGCGCTAGCGCAGCTCTTTTTTATTATATTAGCTGAATGTGCAAGAGTTTGTACCTGTCGCTGTCAAGCTGTAAGTGCCGCCAGCGCTTTCACACAAAGTCGTTGCAACTTCGTTGAATGAGTCGGCAATTGTATCACCGAGGGCAGTAAATGCGACAACACAAACAAGTGCGATCAAAGCTGCAATCAGGCCATACTCAATCGCTGTGGCACCAGATTCGTCTTTTGCAAAAGCGCGGAACATCTTAATCATTGTAAATCTCCTAAATAATGGCACAGGAATTTTTATCCTGTGTAATTTGCAATCTAATCCGAGAGCTAACCTCTCAATTCGAAAACTTCTTAAACGCCGACTTAATAAGTCTTATCGAAGTTCTTAACTGTGAAGCGTTGCTCAAGTGATCCGTTGCCTTGCTTCTGGAAATCAATTTGCCCCAAAATCATTAATCAATAGTTAAACCATGTAATATTTCTGAATAAAAATAATTTTTTATTATATAAAATTTTATGTAATTTGTTTTTAATAGTAAAAGGTAAATATTTATGTATTTTATATTCAATATTTACTTATTCTATTCTTTGCAGAACCGTAAACGAACAACACATACTACGAACATATTCTATTATATACATTGATTTATACATCATCTTTTAAATACAATTTGTTAGAAATTGATTTTTCTTTTTTATCTAACCTTAAGATTCACTCGCATATATATAAATGAATACATACTCTTCCTATTAATCGAGATAGTCATATGCAAACCTCTTCTTTACACGTTTCCTTAAAGAGATCGCTAAAACGCTTGGCTCGAGACACTCGGGGTGTAACTGCAGTTCTATTAGCACTGCTGGCAATTCCCATTTTTGGCGCAATCGGGCTATCCATTGATCTTGGCAGGGCTTACGTCCTGAAATCCAAACTAGCGACAGCACTGGATTCCGCAGGCCTTGCGGCTGGCCGAGTAATTTTTGCGGAAGATGCAGTTGTTTTGGCTGATGCCCAGAAATACTTCGACGCCAACTTCACCAGTGGGTATATGGACGCCAGTGTTAGCGCACTAGAAATCACTTGGGATGAGGGAAAAGAGAATATTGAACTAAATGTTCATGCAACATTCAATACGACATTCATAAGTGTTGTCGGGTTTAAGGACATGGCGGTTGGTGCCCGGACAGTTATTAACCGAGTAAATCGCGGCCTGGAACTTATCATGGTGTTGGATAATACCGGTTCAATGGCGCGGGATTCGGATTCAAACAGTTACGGCGGGGCGCTTGCAAACCAACGTATGGGATCTTTACGTGATGCGGCGACAGACCTTGTGGATATTCTTTATGGCGCAAACGAAACACAGAAAAACCTCTGGATTGGAATAGTGCCATATGTAACGCAAGTTAACGTGGGCTTTGCAAACATCGGATTTCTTGATCGAAACGAACAAATCAATATCGTAACCCCTAGCGGCGGGAGCCTGAGTGAATTTGTTGCAGACACATCACAGTTTAACGCTTTGGGCTGGGATGTTGATTCAGATGGCTCCAACGATACCAGTTATGGCTGGAAAGGCTGTGTTGAAATGCGGGATAACCTGGATGGCGGCACAATTGATACTACTGACAGTCCGCCGACTGAAGACTTCATGCCGTATCTCTATCATGATGGCCATAGAAATTTTTCATCCTCACGAGACAAAGATAACGACTGGAACGATTCCAGCCCGCGTACGGTTGAGGAAATCCCAGCAGCGAGCGTAGCCACTTGGAACAGTTTTTATGGTTCGGTAGGAACCGGACCTAATGCAGGATGCCCAACCGCAATTCTTCCGCTGACAGCTGAAAAATCGACTATTCAAGCATCCATAGACGCTATGCGCCCATGGTATAGCGGCGGGACAATGGGTAATATTGGGATGGTTTGGGGTTGGCGTACGCTTTCGCCAAGATGGCGGGGATTATGGGCCGGGTCGGATCCGACTCTTCCGAAAGACTATAACGAGCCACTCATTGATAAAGCTGTTATTATGATGACAGATGGTGAAAACACAATTTTCAGCCACGGCGGGACGAACTATTTCGATTACAACTCATATTCCAGGCATGCGAAAAACACTTGGGGCCGACATGTGAGCAGTCCAGGTGCAACTGATACTTGGACAAACCCCGACGGGCGCTTGCGCTATAACTCCAGCAGCTACTATCGCAATAAAGTTGATGCCAAGTTTTCGCAAGTGTGTGAGTCTATGAAGGCTGAAGGTATTATCATCTACACGATCAAATTCAAGTCAGGTAATGAAAGCCTTTACCGTAATTGCGCCACATCCTCGGCTCACTTCTTTAACTCACCGACCACCGCGTCGCTGAAGGAAGCCTTTAGAACAATTGGACAAGAGTTGAGTAATCTTCGCGTTAAAGAATAAGAAAACTAATACCCAATCCAAAAAGGCGCTCTGTATTATCAGGGCGCCTTTTTTTATTTGCTTCACCAAGTGAACTACTCGAAATGAAAATTGTTCCCTCCTACCCACTTCTAGAGATTACGTATAGCCGATATTTCTTATCCTCTTGGACAGTCTAGCGCTGCTTGCGATCATTTCCGGAAAATTAATACGGCCATCCAGCATATTATGGCTCCAAAGAATATTGAAAATGAACAAGCGGTTACTCGTTGGTTCCAACAAGATCTGAAGAAACTCGAATTCACGGAAGGATTAAACTGGAATATGGAAAGCTCTTAAGGTGGGAAAACGCAACAAAGGGAAAGCCGAATTTTTCAAATTAGCTCATAAAAAAGCCCCGCTAATTGCGGGGCTCTGGATACAGTTCCTAGGAACTAGTCGAATGTCGTTTGCTCTGAAAGACGAGGCCTAAAAAAAGACTGCCGATACATAACAGAGGAACCAAGAAAACTGGTCGCCAGGAAATCTCCGCCTGCTCCGGCAAAATAAGGGGCATAACTATAGAAAACCTCGGTTACTATGACCCCTTCTCCATCAGCGAGCGTCTGACCTGCTCCGTCCGTAAATACGGGTGGCAATGTTGCTTCACCGCCATCACTTCCGATTTTGCTAACCTCGCTGCCAACTGAACCCCTGCTACGTTGGCCGATAATTAATGGCTCTTGACCATCTCGCCCCACGACAGAAGACACAACCACCATGCCAGAGCCGCTAAAGTCAAAAGGTTTCGCTAAATGGTCTGTGGAGTTAAATAAATTGTCAACCTCAGCTGCGCTCAAAGCCTCAGCTCGAGCGACGAGGTCTCCAAGTGTTGCAGAAATACGGTCAATCTTCTGCGTCAGTAAAGCATACCTACCGACTTCGAAACTCCCCAGCATCAATACCATCATCATGGGTAAAAGCATCGCGAATTCAAGCATCGCTAAACCGGATTTTTCCCTGATAAATCGCGAGAATAATCCTGCCCTTTTTAACTTTTCAATAATTCTCAATCGTTTCATTGCGGGCTCCCTAGAAAGGTTCGTTACGAACGACCATTGATGCACTCATAGGGATAACGCCGCTCAAGATCGGAATGATCTGCCCGCTGAGGAAATTCCAATTATAGGTGATTGTATACAGAACGATCTCTCCGGGACCACCAAGGCCGGCAGCGCCCATATCATCATCCCAGTCTCCATTACCGTTAATATCATCGAACGGCTCACCGTCCGTGAACGAGCCATCACCGTTCTCATCAGAATATGGTTCTGGCATACCGATATCACCAAAACTTGGGTAAATTTTTGAAGAAATATCTGTGGGAGTTAAATTGACCATACCGAGAGAGGCGCCATTGACGATATCTGCAATAGTTTGCTCACGACTTCCCACGCCAACCTCCAGTCCGGTAAGACCCACACGAGAGGCATCCCGCAGACCGCCTTCAACCACAGTATTAACGAACATAGCTACACTCAGTTCAATAATACCAAACAAAATCAAGGCGAGAACCGGTGAAATCAACGCAAGTTCAACGGCAGTTGTACCGTCCTGATTGCGAATGAATTTCCCTACCACTCGTTTGCGTAGTTTTTGCAGAAGCATCGTAAAATATCCCTAAAAACAAGGGTATATCTTATGAAAGAAACATTAAATCGTCGTTAAGCATTAGGAATAGCTTTATCTAAAATTTTAGGAAATTAGGCCTCTTCTATGCCGCCAAATTTCGATTGCCATTCTTCGATCTCGTCATCGCTGATTTTTCTGAATAATACATCAGGTACCGTAAATTCATGACCTGCTTTTAGTACCTGTAATTCGTCGAGCATCGGGCCATTTATCCACGCCCCTTCATCCAATTCCAAACCAAGAGCCGTCATTAACGTTTTGCTCGCAGTAGGAATAGCTGGCGCACTTAATACGGCGAACACGCGGATCATGTTAATCGCAAATCGAAGACTTACAGCAGCAGCAGCCGGATCTGTTTTAAAGACTGTCCAAGGGGCGGCATCTGTTAGATACTCATTCCCCATGACCCAGATGGCCCGCAGTTCCTGCATGGCTTTGCGGATCTGCAACTCTTCCATATACTTGTTATAGGTCTCAACGCGTTTTTGCATGGCATCTGCAACGGCTATTTCACGTTCCCCAATTTCGCCGCCTTCAGGCAAAGCAGTGCTATATTTTGAAGAACAGAACTTCAAAATACGGTTTACGAAGTTGCCGAGTGTATCAGCAAGATCCTTATTTACCGTTCCAGAGAAACCTTCCCAAGTGAAACTGGCATCGGAGCTTTCCGGTGCGTTGGCGAGCAAATAATAGCGCCAATAATCGGCAGGCAGCATCTCTATGGCATCTGTCATAAAGATACCGCGTTGCTGGCTAGTGGAGAATTTCCCACCATAGTAATTTAACCAGTTAAATCCCTTAATATAGTCAACCATCTTCCAAGGTTCGCGACTACCGATTTGCGTCCCCGGGAAAGTCACCGTATGGAATGGGATATTATCTTTGGCCATAAACTCAGTGTAATGCACGTCTTTCGCTTCGTACCACCACGATTTCCAGTCGCGATTATCGGGATCTTCGTCCGCCCACTCTTTCGTGGCTGCAATATATTCGATGGGAGCATCGAACCAGACGTAATAGACCTTTTCTTCCATGCCTTCGCGGTCGACGGGAACGCCCCATTTCAAATCACGGGTAATTCCGCGATCATGAAGCCCTTCATCTAACCATTTAAGGGCAATCGATGAAACCAGAAGCGGCCATTCTTTATGTTTATTGACCCATTCCCGAATTTCGTCAGACAATTTTGACTGTAATAGGAACAGATGTTTACTTTCACGCACCTCAAGCTTTGTGCTTCCTGATATGGCTGAGCGTGGCTCTACCAAATCTGTAGGGTCAAGTAACCGTGTGCAACTCTCGCACTGATCACCGCGCGCTTTATCATAATTACAATGCGGGCATGTTCCCTCTACGTAGCGATCGGGTAAAAACCGGTCATCATCTACAGAGAAAATCTGCTTTGTCACACGCTCTTCAATAAAGCCGTTTTCAAGCAACTTTTTACCAAAATGTTGGGTAAGCTCATGATTTTGCGGGGATGAGGATCGACCGAAATAGTCAAACGAGAGAGAGAAAGCCTCCCCTAATCTGGCCTGTACTTCGTGCTGTTCAGCACAGAACTGAGCAACGTCGAGGCCTGCCGCCCGTGCAGCAAGTTCCGCTGGAGTTCCATGTTCGTCAGTCGCACAAATGAACAAGACGTCACGCCCTTGCGCACGCAAATATCTGGCATACAAATCAGATGGCAACATGGACCCGATCAAGTTACCCAAATGTTTAACGCCATTGATGTAGGGTAAAGCCGAGGTGATAAGGTGTCGTGTCATCAAACTATCCTGCTGAAAATCAAGCAAATTGGGTGTTTCCAGATCTTTTACAGGATTATCCAGACCGGCGCAAAATTTCTTTTTGTAGTATCGCCGTCATTGATCCTTCAGCACAATTTCCGCAGGACACGGATACTCACCATGTGAGAGGACTTGATTGAGTTTATAGTCCGGGAAGTTTTCCGGTATAAAAAGTGTTTTCGGGGCTGAGTTTTTATTTAGGCGTGCCTCCAGTTCAATGCTCCCTTTCCTCGTTCGAACTGTAATTAAATCTCCATCGTGGATGTTCATTTGAGAAGCATCATCCTTATTCATTTCGACATAGGGTTGATTTTCAATGCCATGAAGCGTTTTTGAATTCATTGAAACGCCCCCAGAGTGATATCGGTTTTCTCCCGTTATCAATAAGAAAGTACTGTCTTCACCATACTGATCTATTCTCACAGTATTTGGTGGCAATTCTGGTCTTTGGGAAACCCAATCTACAGGTATTTCTCTGGTACCATGTCTCTCCGTTTCAGCGTAAATATTCCCAACATCCAACGGTCCAATATCCTCGCCAAAAGCACTGGACACGAAATATAGAATATCCAAATTATTTTTAGCATTTTGGAATGGGGTCCTGATTTTATGTAATTTCTGAACCAAGCCTTCATTGTTAATAAACGTCCCGCTTTCTTCAGCAAAACTAGCAGAGGGCAGAACAATGTCGGCCATTTCAGTTGTCGCGGATTGGTGTGAGGCTTGAACCACAAGTGTTCCTACATTCTCCAGCGCTTGTATTGCAATTTCACGATCCGGAAAAAATGATATCGGATCACTGTGTAGACAATAAAGTAAATCCATCTCCTTCTCAGCGCAGCTTTTCAAAATTTGATGCGTGTTTTTACCTTTGGGTTTTGGAATATCATGACCCCAGATCTCTTCAAAATAATCTCGACTTTTCTTATCGTCTAGCGAATGCCAGCCGGGTAGTTGATCTGGCAATACTCCCATCTCCCATGCACCCATCTGATTGGCACGATCGAATAGAAATTGAAACGCGATTTTCTTTCCAAGGCTTTTCAACGTGACAATGTAGGTTTCAAGCCATCTCAACGTATTTCGAGCATTTGGCCCGCGAAAAATATCAGATCCAATTAACAATGTGACCGTTTCTGATTTCTCGAGTATGCGTCCCGCTTTTTCTGCAAAGCCATTAACCCCCTCGGCCTCCTGCCCAGTGAGCCCATTTGTCAGCTTCGCCTCCAATGCCGCGAAAAACACGTTCTCCTCGCCCGGTACGACCCTAAGATAGCCCGCAGCGACTGTGTCCAGCCTAGAAGGTCGAGCTGATGCTACTAAAAGCCGATCAGCGGCATCGCGCTGACTTAATCTGATCATATATTCACTCACCGGATTACTTTCAGTCACGCCAGATCCCACGACAATTATACAATCAGATTTCAAAGTGTCTTCGAGCGGCTCTCTCGTATAAAAATTATCAACTAAATCTATCAAAATTTCGCGACTGGAATGAGCTGCGTCTCGATCCAATGAAAATCGATTTGAGCTATCTACGGAATTAGTGAAAAATACAGTTCGCATCATCTTCTGAAACAGATACAACACCTCCGAAGTCATTGTTGCAGAAGCAAGGCCACCAATTCGAGTGCCGTCGGTGCCGGCCGGGAAACGGCTTTTCAATTCGGCAATTGCTTCTTCCCAAGAAACAGAAACTAGCATTCCCTCTTTGCGGATCATTGGAGTATCAATGCGGTTTTCGGCGTCAATCATATCAACGCCAAAGCGTCCCTTCACGCAAAGGGTTTCACCGTTTACGCCCGTCTCATACTTTGAACGAACACGGGCCAGTTTACCGTCCCTTACCCCAATTGTAAGTTGACACCCAGTGCCGCACATTCCACATGTCGTATCCGTTTCGACAAGGTCCCACGGTCGAGATGTATAGCGGTAGGGTTCACTCATCAAGGCGCCGACGGGGCAAACCTCGATACAGTTGCCGCAATGATCACAACTATTTAGACTATTTTCAAAGCCCGTAATTTCACTATCCATACCGCGATCGATTGTCCCAAGAGCAACCGCGCCAACGACTTCTTCACACATCCGGACGCATCGTTGGCATTGAATACAACGGTTTGCGTTAAATATAATAACTTTATTGAGAGATAGATCTTTGGATCGAAAGACCCGTTTTTCGTCTCGAAATCTGCTGACACCTGCACCGTACTCAAACACCATGTCCTGTAATTCACATTCACCCGCTTTGTCGCAAACAGGGCAATCCAAGGGATGATTTGCGAGCAAAAACTCAAGCATCGTTTCTCTTGTATCACTGACTAATGCCGTATTGGTTCTGACCACCATATTCTCTGCAACGAGAGTAACACAGGCTGGTGCTAATTTAGGCTGACCTTCTATTTCCACAAGACACATTCGGCATGAAGCAAGTGGGGTAAGACGTTTTTGATAACAAAATGTGGGAATTTCCGCACCACTTTTTGCAGCAACTTCAAGGAGTAAGCTACCGAGTTCCGCCTCCACTTCCTGCCCATCAATCGTCAGTTTCACCATGGTACATGTACCTTCCTGATCTTAGGATTTCAGAAGAATTCCCATTTAATGAAACGGGCATTTTCCCTGTTCAATATGTTGAACAAATTCTGGTCTAAAATGCTTGAGTGCCGATTGCACAGCCCAAGAAGCACCAACACCCAGCGCACAAAATGAGTTCCCAAATATCGTTGGGCAAAGCGTGTCCAGATGTTCGAGATCTTCATGTGTGCCCTCTCCCTCTTCCAACCGTCGAAGGATTTTTGCACACCAGTCCAGACCCTCTCGGCAAGGAGTGCATTTCCCGCAAGACTCGTGGTTAAAAAATTCGGTTATTCTTGTGATGACCTCAACCACACATGCGCTGTCATCCAAGACAATAACCCCTGCAGATCCAAGCATGCTGCCCGCTGCAGCTAATGATTCAAAATCCAGTTTGGTATCCAACTCACTTTCAGGGAACATTGGCGCAGACACACCGCCCGGAATAACGGCTTTTATTTTTCCTGAACAGGCTCCGCCGCCAAAGTCCTCGATAAACTCTCGCATTGTTATTCCCATGGGAGCTTCATAAAGACCGGGCTTGTTCACTTGACCGCTCAAGCAAAACAGTTTCGGCCCAGGACTACCCTCCGGGCCAATATCACGAAACCAATTTGCACCACGCTCAATGATGTGAGGAAGGCAGGCAAATGTTTCCACGTTATTGATAACGGTAGGGCTGTCATAGAGCCCTTTTATTGCCGGAAAGGGGGGCTTTAGTTTTGGTTGTGCGCGGCGCCCTTCAATGGACTCGAGCAAAGCTGTCTCTTCTCCGCAGATGTAGGCACCTGCCCCTCGGTGGATATACACGTCAAGACTGAAATCGCTTCCCAGAATATTTTTCCCCAAAAAATGCTTTGCCTGAGCTTCCTCAAGCGCCTTTTCTACTCGCTCAATACAAAGCTCATACTCTCCGCGAATATAGATGTAGGCCGTGCGGGCACCTATTGCGTAGGCAGCAATAATCATCCCCTCAACCATCATATGAGGATCTTTTTCCATGATGGCCCTGTCTTTAAAAGTTCCAGGCTCCCCTTCATCTGCATTACAACAAAGATACGGCGGATTTTCTGCATTCTTAGGCACGAAACTCCACTTGAGACCTGTTGGAAAACCTGCTCCACCGCGACCTCGAAGATTTGCCTGTTTCACTTGTTCGATCAGTTCATCAGGAGAATATTTTTGGAGCATAGTCGCAAGAGCCTTATATCCACCTGACTCAACATAAGCTTCCAATGTATGGCTTTGCGGATGATCCATATTCTTAAGGATAATCTTTTCGAACATAGATTATGTCTCCTGATCTGAGCTTGATTGTACCATCAATCTATCTAAAATTTGTTCGACAAATACTTGGTCGAGATTTTCATAATAATCCTGATTGACCATCATCGCAGGGGCTTTGTCACAAGATCCAATGCACTCCACTTTCGAAAGTGTAAACTTCCCATCTTCTGTCGTTTCACCCGTTTCGATCTGTAACCGTTCTTCCATATACTGTTTTAGGTGTTCGGCTTTTCCCAGCAAACAAGAGACATTGGTACATAACTGAATGTGGTATTTACCTACCGGTTCGGTGTGGTACATGGTGTAGAATGTCGCTAATTCAAACACCCAAATCTCCGGAACATCAAGTGTGACTGCCACCGCCCTCAGCACATCAGTTTCAAGGTATTGATATTGCGCTTGTGCTAGATAGAGTGCCGGCATGATTGCGGAACGGGCATTGGGATAATTGTCAGCGACCTGCCTAATTTCTCCAACCAGCTCTCCTGATAACTCCATGACAATGATGCCTCCGTTATTTATCTACCTCGGCGATAACCGGATCGAGACTGCCCAACATGGCAACAACATCCGCTAAATATTTCATATTTGTGGTTCCTGTTTCCAGCGCTTGCAGGTTTACAAAGGAAGGCGCGCGCACTTTAAAACGGGTCGGTTTTTCAGTCCCATCACTAATCATGTAGAAACCCAATTCTCCCTTTGGCGCTTCAATCGGAACATACACTTCACCTTTGGGCACCTTGAAACCATAAGCTGACAATTCAAAATGGTGGATGTGTGTTTCCATGGAATGGCTCAGAAGGTCCTTATCCACTGGAAACGCAATGGTAGGAATATCAACTTGAAACTTCCCGTCCGGCATTTGTTCGATGCACTGCAGGATCATTCGAACACTCTCCCGCATCTCATCCACGCGGCACATCCAACGGTCATAACAGTCACCGTTTTCTCGAAGGATTACATTAAAATCCAACCGATCATAGATCTCGTACGGGCAGTCTCTACGGATATCCCAGTCAACTCCTGATGCCCTGAGATTAGGACCGCTCAGGCCTATATCTACAGCGTCTTCAGGGCCGACAACGCCTACGTTCTGAGTCCGGCTGAGGAATATTCTGTTTTTTGCGATCAGACGTTCATAATCGATTAAACGATTTGGAAGGATTTCGCAAAATTCCAAAATTCGCTTGATTGCCCCTTCAGGTAGATCCTCCCGTACGCCGCCAACACGGCAAAAAGATGTATGCATGCGAGCTCCGGATATCATCTCCATAATGTCCATAATCATTTCTCGCTCCCGCATAGTGTAGAGCAAAGTTGTCATGGCCCCGAGATCCATTGGAAGAGCCCCCACAATAAGAAGATGTCCAGAAATTCTGGCTAATTCCGACATCATCACGCGGATATATTGCGCCCTTTCAGGAGCCTCAATGTCCAACAGTTTTTCAACGCCCAACACGAATGCCTGATTGCTAGTTGGCGGGCAAACATAATCAAGTCGATCGGTGAGAGGGATAATCTGAGTGTAGGTAAATGTTTCAGCCAGTTTCTCCGTTCCCCGGTGCAAATATCCGATATTGGGGGAAACACGCTCTACAATCTCACCATCCAGTTCGAGAACAAGTTGCAAGACACCGTGAGTACTCGGATGTTGAGGACCAAGATTTAGCAGGATTTCTTGAGAACCTAAACGGCCCTTTTCTTTGTCTTTTAGGATGGTAATTTCAGTCATTCTATTCCCCGCTCTTTTCTGGGCCGAACGGGTTGTAGATGTCTTTATAGCCGCGAACCGGAAAATCTTTTCTCATGGGGAAACCTTCGAACCCATCCCACATATAAATGCGTTGCAGGTTGGGATGGTCGCTAAAGACGATACCATACATGTCGTAGGTCTCGCGTTCATGCCAGTTAGCCGTCCTCCACACACCTGTTACTGTTGGTAAGGCAGGTGCGATATCTTCGGCTGTGTCTTTCAATCGGCATTTAAGACGCAGGCGATGTTGGAGTGGGATGGAAAACAAGTGGTAAACGACTTCATATCGATCCTCTTCAGGATGATGATCGACACCGCACAAATCCGATAAGAAATTAAACTGTAATAATGGATCCTCTTTCAGAAAACGGCAAAGATCCACCAAATGATCTAGCGTAACAGTAAGGCAATGCATATCAATGCCAGCGCCATCATTGCGAACTCTACCTTCAAACGTTTGAAGAATATGCGAGACAAAGGTGGGTGCTTCCATGCTCAATTCTCGGCCTTATTCAAGGGATGTTTCCGAAACACACGTTCCTTTTTTATTTTTTCCTGTAGTGTCAGCAAACCGTGCATTAGAGCTTCCGGTCTTGGAGGGCATCCCGGAACATGGACATCAACAGGAACGATACGCTCTGATCCTTGAACAACGGCGTAGGTGTTATATACACCGCCAGAGATTGCGCAGGTTCCCATTGCGATCACCCAACGAGGTTCACTCATCTGGTCATAAAGTCTGCAGATTACCGGTGCGAATTTTTTTGTCACAGTGCCTGCGATAATCATCACATCTGATTGTCGTGGCGACGATCTAAATACGACCCCGAACCTGTCCAAATCATAGCGTGAACACCCCGTTGAAATCATCTCTATCGCACAACAAGCAATACCAAACGTCATTGGCCATAATGAAGATTCCCGGCTCCAATTAATAAGGCTGTCAGCGGTGCTAAAAAGGACTCCATCTGAAAAACTATTTTCTAGTTTTCCCATTCCAACGCTCCCTTCGCCCATGCGTATGCATAACCAACTAGCAGCAGAAAAATGAACACGAACATTTCCAGATAGCCAATGAAACCAATTTCAGTGAGGACAACCGCCCAAGGGAACAGGAACATGGCTTCTACATCAAATATAACAAATAAGATGGCCACTACAAAAAACTGAACTCTGAACAAGCCGCTAGACGCTTCACCTTTGTGGTCGACCCCACATTCATAGGGCCGGTTCTTTTCCGGATATGGATTGGAGGGGCGGATTAGAGATCCCAATGTCAAAATGAACAGCGCCAAACCTGTGGCAGCTGCAACCATTAAAAAGACAGGCAAATAATCGATAAGCATAAACACTTCTCCTTAAAATTCTCAGGCATTCTGAGCAATTGGGACTGTGTTAAGTGCAGAAATCCTTTGACTACACTTCTAGTAACTTAGAGCGGCATTACCTATGGACCAGTGGCACTTGAAACAATTACGGTGTCGCTAAAAAAAGCAGCTTGCGCCTGAGCTAGAAACCAGTCCGGCGCGAGGCCGATCCCGACAGTCCCAATACCGGTGAGTAAAAGAACCAATATAAGCGCTGGTGTCAGAGACAATTTGAAATCATCAATCGGCTTTTTCATATACATAAGCATAATGATCCGAAGGTAAAAATACGCGGCGACCGCACTTAATAAAACAGCGATGACTGCGATCCACACATATCCTTCTTCAAGAAGTGCAAGAAGGACGTAAAATTTAGCAAAAAAACCTGCTGTTGGTGGTATTCCAGCCATTGAAAAAAGGAATATCAAAGTGAGAAACGCCCAGACCGGATGGCTCGCGGCTAACCCTGTATAGGCGTATATTTCGTCTGCTCTAGGCCCCTGCTTTTGCATCATGATGACAATTGAAAACAGACCAAAATTCATGAATGTATATATCAAAAGATAAAGCATCACACTCGTGACACCCTGCTCCCCGCCAGCAATTATACCCAACAGCGCAAACCCCGCGTGAGCGATGCTGGAGTACGCCAACATCCGCTTAATATTACTTTGCGCTAACGCGACGAAGCTACCAAGTGCCATTGTTGCGACCGCGATTACGATGACGATATCGATCCAAATTTCTGAAAGTGATGCCAAAGAATCCATCAAAATGCGGAGTAATATTGCGAATGCTGCGGCTTTACTTCCCACGGATAGAAATGCTGTAATAGGTGTAGGGGCGCCTTCATACACATCGGGTACCCACATATGCAATGGAACCGCGCCCACTTTAAACAGCAAGCCCACAACCAGAAAAATCACAGCAAGGATGAGCATCGGATCCTGCTTTGATGATTGTATAAACACACTCGTAATTTCAGAGAGCTGGGTCGAGCCTGTTAGTCCATAGACTAGGGACAAACCATATAGGAAAATGCCAGAAGACACGGCCCCGAGGATGACATATTTGAGAGCCGCTTCATTGGAACCCACGACTTGCCTTCTAAACCCAACCAACACATAAAAGCAGATAGACTGTAATTCTAAGCCCATATAGATGACCAACAAATCCGTACCTGAAACCATGATCATCATGCCAGTCATGGCGAACAGAATTAGGACGTGATATTCCCCTTCGACAATGTTCTCTTGCTCAAGGTAACGTCCCGACATCAAAATGGTCAGGGCAGTCGCAAGAAAGATCAGGCATTTAAAGAAGATCGCAAATGGATCCATGATGAAGCTACCGCCGTAAACTGCTTGCTGGCTTTCCAAAACACCTAAAGTCACAATTGCACACAACAGGACGACGACAAGAGAAGAGATCGTCAACAACACACCAAGACGCCGTCCCATAAACAAAGACCCAATAAGAATGAAGCACGCACCGACAATGGCCAGAATTTCAGGGCTACTGGCAATAAGGGAGCGAATGATTGCTTGTTCTTCCATCATCAATGCCTTCAGGTTCCAAGGACTTGCGTGAGCAAGTGGTCAAGGGTTGGCTTCAGAATTGACAAAAATAATTTGGGATAAAAGCCGATCCAAATAGCAAAAATTGCCAAAACGATTATCCCGCTCATTTCTCGTGGGTTAACATCCAAAAGCGTAGGGCCTTCGAAAGTAGCTGCTGTTCCCAGCGCAACCCTTTTAAACAGGCTAAGCATATAAACAGCAGCCAACATTGCCCCGACAATCGCAGCAACACCTGCAGCGGCATTTACTTCAAAAGCCCCGGATAGGATTAACAACTCACCAATGAAACCATTTGTGCCCGGAACGGCCATGGATGCCAGTGCAAATAGC
Organism: Alphaproteobacteria bacterium 46_93_T64; assembly: GCA_002163135.1. GTDB lineage: Bacteria > Pseudomonadota > Alphaproteobacteria > Sneathiellales > Sneathiellaceae > Sneathiella. The sequence continues at coordinate 28,790 of MAAN01000009.1, forward strand.
CCAAAGAAGATTGTATAAACGGGGATAATTTTCATTAGCCCGCCATAGTCTGAGATCTGGCGCGTATGCGTTCTCTCATATAGAAGCCCAACCACAAGAAACAAGGCGCCCGTCGTAATACCATGGTTGAACATCTGCAAAACTCCGCCCATCAATCCATTATTGTTGAACGTAAAAATTCCCAACGTCACAAAGCCCATATGGCTCACGCTGGAATAGGCGATCAGTTTTTTAAGATCGGTTTGGGCAAGAGCTAAAAACCCCCCATATATGATGGCAATCGCAGAAAGCCCAATCACCATAGGTGCGAAATATTGCGATGCATCTGGCAACATCGGCAACGAGAAACGAAGAAAACCGTAGGCGCCCATTTTCAAAAGAACACCCGCTAGAATTATACTTCCTGCGGTCGGAGCTTCTACATGAGCATCGGGAAGCCAAGTGTGAACCGGCACCATTGGTACCTTCACCGCAAAGGCGACTAAAAACGCCAAAAATACCCAAAACTGTACTTCAAATCCATAATCTTGAGACATTAACATCAAGATATCAAAAGACTGATTTCCCTCGATATATAGAACGATAATTCCGATCAAAAATAGAAGACTTCCCGCGAGCGTATAAAGAAAGAACTTGAAGGCGGCATATACCCGATTGGGCCCGCCCCAAATTCCGATCAGTAAATACATAGGGATAAGCATGGCCTCCCATAGGACATAAAACAGGAAGAGATCCAGTGCACAGAAGACGCCAATCATTAGTGATTGCATGATCAAAATGCAGATCATGAATTCCTTTAGTTTCATCGTGATTGCATTCCACGATGCTAGAACACAGATCCATCCAAGCAAAGCGGTGAGAAAGACGAAAAGAACGCTGATCCCGTCCACGCCGACGTTATAGGCTATGCCTAGCGCTGGAACCCATTCCAACGTTTCGGCAAACTGCATCTGATGTGAGGTCTGCTGAAAAAGGACGAGTAACAGGATCGTCAGAAAAAAATCTGCAGCAGTAAATACCAGCGCAATCCAGCGAATTGAACGCGCATTCGTCAAAAACAGAAGAGGGATGACACCGACAGCTGGCAAAAGAATAATAAGGCTGAGAATTGGAAAATCCATCAATGCCCCCTATTCCAGCCAAAGGAGAAAATAGAAGGATAGACTGAGCGCTAGGCCGATGATCATAGCCGCCGCGTAATGTGTCACTATCCCTGTTTGAAGCCTTCTTGCTGTTGTCCCCACAAACAGGGCAGTTCGCGCGACCCCGTTTACGAAACCGTCAACCAAGCCCACATCTACTTCAAGACTTCTTGTTGCCGCTCCTCTAAGTGATTTCAGGATAACCGTGTCTGAGATATTGCTTATAGCCCCTTCAAAGCTCGCAATAGGTTTACTTGCGATCCACATAAAGACTTTTGCGCCTTTGCGGTAGAACCAATCTGTATCAAGACTGATGGTTTTTTCTGGATCAAGAAACTTCAGCATTAGAACAAAACCTGCTGCAGTAAACATCAAAATACCAAGGCTTGTTGTAATGTGGACCGCCGTATACGGAACGAAGTCTACCGGATAGGGTAAAAGAGCGTATAAAACGTTTGGAAAGACACCGATGCCGATACAAAGAACTGCAGCGATCCCCATAGCCAACAACATGTTTATGGGCGGCTCTATTGGTCTTAAACCACAATCTTTTCCAAAGAACATATAATACGGTAACTTCAGGCCCGTATGTAAAAATGTGCCGGAGGATGCAACAGTCAGCATAAGCACTATAATGGCTCGGTTATCGCCCGCAGCCGCAGCTATCACCATTGATTTACTGACAAAACCGCTGAAGAACGGGAACGCTGAAATTGCAAATGCCCCGATCATATAAAGAAACACCGTCCACGGCATTGTGCGATAAAGGCCGCCGAGTTCTGTCAGTTTCCGGCGCCCTGTCATATGAATGACCGCACCGGCCCCCATAAACAATAAGCCTTTATATATGATATGCGCAAAAGCGTGAGAGCCTGCACCATTGAGCGCCATTTCTGTACCAATACCCACGCCGACGACCATATAACCCACCTGACTGACGATATGATATCCCAGCAGACGTCGACAATCATTTTCCAAAACCGCATAAATGACCCCGTACAAGGCCATAATCACACCGAGCCAAATCAGAATTTCTGTTCCGGGGAATGTTCTAATCAGTACATAAACTGCGGTTTTTGTGGTAAAAGCACTCAGGAAAACTGCACCTGTTACCGTTGCCTCAGGATACGCATCAGTAAGCCAAGCGTTCAGCGGAGGAACCGCAGCATTTATCAGAAATGATACCAGAACCAATGTATATGCTATTCCCCCGCCCTGCCCGTTTTCATCAACAAGGGGCCCAAAAACAAACGACCCCGTTTCCAATCCGTGAAGGACGATCCCGCCAAATAACAACACACCGCCTGTCACATGAACCAGTAAATAACGAAATCCTGCCCGTGTCGCAGCTTCCTTGTGGGAAGCAAAAATGAGATACGCGGACGCAAAGGCCATGATCTCCCACGAGACCAATAAGGAAAACCAATCGCCCGCGAAAACGACGCAAAGTGCACTCCCCATATAAAGATAGGCAGCTACATGTTCCGATGGGTTTTTAAGATGCAGGCTAAAGAGATTTCCGATAAACGACATCAACGTGAAAACCCAGGCAAAAACCAGCGTCAGTTTGTCCACTTTTCCCATCAAAATGGTGACATTAGCAAACGTAAATTCTCCGTAATTTCCGGGGCTCATTGTTGCGACGGAGGTGATCGCAATTAAGGGAATTATCAGCAGAAATATGCGACGTAATGCAACATTTAGCAGCGGGATAATCAATGCTGTCGCTATAAATAAAAGACCGGGATGAAGCCATTCAATCATAATAGTCCTCATCCTGCATTATCCGCCCCTGATGTCCGATCGCTTTGCTAACAAAGATGATGAGGACACAAGATACGAACCCAAATCCGGCAGACCATGCAGGCAAATAATCCCAGAAAAAATCACCGTGATCCCGTGTCACCAATATGTCTGCAATGACGACTAATATTAAAACTGCTATCAGCGCCCTGAAACGTGTTTTCTGAAATTTGCTTTCACCAAAGAAATTGATAATTTTTGAGATCATGGAATTACCACCCTCGCCAATGTTAAGAAGTAATCAGGGTATATCCCCATGAACATTGACAAAATTGCTGTCGCAACCAATGGGATCGTCACCATTGGGATTTCGCGGATTTCACCACTCCCCCCTTTTTCGGCTTGTGGCCCGACAGCGGTTCGGAAAAAAGCGATGTAAGTGATGGGAAGAAAATATGCGGCGTTTAAAATCGAACTTGCAAGAAGGACGATCAGGAAAACCAGCTCGTTGGCTTCAACCGATCCCAAGACCAAATACCATTTGCTGATGAACCCGCCCGTTAAAGGGACACCGATCATACCAAGCGTGCCAATAAAAAATGCCGCCATAGTCCAAGGCAGATGACGGCCAATACCGTCCAGTTCACTGATTTTCGTGCGCCGGGTTGCGCAATAGATCGAACCTGCGCAGAAAAATAATGTGATTTTGGAGAGAGCATGTGCCGGCATATGCATAATGCCACCAATCATCGACATGGGTGTCAATAGCACCGCGCCCAATATGATATACGACAGTTGGCTAACGGTAGAATAGGCCAGTCGTGCTTTAAGGTCATCCCGTGTCAGAGCATAAATGGAGGCCATGATTATCGTAAACGACACAAGGTACGCAGTCGCAATACCGAGACCGTTCAAATCCATCAACCTTATACCGACAACATCAAATACCAAACGCAGGACGCAAAAAACGCCCATTTTCACGACAGCAACGGCATGTAAAAGGGCGCTTACAGGTGTCGGGGCAACCATGGCAGCTGGCAGCCAAGCATGAAAAGGCATTATGGCCGCCTTCGCAAAGCCCGCGAGATAACTAAAATAGATGACTGTCAGTAAACCGCTTGAAATATCAACCGTATCAAACAGACCGCCCACGGCAAAATCAAAGGATCCCGCTGTTTGATACGTTAGCGCCAGTCCCGCCAACAAAAAGGTTTTTGAAGCGCCCATCAAATAAACAAGATAGCGACGACTTCCCGTCCAAGATTGTTCATTTTCTTTGTGGTAGACAAGCGGATAGGTGATGAGACTAAGAATTTCGTAGAAAACCACGAGCGTAAACAGGTTGCCCGCAAAGGCACCGCCGATGGCAGCGGCAAGGCTGACGGCGAAACTCGCATAAAACCGAGTTTGGTTTTTCTCCTTTAGACATCGCATATAACCAACACAATAGACTGCCGCTGCAATCCAAAGCAGTGATGAGATAGTCGCAAATACCATACCCAACGCATCAACGCGGAAGGCAAAATCAACACCCGGTAATACCGAAAATAATGTGAGTTCTATAGTCCCTCCGCCAAGCACAGTTGGTGCCATGGAAATCACGATGAGAAATAGAATGAGAGCCGCAGGCAATGAAATCATATCGCGCCGCTTCGGGCTATCACGAAGCACCAAAATAGCGATCGCAGCTATCATGGCAACTGCAACAGCAAGGAGAGGCCGAAATGAAAGAATAGCTTCCAACTCTGGGTACCTTTCTGATTTTTAGTGTTTTTAAAAGGCAAACCCGATTTGGAGTTATCCTTTTAGTGTTGTAATTTCATCCACTTCTAGGGTTGCTTTGTTACGTACAAGTGCGACAAGCACCCCCAAGGCCACAGCCACCTCAGCCGCGGTTATTGCGATCACAAAAATTGCGATAATCTGACCCCGAAAATCACCAAATGAGTGAGAGAAAGCGACCAGATTTATATTCACGGAATTCAACATTAATTCTAAGGATAGAAGAACTATCAAAACGTTCCGGCGCAGTAAAACACCCGCCATTCCAATCGAAAAAAGAAGAACGCCAAGGATAATATACCAGTGAAGTGGGACCATTAACCTGTCCCCCTTGCTCTTCGTGTCAAAATAATCGCACCGACCAACGCCGCCAGCAAAATGACCGAGGCAACTTCGAAGGGAAACAGATACTCGGTAAAAAGGGTTGTCCCCAGACCATCAACCGTACTCATCTCGACTTTACGAGCGGAGGTAGTCAGATCGAATAGATATTCACTTCCCAGAAACAGGGTAATCATCTCCACCCCGAGAAAAAAGATACCCGCAACTGTCAGTTTTGTTCCTTTTCTCATAAATCGTATTCGCGCTTCCTCGCGAACATCCATCATCATAATAACAAACAAGAAAAGCACGATTACAGCACCGACATAGACAAACATCTGGATGACGGCCAATATAGGAGAGCGAAGCAGTAAAAAAACAGCAGCAATTTGAACAAAGCAAACCATGAGCGCTAGGGCGCTATGTATTGGGTTGCGTGCAGCAACAACTAATACCCCTGACCCCACGGCGACAACCGCTACCAATATGAAAAAGGCTTGCTCCATCCAGATGCTCTATTGGAGATCAATTCTCCAAGCTCCTATTTTTTGGAATAAGTGAGTTCCCTCAAAGATCGCTTTGATAGCTGTAACCGGTACCACTTATGTAATCGAGCATGGATTTTTCATCTCGAAGCGCGGTATCCAGTCGGTGTTTTACGATATCGCCGATACTGATAATTCCAGCAAGATCACCAGATTCATCCAAAACAAGAACGTGCCGTGTTCTGTGAGAGGTCATCAAAGCCATAACACGTGCTTGATGATCATCGACACCACAGCTGACGACTTCTGTACGCATCCCCGTCTCAACAGGCTCATTGACCGCTTTATCACCGCTCTTTGCAATTGCACGGCATATATCACGTTCTGAAATGAGCCCGAGTATTTTACCCTTATCATCTTGGACCGGAGCACAGCCGATGAATTTTTCTGCAAAAACCTTCAAGGTCTCCTGCATTGTATCTGTCGCAGAGACAGTAACTACATCGTGCCCCTTATTTTTCAGGATTACCGATATTTCCATCAATTTATCCTCTATATATGAATTTCTTTGGTAACTAATATTCAGTACTAAATATCCAGTTCTAATTTCGTCGTATGTCTTGCCACCAATCACGGCCTTGCCCATTCTCCACCTCTTTGACATGAACCCCATCGATCGTTGACAAAGAGGCGTCAAAAACTGCCCCACCTAATTCAGATTTTCTTGGCATTCCCATTAAAACATCTCTGCCAACAGTCAGTTCTTCGCTATTTTCACAGGAATATTCGTAATGCTGTCCAAGTTTTATTGCGTTTGCAGGACAGGCATCTTCACACAATCCGCAATACAGACAGCGACCAAGATCAATATCAAACACCTTAGGTCGTCGGTTCCCCTTTAGATCTTCAAACGGGACAACATCAATACAATCGCAGGGGCAGATTTTTGCGCACAGCTCACACGCGACACAATTTGTATCGCCCTCTTCATTTGTATTTAGAAAATGATGTCCTCGGTAACGAGGAAAGGGAACCCATTTCTCTTTGTCTGGATATTGCTCTGTTACTGTTTTTGAAAACATATAACTAAGCGTCAATGACAGCCCGCTTGCCAAATCACGGAAAAACGCCCACCCAATCCATTGGGACAGTATCTGCGTTGGTTTATTTTTCAATGTTTGGGTCAAAGGCAACATTTCTCTCCTTCCGACCATATTGAATTAGGACATGATAAAGCCGCTGACAAGTATGTTGGCAATAGACAGAGGTAGCAGAACCTTCCAACCAATGCTCATTAACTGATCATAGCGATACCGCGGGAAGGTGAAACGTAGCCACATAAACACCCAGATAAAAAATCCAACTTTCAGCGCAAACCAAACGAAAGACGGCAGCGGGACAAGAAAATCGTTCCACCCGCCGAAGAATAAAATCACAGTGAGAGAGGCCATAAAGACCACAACCATATACTCGCTAATCATAAACAAAGAAAATCTCATACCACTGTATTCTGTATGATATCCAGCACCGAGATCTCCTTCAGCTTCGGCAAGATCAAAAGGAATACGTTGGGCCTCAGCCAAACCCGCAATGAAAAAGACGGTAAATCCTAGCGGCTGATAAACGATGTTCCAAACTTCACTCTGCGCTTCAACAATCGAAACCAAGCTCATGGATTGCGCCAACATGACAACGCCAACAACAGCAAACCCCATTGGGATTTCGTAGGAGATCATTTGCGCACATGTTCGAAGACTGCCAAGAATCGCATATTTGCTATTGGACGCCCAGCCCCCTAAAATTACGGCAAAAACATGTAGTCCTGATACCGCAAGAACATACAAAAGCGCCACATTCATATCGGCTAGATAAAGTGTGATTTCCTGATCAAATACCGAAAAAGACTCGCCAAAAGGGAGGACTACAAACAGCGCAAAAGTAGCAACCAGCGCAACGATTGGGGCTATCTTAAACAGAAACCGGTCAGCTTCAGCGGGAATATGGTCTTCCTTTGTCAGAAGTTTGATACCATCGGCCAAAGGCTGCAAAAGGCCATGCCATCCCACCCGCATGGGACCCAATCGTTGTTGAATGTGACCCGCAATCTTACGCTCCAGCCACGTCAACGGAATTGGCAGGATCAACAGAACCACAATAACAACAATCAATTTAGCAAGAAGCACCACAATGGGTATCAACTCTTCCATAACTTCCAATCCGTTCTGCAGAGTACGAACTTCAAAAGAAGGTAACGCAGGTTTCCCGAAATACTAGAGAGGCGGATGAAGAAGACTTATCTAACGAGAGTAAAACACACCCTATTACTTACGATCAAATCGCCACAGACGGATCAAAGGATCCGCCTGTGGCTTGTATGACTTTAATTATTTCCTAGGAAACCTGCTGTCGAAACAACAGTTGCGTAACTCATGGCAAGTGGTGCCATAAAAGCAGCGTGTACTTCAGGGGCAGATACAATTATACCGTTGAACTCTTGCTCTTTCGCACCGCAGGCATCTTCGACAACCGTCACACTATACCCGAAATCGGCTGCAGCGCGTGCTGTTGCATCAACACACATCTGGCTCATGGCACCGCAGATAATGACATTACTCACATCAGCACTTTTGAGCTCTACTTGAAGCGAGGTTCCTTGAAAACTGTTCGGGCGATCTTTTAAGATGACCGGTTCGCCGTCGTTCAGCTTTACTGACGTATGAATTTCTGCACCAACTGTTCCGGGACGAAAGAACGGCGCCTGATCTGATGGGATTTCATGGCGAATATGGATAATTGTCTCGTTGGAAGAGCGTGCGTTTTCTAGTAATTTTGCGGCATTATCTGCTGCTTTTTGCATCTCAAAAACCGGCCAGTTGCCGCCTTCAAAATAGTCGTTCTGAACATCAATGATAATAAGTGCTGTATTGGACATATTAAATCTCGCTTGTTGAAGTGTGTGTTCAACATGCTCTTCGCTGATCTCAAAAGATATTGGCGTAAATGACAATATATGTGCTATATACGCCAAATGACAATATCCACCTCAGATACATCTATCGCACTTGCCATTGTTGCCTACCCTGGCGTTCAAATGTCAGCGGTTCTGGGTCTTGCCGACCTGCTTTCTATCGCGAGCGATTATAGTGTTAAAAATGGAGGCCGTGGTTTCTCGGTGGATGAAATCACAAAAGCAGATATGACGCCCCCTTCTCAACAATATAGTGCGGTTATATTGCCCCCGAACTTAACAGGAGCCAAAGGGAAGGAAGAAACCGATATACATAAATGGCTATGCGACCAGCATACGGCGGGCTCAATAATGTGCTCTGTTTGCGGCGGCGCTTTTTGGTTAGGCTACAGTGGTCTACTAAATAGACGGCCCGTCACCACACACTGGTTACTGGATGACGAGTTTCAAACTACTTTTCCCGAGACGCAGATGCATGCAGAACATTTGTTAATTGATGACAATGACATCGTAACGACCGGCGGCCTTATGGCTTGGCTTGATCTCGGACTGTTCATTATAAACCGTTTCCTGGGCCCCGAGGTGATGACCCAAACTGCCCGCCACTTGTTAATTGATACAGGCGGACGTGAGCAACGCAATTACAGAAGTTTCAGGCCACCGCTAACTCATGGTGATCCTGACATTTTAAACCTTCAACATTGGCTTGAGAAAAATTCTGCTAATGAAATCACGATTAAGGTGATGGCAGAACAAACCAATTTTTCCGAGAGAACTTTTCTTAGACGTTTCAAGGCAGCAACCGGTTTCACCCCGAACACCTACGTTCAGAATTTGCGTATTGAAAAAGCACGCGGCCTGCTGGAACGGACCCGTATCGCTATCACTGACATTGGATGGAAAGTCGGATATCAAGATGCCTCTGCCTTTAGCCGAGTATTCAAATCCACCACCGGCATCGGCGCTGGTGAATATAGAAAACGGTTCAAAGTTGAACGTATTTAGTCGTTTTAAAACCTCTATATCAGCTCTTCACCAGCATTTAGGACTGTCCGTCCAACTCCTCGCGATACTGTTTCTCAAAATCCTCTTGAATTTGACGAAGCTCACGGATGGCCGCCTGAATATCTGAGCTGTTATGAACACTTACCTCTACATGTTCACCCACGCGAGTAAGTTGACGACGGCGTGACAGTTTTCCGTCGCGCGCTACATTATTCACTTCAAACACCTCCACCGGGCGAGAGAACCCTTTTAGCGTGACAGTCTCTGGCGGATTGCAATCGATGGATCCGTTGACTAGGCTATGAGTGAGCTCATCAATCAGGATGGTATCGGGCTTCGCCCGCGCTTCTAGCCGCGCGGCCATATTTACGGGACGTCCCAACACCGTATAATCCAGTCGCTGCGCCGAACCGAAGTTTCCCACTGTGCAAAATCCTGTGGCGATACCCATCCTGACATGCAGACCACGTGATACCCCGCTCTTCTGCCAATGTTTCTGCATCTCAGCGATCCGAGTCTGCATTTGCAAAGCCATTTCGACACACTTCAGAGCATCCTCGCTCTCGCCGTTGCTCTCGGGGTCCCCGAAAAAAACCAGCACTGCATCGCCAATAAACTTGTCGATAGTGCCTCCATATTCAATAGCAATGGAGGCCATCTCAGAGAGATAGGAATTGATGACCGCAGCCAGTCTTTCTGGTTCAAGGCTGTCAGCGATATCGGTAAATTGAACAATATCGGATAGAAAAATGGTCAGGTTTTTCCGTGCATGGGATCGCTTCTGCGATTGATTGTCCGAGAACACAATATCGTAAATCTGTGGCGACAGATACTGCGCCAACCGGTCAGCAAGACTTTCAAGACGAGCGCTCTTCTCCTCGATGATCTCGCGATCGCGGTTCTTCTGCTCTATCAAATCTTCGCGTTCCTTACGCAGACGCCATTCATCAGTACGGTCTATAAACTGGCCCTGCACCCCTTTGAGATAGGAAAAGTCATCATCCTCAGTGCGCGTAGACAACAAAGAAAACACGTGATCTTCACCGTTAATTTGGATATGGACTTCTGGAATGAGGACAAAGCCCTTGTCGTTTATATTGGTGATGAATTCCTCAATCTGTGCCTCCGGAACCCCCAATTGTTTCAGGACGTCGGGGAAGTAGAAATCTGTAACATTGCCCAAAACCGGAAAAAACTTGAGAAAATTCTCGTTTGTCTTCCGAACTTTCAGGTTTCCGTCGGCGAAATAGGCAGCCGTGATGGCATTGCGAAAATTGAAGAAACTGAGATCCACAACTTTATCACTATTGAAGAAATTCTCCAAATTCATACTACTACCCTCGTCAGTTTATAGTTCATTATCGCGTTCCCTACGCAGGCGCCACTCATCGGTACGGTCGATGAACTGCCCTTGCACCCCTTTGAGATAAGAGAAGTCTTCGTCTTGAGTGCGCGTTGACAGAAGAGAAAACACACGTTCCTCGCCCTTGATATTGATATGAATTTCGGGAATAAGGACAAATCCCTTGTCATTGATATTGTCAGTAAATTCCACAATCTGTGCCTCAGGAACACCCAGTTGTTTGAGGACATCAGGGAAGTAGGAAGCCGCAATATTATCCAGAACCGGAAAAAATTTGAAAAAATTCTCGTTTACTTTCTTAACTTTCAGATCCTCATCAGCGAAATAGGCCGCTGTGATGGCATTACGAAAATTAAAAAAACTGATATCTGCAATTTCTTCGTTGTCTCTGCTCCATTGTGCGCGCTTACCGGTCACCGCTCCCCATGTAGCCACGCAATAGGGCACGCAAAAAGTGAGGAGTATTTTCCAGATCGGCGGCGTGCTACCAGACAAGAGGAGGTCTCCGTGATTGATAGCAGTCAATACGCTCCCGACCACAAAGGCGATCACGAGTGCCTTTTTCGGTGTGCCGTCACCAAAGATGAGTTGAACGGTAGAGGGCGGCGTATAATTCTGTTTACTTACAGTCATTATCGATCCGACTGGTAAATTCTATCAGGCATTGGAACACTCGCCGCTACTGTCCTTTAAAACTAGTTTAGAGAATAGGAGAATTCTCGCAAGAATACTAGGTATTACTAATTCAGGATGTAACCATTGTATTCGCGAAGTAATAAGGTAGGAAAAATGAGAATAAAAAGGAGCAAGTGCCGGGTGGTTGGAGAAATTAATTCTTTGTGAAACGATGTGATTTTGTGCAATCGTGCGAATTGTATGGATCACATGAGAAATATCCAATTGAATAAGCGGGTTTAGGGGATATGGGAGAGAATTTGCTGCAATTAAAAGCCGTGGGTGTAACCGTTTATGAGGGACCGAATATATTCGCACCCTATCCAGTTATTCGGTACCGTTTTCAACTGATCGGAGCTGAAAATCATGTATCGCCTAAACTAATGTCAGATTTTACAAAGCTTATTTCGGAACCCGGTCGGGCTAAAGTTAATGTGTCATTCGAGGATGATTACGTTGCAAGCCAGCCAGAACGAGTATTATTTCAGCTATATTCTGAAAATGTATTAGAGTTACAACGCCAAGCTGGCGACGAAAAAGATGTTGCGCTAATTCGCCGAGATCCTGAGACCAAAAATTGGGAATGTATCCTACCTTTTTCGATTAAGATCGTTGCTCGTAAAGCTGCGACGGAATGTTATCTGCTCCTCAATCAAGTTTTAGAAAAGGGATTGGATAGAGACACATTTGCTCTTCTTCAAAAGACCCTTCCTCCAATTCAAATGAGACTGCGGAATTTATTTGATACCTATGATTTAGCCGAACCAACGACAGAATTTATCCGCATTGCCAACCGCAGGAAAATTCCGTTCAAACGCCTTCCAGGTAAAAAACAGGTATTGCATTTCGGATATGGTAAGAATAGACGAAGTTCAAACAGGGTTATTTTGTCAACAGAAAGCCACTTAGCTGCTGAAATCGCCAATAATAAAGAACTTACAACCAAGGTTTTGGCGGAGGCAGGGTTACCGGTGGCACGGCAAATCATTGTTCGTAGCGAACAAGGGGCACTAAAAGCTGCAAAGAATATTGGCTACCCTGTCGCTATTAAACCTCTTGTAGGCATGATGGGAAATGGTGTCTCCCCGAAAGTTACTGCTGCTGAAGATGTACCAGAAGCTTTTGCGAATGCGGGTATAAATAACAATCAAGTAATTGTGGAAGAGCATATAATAGGTGAAGATTATCGACTTCAAGTAATCGGCGAAAAATATGCCTTCGGATTGTTACGGACCCGCGCTCAAGTAATTGGTGACGGAGTAAGTTCGATAGGCGAATTGGCCGAGATTATAAATGACGAGCCTTGGCGCAGAGATCACAGGGGAAACCTGATTTACGGACTTAAACAAACAGAGAGTTCACGCCGATGCATGGATAAACAGGGAGCTGACTGGAATACAATTCCTGCTAAAGGGGAAGTGATATTCCTGCAGGATGTTGCCAATACAAGTCAAGGAGGCGGCTTTCAAGATTTGAAGGGAAACATTCATCCGGCTAACGTTAGGCTTGCCGAGATGGCTGCACGTGTTGTTGGACTTCAAATAGCCGGCGTTGATTTTCTAACGAACGATATTACGAAACCGTATTGGGAAACTGGCGGGAAAATTTGCGAAGTGAACATCCAGGCTGGAATAGATGGCATGTCACCCGATCCTGAAAACTCAGGTTTTCATTTTGAACAGGTATTTTCATTGATGTTTCCAGAGGGGACGCGCACTGCTATTCCAATGGTTGTCATTTTGGAAGACGGCCCTTCAAAAACTGTTGCGGCCCTGAATGATGTTTTTAAAAGTCAGAATTTGATGGTTGGACGAAAAACGACGACAGAAGTGAGCATTGGTAACAATTTACTAGTTGACGTGATGGGCAATGCTGCTTCCGAAGCCGTCCTTTGGAACCCAATGATAGATGCAGCTATCATACAAGAAACCGCAAAGAGCATTGAAGCATACGGATTAGCTTATTCAGTCAGTGAATGTGTAATATTGCCGCGAATGCCATCAAATAATGATCCTGAAACTGTGAAGAAAATTCTTTCCACTCTCACTCAGACTGCTGTTCAGGCAGTTGTTTATAACACCGATGACAAACAATTATCCGACTGGGTTAGATCTAATGATCAGGAAAGATATTATCCCGTGTCATTAACAACAATTTCTGAGGTTTTCTGTGATCCTCAATATATTGAGAAAATAATTGGCCGCAAAGAAAAAACCGAACAAATGGCAATTCTGCTGGCCTTGCGGGCGGCAGAGATAATGGATATCCCACTTAGTGCGAGTTCATTTGACTAATACTTCAGATCAGGGTCAATTCAAATAAATCGGCAACCAGCTCTGCTCACGGGTCCGCTTGTTGCGATTATTTTAATACTTTGCTAATATACAAACACCTTCTAGAACCTAATAGATTATTTCGTCCTCGTAATGACAAGAAACTACGGCCTGCTGACGGAGTATTCGGAATAGAGGAACAATCATGTTGTTACGACCTATTCGATATTTGATTTACCTGCTTGCCGCTCTATCACTATTTGCATCTAGTTCGGCCCTAGCAGCATCGGGTAAACTGGTCCTTTATACCTCTCAACTGCCGGAAGATGCAGAACGTACTATTCAGGCATTTTCAAAACATTCTCCCGACATCCAGGTCTCTTGGCTGCGTAATGGCACCAGTAAAGTGATGTCACTACTGCAAGAGGAAATAGCTCTGGGAGATCCAAAACCGGATGTCATTCTGATCGCTGATAGCATGAACATGCAATGGCTCAAGCAACGAGGCCACCTATGGGCCTATACAGAGGCTCCCGTTAAAGGATTTCCGGATTCAATCGTCGACCCTGACTGGACCTATTTTGGCACGAAGTTCATCACAACGTTAATTGCTTATCATACCAGTGCTGCAAAACCGGTCGCCTGGTCGGATCTTCTACGGAGCCCGGCACGGGATCAGATTATTATGCCCAATCCACGCTATTCAGGTGGTGCGACAATTCACCTTGGCACGTTATCGATGGCTCCCGATTTGGGGTGGTCGTTTTTTGAAAAACTGGCCAACAATGGCGGTATAGCGGTACGTGGTAACGGTAATGCCATAAAGTCTGTCGTGCAGGGTGACAAGCAGTATGCCATTGTTGTTGATTTCCTTGCGCGAAATTACAAACGTAAAGGTGCCCCCATTGACTATGTTTTCCCGCGTGAAGGCGTCAGCGCAATTACCGAACCTATAGCCATCCTGAAAACGGCAAAAAACAAGGAAGCAGCGATGGCGTTCGTAGATTTCATCTTATCAGATGAAGGCCAGCAACTAGTCTCCCTTCAGGGCATGATACCGGCAAAGAACGGTATATCGCCGCCAGCAGGCTTTCCCAGTATCAGTAAGATAAAAGTTATTCCCAGTAATATTCCCCAGATACTAAAAATCGACGACCGAAACAAAGAACGATTTGCTGATTTATTTGGTGGGTAGAGAATGGGTTTGATAAAAAAAACGACTACGATAGAAAACCCGCGGTTGCCTATATTTAAAAACCTTGTGTTGGTGCTGTTTTGCATCGTAGGTGTTCTTGCAATCAGTGCCATTTCCTACTCTGTTAATGATAAAAACAAAGAACATCTACGCGGTGTATTTTTGCAAATCGCTGAGGACCGCATATGGTCACTTGAAAATAACCTGTCGCATGATCAGGACATCCTGCGGGCGATTGCATCAACCATGACAACATTTAATACAGTCAACCAAACCCAATTTTCTGAACTTATCGGAAGTCTGTTGAGCAAAGACACCAGCTTCAAGGCCGTATTCTGGGTTCAGCGTGGAGACAACGGGACCAACCATGATAGTGAAGGTAGCCCTAAATTTCCGGTAGTCTTTGGCAATCCGGCGGGACCGTTTGAAAAAATTCAAGGTCTAGACATGGCTGAAACAGTTGATATCCGCGACGCACTATTTGAAGCACGTGACAGTGGACAAGTAGCCACATCCTATGCGTCCCCGTTGTCCAAATCAAACAGCCGAGGCACCGAAATATTGATCATATTGCCTATTTATGAGTCCGGTGTATTGCTGCGCCGCGTCCGTGATCGGCGCCAGCATCTACGCGGTTTCATCGTTGGAATCTCAGAGGTCGCTCGTATTTTCAGAAAATCAACGGCGCGTTTTACATCCCAGACAAACTTCTCTGATGTTGATCTGTTTCTATTTAACAAGGCGGCAATTCTTGACAAACAACTACTATTTTCAAGTGCTGAAAAACACCGCAGTGAGTACGACTTACGGGGTGATATTCATCTTGCATATGCCATAGAAACAGTGTCGCGAGACTGGTTGGTGATCATTGCACCATCATCAAATTTTGTGACAGATCCGATCTTCATACCCGCGGCCCTAATTTTTGCAATCGGCATCATTGCCGTGCTTGCCCTAACAATCTATGTCTATCAAACATTAAGACAGACAGCCGTTATCAAGCTTAAAGTTGCGGAGAAAACATCAGATTTGAAGTCCAGTGAACGGCGATTTCGGAGGTTATTTGAAAATTCAGAAATTTCAATCTGGCGCGAAGATTACTCGAACATTTACTCAGCGCTGGACAAGCTCCGCGCTGAAGGCGTTCAAGATATCAGGCAATATCTAATCGAGAATGAACAAAGTGTGTGGGAGATGGCTGCTTCGGTCAAAGTTACTGACGTAAATGCTGCGACTTTAGAACTTTTTGGCGCAAAATCTGAAGATGATTTCATCTTTCAGATCGACAAAACATTTGGATCGAACACGATAGAAGTGTTCAGGGATCAACTTTGTGCCATTTGGAACAAGGAAAAGATGTTTCGGGCAGAAGCTGAATTCCTAACCATAGATGGTCAATCGATCGATTGCATCCTGTCGCTGCCCCTTCCTGAAACAGAAGAAGGGATGCGTAGTGTTCCGGTTAGTATACTCGACATTACCGACCGAAAACGGCTGGAGAAGCAGGTCCAGCATGCCCAAAAAATGAAAGCCGTCGGTCAGCTGACTGGTGGTATCGCGCATGATTTCAATAATATTCTCGGTATTATTCAGGGCAATTTTGAAATTCTCCTGCATAGTTTGAACGGCAATGAAAATGCTAAAAATCGCATTGAAGCCGGTCTCAAGGGAACCGCCAGAGGGGCTAATCTCACCCGCAAACTTCTCGATTTTTCGCGGAAAGACGCCGGCAGTATCCAGCGCATATCGATCAATCATTTTATCAGAGACATGGAAGATCTGATTGCCAAATCCCTGACCGTGTCAATAAGTGTCGACTTACGTCTAGACAATGATGCCTGGTTGGTCGATATAGACCCCGGAGACCTTCAGGATGTTATCATCAATCTAGCTCTTAATGCGCGCGACGCAATGCCCGATGGTGGTAATCTGATGATCAGGTCCCGAAATAAAGTCCTAGATGAAATCTATACTCGGCTCATTCCGGAAAGTAAGGCAGGCGAGTTTGTCCAAATATCAGTGAGTGATACGGGCCACGGTATGGAGGCAGAGGTCAAGGAACATGTGCTGGAACCCTTCTTCACCACCAAGGAGCAGGGCAAGGGCACAGGGCTTGGCCTCAGCATGGCTTATGGTTTTATCCAGCGTTCCGGCGGCCATATTGAGATCAAATCGGAACAAGGCGAAGGTACAACAATCCACCTTTATCTACCGAAGGCTGAGAAAAAACTGGTCAGTGATCAAGTTACTGATACGACTGAAACTGTCAGTTTGCCGACAGGCTCGGGCACAATACTGGTTGTTGATGACGAAGAAGACTTACGTGAAATAGCCGTTTTTCATCTAAATGACCTAGGGTATCAAACACTTACTGCGGAAAACGGCGATAAAGCCTTAGAGGTTCTGGGTGATGGTCACGACATCGACATATTATTCAGCGATGTCGTTATGCCGGGAGATATGGATGGCTATCAATTGGCTGTGACGGCACATGAGCAATATCCCAACCTCAGGATACTCTTGACCAGTGGGTTCACCAATAAACGAGCGAAGCTACGCGGCGCAGAGGATAAGTATCTGGTCAATCTAAACGATAGAATACTCGACAAACCCTATAACCGGGCAGAGCTGGCAATCGCCCTAAAGAAAACGCTAAATATGCAAAATTAATACATGCTTATGGCCAATCCAAATAAAATTCTACCTTTAGGGATGTCAGCTATTCGCCGTTATCAGAGGAAAAATTAGGCCTTTCAACAGTATTCTTCTGAAATTATTAATGCTCGCAATAATACCAAAAAGAAAAACCCGTTTTTTCTTTTATTTTGGAGCCATATTCCTATATCAAGGCTGAGTAATTATCAGAGGATCCAAGTGACCAAACTAAACCGCACAATAAGCATAGCCCCGATGCTGGACTGGACTGATCGGCATGATCGGTATTTCCTTCGTTTGATTTCATCAAAGGCGCTTCTGTATACTGAAATGGTAACAACAGGTGCAATTTTGCATGGCGATGAAACACGGCATCTAAAATTTGATCCAGCGGAGCAACCTGTTGCGCTTCAACTTGGAGGGAGTAATCCCACCGACCTCGCGAAATGCACTAAAATTGCTGACGGTTACGGCTATCAAGAAGTTAATTTGAACGTTGGGTGCCCATCTGATCGGGTTCAAAACGGTCGTTTCGGTGCGTGTCTTATGGCAGAACCAGAAACAGTGGCAAACTGCGTGCGCGCCATGAAAGAAGTTACAGATCTCCCTGTTACAGTAAAAAATCGGATCGGCATTGACGATCTGGATAGCTATGATCATCTTGTCAACTTTATCGGTACCGTTAAAGAGGCGGGCTGCGAGACTTTTATCATTCACGCACGTAAAGCGTGGTTGACGGGCCTCAGCCCAAAAGAAAACCGCACTGTTCCCCCACTCGACTACCCCCGTGTTTATCAATTGAAGAAAGATTTTCCAGAATTGGAAATCATCATTAATGGTGGCATTCAAACACTCGATGAGATTGATGAACATCTAACACATGTTGATGGCGTCATGATCGGGCGCGAGGCGTATCAAAATCCGTATTTTCTGGCACAAATTGATGGGCGCTACTACGGAGTTTCTGATGACACGCCGGAGCGCAAACAAATCGTTGACGAAATGCTGCCCTATATCGAACGCGAAATGGAAAAAGGCGTTCCACTTAAATCAATTACACGCCATATGTTGGGCCTTTTTCAAAGCCTCCCCGGTGCGAGAGCATGGCGGCGGCATATATCTGAAAATGCCCATCTCAAAGGGGCCGAACTGAATGTTCTTACGGATGCGGCGGCAAAGATCCGATAGTAGGCAAAAGAAAAGCCCGCCGAGGCGAGCTTTTCGGAAAGTTGGAGACTAAAGGATCATGCAGCGTTTAAGCGCGCATCCAAACTTAGCTTTCCACTGCCTTTTGAGACCAACAATAAGAAGGCACCTGTTATTGAAATGTTTTTCATGAACAAGATCATTTGAATTTGATCTTCTGGTTGGAAGTGAAAGATAAAACCTGAGAGCAAACAAAACCCTGCCAATGCGAGTGAAATCCATTTGGTTTTATAGCCGGCTATCAGCAAAAGACCGCCGCCGATTTCAAGCAAAATTACAAGGGGCAAAAGTACCCCGGGAACGCCCATTGCTTCCATATAACCCTGTGTTCCTTCAAATCCACTGATTTTTGAAAAACCAGCGAGAATGAAAAGCACCGCTAACAATACGCGGCCAGCCAGTTCCAATATAGGTTCTATTTTTTCCATAAACATAATCCATCCATAATATGAAAGAGTGATGGATCGAAAATATATTCTTCACCGTGGAATAAAATTGTTTAATTTCGGATATTTGTGTCTATTATTTCGACAATATGACCGAAATATCCAAAATCACCCTTGCCCAATGGGCCATCTTTAACGCCGTGATTAATCACGGTGGTTATCTAAAGGCGTCAAAGGCCCTTAATCGCAGCCATTCGTCACTCCATCATGCCGTCGCGAAACTACAAGAGCAGTTAGGGGTGGATCTCATCAAAATCGAAGGAAAGAGTCTGCGGCTCACGGAAATAGGCACCGTTATGTACCGACGGTCACACCAACTTCTCAAAGATGCTGCTGATCTTGAGAAGCTCGCCTCGGTTTTACAAGAAGGTTGGGAGACAGAAATCATAATAGGTGTTGAGAATATTTTTCCAAAACACGTAATTCCTAATATCCTGCGGAAATTTCAACAAACAAACCAAGTCTCACGCTTACAGATTCTGGATGTTGTTTTGATGGGGGCGGTAGAACTTATCGAAACAGCAGAGGCCGATTTGGTTATTTCTCCAATTGTCCCAAATGGGTACCTTGGTACACCTTTAACAACGCTCACTCTTTATCCGATCGCACATAAAGATCACCCATTGTTGCAATTTGATAGGCCGGTGAGCCAACGTGATCTAGCGGGCGAACTCCAAATTGTAATAAAAGACACAGCACGAACCGAACAAAGTCTGTCAATTGGTTGGTTAAGATCCGAGCAACGTTGGACTGTAAGTGATTTTTTTCATGCAAAGGAAATCCTCATATCCGGACAAGGGTTCTGTTGGGGGCCCATTCATTTTTTTGAGGATAAAATTGAATCTGGTGAGCTGTGCATTGTTCCAACCGTAGGTGATTTAGCCCGTGTTGCCACGTTATATCTAGTTGTCCCAAAACCAGAACATGCAGGTCCGGGCGTAGAATTACTAGCCAATTTAATAAAGGAGGAAGGGCCGAAACACCTTCCCCCTATATAACATCGTTCGGAGCGACTAAGTTCGCATATTATAGTGACTATAGTCTATAAGCGCTTGTGTCATTTGATGACGGAAACCCTGTTCCTCATTTTTTGAGAAAGCCTTGATTTGCTTACGAGTTTCTTTCAAGAATTCAATAATTTGCTTGGTTTGATCTGCAAGTTCTTTGTTATAGCCAGGGAAATTCTCAATACCTGATTTTCCACGGCGGAAGACACCGCGTTTGTGTCCTTCAATCATTTGGGTTTGAGTAAACTCAACTTTTGAGCCTGCTGTCGTAATAACAGTCGCTCGACCTGGATCATAATCAATTGCTTTTGTCGCCACATTTACTTCCAGTGCAAAACTACTAAACACACCAGCGCTGCCATGGCGGCCATTACTGTAACTCTCTTCTATGCGTGCAAAACGGATATCTATGGAAAGTTCAGCCTGATCAACCGAAGTATCTTCAACAAGATCAGCCAAGCTTTCCAACGCCTTGGTTATAATTTCCGCAAGTTTCTCACCTTTTTCACCGAACGGTTCCAAAAAACCCTCCAGTTTTTCAGCAAGCATTTCCATCATGTCGTCGCTGTTTTTCTTGCCTTCAGCAAAGGGGAGAGAGACCGCAGGGGCACTATGTTCTTCAGCAATAAATGCATCAAAGCTAAATGACGCTTCTTGCCGTAATGACGCTTCTGTGGAGGAGATACCCCTAGTGGGGTTGCTATAGGACGTTGCCTGAGCCAACGAGCTATAGGAAGACGAGGCGTTAAACCCCGCGATTAAGTCAGACATCGCTGTACCTTTCTCTTTTCAAGAGGGGTTGGCTTCATTCTAAAGCCATTTGTAACAGGACTGAAGTCTAGAAAACTCTTCTTAAAAAGAGGTTAATCTATCGTAAATATCTAATTAAAAATTTCGTTGAATTAGCCTTGTTGCCCACGGTGACGAAGAAGATGATCTGCTAATACACACGCCATCATAGCTTCACCAACAGGTACGGCCCGAATTCCAACACATGGATCATGACGGCCTTTAGTCACAATCTCGGCGTCTTCACCGCTTTTCGTCACAGTTGCGCGTGGCTTCAAAATTGATGATGTAGGTTTTACTGCAAACCGAACGACAACATCCTGACCGGTCGAAATTCCCCCGAGGATACCACCGGCATGGTTGCTAAGGAAGTCTGGTGATTGTCCATCACCTTTCCTCATTTCATCGGCATTACTTTCACCGGTTAGTGCTGCAGCAGAGAATCCCTCGCCAATCTCGACACCTTTTACAGCATTGATTGTCATCATGGCACCGGCAAGATCTGAATCAAGTTTACCGTAAATCGGCGCCCCTAAACCCGCGGGCACACCAGAGGCAACAACCTCGATCACAGCCCCAACTGACGATCCGTTTTTACGAATAGCATCCAGATATTTTGTCCAAACCTGTGCCATTTCAGCATCCGGGCACCAGAAAGGATTGTTATCAATCTCATCCCAATCAAATCGGCTTCGATCAATGACTTTGTCGCCAATCTGCGTAAGGTAACCTTTGATTTTCACGTTATCGCCGAGAACTTTACGTGCGATACCACCTGCAGCTACCCGGGCCGCAGTTTCACGTGCACTCGACCTTCCGCCGCCGCGGTAGTCGCGAATACCGTATTTTGTCTGATAGGAGTAGTCCGCATGTCCTGGCCGAAATTTCTCTTTGATATCACCATAATCTTTTGATCGCTGGTCAACATTTTCGATCATAAGACTGATGGGTGTACCCGTCGTTTTCCCTTCAAAGACGCCCGAGAGGATTTTTACCGCATCAGGTTCGCGACGCTGGGTCGTAAATCGGTTTTGACCGGGTTTACGCTGATCCATCCAAACCTGAATTTCTTCTTCGGTAATATCAATAAGCGATGGGCACCCGTCAATAATGCAGCCCAGCGCTGGGCCATGACTTTCCCCCCAGGTCGTAACCCGAAATAAGTGACCAAAGCTATTATGTGACATATTGGCTACCGCCTTGTTTTAAAGAATGCCTATGAACGGCCGATCAGAGATCATCCTGTTCGTCATCAATTTTCATACCGATCACATGATAACCGGCATCCACATGATGAACTTCGCCGCTGACACCTCTGCTCAAATCACTCAATAGATAAAGAGCGGATCCACCAACCTCTTCAATCGTAACATTACGGCGAAGCGGCGAATTGCTCTCGTTCCATTTAAGAATTTTTCTGAAATCACCGATACCAGATGCAGCCAGTGTTTTAACCGGCCCTGCAGAAATAGCGTTCACACGAATGGACTCTGCGCCCATTTCGGCGGCTAAATATTGGACAGATGCTTCAAGCGCGGCTTTTGCGACACCCATCACGTTATAATGGGGGACGACTTTCTCTGCTCCGTAATAAGTGAGGGTAACCATGCTACCTCCGTCCGACATCAATTTCGCGGCACGACTTGCAAGCGTCGTAAAGGAGAAGCACGAAATATCCATTGTCATCAAGAAGTTATCGCGTGTGGTATCCGAATACTTTCCGCGCAACTGTGTTTTGTCAGAATATCCTATGGCATGAACAAGGAAATCAATCTTGCCCCATTTCTCTTCCAGAACCTTAAAGACTTCATCCATAGAAGCCTCATCGGTAACATCACATTCTAAAACAGTATCAGAGTCTAGGCTTGCAGCCAGAGGCCTAACACGCTTTCCAAGCGCATCCCCTTGGTAGGTAAAGGCAATATCTGCACCGTGTTCATGTAATACCTTGGCAATTCCCCAGGCCAATGAATGACGATTTGCGACACCCATAATCAAACCTTTTTTGCCGCTCATCATGCCTTTTTGTTCTGTCATCCCTGAGGATCCCATCTTGTCCGTAAATAAATCACCAATATTCTTTTTATATTGACCGTTAAAAACAGTCAAAACCTTATACAAACTAATTGGCGATTAGGAATTTTTCCCAAATTTGGATCGCGGATCATAGTCGTGATCTTTTGACCAGTTAGAAACCCATTCTTGTAATTCTTCGTCTTGTTCGTCTGGTAAAACTACCTTTAGTTTAACAAATTGATCGCCGCGATCCTTTGCTTCTTTCTTACCGATACCTTTCCCCTTCAAGCGAAGAGTAGATCCTGTATTGGATCCGGCAGGAACCTTCAAATTCACCGTTCCGTCGACTGTCGGCACTTGGACTTTTGCACCGAGGACAGCTTCAGATAAGCTAATAGGAAGCTCCAAAAGGATATTATTACCGTCTCGGACAAAAACTGCGTCGGTCTTAACTTTTATATTAATCAGGATATCACCAGCTGGTCCACCAGCACTACCAGCATCGCCTTGCCCCTTAAGGCGAATTTGTTTTCCATCGGAAATGCCTGCAGGGATTTTGACATCCAGCGTTTTACCACCTTCACCCAGAGTAAGGCGTCGTGTCCCTCCAAGGGACGCTTCTTTAAAACTAACTTCTATTGCAAATGACTTATCACGACCCTTTGTAGCTTGTGGTCGTTGTCCGCCGCCACGTCGAAAATTCCCGAAAATCTCAGAAAATAAATCATCCGCACCACCGCCGAACCCGCCACCAGCTTGATTGAAACCGCCACCTGCACGTGGGCCACCTGCGCCGCCAAAACCATATTTTTCTTGGCCGTTTGCATCGATTTCACCACGATCAAATTTACCACGCAGTTTTTCATCACCTATAATATTGTAGGCCCCAGATACTTCCTTGAACTTCTCGGCTATATTTTCATTCCCCGCATTTGCGTCAGGATGAAGCTTTTTCGCCAGTTTCCGGTATGCTGATTTTATTTCCGTCTGGGATGCATTTTTCGTAACACCAAGAACGTGATAGGGATCTTTCATGAATAGTCTTACCAAACAAATTAAACAGCGCCTTACGGCAAATGATTTACATCAGTACAAATAGATTATCGCGCAGAGATACGGTATTAATTCGAATGCTGCAACCGTCGTTTTTCAAGAAAAGTGAGAGAAGTTTCCAGCTTTTCTAGAGACTTAGTCGCGACAATGGAGCCATTATCTCTGGCCTTTGCCCACCATTGATATGCCTTCACCCGATCGATCGGAACGGCGTAACCTTCAAAGAACATTTTACCCAATTGATATTGAGCCTCCGCATTTCCTTCTTGTGCCAACGGAGCCCAAACACTCAATGCCTGCTGATATTCTTCTACAGCAAATGATAGGCTGGCCATTTCAAGACGCTCGGGCACAGACAATCCACTTCCCGGTACAACATGGACACTTTCCACAGATTTTACTTGCGTCACTTGAATGGTGGATACTGGTTTAGGGGCGATTACCGCAGCAGTTGTTCCCACAACGGCTGTTGTTTTTGCAACCTCCACAGCTTCACTTTTCTCTTCGTCATCTCCCATGACAAGAGATTTCAAGGCACTAAAGAAGCCTTTGCTCTCTTCTGGCTCAGGATTTTCCACTTTTTCAGATATTGCGACAGGTTCGGCGACAGGTTCGGCTTCCTGCTCTATTTGCTTCAATTCTGGAGTTGTTTTTTCAGATTGCTCAGCTGTCTTCGTGATCGTTACGACATTTGGTTTTTCCGCAACAACTGGTTCAGGTTTCGGCGTTGCTGCCGGCATAGTTTTACTTGCCGTGCTAAATGCTGTTGGAACACCACTTTTTTCTGTTTTATCTGTTTCCAAATTATTTGCACTAGTCGCAAAGGGATCAAAATTTTTCGCAGCCTGTTCAGGCTCTACTATTTTCCCAGGAGAAGCTGGCACCATCGTTTTTTCAGGAGTAGCAGCAGTTTGAACAATTACTGGTTCAATTATTTTCTCGGGCGCTGGTTTTGCTTGAACGATTTCTGGTTCGGCTTTTTTCGCTGGCTCCTGTGCCGTCTGAACAACCGGGGTCGTTTTTTCAGTGATCGGTGCCGGCTTGGGATCCGCCGCTACAGATTGTTGTTCAATAGCGACATCTTCTTTAATGTCCGGGTTACCCGCGACCAAGATCGACACTTTATTGAGAGCCTGCTCATGGCCTGCTTTTGCGGCTAAATTGTACCAAGCGAGGGCCTTTGTCGTGCTTTTTTCAATACCTTTGCCATGCTCATACATGATGCCAAGATTATACTGAGCAATTGTATGACCATTCCGGGCAGCTTTAGTAAACCATTCAGCTGCTTTTACATAATCTTGAGGAACTCCTTGCCCACGTAGATACATGGACGCAACATTTGCTTGCGCACGGTCAAAGCCCATTGCTGCAGCACGCTTATACCAGTGCATCGCCTTCGCAAAATCTTGATCGACACCTAGACCGCGACGATAAATATGCCCGACATTACGCATCGCAGCTGGATCGTTATCCTTCGCAAGCTCTTTCCATTCTAGAAGGGCTTTGTTGTAGTCGCCGATTTCATAGGCTTTTACAGCATCATTGAAATCAGCATAGCCAATTCCTATAATGGAAAGCGAAAGAACAACACCAATACCAGTTCCCGCCAAAATATTTTTCAGTTTCAACATATAATCCGTCAGCAATTGAGTATTTCCCAGAAACCCTTTGTATTAGAAATCTGGGGGAAAATACAGAGCTATTGCTTAAAAGTACTAAGACATAATTTGCCAGGATCCGTCATCTTGTCGGCAGGCAGTCCCATAACCTTCTTCCAACCGACCATCGACTTCTATTGTTTGACGAAATTCACGACAATATCGACCTTGGGTATTTTCACCATCCCGCACAGCAGTGACGGTTCCGGAATTTCCACTATCTGGATTATTCCACGTTATAGTTTCGCCCAAGGGCGCAGTAGTTGCCTGCTTTTCTGCACTGTCGATAGCTGCCCTGTCTGCTTTATCCAGTGACTTACCAACTTCACTACCAATCATAGCGCCAACCAGCGTACCAACGGCAACGGCTGCCAGCTGTCCACTACCTTTACCAAAAACAGAACCGAGCAAAGCACCACCAATACCACCTAATACGGCTCCGCCAGTTTGCTTGCTAGGGCCTTCGTTTGATGAACAACCGCTGAGGGCCAGCATAATCACTACCAATCCAGCTAAGAGATTTTTGCTGAGTGTCATCGTAATTCACCTCCAAAAAATAAAGTTTCCAATTCAACCGGAAACCAATTCTATATCCAAAACTCGTTACCTGCATTTTTTTTCACAGGATTACGGCTTCATTAAGACAATTGGTCGACAGATAGCCGGGACGCCATTACATTGTCGATATCTATTAATATAGTGCTTTTCTTTACAGTGGAATGGACAAAAACTGTGACACAGCTAACTGATTTAATTGACGAGTTCAATTCATGGCTTTCCGAAGCTGAAAAATCTGAGCCAAACGATGCAAACGCAATGTCATTAGCGACAGTAAATGCGGATGGGGAGCCTTCTGTACGAATGGTGCTTCTTAAAGGCGTAGATGATCAGGGCTTTGTTTTTTATACTAATTTTGAAAGTCAAAAAGGTCAGGAAATTCTTGAAACTCGAAAAGCAGCCCTATGTTTTCATTGGAAAAGTCTGAGACGTTGCGTCCGCATAAATGGTGATATAGAAATCGTTAGTGACGTTGAAGCAGATGCTTATTTTGAGAGCCGCGCTCGAGATAGCCGGATTGGCGCCTGGGCCAGTCAACAATCAAGACCCATGGAAGGTCGGTTCTCATTAGAGGCCGCGGTTGCTAAATATACAGCTAAATATGCCGTTGGAAAGATCCCTCGCCCGCCTCATTGGTCAGGGTTTCGAATTAAACCAACCCGTATGGAATTTTGGCAAGACAAACCATTTCGGCTCCATGAAAGACGGCAGTTTACATTAACCGAGGATGGCTGGACAAAATCTGTCCTGTATCCATAAGCACTGTACATCGATGATAGGCAACCCAAAAAAAAGCGAATTAACAGCGTCGCAACGCGAAGGTTTGATGAGAGCCGCGACATATTGTGCGGTTTTGACAGCGACGGTACTCATCTTCATTAAGGGCTGGGCCTATCTTGCAACAGACTCAGTTTCTATCCTGTCTACTTTTGTGGACTCGCTACTGGATTTAGGGGCATCCTTAGTGAACTTACTCGCTGTTCGGCAGGCTTTGGTTCCCCCAGATGACGACCATCGGTTTGGACACGGAAAAGCAGAAGCTCTAGCTGGCCTTCTTCAATCCGCTTTTATCGTTGGTTCTGCCTTGTTTCTGGTATTGCAAGCAACAGAACGACTAGCAAATCCAGAACCAGTTCATGAAAGCGGTATTGGTATAATTGTCATGGGCATTTCAATTGCCCTCACACTGATGTTAGTTAGTTTTCAGCGCTACGTGATCAAGCGATCACAGTCTGTTGCAATTTCTGCAGATTCGCTTCATTACACAGGCGATATACTGGTAAATGTAAGCGTAATCGTGGCCCTTATCCTTGCTGATCAATTAGGCTGGATAATGGCAGATGCTCTATTTGCAATCGGAATTGCTGGATATATTTCTTATAACGCGTGGTCGATAGTTCGTCTTTCTTTTGCAGATCTTATGGACGAAGAATTGCCCGATGAAGAGCGAGACAAGATAATAGAACTTGTCACAAACCATCCAGATGTTTTGGGGGTGCATGATTTGCGGACGAGGCGCTCTGGACAAAAAGTTTTCATCCAGATGCATCTAGATCTAATGCCCGATTTAAATCTTGCCGAAGCGCACATCATATCTGAGGCTGTAGAGGCGAGTATTTTGGCAAGTTATCCGGATGCGGAAGCACTTATCCACCAAGACCCCGCCCCCCAAGAACTCGTCGATAAAATTCAAAATTGAGATCCTTTAATGATTAAATCTGATCTTGCCTCTCAACACAGAGAGCATGAGTGCATAATCCACTTTTTCAGCACCACTCCTTCGTTATGGGACAGCGATGAGACTCTAATTGAGGATGTTCAGCAAATAGAGACCCACGGAGCCACTGTCCTTCTTGGTCATGACCATGCGATAAAGATTAAGAAGCCGGTGCTGTTTGATCATATGGACTATAGCACCTCAGAGAAGCGTCGCGACTTTTGCAACCGAGAGGTTGATCTAAATAGGCGGACGGCACCTGAACTTTATTTGGGTGTGTTTGCCATTTATAAACAAAGCAATGCTGAATTTTCACTCAACGGCACTGACAAGCCCGTTGACTATTTTATCAAAATGCAACGATTTGCAGATGGAAACCGACTGGACAATGTATCAAGCCGCGAAGGCCTGTCGGCCCTTCTGTGCGAACAGCTTTGCAACGCCGTTGTGAATTTTCATAAAAACCTACCCTCAATAGAAAACGGCGCGTCTATTCCTGACTTTCATTCAGTAATTGATCAGAATTTCCTGCAACTGGATGATTATTGCCCAGACCTGTTTCGTCAAAAGGACGTTTCAGAGTATCGGAGAAACTTGCATGCCGTTTTTGATACCCTGAAACCCGTAGAACACAAACGACTGAAGGAAGGCTGGATAAGAGCGGGTCATGGCGATCTGCATTTACAAAACATCTGCTTGTTTGATGGAAAACCTCTTCTTTTCGATGCGATCGAATATGAAGATGATTTTGTAGTTGGTGACGTTTTTTATGATTTGTGTTTTTTATTGATGGATCTTTGGCATCGCAACCAAAAGCAAGCTGCGAACCAAATTTTCAACCAATACATTCATAAAATGGGATGGACTACAGCTGACAATAATTTGGATATTTTATTACTTTTACCGTTCTTTATGACTATGCGGGCTGGCATCAGAACGCATGTTGCGGCAAGCAGATACCTTCAATCCGACGACGGCACGGCAAAAGATCTTTTTGCAAACGAGGCGAGATTGCTTCTGAATTCAAGCCTCTTGTACCTCAAAAAAACTGAACCGCAAATCGTAGCTATAGGCGGCTTTTCAGGAAGCGGAAAATCTACACTTGCCGCAAATCTTGCGTCACATGTTGGCTCCGCTCCCGGCGCACTGCACATTCGTAGTGACGTGGTGAGGCGCATGCTTATCGGTTGGGATGATTATTCACCAATGCCTCAATCAGCCTACACTACAGCGCAGTCTCAAGCCGTTTACGCACATATGCAAGTGCTTGCGAGAAGGGCTATGATTGCTGGCCATTCTGTAATTCTAGATGCTGTTCTAGATCGGCGCCAAGACCGCCAAGAGTTCGAAAAAATTGCTCAGGATCTCGACGTCCCATTTAAAGGAATTTGGCTAAAGGTTGACAAAAACGTGATGGCAGAACGCATTGAAGGGCGCACACGCGATGCTTCTGATGCAACAGTTGAAGTTATGCTTGCCCAGATCCAACGACAGATAGAAGCCGTTACTGACTGGATGACACTAGAAGCGCATGGTTCAGAAATAGAGATTACACAAGAAGCTCTTTTACTTCTTAGGTGAAAGTAAAAATAAAACTGTTCTAGCCGATCACTACGCACTATATTCTTAATAGCTTAAAGAGTGAGGTCTGCATGTCAATAAAAGCAATACTTGTTCCCGTATATGGCTCCGATACCGGATGTGATTCCTCCGCACTTAATAGTGCTCTAACATTCAGCGAACGATTTTCCGGCCATGTCGATGCCCTCCATGTTAAAAGAGATCCACGCGCTGCGGCCTCTTTCGTTGGGGAGGGAATGACCACATCGATGATTGAAAGCGTCATTGATATGGCGGAAAAAGACGGTCAACGCCGTGAAAAGTCGGCAGCTTTACTATTCAACGAATTGTGCTCATCGCATGGAACAGTGATTGCGGGTGATGAAAAAATTTCAGCTTCAACCGCCTCAACAGCGCGCTTCATTATGCGCTCCGGAAATCAGGAAGATTTACTCCCGGAGTATGGTCGAATGTTTGATGTTATTGTTGTTTGCAAAAAAACAAAAGAACGCAGCTCCGACAATGACCATGTTATAAATTCTGCCATTCTAGAAACAGGTTGCCCTGTTCTTGTGGTAAATGATGCTCTTGATCCTGAATATGGAAAACGTGTTGCTGTGATATGGAATGGTTCAGTAGAATCAAGCAGGGCTATTACACTGGCACTTCCTGTCCTAAAAAATGCAGACGAAGTATCGCTCATCTGTGCGATTGATGATTTAAGCGAAGAAATTAGCCCCGACGAGGCTATCCGATATCTTTCAATGCATGGTATCGAGGCCAAGAGCTGTCTTATCCACGGCACAAGTGGCCGCACAACAGCGACGGCGCTTCTTGAAGAGGCCGATAAATTCAACGCTGACTTCCTCGTGATGGGTGCGTATACAAAAGGCCGATTGCGTCGCTTACTATTTGGGGCAGTAACGGGTGAAATGCTAAACAAATGCGCCCTGCCAATCTTGATGGCACATTGAGTTGTCATAACCCCGAATAAACTTGTTAATAACCAACCTTCTGAGTATTGAAACAGTTGATGCGACCTTTTGTCCCTTGCCAAGCGAGTGGGTAATTCGTTATTCAAAGTTTACAAATCATTTATGATTAACTGCTAATACAAAAATACCCTAAAAGCTAGAAAAGGATATTGAAGGCTATGACAATGAACTATGACAAAGTGTTCGAGCAAGCCATTCAAAACCTAAAAACAGAAAATCGTTATCGCATCTTTACTGAACTCGGCCGGCAAGCGGGTAACTTTCCACGCGCGACAAAACATTCCAATGACGGCGTTTCAGAAATAGTGATTTGGTGTTCAAACGATTATCTGGGGATGGGTCAAAATCCCAAAGTCTTGTCAGCCATGAAAGATGCCGTGGATCGCTTCGGCGCAGGCGCGGGCGGGACACGTAATATTTCTGGTAACACTCATATGATTTGTGAACTTGAACGCGAGCTGGCTGATCTGCACGGTAAAGAGAGTGCGCTTGTTTTTACTTCAGGCTTTGTCTCTAACGATGCAACGATTAGCACTCTTGGCAAGTTGATGCCCGGCGCAATTATTCTATCCGACGAGCTAAATCATGCATCAATGATTGATGGTGTACGGCATTCTGGCTGTGAAAAGGTTATTTTTAAACATAACGATGTTAAGGATCTTGAAGAGAAACTTCAGAAAATTGATCCGGATCGCCCAAAAATTATTGTGTTTGAATCTGTCTACTCCATGGATGGCGATATTTCCCCAATGAAAGAAATTTGTGATTTAGCGGACAAGTACAATGCAATGACATATCTGGACGAAGTCCATGCCGTCGGCCTCTACGGTCCACGTGGCGGCGGTATTGCCGAGCGAGAAGGTCTTATGGACCGCATTGATATTATGGAAGGTACACTTGGTAAGGCCTTTGGTGTTGTAGGTGGCTTTATTACTTCGTCAGCAAATATTGTTGATTCAATTCGCTCGTACGCATCTGGCTTCATATTTACGACAACCTTGCCTCCAGTTGTAGGCGCTGGGGCCCTTGCCAGCGTTAAATACCTAAAAAACAGTCAAAAAGAGCGTAGGGCTCATCAAGAACGAGCGGCAACGTTAAAGCGGTTGCTTGAAGAGGCGGGATTGCCTGTGATTAAAACACCAACCCATATCGTCCCTGTTATGGTGTATGATGCAGCTCTTTGCAAACAAGCAAGCGACATGCTTTTAGATGATTACGGAATTTATATCCAACCGATTAATTACCCAACTGTACCACGCGGAGAAGAGCGCCTACGCATCACGCCATCACCGTTACATGATGATAACATGATGGCAGCCTTGGTCAGCGCGCTTAAGGAAGTGTGGGGTCGTCTAGGGCTGCGTCAAGCTGCCTGAAACAGAATGAAAACGGATTGAGAAGATAAAAGCTGCGATCACTCGCAGCTTTTATCTTCCTCTATTTTCCTTTAAAGACGGGTTTTCGTTTTTCACCAAATGCGGTAATCCCCTCCACCCAGTCATCGGTTCGAGAGCACGCTGCGAAGCTTTCAGCTTCCATTGCCAGTTGCTCTTCCATGCTGTTCGTTAGGGACGCATGCATCAATTTTTTTGTGCGGCCAATGGCAACGGTCGGACCATTGGCGAGACGTGTTGCAAGCTTGACTGTTTCGGCTTCAAGATCTGCATCTGGAACGACATAGTTGATCAACCCAAGTCGATGAGCTTCTTGCGCATCAAAGCGATCCCCCAACATAGCAATTTCCATCGCTTTTTTAAGACCAACCATTCTTGGCAATGAATAAGTGCCCGAGCCATCTGGCGTAGTGGCGATACCGATGTATGCCAACGTATAGAATGAGCTTTCAGCAGCTATTACCATGTCACATGCCATCGCGAGCGATAGACCAAATCCTGCAGCAGCTCCGCGTACACTTGCGATAATTGGTTTTTGCATTCGGCGCATTGTGAACATGGTTGGATGTAAACCGTGAATTCGATTTTCAAAATTTTTGGCACGCTCGTCTGGTGACTGCTTCGCAATTTCACCAAATGAAATCACATCTCCCCCAGCCATGAAATGATCGCCAGCACCATTGATCACAACACAGCGGATGCTATCATCTGTTTCAATATCAACAACTGCATCAAACAGTTTCTGACGCATATCGATGGAGAGTGCATTTCGACTCTCCGGTCGGTTCATTGTGAGGGTTGCAATGCCCCCTTCTTTTTTGACGAGCAAATGATCAGACATTTTTATCTCCCTATTTATTATTTTTATTTCGGAATCATAATGTAATGTTTTTTACGCAACCGCGGTATCAACATTTTCTGTAAGCTGGAAACGCCAAACTCCATCGTCTCCGACTTGCCTCACCAGCTCGCCAGACTCCACAAGATAATGACAATGCGCAAGTCCTTCTGATATGGCCAATCGCTGGTCATTTTCATTAAGTTCGCGGTCGAATAGAACTGGTAACAATTCAAATGCCGTCTTTGGCGCATCGCACGCACTTTTCAGACGCATCAACCGTTCTTTATGGTGATCTTCATAGTAGGATAATTGATTATGTAGACCTATAAAGACATCATTATGGGCTGGCAGTACAAGAGTGTCCTCAGGAAGTTCCGATAAACGAGAGATTGAATCTAAGAACTTGTGCAACGGATTTCCCATAGGCTCGGATGGGTAAACACCGATATGCGGTGTGATCCTCGGCAATACCTGATCACCTGATATTAAAATGTCTTTCTCTTCACAATAGAGGCAGGCATGCTCAGGCGAATGCCCCCGGCCAATAAGTATCTTCCATTCATTTTCGCCAACTTTTAAGGTCTGCCCGTCTTCAAGACTTTCGACACTCTCTGGCAAATTATAAACGGATTTTCGAAGAAAATTAAAGCCACCTTTACGAACCTTTTCCAGCATTGTTTCGGTAAAGCCGACTTTTTTGTTAAACTTGATTACATGATCAGGCACAGAATCATCTGCTTCGAGATACAACATCCGACCGAATGTCCATTCTCCCATTGTCATGGTAAGCGGGATATCCCACTTTTCAGTAACCCATCCAGCCAATCCCATATGATCAGGGTGAAAATGCGTGCAAATCAGTCTTGTTACAGGCTTTCCTTTAAGGTGTTTTTCAAAAATATCCGCCCAAAGGTTTTTAATTGTGTCTGAGTTAAAACCAGCATCCACCATCGTCCAACCATCGTCTTCTTCGAGCAGATACAGATTTATGAAATCCAGCCCTTTAAACGGAATTGGCATTCGAACCCAATAAATCCCTTCGGCAACTTTCAGCAACTCACCGTCTTCGGGGCGTGTGCCCAGAGGATATGTCATTTCTTGTTTTTTATTCATTATTTTTCCTGACATGAACAACTATGGCGGCAGAAACCGCCATAGTTTTTAGTATCTTAATATTAATGCAGTTTACGTAAACGTCAACTTAACTGCTATTGATCAGGCGACCAGATTATCTTCATCAATGGCAAAAAGAAGGTCGGCACCTTCCGTGACTGGACCTAAAAGACCAGCAACTTGCGGCAAAATTTGACTGGCAAAAAACTTGGCTGTCACCACTTTTCCGTTCAAAAATGCAACATCAGGATCACCTGCTTTCAGGAGCTCTTGTGCTTTAACAGCCGATTTCGCCATCAAATAACCGCCGACGGTCACTGCGAACATTCTCAAATAAGGCGTTGCTCCTGCTGGAGCCGCGTTTGGATCATTAGGTGCATTGGTGTACATCCAGTCAGTCGCTTCTTTCAACGCCGTTACAGCAACGCCGAGCTGACGAGAGATAGCGCCAAAATTCTCATCATCGTTTAATTCACGAGCGAGTACTTCCATGTCAGAAAACAATTTCTTAACCGGTGCACCACCATGCAGGGAAAGTTTGCGGCCAATCAGATCCAAAGCCTGAATACCATTTGTTCCTTCATAGATTGGAAGAATGCGAGCATCCCGATAATATTGACCAACACCAGTTTCTTCAATAAAGCCCATGCCTCCGTGAATTTGAACTGCCGTAGAAGCTAACTCCACGCCTAAGTCGGTACACCATGCTTTAGAGAGCGGGGTCAAAAGTTCAGCAAGCCCCATACTGGCTTTACGTTCCTCTGCGTCCGGATGATTGTGACCTTTATCCAAACACGCACCATTGAGATAAACAAGGCAACGCATTGCTTCGATTTGCGCCTTCATGCTCATCAGATTGCGGCGAACATCCGCATGTTTAACGATTGAGGAGCTTTCCCCCTTAGCTGCACCCGATGCGCGCCCTTGTTTGCGGTCCAGCGCATATTCTACAGATTGCTGATAGGCACGTTCTGCAATTGCTAGTCCCTGCAAGCCAACGTTAAGACGTGCATTGTTCATCATGGTGAACATACATGCCATGCCGCTATTTTCGCCGCCGATCAAATAACCAACGCATTCACCGTTATCGCCGTAGGACATAACGCAAGTTGGACTTGCGTGGATGCCAATTTTTTCTTCAACCGAAACACATTTCAAATCGTTCCGCTTGCCAAGAGATCCATCTTCATTTACGAGGAATTTAGGTACAATAAACAAAGAAATCCCTTTTGTTCCTGCAGGTGATCCCGGTGTCCGCGCCAATACAAGATGGATGATGTTCTCAGCCATCTCGTGTTCGCCGTAAGTGATAAAAATTTTCTGCCCGCTTATAAGCCAACTTCCATCCGCAGCAGGTTCCGCTTTAGATCTTAATGCACCAACATCTGAACCCGCATGGCTCTCTGTCAGGTTCATTGTGGCAGACCATTCCCCGGTTACAAGTTTCTCAAGATAAGTTTCTTGTTGTTCTTTGGTTCCATGGGCAATCAGCGATTCAATAGCGCCTTGCGTTAGAAGCGGGCAAAGGGCAAAAGCCATATTTGAAGAATTCCACATTTCAACAGTCGCTAATGAAACAGCTTGAGGCATTGATCCGCCGCCAAACTCTTCCGGCGCAGAAATTCCATTCCATCCGCCTGCGACAAATTGAGCGTAGGCTTCGTTCCATCCATCTGGTGATGTCACGACACCTTCTGAAACAGATGTGCCGGCAAGGTCACCTACTTTATTGAGCGGCGAAAGTACATTTCCTGAGAGTTTTGAGGCTTCTTCCAAAACAGCGGCAACAACATCGCTTTCCGCATGCTCAAATTTTTCGATGCCTGCAAGTTCGTCAAGATTAACAACATTATTCAAGACAAAGCTCATATCTTTCAGTGGTGCGTTATATTCGCCCATCGGGGAAATCCTTCTAATAAATTTCTTATCTATATGGCTGCACTTATGCCATATTAAGGGCCGTAAAAAAAATTATTTTGTAACTTAGTTCGTACGAAATATGATCCGAAGTCCTAATGGGTATTTATGTCCTCAAATAATAACATCAAACAACCAACTGCAGAAAATTTGCAAACTGCAGCCTCAGCTCTTAAAAGCAGCGAGCTGGTCTCATTTCCAACAGAAACTGTTTACGGTCTCGGCGCGAATGCACTGGACGATTCTGCCGTAGCACAGATATTTGAAGCTAAGGGACGCCCGAGTTTCAACCCACTTATTGTCCATTTACCAGATCAAGAGCAGGCGGAGGAATATGTTCGTTTTGATGATACCGCAAATTTACTTGCAAATCATTTCTGGCCCGGACCTCTAACCCTTGTTTTACCGCGAAAGCCAGATTGTAAAATTTCCCGATTGGTGAGTGCCGGACTTGAAACACTTGCCATTAGAGTACCTGCAAATAAACTTGCGCGCGATCTGCTTAAGTTATGCGCTCTGCCCATTGCAGCGCCAAGCGCCAATCCTTCAGGGCAAATCAGCCCGACAAACGCGCAGCATGTAGCAGCAGGACTGGGAGACAAAGTAAGTATCATTCTGGATGGCGGCCCCTGCAACATTGGGGTCGAAAGTACTGTTGTGAGTGTTGATGGCGGCGTGGTTACATTGTTGCGGCCGGGCGGTGTTACGCGCGAACAACTCGAAAGCGTTGTTGGGAATGTTAGTGGGGCTAAAGCAGATAGCGCCATCACCAGTCCCGGCATGCTCCTTAGCCACTATGCGCCGTCCTGCCCGGTACGCCTGAACGCAACGACACATAAAGATAGTGAAGACTATTTGGGATTTGGCCCCGGAACAGAAGCATTTGAAACTAAAAACCTTAGTCCTACTTCTAACCTAAAAGAAGCTACTGCAAATCTGTTCGCGTTTTTTCATGATCTCGACCGACAAGGCGCGGCAGCTATTGCTGTCGCTCCCATACCTCGTACAGGTTTAGGTGTCGCGATAAACGATCGCCTACAACGTGCGGCTGCACCAAGAAACAATAAATAAGGACACCCTCATGCAGTTACTAGACAGACTGGAAGAAATTGTAGGCCCAAAAGGTATACTCCGTGATGCGTCAGACATGGGTGGCTACCTCACCGAATGGCGTGACAAGTACGAAGGGAAAGCCCTTGCAGTTTTGCTCCCTAAATCAACTGAAGAAGTTTCAAAAATCGTAACAATCTGCGCGGAAACAAATACTTCAATTGTCCCTCAAGGTGGCAATACAAGCCTGGTGGGGGGGAGCATCCCCTTTATAAGCGGAGATGAAGTTATCATTTCCCTCAAACGTATGAATGCCGTTCGAGAAATTGATGTCGAAGGTGGAACTCTCACTGTCGAAGCGGGCTGTATTCTTGCGGATTTACAGCAGAAGTCAGAAGATCTCGGGTTTATGTTTCCGCTTCGTATTGGATCTGAGGGAAGTTGCCAAATCGGCGGCAACATCTCAACGAATGCAGGCGGTGTGCAGGTCATTCACTATGGCAACACGCGTGAGCAGGTTCTGGGTTTGGAAGTTGTTCTTGCTGACGGTACCGTCTGGGATGGCCTTACAAATTTGCGAAAAGATAATACTGGTTACGACCTTAAACAGCTTTTTATTGGCGGTGAAGGCACACTTGGGGTCATTACGGCAGCAGTTGTTAAGATGTATCCCAGGCCAAAATATCAACAACTCGCGATGGTCGCCATTCCTGATATAAATGCTGCTGTATCAGTTTTGGGGCTTGCCAGACGCTTAAGCGGTGATCAAGTAACCGCCATCGAGCTTATCCCACGTATTGCAATCGATTTGGTAACAAAACACGTTCCAAATTTCGCTGATCCCATGCCCGAAAAATACAACTGGCAGGTATTAATTGAACTCTCCTCCAGCGCCACTGAAGACCTCAAGGGTCTGATGGAAAGTATTCTGGAGGCAGGATTTGAAGAAGGCATTATTCTGGATGCGATCGTTCCAGAAAGTCTTGCCCAGCAAGGTAAACTTTGGGCGCTTCGCGAAGAAATCTCAGGCGCTCAAAAGCCTGAAGGTGGAAGTATAAAACACGACATTTCAGTCCCAATCGCCAAAATAGCTGAATTTATCGAACGTGCGGATGCAGCGCTTCAAACCGTTATTCCAAATTTTCGGCCTGTAACCTTCGGTCATATTGGCGACGGCAATTTGCACTACAATCCCTTGCAACCTGAAGGAATGGAAAAACACGAATTTCTGGATAAATGGGAAGAGGTTAGCCGCACTGTTCATAACCTTGTTCATGAATTGCAGGGCAGCATCAGCGCAGAGCATGGTATTGGCCGCATGAAAAAGAACGAGTTAAAACTATACAAGTCTGCGTCTGAACTGGACATGATGCGCAAAATCAAAAACGCGCTTGATCCAAACGGCATTATGAACCCTGGAAAACTACTCCCCGATCTTTAATGCACGCTATCCAGATAATTTGCACGAGACGCCAAAGCAGGAATTAGATCCGCGGTAACGGCTTTGGAAAATGTAAAGCCTTGCGCTTCGTGGCATCCGGCCCTTTTAAGGAAAGCAATCTGCTCTTTATTCTCGACACCTTCAGCCAGAACCCTCATTCCAAGGTTATAGCCTAGCGAGATAATGGTCATGGCAATGGCTGCGTCATTACTATTAGTCGTCACACCATCGACAAAACTTTTATCAATCTTAAGAACAGATGCCGGCAAATGGCTCAGATAACTCAGTGATGAATAACCTGTTCCAAAATCATCGATAGAAAGACGAACCCCAAGCTCCTTCAACCGAATCATATTTCG
The DNA here is from genome assembly GCA_002163135.1 of Alphaproteobacteria bacterium 46_93_T64. Taxonomy (GTDB): domain Bacteria; phylum Pseudomonadota; class Alphaproteobacteria; order Sneathiellales; family Sneathiellaceae; genus Sneathiella. Next base: position 67,517 of record MAAN01000009.1, read on the forward strand.
CTTTGTTTGGCCGCGATCTTCCATAATCACGCTCTCGGTAAGCTCAATATCTAAAAGGCTTGCAGGCAATCCTGTTTCGCCTAGGATGCGGCGCACTAAGGGAACGAAATCCTCACTTTGAAACTCATTCAAAGAAATATTTACGGCAACAGGGAATTCAGGAACTCCACCTGCAGTCCAACGCATTCGCTGCAAACAAGCTTCTCGAATAACCCACTCGCTGATCGGACCAAGCAATCCTGATGCTTCCGCGATAGGAATGAATGTATCTGCTGGTACAAAATTTCCGTCTGCACGCTGCCAGCGAAGTAAGGCTTCAACGCCCACCATTTTTCCACTTTCCAGACAAATCTGTGGCTGATAGTTCAGTGAAAGTTGCTGTTGTGACATCCCTTCCCGTAACGCCCGATTAAGCGTAACCCGTCCATGGATTTCGATCTCAATCTGATTGTCATAAAAGCAGAAATTCTGACCGCCGGATTTTTTTGCATTTGCAAGAGCTGTGCTCGTATTTTTCCAGAGCTGCCCAGTATTATCACCATCTTTTGGAAATAAAGTTAAGCCAATCCGCGGCGTCAAATGGGGAAGCTTAAAAGTCTCAGGTAAATAGGTGTCAAATACATCGTTAATTAAATGAGGCAGCGCCTCAGCTTCTAGATCATTCTTAACGGGTATACATACACCGAAACCGTCTCCGGATGTTCGTGCAAGAGAGATCGCGTTTGGAAACATCTGACTAAGTTTATCGGCGGCACGGCAAATCAGATCATCTCCCGTTGAATAGCCCAACGCAATATTCAGTTCTGCCAGATTTTCCAAAACAAACTGAATAACGACAAACGGCTTCTTCTCTATTTCATTCTGCTCAATATACAGTTCAATGCTTTTCTTGAAACTGGCTCTGTTTCCAAGTGATGTCAGAGTATCACGAAACGCCAGTTTTTCTGCCTCTTCTAAAAGCAAACTGGTTTCATATCCTCTCGCGGCATTAACAGAGAAATACTCCAGCAAGCCAATATCCGATTGATCCCAGTCTGTTGTAGATTGCAAGAATATCGCGCCAAGACGCTGTTTACCGCGCATCAAACATAGTGCAGCCGATTTCTCGGAAAAAGTAGGTTTGCCTGTCTGCAAAGACTGTTTCAATAAAGCGAGTTGATTTGAATGAAGTGTGCCGGGGTTTTTGCCCGCTTTAGCAACTACCTTGTAGGCGCCATCGTCTGCGGATATCGTCAAAAATGCGCTAAAAGTCAGTGTCTCATACACTGCAGATAGCTCCGACAGCGTCGTCTGATAAAAACTTTTTGTCTGACGACAAGCTTGCATCAATGATAAAGCCCTTAGCAGTTTCTCTGCCCTTGAAGGTGCCTCTTCTATTTCGCCCTGCATCTGCAGGAAATCCATCGCGGATGACATAAATACGACCAACACATATACTAAAAAATACGCAAATCTGGAGCACTTAGTTCTTAAATGCCCCCGCTTACCTTCACTTTAGTGTGAACGGCGGCATAAGCCAAACCTTATAATTAGATTTACGAAAATTATAATACTCTTGGCTTAATCCGTTGTGGGAGCGTCGGCCTGCGCCATAAGGAACTTTCGAGCCTTATCGTCCCACTTTCCAGACGGTTTTCCGAATTCACGACCAACTTCATAGCCTCGGCGAAGTCCTGGCTTCGACTTAAGCGCGTCATACCACCGACGGACATTAGGGAATTTTTCAAGATCAATCTCTTGACGCTTGTAGGTGATGATCCACGGCCAGCAGGCCATGTCTGCGACAGAATAGTCGTCACAGATAAAATCCCGTCCCTCCAGTCGTCTATCAAGAACACCAAATAACCGGAGCGCTTCGTTGTTGTAACGGTCCTGTGCGTAAGGAATAGTTTCTAGTGCATAAAATTTAAAATGACCATTTTGCCCAAGCATCGGACCAAGGCCGCCCATTTGCCACATGACCCATTCGATCACTTGCATACGCCCCCGCAGATCCTTGGGCATAAACTTCCCGGATTTCTCTGCCAGATACAGTAAAATTGCACCTGTCTCAAATACAGATACGGGCTCCCCGCCATCCACTGGATCATGGTCAACAATAGCTGGCATTCTGTTATTGGGGCTAATTTCTAAAAAAGCATCCTGAAACTGATCACCACGCCCAATGTTTACGGGGATTACGTTATAATCCAGTCCCATTTCTTCCAGCGCAATTGAAATTTTCCAACCATTTGGCGTTGGCCAATAATATAAATCAATCATGCGTTTGCCTTCTTCAGCTTTGCTTCAATCAACGCAATTCTATCGTTTCCGAAGTACATATCGTCATCGTTCAAATACATTGTGGGAGATCCAAAACCGCCTCGCTTCACTAACTCCTCAGTGTTGATACGCAAGCGATCTTTATAGTTTTGCTCTTTGATTTTCGCAAAAAAATCTGTTTCGTTTAGACCGACATCCCGTACAATACTCTCAAGCACCTCATCTTGAGAGATATCCGCAAGCTCGCTCCAGTACCGCTGGAACACTTGTCTAGCGTATGGGACAAGACATCCCGCGTCGAGTGCGACAAACGCACCGCGCATCGCTTTGACACTATTAACTGGAAATACAGGCGGCTCCCCAATTTTGACGCCGAGCAGTGTAGCCCAATCTTGCATATCTTTTTTGCCATATGCCTGCTTCACGGGCACAGGATTGTCTCGGTTTTGATATACTGACGGGTTCACACTATTGAATACGCCGCCAACTAATATTGGACGATATTCAATTTCCACATCCGGACAACGACTTGATAGATCCTCTATCCCTTCAAACGCAAGGTAAGTCCAAGGGCTGGAACAATCGAAGAAAAACTCAATTTTTGACATAATACCTCCATTTCCGCATTGGCAGCGGTTGTTCTTTTTCTCAAGGCTAGAAGATACAGAGATGTATCGTCAACGCAAATTGCAGAAAATTACTGTTGTTGTGATGGCTTGATGCAACTGTGTTGCCAATAAAATGCGTCAGGAAGTTTCTTGGTAAAAGTCGAAAACGCGCGTCCAGTTTTTGATTTGGTAAATACCCGCCATTTCATTTCATGGGGAAATTGCTGATATGGCATTGCAGGCTTGCTCCCTACGGGGATCTCAAAACTGTGGCTAGCCCTACCATTTGTAAATTTTATAGCCTTACTTTTGTACACAATTTTCCGGCCATCCATGACTTGCAGTATAACATTACCATCGCCCCGCCCCTTGATCTCCACGTCAAAAGGAGCCTTAATCGGGCAGGATCCCCGCAAATTTTTCGGCCCATCCAGCACAACCGTTTCTTTGACTTGAAAGAAAGTCGTAATTGGCAGTTTTGGAGTAGCGATCACTTTTCCTGTTTTCAGTTTAGGAACCAATCGGCTGGTTAGCTTTTTATCAGCTTTATAGATCACATAAATCGGAACAGTTATGTTGGATAAAACACTTGAACGCTCTCCGTATTTCGTTTTCTTCGTCAATTTGTTGAAGCTATATTTTCTGCATATGGCCTCAAGTGTAACGGGCATTTGAAAGCGAAACTTCTGATCATTTTTAAGAAACTCTAACTTAATCGCTTCTGTTTTCAAACGATCCAATTTCCTTTTGAACGCCTCGAATGCATTAAATCGGTAGATGGTTTTGTTGAAAACACTCGGATCTACAACGAGTGTGTTTACACCCTTAAATTTTTCAATTTCTATGTCTGGATTTGCAAAAGCAGTGTCAGTCCAGTAACGATCCTGTTCTGTTCCGACATCTGTAAGAACGCTCTCCAAATATCGGCCTGCGCGAACAATGCGAGTTTCTACCGTATCCGGGTTACAGTGAACTTCTCCCTTTAATGAAAATTGAAGAGGGTGATCAACGCTTGAGATTTTAAAACTGTCCAGCTTATGACGCCTGTCTCCATTTTTAAGAACAATGGTCGGCGCATTCCCTTTCAAAGCAACATGCGCAAAGTCAGCACTGCTGCCTTCAATTTTCTCCGCTGCCGATAGACTTGGTGTCACGACGACATTAAGGCAAAATAGATAAAGCACTATTACGTTAGTATTCATTATTTTAGTCAATTTTGAATACCCTGTATTGTTCTTGTTTGGTGACTGCATTTTGCTGTTCCAAACAACGATGTCAATAACCGGCCTCCTTAACCCCGTAATGTTTCCATTACGGGACTTGCATTAGTTTCTGTCTGGGATATTTTTGAGTGCTCGAATTTAGAACTATTTTCGTTGAATGCCTGTCAGGAATTCTTTTATTTGGTCCTGCATATTATGAAAATCTTCAACCATACTATTCGCGGCATTTTGTTGGTTGTCTGCAGCCCCGCCGGTTTTTGAGGCGTCATCGGCAATTTCTGACACTGTGTCGGTTACGCGCAAAGTGGATTGCGCTGCCGATTGCGCGTTGGATGAGATGTTACCAATAACCGATGCCTGAGTTTCTACAGCATTCGCAATACTTGAAGTCGCCTCGTCGATTTGCTCAATTGTTTTGGCAATCTCTTCCGTCATGACAACTGAATTGGAAGTAGCTTCCTGAATTGCCGAGATTTGAGCTGTAATCTCCTCAGTCGCTTTTTCTGTCTGGCTAGCAAGATTTTTCACTTCGCTTGCAACAACCGCAAACCCCTTACCGGCATCACCTGCCCGCGCGGCCTCGATCGTAGCGTTTAGAGCCAGAAGATTAGTCTGACTTGCAATATCTTCAATAAGTTCGATCACTTGTCCGATACGTTTCGCGGTATCGGCTAAACCGTGCATCGTCTGGCTGGTAGATGCTGCATGTCCCACTGCTTTTTGACTGATAGTAGATGTATGTTCCACCTGATCCCGAATTTGGGCAACAGAGTTAGAAAGCGTATCCGCCCCCTCAACAACGATCTGAACATTTGACGCCGTTTCTCGTGATGCCTCATCCATAGATTGGGATTTCATAAGCGTATCTTCGATCATTTGGGCCATGGCACCAGCATTGGTTTTCACCTGACCTGAGGCAACTTCCACCGCACTCATTTTGCTTGCAATACTTGTATCAAATGCTGCAATCAACTCTTCAATGCGTTTGGCTTCTTCCTCATCTGCTTTTTTCTGAGCACCAATTTCGTCCGCACGTTGTTCGGCATTACGCCTTTGTTCGTCAACTTCATTCGCCATCTTTTCGCGCGCTGTTACATCTTCCCATGTAAGCATGTTCCTAACATGTTCACCTTCCGCATTACGAACCGCTGCAACAACAATTTCCAGTTGCTTGTCACCCAACGGCAATATTTCAGTTATTGGCAGATCTTCTGTAGAACTAAGCGTCGGAAGATTTTCTTCGTTTACACCAACCACATCCCAAATTTTTGCTTTGTTTTCAGAGGTCTCTTCAAATTTGACAATAGCCTGCTCATTTCCCACATGATTAACGAAGTAAATGCCTCCATTTAAACCGATCAATGCTGTTGGAATAGGGCTGTCTTCAATCATATTGCGAAGCTGGAAGCTATCTTCCACGCTTTTTCGAAGCCTCGCTAGCGCATTGACCATATCCAAGAATTCATCCTTACCAACTTTCGGCAAATCAATTTCAGTATGGCCTTTGCTAATCTCAGTGAGCTTATTTGAAAAACTTTTAATTTTCCCAAACAACGTGAAATGCAGCAAGACCCAGCCGACAACCCAAGCAACGACAATTCCAATGGCAATCGATACCATGGATGAGTTTCTAATCTGTGTGGTAAGTGCAGTAAAACCACTCACATCCCGTGTAAGATAACCGATTGCCCACACGTCTTTATTGGTGCCTGGAAGTTCAATCTTCAGCACATCCAATTGCGACCTAGAGGCCATTTCTGAGCTAGTTTCCCCATCGCTGGACGCATCAGTTGAAAATTTTCGATAATTATCCTCGATCAAAATGTTGTCGTGGATATCTTTAAAGACGATATCACCGCTTAGATATTCGGCGAGGCCTGTCAAATGCGGAAAAGGATTGGTGACTGTTTCAATATAGCCGGCGACACGGAAACCTCCAATAGGAGCAATAACGCTATGAACTGCACGTCCTTCTTTCGTTCGCCAATAAAAGGTGACGGGGATACGCGTCGCTTTTTTGTCTCTGCTCGCAAGTTGCTTTTTAAATTCTGTGATCCCCAAGACGGTTTGACCTTTGCCTTTGGTCGAAGTTCCCAGCAAATTCAAATCTTTATCAAAGATATTTGTAGTGACAAGATCAAATTCCTGACGCGTGATCACCGCATCATTATGAAAGGCAGTGGCTTGAATCTCAATATTCTGGGCATTATTATTTTTTACTGCTTTAACAAGCGGCGCAAACCGAGACCAGTCACGAACTTGAGGAACAATCTTATCAGCATATTGCAGGCGGATCCGGTCATTCACCAAAAAGGTCAACATATCGGTAGCGTTATCTCTAAAACTTTGTAGCGAAAACTCGGTGAATCTTTCTGCGACCTTGGCTTGCCCGAACATTAATGCTGCAGACATAACGATAGCAAGTGCAAGCAAGATACGCCTCGGCGTCCAAATCAGGCTTGCTTTAATGTCGGAAGAATCAGCTACGGTTTTATTTTTGAATAGAGCTTTAAATTCAATTTTTTTCATATACTTCACTACTAAATAAAATCTTCATTGCTTAATAGTGGAAACCTATCACAACATTTCTTTCCAAAGCCTTACCTAATAAATTCTTCATTAATATTTCGTTTTGGTATCGAAATCTTAAACGAACAACAAATGCCCGGTTTTCATCCAGATTGAGGCTCCCTCCAACCCGATATCAAGAGTTGCAAAATCGTTTTCGGGGAGGCGAAGCCATGAATTTCGGGTAAACGTTTCTCCTCCCAAGATAAACGTACCTTCGAGAACGAAAATTTCTGCGCCGCCTTGGGCGCCTACTGACATGTCCCCAGTCTGCCATGTCTCATATGTCACTCGCTCCCTCTGATCTTCAAACAGAAGCACTTTTTCCACTTCTGTACCCCCATTTGCACCCAATAGATCGGAGGACACAATATCTACAGAAAACTGATTTGTGTCAGTTGGATCAAATTGCCAAAGTTTCACGAGTATTGTGCACCCTTTGTCGGAACGGGGTGTATGCGCCGTACCCGGTGGGTTTCGAACATACGTTCCAGCAGGGTAGTCCCCATGCTCATCTTGAAATACACCTTCCAATACGACGAATTCTTCACCACCGTCGTGGCTATGCTCAGAAAATGAACTTCCGGCTGCATACCGCACAATCGTTGTCGCCCGTGCCACTTCACCTCCGATACGATCCAGCATACGGCGATCGACCCCCTTCATTGGAGACGGATGCCATGGTTCTTTATCGGCATGAACAAATACACGTTTTGAAAAATCACTATTAATTTGCATGGGGACCCTCATTCAAGTGGCTATGGCTGCACTTTCGCGACTTGCCAAATTATCTGCATATTTTTTCACATTAGGACAGTCTGCTGGTATATCCAGTTTTACAAATCCGGCGAACAAGAACCCAGCATAAGCGGTAATATCGGCTACGGTAAATTTGTCACCGACTAGAAAATCCTGTTTTTTCAGTATTGTTTCCATCCAGTGAAGAGTTGCTATGGCTTTTTCCCGTTGTTTTTCGCCCCACTCAGCAATTTGATAAGGCTCGACGTCAGGACCCAGCCCCTCTGTCGCGTGATGGAAATACGCAGAAATCGCATCCAAAAATCCTGTTTCAACTTTGCGCTGAACCATAGAAATTACACCGCGTTCTTGCGCACCCGTTCCAGTCAAAACTGGAGTCCCATCCAAATTATCGAGATATTCTGTGATGGCAACGCTTTCTGAAATCATTGTACCATCAGCAAGTTCAAGAACAGGGACTGCTCCTGAAGGGTTTATCGCTAAAAACGTTTCTGTCTTATGCTCCCCACCCGGAAGATCAACCTGAATGAAGTCCGCCTCCCCCATTAGTCCTTTTTCAGCAAGCGCCATACGGACACGAGCCGGATTTGGAAAACCTTTAAATTCATAAACTTTCATCATCAATTCCTTTTATCTATCTACTGATAGGTAGATAATACTCAAGAAAATTGACTTGTCAATACCTATCAAGTGATAGATAAATAAAAAATGGTTAGTAAAAACACACAAAACAGAATTGATGAAATCCTTGATGTGACAGAAGATCACATGCGCAAGGGTGGCTTTGACGCCGTCAGTTTCAGGGATATTGCAACCGCTGTAGGGATTAAAAGCTCAAGCGTGCATTATCATTTCCCCCACAAATCTGATCTCGGGAAAGCTGTTATTGAACGGTATGCAGAGAGGTTCATTAAGTCACTCGGTCAAGCTGACACGAATGCTAAAGACGTCCAAGGGCGAATAAGACGGCTGGGAGATGCCTATATAGGCGCATTGTCCGATAAAGGAACTATATGCCTTGGTTGCATTTTGGGATCAGAGCTTCCAAGCCTGCCGGAAGATGTGAGCACCGCAGTGCAAACTTTCTTTGACCAACTACTTGCTTGGACGGCAGCCGCCCTAGGGGGTAGAAGAGATGGCACTGAACGCGCACAATTCATCGTCAGCAGCTTTCAAGGTGCAATGACACTCTCTGTCACAATGAAAGATCCTAAAATTCTTTCAAGATGTGTAGAGCGCCTTTGCAGCTCAAACTTTTAGCTTAATCGAAAGCGTCTTCCCAAGATCCTTGAGTGGCAGCCTTTGAATATTCGGTTGAGCGATTTTCGAAGAAATTCGTATGCTCGACCGCATTCAGAATTGCGTCCAACCAAGGTAGCGGATTTTTTTCCAAATTGTATATTGGCTCAAGGCCTAACTGCACAAGGCGGCGATCCGCGATATAGCGGATATAGGCTTTGATCTCTTCCGCAGTAATACCTTCAATGTCTCCAGAGCCGAACGCAAGGTCGATAAAAGCATCTTCGTGCGATACAATCTCACGGCAAGCTTGATATAAGCCTTCGATAAGTTCTTCATTCCAGATTTCAGGGTTTTCCTGAACAAAGGTCCGGAATAATTTGATAATCGAATTACAATGAAGGCTCTCGTCACGAACTGACCATGTAACAATCTGGCCCATACCCTTCATTTTGCCGTGCCGCGGAAAGTTCAACAAAATTGCAAAACTGGCGAATAGCTGCAAACCTTCAGTGAACGCACCAAAAACAGCCAAGGTTTTGGCGATTTCAGCTTTATTGTCCACATTGAACTGCTGCATATAATCGTATTTGTCCTTCATCTCCTTATAATGAAGGAACGCAGAATATTCAGTTTCCGGCATACCGATGGTATCCAGAAGATGTGAATAGGCAGCAATGTGTACTGTTTCCATATTCGAAAAAGCGGCCAGCATCATCTGTACTTCAGTTGGCTGGAAAACGCGCGAGTAATGGCGCATGTAGCAGTTATTTACTTCAATATCTGATTGGGTAAAAAAGCGAAAAATTTGCGTTAAGAGATTCCGCTCATCTTCCGTCAGGTTTTTATGCCAATCCTTCACGTCATCCGCAAGCGGCACTTCCTCAGGCAACCAATGGATTTGCTGCTGCATAAGCCATGCATCGTAACACCAAGGGTAGGAGAAAGGCTTATAAACCGGTTTTGCATCAAGCAGTGACATGAAACACTCTAACTATTGATCAATTAATAAATTCGAACTTTGTCTGCCTTACTGGCAAGCGAGACATTCTTCATAATCTGTTGTCTCGCCAACGACTTCCAGCTTCGGTTTAACAGCAACACCGGCGATCAATTCACGAAGTGAATCTGGCATATCTTCCTTAGTCGCAACAACTTCAGCCCGCTGAATAGACTTAGAGCGACAATAATACAAGCTCTTCATGCCTTGCTTCCAAGCCTGCAAATGGATTTGATGCAGGTCGCGCTTATGAACGTCCGCTGGCAAGAAAATATTCACAGATTGAGACTGATCTATCATGGGCGTGCGATCTGCGGCAAGTTCGATAATCCAGCGCTGATCCAATTCGAATGCTGTTTTAAAGACATCTTTTTCATGATCGTCCAGAAAATCCAAATGCTGCACAGAGCCTTCATTCACGGTAATAGAAGACCAAATTTCCTCGTTATCGTGACCTCTTTCCGCAAGCAATGCTTTCAAATGCGGATTGCGTACATTGAAGGATCCCGACAAGGTTTTATGTGTGTAGCTGTTGGCAGCCGTAGGTTCAATCCCGGGGCTGGCACCACCACAAATAATGGAAATTGAGGCAGTTGGCGCGATTGCTGTCTTGTTGGAGAAGCGCTCATTAAAGCCATAGTCTGCAGCGTCTGGGCAAGCTCCTCGTAAATCAGCCAAGCTTTTTGATGCAGCATCAACATGCTTTTTAATATGTGCGAAGATGCGGTTATTCCAGACCTTTGCCATGACAGATTCTAGCGGTACGCGCTTGGCTTGCAGCAACGAATGGAAGCCCATGACACCAAGGCCAACACTGCGCTCTCTCATGGCTGCATATTTTGCCTTAGCCATTTTATCAGGGGCGCTATCAATGAAATCTTGTAAAACATTATCAAGGAAAAGCATCACATCTTCGATGAAGCCTTCCTCCTCGTTCCACTCGTCATACTTCTCAAGATTAAGAGAGGACAAACAACAAACAGCGGTTCGATCATTGCCAAGATGGTCTCTACCAGTCGGCAGTGTAATTTCTGCACACAGATTTGATGTCTTCACACTCAAACCTGCGAGTTTATGATGCTCAGGAACCTGTGCATTTACACGATCATTAAAAATCATATAGGGCTCGCCCGTCTCAACGCGTGCCGTCAGCATACGTATCCAAAGGCTGCGAGCATCCACCTTACGAACAACTGCGCCATCTTTCGGGCTGGTCAGTCCCCACTCTTCATTATTTTCTACAGCCCGCATGAAATCGTCAGACACCAGAATTCCATGATGCAAATTAGGAGTTTTCCGATTTGGGTCCCCTCCAGTTGGTCGGCGAATTTCAATAAATTCTTCGACTTCTGGATGTGAGATGGGGAGATAAACAGCAGCAGAACCCCGGCGAAGTGATCCTTGGCTGATTGCAAGGGTCAAACTGTCCATCACGCGAATGAATGGAACCACACCTGAAGTCTTCCCAACAGCACCAATGCCTTCGCCGATGGAGCGTAAATTTCCCCAATAGCTGCCGATTCCGCCACCTTTTGATGCCAACCAGACATTTTCTGTCCACAAATCAACAATGCTATCAAGGCTGTCGTCAGCCTCGTTCAAAAAACAGGATATGGGTAATCCGCGTGACGTTCCGCCATTACTCAACACAGGGGTTGAGGGCATGAACCAAAGCTTGCTTATATAAGTGTAAATACGCTGGGCATGCGCGTCACCTTCACCATAAGCACTGGCAACCCGGCCAAATAAATCCTGAAAACTCTCGCCTGGAAGCAAATACCGATCTTCAAGAACTGATCGTCCGAAATCAGTTAAATATTCATCCCGGCTATGGTCAATATGAACCCTTGCTCCGCCTTTAACTTGCACAACATCCGTCAACAAATCGACCGCATCCAACATAAATTTTATCCTCTCGCCCACAAGCGCCGCATTTTCATATCCTGCAGGCTGACACGGCGCAAAAAAACGCAGCAAACGGGCATATTTTCCCGATCCTCGCTTCATTTTCTCGACTTCGTGCATTCCTGCGAAACCACTACATATTGTAGAACTCCCCCCACGCAGTCAACAAATTGTAGTGTTCTTTTTATAAAAAAATCACTTGACGAGCAGCTTGATTTTCGTTTTCGCCGTTCTTTCAATAACTTCGGCGGTTTCACACAAATTTAATCTGATTTTCCGGTGACAATATTGTGTAATTGAAAGAACCGACCACACACCTTCGCAAACCTCAGTTTTTCATAATAAACGCAAAAAAATGCGCCAAGAATTTCTTGACGCATTTTCGAACAAAAGTTCAGAATTTTTTATGTTCGGCTGTCTAACTCGACAGCTCGTTTATTTTTTCTTTTAGCCTGAGTTTTTCCCTCTTGAGCTCGGTAATGTGCAGTCGATCAGCCGATGGATGTGTCATTTCTGACTGGATTTCTTCATCAATGCGGTGGTGTTTTTCCGTTAGCTGTGCAACATACTCAGTTGTGCTCATGTTTTATCTCCTCTAGTAACAAAGGCGGGCAGCCGTATTTTCAGGCTGTAAACAAGTCTATATTACAAAAAATTGAAACAAAATGATATGAATCAATGACATTTTGTCGATTTTTTTTCATTGGATCTACTATATGCCTAAAAAACAAAAACTTATCATTGGGATAGCGGGTGCCTCCGGTGCCGTCTATGGCATTAGATTACTTGAAGCCTGCAATGAAATAGGTATCGAAACACACTTAGTCATCAGCAAAGCTGCTGAGATTACTATTTTGCACGAGACCAAAACTAGCGCATCTGAGGTCAAAAAGCTTGCCACCAAATCGTATAAAGCGGCTGATATCGGCGCTGCGATTGCATCTGGCTCCTTTCAAAACGCGGGTATGGTGATTGCACCTTGTTCAATCAGATCAATGTCGGAAATAGCCACCGGTACAACTGGCAGTTTGCTAACACGTGCTGCTGACGTTGCTTTGAAAGAGCGTCGTCGACTGGTTCTCATGTTACGGGAAACACCGTTACACAGCGGTCACCTTCGAAATCTGGCTCTTTTGTCCGATTTGGGCGCCATTATCGCTCCGCCTGTTCCGGCCTTCTACACACACCCCAAGACAATAGACGATATTGTTAATCAGTCAGTTGGAAGAGTGTTGGATCTAATGGAAATAGACAATGAAATTACCAAGCGGTGGAGCGGCCTTAAAGACGACAATTAATCCAAATTGGGTGCCGTCACCGCATTTACATTGTCCAACCAGTTCGGAAACTTGCTCTCCTCAGAAAACACGGCCGCACAAATGATTTTGATGTCGCGCAAATCTTCTTCAGTCAAACCCACTTTGCTGCTCTTTAGAACATCGAGAGTGTTTCTCAATGCATGATCAATTTGGCTGTTTTCAGATTGCTGCACGTTCGGATCGCCAGAGAACAAATCACCTAAGGCTGTTAATTCCTGGCGCTCAGCACTCAATTCATTTTCCAGAATGGAGATGCGAAGGACTTGTATTTTTGTTCCTTCTGTCGCCCTATTTTTTAGAAAATTTCGAACCTTTCTTAACGGCTTAATCACACTTGTCTGCCACTCGTCACTAATTTTCAGCACACTTTTCAGGATGTTTGTCGAAAACACGCCGTGTCCAATTTTGCCAGCCCAAACAGAAAACAACAATAGACTTACATCAACATCGCGGCGTTCCTGAAGCGCAAGGCACGCCTCTTTCACTCCGTCCAGGGCATAAACTTGAACAACAAAGTCCCATAACGGGCGAGGAAGATTTTCTGCCATGAAGCACCTATAAATAACGGAATCTTGACTTGCAAGGCGATCAACCACATAACCTGCCTCACACTTATGATACTAGTCTATCTTATGGAAAAATGTTATTATACGCAGCGTTGGATTCTCACCCCGCAATTAACATATGTGATTTAGACGATCTAAACTTCGAGTATGTTTTTACAGGAAAAATGCAAGAATGACAGTTATTGACGAACAAGAAGCTTTAAAACAGCGACTTGCCGAACTCAAAACAGAACATCGTGATCTTGATATTGCAATTGACGCCCTTATCAATTCAGGTAATTACAATAACCTGCAACTTCAGCGGCTAAAAAAGCGCAAACTTATCCTGAAAGACCACATTTTCGTGACAGAAAACGCCTTACTACCTGATATTATTGCTTAAGGCTTGGCATAGCGCCGCTTACTTATCTTTTTTAATTTGCTGCTTTTGCTCATACATCTTGCTATCCGCTTCTGTTAGCGCTTGCTCTGGGTGTATGCCAGGCTCAATTGACACAATCCCATACGCCAATCCAACGTCCAATCGATTGCCTTCCCAAAAAATTGGATTACGTTCCAACTCTTGGGGTAGCCTTGACGCTAAAACGACAGCAGCCTCGGTATTTGTCTGCGACAAAATCAAGCCGAATTCATCACCGCCGAGACGTCCGACGACATCACTTTCCCGAACACTTTGAATAAGTCGTTTAGAAAATTCTGAAAGTACGAAGTCACCTGCTTGATGGCCGTGCGCATCATTAACGCCCTTAAATCCATTCAAATCAATATAGATCAAACTGGCAGGCTCCGCGTAACGTTCAACTGCGGCCTGAACCCGTGTCAACTCGCGCACAAAAGCGCGCCTGTTATAAATGGGTAAAAGAGGATCTTGATCCGCAAGTTTTTCAGCCTGAGCTAGTCTCTGGTTTACACCTTCCACAGAACGCCGCAAACGATCAACTTCCCCCATCAATGACATGATCGCATCACGCACCTTCGGCGTAAGCTCATTTTCCGGAATACCCATGACAGAGGTTGTATCTTGAATAGCACGCGGTGCCGCCGAGCTTGAATAAGCTGAAGCGGCTGCAGCCGAAGCTGTTTTTCTGGTTGCTACTGTCGCGGCTGGGCGGCCTGTCGGACCAATTTTCATGTACTGACCTGATAAAGTGCGTTTTCTTTTCTACTGAATCTTAAGGTATTTGCCGGAAAAACACAAAGATTACCAGTCGATTATTAACAATTGCCTTTATGTCACTTTCAGATTGAGGCTTTTCTTGCTTCTTGCATGCGCCTGCCTATAATCCGCGCTATATCACGACAAACAATTCTGACCACCGGGAACGGATGAAATACATGACACAAAGTGGGGCGCGAGTAGGCATAATTATGGGTAGCCAATCAGACTGGCCAATCATGAAACATGCCGCAGATACTTTGGCCGAACTCGGGGTGAATTTCGAAGCAAAAATTGTTTCAGCTCACAGAACACCAGATCGTTTGTTTGAGTATGCTAAAAGTGCAAAAGATCGTGGTCTAAAAGTTATTATTGCAGGTGCCGGTGGTGCAGCTCACTTACCGGGGATGGCCGCATCAATGACCCCAATCCCGGTCTTAGGTGTCCCAATTGAAAGTAAAGCATTAAAGGGAATGGACAGCCTGTTGTCGATTGTTCAGATGCCGGGCGGTGTCCCCGTAGGCACACTTGCAATCGGAAAAGCCGGGGCCATAAATGCAGCACTATTTGCAGCACAAATTCTGGGTCTGACTGATCAAGATACAGCGACAGCCATTGATGACTGGCGGGAAAAACAAACTTCCGCCGTCGCTGAAGAACCAACTGACATTCCTCAATAGGATAGACCCAATGACCATGATCGCACCGGGACAAACAATTGGTATCCTTGGGGACGGACAACTTGGCAGAATGATGGCACTTGCCGCTGCCGAGCTTGGGTACAAAACACACGTATTTGGGCAAGATCCGAATAGCCCGGCGGCACAAGTAAGTACTGCCGTTACCATCGCTCAATATACCGATGAAGACGCATTGCGTAAATTTGCCTCTTCAGTCGATGTAGTCACATTGGAATTCGAAAATATTCCAACGGCAACTCTTGATTTTCTGGAGGCAATCGTCCCTGTGCGCCCGGGAAAAAAGGTTCTGGAAATCACACAGGACCGGCATCTTGAAAAAAGCTTCCTCAATAGCCTTGGCGTCCCCACAGCCCCTTTTGCAAATGTAGAGTCTCTTGAAGATCTTCGTGCTGGGATTGCCAGGATCGGAACACCCGCGATCTTAAAGACACGACGTTTTGGATATGACGGTAAAGGTCAGGTTAAAATCAACGCTGCTACTGAGATTGATGAAGCGTGGGAAGAAATTGGTGAGCAGCCTGCAATTCTTGAAGGTTTCGTACCCTTTGAACTTGAGATTTCAGTTATCGTCGCTCGCGGTATCAATGGGGACATACAATCTTATATTCCAGTAGAAAACAAACACAAGAACCACATTCTAGATATCACTTTGGCACCGGCTGACATCTTAATTTCCATCTCGGAACATGCCGTAAAATTGGCACACAAAATTGCAGACCAAATCGATCTTGTTGGATTGATGGCCGTTGAAATGTTTGTAACTCGTGATGACGATGTACTGGTGAACGAACTGGCACCACGTCCGCATAATTCTGGCCATTGGACGATTGAGGGCTGCACAGCCAGTCAGTTTAAGCAAAGCATCCGTGCCGCGGCGGGCCTTCCTTTGGCGTCCGCTGAGCGGCATTCCAATGCAGTAATGCGTAACCTGATTGGTGATGATATAAATCACTGGAATGACATTCTCTGTCATCCAGAGATGAGCCTTCACCTATACGGGAAAGCCGAGGCACGCGAAGGCCGCAAAATGGGCCATGTCACGCGCCTGTTCCCACTGGGTACTGCGCCTAAAGTCTGAGTCTAGGCCCAACCACCAGCAAAATATAGCACCTGCCCTGTGATATAGTCTGACTTATCTGAAGACAGAAATGCGAGATATTCCCCCGCTTCTTCGGGCTTTCCAAGGCGTCCCAGAGGTATGGGCTTCGTAATTTTCTTTAAAGTCTCTTCGTTTTCCAAAAGCTCTTTTGGAAAATAAGTTGGGCTTTCAATAAAATTAGGCGCAAGTGAGTTCACTTGAATTCCTGATTTTCCAAGCTCTTTGGCAAGTGTCACCGCCAGCGCGTTCGCGCCACCGCGCGCTGCCACATACATCGAATAATTAGGTAAACCATGTTTTGGCACCGCAGACGAGATGAATATTATCTTGCCCGAGCCACGTTTTTTCATATGGGCAGCCACATATTTTGCATAAGTGAAGCCTCTTACCAACAGCGCATCCAAAGTGTTTCTGAAATCTTCAATATCCGCCTCGTCAATTGAGGCTCTGATAGCTGGATAGGCATCATTATTGACCAGAACATCCAGATGTCCTGCGATAGCCAATACGGCTTTTAAAACCTCTTCGGGGTCCTGCTCTGCCAGGGGTGTTACACCCGGCACTAATTCAGAAAAGGCAAGACGGGCATTTTCATCCACGAATGACGCATCTTGCGCAAATACCGTGGCCCCTTCTCTGATTAAAACAGAGGCGCCGGGCTTTCCGACAAAATGGGTCGCATCAGTGATCAGGATATTTTTGTTTTTCAGCATTGTTTTTTCCTGTTCGTCAAAATTATGTGACTGAGTTCTAGCGTGCTTTCAAATTCCGAAAAAACCGTGCTGGAGATATAAAATCGGGCGCAGCTGGTTTCTTCGAGAAGAATTTCTTTGTTTTGTATTTGACCTTTTCGAACTGCATGACATTTTCAATACGGCGATCCAAGAACGCCCACGTGCTATCGAAATCTTCTGAACTATCATCTAGCCAGAATAATAGTGTCGAGCAATACACCAAAGAAAGTGTAAAGCGCTTCGTATAGTAACTGAAATCTGTCGACGTATCACCCGTTGCGTACCACATACGGCTCACGGTGCTCTCCGTCAGTTTAAGGCCAAGAGCAGCGTTCTGCGGCAATGCCAGCAAAGTAAGCGCGTTCCGAATAGCTTCCCTATAAGGTGCATAGATTTCCAGTCGCAACCTTACAGCTAAGGTAATGCGTTCCCGGATTTTCATTGAGAGAACATTATGTTCGCTCAACTGCTCTTCCATATGATCATCAGCGTGCTCAATAAAGAACGCGATTAGATCAACGGGCCCGTTCGGAAAATGGCGTTCAAACAAGAAGGGATCGACTTTTAGATCCTCGGCCGCATGTTTAATCGCTTTTGTAGACCAACCATCGAACAAAACATGTGGCAGTACGGCTTCAAGTAAGCTTGCCTTTTCTTCGGTTTGAACCGTCATTTCATTCCTCCAAGATTAGTCAGATACCTTATAGGTTTCCATAAATGCCTGCATTTCTGTTTCATACACCAAATTACGCAGATCTGTCATCCGTTCAGGATACAAAATACCGTCTAAATGATCCACTTCGTGCTGAACGACACGCGCATGAAAACCATGAGCCTCTCTTTGAACCAAATGCCCTTCCAGATCTTGCCCGCTATATTGTATCTTTGTAAATCGCGGGACAAGTCCACGCAGCCCCGGCACAGACAAACAACCCTCCCACCCCAGTGCGGTTTCCTCTTCTAGAATTTCGATTTTCGGATTGATCAGAACAGTCTCGGAAATTCCCTCCCCCTCACCTCCGTCCTCCTGAGACAAACGATCGCCAGGAACAGAAAAAATCACCACTCTTAATAAAATCCCTATTTGCGGGGCTGCCAATCCAACGCCTCCGGCCTCTGCCATACTGAGTCGCATAACCTCAACTAAACTCCGAATCTCTTCGGTTGTAGGATCGTCAACTGGGGCCGCTAATTCACGGAGTAACGGATTTCCCATCTTCAATATCGGTTTCGCAGTCATTTCCACTTATCAGCACCCACATATTTATGTTAAATTGCAATTTCTTTGGTTGTTTTCCAAATTATAGCGTTTATACCTTCACAACGGAAAGAGGTCATGCTACTAAGCACGCCACTTTGTGAACGGATTTAATCACATTCAAGGATAGGAGCACTTTTAGCTGTGCAGGTACATGTTCGCGACAACAATGTCGATCAAGCGCTACGCGCTCTAAAAAAGAAAATGCAACGTGAAGGCATCTTCCGTGAGTTAAAACTCCGCGGTGCTTACGAAAAGCCATCAGAGAAACGCGCTCGTCAAAAAGCGGAAGCGATCCGTCGCGCCCGTAAATTGGCTCGTAAACGCGCCCTTCGCGAAGGTTAGATCTCGCATCAGAAGACTTTAAAGTCTTCCCTAAAATAATTACTCAAAGCCGCTCTGGTTCGCCAGATAGCGGCTTTTAGTGTTTGTTCAAATAACATTGCTTTGCCGCATTGGGGGATCACATGCAACCGGAAGAAATCGAAAGTATTCAAATAGATTTCGCTACGAGCGATGGTTGGATTCTAAAAGCAAATCGTTACGCACCGCCGTCAGGTGACATCAAAGCGATTGTTTTGTTGATGCCTGCAATGGGATCTCATTCTAGGCCAGCTCGATTTATGGCAAGTGCTCTTGCAAAAATGGGGAATCTTGTCGTTGCACTGGACCCGCGCGGTCACGGTCAGAGTAAGCCGCACCCAAAACGCGGCATTGATTACGGTTTTGATCATATTTTAAAATACGATCTCCCTGCTGTGGTCGCCTCCATAAAAGAAAATAACCCTGATCTGCCGATCTTTATGATCGGGCATAGTCTGGGGGGACACTTGTCAGCAATTTTTGCTGCGGAAAATCCCGATGAAATAAGCGGTGTGATAACTCTTACGTCTGCCCATCTTCATTCAAAAATAATTGGCCGACCAGCGCTTATTCTTTTCACAGCTTTCGCGGCGATTTCGAAGCTTTTTGGATATCTTCCTGGTCAACACTTCGGATGGGGAACGCCAATTGCACGGAAGCAAGTCATGGATTGGGCAAAATGGGGTATCACAGGTGTTTTACGAGGAACAGATGGGCGCAATCTTGAGCCTGTATTAGCGACGTCCGGCACCCCGACATTATGCATCGGCTTTACAGATGATCTTCGCATGGCTCCTACGCGCAGCACCAAAGCATTTTCAGAATTAATGCCAGCAGAAATCTCCACGCATTGGGAGATCGCACCTGCAGACGTCAATGCAAAAAAATTAGGACATTTTGATCATTTGCGAACCGGCACTGTTCTCTGGGAACGCCTCAATCATTGGATAGATGAACGAGCTTAAACGTTCGCCATCGCTTTTACGATTTGTTCTGTTTCTGCATTCGCTGGAAACATGCTTTCGACCATGATCTCTTCTGCGGTTACATCTTGCGGCGTTCCGAAACTGGCGATTGTCGTAATCCATGATAACGTTACGCCGTTCAGCTCCAGCTCAATGGGAAGTACGGGCAGGGCATCATGGCTGGGATCTTCAAATGAGAAGTCAGTTGGCACGCCCGGATAGGCGAGTACTTCATTGAGGATTTTCACTAACGGATCGTTTTCGTCGCGTCCGTTGACTTGTCTGTAAGCCCTATGGATCATATGACGCGCAGCTCGCTCCCAATCTTTCACGACAGTTCGAAATCCTTCGGGGTGCAACGTCATTCTCAGGATATTTGGCGGGCCCGCCTCCCCGCCCAATTGGAAACCTAGGGCTTGCATCAGCTTGGCGCCCGCATGGTTTATCATCAATACATCAAAGCATCTGTTCATGACTAAAGCCGGATATGGTTCCTGTTGTTGCAAAATATAATCCAGCGCGCGGCGCACCTGATCGAGCCCTTCTCCCTCTAATGGGCGTTCTGTATAGGCAGCACGATAGCCTGCATCACTTAGTAACCTGTTCCGATCCCGAAGGGGCAGGTCCATTGTGGCAGCAAGGCGCATCACCATCTCACGGCTCGGATGCGATCGCCCTGTTTCCAAGAAACTCAAATGACGAGCTGAACTATCCGCTGCCAACGCCAGATCCAACTGACTAAGCCCACGTATCTGTCGCCATTTACGAAGCAGAGCTCCAAACTCAGATACATTTTTCTTCAACGCTGCTTCCGACATGATGCTCTCCATTTTGAAACTGGCAGAAACTATAGGCTAATAAAAAGACGATAAACATTACCTCTCAGGTAATATTGATGCGATATAAATCAATGCCTTAGCTCTCCAAAACGACGGACGTCCGTCAACTGCTTTTTGCTTAGGTGTCTTTTCGCCCATAAACCAAGTTACTTTTTTCCAATTTAGCTATCGCCATATCCGCTACTTCCTGCTGGATTGGCAGATAGAGATATTCCAGCATATCATCAATTCTTTATTTACTATGACCGGTAATATGCCGAATTTTTCGGAGCCGCATCCCGCCAGTTTGGGATTGATAGCCGTTGTCCGTCTTGAATTTCTAGCTCAATGTATTTGAATTTCCATTTCCACACTACAGCGGACATTTATTGCAGGCGATTATCTTACAAGATCGTTGAGTAAGACTTGCGCGATGGCCTGGTCGTCAGGACAATCCCCAGCAGCGATGCTTTTGTAAACAGGATCGAGAACTGACAAGGCTTCCTCAAGCCTGCCTTGATCCTGCCAAAGTTGGGCAAGGTCAATTGCTGCACGTAATTCCCATAGTTTGGCCCTCTGCTGCCGAGCGACGTCGAGGGCGCTGCCCAAGTGCTTTTCTGCAACGTCATTGTCGCCAACGGCCTTAGACAAAGATGCCTGCAAACGGTAGAGGTCCGACAAAGCATAGGCCTCGCCTGTTTGGCTGATCATGTCCTGTGCCATACCGGCCAACTCGGCAGCCTCATCCCGAAGCCCCAGAGCTAAGGCACACCAAGCCATTGCAATACGCGATTGGGGCACAAACATTTTGACCTTCGTTGCAACCATCGCTGCATCTGCCATCATGTAGCGCTGGATACTGGTCTTGTCGTCATTTCTGGCTGCCACAATTTCCGACATCATCAACGAAAAGCCAAGCCACACAGTCAGTTTGTGTTCCTCGGCGATCGGTGCGACTTCCGCTGTACAGCGCTCAAACGTGGCTGTGTCATCTGCAAGCAAACTAAATATGTTCCGCATCATCAGCATATAGCAGATCGTTTGAGTGTGCCCTGTCGCCCTAGCAAGGCGCTCGGCGTCTTCAGCATGCGCCCAAGAGCGTTGGGTCTGACCTAGTAACTGTGTGTTAAGAGACGCGAATATGTTAATTGTGACGCCGATATCCTGTCCGTACCGATTGGCAAGCCCGGCATGCGTGACGGGATCATAATGCGTCTTGGCAATATCAAGATAGTGACTGGCTCCGGCCAAATCACCCATGAAGCAGCGTGTAGCCCCAGCGATCCGGTTGGCAACCACCAAAGGCGCCGTTTCCGACGACTTGATCGCCTGCTCGAGCAATGTTTCGGCCCGCCGCCATGCTGCTGCGTGCTCTCCTCTGATCCCCTTCGCAATCCACAAACCATACAGGATTGAATATCGCATCGGAGTCTCGCCAATTTTGTCGGCCAGTGTGAGTGCCAGCTCGAATGCTGCAATCGTTTCGTCAGCGCCATAGCCCATGCGAACCAGTAATGCCATGCCCAATTGAACCTGTAAGGACAGGGCATGCTCTATAGCGACCGGAATTCCACTTTCGACCATGGGGTTGATCAGGCCGATAGCATGTCCGAGATGTGCGATGCCTTCATCATAAGCTGGGCGGGCGATGGCGGATTTGCTCGCTGCCTCCCATAAATCAATGGCGTGATCGGTTTGTTTCGCTGTTTCGGCATGATATGCAAGCACTTCAGGTGCAATGTCAGGGGCTTTCTCCAGAGCAGTCAGTATAAGGGTATGAATTCCTCGGCGGCGTTCTTTAAGTAGGCTTTCATAGGCTGCGTCGCGTACCAACGCGTGTTTGAACAGATATGTCGCTTCGGGAGGAAGGCCGCGCCGATAGATCAATTCAGCCTTGATCAAACCGTCCATCGCGGCCGTCAACTCTGCTTCCGCCAGTGGAGAAATGTTCGCCAGCAAGCGGTGATCAAACTCCCGTCCGATGCAGGCCGCCGTTTGAGCGACTTCTTTGATTGGTTGCAGACGATCTAGTCGCGCCATCAGACTGTCATGCAGCGTGCTGGGAATAGCCAATGTATCGAGCGGACCGTCCAGAACTAATCGGTTGCCCTCATTCCTCAGAACTCCGGATTCTAGTATCGTCTTGGTCAGTTCCTCGACAAACAGTGGCACCCCATCTGTGCGACTGGTAATGATGTCAACGACCTCTTCAGGCAAAGCCTTGTTACCGGTCAGTTTGCCTACAATAGCGGCAATCTGTTCCCGACCTAGACGATTGAGAGCAAACCGAGAAACAATTGGATGACCGCCAAAGCCGTATTCAAAGACGGGACGTGCCGTTGCTAGGAGCAGAATGGGCTGATCCGCAATGGCATCAAGGGCTAGGTCCAAAAGTTCCAGAGTTGTAGGATCAACCCAATGCAGATCTTCAAATACCAAAAGCAAAGGTTTGTCTTGTGCCTGCTGAACCACTACTCGAACTAGTGCCTGCATGGTGCGGGCTCGTTGCTGTGTCGGGGTCAAGTTCAGCGCGCCGTACCGGTCGATTCCATCAATGCCGAGAAGCGCCGCGATCAGCGCAGCCGTTTCACCATCGCCGCCGATGGACGTTTCCAGTTTATCCAACCTAGCCTCTGTTCCATCGGTCGCCTTGAACCCGGCCACAAATGAGAGTTGTTGTATGATCGGATAAAATGCGCTGTCTGTGTGATAGGGCGAGCATTGATAACTCATGCGGACATGTTCGTCTTGCGCAATGGCGTCAATCACCGCGCGGGTGATACGCGACTTACCAATACCAGCCTCGCCACTGACCAAAATCATTTGCCCACCGCCAGCGCGTGCCGTAGACCAGCGCTCCAACATAAGTTCTGTTTCCAGCTTACGACCGACTATTGGGGTAAGCACGCCAAGATGACGGGATTCAAATCGGCTCGGCTCGGTGTTCTCTCCAATAACGCCAAAGGACTGAACCGGTTCGGCGATCCCCTTCAACCCATGTGCGCCCAGAGGGTTTAGCGCGAAAACATTGCCCAGCAGATTGACAGTTTCCTGAGGCAAAACTATCTGGTCGGGCTGCGCTAGACCTTGAAGGCGCGCAGCCAGATTAGGTGTTTCACCAACAACCGCTGCCTCTTGCGTGGCACCGCTGCCTATCAGATCGCCGACAATTACAACGCCAGTCGCTATACCAATACGCGATGCAAGCGGCGTACCATTCGGGCCAGTTGACCGCTTGACGCTGGCGATAATTTCCAGCCCTCCGCGGACGGCGCGTTCGGCATCATCTTCGTTGGCGTTGGGCCAACCGAAATAACATAAAACGCCATCCCCCATGAACTTGGCAACGAACCCGTCATAGCGGGCAACGACACCTGCAACCGTGTTCTGATAGCCGGTGATGATCTCGCGCATGTCTTCGGGGTCAATCCCAGCTGCCATTTCCGTCGACCCCACAAGATCGACAAACATTACTGTCAAATGTCGACGTTCCGCATCGGAAGACGAGATGGAGATCGAAGGTTGGGATACTGACGATGCATTGGCATCCTCCAATCGCTGGATGGCTCCCCAAACTTTACGGCGCGGTCCAAGAGGCAATCCAAGTTCCTTCAGATCGTCTTCTTCAAGATCAGACAACGTTTCAAAATCAATTTCGGCGTCTAAAA
This sequence comes from Alphaproteobacteria bacterium 46_93_T64, assembly GCA_002163135.1. Classification (GTDB taxonomy): domain Bacteria; phylum Pseudomonadota; class Alphaproteobacteria; order Sneathiellales; family Sneathiellaceae; genus Sneathiella. Next base: position 91,728 of record MAAN01000009.1, read on the forward strand.
ACGCAGAAATGTGTTTTTCTAAGCCAAGCTCAGTGAGCCAAAGTACAATATCTGACAATTTACTCCCCTCATCGGGCACAGAAATCACCAATTTTCGCAGTCCATTAGTATCGACAAGACAAACGTTAACCCAAAGCAGTACTTTAGTATAATCTAATGAATATCGCAAAACCGAAAATTCGGTATCCCAATTTAGGTGGAAGTTTGGATGAAGTAGGGTTTGTTTTCGCAGATGAAATGTAGATTAGCGGTAACAGTATCGTCGCGAAATCGACTAATTAACGCTGTTTGAAGGTGCCGTAAAAGAACACCACGAAAAAGAAATCTCGCATTGGTGATTAATAATCGTTAAAAGCAACATCTTTTCGTAACCTCACTCATTCTGGAAAATTCTTATGATGTCGAATGCCCTTTGCATTGGTTTGGATTTTGGTACGACTAATACTGTCATAACAACGATCTTACCATCAGGTGAGAGAATTCATCACAGTTTCAAATCCGACTTAGGAGAGAGCCGAAATTTTAGATCCCTAATTTGTTATTGGGATGATGATGAGTTCGGTAAACCGGTGCTAAAACACAGTTCAGGTCCATATGGCATTTCCGATTATCTGGAATGGGGATCCGATCAACGTCTCATCATGTCGATGAAATCCTACCTTGGTGATAAAAGTTTCAGCAGAACACAAATCCTAAGCCGTCAATTAGGGCTTGAAGAAATGATTGCCGATATTTTGCTCGACCTTCTGGAAAACGCGAAAATTTCACTAAATGATCAGCCCATAAAGGTCGTTGCAGGCCGCCCAGTTGTTTTTGCAGGTACTCGACCAGATGAGGAATTGGCATTAATGCGGCTGGATAAGGCCTTCGAGCGCGCAGGACTTTCAAATGTAGAATTCGCGTATGAGCCGGCCGCTGCTGGATATCAATTTGGGAAATCCAATGAAGCAAAAGGACTTGTCCTTGTTGCAGATTTTGGAGGCGGAACCAGTGATTTTTCCGTTTTGAAACTCGAGGATGGAACTGATCGTAGGTATCAACCAATTGCACATTCAGGCGTTGGTATTGCGGGGGATCGCTTCGATGCAAAAATTTTTGATTTTGCAATAGCCCCTATGTTGGGTAAGGGAAGTTCCTACGACTCATTCGGAAAAAGCGTCCCCATTCCGTGGCAACCTAGCAAGTTTATGTTGCACCGAATGGCGTTTATGGGGAACAAAAAGGAAATCCAATACTGGAAGAGCATGTGCCGGTACTCACATGAGCCTGAGAAAATTGAAAGACTTGTCCACATAATTGAAGAAGGTCTTTTCTTTCAGATGAACCGCCTTGTTTTAAAAGCAAAAGAAGAGCTTTCTCGCCAACATTCTACAGTCATTGATCTAAAAGAAATTGGAATAGATGTTGAGATCCCGATCACTCGCCAGGATTTTGAAGCGTGTATTAGTGACGAACTGGAAAAGATAAAAGCAAGTGTTGAAGCTGTTCTGAACAGTGCCGATGTTTTAAGTGGCCAAATCGATCAAGTTTTCATGACTGGCGGAACTTCATATACACCTGCTGTTCGACAGATATTTATAGAAATGTTTGAAGAAGATAAAATAAGTGGCGGGAATGAATTTAGTACCGTAGCCGATGGATTGGCCGAAATGGCATTTGATCAATTGAGTTTTCCATTCAAAAAATAACTTTTGGGCATCTCTCAAATGAGGCCTCCGCTTTGGGCTTTAGGCCAACCCGGCACCAATATTTGTAATTGACCGTAAAACTGGCAAACAACTTGAAGAAACCGTTTCAGGAGAATAATGGATCTGGTGGGCTTATCAAAATACTGGAGCCCATTTTCTTAACAGGATATATCATTGAACAGCCTTTTAATGTAGCTGAATCAAATGCAGGCATCTTGTCCCTTTCCAGCAGTTTCGGCTTTTCTTAGCACACAGTGTGCCGTCACGAGATCCTGCACGGGCCAAGCTCCCATCCCGCCACAATCTTTACACGCGTATGAATAGGCCATATCAATATCGCTCCATCAGTTTCACGATACTAACTCAATTACCCGAACCAAGGTTGACCATGGCATCACACCTAAGTTATCGATTGGTGTAGGGTGTGCCAGCGCGTTATTTTGGAAGTAAATTTCCGCTTTGGGTCGAACTGATAAGTAATAAATGATCTGAAATCACGTCCGCTTTGTCACACTTTACTGACATTGATGCCCAACAGGTCATCTTACAACCGCAATTCAGCAGAAATTGAACGATCCTGATTAGATCTCAAAAGTGCCAGAGGTAGTTGTTCTATATTGATTTAGAGGTGCCTGAATTGCGAACTTTGCAAACGTTCATTTGCATCACGGAATTTGGTGTTTTAACGTTCGATACACTCTTGCTGGTGACCACCCTCTCTTAAGAACAACTGGGAACGCATTTTATGAAGCCTTTGTCCGGTAAAATAGCAATAGTGACGGGAACATCTGCACCTCGGGGAATAGGGCGCGCGATCGCGATGCGTCTTGCAGAAAACGGGGCTTCGGTTGTTGCAACTGATATGGCGGGCCCCTTACATATTGACGACAATATATATAAGAAAGACGAACTCTTAGACTCTTTGGTCATCGACATTAGAAATATGGGCAATTCGGCAATATCGTTAAAGCTGGATGTCGCTAATGCTCACGATATTCAAGCTTGCATATCAGCTACAATGCAGGAGTTTGGTCGCATTGATATACTGGTGAACAATGCAGGATCATTGGCGGGTTCTGACAACTTTCTGTCAACGACAGGTGATCAGTGGGAATCCAGTTTTCGCGTAAATATACTTGGCCCAATGATGCTTTCTCAGGCAGTCATCCCGGAAATGCGCAACGTTGGCGGCGGGCGTATTATTAATATCGGGTCGACTGGCAGTCTGGGGGCTGAGGCAGGGTTTGGGGCCTACACCGCAATGAAGCATGGGCTGGTTGGTTTGACAAAGACAATTGCAGCAGAATTTGGTGCCGATGGTATTTTGAGCAACACCGTCTGCCCCGGATATATAATGACAGATATGCACGCAGCGGCGAATATGCGTCTGGCAAAAGAAAACGAAATCTCTGTAGAAGAGATGCAAAAGCGGCGCTATGCAAATGTTGCTGTTCGGGACGCCGGGCGCCCCGAAGATGTAGCCGAAGCCGTAGCTTATTTGGCAGGGCCGAACTCAGCCTATATAACAGGAATAAATTTGCCCGTTAGTGGTGGTGTTCCATTTGGCATTTAAGGTTCACAACTACGCCTGCAAAGGGTCACTCTCAGGCGAAAGACTGAAACAATATTGACGTCAGCTCCACCCCTGATCGGTCAGCACCAATTTTGGCGACATTTTGAAGCTCACTTTGCAGGCTTAACGCGGATTTTCCTTTTGTTAATCTTAGAGCCATGTAGCTTCTCGATAGCAGCCGTCGCGTCTTCCTCTAGTTCCATCTCGACAAAACCAAATCCTTTCGAAGCACCGGTCTCGTCATCTAAGACAAGGTTAAAAGCTTTAACATTGCCATAGGCTTTAAATAATTTTTCTAAATCTTGTTCATCAAAATCATACGGCAAGTTGAGGATAATAAGTTTCATTTCGGCTCCGATAAAAATAAAAAAGTGAGGCTTCAAGTGTCCTATCAGGACAAGGCTATAATGAAACCAAATCCGTTTCAGGTTAAAGCTTCAATACATTAAGTGTTCCTGTGATGCCAAGCGCTTCTTTAGCGATTTGGATATTGTAGTATAAATCCGTCAACTGCTTCCTGCTCATACTTCGTACCGATTTCAGATTTCTCATTTGTAAGATGGTCTATTTTGACCGACACTTTTAGCAATTTCGGTATTTGTGTCTCATACTTAACGTGTTTTCGAGCATTACCTCCAAGGTAATTGCGAGCATGACCCCGATTTGCGATTGTGCGCTCACAAGATACGACCGATCAATGGAAAGGATCAGGACAATGACGACTACTTCTGCTGATTTACTAAAAAAAACGCTTCTTACCAACGCAATTACGTCTGTTAGTGCTGGGCTTCTATGCCTCGTTGCAAATGGTCCCCTAACAAGCTTTATGGGGTTGGATAGCAGTCTCTATCTGTACATCTGCGGTGCAGGGTTCGTTCTCTTTGGACTTGATGTGGGCTATACGGCTCTTAAAGCCATAGACAACGGCCTTTATATCAAAGCCATTATCGCCGCTGATATTTTGTGGGTTGGTGCCAGTGTTGCCCTACTTATCCTTGCACCGCATTGGTTTAGTACAGCAGGTATGGTTCTGATTGATGTGGTTGCGTTCATGGTTGCCGTTTTTGCAGTCTTTGAAATAGTGGGTTTCCGCAGAATGACACGCCCTAATTTTCAGCTAGCATAAGACACAAAAAAAGGCTGCGGAAAACCGCAGCCTTTTCTTTTCTTTAAAGCGTTGTTAGAGAGCTTTAATGATATTTTCCACCATCTTCTTCGCATCAGAGAGAAGCATCATGGTGTTATCTTTATAGAACAGATCATTGTCGATACCGGCATAACCAGAAGACATTGAACGTTTCACGAATAGAACCGTTTGTGATTTGTCCACGTCCAAAATTGGCATACCGAAAATCGGACTTTGAGGATCATCACGAGCAGCCGGATTGGTCACGTCGTTCGCACCTACAACAAAAGCCACATCTGCACCGGCAAAATCAGAATTGATTTCCTCCAATTCAAATACTTCATCGTAAGACACGTTAGCTTCTGCCAATAGAACGTTCATGTGACCCGGCATACGGCCCGCAACCGGATGAATAGCATAGGCAACTTCAACGCCTTCTGCTTTGAGCAAATCACCCATTTCACGGAGTGCATGCTGTGCTTGTGCCACCGCGAGCCCGTAACCCGGAACGATAATCACTTTACCAGCGTTTTTCATGATAAAGGCTGCATCTTCTGCAGAACCCGCTTTATGAGGACGATCCCCTTTTTCAACAGATACCGCAGCATCGTCGCCGCCAAAGCCACCCAAGATTACGCTGATGAAAGAGCGGTTCATCGCCTTACACATGATGTAAGACAAGATCGCACCAGAAGAACCCACAAGAGCGCCCACGATAATGAGAGCCGTATTTTCAAGGGTGAAACCGATACCAGCAGCTGCCCAACCTGAATAGGAATTCAACATGGAAACCACAACAGGCATATCAGCACCACCAATTGGGATAATGATCAGGAAACCAATTAGGAACGCTAATGCTGTCATTGCCCAGAAGATAGATGGATCTTGGCCTTTGTCGATACAGAACCAAACAATCAAAGCCATAATCGCAAGACCTATAACTAGGTTCACCAAATGCTGTCCGGCAAATGTCACGGGGCTACCCGAGACAAGGCCCTGCAACTTGGTGAAAGCAATTACGGAGCCTGAGAATGTAATGGCACCAATAACAACACCAATAGCCATCTCTATCAAGCTAAGGGTCTTCAGTTCCCCGCCGGCATCAAGAATACCATAGGCTTCCGGGTTATAGAAAGCTGCGGCAGCAACAAGAACCGCGGCCAAACCAACGAGAGAATGGAACGCAGCCACCAATTGAGGCATTGCAGTCATAGCGATACGTTGTGCGATCACGGCGCCAATGGCACCGCCCAAAACAATACCACCGATAATCCATTCGTATGAAACAACGCTTGGATCAAGAATGGTCACAATCATAGCAATAGCCATGCCGACCATACCCATGATATTGCCACGTCTTGAAGTTTCAGGTGAAGACAAACCCCGCAGTGCGAGGATGAAAAGAATAGCGGCTACCAAATAGGCAAGCGCAGTAATATTTGCAGACACTGGCGTTCCCCCTACTTCTGTTTTTTCTTATACATGGCAAGCATCCGTTGTGTCACAAGGAAGCCGCCAAAGATATTTATTGATGCAAGAACAATGGCAACAAAGCCAAATATCTTAGCAAGATTAAACTCTGCGGGGCCCGCAGCGATCAATGCACCAACAATAATCACAGATGAAATGGCGTTTGTTACCGCCATTAAGGGAGTATGCAAAGCAGGCGTAACGCTCCACACCACGTAATAACCAACAAAAATCGCAAGGACGAAAATTGCCAGTCTGAAAACAGTAGGATCTACCATATCCATGATTAATTTCCTCCTTCTGTCAGAAGCGGATGAACAACTTTACCGTCCCGTGTCAGGCCTGTGCCTTTTACGATTTCATCTGCCCAGTCCATTTCCAAAGCAGCTGTTTCTTTGTTGATCATTGGCTGCAGGAAATTAAATAGGTTTTTCGAGTAAAGCGCGGACGCATCACATGCAAGTCGGCTTGGAACATTATGATGTCCAACAATTTTAACGCCATTTGCAGTTTCAACGACTTCACCAAGTTTGGACTGTGTCACGTTACCGCCCGCTTCCACTGCGAGGTCAACTACAACAGAGCCTTGCTTCATAACCGCAAGCATCTCATCACTGATCAAAATCGGCGCTTCACGTCCAGGAATGAGAGCTGTTGTAATAACAATGTCCTGTTTCTTTACATGTTCAAAAACAAGTTCAGCTTGTTTCTTCTTGTATTCGTCAGACATCTCCTTGGCGTAACCGCCTTCACCGTCACCGGTTTCATCGGATTCGACCATAACGAATTTTGCGCCAAGACTTTCAACTTGCTCTTTGGTCGCAGCACGTACGTCAGTCGCAGTCACAATCGCTCCCAAACGGCGCGCTGTTGCAATTGCCTGAAGGCCTGCAACACCAACACCCATTACGAAGGCTTTCGCTGGTGCAACTGTACCAGCGGCTGTCATCATCATTGGCATGCCCCTGCCATACTCATTAGCAGCATCCAGTACTGCTTTGTATCCGGCAAGGTTGGATTGAGAGGAAAGAACGTCCATTGATTGCGCCCGGCTGATCCGTGGAACCAGTTCCATAGCATGCGCTTCAATGCCTGCTGCTGCATAAGCGGCCACTTGTTCTTTATTTTGAAGAGGTGCCAACACAGAAACAAGCGTCGCACCTTTTTTCATTAATGAAAGTTCGTCTATGCCGCCTTCTTCTTTCGTTAAGGGGCGTTGGACTTTCAAGACTATATCGGCGTCTTTGAGGGCAGCTACCGCATCCGCGGCTATATTGGCACCGGCGTCTTTGTAATCCTGATCAGAGAAAGAACTTAAGTTCCCAGCTCCAGTTTCCAAAATCACTTCGGCTCCCAAACCTACAAACTTTTTAACAGTATCAGGAGAGGCTGCGACACGTTTTTCGTGTTCTCGCCGCTCCATCGGGATTGCGATCTTCATAATCGATCCTTTTGTACATTATTGATTAGTAGAGTGGCTTCCAGGCGCCCCTGCCAACGCCAAGCTTCGTCATCTTTCAGATGTTCCTTGAAAGATGTTTCTTCACATCACACCAGCGTAAGTGCCATGAGAGAAAGTAAAATAACTAGAAAAATACTTGTGTATGTCGTGATTTTAACAAAACTACCGTAAGAGCCATTTTGTTGTTCGATATTCATATTTCCGTGTTCAGACATTTTTTTTACCTATCTAGTTTAGTATCACTTTGCACCGCAATATAACAAATCACAGTATCTGAGCAATAGATTGTATCCTGTTTTTAATAATTGCAGTTTTTAAATCAGTTTTTGGCAGATTTACAAGAACTTCTGCTAAATAATACCTGTTTTATATTATCGGATGATGAAATGTGTCGCTGGCTTGCCTATTTTGGAACACCAAGAGTCATTGAAGATCTTGTCTATAAGCGAGATCATTCTCTAACTGCACAAGCCCGGCATTCCAGTGAAGCGAAACTTGGTGTTCATGGGGATGGGGGCGGACTTGGTTGGTATAGCCATCAAGATGAGCCGGGCCTTTATCGCAATCCGGGTCCTGCTTGGTCGGATCCCAACCTTCATGAACTTTCAAGGCACATTACCAGTCACATTTTCTTTGCACATGTAAGAGCCTCAACCGGTGCGCCGAACATTTTCGTAAACTGTCACCCGTTTCGATATGGCAAATGGCTTTTTATGCACAATGGACAAATTGGTAATTTCTCAAGCTTAAAACGGGATTTAGAAAAACTGCTAGATGATGAATGTTACGATAGTATTCAAGGGGGTACGGATAGCGAACTGCTTTTCCACTTACTCATTTCAAATGGTATGAACGATTGTCCGAAGGTAGCTTTACGCAAAACTATCAGGCAAGTAGAAAATCTGCGAGCGGAGAAAGGCATCAAAGAAGCTTTCCGCGTAACATTTGCGATCTCAAACGGTGAAAAATTGTGGGCTTTGAGATGGTCAAGCGACACCAAAGCACCGTCATTATATCAAACGATTGATAACGGATCGGTTCTTATCGTCAGTGAGCCACTTGATAAAGAAACAGAAATTTGGAATGAAATCCTACCAAATAGCTTGCTTTCTTTTTCCATAGGAAATGATGGAGAGATTGAGGAAGAGTTGGAACCCTTCCTCTAATCCCAAACCTAGAGGTTTTCAAGCTCGTCAATGAAGCCCTCAATAACACTCAATCCTTTAGACCAGAAAGCCGGATCGGACGCATCAAGATTAAAAGGTGCTAAGAGTTCTTTGTGTCGCATGGTTCCACCTGCTTTTAGCATATCGAAGTATTTTTCCTGGAACCCCTCTTCCGCTTCCTGATACACAGCATAAAGAGCATTTACCAAGCAATCCCCGAACGCATATGCATACACATAAAATGGGGAATGGATGAAATGCGGAATGTAGCTCCAGAAATACTGATACTCGTCATGCAAACGAATAGCGGGCCCTAGACTTTCCCGTTGAACTTCCATCCAAATCTCACCAATTTGATCTGGAGATAATTCTTCTTTGCGCCTCGCTGCGTGAAGTCGCACTTCGAATTCATAAAAAGCAATCTGTCGAACTACGGTGTTGAGCATATCCTCAACTTTACCTGCAAGCATAACTCGCTTTTTCGCGGGATCTGTTTCTTTTTCAAGGAGGGCGCGGAAAGTAAGCTGTTCTCCAAAAACGCTTGCCGTTTCTGCCAAAGTCAAAGGTGTATCAGCAAGAAGTGCCCCTTGTGGCCCAGCTAAAACCTGATGAACACCATGCCCAAGTTCATGGGCAAGTGTCATAACATCGCGGATTTTCCCTTGGTAATTAACCAGCAGATACGGATGAGCACTGGGAACTGTTGGATGGGCAAAAGCGCCCGGTGACTTTCCGGGGCGAACAGACGCGTCGATCCATGGTTTATCAAAAAACTCCTGCCCCATTGTCGCAAGTTCAGGGGAAAAACGACCATAGGCATCTAGAACCGTGTCTCGCGCTTCGTCCCATGGAATAAGGCGATCATCATCTTCTGGAAGCGGGGCATTTCTGTCCCAGTAATCCAGCTTATCCTGTCCCATCCACTTGGCTTTCAAGTGATAATATCGGTGTGACAATCGCGGATATGCATCCTGCACTGCACGAGAAAGGGCATCCACAACCTCATCTTCAACTTGATTGGACAGATGCCGCATAGACATTGGGCTTTCTGTTTTTCGCCACTCGTCTTCAATCGCCTTATCTTTTGCAAGCGTATTTGTAATTAATGCAAAAAGGCGTACGTTTTCGCCGAACACTTTTCCAAGGCTTTTGGCTGCCGCCTTTCGCACAGCGCCGTCTTTGTCAGAAAGCATGTGAAGTACCTGTTGAGACGCAAGCTTTTCGCCGTTCATCTCAAAGCGAAGGCCCGCCATACTTTCATCAAACAATCGAACCCACGCACTTCGACCTGAGACATTCTTCTCGTGAAGCATCTTTTCCAGATTGTCTTCAAGCTGATACGGTTTCAGTGCTCGAATATTATCAATCCAAGGCTTGTAGCGAAGAAGATCTGCATTTTCATACAAACCCGCAAACTTCTTCTCGTCAATTTTGTTGATCTCTAACGTAAAGAACAACACGTCCGTGGAGATAACGTTGATCCGCTCCTGCATATTCTGGAAGAATTTTCCTATCTCTGGATCGGACATATCACCAGCATAAACAAGATAGGCGTATGACATGATACGGCCAAGAATTTCTTCGAGCACCTCGTATTCTGCAATAGCAGAAGCCATCCCTGCGCCGTCCAATTGGTCCAGCTTTCCTTCATATTTGGCGGCAAATTCTTTGGCACCAGATGCGGAATTTCGAATATCACCTTCCAACTCAGCAGACGTAGTGGAAGGATATAAATCCGTCAAATCCCATTCAGGTAAATTGGACAAGGCTTGTTCAGACATTTATTAAATGCTCCAGAAAGAAGGTATATTTTTATAGATAAGTTAGGTTACTCAACTAACAAGAAAATTGGCGTTTGCAGTCGCAATTGGTTTATTGCGATCCTTCTGCCAAGCACGCACCCGCATATTCGCCACACGCCGACCAGGCTTGGTGATGACGGCCTCCGCAAAACACTCTTCCACCTTGGCAGAGCGTAGATAATCCACCGTAAATGTGATGATTTTAGGAAGCTGCGTAATTTCCTGTGTTAGGAGCAAATGAACCAATGCTGTGCTTTCAAGAAAAGCGCCGACGACACCACCATGCAAAGCTGGCAAGGTCGGATTCCCAGTGAATTTTTTCTCTTGCGGTAATCTGCAAGTAAATTTGTTATCCGTTTCATGGACTTCCATTCCCAAATACTTGAAATATGGAATAAGCGAGGAAACTGCTTCCCAATCTTTGGAAGCTTTGGCTTTTAGAATGGACTCTAAAAACTGCTCAGATGAATTGTCCGTCATTTTTTGTCCACCATCTTTTTTGAGGCTTCATTCAAAGGCTTTGAGGCCGTAGATTTCAACATGAATGTGCTAACGCTATTGGCGATGGGATCTTCAGGATCATCGTGATAGGCAATCGCACGAACAAAAGCGATCTGCTTTGATAATCGATAGCACGTCGCTTTTGCGAACACATCTCGCCCCGGTACCGCTGATTTTAAATAATCTATTCGGAGATCAAGCGTTGCAATTGGGATGTATTTTTGCATTTTGACGTAAATACACATGCCGCTGGCAGAATCAATCAGGGTTGTAATAATGCCGCCGTGTAAAACACCCGATACGGGATTCCCAACGAAACGGTCATCGTACGGCAGGCTCATAACAACGCCTGCTTCAGATATTTCTTCAACCTTTACACCGATATCCGCACAGTGGGGAATACCAACATCAATTATGTTCTGAATCTGCGATATATCAAATACACCCGACATAGGATCAGCTTTCCTTTTTATAACTTTTATACCAATCAACAAATTTGGGGATACCAACCTCCAACAAGGTTTTCGGCTGATAACCTACATCCTTTTGCATCGGACCAATATCAGCAAAGGTCTCTTTGACGTCTCCTTTTTGCATTGGCAAAAATTCGAGTTCTGCTTTCACGCCTAAAGACTTTTCAAGCGCTCCAACAAGATTCATCAGTGGTTCCGACCGATGGTTACCGATATTATAAATACGATAAGGTGGTTTTTCGCTGTCCTTATTTTCAGGCACAGCCTTTAACACCTTCAAGATGCCGCTAACAATATCATCTATATAGGTAAAGTCCCTTTTCATATCACCATTATTAAAAATTTTAATTGGATCTCCCTTCAACATGGCTTCGGTGAAAGACCAATAAGCCATATCAGGGCGCCCCCAAGGACCATAAACGGTAAAAAAACGAAGACCCGTTGTTGGAATTCGATAGAGATGACTGTAGCTATGCGCCATTAATTCATTGGATTTTTTTGTAGCGGCATAAAGCGAAACGGGCTGATCAACTGATTGTCCAACGGTGTATGGAAGCTCGCGGTTACCTCCATAAACTGAACTGGAACTCGCATATACCAAATGCTCAAGTCCTCGCAGGTTCCGGCAATATTCCAGAACATTTAGAAACCCCATCAGATTAGAACGGGCATAGGATTGCGGATGTGTGATGCTATACCTGACACCAGCTTGCGCCGCTAAATGAACGACTTTCGTAATACCGACAAATTTCCCAAGAATATCTGTGAATGTTTCTTCATGAGAAATATCAGCTTTAATTAACTGAAAATTGGGATACGGCTCTAACTCTGACAGTCTCGCGTTCTTTAGTGAGATGTCATAATAATCGCTCAGGCAGTCTAAACCGATCACTTTTTCGCCTGTCTCAAGTAATTCCTTACAGACATGCATTCCGATAAAACCGGCTGCACCAGTAACCAAAATGGTCATTTTTTTGCCTCGCGTGCTTATTTCTGCAGTTTATCTTCATTGAAGAGCATTTATTTCACGTAAAAGTCAAAAAATATTTATCACGTAATATTCTTTCTAAATGTCAGCAATATTGACCTTTATTGATTAAGCTGTTATTTTTCATATATTATATTATGCGAAACTGCTTGCTAGGGAGTTGAAGTATGCCGCTTGCTAATGTCTCACTCGACGACAAATACTTGCTGGAGAAAGGCCGTGTTTTCCTTACAGGAATACAGGCTCTCGTTCGTTTACCGCTTATGCTAAAGGCGAGAGATCGTGCCGCTGGATTAAACACTGCAGGATTTATATCAGGATACCGAGGATCACCTCTTGGCGGTTATGACCAAGCTCTTTGGAAAATTAAGCCGCTGCTCAAAGAAAATGACATCCATTTCGAACCTGGCATCAACGAAGATCTTGCCGCGACAGCTGTTTGGGGCAGTCAGCAACTGAACATGTATGAAGGCGCCAATTATGATGGTGTTTTTGGTATTTGGTACGGTAAAGGCCCAGGTGTAGATCGCACGGGCGATGTCTTTAGACACGCAAATTCAAATGGCACGTCAAAATTCGGTGGCGTACTTGCCCTTGCCGGAGACGATCATGGCATAGTCTCCTCCACAGTTGCCCACCAAAGCGAGCATGGATTTATGGGCTGGATGATGCCTGTATTACATCCTGCAAGTGTTCAAGAAGTTCTTGATTATGGCTTACTTGGTATTGCTATGTCGCGTTTTTCAGGGCTTTGGGTAGGGTTTAAATGCGTATCGGAAACCATAGAAGGCGGTGCATCTGTTTATGTAGACCCAGACCGGATACAGATAAAATATCCTGACATCCAGCTTCCCGAAGGTGGCCTTAACATTCGCGGTAATGACAATCGGTTTGACCAAGAAGTTCGATTGAACGAGCACAAAATTTATGCTGCACGTGCCTTTGCCCGAGCGAATAATCTCGACAAAATTGTTATGGATTCGCCAAAGCGCCGTTTTGGCATCGTTACAACTGGGAAAGCCTATCTGGATGTCAGGCAGGCCCTTCGTGATCTGGGCATCGATGACAGCCAAGCCGCTGATATCGGCCTCACCGTTTATAAAGTCGGCATGCCTTGGCCGCTGGATCCTCAAGGAGTTCGAAACTTTGCAGAAGGTCTTGAAGAAGTTCTTGTAGTTGAAGAAAAACGTGCGCTGGTTGAAAACCAGATGAAGGAGCAACTCTACAATTGGGATACTGGCGTTCGACCTCGCATTATCGGTGAATTTGATGATGAAGGTGAACATATTTTACCATCAGCGGGAGAGCTCACGCCCGCACGTGTTGCTAGGGTTATTGCAGCGCGTATTCGGCGTTTTCATACTTCTGAGCAAATCGAAGATCGTCTGACCTTCCTAGACCGCAAAGAAAAACAACTCGACCAATCCCCAGCTAAAATCAGCAGAACACCTTTCTATTGCTCTGGTTGTCCACATAACCGTTCAACCGTCGTGCCGGAAGGTAGCCGCGCCGTTGCCGGCATTGGGTGTCACTTCATGGTGACATGGATGGATCGCAACACAAATGAGTTCACACAAATGGGCGGTGAAGGTGTTCCGTGGGTTGGCCAACAGCATTTCACCAAGGAAAAGCACATTTTTGCCAATCTGGGTGACGGCACTTATCACCATTCGGGCCTACTTGCTATCCGTCAGGCTATCGCTGCCAAAGCAAATATCACATATAAAATTTTGTATAACGATGCAGTTGCAATGACAGGTGGTCAGCCTCTCGATACGCAACTGACACCGTGGCAAATCGCCCAACAAGTTGCAGGAGAAGGCGCCGTCGCTATTCGCGTTGTCTCAGATGAGCCCAACAAATACCCATCAAATATTGAATGGCCGAAAGGAACAACCTTCCATCATCGCGATGATTTGGATTTTATCCAGAAATCTATGAGGGAAATAGGAGGCGTTTCTGTTCTTATATTTGATCAAACGTGTGCAGCAGAAAAGCGCCGCCGCCGGAAAAGAGGAACGTTCCCTGATCCTGCAAAGCGGGTCATGATCAACGATTTGGTTTGTGAAGGTTGCGGAGATTGTTCCGTCAAATCAAACTGTATATCGGTAGAGCCACTTGAAACTGAATTTGGACGTAAGAGATCAATCAACCAGTCGAGCTGCAACAAGGACTTTTCTTGTGTAAACGGCTTCTGCCCCAGCTTCGTTACGATTGAAGGCGGTGCATTACGTAAACCTGCGAAAAGTTCAAAAGATGATCCCGCAGCGGGCCTCCCCATGCCAGTCATTAAGGAAATCACCCAGCCGTATCGCATTTTGATTACCGGCATTGGCGGCACCGGAGTTGTCACAATCGGTGCCCTAATGAGTATGGCTGCCCATTTAGAGGGTAAAGGTGTTTCCGTCTTGGATCAGGCCGGACTTGCCCAAAAAGGTGGTGCTGTTACTAGCCATATCCATATTGCCCCAACACCAGAAGACATCAACGCCGTTCGTATTCCAGCGGGTCGCGCAGATTTGTTAATTGGATGCGATATGGTTGTCGCCGGCTCATACGACAGCCTTGCAAAACTGGACGTTGGCATTGCAAAAGCTGTGGTAAATGCACATCCTGCTCCAACGATGGACTTTACACTTAATCCGGATGCCCCCTTCCCTGTGCAAAGTACTCTGGACCACATTCAAGCAGCTGTTGGTAAAGAGGATTGCCACCTGATCAATGCAAGTAACATCGCGACGACGTTGATGGGGGATGCAATTGCAACCAACTTGTTCATGCTCGGGTATGCCTTCCAAATGGGATTTGTTCCCTTATCAATGGATGCACTCATGAAAGCAATTGAGCTGAATGGTGTTGCTATTGAAGCCAATAAAAAAGCATTTTCATGGGGCCGTGCTATGGCAAATGATCCTGACTCAGTAATTGCAGAAGTTGCAAACCTTTCCGGTCCCAAGGGCTTTATGAAGCCATCAGATGATCTTGACGAAATGATTGCAAGGCGGAAACAGTTCTTGATCGACTATCAAGATGCGGCATATGCGCGGCGATATGAAAGTCTGATTAACAAAATTAAAGCCAAAGAAGCTGAAGTTGTAAAAGGCAGTGATACCTTGTCAAAAGCGGTGGTCAAGTCACTGTTCAAATTCATGGCCTATAAAGACGAATATGAAGTGGCTCGCTTGTACACCGATACCGGCTTTATGGATAAAGTTGATCGTATGATGGAGGGGGATTACCAAGTCAAATACCATCTGGCCCCGCCTCTGTTTGCAAAAAAAGATCCCAACACTGGTGAGCTTAAAAAAGCTGAATATGGACCTTGGGTGAAGAAAGCATTTGAAATTCTACCACGGTTTAAGTTTCTTCGCGGAACTGCATTTGATCCTTTCGGGTACCTGGCAGAACGCAAAGAAGAACGTCAGTTGATCAAACAGTTTGAACAGACGTTATCTATCATCATTGATAATTTAAACAGCGACACGTACCCACTTGCCGTAGAAATCGCTGAACTTCCTATGAAGGTTCGGGGCTATGGCCATGTAAAAGACAAAGCGATAAAGCACTATCAAAGTCAACATCAACACCTAATGACAATGTTCAAAACTCCCGCACCTAAATCGCAAGCTGCATAGTAATAAATACTGCCAATTGGTTCTGGAATATGGGAACCAATTGGCACTTTCCTGCTCCTGAAACACCTATTAGATTGGGTTTAAAGGAGATATAAATGCTATTATTAAAAACAGAATGTGAGACATGTCATGCACCGCTTCCAAACAGCGGACCTGATGCATACATCTGTACTATTGAATGCACTTTTTGCGAAAGTTGTACTGAAGAAACGCACAAAGGCTTTTGTCCTAACTGCAAGGGGAATTTGGTCTTAAGGCCAACAAGGCCTCAAAAATTTATTGAGAAATATCCGCAGCGCGACGAATAGATTTTCGACCTGAAACTCGTTTTCGTTTTTTAACCGGTTTTTTCTTTCTATTAGGATAATTGGTTTTTTCTTCACGATCGAACAAAGGTGCAAGTCCTGATGTCAATGTCCGGATAAGTAAAGCGGCTTCCATGTTCATTTCGATTTTGTCGGTATCGCCTTCAGCTGCATCTTCATGACGGCGTGCTGCAGCTTTCAAGATGCGCTTGACTTCGCGCTCGGACAGTATGCCTTTGATTACCATCTCTTGAAGCAATAGCTCGATAATCGTTAGGGCAGCAAAGCCGGTTCTTTCAACTGAAAAACGCTGCATTTTTCCTCACAAAAAAGGCTGTGCCATCTCATGATGACACAGCCCTTTTCACTTAATACGTGCAGAAGGAATTTCAAGTACTATTCAGCAGGAACAGCTTCCCATGTTCCTTGGCGAGTTAGATACTCTGTTCCATCGTTTCTATAGAACGTGTCCGCACCGGTTTCTTTCAGTACTTTAAGCATCGCCGGCACCGGTTCCCCTGCGGTCTCTAGCTTAGCGATAACTTTAGCTGGTGATAGTTGGTCCAAAAGTTCAAACGGACCTTTTGCCCAGCCAAATCCCCACCGCATGGCACGGTCGATATTTACGATGTCATCTGCAATTTCCGGGACAAGATCAGCCGCATAAAGAAGCGTTCCACCCATGATATCCCATACAAGCTTACCGCGTTCATCATCGGCAAAAAATACAGTTTCTGTATTTCCATGCACGTCCTCTAACGAGATACGGTCTGCAGAACGCCAGGTCTCGTTTGTCAGATCAAAGATTTCTTTTGTCTTGGTTCCGTCTTCCGCGATATTCAGACGATAAAAGCCGCCTTTTGCCTTCCGGCCCAGTTGACCGCGTTCAAGCATTGCCTGCTCTACTTTTGGGAAACACGTGAAAGCGCGTCCAACGTCTACATCAGGTAAATTGACGTTCAAATTCTTGCCAACGAGATCCATGATATCCAACCCGATCAGGTCAATCAGACCATACAAACCGGTCGGCGGCAATCCAACAGGCTTGCTGAGCAATGCATCTACCTGTTCCATGGTCATCCCGTTTTGTAGCGCGGCACCAGCTTTATGCAAGCCTGAAAGCATGAAAAAACAGCCGATACGATTACCGATGAAATTCACCGTATCTTTCGCATAGACCACACCTTTACCTAGCTTATTTCCGCAGAAATCAGCAAGGGCATCGGTCACGTCTTCGGTAGTATCTGCACTTGGAATAAGCTCCATTAAACGCATAATTTTCACTGGATTGAAGAAATGCGTCACTACAATGTCTTTACGAAGACGTTCTGGCATACCGTCAGCAATATCTTTAAGCGGAATACCAGACGTGTTTGTAGAGACGACTGAACCATCACGGCGCAATGGTTCAAGTTTCGCGAAAAGATCACGTTTTACCGTAACATCTTCAACAATGGCTTCACAGATCCAGTCATAATCCGCAATTTTGCCCAAATCGGTTTCAAAACTGCCGAGGGAAATTCGATCGGCAGAAGTCGGATCTTCGAATGCAGGAGGACGAATATTCTTCATCCGGTCCAAAGAAGCCTCCGCAGCTTCCATCGTTACATCAAGCAACAGAACATTTGCGCCTGCGTCAGCAGAAGCCGCCGCGATCCCTAAACCCATTGTTCCGCCGCCAAGCACGGCAACTGATTTAACTTCTCTCGTCATCACAATTCCTCGGTTACAAACTGCTATCCAGCAATTACTCAGTTTCTCTCTCATCAGTTACCATTTGACGCCAAACAATTAAACTGAAAAGTAACAGAGAGAAGTTCAAAACATCCCTAATTGGCTGTCTTTTTCCTCACCACACTGAAGGTTGCGCTCGCACGTGCGATTAATCGATCATTTGCTTTGACAATGCATTGAGCAAAGCAAAGCCGACCACCAGCCTTTAACACTTCAGCATCAAACAACAGCCACTCTCCGATTTCCCCTGACGAAATAAAGTCCGTAACAAGGGAGGCCGTTACTAACCGTGCGCCATCTCCAAGTGCAACACCGCACGTAATCCCCATTGTGTTGTCTGACAAAGCCGCGATTAAACCGCCGTGAACGAACCCTCTGCTATTGGTGTGCGGGGGTGCGATGGTAAGACCCAATTGTACGCGATCCGGGAGTATGTTGGAGTAAATTGGTTCCCACGGAGCAGTAAAGTCACTTTTTCTAAAATGCGGTTTAAAACCATTTGGTATTTGCATTGGAAGGACATCCTCATTATTATTTTATTTGTAGACCAGTCTATATAATAATTTATTTCGAACAACGGCAATTATTGATGAGCACAAAACCCAACCACAAACGGAAAATAATTCAGAGTGCAATTCGGCTGTTTAGAAGAAAAGGGTATTCAGCAACTGGGCTCAACGAAATTTTGAAAAGTAGTGGCGCCCCAAAAGGCTCCCTTTACTACTATTTCCCACATGGTAAGGAAGAACTAGGCGCTGCCGCCGTTAAAGCAGCTTCAGAAACAGTTTTAAAAACGCTTGAAGAATTGGAGCTGAATTCAGAAAATGGTCAGGACTTCTTCAGTCGCTATTGCCATATGGTTGCCTACTGGATTACCGCTTCGGGCTATAGTGAAGGATGCCCCATCACAACGACACTGCTCGAAATGTCCTCAATCTCCCCCAAAATCGAAAAAGCAGGAAGCATGGGATTTTCGTTGTGGAAAGATGTTTTCACCCGAGTATTACTGAAAGACGGCCTGTCAAAAGAGGAGGCCATTGAGATAAGCTTGACGCTCCTCTCTTCTATTCAGGGCGCTATTTTACTCTCACGCGTTTCTCGTAACACTGACGCCCTTAAAGCTGTCGGGAAACACTGCTACCAATCACACAAATAAAAAAACGCAGTTACACGACCGCAAAAAGAGCTGCGTTTCCAATTGTCGATTCCACGTATTGAGATTAAGCGTCGAGTGACAACGCAAAATCTTTGATGACTTCTTCAGTGATCTTAGAAGTAGGAAATTCTTCTTTGACCTTAATTAGAATTTCACTAGCATCTAGCCCATCGGCGTGATGCTCCATAATCATTCTTTGAATTTTCTCACGCTGAGGCTTCGTTTTGGCAACAGCGATACGAACTGAGGCATCTTTGGCTTCAAGAAGCTTCTGAAGAGCCACCATTTTCTGTGAATGGTTTGGCAGCTGATCTACCAATGAATGTGCCAGTTTATTGAATGGCTTACTGACATTCTGAAGACCTTCTGGAAGATGTTGAAAGTCAAAAAATGACAACATGTCTTCGTAAGGTGCACGTGCGATTGCAGCTTGACGTTTTGCAATATCTTCAGGTTTCTTCGCCATAAACTAGTCTCCTAAAATATACGTCTGATATATCAACAAACGTTTTACGGTCAAAATATTCTCACAGATCACGATACTACGCCCAAAGTTTGACTAAATTCTTAATCAAATTTGCAAATAGCAAAAAAATTACCTCACTCTTTTCGGCTACCTTTCCATGCAGCCCAAGCAAACCGTTAGGGACACTTACCGCTCAAGGTAAATGTGGTTGTACAGTCGCATTAGCACGGCGAGCGAATTCATCCTTTTGCCCGACTGGTGCGATATAATGAATTATATCTTCGGCTGTTTGCCAGTCTGTTTTTCTAGCGATTGCCCATGCGGCTAGATAATGCGAGGCAAGACATCCCCCCGCAGTTGCAACGTTACCAGTAACGTGCAAAGGCTGTTCGCTTATTATGAGACCTTTTTCAATAAGGCTCGGGGCCGTCATCGTATCCGTGGATACGGCACTCTTTAACAAATCCAACTGCTGTAAAATCAACGCACCAGAGCATTGAGAACCGATGAGTTGCCAACTTGGGTCTAATGAAAATGTGTTTAAAAAATCAGGATTATTCGCATATTCGGCAGTTTTCATACCACTTCCGAAAAGAACAATATCTGCGTCATTTGCATAGCTTAAGGGTTGCTGTGCGAAAATTTTAACGCCGTTCATCGACGTGACCGTTTCTGTCGGACAACAGATCTGTACTGTCCAACCATCTAACCGAACACGTCCAAAGATAGCCATTGCGACGAAGCTGTCGAGTTCGTTAAAGGCATCAAGTGTAATGATTGCAATTTTCAAACGACATCTCCCTTAAAAAAACAGGGCGGGTTCTCATAAGATCCCACCCTGTCATTTCATGTTCAGAAAACTTAAAAGGCATCGCCTTCAGGTGAGATTTCATTTGCCTCAAGATCTGCTTCTGACGGTGCAATATCGTCAAGCATACCCAAAGCGTGCTTATACAGATCGATCATATATTCTTGTTCTTGATATTCAGCTTTGTCCATTTTGCGAAACTTTAAGATTGCGCGCATAGCCTTCACGTCAAATCCTGTGCCTTTTGCTTCCGCAAAAACTTCCTTCAAATCCTCAGAAAGGGATTTCTTTTCTTCTTCCAAGCGTTCGATACGCTCGATATAGGACAGTAGATGATCTGCTGCAACGCCGCCAACATCAGCCATAATTTACCTCATATTTAATCTGGGTTAGTGTCGAATTTTGAATATTAATATTTATTTTGCTACTGATTTTCCGACAGAACCTAATTCGGCAAATGCCTGATCAAGTCGTTCAATCATTGTCTCTTCACCGCGACGCAGCCATTTTCTGGGGTCGTAGAATTTCTTCAAAGGCTGGTCTGTTTCCGGGTGGATTTGATGTAAGAATGCCATCGAATTTTCTGTCACGAACTCACCAACACCTTTGGAAAACGCAAATTGTGTGTCGGTATCAATGTTCATTTTGAACACGCCATAGTCGATTGCTTCTTTGATATTTTCTGCAGAAGAGCCTGATCCACCGTGGAACACGAGATCCAATGGTTTCTCAGATGACAGGCCGTGTGTGGCACTCACAAGTTTCTGGGATGCCTCCAAAATTTCTGGTCGAAGAACAACATTCCCAGGTTTGTAGACACCATGAACATTACCAAATGACGCTGCGACAGAAAAATGTCCGATTGGGTTCAGACGATCATAAGCTTCCAGAACGTCTTCCGGCTGTGTGTAAAGTTTGCTGTTGTCGATTGTATCAACATCACTACCAACACCATCTTCTTCACCGCCCGTGATTCCAAGCTCGATCTCAATGCTCATGTCCAGATCAACAACACGCTTTAGAAGCCTTGCAGATTCAGAAAGGTTCTCATCCAAAGGTTCCTCTGACAGATCGACCATGTGAGAACTGAAAAGCGGGACACCAAATTTCTTTTTATGATCTTCACCGCGATCGATGAGCGCATCAATCCAAGGGATAAGTTTCCGGTTTGCATGATCTGTATGCAGAACAACACAAATACCATAATGTTTCGCCAGCAAATGAACATGCTGGGCAGCAGAGACCGCACCTAAAATCATAGCTTCTGCCGCATCAAGGCCTTTGCCTGCATAGAAACTCGCACCACCGTTAGACAATTGAATAATAACATCGGAGCGGTTTTTTGCAGCAGCTTCCATGACAGCATTGATTGAGTCTGTTCCCACGACATTTACGGCAGGAAGAGCATAACCACCCGCCTTACATTCGCTAATTAGTTTCCGGTATTCTTCACCAAAAACAACACCTGCTGGTAGTTGATTTGTCAATTGTAAGCCCTTTTTGTCATGCCGAGTATATGCACAGTGAAACTGAGCATATACAATTACGTTGTTTGCTTGGATCAAAATCCTAAAAAAATATTGATGTGATTTACAGCCTTGCACATGTCCAAGTCAATCACTGCACCAATATTGTTAGTCCTTCGGTTTATTTTCTTCAAAACCAGCCAATTGTTCCGCTGTTGCCTCGCTTTGATATTTTTCTTTCCATTCGGCATATGGCATTCCGTAAATGATCTCCTGCGACTGCGCCTTATCCATTTCAACGCCGCGCTCATTCGCGGCCTGCAGATACCATTTAGATAAGCAGTTACGGCAAAAACCTGCAAGGTTCATCAGGTCAATGTTCTGAACATCTGTGCGTTCGCGAAAATGGTCCCGCATCCGACGATATGCTGCGGCTTCTAACTCAAGTGTTTTTTGATCTGTCATCCCTACCACCTATTTTTATAACTATTGCCCTAGCTTAAACCTGTTACCGTTTCTTTCAAAACTTGATCAACAACTTTTTGAAGAGCTTGCTTGTTTTCAATCCCGTTAGCCTTTGCAGCACGGTAGACTTCCAGCTGCCGCTCGGCTGACGTTCCGCGGTCAAGAATTGTCCGCGCATGTAACACTTCTTTTGTACAGCCCAGTGCATCGGCATCTTCTTCGACGAGGCCAATAATTTCTTCAATCAAATCACGTGTCGGAACAGGCCCCGGAATTCCAAAATCGATAAGTGATCCTTCAACGCCGAAACGTTGTGCTAACCATCTATTTTCTGCCACCAGTGTTCTAGGGTATACTCGCCAACGTTGATTACCTCGCCGAAGGCGATATAACATTCTGAGCAAGCTGGAATAAATTGCGGCAATGCAAAGGGCGTCTTCCATGAGAGAGCAGACATCCGTCATCCTCATCTCAAGCGTAGGGAATTTGGACGATGGACGCAGATCCCACCAGATTTTTGAACCGTCCTCAATTGATCCGGCTTCAACCATGATCTTGATCAGCCGTTCATACTCACCATAGCTGTCGAACCGATCCGGAACACCGGTCCGCGGCAAACTATCAAAAACGCTTAATCGATAAGATTTAAGACCGCTCTCTTCTCCCCGCCAAAACGGCGATGAGGTACTAAGCGCCAACAGATGGGGGAGAAAGTACGAAACCTGATTCATTAGATCGATACGTAATTCATCGTTATCAATACCGCAATGAACATGCATTCCGCATATCATTAAACGACGGACCACCGCCTGCAAATCTTGTGCGATTATATCATAACGTTCTTTTTTTGTATGTTTCAGCAGATGCCAATCTGCAAACGGGTGTGTGGACGCTGCCATCAACCCCAGCCCATGATTTCGTGCGACTTCAGAAACGGTAGAGCGAAGCTCACTTAACGCGTCCCGCGCTTCGGTAACATTATTGCAAACACGCGTTCCGATTTCGATTTGAGAACGCAAGAACTCCGGTGTCACTTGATGATCAGGCAAGCGTTCTTGGCATTCCTTCAAAATTTCCGAAGGGGGGTCAATGGCTAAATCCCGTGTTTCAGGGTCTACTAGCAGATACTCTTCCTCAATCCCGATGGTAAAGGCTGGTTCTTTCAGTGCCATTGTAATCTCCTTGACCCTGCTATTCTTTATTCTCAAACATCTTACGCTGAATTTGCCGGACAACATCTACCATAAGGTTTGCCCAGTGTTCTGCGCCATGATGCGTATCGATGAGGTCCTGCCGAATTTCAACGACAACATGCGGGATATCTTTTTTGGTTCCATGTTCATTCATAGTATAGCCGAGAGGTTCACGCGCAGAATATGGCTCGTTATCCCCCACAACCAATGTCGGGTTTTTACGTAAAGCCTCTAACATTGGTAAAGCGATGCGATCATCTTGATCCCAAAGGACGCCAATATGCCACGGCCGTTCAAAATCGTTCATAATAGGTGTGAAACTGTGCATCGAAATGACGATTGGTGTTTCCTCCAAACTACATTTCTTTTCAAGTAGCTCAGACACTTTGGCATGGTAGGGTTTAAAAAAACGATCTACCCGCTTCTTGCGCTCGCTGTCACTTACGTTTTCATTTGTAGGAACCGTCACACCATCACTAATATATGGCGTAGATGAAGGATCATCTGGATAACGGTTCGCATCGATAAGGAGCCGTGAGAATGTAGAGAATATTGCTGTGGCTTCCAGCTTCTCACACATTCTTCGGGTAACATCTTCAATGCCAATATCCCACGCTACATGACGGCGCAGCAAAGATGGGTCGGTGATACCCAGTGAGTTATACCTCTCTGGTATATGACGGCTTGCATGATCAGCTATCAAAAATATCGGAGACGAGTTCTCAGGATTTAAAAGTGTAAAAGGATCTGGCATTTATTGAACATCTTCAGGAATTAATACTCCCTTATGATATTCCACAATTAGCAGCGAAGAAAAGGCCTCGTTCAACGAAAAGCCGTTTTTATTTTTTAAACATGCCATCTTTCTTCAATGGCGTAGGCTATTCCAAGGAAATCCGCGTCTTCTTCCATCATCCCGCCAGGAGCAAGCCACCAATCCGTCATTTCATTATTAAAATAAGTAACTGGATCAGATACACCGATTGTTTCCAGCTCTGCTATTCTTTCAACCGCCCATCCATAAGTATATTTTTTGTCCGAAAGCTGGCCGCGCAACATTTTTTCACGCGCAAGTAATTCTTCGCCGCTTACTTCGCACCCGATGCCTTGTTGTTCCTGCAATTGCCTTGAAACCACAACAAATGAAGGCTCTTGGCGTATTTCATCATCTGGTTGCGATAAAGCATATTGCCAAACTTGTTGGACACGCGGGAAAATATGTATGCGAATTTCGCCCACACAAAAACCAATTGCATCGGCACTATTAACGAGTACCCGTTGCAATGTTTCTGCCACACCCCCGCGAAAGGTCCAGCGAACCCGCCTTTGATCCAAAACAATTTTCATAGCAAATACTATGTCTATTTATTTTCTTAATTTTTCCTTAACTTTTTGGCCAAAGTCACTAAAAGGTTTAATTTGAGAGAACATTTCTTTTTTAGGCAATATTCCAGTAACATATTGTTCATATCACTTAAAAAGATTTTTCAATTCTATATTTATAAAGAAAATTACTATGCGCAGACTGAGGAAAACGAAAATTTTAGCAACATTAGGCCCTGCGAGCACCGAGCCTGAGATTGTTGAAAAACTTCATCTTGCAGGTGTAGACGTCTTTCGTCTCAACTTCAGTCATGGCGAACACGCAGATCACAAAGACAGGTATGACACGATCCGCGCACTGGAATTGAAACAAGGTCGACCAATAGGAATACTTGCGGATTTGCAAGGCCCGAAAATTCGTGTCGGAACTTTCCAAGATACAAGTATCATTCTCGAAAACGGGGCATCTTTCCAGTTGGATCTAGACGAAACCCCTGGAGACATCAACAGAGTGTCCCTCCCCCATCCAAAAGTGATGGAGTCCTTGGAAGTTGGGACGAACTTGTTGCTAGATGACGGGAAACTCAATCTCAAAGTGACCTCTACTGGCGATCATACTGTAACTTGCGAAGTTATCACCGGCGGGAAGCTATCAGACCGCAAAGGTGTCAATATTCCCAATGCTATTATCAAAGTCAGCGCCCTAACTGAAAAAGATCGCCGTGATTTGGATTTCGCTCTTGAAATTGGCGTGGACTGGATAGCTCTCAGTTTCGTTCAGCGCCCAGAAGATGTAGCAGAAATTAAGAAAATTGTAGCTGGTCGTGCAGGCGTAATGGCCAAAATCGAAAAACCGGCAGCCGTTGAACATCTTGAAGGTATTATTGAACTTTCAGATGCTATTATGGTCGCTCGCGGTGATCTTGGAGTAGAAATACCGCTGCAAAAAGTACCTTCTATTCAAAAGCAAATCATTGCTATGGCGCGAGAGGCTGGAAAGCCTGTTGTTGTCGCAACGCAAATGCTTGAAAGCATGATCACTTCTCCTGTCCCCACACGTGCCGAAGTAACCGATGTCGCAAATGCTATATATGATGGCGCGGATGCTGTCATGCTTTCCGCTGAAAGTGCAGCGGGCGATTTTCCAATTGAAGCTGTGACAACCATGAGTGATATCGCTGAAGAGATCGAAATTGATCCTATCTACCGCAAAATGATGGATGCTCATCACGGACTACTGGAAGCCACCACAGCTGATGCAATCAGCGCGGCCGCGTCACAAGTTGCAAGCACCATCAGCGCCACTGCTGTTGTCACTTACACAACTTCTGGCTCAACAGCTCTTAGAGCTTCACGAGAACGCGGAGAAACACCTGTACTGGCTTTAACCCCCTCACTAAACACTGCAAGAAGGCTGGCCATTGCATGGGGTTTGCATTGCGTCTTTACTAAAGATGCAGAAAACTTCTCAGATATGGTCGAGAAAGCGTGTAACACATGCTTTAAGGAAGGCTTCTCTCGCCCAGGTGAGCGCATTGTTATAATGGCGGGTGTCCCCTTCGGAACACCCGGATCAACTAACATCCTGCGAATTGCGTGGGTCGGCGAGAAAAAACTTAATTCCGCTTGATTATGAAAGTACATCTGGTTTTGGGCCGCCGCTGGCCCAGTCCAGAAGTTGGACTGTATGTACCGCCGGTATATCCATGCCGGATGCAATCTGCGCTATACAGCCTATATTTCCCGCAGCTACCAAATCAGAGTCAACCGATTTGATATTTCTTACTTTTCGCTTTTTCAAACGGTCAGAAAGCTCAGGTTGTAGTAGATTATACGTCCCCGCGGAACCACAACAAATATGTGCCTCTGGTACCCCTTGGACTTCAAACCCTGCTTTTACTAGCAATGCCTTAGGTGTGTCAGTAACACGTTGACCATGCTGCAAAGAACAAGCGGAATGATAGGCTATCTTTAACTCAGATTTGAAATTCTCTGTATCAAGTTCAAGGTCTGCCAGAAATTCGGTAATATCCATTGTAAGTTCAGCTACTTTTGAAGCTTTATCCGAGACGTCTGGATCAGTTTCAAACATATGTCCATAATCTTTTACGGTTGTGCCGCAACCCGAAGTATTAATTATAATCGCGTCAAGCCCTTCACCGATAATCTCTTCATGCCAAGCATTTATGTTCTTACGCGCAAAGGCAAGTGCAGGGTCTTCTTGTCCCATATGAAGCGGCAGTGCGCCGCAGCACCCCGCTTCTTTCGGAATAATCACTTCAACGCCATGACGAGTAAGTAACCGGATTGTGGCATCGTTGATATCCGGGGATAGAACTTTCTGCGCGCAACCTGTCATTAAAACCACACGCTTTGAAGCCTGTTTATTTGCCGCAGTGTGATTTGAGACTTCGTCCAAAATGGATCGCTGAGGAATTGATCCCGGCGCCATTTCCAGCATAGCCCGCAGGCGACCGGAAAAGAATCCCTTTATTGGCTTTGCCATTGTCGCACCAAGCAAAGCCAATCGGAATAAATTTGGCCTTGATAGGATTACCCCGAGTGTTTTCCGTAAAATTCGGTCAAATATTGGCCTCGTGTGCGTTTCTTCCACATACTGTCGAGCATGATCAACCAAATGCATGTAATCCACACCGGATGGGCACGTTGTCATACAGGAAAAGCACGACAAACAGCGATCCAGATGTTTAACGGTTTCCGTATTTGCTGGCGCACCACTTTCCAGCATTTGCTGGATCATATAAATACGGCCGCGCGGGCTGTCCCGTTCATCCCCAAGTTCTATATAAGTTGGGCAAGTCGCCGTACAGAACCCGCAATGTACGCAGTTGCGTAAAATTTCATTAGATTGTGCAAACTTTGGATCGGCCAATTGCGCAAGAGTAAAATCTGTTTTCATGTCAATTATTGACGCCTTTAGTAAGGGTACATCCGACCTGGGTTTAAGATACGAGCCGGATCAAACCCTTCTCGTATACTTTCAGAAATTCTAGTAAGGACACTATTTTGAGGCTGGAAAGGCAATATATTCTGTCGTTGCTCAGCACTTCCTCTAATCAAGGTCGCATGACCACCTGACTTCAAATTTCCTCGCAGTATGTTTCCGCCCGCCTGATCTACATGAGACGGGAGTGACACCCAGATTAATCCTCCAGCCCAATCCATATAATATTCCAAGGCGGGCAATTGTTCCTCCAGTGCTTTGATGTAGTCAGACGCCTCAGATGGTGGCAGAGAGATCCGCCATACAGTTGTTGATTGGTCTGCGACAAAAGCCTCCGCATTGGCCAGATAGGTCCACAATTTTTCTGACCGATGTCCGTGGAGTTCTTCAACTTGTCCCCGGCTTTTAAACATTTCGCATAACGCAGCGCATCTAAATTCTGATGAGGGACCTGATCCTTCCACAGAGATAGCAGTAACTGCACCGCCAATGTTGGATACAAATTCAATATCGCTTCCGTTGGCTATATTCTGAGGCAGGTAAGCCGCAGCGCTTACCTCATGAATGGAAGACATCGCATCACGAAGACTATTCACAGCCTCAACAGGGTTCTGACCGTAAATAAGAACCGTCCGTTTCTTCACTGCCTTGGGAAGCACTTTAAATGTAAGACTTGTACACACAGCGAGTGTTCCGTAGCTTCCCGCAACCAATTTGCAAAGATCGTATCCTGTTACGTTTTTCATAACGCGACTGCCCGTCTGAAACGATTGAGCACGACCAGTAAAGCCGCTGACCCCAAGGAGATGATCCCGAGCCGCGCCGGCCTTTATTCTTGTTGAGCCCGATAGATTACTGGCAAAAATGCCGCCAATTGTTGATTGTCCTGCATCTCCACCCAAAAGCGGTCCGTAATCGGGGGGTGAAAAGGCCATCTGTTGCCCGCTTTCATCCAGCGTTTTTGTTATTTCGGTAAGCCGACTACCCGCTTTTGCCTTCATGACCAATTCTGCAGGTTCATAAAGCTCAATGCCTTGCATATCAGCCAGACGGATTTCAGCATCTGCATCTAATGGTCGCCCAATGGATGATTTGCTTGCCGCGCCATTTACTGAAAGTTTTTTCTTTTCCGCCAGCGCCCATTCCAGAACTTCCTGAACCTGCTCAGCAGAGGAAATATTAAACTTGTCCATTACTTAAAACCTCGGCAAATCAGGGAAAGGCAACTCGCCATTATGAACATGCATTTTTCCAAGTTCAGCACATCTATGTAAAATCGGGAAAACCTTTCCGGGATTTAACCGTCCGTCTGGATCGAAGGCACATTTCAACCTCTGCTGCTGCTTGAGATCATCTTCACTGAACATTTCGCCCATCAAATCACGTTTCTCGACCCCCACACCATGCTCCCCCGTTAGCACGCCGCCAACTTCAACACATAATTTCAAAATATCGGCACCAAACTTTTCACATTTCTCAAGATCACCAGGAATATTGGCATCGAACAGAATAAGGGGGTGCAGGTTACCGTCTCCTGCATGAAAGACATTTGCAACACGCAAACCATAATGCTCTGAAAGTTCGTTCATGCGCGCTAAAACCTTAGGTAACTGGCTTCGAGGGATGGTTCCATCCATACACATATAATCTGGAGAAATACGGCCGATGGCAGGAAATGCAGCTTTTCGCCCCGCCCAAAAGGCTATTCTCTCCTGCTCGCTTTGGCTTTGCTTGATAACAGTCGCCCCACATGCGCCCGCTATTTTTTCAATAGCTGAATTGTTATGTTCAATCTCGACTACAGGGCCGTCTAACTCCACAATCAGTAATGCCTCAACATCCAATGGATATCCGGCATGGCAAAATTCTTCTGCCGCATGAATGGCATAACGGTCCATCATTTCCATACCTGCCGGAATAATTCCTGATCCGATAATTTTACCGACGCACTCTCCAGCTTGTTCACTTGACGGAAATCCGATCAGTTGCGCGGTGATATGTTCAGGGCTTCTTAGAAGTCGTACAGTAACTTCTGTTATCACACCCAGAAGGCCCTCAGACCCGGTAACAACCCCCATCAGGTCATATCCTCCCGCATCGAGATGTTTACCCCCTAGTTGGATGATTTCCCCTTCCATGGTTATCATTTCGACACCAAGAACATTATTCGTGGTTAGACCATACTTCAGGCAATGAACACCGCCTGAATTTTCAGCGATATTTCCGCCTATTGTGCAAGCGATTTGACTGGAGGGATCTGGCGCATAATAAAAGCCATCAGATTTCACGGCATCAGTGATGGCGAGATTTGTTACACCTGGCTCTACAACCGCACACCGGTTATCGTAATCAACTTCAATAATTTTGTTGAACTTTCCAAGCCCTAACAGCACGCCATCAGCTAGGGGTAAGGCGCCGCCGGACAAGGATGTTCCAGCACCTCTCGGCACAACGTTGACTTTCTCGTCAGCGCAGTATTTTAGGATTTCCGAAATTTCCTGCTTTGTTTCAGGTAGTACGGCGATCATAGGTAGTTGACGGTATGCACTCAGACCATCGCATTCAAAAGCGCGGAGACCTGCCTCTTCGTCAATCACACCTTCCGGATTCTTAATTATTTTTCGAAGTCCGGCGACGAGCAGATCTCGTTTTGCAAGAACCTGCGGGTCGGGTTTTGGCATCATCACCATATCAACGCACCTTTACATTTAAACTGTAAGTGCAATATAGCGATAGTTTAGACACAAAAAAACCGCTCCTGCATAGCAGAGCGGCTTTTTTTCACCATCCAGAAATCCTGCGATGAATTTCTTGCTAGATCAC
This sequence comes from Alphaproteobacteria bacterium 46_93_T64, assembly GCA_002163135.1. Classification (GTDB taxonomy): domain Bacteria; phylum Pseudomonadota; class Alphaproteobacteria; order Sneathiellales; family Sneathiellaceae; genus Sneathiella. The sequence continues at coordinate 122,316 of MAAN01000009.1, forward strand.
GTAAGGGAATTAACCCTGACGCGCCTTGAAGCGTGGATTTGTTTTGTTGATTACATAGACGCGGCCTTTACGGCGTACGACGCGGCAATCACGATGACGTTTTTTCGCAGATTTGAGCGAGTTAAGAACTTTCATGACACAGATCCCAAAAAACTGTTCTGAATTTGAAGGCCGGAACATACTGGCCCAATTATAGTCTGTCAATGAAGAAAAAGGCCTTAAACCAACACTTCTTCTTCACTGGTATAAAATACGGTCAGCTATTGGATTTCAGCTGGCACTCTTGCGTAAATTCTGAAAACCTTAAGTGCCCCAGTTTCCATGGCCTGTACTCGCGAAGTCCACAACTCTCCTTCGCGTAAGACCCATCCATGAAGGTGACCACTTTTTTCTCCGCTACCTGTGAGCGTCGCATATTTTGAAAATGCTTTAAGAACATTGGCCTTGTATTCCGCAGTTGTATCCTCTGCAATACTCACTTCGAAGCCTGCTTTCGTGAGTAGGGTACGAATCTGTTGAACGTCCACAACATGCGGAGTATTTGGTTCAGCCTCTATCCATTTAACGATTGCTGGGTCTTCAATGGTAGCTCCGTCAAGCATATAGTCAGACATCATGAATTGACCCTCTGGTTTCATCATGCCGAAAATCCGCCTGAAACAATCGAGTTTGTTTTTCACACAAAACAAGGCTTCAGATGAATAAACAACATTCGCAGATTTGGATTTAGCTTCGAATTTTTCAAAATCGATATGCTTGTATTTAATATATTTTGAAAGGCCAGCCATCTTCGTCAGGTTTGTGCTGGCCTCCACCAACTCTTCGCTTTCTTCATACGCGTCTACATACGTATCAAATTGTTCGACCACCCAATGAGAAAAACCACCAAGGCCAGAACCTAGCTCCGCTATACTCATTGTCTTGTTGAGACCCATGGGATTTGTCAGGCGTTTTTTTGCAGAATCCGGAATGCAACGTGTCATTCCGTCACCGAACAACGTAATCACAGATTTTTGACGGCTAACGGACCAACCTTGCACCGTCGGTGGCCCGTCATCTTCAATTGGCAAGTCTTCAGCTACAGTAACAACTGTTTCTGATTTTTCATGCAGCTCATATCCGTCCCACCAAAGTTTAAGCCGCTCTTTCAAAGGCAACTTTTCACCCGTGCTCTCTTTTGGATCGCCCACTTCGGCTTCCATGTTACATACCCTTATTGTTTACTTCGTACTCATTGACATCAGTTCGTTGTCAAAATAATGCCAGAAAATCATTAACCGTATGTAAACTGCATTACAACCCTATTAATTAGTAATTTGTGAAAGATATTCGTCTCTTAACTCTCTTTTCAAAATCTTTCCAATTGTGCTTCTGGGCAAATAATTCCGTAACAAGATGGCAGAGACACGCTGTGTTTTCCCAAGCCTCTCATTCACCCATAGCTTAATGTCATCCTCGGTATCTTTGGCGCTATTCTCAAGCACAACCAGACCCAAAGGGGTTTCTCCCCATTCATCACTTGGGATCGCAATAACGGCAACATCGGAAACTGACGGGTGCTTAATAAGTTCGGCTTCGATATCTGCCGCATAAATATTGAACCCACCTGACAAAATCATGTCTTTCTTACGATCTAACAGATACAAGAAACCATCTTCGTCCAAACGGCCCATATCACCGCTTTTATAGAATTTATCGCCTTCTGGCGAGATCCATATCATTGCATCGGTCAAGTCCTGCCGCCCATGATACCCGGTCATCATCGCACCTGAGCGGCCAACGATTTCACCGATCTCACCGACGGGTAATTCGAGTCCTTCATCCGTTATTATTCGAATTTCCGCACCTTCTCCCGCCTTACCGACGGATGCAAGTTTATCGGGAAACTCCGTTGCAGAGAGGACCGTTCCGATACCACCTTCAGTCAGACCATAAATTTCGATCATTTTACCCGGCCAGCGATCCAGCGCATCGCGCTTCACATTTTCTCGTAGCGGGGCACTCGTTGAAAGTTTGACCTCAAAACTATCCAGATCGAAATCATCGAATTTCTCGAAACGAAGCAGTCGCTGGTATTGCACGGGCACAAGCATTGTATGCGTTGCACGCTCTGCCTCTGCCAGTTTCAAATACTCTTCCGTGTCGAATTTTGGCATTAGAACAACACGTCCGCCCAAAGCCATAGTCGGAAGAAGGGCAACCAAAGTCGTATTTGAATAAAGTGCGGTTGCGATCATCGTAACGGCACCTTTATCAAGCCCCATGGCTTTAAAGCGAATTACATGCTCATAGCGCATGTAGTGGCTTTGTTCGATCCCTTTGGGAACGCCTGTCGTTCCAGAACTATAAATCAGATTAAAGGCGTCTTCAGGTTGGATATCAACAATAAGATCTTCATCAGAAGCGCCGCGCATGAGCTCTTCAAAGCCACGCCATCCGTCAGCTTCAAAATCAAAGGCGATATAACCGTCCTCAATCAAGCACTCGATCCTTCCGTGAAAGGGCGATATCAAATCAAGAGTTGCCTTCGACGCAAATAACATTTGTGACCCGCTGTCACGCAACATTCCTTCCAGTTGCGTACTTGATGCCATACCGGATAGAGGTACGATACAAACGCCCGCTTGCAAACTTCCCAAATAAACTGTGATATATTCAATGCTGCTTCTCGCCAAAACAGCGACTTTATCACCGCGGCCCAGCCCTCGCCCCGCCAACATATTTGAAACCTGATTGACGCGGCAAATAAGCTCCCGCCAAGAAACAGCAGCTCCCTCTACTTTTAAAACCAACAAGTCTGGATTTTCTTGAGCAGCGCGTTGCACTAACCTCGGAAATGGGACAAACCCATCATCCTCATTAAAATTCGAATTTGTCCCTGTTTCTGGTGCCGGCGTTCCGCTCATGTCATCCTCCATAAATTAAGAGCAGACAGAATAACCACTCACAAGAGGATTGCAAACGCCCATTACTTCAGTGCTGAAATTCCACCTTTCTCTTTGATGTAATTCATAACTGTTGTCGCCATCAGGGTACCTGCAGCCTTATCAATCACGTGCTTGCTTTTCTTCAACATTGCAAATCCGTCACCCCCGCCCGCGACATAATCATTTGTCGCCAATGTATAGATCTTATTTGGGTCTACAGGTTCACCATTGATGCTCACTTGTGAAACTCTACTTCCCGCGGGATTTTTCGTATCAAAAATAAAACTGACACCTACAAAATGGCCAAACCGACCGGCACCATCTTCCACTTTGGAGACACTGTGTTCCAACAATTTCAAAATATTTGAACCACTAACTTCCAGCAACACTGTGACATTTCCAAAAGGTAATTCACGTAAAATGTCTTTTCGTGTGAGGACACTTCCCGCTTCATATTCACGGTCTCCGCGAATACCACCGCCATTAGTAAAACCGATATCAGCCTTAACTTCTTCCTTCATAGCAAGGGCAATGAATCTCCCGAATGTGGTTTGCTTTGTCCGAACGGATATTCGGCGTGTATCAAGCGGGATATGTGTTTCACCTACGGCTACATCAAGTTTCTTATCAAGAAGTGTGCCGAATTTTTCTGTCATGCCCGCAATTGTTGCGTCCGGCACCACATTTGAAGTCGCCAAAATCTTCCAACTCGGAATAACTGACAGGTATTTGCGACCTCGTTTTTCTTTCCGTTCCACTTCAAGATCCAACACCCCGAGATATCTCAGGTCTGATCCTGCTTGTAAAATTGCAACGCCGCTTTCAACGGAGGCAAACGTTCTATGGTCGTGCCCCCCGAGAATTGCATGCAAACCGGATACTTCCTTTGCAAGCCGAAGATCATCCGACAGATCCATATGAGTTAAAGCAACAAATATTTCAGCTCCATTCTGTTTCAGAATTTCTATGGATTCTTTTGCAGAAGTCACTACGTCGTCGAACTGAATTTTGTCTCCTGGAGACGAAAGACTGGTGGTTTCAGGTGTGACAAGTCCGATAAAACCTATCTTGAACCCACCGAATTCTTTTACAAAAATATTGCTTGTTCCAAGAGCAGGTCCGCCGCCGACAACTTTAACATTACTGGCGAGCCATGGAAATTCGGATTGCGCAACCCGGCTGCGCGTTACATCCGGACCAAAGTCAAATTCATGATTTCCAAGCACAGCAACATCAACTTTCAATGCGTTTAGCATATCCACCATTTCAATACCGTGGGACAAACCAGACATCAATGACGGAGAGATTAGGTCTCCCCCGAATGTCGTTATCGCATTGAGCGACCGCTGTCTTTCCAGCGTTATTAATGTGGCGAGTTCAGGAAATCCGCCGTATCCGGGTTTTCCTGAAATTTCACCCATATCATTTGTATGAAGAAAAGTGATCTTCGTGCCTTCTGCGAACACCGATGGTGTCAGCGCAACGAGCAAAGAAAGCGATAAAAACGTTTTTAGAAATCCGGATACAAGTTTCCTTTGAACCAACATTGCAACCTCCCCTGTATTAGCGTTAAGAAATAATCTTAGTTAAATTCATCCTGTCCTGCAAATTGCTTTCGGATTGTCAAAATTCAAACGGGTTCTATAGTTGCTACTTCCAGACCAAAAGAGAGTGAGCGAATTGTTTGAACTACACCCACGATTAAGAGCCGATACTTTTTTGGTAACAAAAATGGAAGTCAGCAGCCTGTATCTGATGAACGACGCCCGCTACAAGTGGCTTATTCTTGTTCCCGAGATAGAAGGATTGAAGGAGCTACATGAACTAGGCGTCGGAGACTATTCTACTGTTACATCTGAAATCAAACTGGTCTCTGAAACTTTAGCTCATCAATACTCCCCAAAGAAAATTAATATCGGGGCCTTAGGAAATATGGTTGAACAACTTCACATCCACATAATTGCAAGAAACGAAGGTGATTTTGCGTGGCCAGACCCTGTCTGGGGAGCGGGCGAAGCAACGCCATATTCTCCAGAATTAAGCGCTGAAATTTTATCGAGTCTAAAAAACAGTATTTCTCTATAAACTGATTTTAACCGGTTAAAATTACAACCATTTCACCCACCGCCCGTGGAAGTCTGCACGCGCCAATTCACGTGTCTCTCCAGAAGGCCAGATTGTTAGTTTCAACACCGCTCCGGGCTCATTCCCATCCGCCTCAAAACTCAACCAAGCAAGTGGCGCTTCAGGTGTGGCTTTCTCACCTGCACTTTGAATAAGTGTATGTCCTTCTTTTTGTTTTTCCGCCGGTAAATATTGCCATGCAATTGTATTGTAGATTACATGAACACAGCCTTCATACCTTTCACTCAAACGTTGTTTTAACCAGGGAATAGCATCAGTCGGCTTTACAGTTGCTCCTGATTTTCGATACAGCTCAATTGCCGATTTCGTGCGTGAGATCCTATCATCTTGATCAGGCCAAACATACGACATCAGACGCCTACGTTGTGGTTCATCGTCTAACATTAGTGGATTTAGATCACACCCTTCGCGTCCGATGACTTTAATGTCGTGAAATATCGGGGGGCTTCCGCTCCAGTCTGGTTCAAGATGAATACGGGAGGTTTCATCCCCCCATTTTTCTCCAGCTAATGTGTACAAATATTTATCCCAAATGAGATTTAGGCCTGCACTCGCACCGACTTCAGACATGACAAAATTTGACAAGCCCGTTACTTCAACGATTTCCATAAAACCCGGAAACAAGATGCTAGATCGACGGACTTCATTTGTTTGAGGCGCATTTTTCAAACGTTGAGATACGAAAATGCCATTTCTTTCAATAGCTCCTTCGACCGCCGACCACAGCACATTGTCACTGATATCCGTATGATTTGGTGGATAGACGCTTGAAAGAGTTTCATCTATCCCCTCCAGCACAAGGGCATGAAGCGTACCAGCTAAACGGAGCGGCACGGAATCCCCGTTTGGCCCCAAATCTCCCGGCCAATCCACCATCTCCTTCCAAACGCCACCCGAGTAAGTGAAATTCTCGGCAACAACCCTTAAAAGTCTTTCAGTAAAAAGGGAGCCTAGCTCTCTACACGCTCTGGATTGCCTCAGGAATGCCTGCTGAAGTCTGATATTTGACATTCTTCGTTGCCTTATCAATATATTGGTAATGTATTTGAAATATAAACCAAGAACTCGGTGTACCAAAATACAAAAACAATATTGGCATTCGTTGATTACAGTAAGTACAAGTCTAGGGGTTGGTGTAAATGAGTAGCATTTATTTGATTTTCAGTGCGCTTTGGATAACAGCACTGTGTTGCCTATCTATTTATTTCTTCAAATTTTCAAAAAAGCTACATGCAGTTGAAATTCCGCTTCAACTCCTTGGTTTTAGTTTTTTTGGGTTCGCAGTAGGATATGCTTTCTACACTACTCATATTAATCCATGGCTTTTATCCGCATTTAGTTTGACAGAAGAAATCCACTATATTCGTGTGTCTTCCAACGCCATAGCAGCGCTGTCTATATTTCTTCTTGTATTTGGACTAATTAAATTATTAAACATACTCCAAAAACAATACCTTATTGAGAAAAGTGTCGATGGACTTCACGAACAAGTATTACATCAAAATCAACTTCTTTCAGAGCAATCGCGAGATTTGGAAATTCGCACGATCGATTATCTTGAACAACGTGAGGCAGCAATAGAAGCTGATCGCTCAAAGACTGACTTCCTAAGAAATGCCAGTCATGAAGTCCGAACACCTCTCAATGCAATTATTGGCCTATCTGAACTTATTGCAGCAGGCAACGTGAAGGATGAACAGGAGCAAAAAGAATTTGCTCAAATGGTAATTGACTCAGGCAGGAAGCTGCTCAAAATATTCGAAACGCTTCTTGAGATTTCTCGGCTTAAATCTGATGAATATGTTGCGAACCCACAACCCGCCAACATTCGGGGAATAATTGATGAATGCGTTGCTCTTTGCCTGCCCAGAGCGCACGCAAAAAATATGTCCTTTGTGCATGTCCCCGAAAATGACGAAGGGATTTACGCAGTTTTTGACAAAAAAGCCACCTACCAAATTTTGATCAGACTAATCGGCAATGCGCTCACATACTCGCCGGAAATGACGAGTGTCACAATCACCATCGATCACTCAAATAGCGATTTCACACAAATCAAGATCTCTGACGAAGGCCCAGGCATCGAGCCTCAACATATTAAAAATGCTTTTGAGCTTTTTGGAAGGGCTGAAAACTGGCAACATCGCGGAACAGAAAGCACAGGCTTGGGTTTGGCACTTTCTGTAAAGATGGCGAATATTCAGGACGCAAAACTAGAGATTGAAAGCGATGGAAATTCTGGAACAACTTGCATTCTGTCTCTACCTGCGCATGAAAGCTCAGCCCGAAAAGCAAGTTGAAACACAGTCATTTTGCAGCTGTTTGTGAACTTCGGAACTGAATATCCCGAATGTAACTCGCCCGTGCATTTCGGAATATTTCCTGATCTTCCTCTTCATCATTAGTAAACATGCGCTTCAGCGCCAAACCCCTTAATATTATGAGAAGTTGCGACCGCCAGCTTAAAATATCCGCATCGCTTTGCTCATAATCTACAAAAAGTCCAAGCCATTGTTCATCACGTTCCTTTTCCAGAACACTAAGTGCCTCTACTATCGTTTCTCGAAACTCAGGATCTAACCTGCCTTGCAACGCCAACTCCATGAAGACTACATACTTATCGCTACGGTACCCGTCCCAATACAAATCAACAATTCGTTCCAAACGAACATCTTTGCCAAGCTTTGACAAGTCAGCCTCATCAAGCTGATCACTTAAAAAATGAACTATTTCAATGACCACTTCCCGCAGTAAATCCTTAGGGCTTGAGAAATGATATTGAATTGCTCCTCTGGTCAGGCCAGCAGCTTCTGCAACTTTTGCTGTTGTAAAATTGGAAGCCCCCTGTTCCCGAATAAAGTCAACGGCGGCTCGGATCAACTTCGCGCGCGTTTCTTCACTACGTTTCTGCTGCGCACTCTTTGGCGACACACCAGTTCCCACTTCATTCATTCCCAATTTCCCAATTTTTTCAATTTGTCACCTATTATGAACTAGGCGTTTTTCTTGAATTCCAATTTCCCAAGCTTATCCTATAGAAATATCTTTGATTATCAACCGCTTCCAAGGTGTTCGAAAATCCGAACAAAATTCGAATAAAAGCCCTTGCAACATTCATTCATGAATGATAGTATGTTTTCAACAATAAGAATAAAGGGGGAAACGGTCAGTACCATGTGTGCTTCTAAACCCCCGTCCTTATGTTCTCTTCCAAATTTGGAATGCGAAAGACTTCTTTTAAGCTTGGTTTTCATCGCTGGGATCTAGATGTTCTCCGCTTATGTCATCACTTGGCAGCACCTCCCCTGGTTAGTTAAGTCGTCTTTCGCAATTTTTTCTCACAAAAAAAAGCAGCGTCCGGTTAAGGAAGCTGCTTTCTAATTTACGACCGAAAGTTCAGTCTTAATCGCGGCATTTCACCAGTCTTAGAGGCGTATACTCAACAGCAACGGTTCCATCTTGCTTGGTCACCATGTTTCGAGTTCGAACAAGGCCCCGCCCCGCCTTACTGCTCAAGCGGGATTCAATTACTTCACATTCCACATGTACTGTATCGCCAGCGAATACCGGTCCTCTGACATTCAATTCCATATGTAGAAACGCAAGACCGGTATGTTGCATTGTTGCTTGTACAAGAAGCCCTTCTGCAAAAGAATAGACAAGCGCGCCTGGAGCAACACGACCCTTAATATCCTCAGATTTTGCAAGATACTCTGTGTTCATGAATAACACTTCCTGCATACCAGTTGCATTGATGAAGTTCACAATATCCGCTTCAGTAACAGTTCTACCAATTGTTTGAAATTTCCGCCCTAGCGGCAAATCTTCAAAGAAAAGACCAAGCCCTACGATGTCCATACTATTCCCCATTTATTTCTTTGATTGTATCAGTCAGCAAAGGCGAGTTTGCCAATAATATTCCTTTGGATTTGGTTCGTACCTTCAACAATTTTCAGTACCTTCGCATCTCTAAAATAACGCCCGATAGGATATTCAGAGGAAATCCCAGCGGCCCCAAAAAGCTGCACAGCGTTTTCGGCAACTGTCATGGCCGTATCAGTTGCAAACAACTTTGACATAGCCGCCATACCGGCAAGTTCATTGCCCCGGACACCTGCATTGACCATCGCAGCAGCCTTATAAACCATTAATCGCGCGGCTTCTGTCTGAGTCTCCATGTCCGCAATCATCCAGCGAATGCCTTGGAAATCAGAAATCTGCTGCCCAAAGGCTCTACGGTCTTTGATAAAGGACTTACTATGATCAATTGCCCCTTGGGCTAAACCAACCGCTCGCGCACCAATATATGGACGAGACTTGTTAAAGGCCTCCATCACTATCTTGAAGCCTTTACCCTCTGGCCCCAAACGGGCGCTATCGGGAACAAAAACATCATTCAAGAAAAGAGGATTAGAAGGAACGCCGCGTGCGCCCATTTTATCTTCCTTCAAGCCCACGTCAAAACCGGGTGTGTTTCGATCAATAATGAACATGTTGATGCTAGCTGTACCTTTACCTTCACCAACCTTCGCAGCAACAAGAATAAAGTCGGAGACTTCAGCGTTTGTACACCAGGTTTTTGCACCGTTAATAATGTATCCGCCATCAGTTGGAACAGCTCTTGTTTTTATGCCGGCAACATCTGATCCACTTTGTGGTTCCGTTGTGGAGAAAGCACCGCGCAAATCGCCGGATGCTAAGCCCGGTAAATATTTTTGTTTCTGCTCTTCCGATCCACCAGCCAGAATTGCACCGAAAGGAAGCCACTGAACCAACAACAAATATGCAGTATTATAGCAAACGCGTCCCAATTCCTCGATTGCGAGACAACAAGATACACTGTCTTCTGTTCCGCCATACTCTTCTGGAAAAGGCAGTGTAAATAGACCAAGCTCTTTCAACAGATCGAACATGTCTTGCGGATATTCCGCAGTTTTGTCGATTTCGTTCGCACGAGGTGCAACTTTTTCGTTGGCAACGCGCCGCACAAGATCTCGCACTGTGCGCTGATCTTCAGTCAGTTCAAAATTCATATTGGCTCTTCTTTTTATCTATAACTAAGCGCAATTTTTAGCGCTAGAACTCCTAACGTTTTTCGTCAGAAGTAGGACAGGTTGGAAATATAACAAATCGTCCTGCCTTATTGCTTTTTTACACTATGGCAAATGACAAGTCGTTCATCCAATATATTGTAGATTGCCTATTGATATATTTAATGTATCAATAGGCAATGCCAGATATTCGACAACTCAAGCAATTCATAGCCGTTGCGGAAGAAAAACATTTCCGAATTGCCGCTGATCGACTGAACATGACACAGCCCCCGCTTAGCCATTCCATAAAAAAACTGGAAGAAGAACTAGGTGTGTTGCTTTTATCCAGAACAAAGAAAAAAGTAGCTCTAACCCCGGTTGGTGAGGTTTTTCTGGCTGGCGCCTATGAAACTGTCGGCAGATTGACTCAACTTGAAAGTGATACAAAACGAGCGGCGGCGGGAATGATGGGCCGCCTTAAACTAGGTTTCGTTGGATCAGCGATTTATCAAGCGCTTCCAGAAACTGTCCGGAAATTTCGTGCGTCCTATCCAGATGTTGAACTTGAACTAAACGAAATATCGACGATCAATCAGATTAAGGCACTTGGCGAAAATAAAATTGATGCAGGTTTATTGAGGCCCCCAATCTCAGCACAAGGGCTTTTGGACGTCATCACAATTCAGACAGAACGATTGGTTGCAGTTATACCTGAGACACATCCTCTGTCTTCTAACGTTGATATTAATCTGTCTGATTTATCAGAAGATGGCTTTATAATTTTCTCCTATGACACCTCCCCCAACCTCCACACATTGGTTATGCTTGCATGCCGTGAGGCGGGTTTTACACCAACCATAAGTCAAACTGCACCCCAAATTCAAACGCAGATAAGTCTGGTATCAGCAGGTCTTGGTGTCGCTTTGGTCCCCGAATGCGCTCAAAACATCACGTACTCTGGCGTCCTATACAAAAACATCAAAGCCCCAAGCAAACACATCGAAACATCCATGGCTATCGCCAGTCAACGCGCCAACAAAAACACACTCGTGGATGCATTTATTAAAATTTGCCAAGATAACGATGGACTTCAAACTTAAGGAAAATCGTTGAGCGTCTACACGTTCCCAAGTATAAAAGATAAAAATAAAAACAAGGAAAACGTCACAATGAAAAGCTATTCGCATATTGAAGCCAGTGTGGAAGATGGTATTGGCCGCCTTGCTTTAAACGAACCTGAAACACTAAACTCTATGACCGTCGACATGATGAAAGAACTTGTTGAAGTTCTGGATATCTGGGAGTTAGACGATACTGTTCGAGTTCTGATACTTGAGGCAAGAGGACGTGCGTTTAGTGCAGGTGCCAACAAGGATTTTTTGCAAGACATACAAGAAATATCTTCGTTCGACATAAAGAATATCATTTACCGCCATTTTGCGGGTGGCACCAAAAAGATCAGGAATTTTCCAAAGCCCACTATTGCCGCCATGCGCGGTGCTGCGACTGGCGCCGGACTTGAACTCGCCTTAGCGTGTGATTTCAGGATAGCCACAAAAGATGCCATGCTTGTTGAAACATGGATCCACTTGGGACTCATTGATCCACTCGGAGGCATGTCAATCCTTCCAAAACTCATTGGTCTCGCCAAAGCAAATGAAATGCTGCTTCTTGGAGAAATATTTAGCGGCGAAGAAGCCGAACGTATCGGTCTTGTGAACCGGGCCGTTGATGACAGCGAGTTAGATGCGAAAGTCCTTTCCTGGGCTAAACTCCTAGCAAACGGTGCTCCGCTCGCGTTGCAAGCTATGAAAGAAGGCATTCGCCGCGGTTTGGACCAAGCCCCAGATGCAATGGCAAATCACAACATCAGCGTTCAAAGTCAATTGATCCAGACAGAGGACTTCAAAGAAGGTGTTCGCGCTCTTTTTGCCAAGGAAAAACCGAACTTTAAAGGGCGCTAATTGCGCCCCTTGTTGTCAGACTGCCGCGGCTAAGTAACTCGCCTGATTTATGGCGCGTTTGGCATCCAGTTCAGATGCCTCATAGGCTCCGCCAATAAGACTTACCGACGATCCCATTACCTGCAACTCATCATAAAGTGTTCGAAGCGGGGTTTGTCCCGCACACAATACTATCGTATCCACATCTAAAATTTGAAGTTCGTCGCGAATGCGAACATGTAAGCCTTTGTCGTCAATTTTCACATAATCACATCCGTTAATCATTTTCACACTGCGGCGCGCCAATGCAATTCGATGTGTCCAACCCGTCGTTTTACCAAGTCCCCGTCCTACAGGTGTTGCTTTTCGCTGCATCAAATAAATCTCACGATCCGCCACCTCGACAACAGGTTCAACACCGGTTACGCCACCGCGGGGGTGATTTTTGAAATCAACACCCCACTCTTTGGCAAATGTATCAATATCAAGCGCAGCCGACTTACCTTTATGGGAAATGAGTTCGGCAACATCAAATCCGATCCCCCCAGCCCCCATAATGGCTACCTTTTTACCGACTTCTGTTTTGCCGCGAATGACATCGATATAACTTACGACTTTGGAGTGGTTGATGCCTTCTAATTCAGGTGTTCTGGGTTCAATTCCTGTAGCAATGACAATTTCATCGAAACCGCCATCATTTAACATTTCAGCGGTGACATAGGTCGACAATTTTAAGTCAATTCCCCGAACTTCAATCATCTTTGTGAAATATCGAAGGGTTTCGTAAAACTCTTCTTTTCCCGGAATTCGTTTTGCCAGATTAAATTGACCACCAATTTCATCGGCAGCATCAAATAATGTGACATGATGCCCACGGCCAGAGGCTACCTCTGAATATGAAAGGCCCGCTGGACCAGCGCCCACGACAGCTATTTTCTTTCGTGTTTTGGCCGGTTTATATTTAAGAATGGTTTCATGACAGGCGCGAGGATTCACCAGACAGCTTACTTCCTGTCCTGTAAAAGTATGATCAAGGCAAGCCTGATTACAGGCGATACATGTGTTGATCTCATCCTCCCTTCCCTGCAATGTTTTCAAAACCAATTCAGCGTCGGCCAGCATGGGGCGCGCCATGGAGATGAGATCTGCATCACCGCGCGTCAAGACCTCCTCTGCAACATCCGGCATATTGATACGGTTGCTTGTGATAAGTGGAATATTAAGCTCTTTTCGAAGGCGACCAGTTACGCTGGTGAATGCTGCACGGGGGACCATCGTTGCAATTGTTGGAACTGCTGCCTCGTGCCAAGTAAAATGAGTACTCATGATATTGGCACCGGCGGCTTCAATCGCTTTGCCAAGCTGCACAATTTCATCCCATGACATCCCGCCTTCGAGCATATCCATGGCAGCGATGCGAAAGATTAGAATGAATTCCGGCCCTACGGCGTCCCTTATCCGGCGAATGCACTCTACGGGGAAACGCATGCGGTTTTCATAACTACCGCCCCACTCATCCGTTCTCCGGTTCGTTTTCTCCACAAGAAACGTACTTAACAAATATCCCGCAGATCCAATGACCTCTACGCCATCATATCCCGCTTCTTTTGCTTTCTCTGCACAGTTGGTTATGTCGGCTAGTTGTTTCTCGATGCCACTTGCATCCAGCTCGTTCGGTGTCTGCCGTGCAATCCGCGGACGAACGGCAGAGGGGGCGACAGCATTACCTCCATGCGCCAACGACCCCATATGCAATATCTGCATACACATTTTAACGTCAGGGTCTGCGGCGTGAACGGCATCTGTTACTATTTTGTGTTGCTCAGCCTCTTCGGATGTCGATAGTTTTGCACCGAAGCCGCCTTCCAGATTGGGGGAAATGCCGCCGGTAATGATCATCCCAACGCCGCCGCGTGCACGTTCAGAAAAATAGGCTGCCATGCGCTCAAACCCACCGTCACGTTCCTCAAGGCCCGTATGCATGGAACCCATCAAAACGCGATTTTTAAGCGTCGTAAATCCTAAATCAAGGGGAGAAAATAGGTGTGGGTATTTATTTTTACCGATCATTTTTATGTCCTTCACCATTAGGTTGGTCTGCTCGTATTCATTTGAGTTAATGCAAAGAATAGTTTTTAGGCAGAGTATATTCTGCAACCTCGATTGACAATACTCAGGCTTCCTTCAAACTCCGAGCTACACATTTGATGCAATATACTTTAGACTTACCTCCTGTAGCGCCAGTATTAAGCTACTTTTGTATTGAAGTGATTTGTTGTCTGCTAATGCCCCTACATTATGGAGATAGCCGGAGTAAAAATAAGTATGAGTTCAGATTGCAAGCTATCTAAATGGGTAAATGCATTTTTAAGCTGGCACCAAAATGAGCTAGCACCATTTAGTGAGGGATTGGAAATCATAAAAAACAGCATCAACATAGATGCTGTATCGTTTTCAGTTTATGCGGCTGAAGCACGTGAAATTTCGCTTTTTAAGCAAGTCCCAAACGGGACAATTCAGCCCAGCGATACGCTTGCTCTAATTGAAAAACAATTCGAAACAAATGACAAAAGATGGGCTCCAGAAAGCCCACAAGCGAATTCCTTGTTCAGCAATTCCTATGTGACAAAAAATAAAAATGCGACAAGAGGCACGCAAACCTGCCTGTGGAATTCTCATCCGTTTGAATTTGACACCGCCACCCAAACATTTCTGGATATGGCCTGTCCACTTATCGGTCAAAAGTATATCCAAAGCACGCCTAATAATGCGGTTCCACATTTTATCGCGGAAGCCTTTTCGGCTGTTTCAGATGGCTTCGTCTTATATGACAATGAAGAAACCATTCTCGCATTTAATGATCGGCAAACAACACTCTTCCCTTCAGTTGCCGGCAAGCTGGAAATCGGGAACAGCTACAAAACTATCCTGCAAAAACAATTACAATCCGGTCAAATTGACATTCCTGAAGAAGAACAGGAAAACTGGATTAACAGACGAAGAGCAAATCTAAAAATACATGGCTTTACCGAAGAGCAGAAATTTGACAGCGGGAAAACTATCCGACTCACCAATTATTGTACAGAATCCGGCGGTACAGTAGCCATCCGAACAGATATTACGGAACTTGTGGCAGCTCGACAAAAAGCACTAGAGAATGAAAAACTCTTCCGTACCCTGCTCGTTGGTGCTCCAATTCCACTTCTAATCACAATCGATGGTCAATATGTGTACGGCAACAAATACGCCCACGAATTATTTGAATTGAACGATGGAGAACTTGTCGGGAGAAGGACTGAGGAATTCTATTGGGACACAAAAGATAGAGTAGATGTATTAGAGGAAATCAAGAGAGAGAAAAGCCTTAAAGGTTCTGAAGTAGATATCAGAACGGCAAAAGGGAACCAGAAGACTGTTTTCACGTCAGGTGCATTTATCAATTACCAAGGTCAGGAAGCTCTTTTTATATCGTTGTTGGATATTTCCGACTCTGTCAAAATTAAAAACACTCTTGCGCAGAATGAAAAGCAGATACGTGAAATATTAGAACTCATCCCTGACGCGCTTCTTGTCCAAGTCGAAGGTGAAATCAAATATGTTAATGACGGGGCCGTGAAAATATTCAACACAGTCAGCAAAGATAATATGATCGGCACACCAAGTCTCGCACTCGCTGCAGAAAGCGAAAGGGGCAAAGTATTAGACCTTCGAAAACAGGCGCTAGAAGGCAAAAGGGCGAAAAGTTTTTCCTCAGAAAGTCAAAAATTTGATGGAACCACTTTCCCGTCAGAAACTTATGTAAAATCTGTGCTGTGGGATGGTGAACGTGGCACGTTAGCGATTATCCGGGATATCTCTAAACGTCGGGACTACGAAGACAAATTAATTCAAAATGAAACAGAGATGGCCCTTGCTCAACAGATTGGTGGTTTTGGCCATTTTCGCATGAACTTGTCAGATCGTAGCATTTTCTGGTCAAAAGAACTCTATCGTATGTATGATTTAGATCCGGACACTACCGAAATCAGTATTGAACAAGCTCAGTCATTTTTTGGCAAAGAAGAGCACGCATCGCTCACCAATACTATTCGCAAGATAATTGCAGAAAAGACATCCCGAAATTTTACAGTTGAAGTACAGCTGAAAAATGGATCTCTCCGCCACATGGTGGGAACTATGCTTCCTGAAACAGACAAAGACGGCAAGGTTAATTCGATCTTTGGTGTTATACAGGACACTACCGATCAACGTGAACTGGAAGAAAAACTCAGGCAATCTCAAAAAATGGAAGCCGTAGGTCAGCTCACCGGTGGTGTTGCGCACGATTTCAACAATCTACTTGCGATTATACTGGGAAATACCGAACTACTAATGGAAATGATAGATCTGCAGGATTATGAAAAAAGATCTCGATTAGAAATTGTCATGCAAGCCTGTAAACGCGGAGCAGATTTAACAAACAGTATGTTAGCGTTTGGCCGAACGCAGCAATTATTACCCACTATCAGTCGGTTGGATTTACAAGTCACGGATATGATCAATGTTCTTGATCGTACTATTGAAGAAGATATTGACATAAAGTTCATAACCGAGGCCGATCTATGGAGCTGTCTCGCTGATTTAGGGCAAGTGGAAAACACGCTTCTAAATTTGGCGCTCAATGCCCGAGATGCGATGATCGGCGGCGGAAATTTGGTAATTGAAACCAAAAATGCAACGCTTTCTGAGGGCGAAGAGTATGGAAATCTGGACTGTGATCCCGGTGATTACGTGATGTTGTCCGTAAGTGATACAGGTTCAGGTATTGATCCCAAAAACCTAGATCATGTGTTTGAGCCTTTTTACACCACAAAGGATGTTGGGCAAGGCACAGGATTAGGATTATCAATGGTATATGGGTTCATTAAACAATCTAATGGACATATTACAATAGCCTCTGAACTTGGTGTTGGGACGACAGTAAAACTTTACCTTCCGCGCGCCAAAGAAAAACTCAGGGTATAAATGTCAGGTGATTATCCCAAGCCCCATTAAGCTGGCTAATTCGAT
>MAAN01000004.1 GCA_002163135.1 Alphaproteobacteria bacterium 46_93_T64
TGACCGTAAGATACACCAAGATTGTAGTCATGGCGTTCTAGATCAGCAGTTCCACCGTCGTTGTCAGTGAATTTGTAAGCACCACCGATAGTGAAACCAGCAACACCGATGTTACCACCGATTGAGATTTCGTCAGTGTTTTCATTTGATGTAGTTACAGCAGCTGCAGTAGCCTCAGCAATACTGGCAATTGTACCAGTTGTTGCACCGGCAAGTACGCTAGTGAGAAGTGTAGTTGAACCAACAGAGAATGTTTCTGTCAGAGTACCACCACCACCATAAGTTGTCGTACGAGTAGTAAT
Organism: Alphaproteobacteria bacterium 46_93_T64; assembly: GCA_002163135.1. Lineage (GTDB taxonomy): Bacteria > Pseudomonadota > Alphaproteobacteria > Sneathiellales > Sneathiellaceae > Sneathiella. Next base: position 303 of record MAAN01000004.1, read on the forward strand.
AGCTGTTGCTGTTGTGTCTGTACGTTGAGTATTTTCCCAACCAGCAGATGCATTCACAGAAACGCCACCGAATTTACCAGTGTAGTTAGCAGCAATTGAGTAAGCTTCGTCCGCTGCGCCTTCGTCTGAGATTGGCGAGTAAACAGATCCGCCTGAAGTTTCTGAATCCGCGTCAGGTGTGTAAGAAGCACCGATTTGGAAGCCACCCATACGTGGTGTGAAGTAAGTGAGTTTATCAGCGTCACTAATACCGTTTGTGTATGTAGATGGAGTTGTGAAACCACCAGCGTTCGCATTAGGAGAGTTAAGACCCCATGCTGGAACTGGAGATGGTGAACCGTAACCCATCAAATATGATGCTGAGTTTTCAGAACCCATGTTTACACGACCGAAAGCGCCTTCAACATACATGAAAGTTTCGTCGACTTGGTCGCCAGATTCACGAGCTTCAAGCTGAATGTTCACACCGAACTCAAGACCGTTGTCTAGAGTAGTTTTACCAGTGAAGTGAACTTCGCCTTCATGACGGATGTTTGTTGGAAGCTGATCTGTGTTTGTGTCGTAGTCAGCAACAACGAATGAAGTTTGCAGGTAACCGCCAACATTCAATTTGATTTTTTCAGCAGCAGAAACAGAGCCCGCTGTAAGTGCAGTAACAGCTACTAAAGCTGTTGTGCCCAAGATTACATTTTTCATAGTGTCTCCCCTCTGCTTACGAGAAGCTAGAGAAATAGATTGTTAATAACGACGCAAGGCTCAATGACCCTGTTAGCCCGACTGAGTAAAAGACCTTATTGGCCATACGGTCAAGCACTACACAGGGGGGCTTTTCCCAGATTTGGAAAAACTGTGTTTAAAAAGTCACAGATGGGGGACCGGAAGGAGTTTTCGAAACAATCCAAATGGTTAAGTCGGATTAACCCATATTTCAGCCGATACTAACATTGAGGAAAATTTGGAGCAGTATGCCTTAAAAAGTCCCCTATTCTTTATAAAAAGCCGCTTTCTTATATTGTCCCTTTAGATAACCTGCTTTAGACTAGCGCCAGAAAATTGGGGCAACTTTTCTAAACCCCGACATTTGCAAAAACCAGATCTTGTAAGGAATCGCCTCAATGTTGCTGCGTCGCTTTAATGTCACTTCTCTCTTAGGCCTATTGGCCATTGCGTCTCTTACGGCCTGTGGCGCCGATTTAGCAACCGAATCTTCTTTCCCGGAACAAAGCCGCGGTAAAGTCTACACAGATGGAAAACCGGATAACGAAGCAACCATCTTTGGGGAGGGTGGCTTGTTTGGAGATGGAAAGAAGCTTAGTGATGGGCAAGGCGGCGGCGGCATTGGCGTTAATGGCTATTTGTGGCGGGCCTCGCTCGATACACTCTCCTTTATGCCACTCAGCTCTGCCGATCCATTTGGTGGTGTCATCATCACGGATTGGTACACGCCTGTAGAATCTCCAGGCGAGCGTTTCAAGGTTACAGTTTATATTCTGGATCGTCGTCTGCGGGCCGATGGTATCCGCGTTTCAGCGTTTAAACAGAATCTGGATACAACCAACAACTGGATCCCTGTCCAGCTAACACCGAAAACCGTTACTAACTTGGAAAATGCGATATTACGCCGCGCACGTGAGTTGCGTATTGCACGTGAAGGCGAAAGTTAATTAACCAACCAAACTCAATTTATTGGGTTTGTCGTATTGGTGCGGCTTGTTACTCGTAGAAATTATTAGTCTTTTTGCATCGCCGCATCACATCTAAATAAAATATTATGTACATTTGAAAACGGACCACAAACCGATGTCCCGCTATAATGCAAAAGAAGTTGAAGCCAAATGGCAAGCCACTTGGGAAGACAAGCAAACCTTTGTTGCTGAAATAGATACCTCTTTGCCTAAATATTACGTGCTGGAAATGTTTCCCTACCCCTCAGGTAACATTCATATCGGTCATGTGAGAAATTACACTATGGGCGACGTTGTCGCTCGCTATAAACGAGCCAGAGGCTTTAATGTTCTGCACCCCATGGGTTGGGATGCGTTTGGATTGCCCGCAGAGAATGCTGCCCGCGATAAAAATGTTCATCCGGCCGAATGGACATATGCCAACATTGCCAATATGCGCCGAGAACTTAAATCCATGGGCTTGTCTCTGGATTGGAGTAAGGAGCTCGCGACCTGCCACCCGGGTTATTACGGCAAGCAACAGGAACTGTTTCTCGAGTTTATGAAAGAAGAGCTGGTTTACCGGAAAGAAACTTGGGTCAATTGGGACCCTGTGGATATGACGGTTCTCGCAAACGAGCAGGTTATCGATGGCCGTGGTTGGCGTTCCGGGGCGCTCGTTGAAAAACGTAAACTGAACCAGTGGATGTTCCGTATCGCAGATTACAGCGAATCTTTATTGGAAGGCCTTGGCGACCTTGATCGCTGGCCAGAGCGCGTCCGTTTGATGCAGGAAAACTGGATCGGTAAATCCAAAGGGGCAAGAGTTCATTTCAAAATCGCCGGAATGGATCATAACCTTGAAATCTATACCACTCGCCCAGACACTCTATATGGTGCCAGCTTTATGGCGGTTGCGGCCGATCACCCGTTGTCTCAAAAATTGATGAAGGACAATCCTGCCATCGCCGACTTTGTCGCAGAATGCCACCGAATGGGCACCAGCGAAGAAGCAATTGAAAAAGCAGAGAAAAAGGGAGTGGATACCGGCCTACGTGCAGAACATCCATTTATTGAAGGCAAAACGCTTCCAATCTATGTGGCTAATTTCGTCTTGATGGAATATGGAACGGGCGCAATTTTTGCCTGTCCCGCACATGATCAGCGAGATCTCGATTTTGCCCGCAAATATGGGCTTGAAGTTCCGCGTGTTGTGGCCGCAGCCGATGGCAGCGAAGATGAAATCGAAACGGAAGCCTATACTGGCCCCGGCTCAATCATTAATTCCGATTTTCTCAATGGTCTGAGTACGGTTGAAGCTAAAAAGCAGGCTCTTGCTCGCTTGGTGGAGCTTAATCAAGGGGTTGAGACCACAAACTACCGACTTCGCGATTGGGGTCTTTCCCGCCAGCGCTATTGGGGCTGCCCTATTCCAGTGGTTCACTGCGAAGCTTGTGGCACAGTAGCAGAAAAAGCTGAGAACCTGCCGATTGAACTGCCCGATGATGTAACGTTTGAGAAACCGGGGAACCCTCTGGATCATCATGCGACGTGGAAACACACACATTGCCCGTCCTGCGGGGAAGCAGCTATCCGCGAAACAGATACAATGGATACTTTTGTCGATTCGTCCTGGTATTTTGCACGTTTCTGCGCCCCTAGGAACGATAAACCCGTTAGCCAAGCTGACGTGGATTACTGGCTTCCAGTGGATCAATATATTGGTGGAATTGAACATGCGATTTTGCATCTTCTTTACTCCCGCTTCTTCTCGCGTGCCATGAAAGAAACTGGCGCGGTGGATTTCGCGGAACCATTTGAAGGTCTATTTACACAAGGGATGGTGACCCATGAAACCTATCGCAGCACCGGCGGCGATTGGCTTTTCCCTCAAGATGTCACACACAATGATGCTGGAAATCCGGTTCATATTGAAACCGGAGACCCTGTAACCATTGGCGGCGTTGAAAAAATGTCGAAATCCAAGAAGAATGTCGTAGATCCGGGCGAAATCATTGATAAATTCGGCGCTGACGCTGCACGTTGGTTTGTATTATCTGATAGCCCGCCAGACCGTGATATGGAATGGACAGATGCCGGTGCGACAGGTGCGTGGCGCTTTAAACAACGCTTATATCGTTTCGTTATCGATAACCTTGAGAAAGCTGCGGTTAAAGGAGCCCCTCTCCCGTCAGAATTTTCCGACAATGTAACTGCCCTTCGAAAAGAAGCACATAAAACGCTTTTGCATGTGACCGACAGTATTGAAAAACTGCATTTCAATAATGCAATTGCCCGTATCTATGAATTTATGAAGGCCCTTGGAGATTTCAAAGCTAGCGATGAAGCTGGCGGATCTTGGGCACTCCGTGAAGCGATGGAGATCATGACAGTGATTGTCGGACCTATGATGCCCCATCTCACTGAAGAGCTGTGGGAAATTCTCGGACATACTACCATTCTTGCAGACAGTCGGTGGCCAACTCTTATAGAAGAGTTGACAGTGGACAACACTGTTACCATAGCAGTGCAGGTCAAAGGAAAACTTAGAGCAACCATCGAAGTTCAAAAAGATGCTCCCTCAGCGGACGTTGAAGCTCTGGCCCTTGCAGAGGAAAGCGTCATAAAGGCTATTGGCGATCAACCAATTAGAAAAGTCATCGTTGTTCCAAATCGGATTGTAAATGTTGTTGTCTAGATTTCTTTTAGTCACATCAATTCTATTTTTGGTTGCAGGATGCGGCTTCCAACCCCTGTATGGAAGCCAAACTCTAAATGCCAAAGTCACGGCAAGTTTGGATCAAACCTATGTTTTGCCAATCGAAGGGCGCGTGGGCCAACTTGTTCGCAACCAACTTCTGGACAGGGTCAGTCCAAAAGGGCTCCCGTCCCGAGCGACTTATCAGTTGGTAGTTAAATTACGTGAGCAAAAACAAGGTCTTGCCATCGACAAAACTGATGCAACAAACAGATACAATTTGACCATTTTTGCCAAATACAGCCTGCTTGATTCCACAGGAAAGCAGGCACTGTATTCTGGTAGTGCTCAGTCGGTTGCTTCCTTCAATATTGTCGAATCCGATTTCGCTAACTTAGCTGCAGAAAAAAATGCCCGTAAACGGTCTGCAATCGTTGTCTCTGAAGAAATCCATCGGCAGTTGTCCGTTTATCTGTCCAGGTGAGGTAATTGGAACTTAGACCAGCACAATTTTCGTCCTATTTGAAAACACCGGATAATAATATTCGTGTGTTTCTGGTTTATGGACCCGATGAGGGACTTGTGCGAGAAAGAGCGAAACTAATCTCACTTACTGTCCTGCAAACCCTTGATGACCCTTTTTGTTATGCTGAGATCGAAGCTGGAAACCTGGACGGGGATCCTGCACGGCTTCGAGATGAAATTGAAGCTATTTCCATGATGGGTGGTGATCGTGTTGTTAGGCTTCGAGGAGCCGGAAATGTGCACGCAAAACTTATTCAATCCGTTCTAGATGCCGACTTTTCAAACACATTACTGGTAATCGAAGCTGGAGATATCAAAAAATCAACAGCTCTGGTCAAAAGCATTACAGGACTGAGTATTGGCGCAAGTCTCGCATGCTATCATGATAAGGCACAGGATGTTGGGTCTCTTATACGCGATGTTTTAGGAGAAGCGGGTCTCTCTCTTACCTCTGATGCAACGGATTACCTTCGGAAAAACCTAGGAAGTGATCGCTCCATTTCCCGTCAGGAACTAGATAAGCTCGTTTTGTATAAAGGATCAGATGGAGATCCTATATCGCTCGACGATGCCAAGGCTGTCATCGGGGATAGCTCTGCTGAAAGCGTCTTTGACGTTATTGATGCAACGCTTCTTGGAAACTTAATTGCTCTGGAATTAACTCTCAATAAAGCGTTTTTCGCGGGAGAATCCGCTATAACTTTTTTGAGGCTCGCCCAAGGCCAACTGAAGCAACTGCACAAAGCTGCAAGTTTTAGCGGAAACGGTGTTCCTTTATCAGTGGCCACTAAAAAAGCTGGTATTCCCCCCTTCAATCAAAAAAAGGCGGAAGCGCAAATCGGGCGGCGCGGCGCACAACATTTTGCCCAGTGCCTTGAGATAATATTAAAGGCCGAAATGGAATGCAAAACAACAGGTGCACCGGCTGAGACGCTCTGCCGGCGTGCGTTACTTCGCGTATGTATGGCAAATAGAAGTCGTTAAGTTGTTGATTTTAATGAAAATCTTCATCTAGGGCGGAACTCATATCGCCTTCATATGCTTCGTCTTCAACAGACTCTCCTGTCACATGTCGCGACAATCTTCTGCAAATATCATCCAATTGGTCGAGGTGCTCATACGATATTATTATCTGACCACCACGTTCAGCATGATGATTTATACTCACTTTCAGGCCAATAGCGGCAGATAAATCCCCCTCTAGAGCGAGCGTATCCTGATCTTTCGTAGGTACGGACGCTGAGCGCGCTCTATTTGAGGGTTTTTTCTGGGCTAATTTCTCTGCTTTTCGGACAGAAAGCCCCTCTTCAACAATTTTCTTGGCCAGCTTCTCTGGATTGTCTGCCGTTATTACGGCACGCGCAGCACCCGCACTTAAATCTCCAGACCGGATCATCTTCTGGACACTTACAGGCAGGGATAAAAGGCGCATGATATTTGTCACATGCGACCTGCTTTTACCTAGCTGCTTTGCCAAGATATCCTGTGTATAATTAAACTCGTCCGCCAACCGTCGATACCCTTCAGCTTCTTCGATAGCAGATAAATCTTCCCGTTGGATATTTTCAATGATTGCGATTTCAAGACTATCAACATCTGACAAGTCTTTAATGATAACCGGAACTTTATGCAGTTGAGCCATTTGGGCAGCGCGCCAACGTCTCTCACCCGCGATAATTTCGAACAACCCATTATCTTTAGGATCCCGACGGACAAGAATGGGTTGCAAAACCCCCTTTTCCGCAATGGAATCTGCAAGACTTTGCAATGCTTCCTGATCCCAGTCCTGCCTCGGCTGAAATGGACTTGGGTGCATCTGCTCTACAGGTACATCTTTCGAAGTCCTAATTTTGTCCAGTTCAGAATAATCAGCTGCGACATTATCCCCAAGCAAGGCAGATAAACCGCGACCAAGTTTCTTTTTTCCAATTTCATCAGACATAGTGACCACAGATTAGTTAATTAGGCTGCATGTAAGCGTTTTTCACGCCGGATTAGTTCGCTGGCCAGTTTAATATAGGCCTGACTTCCTGCACAACGATGATCGTAAATCAATACTGGTTTACCGTGACTCGGTGCTTCGGAAACTCGCACATTACGAGGTATAACAGTTTCATACACCTTATCACCTAGATAATCACGGACATCTTGCGCTACTTGATCAGATAATTTGTTGCGCTTATCATACATAGTCAACACCACACCTTGAATATCAAGTTTAGCATTAAGGGTGTTGCGAACACGCTCGATAGTTTTAATCAGCAAACTTAACCCTTCAAGCGCAAAAAACTCGCATTGTAGCGGTACAATGACTGCCTGAACGGCAACTAAAGCGTTTAAGGTCAACAAGTTGAGTGAGGGTGGACAATCGATCAGAATATAATCGTATCTTTCTTGAATGGGGGCAATTGCCTCCACCAGACGATGGCTGCGGCGATCCATTTCGATTAGCTCAAGTTCAGCTCCCGTTAAATCCGGAGTAGACGGAACCAAATCCAGATTTGGTATAACACTGGGACAAATGGCCTCGTCCATTGATATGTCGCCCATGATGACATCATAAACGTTCAATTCACGATTAAATCTATCGACACCTAGACCAGTACTGGCATTTCCTTGGGGATCAATGTCAATGATAAGAACCGATTTACCAACTGCGGCTAGCGCGGTCGCAAGGTTGATGGTTGTCGTTGTCTTACCAACACCGCCCTTTTGATTAGCAACTGCAAGGATACGTGATGATCCTACGATACTAAGCTCTTCCATTTTTGCCCCCTGCTTAACTTCGGGACACGTTCCTTAATTCTAGAACACTTCCCTCAGAACTGGATAAACTCTGATGCTTAATTGGGTCCATTCTCCAACATTTTGCGGCATTGGTCAATTCCGCATCTACATCTTGTCCCTTTAAATACAGAAGAAGTGTATCTTGGGTAGAGAACGGATCTGCAAATTCCAGTAGTTTTTCGAGAGAAGCCAGCGCTCTTGCAGAAATTACAGTCGCTGGAAAAGGCTCTACAGCGTCAATTCTTTTGGTGTGAATAGTGATAGGTGTAGATGTTTCACGTGAAACCTCCCGCATAAATTGACACTTCCGTTGATCGCTTTCAATCACGTGAACATCAAAATCACTGGCCATTGCAACGATTAAAGCCGGAAATCCTGCACCACTTCCCATATCAATCCACACACCACCTGTTGATGGCGCATATTTCAAAATCTGAAAGCTATCCAATACATGACGTTCCCAAACATCAGGGAGTGTCGCTTTACTAACAAGGTTTATAGCCTTCTGCCATTTTTTGAGAAGAGCAACATAGGTTTCGAACTTATCCATTGTTTCACGTGAAACATCGGTAAGTTTCAAGAATTCTTGTTCATCCATTTTGAAGGGTTACCCTGCCTGCTTGCGGTGATCACCGCGCTTTACATAAGAGAGAAGAGCTGTGAGAGCGGCGGGTGTTACGCCTGAAATGCGCGCCGCCTGCCCCAGAGTATCAGGTCTCGTGTCAATTAACTTCTGCCTTACTTCCGCAGACAAACCGCCAATATCTTCATATCTCAAATTCGTTGGTATTAGGAGCGCTTCATCTTTTCTGAACTCACGAACATCCGCATTCTGTCGCTCCAAATACCCTTTATATTGAGCATCGATTGAGACTTGTTCCAGAACGTCATCCGAAAACTTTTGTGTCTCCGGCCAAATACGGGCTATGTCCGACATATCAATACTGGGATATGCTAACAGATCTGATGCTGTGCGGCGCACACCATCTTGATTAACATGTAGCCCATGTGTTTTAGCTTCGTTAGGGGTAAGTTTAAATTCATCGAACAAGACTTTTGCTGCAGTCAGGTCATGTTGCTTTTTCAAAAACACCTCACGACGTTCCGCGCCCACGCATCCAATATCTAGTCCGAGACCTGTCAATCTGGTATCCGCATTATCAGCACGAAGTATCAACCTGTATTCCGCGCGAGAAGTAAACATGCGGTATGGCTCTTTGGTTCCCCTCGTCACGAGGTCATCAATCATGACCCCTATGTAGGCATCAGCTCTATCCAAGATAAACGCCCCCTGCCCGCCTGCAGATCTGGCTGCATTGATTCCCGCCATCAATCCTTGCGCAGCGGCTTCTTCATATCCTGTAGTCCCGTTTATTTGACCCGCAAGATAAAGGTTTTTCAAACGGCGCGTTTCCAACGTATGGCGAAGTTCTCGGGGATCTATGAAATCATACTCAATGGCGTATCCCGGTTGATAAAACTCAACCTTCTCCAGCCCTGGTATTGATTGAAGAAAGGCAACCTGCACATCTGCTGGTAAAGACGTGGACATCCCATTTGGATAAATGGTGTCTACGTCCAATCCTTCTGGTTCAAGGAAAATTTGATGACTGTTTTTATCCGCGAAACGAACCACTTTATCTTCAATGGATGGGCAATAGCGTGGGCCCGTCCCTGTAATGTCTCCGGAATACATAGGCGCGCGGTGAAGGTTGTCGCGGATCACCTGATGAGTATTCTCATTTGTATATGTAATGTGGCAAGGTACTTGCCGTGTTGTAATTTTCTTGGTCAGAAACGAGAACGGCACAGGGACGTCATCACCCGGTTGTTCTTCAAGAATTTTCCAGTCGATTGTTTTCCCGTCAAGCCGTGCAGGTGTACCTGTTTTCAAACGACCAAGCTCAAATCCTGCTCGCTCAAGAGTAACTGAAAGCCCGTTAGATGGATCATCCCCAAGTCTGCCGGCCGGGATCTTTTTCTCACCCATATGGATCAGGCCGCGCAAAAATGTCCCCGTTGTCAGAATAACTTTACCAGAACGAAGTTCTGTCCCATCAGCTGCAATAATGCCCAGTACTTCATCACCTTCAGTGATCAAGTCTTCAACAGCTGCGGCTTGAATATAGAGGTTTTCCTGATTGGCTAACGCTTCCTGCATCGCATTTTTATAAAGCGTACGATCTGATTGCGCCCGTGGTCCGCGCACCGCAGGTCCCTTGCGCCTGTTTAGCAACCGAAACTGAATGCCTGCTGCGTCAGCCACTCGGCCCATAACCCCGTCCATCGCGTCGATTTCACGAACAAGATGCCCTTTGCCTAATCCGCCGATAGCTGGATTACAAGACATGGCACCAATGGTGTCCAGTTTGTGAGTGAGAAGAAGGGTCTTTGCCCCCATGCGTGCGGAGGCCGCTGCAGCTTCACAGCCCGCATGCCCACCACCAATTACGATTACATCATATACAGTCATGGGGGCCAATGTATGAATAGAGGGTCAAAAGTCAAAGCAAAATTGAACATGGCAGATATGTATCGTTTGTTTCACGTGAAACATGCAACAGACCTGCTATTTACCAATACAAAAATCACCAAAAACTACATCTAGAACATCCTCAACATCTACACGACCTGTGATTCGACCTAAGGATCGCGCAGCAAGGCGAACATCCTCTGCCGCAAGTTCAGGATCAGGAGCTGTATCAAATCTGTTGAGAGACTCGACACACGCCTCCAAGGCATGCCTATGCCGGACACGGGTCAAAGAAGTTGCGCCGGATACATCAAGAAGTGAAACCACGTCTTCTTCTAATTTCTGAAGAAAGAAGTCCAACCCCTCTTCTGTCTTAACAGAGAGGAAAAATTGCCTCTCTTGAGGATGTGGATGAACTAGACCATCCGTAAGATCCAACTTGTTCACCAAATGAAAGCTTCCTTTATCCACCAAATCCGAAAACTCTGTTTCATCGAGAGGGATATGACCCGCCTCAGTCATGAATATTCGAATGTCAGCTTGTTTCGCCCGCTCACGAGCGCGCCGAATACCTTCTTTTTCCACAATATCATCTGCTTCTCTTAAACCTGCTGTATCAGCGATGGTAACCGGGTATCCCGCCAGATCCAGATGCACCTCAACAATATCTCGAGTTGTGCCGGCCTGATCAGTAACAATAGCCGCTTCCCGCCGGGCGAGTTTATTCAACAGACTTGATTTTCCGACATTGGGCGCACCCAAAATAACAACATCCAGACCTTCGCGAATTTTCTCACCGCGATACCCGCCAGCCAAATGCTGCTCTATCTCCTCTCGTAATGCTGATATTTTCGGCCTAATCGCTTTTGCCACACCGTCAGGCATATCTTCATCAGGAAAATCAATGTCAGCCTCTAGATGAGCCAGGCTCCGAATTAAGGTTTCTCGCCAGTCATTATAGATCTGCCCTAGGGCGCCTCTCATCTGGCGCAGGGCTTGCTGGTGTTGTGCATGGGTTTCCGCATTAACAAGATCACCCACGCCTTCGGCTTCTGTTAGATCAAGTTTACCATGCTCAAATGCCCTGCGCGTAAATTCACCCGGTTCTGCTGTTCTTACATCAGGGATTTTTGTGAGTTGACTGAAAAGGGCCTCAACGATTGCTGGGCCTCCATGAAGATGAATTTCAACTACATCCTCACCAGTGAAACTATTTGGCCCCTCAAACAGAAGCACCAAAGCCTCATCAATCAGAAAACTTTTATCGAGAGCATATATCTCGCGTACGGCAGCATATCGAATTTTGGGGAGCTTGGTTTTTGTCAGGCTTACCAGAATGTCAAATGCAGCAGATCCCGAGATACGGACAACCGCAACACCTGCCCTACCCCGGCCGCTCGCCAACGCAAAAATCGTATTCATTTGTATCTAGCCATTTCAACTTACTTTTTATCGGGCTTATCGCCACTAAGGGAAGACCAAAACATATTTTGCATCTGATCTAACCCTTTCATACTGGTGGGAAGCCATGTTTTCATCATATTTTCAGTATCAAGACCAGCAATATTCTCAGTCATTTTATCTTGAATTTGCTGGACTAAAGCTTGCTGCATTTTTTCAACATCAGGCAATCCGAAAAATTTTCTTGCTTCTTCTGGTGTACACTCAATATCAAGTTTAATCTTCATAAGAGACAGCTCCTTGTTTACACGGCAAGATGGGTTCTTCTAAAAGGTAAGTGAATTCACTACACGGATCAATGCAATGGATTGATTTGATCCTAAAATATGGAAAATGATATGGAAAACGTTCTGGATAGGGAAACAAGCCCCTATTTGTTGCAGCATAAAGACAACCCAGTTCACTGGCAACCGTGGGGGCCTGAATCCCTAGATACAGCCAGACGAGAAGGAAAACCCATTTTATTGAGTGTTGGCTATGCTGCTTGTCACTGGTGTCACGTTATGGCCCATGAGAGTTTTGAAGATCCAGCGGTTGCCACAATGATGAATGAATTATTTATCAATATCAAAGTGGACCGTGAAGAACGTCCAGATATTGATCAGATTTATCAAACTTCCCTCGCCCTACTTGGTGAACAGGGAGGATGGCCGTTGACTATGTTCCTAAATGCAAAGGGCGACCCCTTCTGGGGCGGGACATATTTTCCAAAGGAAAATTCATATGGCCGGCCAGGGTTCACTAACGTTTTACAAACTGTCTCAGATATCTTCAAAAACGAGCCGGAAAAAGTAACAAAGAACCGTGATATTCTCAAAGCTGCTCTCAAAAAACATAATGCTACAGCGGAAGGTGATCGGCCTAAACTCACTGTTGAAGTTCTCGATCGAATTGCAGATAGATATGCAGAAGAAGCGGATGTGGAACATGGTGGTATCGGATCTGCACCGAAATTCCCACAAACGTATGTTCTAGAGAATTTATGGCGGAGTTACATCCGAACTGGTAAAGAAAATCTGGCGGAAATTGTTGTAAAAGCTCTCACTCAGATGTCCCAAGGTGGCATTTATGACCATCTAGGCGGGGGTTATTCCCGTTATTCTACTGATGCACTCTGGCTTGCACCACATTTCGAGAAAATGCTGTACGATAATGCTCTTATCCTTGACCTGCTAGTGCTTGTACATGCCGAGAATAAAAACGAACTGTTCAGAGACCGCGTTTACGAAACAGTTGATTGGGTCTTTCGCGATATGATTGCCGAAAACGGCGCTCTTTCAGCGACTATCGATGCTGATAGCGAAGGAGTTGAGGGAAAATTTTATGTGTGGTCTGAACAAGAACTGGAAGAAGTTCTGGGTACAGAAGCGGCGCAGTTCGCAGAAATTTACGGTGTAGAGGACGAAGGTAACTGGGAAGGTACAAACATCCTTCATCGGCTTAATTACGCAACAGCCCTTGATGAGGAAACAGAAGCTGCTCTCCTCCCACTTCGTCAAAAGCTATTTGAAGCACGAAGTAAAAGAATTCATCCAGAGTTGGATACAAAAGTCCTGACAGACTGGAATGGACTTATGATCGCAAGTCTTGCCAAGGCTGGACAGTATTTCAGTGAAGCTCACTGGGTAGAGCGGGCAGAAAACGCTTTTTCAGCAATCACTACCCATTCAATGCAAGAAGACGGACGTCTTTATCACAGCTATCGGCTAGGAGAAGCTAAACATACCGGTATTCTGGATGACTACACCAACATGAGCCGCGCCGCCCTCACCTTGTATGAAATTACCGGACGGAGTTTCTACTTAGAGCGAGCTAAAAACTGGATCCAAATTCTAAATACGCATTTTTGGGATAAAACGGGTGGATACTTTTATACTGCCGATGACGCGGAAGCTTTGATTGTCAGAACCAAAAATGCGTTTGATAATGCAGTCCCATCGGGCAATGGAACCGTATTGGAAGTTTTATCCAAACTTCATTATCTAACGGGTGACCGCGAAGCATTTGAAAAAGCAACGGATATTGTAAGAGCTTTCTCCGTTGAACTTGGTCGAAATTTCTTTCCTCTTGCGACGTTCCTCAATAATTTTGAAACTCTGGTAGAGGGATTACAGATTCTGATTATTGGCGGACGTGATGAGCCTGCAACCCTTGAGTTGGTTTCCGTATTGAATGAATTTAGTCTTCCTGCCAAAGTCGTTAATATACTTGCCACATCGGAAGACCTCCCTTTTGATCACCCGGCAAATGGCAAAAACCGAAAAGACAATAAACCAACAGTCTATATCTGTACCGGATCTGTTTGTTCAGAACCTGCAAATAACCCTATGGATCTTCGAAAACAATTACAAAGCAAGGCTAGCTAAATGGCACAACTTAGTATGCATAGCCCCGTTGGGGATCTTACCATAACCGAAGAAGATGGGGCCATCGTCTCACTTGATTGGGGATGGGTGCCAGCAGAATGGCAAGATGAAACCCCACTGCTTACCAACGCTATAGCACAGCTAAATGACTATTTTGATGGCAATTTACTTGATTTTGATCTTCCACTTAATCCGCCAGGATCTGATTATCAAAAACGCGTTTGTTTTGCCATGAAAGCCATTCCAGGGGGCACAACCAAGTCGTATGGCGAACTTGCAAAGGAGCTGGAGAGTTCAGCTCAAGCAATAGGAAATGCTTGTGGCCTTAACCCTATACCCATCATTATTCCGTGCCATAGAGTACTTGCTGCTGGAAAGCAGCTTGGTGGATTTTCTGGAGATGGTGGTGTAGAGACCAAAAAAGTATTATTGGAGCTTGAGAACGCTCTTCCACCGATCCAACAAAATCTCGATCTTTAGTTCATAAATCATAATTCCCGAAACGGGGCGCTAACAAAAAAAAGGTATTGTCATGACAAAAGCCATTACATTTAGTGAATTTGGAGGGCCAGAGGTCCTCAAATGGGCAGACGTAGATGTCGGTAGCCCCTCAGGTGGTGAAGTAAGAATAAAACACTTGGCTGTTGGCCTCAACTTCATCGATGTTTATTTCAGAACGGGTCTCTATCCCGCCCCACTTCCAAATATACCTGGTATGGAAGCTGTTGGTATTATTGAAGAATTGGGAGCCGGTGTCACAGGATTTTCTATTGGCGATCGTGTTGCTTATGCGTGCCAGCCAATCGGAGCCTACAGCGAAGCCAGAGTTATGCCTGTAGCAGGTCTTATTAAAGTTCCCGATGCCATTGATGACCAAACTGCAGCAGCTATGATGCTTCAAGGTATGACGGCTGAATATCTACTACAACGTACGTTTCACGTGAAACAAGGGGATACAATCCTGTTTCATGCCGCGGCTGGCGGCGTTGGCCTTATCGCCTGCCAATGGGCCAAACATTTGGGTGCAACTGTGATTGGAACCGTTGGTTCAGAAGAAAAAGCCGAACTTGCAAAAGCACATGGATGTGATCACACCATCAACTATCAAACAGAAGGTTTCCAAGAACGGGTAATGGAAATCACTGAAGGCAAAGGCGTCCCTGTTGTTTATGACAGCATTGGTAAAGATACGTTTGAAAAGTCCTTGGATTGCCTACAACCACGTGGGTTGATGGTTTCTTATGGAAACGCATCCGGGCCTGTTACTGGTGTTGATTTGGGAATTCTAGCGGCAAAAGGATCTGTCTACGTTACCCGCCCTACCCTTATGACCTATAATGCCACTCGGTCAGATCTCGAAAAATCATCTTCTGATATGATGAAACTGGTCGCAAATGGAACTGTGAAAGTAAACATAGGACAAAGTTATCATTTGTCTGAAGCTGCCAAAGGGCATGAAGATCTGGAAGCCAGAAAAACGACAGGATCCACAGTTTTTACTCTTTAAAACAAAATTTTTGACAGAAAAAGAGGCACTTCATTTTTTGAGGTGCCTTTTATTCTCCCAGAATATAATACTTAAAACCTGTTTATTTACAATAATTTATACATGTAATTACACACGTTATTATTAATAAATATATGATAATAGTTTTCGAATTTTTCTTTTGATTAGTGATAATTATTATTCAACTGAGATCGACCTTTTCCGAAGATAAATCACTATATTTTTCTCTTCAATATTTCCCTGAACTAGTCGTGACATAAACTGTACTGCGTCTTCGTTAGCAATATCCAGCATCCAGTTATTACGTCGCAAAGTTAAAACCAATAGAACAAATGCCAAAGCAGTATTACCACTTGAAGCCGGTTTCTCTGACAATACTCCCATAACCAATGATGCTGTGACATCAAAGACATCAGAACTGCTTCCTGTCGTTACCATCATTCGAGGCCAGGCAAGTGCAATTCCCATTTTAGCGTCATCGAAATTTTCCGATACTATTTTTGACGGCTCAAGTTGACGTTTCCATAATTCGCGAACAACAGATCGTGTGGGAAGATAAATGCTCATACCTTAAGTTCTCAGCTTTTTAAGAGCTGGTAAAAACCGATCTTCTACAAATGAGTAAAGCTCCATATAAGCATCAAACTCAACATCAATTTTTTTTACCTGTAATCCGTCACCGTCAACAGAAACACGCAGCGTGTCCCCTACTTCATATTCCAATTTCCGTAAGAAATCAGCGGGTATAGTGACACCAGCAGCACTTCCTGTTTTGCGAAGTTTAGTTTCAAATGGATCAAGGTCTTTTTTCATAGTTCTCAATTAGTATATAAAAAACAAATGCTTAATCATGTAATAACACATATTATTACTAATTATATACTTTATATACTGAAAATAGAACAATAAAAAAGCGCTGAAAAATCAGCGCTTTTTGAAATTAGTATTTCGTTTAAAATCAGGTATTCATTGAGTCAAAGAAATCATCATTTGTCTTACTGGATTTAAGTTTATCAAGCAGGAATTCCATGGCATCTGTCGTGCCCATTGGATTGAGGATACGGCGCAAGACCCACATTTTCTGCAAAGTCGCTTTATCCACAAGTAGCTCTTCTTTACGGGTACCAGACTTAGTAATATCAATCGCTGGGAAGATACGTTTATCTGAAAGTTTACGGTCCAGAATAATTTCTGAGTTACCAGTACCTTTAAACTCTTCAAAGATAACTTCATCCATACGCGAGCCAGTATCAATAAGGGCCGTTGCTACGATTGTCAGGGAGCCGCCTTCTTCGATATTACGGGCTGCACCAAAGAAACGCTTTGGACGTTGTAATGCATTAGCATCCACGCCACCGGTCAATACTTTACCGCTAGAAGGCACAACAGAGTTATAGGCACGGGCAAGACGGGTAATACTATCCAGAAGGATCACAACGTCTCGTTTATGCTCTACCAGACGTTTAGCTTTCTCAATCACCATTTCAGCGACTTGAACGTGACGTGATGCGGGCTCGTCAAATGTGGAAGATACGACTTCTCCGTTCACCGACCGCTTCATATCGGTTACTTCTTCTGGTCGTTCGTCGATCAAAAGAACAATCAGGTAAATTTCAGGGTTATTGGTCGTGATGGAATTTGCAATATTCTGCAACAGAACTGTTTTACCAGTACGCGGCGGTGCCACGATAAGCGCTCGCTGTCCCTTCCCTTGCGGGGAAACCAAATCAATGACCCTAGCGGAACTAATCACACCAGATGGATCCGGTATTTCAAGTTGGATCCGTTGTTCCGGATATAATGGTGTAAGATTATCAAAATTAATCTTATGTCGGGCTTTTTCTGGTTCTTCAAAATTAATTTGTTGAACTTTCAAAAGGGCAAAATATCGCTCGCCCTCTTTTGGACTTCTAATCTGACCTTCAACTGTATCGCCTGTTCGAAGGGAAAATTTACGGATCTGGCTTGGCGAAATATAAATATCATCTGGTCCAGCTAGATAATTTGCATCCGGGGATCGCAAGAAACCAAAACCATCTGATAATATTTCAAGAACACCACCACCAGTGATTTCCTCACCGTTTTCGGCCTCTTGTTTCAATATGGCAAAAAGCAATTCCTGCTTCCGCATTGTTGAGGCGTTTTCGATGTCTAGCGCTTCGGCAGCTGCCAGGAGTTCAGTGGGGGATTTCTTTGTAAGTTCTTGAAGATTCATGTAAATCTCTGGAGATAAAATATATTTTTATGAATAAATGAAGATATATGCGGATTTTACTTTTTGTGGGAAGTAAGCGCTTAGCAGCGATCAATCATTATCGAGTAGGCGGGACCAAATTGTTAAAGTCACGGTTCCCGGTGCGGTAGTGGTATCACCGGTTGAGATAAAGAAATGACAGCATCCGTAATGTAAGTCAATGAGAATAAAACGGGAACTCCGCAAAATTCACCCGAAAATCACCTTAAAAGGGCTTAACTACCACCATAATGACAATAATTATCGTTAAGATCGTCGGAAACTCATTTGCAAACCTATAATACTTTGACGATTTTTGATTATTATCGGCTTCAAAGTCTTTACGCCATTTAGAAAGCTGACCATGGAAACCAACCATCAAAAATAACATTGAAAGTTTGGTCCAGATCCATCCAGATGACCAGTCAACAATCCCGGGGATAGCCAATAACAGACTCCCAAAAATAAAGGTCATAATCATCGCAGGATTAATAATCCCCCTAAGAAGACGGCGTTCCATAATTTTAAAAGTTTCAGATTGAACGGATCCAATTTCTGCATCGCAGTGATAAATATACAGGCGCGGCAGATAAAACATTCCCGCCATCCACGCAATTACAGAAATAATATGAAATGCCTTGATCCACAAATAATAATCGATAAGAAAATCTTCCATAAATCAGCCTTCAACTTGTAAATATTGCGCACAGCCCTTCGCAGAAACCGGACAAATTTTATTCCCGCAAGCACTTTTCATGCCGCCATCATGTCTGTTTTTAACCAGATTTCCCAATCCTTCAATGAATTTCGGATGAGTGGTTACCGTTGGAACACGATAATAGGCTGGCACGCCGTTTTCTTTTGCAACTTCTGCATATTCTAGATCAAGTTCGACCAGCGTTTCAGAATGTTCAGATACAAAAGCGACTGGAATGACCAAAAGAGATTTTCCCTTTGCGCCAGCTTTTTTGATTTCTTCTTCCGTATCAGGTCCAATCCATTCTACAGGTCCCACACGGCTTTGGTAACAAATCTGATATTCCAGATCATCACGATCCAATTTTTTTAAAATAGCGTCAACGGATCGTTCTACCTGCCACGGATACGGATCACCGGAATCTACAATTTTCTTTGGAAGCCCGTGTGCCGAAAATAAAAGTTTTGGTATAGCGCCGTTGATCTGTTCCAATTTTTTAGAAATCAAATCCGCATAAGCACTAGCAAATCCGTCTTCTGCCGGATAACAACAGAAAGATGTTGTATTAGCTTCAAGACCAACCTTTTTCGCTGTTTTTCCCCATTCCTCAGCTGAAGAGGCTGTTGTTGTGGTTGAAAATTGTGGATATAGAGGCAGCAAAATAACCTCATCAGGGTCAAATTCTTTTACCGTTTTTACAATTTCACTGGCCCGTGGATGCCAATATCTCATGCACACAAAAATCTTATATTCATCCGGCAAATCACTTAAAGATTTTTCCAATGCTACTGCCTGATCATTGGTTTGATCTAGAAGCGGAGACCTACCCCCCATATTTTTATAAATATCGCGTGCAATAGGTCCGCGTCTTTTGGAAATAACTTTAGCAACGAAAAAACGAAGCGGGGCCGGCAATCTGATGATTGCGGGATCGTTAAACAGATTGAATAAAAAAGGCTCAACCGACGCTAATTGATCGGGACCACCCAAATTAAAGAGAACTACCGCTTTGCGTGCCAAAGTAACCTCCGCTATTTTTTCCAGGCGTGAATGGTTTCTGCAAGTAAAGCTACATTTTCAGGGGGAGTTTGGGGAATAATACCGTGACCCAAGTTGAAAATATGAGGTCCGTTTGAAAGAGTTTCAAGAATTTCATGAACCCGATCAACCATCGCCTGCCCCCCTGCAACTACCATAATCGGATCAAGATTTCCTTGAACGACAACGTGAGGTTGAATGTTTTCTACAGCCCATTCAAGTGGCGTCGACGTATCAAGACTTACAGCCGTAACCCCGGTGCCTTTAACAAATTCAAGAAGATTACCAGCAATACCCTTTGGAAAGCCAATAATTGGTAGATCTGGATGCACGGCTCTAAGACCATCAACAATTTGGCGGGTTGGCGCAATTACCCATTTACGGAACATATCGTCAGGAAGGACGCCAGCCCAAGTATCAAAAATCTGAACTGTTTCAGCACCAGCCTCAACCTGCTTTAAGAGATATTCGATCGTTGACTGAACAAGAATATCCATCAATTTCTGAAAGCCTTCAGGATCTGAATATGCCCATTTTTTTATTTCGGCATAGTCTTTGGAGCCTTTTCCTTCAATCATATAGCTCGCAACGGTCCAGGGAGCCCCTGCAAAGCCTATTAAAGTCACATGAGAGGGTAAGGAGCTACTTAAACGGTTCACGGTCTCATACACAGGGTTTAGACGGTCATGGAGCTTATCCATGGACAGAGACGTCAGCTCTTTTGCCGAGCGAATAGGATCTAAAACGGGTCCCTCGCCTTCTTTGTAGGCAAGTGGCTGACCTAAAGCATCCGGAATAAGCAGAATATCTGCAAATAAAATTGCGGCATCGAAGTCATACCGGCGTAGGGGCTGTAATGTTACTTCTTCAGCCAAAGCAGGGTTATAGCAAAGATCCAAAAAGGATCCAGCATTGGCCCGTGTTGCACGATATTCAGGAAGATAACGTCCAGCCTGTCGCATTAGCCAGAATGGAGGACGGTCCAATTGTTCTTTGTTTAGGGCTTTAAGTAGTCTCTTTTTTGGCAATGTGGACACAGCCTAGCCTTCCTAAAAAGTTATCCCCTCCAATATAGTAATTATATTAATAGGAGGTTGTTGTTGTTGATACCTGTGAATAACGGGGATGCGTTTTCATCCACATCTTTTATCGGCATTTTGTGGAAAAAATCCAGTAAATAGCGACTTTTGGGATAAGATCCGAATAACGGCGTTTTTCAAAGATAAAAAAACTGTGGAAAGCGGGGATAACTTTTAGAATAGTATTTCCAGAAAAGTTATCCTCATTAATCAAAATACGTATAGACAGTTATGCACGGGTGGAAACATGTTCTAGCAAAATATGAATTATGTGTGTGAAAGTTTTCGAATTGTTATAAAAGGCCATGTTATCCCCGTTATTCACGTTATCCACAGGTAAACTAGGACAGTTTTAATGAGAGAATTTCATTTGCATTTAGTTTCGGATTCAACAGGCGAGACTTTGCAATCTATTGCAAAAGCGGCTCTCGTACAGTTTGAAGATGCGGATGCTATCGAGCACGTCTGGTCTTTGACACGAACCGTACGTCAACTTGATGATATCCTTGATTCTATTGAGAAAAATCCTGGTCTTGTCCTCTTTACATTAGTGAATAAGGAAATGCGCCAAATCCTGGAACAGGGATGCCGTAAATACAACGCGCCTTGTGTTTCGATACTTGATCCCGTGATGGCATCTTTATCGCAGTTCTTGGGACAGGAAAGTCGCGGATTACCTGGCCGTCAACACACACTTGATCAAGAATATTTCTCACGCATTGATGCGCTTAATTATACAATGGCCCATGATGATGGGCAAATGCCCGACGGGTTGGATGATGCCGACATTATTCTTGTAGGTGTTTCAAGAACTTCAAAAACACCTACATCTTTTTATCTTTCACATCGGGGGATAAAAACAGCGAATGTTCCGATTGTTGTGGATTGCCCCCTGCCCGATCAGCTTTTTGAAGTGAAGAAACCATTTGTTGTGGGACTTACAACAAGTCCGGAGCGTCTCTCACAAATTCGTAAAAACCGCCTGCTTTCTCTTAAAGAGACAAATGATACCAGCTACGTAGATCTGGAACGTATTAAGGAAGAAGTCGTTGTTGCTCGCAAACTTTGTACAAAACAAGGATGGCCGGTTATAGACGTATCGCGACGGTCTGTTGAAGAAACAGCTGCGCAGATTATAACGCTATATAATCGCAGGTTTTCAGATGAAGAGAAATTATTGACATGAATAACGTCCAGACTTCACAGATAATATTGGCGTCCTCCAGTCAATCGCGTGCAAAATTGCTAAAAGATGCCGGACTAACCTTCGATTGTATTGCCCCAAGTGTGGACGAAGAAGAAGTAAAGCATTCCTTGCAGGCAGCTGGAGCATCTGCCGCTGATACAGCCGTTGCTCTTGCAGAACTTAAAGCCTTGCGGATATCGCGGGAATGCCCGGACCACTATGTAATCGGGGCTGATCAGATGCTGGAATGCGGTGGAATTTGGTTTGATAAACCCGCTGATATGACCCATGCGCGGGCACATTTATCGGCGCTTCGTGGGAAAACCCACACTTTGCAAAATGCCGTTTGTATCGCTAAAGGAAACGCGATTATTTGGCATCACATTAATGAAGCCAGACTTTCAATGCGAAAGTTTAGCGATGAATTTCTGGATGACTATCTGGATCAAGCCGGAACTGAAATTCTGTATTCTGTAGGCGCTTATCAATTAGAAGCCAGAGGATCTCAGCTTTTTAATAAAGTTGATGGGGATTTTTTCTCGATTTTGGGGCTGCCATTACTTCCCCTTCTTGATTTTCTCCGAGGATACAAGGTCGTTTTACCATGAAACTTAACGCAGGTGTTATGGGCTCGCCCATTTCTCATTCACTCTCCCCTCGCCTTCACGGATACTGGATCAAGAAGTATGGATTGGATGCCTCCTACTTAGCCCGCGAAGTGAAACCTGAAATTCTTGAACAGACGCTTAAAGATCTCCCTAGACTGTGTTTAGAGCAGGGAGAGCGGTTTCGGGGCACAAACTTGACCATACCTCTTAAGGAAAAGGCGCTGGAAATAGTAGATATTCTGGAGCCTTCTGCTGAGAAAATAGGGGCCGTAAATACTGTTATTGTGGCAGAAGATGGAAAACTCATCGGTAGAAATACGGATGGGATTGGATTTAGAGATAACCTTGCCGAAAAAGTGGATGTTGCAAGTTTTAAGGGCGCAACAGCGCTAGTTTTAGGTGCTGGCGGGGCAGCGAAAGCGATTGTTTATGCCCTTCAGGAAATGGGATTTTCAAAGATTTTGATCACAAACCGCACCGAAGCACGCGCGCAGGAACTTGCAAATCATTCTGGAGGCGCAACAAACTCCATCAAATGGTCTGAAAAAGAAACGTATCTTCGGGATGTTGATCTTTTAGTAAATACGACAAGTCTTGGAATGGCAGGGCAACCTTCTCTTGAAATATCGCTGGAGGGTTTGAAAACCCGCGCTGTCGTTACCGATATTGTGTATGTTCCGCTAAAAACAGACTTGTTACTGGAAGCGGAAAAAGGAGGTCATGTGGCCGTTGACGGATTGGGAATGTTATTGCATCAGGCAAAAGCAGGTTTTGAGGCGTGGTTTGGGGTAAAAGTAGAAGTTAATGCAGATTTACGAGCTTATGTACTGGAAGGACTGAAAAAGTAATGAGTTTAAAAATAATTGGTCTAACCGGCTCCATCGGTATGGGTAAATCCACAGTTGGCAAAATGTTCGAGCAAGAAGGCATTCCGATTTACAATGTAGATGCTGAAATTCACAAACTTTACGAGGTTGGCGGCGCAGCGGTTGAACCTCTTCGTGCTGAGTTTCCAGAAGCAATTGTCGATAATCGCGTTGATCGCCCAACACTCAGTAAACTTGTCCTTGGAAATGATGCTGCCATTAAAAGATTAGAACGTGTTGTTCATCCCTTAGTAGGACAGCACCGAGCTGGTTTTTTAAGCGATGCAGCAGATGCCAGTAACTCTATGGTAGTTCTGGATGTCCCTTTGATTTTTGAAACTGGCGGAGAAGCCAATTTTGATAAAATAGTTGTGGTAAGTGCGCCCGCAGATATTCAAAAATCAAGAGTTCTTGCGCGAGATGATATGACAGAGGAGAAATTCCTTTCTATTCTGGAACGTCAAACACCGGATGCTATCAAACGGGAAAAAGCAGATTTCGTGATTAATACGAATTGCAGTGAAGAAGACACGCGCGATCAAGTGATAAGCCTAATTGCAACGTTAAAAGAAGAGTTTGCTCATGCGTGAGATAGCACTCGATACAGAAACGACAGGATTTGACCCCTCCAACGGAGATCGGATCGTTGAAATCGGATGTGTGGAGCTGGATAACTTCATGGCAACGGGACGAGTGTTTCATTGCTACATCAACCCTGAGCGAGATATGCCTGATGGCGCGTTTAAAGTTCATGGGTTGAGCGAACAGTTTCTTAAAAAACATAAGGTTATGGCTGCTGAAATGGACGGCTTCCTTAAGTTTATTGGCGATTCAAATCTTATCATTCACAACGCTGAATTTGATATGAAGTTTATTAATGCGGAATTGATCCGCATGAAACGTCTTCCGCTGCCTATGAGCCGTTCTATCGATACAGTGGCGATGGCAAGGAAAATGTTTCCAGGCGCACAGGCAAATCTTGATGCGCTTTGCCGCAGATTTGAAATTGATAATTCTGCTCGTACAAAGCATGGCGCGCTTTTGGATGCTGAATTGTTGGCAGAGGTATATCTGGAGCTTCGTGGGGGCCGTCAAACAGGCTTCTCGTTGGGATCAGGCAAAGACGCAGGCCCGGTAATTTCAGCTAAATCAGTCGCACGACCGCAACGTGCTCACGCTCCGACAGAAGAAGAACTGAAAACCCATGCAGAGTTTATGGAAAAAATCAGCGATCCGATCTGGAAGAAGTAAAACGTAACCTCTGCCGAGGCTAAAAACACAGTATTCTATCCCCAAATACGGTCCAAAATTTTCTTGCCTTGATATAATACCATATGGTGTTATATATGTGATACCTTTTGGTGTTATATGGAGCGATTTATGATAATAGATGAGCAAGGAGCATTTCGGGCATTAGCTGACCCAACACGTCGGCGCATTCTTAAACATCTTAGTAAAAATGATCTCACCATTGCTGAAGTCGCTGACAAATTTTCTATTACCCGCGGCGCCATAAAAAAGCATCTGGGAATTCTAGAGGAGGGACAATTAATCACCGTTACACCGCAAGGACGGGAACGGATTAATAAACTTCATCCTGAAGGTCTAAAAGCCGCTGCAGAATGGATGAGTTACTTCAGTCATTTCTGGGACGATAAACTTGCAAGTCTGCAAAACGCCATAGAAGAAAATACAGATAAGGATGAGAAACATGACAAATGACACGTTGATCAAAACAGTATTTTTTAAAGCATCCATGGAAACGGTTTGGGCTTTTCTGACGGAAAAAGAAAAACTGGCGAGATGGTTTCACGAGGCAGAAGCCGATTTGGTGGAAGGTGAGAGCTTTGCTCTGATCAAAAACGAAGACGATGGTTCCAAAACACGGATGTGCTGGGGGACCGTTCAAAAAATGAACCGCCCTTTTGAGCTTGTATACAGTTTCACTATAAAGCCGCTTGAAGGATCGTTGACTAAAGTCACGTGGTCCTTAGAAGAGGTTGCGGGTGGTACCAAGCTTACTCTTAAACATGAAGGTATTGCAGCCGCAAGCGGGGAGGCAGCACTTGGTTTACTACTCGCCCTTGAAAAAGGATGGGATGCTCATTTGGCTCATTTACGTGAATTGGCATCATAAAGTCACAAAAAAAGGCCGCAAGGACATCCCTGCGGCCTTTCTAATTATTAACAGAAAAGCTTAGGCAGTGCCTGCACTTGCTTCTTCTGCTTCTTGAGATTTGTGAGCTTGGAACAGTCCCGCAAAGTCAATTGGATCCAACTGCAATGGTGAGAATCCACCATCACGTGTCGCATCAGATACTACACGGCGTGCAAATGGGAAGAGAAGACGCGGGCATTCAATCATGCACATCATTTCAAGAGCTTCAGGTGGGAAGTTCTTAATTAGGAACAAGCCGCCATAGACAAGTTCAACGATAAACGCTGTCTCGTCTTCGTGTTTCGCCGTCGTCTGGATGCGAAGTTCAATTTCGAAATTTTCTTCGTTCAAAGCACGCGCCTGAACATTGATACCAAGCTCAACAGTTGGTTGCGGCAATTCTGGATTTAGACTTGCCGGAGCGTTAGGATTTTCAAAAGAAAGATCCTTAATATACTGAGTGATGATGGACATAATCGGTCCCTCTTCAGTCTCAGCAGCTCCTGTTTCCAGATCATTTTCTGCCATAGTGTTTGTGTCTCCCAAAATTGGCTGGAGTTTTGTAAAAAAGTTGTTCTTTGGCTAACATGTATTGTTCATTGCTACAAGCACAAGAACTAGTCCTCATCTTTCTTTTTCGACCAAGGACTATCCTCGTTCGGAGATCCGATATTTCCGTTTTCAGTCTCGTCCACGATTGAATACTCACCCTCTATGACAGTTGAGCTCGTATTTTTCTGGTTTTGTGAAAATTGATGAGAGGGGCCAGACGTAAAAAAGCGACTGTTTTTCGCTATTTGAGAAGCGAATAAATTACGGAGCGGCGGTAAAAAGAGTAGAAACCCAACGCTGTCAGTCATAAAACCGGGAATGAGCAAGAACAAACCGGCGAGAGCCAGAAGGACCCCGTTCAATATTTCTTGAACAGGCGATTTTCCTGCATCTATAGTATTTCGTGCTTGCATAAGGACCGATAGACCTTGATGTCGAAGCAATGCCATACCGGCAACGGCAGTTAATATAGTCAAAATTGCGGTGTTAAGCGCACCGATTTCCCCGCCGACTTCAACGAAAACAAATATTTCAAGAATGGGAATGCCGATCAAGGCGGCAAAAAACAACAGAGGCAAACTTGTTTATCCTTCTAAAAGTTTCTATGTAAACAATAGGCACAGATTAAGTCGGGTTCTAAAGAACCACCTAGACCTGAGGCCTTGAAGGCGTTACCTTCAGTATTTGGTTTATCTATACATAGATAGACTTTGGCATTTTACGATATTGATATAAAGAATATATTATGGGCGACGGATTTCAGTTTCTAGACATTATTTTACTTGTCATGATTGCGGCCTTCATTTTTTTGAGGCTCAGGAATGTTCTTGGCAGACGAATGGGCCACGAACAACCCCCTCGCGAGGAAATATCTAAAAAAACCTATGATGATGCTGAAACGCCTATGAATGAAGAGCCACTTGAGAATGTCGTTCCTATGAAAGAAGGGATCGAATTCGCGCCAAGTGAGGCTTTGGCTCAAACACCTATGGCACGTACCCTCAGGGACATTCACGCAATAGACCATAACTTTAATCCCGATACGTTCGCGGATCAGGCAGAAATGGCGTATGAGGCCATTGTATCTGCGTTTGCCAATGGCGATCGCAGAACCCTTGGCGACCTGTTGTCCGAAGAAGTCTATAATAATTTCGGCTCGGCGATCGATGCGCGCGAAAAAGCAGAAGAAGTTATGGCAACCGATATCCTGTCTATTGAAAAATCAGAAGTAACTGCTGCTGAATTAAACGGGACTGAAGCTGAAATTACGGTTCGTTTTGAAACTGACATGATTTCCGTAACAAGAGATGCTGAAGGTGTTGTCGTGAGCGGCGACCCTCATCCACATGTGGTCAAAGAATACTGGACGTTTGCTCGTGATCTGAAATCCAGAAATCCAAACTGGGCGTTAATCACTACGCGTAGTGCTGAATAATCTGAAAAAATGATAGGACGGTTGCTTAACAGAAAGCGGTCAATTGCGCTTGGTGTGTTGGTCCTGCTTGCCGCAGGCGCGGCCCTTGTCTGGGTTTTCTATGAAGAAGAGAAACCAAAAAAAGATAAGTTACACTTGGAAGCGGCCGCGTTTTCCGATCTAAATACTTGGAATTCAGATGATTTTGGCGAGTTTTTGCCAGCACTTCATCTGTCTTGTAAAAAGCTCCTGAGATTGCCAGATGCCAGATCTCTTGGCGGTGAAAAAATCGCTGGAACGGTTGCTGACTGGAAAGACATTTGTAAATCGGCGCTCGATTTACCTGTTCAAAACGAGGCGATAAGGTCTTTTATCGAAAGCAACTTTACGCCTTTTCAAGTAACAAACAACGGGGAACAGAAGGGGCTTTTCACCGGATATTATGAAGCCAGCTTACGCGGCAGCCGGATACAATCCGATGTTTATAAAACGCCTTTATATCTACGACCGAATGAGCTGATAATGGTTCATCTTGGGCGGTTTCGCGATAGCCTGAAAGGCCAGCGAATTGCCGGTGTTGTTAAAAATGGAGAACTCTTCCCGTTTTCTGATCGCAAAAAGATAGACGATGGCGCCCTTGAAGAACGGGATCTTGAAATCGTTTGGGTAGATAGTGTTGTTGATGCGTTTTTCCTGCATATTCAGGGCTCTGGTCGCGTTGAACTGGAAGAGGGTGGAGCCCTTCGGGTTGGGTATGCCGCTCAAAATGGGCACCCCTACTTTGCTATCGGTAAGGCTCTCATTGAGGACGGCGAAGTACCGCGTGAGAAAATGTCCATGCAGGCCATTCGTGATTGGCTGGACAATAATCCGGACAAAGCTGATGAGCTGATGCAGAAAAATGCTTCATACATTTTCTTCAGAGAACTTAAAACCACAGGCCCAATTGGGGCGCAAGGTGTCGTACTTACGCCAGAGCGAAGTCTGGCCGTTGATCGGAAATGGATGCCGCTTGGCGTTCCTATCTGGCTGGAAACTGAAGTTTTAGATGGACCGAATGATACAACACCCAAGACTTTCAATCGTTTGCTGATGGCGCAAGATACGGGCGGTGCAATTCGTGGACCGGTTCGCGGTGATGTGTTCTGGGGAAACGGTGAGCGCGCGTATGAGCGCGCGGGCGCCATGAAAAGTGAAGGGAACTACTGGATCCTTTTGCCAAACGCTGTCGCGAAGCGTCATTTATCCAAAAACAACAGCTGAGCCATCTGGCGAAACTACTTTAATGACAGTATAGTCCCTCAAAGAGCTTGGGAGGGATTAAGTATATGTCTGACACGGATGAAAAACTGGAAGTGGCACTTTTCGTCACCTGCCTTGTAGACATTAACCGTCCATCGGTTGGGTTTGCAGCTGTAAAATTGTTAGAACAGACGGGCTGTAAGGTTAGCGTGCCCGATACGCAAACCTGTTGCGGGCAGCCAGCTTTTAATTCTGGGGATCGGCGGACGACGAAGCAAATCGCAACGAATGTCATCAAAGCGTTTAAGGGATATCGCTATGTTGTTGCACCCTCTGGATCTTGCGCTGGAATGATCACAAAGCACTATCCGGAACTATTTTCAGATGATCCGGATATGTTGTTGGAGGCGCAAGACCTTGCCAGTCGCTCCCATGAATTGATCTCATTTTTAAAAGATGTACGCGGGTTTGAAGCTAAAGACGTCAAGTTTGAAAAAAAACTCACCTATCACGACAGTTGCGCCAATCTACGGGAGATGAAAGTTGTGGATCAGCCGCGCGCCTTGCTTGAGGGTGTTGGGGATCTGGAGCTGATCGAGGCAGAAGACCGTGAGGCTTGTTGCGGCTTTGGTGGCACATTCTGCATTAAATACTCAGAAATTTCGGAAGAAATGGTTGACCGGAAAATTGAAAATCTTTTGGCAACAGGCGCGGATACGCTTGCGGCCGGTGATTTGGGCTGTTTGATGAATATCGCGGGGCGGCTTTACCGAAAAGGGCATACCATGAAGGTGCTGCACATTGCTGAAATACTGGCAGGGATGGGAAATGCCCCCGGAATTGGTGAGGGGAGACACTAATGCAGGTAACCAGCCGCAAATTCAAAGAAAACTCTCACAAAGCGATGCAAGATGAAAATCTGCGGGCAGCGCTTGGCCGCGTAAAACAAGGATTTACGACGGCAAGGAGTGTTGCTGCATCTGAACTTCCCGAATTTGAAGACTTGCGCGACAAAGCCCGGGACATCAAGGATGAAGTTCTTGAAAATCTGGATTATTATCTGGAATATTTCGATGAAAAAGTAACGGCTTCTGGTGGTCATGTTCATTGGTGCTCAAGCGCGAAAGACGCCCGAGAGGCGATTTTGAAAATCTGCCGGGATGTGGATGCGAAAACAGTGACCAAGGGTAAGTCGATGATCACTGAAGAGATTGCCCTTAATAAGTTTCTGGCGTCCGAAGGGATTGAGCCGATTGAGACGGATCTGGGCGAATATATCATCCAGCTTGCCGACGAGCCGCCAAGTCACATTATCGGCCCTGCTGTTCACAAAACCAAAGAACAGGTTACCGAACTGTTCTACGAACATCACCAACAATACGGATATACCGAACGTGAGGAAGATCCTGAAAAACTGGTGGGGGAAGCCCGTGCGGTTCTGCGCCACAAATATGTGACAGCAGATGTTGGGATTACTGGTGCTAACTTCTTGGTCGCAGAAACCGGATCAACAGTTATCGTGACCAACGAAGGCAACGGGGATCTGACACAGTCGCTCCCTAAAACCCATATTGTTGTGGCCAGCCTTGAAAAAGTTATCCCGACACTTGAAGATGTCAGTACTGTTATGCGGGTACTGGCGAGATCCGCTACGGGTCAGGAAATGTCTGTCTACACCACGTTTTCTACAGGTCCAAAACGCGATGATGATATTGATGGGCCGGAAAACTTCCATGTGATCCTGCTGGACGGTGGACGGTCAGAAATGATCGGAACGGAACTTCAGGAATTACTTCGCTGCATTCGTTGTGGTGCCTGCATGAACCATTGTCCAGTATACCATGCGGTAGGCGGTCATAGCTATGGCTGGGTATATCCAGGACCTATTGGCGCGGCTATCAATCCGCAAATGGTTGGCCTCGAAGAAGCCCGCCATCTTCCCAACGCTTCTACTTTCTGTGGTCGCTGTGAGGAAGTTTGTCCGGTTCGTATTCCGCTTCCAAAAATCTTGCGACATTGGCGAGAAGAAGCGTTCGAGAAACAAATCGCGCCAAAACCGGAACGTTGGGGGATTGAACTTTGGGGATTTTTCGCAAAACGGCCAGCATTGTACCGATTGGCAACGCGTGCTGCCGTTAAATTGCTGTCACTAATGGCCGGGAAAAAAGGGCGTTTGAAGTCGCTCCCCTTTGGGAAAGGCTGGACATCTGTTCGGGATTTACCTGCCCCGCAAGGAGCGACCTTCATGGAACAGTGGCAGAAAAAACAGAAGCGGGAGGGCTGAACATGACTGGACGGGAAAAAATCCTGGGCCGCATACGGGCCCAAAAGAAACGCGGTGCTTTGCCCGCGGACCAGCAGGACCTGATTGCGGCTAGAATAGCAAAACACGAACATAATCTCATTCCAAAGCGGGGCCAGATACCACTCAAAGAACAGATGGATCTGTTTCAATTGAAGATGGAAGTGCTGCTAGCGACAGTAGAGCGCGTAAAAGAGGCTGCCGACATACCAAAAGCGGTTCAAAGCTATCTAGCGCACCATAATCTACCGACACGCATTAAAATTTCGCCATCCGAAAGACTTACTGATTTGCCGTGGAGCGATATTCCGACACTTGAAATTGTGACAGGTGTCGGCGCTGAAGAAGATGAAGTTGGAATGTCGCCTGCTTTTGCTGGTATCGCAGAAACAGGGACATTGATGATGGCATCGGGTGCAGAAACACCATCGACTGTAAACTTTCTGCCGGAAAATCATATTGCTGTTTTAAACGCTAAAGATCTAACGGGATCTTACGAGCAAGCTTGGGATGCGCTTCGATTGGCAACCAAGGACAGCGGAATACCCCGTACGGTAAACTTCATTTCTGGGCCTTCTCGTACTGCTGATATTGAACAGCGTCTGATAATGGGCGCACATGGCCCGAAATCTCTACATGTAATTTTGGTTGGTGATGGAACGTAAACGACAAAAAAGTGGCGACAAAAAAAGGTCTTTGAAGAGAGGGAGGAACCTTTCTTCTGAAGATAATAGCCTGTGGCAGCATGTGGCGTCAAAAGTAACGCCCATGACAAGTAACCGCCACACTGGTTTTGAAGATCTCCTAAAAGGAGTGGTACCGCTTAAATCAGCCCTTAAGAGCAGTGCGAGCGTTCCCAGAAAACGCATAACAACACCGCTTATTCAAAGGCTTGTATCAGCACCAAAGCGAGATAAGCAAAACCAGATTTTTCGGGAGGCGATTGAACCGTCAGCTCGGCAGAATGTGGCGGGACTTGACCGAAGCTCGTCTGAAAAACTTCGCCGCGGCAAAATGATTATTGAAGGACGTGTGGATTTGCATGGCCTGACCCGACGGGAAGCACATACTAAGTTAAAAGGCTTTCTAAACACAGCCCACCGCGCTGGAAAACGTTGCGTTTTGGTAATCACTGGCAAAGGATCATCAATAGAGCGCACCGACGATGCGCCCTTTATGGGAGGCGGCCGCAAAGGAGTTTTGCGAGAAGAAGTTCCCAGATGGTTGTCGGAGCCGGCACTTCATCGTTTGGTTCTGGACTACAGAACAGCGCAGCCTAAACATGGCGGTGGCGGCGCCCTTTATGTTTTGCTTCGCCGGGCTAGAAACTGATGTGTAGGAGAATTGCATGACACCCTTTGGCCTTCGCGTCCGTTTCTTGCGAAAATCTCAAAATGTCAGCTTGAAAAAAATGGCTGAAGACCTGCAAATCAGTTCGGCCTATCTGTCAGCGTTGGAACATGGGCACCGGGGACAACCTTCCTGGTCGTTGGTGGAACAAATCTGCTCCTATTTTAACATTATCTGGGATGATGCGGAGGAAATGCACCGTTTGGCAGCGCTGTCTCATCCGAAAATAACTGTGGATACAAGCGGGCTATCTCCTGCCGCAACCGAATATGCGAATTTGTTGGCCCGAGAAATTCGAAACTTGCCGGAACCGCGTCTGTCAGAAATGCTGGAATATCTTAAAAATTCGACACCGGTGCGCCCATGACAGAACCCAGATCAGATCTAGGTATTCGCCTCGCCCGAGGTGTGCAAGTTCTGTTCGAAGCGATGGGCTATGCCAGCATGACAGAGGTACAATTACGCTCCCGCAGGCGCGTGGATGTCATGGGGATAAACGATAAGGGCCACATAATAATTGCTGAGGTTAAAAGCGGCCCCGCAGATTTCAGAAGCGATACAAAATGGCAGGAATATCTAGACTATTGTGATGGTTTCTATTTTGCCGTTGGTGAAGGTTTTCCAACGGATTTGCTGCCGGATGACCAAGGCCTGATCATTGCAGATGAATTCCACGCCGAAGCTTTGCGCCCCTCGCAGGAGTTTAAATTAAACGCCGCCCGCCGCAAAAACGTAACCTTGCGATTTGCGCGGCAGGCAGCCACAAGATTAAACTCAAAATAAAAGCAGCCCCGTAAGGCTGCTTCTTTATCTTAAATTCAGAAAGATTTTATGCGGTTGCCACGCGCTTCTTACGCCATCCAATGAAACCCATCAACGCCATACCCGCGCCATATAATGGAAGAGCTGCGGGAAGAGGAACTGCAGAGACTTGAGGTCCCCAAACAGCATATACGGCAGTGTTATGATCGGACAGATCGTCAGCAGCATATAGCGGATTTGATGAAATAACCGCTTGATCTGTATTGGCTCCAAAAGCGTTATGAGCGAGTGAAACCGATACATCTAGAAAATGAGTTGGATCATCTGGGTATCGAGGCGTTGGAAAACCAAAAGCCGTGTAAACATTCCCCGGAGTTTGCGTTACACCGTTGACCCGAGTAGGATAATAATCAAAAAGCCCATCTGGACCGTCAATGAGAACCTGTTCTAATAAGGCTTGGGCTGCTAACAAAGCATCTGCGGCGGACTGAAACGTAAAATCAGAAATGTCATCACAACCGGAGTAAGCGACAGCACAAGTTCCATCTACAAATCTTACATCATAAACGCCTCCGCCAACAGTTACTCCCGTTGCGCCCATCAATTGACCGCTGACAACATTCAACGTCGCTGCAAAGGCACCACTACTGACTAGGCAAAGCACAGTTACAGCTGTACTTATTGTTAAAAAAAATTTCTTAATGGCCTTCATAATTAAATCCCCCGGTTTTGTATCTTCCGAAAACCTGTGTCGTCGGCATTCAAGCAGGCTAAATCAATTACTACTATTTTATATTTATTATTATTCTAATATATGGATTTTTGTGTAGATAAAAGTCAATACTAAATATTAGTAAATTATTAACTATAAAATAGCGCCACTGGGGGAGTTGTTTTAGCGGTAGGGGTCGTCGTTTGACAGATAATCGCCGACATAATCTGCGATGCCGTCTTCTAGGGAGTAGAAATTCCCGCCGTATCCAGCCGCTTTCAGCTTGGCCATGTTAGCTTCAGTAAAATACTGATATTTGTCGCGGATGCTGATAGGGGTATCGACATACTGGATGTTGGGCGATTTACTTGCAGCTTTGAAGGTTGCGAGGGCTAGATCTTTAAAACTTCTGGCTTTGCCAGTTCCGAGATTGAAAAGCCCCGAAACATGCGGGTTTTCAAGAAGCCATAAAACAACTTTAACGCAGTCTTTCACATAAACAAAATCTCTGAGCTGGCCGCCATCTTCATAATCTGGGTTATGTGATTTGAACAGCGTAATGGCTTCATCGTTTGCTATCTTTGGATAAGATTGGGCAATGACACTTTTCATGTTGCCCTTGTGATATTCATTGGGGCCATACACGTTAAAAAACTTTAGTCCTGCCCATTGCGGCGGAGTAGGGCCCTCATTTTTGATTGTGTGGGCGACAAATTTATCGAAGGCGTGCTTGCTATAGCCGTACAGGTTTAGCGGTTTTAGCCCTTCCAATGCGCCTTTTGACTGATCATCGTCAAATCCTTGGTCGCCACTGCCATAGGTGGCAGCAGAAGAGGCATAGATAAAGCTGGTGCCGTTCTTATTGCACCAATCCCAAAGGGCGCGTGTCGGACGGAAATTGCGCTTCAGGATTAAGTCGCCATTTGTTTCCGTTGTGGCCGAGATGGCCCCCATGTGGATAACGGCATCGAGAGGCGGGGTCGTTTCAAGCCATGACATAAGATCATCAGGATCAACAAACTCGCAAATCACGTGATTTGCGAGGTTTT
Organism: Alphaproteobacteria bacterium 46_93_T64; assembly: GCA_002163135.1. GTDB lineage: Bacteria > Pseudomonadota > Alphaproteobacteria > Sneathiellales > Sneathiellaceae > Sneathiella. The sequence continues at coordinate 35,032 of MAAN01000004.1, forward strand.
TCCATTTTTCACCCTGTTCAAGCCAATCACAGATGATGACTTCATCGCCTTTGTCTGAAAGGGCTGCGGCGATGTTTGAGCCGATAAAACCTGCGCCGCCAGTAACTAAAATACGCCGTGCCATCTTAAGAGCCTTTTTTTCTATCAATTTCCAGCAATCGCTGGATAGTACGTGTTGTGCTAAAGCCGTCTTTGAGTCCAGCAAGGAAAACACGTCCCCCGTATGCCTGAACAATATCGGCGCCAACAACGGTCTCCACCGTATAATCCGCACCCTTCACAAGAACGTCTGGCGACAAGGTTTCAATGAGGTTTATGGGGATATCTTCTGCAAACGGCACAACCAAATCCACATCTTCAAGACTGGCGAGCACGATAGCACGGGAAGTTTCACCTGTTGCTGGGCGGTCTGGGCCTTTTAGTCTTCTGATACTGTCATCGGTATTCAAGCCAATGATTAGGCGGTCGCACTCCGCCTTTGCTTGGGCGATCAGCGAAATATGGCCGGGATGAATAAGATCGAAACAGCCATTGGTAAAGCCAACCTTTAGGCCGCGGGCGCGCCATGCATCCACAATTTCACGGGCACGGCTTAGGCCGGTTACTTTTTCATCTGCAGACTGTACCTCCGCATTATGAAGGGCAGCCTGAATTTCATCACGGGTAACTGCTGCGGTGCCCGATTTTGCAACAACAACGCCGCCCGCCAAATTGGCAAGCATAGCCGCTTCACCCATATCCGCTCCAGCCCCTATGGCAAGAGCGAGGCAGGCAATAACACTGTCACCAGCACCAGATACATCGAAGACTTCCTGAGCTTGTGCGGGAATATGATGGGCCGTCTCAGCGTCAACAAGACTCATTCCAGCTTCAGAGCGTGTTACTAGTAACGTCTCGATTGCATCTCGTTCCATAACTGATCTTGCCGCTTGTTCCACATTTTTATCTGTATCGCAGGGCAGGTCTGCGGCTTCAATCATTTCCTTGCGGTTCGGGGTGAGAAGAGTAACTCCCGAATATCGACTGAAATCTGCAGATTTCGGATCTGCGATAACAGGTTTTCCCGCAGCTTTCGCCAATCCAATAACTTCTTTTAGAACCTCATCTGATAAAACGCCTTTGGCGTAATCGGACAAAATGACAATGTCAGCCTTAGTTAGTGCTTGTTCAAATTGAGCAATAACTTTATTTGCTGTATCAGAGGCGAGGGCGTGCGTCACCTCTGCATCGGCACGCAGAAGTTGCTGCCCATCGGCAATAAAACGGGTTTTTACTGTAGTTGGACGTCGCCCTGAGCTTACAAGTGCAGCCGTTAAGTTTTCATCCGAGTTTAAAAGGAAATCAATTTCACGGCCTTCTGCATCGTCACCTGTAACAGCGACAAGTGTGGCGGTTGCACCAAGAGAGAGCAGGTTTCGAACCACATTACCTGCGCCGCCAAGCATGGACTGCTGATGTGAGATACTGAGTACCGGGATTGGAGCTTCGGGTGAGATCCGGGCCGCGCTACCGTAGGTAAAGCGGTCAAGCATCACGTCCCCAAGACAAAGAACATGGATTAGTTCAAAGCGTTCAATAACGGGAGTTAGTTTTCTGGGATCGATCATTCTATCAGGCCAGTTTTAGGCTTTTTTCCAACGCGCCGCACAGCATATGCCCAAGGGTAATATGCATTTCTTGTATGCGTCTCGTTGATGTCGCGGGAATGATTATAACAGGGTCGGCAATATCAGGCATAACGCCGCCGTCGCGGCCTGTTAAGGCTGTTGCAACAAGCCCCTTCTTTCGTGCCATTTCCAAGCCTGCGATAATATTGGGGCTGGTACCAGAGGTGGAAATGCCGACGGCAACATCCCCTGGTTTGCCCAAGGCGTCGATTTGGCGCGCAAAGATCGCATCATACCCCAAATCATTGGCGCCGGCAGTCATGGCAGATGTGTCGGTGTTGAGAGCGATCGCTGCAATGGGTGCCCGATCGTCGATGAAACGGACGACGAGTTCCGCGGAAAGATGCTGTGCATCGGCGGCCGACCCCCCATTCCCAAAAAACAGAATTTTCCCGCCGTTTTGAATGGAATGTGTCCAAGCGGCCAGCATCTTCTCAAACGGTTCTGCAAGACTGGCGCGCGTGTCCGCCAGTACTTTCGCATGATCTTCCAATTCATCTTGAAAATACTGTTGAAATTCCAAAATGTTGCATCCTTGATAAAACGGCGACGATATGGGGCTAGTATAGTCACAAAGCGTCCCAAAAAAAGTCAGTTATTTAAAAAGTCAGAAATTTAAAAGTATCTCTTAGCTTCTTCTGGCTTCCGTGGGAGGAAAGGTACCGTTTGCCACATCTTTTATGAGCCGCAGATGACGTGGAAGCAGGTCTTTATGGGCATAATTTTCAACAACTGTTTGGCGCGCTGCTGCCCGTACATGTCCTAGGTCCTTATGATTATCGAGCACGTAGGCGATCCGTTCCGCGAAGGCTTCATGGTTGAAGAAATCTGCGAGAAATCCGTTTTCATTATCTGTGATGACTTCTTTAACAGGCGCGGTATCTGACGCAACAACTAGAGCGCCGCATGAGAGTGTTTCGATTAAGGACCACGAAAGAACAAATGGGACGGTAAGATATGCTTGAACTGTAGAGGACTGCAACGCCTTCACATATTCCCCATACGGGAGAAGCCCTGTAAAATGTAACCGGCTTTCATCAAAATTCAGCTCTTTCAGCATTCTTTTACGCCAACTGTCCCCTTCAGGTAGTTTCTTGCCGTATGCCACACGATCTTGTCCGACCACAACCACGTGTAGGTTTGGCCGCTGCTTCATAAGAATGGCAGCGGCACGCATGAATTCGGGAAATCCGCGATAAGGCTCCATTCCACGGGTGGCGTAAGTCAGGATTTCATCCACATGACTTAAATCGAGGTTTCCAAACTTCTTTTCGGCTTTTGGATTGGGTTTAAAGAAGTTCGTGTCTACGCCATCATGCAGGACGGAAAGCTTGGGTCGAAAAATATCGGGAAATTGCGAGGCTTGAAAATCGGTCGGTATTTGTCCCCAGTCGCAATGGGCCAGATCCATTAAAACAGGCAGGTTTTTGGTTCTGATGCGACTGGCATCATCGTAGTCCATTTTGGCTTCCGGTAGAAAGTCAGCATCGGATCCAAAAGCATGATAATACCATTCAAAATAACAAAGCAATTTTGCGTTTGGAAACAGGTCTTTAACATATAGGGACGGTCCCCATCCCGAATGAGCACAAATGACGTCGGGCTCAAACCCCTTTTTCTTTAAATCCAGGCAAGCCCGAAACAGGGACTGACCATTTATGACCGCAGTTTCTGTTGTTCGCAAATAATGGTGGGTCTCGCTTTTACCTTCTCGGTGTGGCTTGTAGAGAAGGTTCACGACATTCGGTATTTTTTCAACGGCTCGGTGGGAGGCAAAAACAACTTTGTTTTTCTTTTTCTCAGCTAACGCACGTGCAACATGCCTGTATTGCGCTGGAAAATTGTTGTGTAAAAATAGAACCCGCATTGCCCCGCCTTTGTCGTATCCTGATTTTTTTAATTGGTTAATGAATATTCTGAAAACCTTAATTCAAGAATAATATCAAGTGAATAAAGGTAGATGATGGAATCAACGTGATATTTGTTACGCAAGAGCCGCAGGTGATTCGCCAATTTCTCAAAAATACGCATCCCTCATATGAGTGATACGCTAAAGTAAATCAAAACTTGTTATAGTTAATAAGAATTAACCTTTTGCCCTAAATTGAAACCAGTCGGATTAAGAAAACCATGTAAACACAATAAGTTACTGATTTTGTGTGAAAATTGGTAAAAAAGTCTCTTAAAAATTTCCTTTTATATGTATGTTGCCCCTTTCATAATGGCTTTGGCGAAAGCTGTTTTGCCTTCGATTTTGGAATGTTGGATATTTGTAGTGAAAAATTTTCTTAGTATGATTTTGGGGCTCATCGGGACCGCAGTTCTTTTTGTGCTGCCAGTAAACGCAGCCACCTTTAGTCTGGATTTTTCAGATCCAACAGTTTCGCTTGGCATGCCAGTAGCTATGACAACAGGCACTGTGCACGAAGGATTAACAAATTCCGATACAGTTGATTTTATGTACAAGTCGCCTTGGGACACAACGGCAACTCCGACAGAGAGCTTTACGTCTGTTCAGGCAGTATCCTCTGCCGCTTATGAATTTGACACATTACATACCTCCGCTAGTTTTTTGTGGGGTTCTGTTGATTTTTACAACTCAATTATTTTCAAGAATGCCGGTAGCGTTGTTGATGAATTGAGCGGTCAAGCAGTTATCGATGCTGGCGCGATAACCGGTGAAGAATTTGTTCAAATCACAATATTGGCGATGGCCGCATTTGATGAAATTGTCTTTCAGTCAACACAGCATGCATTTGAGTTTTCAAATTTGAATGTGTCAGCAATACCTTTACCTGCCGCCCTACCTTTATTCGCTGCTGGTATCTTGCTATTTGGCTTTTTGGGTCGGCGTCAAAAGACAAATGTGTAGAGTTTAGCATTTTGTAGAATGTTAAGAGGCGGCTTAAAGCCGCCTTTTGTGTATCTAGTCTTGCAGCTCATCCAGAGGTTTGGTTTTTGGCATATCTTTTGGAGCCCGCTCTTTTCTGGGATCTATGCTATCGAAGCCTTCGAACGGCTCTCCAAGCCGGTCTTTGCTCATTTGAACGTACTCAGGGTTGATATCAAAACCTGTGAACTGTCTGCCCAGAACCTGCGCAACTCTTGCAGTGGTCCCACTTCCGAGAAATGGATCCAAAACCGTATCTCCAGGGTCTGATGCCGCCGCGATGATCCGCTCAATAAGGGCTTCCGGTTTTTGTGTAGGGTGGGGCAATCGTTCACTTGCGCAATAGTGCACATGACTAAATTGCCAGACATCTCCCGGATTAGCGCCAGCCATATTGTTGCGTTTTCGAAAGTATTTCTGCGGAACACGGACATCATCGAGATTAAAGTGGGCATCTGCCCCTTTAGAAAACCAGAGAATATCTTCATGACGCGGCGAAAAGCCTCGTTTTCGTCCAATCCCTTGCGTGTAGTGCCAGGTAATCCAGCCTTGCGGCGTGAGGAAGAGTTCTTCTTCAAGGGTTACATAAAGACGTGCAATATACTTTACACCCATAAAACAAAAAATGGACCCGCCCGGTTTAAGAACTCTATAGGCTTGTTCAAGCCAAAGACTCGTGAAAGCGTGGTATTCGCTACGCTCTTTCAAGTCGATGTTATTGCCGTAATTTTTACCAAGGTTATAGGGCGGATCTGCAACAATCAGATCAACGCTCTCCTCTTGGAGTTTAGACAATTCATTAACGGCATCACCGCAATGAATTATGTGTTGCAGCGGGTCGCTCATTTATTGGGGAGACCGCTTGGCCATAATACGTTGCAGGGTACGGCGATGCATATTAAGGCGTCGCGCCGTTTCCGACATATTGTGATCGCAAAGTTCATACACGCGTTGAATATGCTCCCACCTTACACGATCTGCCGACATGGGATTTTCTGGCGGAGACGGCTTCTCACCTGCAGTTGCGTTGAGTGCATTAACGATGTCATCGACATTTGCCGGTTTTGCCAAATAGTCAATTGCGCCTGCTTTTACTGCTGCAACGGCGGATGCAATATTCCCATATCCGGTCAGCATAACAATTCTTGCATCTGGGTTGGTGGCACGGATGGCTTCTACAACTTCTAATCCATTGCCATCTTCCAGACGAAGATCGACAACAGCAAACCCGGGGTTACAGGTGGGTGCTTTTTCGCATCCTTCTTTGACACTATTGGCCAACGTCGTTGTAAAACCATTCTTTTCCATAGAACGGCCCAGACGATTTAAAAAAATTTCATCGTCATCTACAATAAGAAGGCGTTTTTCATCTACCACTTCATCGCTCCACTAGGTCGCACACATTTCACATAGATAAATAGCATAATAGTTGGCAAGAAACAGTCCTTACAAATATGGATCAGATTTTTCAAGGCGAGCTCGTGACCATTCAACCACAACTTTTGCGCCGCCTTTTCGTGAATTGCCGAAGGAAATAGTACCGCCAGTATGTTTGATCAGCATATTGGATATAAAGACACCGAGCCCCATGCCACCGCGTCCCGCACGGCTGGATGTATAGGGCTCTCCCAATCTATCAAGGATTTCGTCGCTGAAGCCTTTTCCGTCGTCGCGAATAATCGCTTCAACTTTTTTATCTGTCCAACTAAGTGTAATTGTCACTTTTTCCTGAGCAAATTCCGCAGCATTGCTTATCAGGTTACCGAGGCCATATAACAACTCTGGTGTTGCAAACATCTTGGGTTGTGTTGTCAGATCGCCTTCTGCCAGAGTTTCAATATTTGCGCCTTCTAACGATTGTTTCTCGATAACCAGCGCGATCAGACTTTGCAGAGGCAGATAATTGTGATGTGCATCTTTTTGCAAAAAGCGATCCGTATCGGGTTTTGTTGAAAGCTGTTTCAGAACCTCTGCACATTTACGAGCTTGATCGTGCAAAAGATGGGCGTCTTCTGCATAATTGCTTCCATCCGGAAACTCACGGGTCAATTCTTCCGAGATCAGTAATATGGTGTTGAGGGGTGTTCCAAGTTCATGGGCCGCCGCCGCTGCGATGCCACCGACTGCGGACAATTGCTGTTCTTTTGACAGTGCGAAACGCGCCGCCGTTAAGGCTTCTGTCATTCTGCGGCTATCAGAGGAAATACGCCACGCATAGCTGGACAAGAACAAGGTTCCAAGGACAAGTGCTGCCCAAATTGCAAAAACATAAGTTTTGGATAAAGTAATTTCTCCCTCAGGCAGAGGGAGGGGGTAATGATACAAAGCCAGAAAACTGATGCCCGCTATTGTTGTCAGTCCAAGGAAAATTGTGCCCTTTAACGACAGGCTTGTGGCGGAGATGGTTACAGGAACTAAAAAGAGCAGTGCAAACGGGTTGGTAAGCCCTCCGGTCAAGTAAAGCAGCCCCGTAAGTTGCAAAGCGTCATAAAACAGATAAAAAATGGCGCCACGATCAGAAAGTCTTGCGGTGGAGCGGTAACTTATGGAGACCAGAACATTCAGGATTGCGCTTGCAAGAACTAGTAAGGCGGCAGGTATAATGGGGAGTTTATATTCTAGAAACCAATGAACAAGAAGCAGCGCGAAAGCCTGACCCAAAACAGCAAGCCAGCGAATGAAGACAAGTGTTTGAAGGCGCACCCCGCCGTCGGCGGCAAGAACACTGGAATCTTCATCCGGAGAATGTAAAATATTACTAAATGCCATCACATATTTACGATGCGCCGAAACTTAATCTACCTATAAAGTTCGGCTTTCCCCAATGCTCATCACCCAAGTATTCGCGTCATCATAACCCGCATCAGATGCCGCTTGCAAGAAACGCCCGGGAGGTTCGAATAATGGCTCGTCCGTTAAGCGCACAGTTCCCCAATGCATAGCAACAAGCGTCTCGCTTTTTACATCCTGCCCAATTAACACGGCTTCCTCTGGTGATGTGTGATGGGCCTTCATAATTTCGCGCGGCTCATAGGCTCCAATTCCCACTAGCGTATAGTTATAGGGGCCATATTGTTCGCCAATTTCTTTGAAAAGCGGGGCGTAACCGGTGTCACCGGTGAAATAGATTTTATTTGCACTGGTCTCGAAAGAATAGGAAGCCCATAAACTTCTATTGAGGTCAAATGGAGTACGCTTTGACCAATGTTGGGATGGCAATGCTCGAATTGTAAGTCCATCCACATCAAAATGATCCCACCAGTCCATTTCCACGATATTTGAAAAACCGCGTTTTGCGAAAAATTTTCCAAGACCAAGTGGCGTGACCACTGTCATTCTGTCCTTCCCGCGAAGTAGTTTTATTGTTTTAGCATCCAAATGATCATAGTGGTTGTGTGAAAGAACCAGATAATCGATGGATGGCAAATCATTGATATGGATCCCAGCGTCAACAAAGCGTTTGGGGCCTGCAAAGCGGGTAGGGGACGCATGGCTGGAAAGATACGGGTCGGTGAGAATGATTTTTCCGCCGATCTTGATCAGGAAACAGGCTTGTCCAAGCCATGTCAAACTATCGCATTCAAGAGACAGATTTTTATGTAAGAGTTTTGCAGCTTCATTCTGTTCGATTACATGGCCATCTGGAATGACCACCTTTTCACGGGAGTATCCCATCATTCGGAAGATGAATGAGTAATAGCTTCTCCGCCGAGCGTGCTTTATTTCCGAATTTGGGAGGTTGCGAAATCGCTTTCCATGATGGTGGGAAGGAGACATGTTCTCAACTGCGGCTTTATCGGACGAGCGCTTTAGCATGTCGGCAATCCTTTTGTAATAAATCGACCCGGAATTCATATCTTAATTATGTCACATTTATGGGCTCAATTACAAAATGCAATTGGTTTTCTGGAATGGGGCAGGTAGTGTTGTCCAGATACAATTTACTGACTAAGCTATTGGCAGACTGCTAAAAGATTGAAATCCTTCGGGGGAAAAGATGTTTGAAAACTTCAACATAACGCGAAAAGCCATAAGTGGACTGATCGCAGGTCTTTTGTTTTTAGTGCCTGCGAGCGGTGCTTTAGCCGCGAGTGAGCAACAACAGCTTGTTGATAAGGCCAAAATTACCGTTGATGCCCTGAAAGACCAGAGTGAAATGGAACAGTTTCGTAAGTTACTGGCCGTCTCCAAAGGCGTCGTTGTTTTTCCGCAAGTCTTAAAGGCGGGCTTCATTATCGGTGGCGCTGGCGGTACAGGTGTCTTGCTAGGCCGCAACTCGGAAGGCAGCTGGAGTTCTCCAGCCTTTTACACTATGGGGCAGGCAAGTATTGGCCTGCAATTTGGCGCGGAGGCCAAAGAACTTGTGTTGGTGATCATGACTGAAAAAGGTCTAGATGCGATCATAAAGAACCAAGTGAAACTCGGGGGTGATTTAAGTGCCGCTGTAGGGCCGCTTGGAAAAAATGTCGGGGCGTCCAGTACAACTAATATGGATGTGGATATTTTCTCATTTGCGAAAACAGCAGGCCTATTTATTGGCGCTTCAGTTGAAGGCTCAATATTGGATGCTAAGGAAGATTGGCAGCATTCTTATTACGGTAAAGCCGTAACTGTCCGTAACGTTGTGGTACTCAGAAGTGTCGACAACGCTAATTCCAATGAGCTTAAAGATGCTTTGAAAGCTGCTGAAGCTCCTTAATTATTGTTGAGTTGCCAGTAATTTTTCAATGGCACGGTGGCGGTTCTGTCTTGCGTGGTCGAGAGCAGATCGTCCCGTGAAATCAGTGAGCCGTACGTCCACATCATTTTGCAGAAGCAACTTTATTACATCAAGATTACCGTTCTGAGCAGCCTTGATAAGCGAGGTTTCTCCCTGACTGTTTTCAGCATTCGCTTTTGCGCCAGCCTTTAAAAGAAGTTCCACGATATCTGTGTGCCCTTGTACGGAAGCATGCATCAAGGTCGAATTTCCCAGCCTGTCGCTCAAATTCACATTGGCACCGTTTTTGATTAATGTTTTCACAATTTTTGTGGCGCCTAGCTCAGCTGCTCGGCTGATAAGCGGTACTTTTGCACTGTCACGGATATTTACGTTTTGACCTTTTAGGAGGAAGGCTTCCACTCCTTCAACATTATTTTGGATAACCGCATCAAAGACTTCGTGCTCTCCAAACAGTGCGGAGGCTGAGACGTCCCTTTGTATTAAACTGGTTGACGCAGATGTGGTCCCCAGAAATACAAGCGCAATAATAAAACTGCGAAGTGAAAATCGCATGTTAGTCTCCCAATTAGCCAAGCTGTTAATAAGTCTAGCAGTTAGTCATGATAGGTTGCAATTACTGAGGCAAATTTTAGCGAAAATGCAGTTATGTTGCGGTGCAGCGAAAACTATGCTACATTGCAACATTAGTATAGAAGTTTATTCTTAATTTGGGAGTGCAATCATTGCTCTATCAGTTTAACGAGTTTCAGAGAATGGTCGTGTCACCAGTTCGGGTTGCGGCACAAATTCAATCCCAAATCTTAAGAAGCCCCTTTAATCCCTTTTCTGAATTGCCCATGGTGCGCACATTGGCGGCCTCTTATGAGCTGTTTTCAGAAATGACCCAATATCATGGCAAGCCTGCGTTTGGTTTACATGAGACCGTGGTCGACGGAAAAACCGTCTCTGTGACTGAAGAAAGTGTTCATGACTTACCCTTTGGGCAGCTGAAACACTTCAAACGCGATACCCAAAAGCAAGACCCCAAACTATTGATTGTTGCGCCCATGTCTGGGCATTTCGCGACATTGCTGCGCGGCACAGTTGAAGCCATGTTGCCGGATCATGATGTGTATGTTACCGATTGGATTGACGCATCATCTGTTCCGTTGAGTGAGGGCGGGTTCGATCTGGATGATTATATAGATTATGTGCGAGCTTTCCTTGCCGTTCTTGGACCAAACGCAAATGTGCTCGCTGTCTGTCAGCCAGGTGTCCCAGTTTTGGCAAGTATTGCCTTGATGTCGGAGGACAATGATCCAAATGTGCCTGCCACGATGACTTTAATGGGAAGTCCCATTGATACGCGCCGTCATCCAACAGTTCCTTGTAAGCTGGCGACAGATCACTCCCTTAGCTGGTTTGAAAAAACCGTCATTCACAGCGTGCCAGTGGTATATCCTGGCGCATTTCGCCGTGTTTACCCGGGGTTTTTACAGCTTGGTGGTTTTGTCAGTATGAATTTGGACCGCCACGTGGACGCCCATCTTCGTCAATTTGACCATTTGGTGGAAGGTGATGGTGATAGTGCCGATAAACACAGAGAGTTTTATTCGGAATATAATGCCGTTATGGATTTGAGCGCCGAATATTATCTACAAACTATTGAAACAGTCTTTCAAAAGCAATCGCTGGCAAAAGGCGAAATGATGTATCGCGGGGATCGACTTGTGGATACAACGGCCATTCGGAAAACGGCATTGTTGACAGTTGAGGGCGAACTTGACGACATTTCGGGCGTTGGTCAAACTGTTGCTGCCCATGATATTTGTGCCAATCTGGCCAAATCCAAGAAAGAACATTACGAGCAGGCTGGTGTTGGCCATTACGGTGTCTTTAACGGATCCAAATTCCGCAAATTTATCGCACCACGTATTGGCAAATTCATAAAAAAGCATGATACTGATAAATAATTCAGTATCATGTGTAAATGAAGGCTAGTTAGGTGACAGATAAACCGTTTTGGGAAGAAATTCCGCTTTCAGAAATGAATAAAGAGCAATGGGAATCCCTGTGCGACGGCTGTGCAAAATGCTGCCTACTTAAGTTGGAAGACGAAGACACATTAGAGATAGCCTATACAAATGTGGCGTGTCGTCAGCTGGATTTGGGTACCTGCCGTTGTCGGAACTATTCGGACCGGGCGCGTCTCGTTCCCGATTGCGTCACTATGACCCCGAAGCTTGTCCCTGAGCTTAGCTGGATGCCGAAAACATGTGCGTACCGTCGCTTGTCTGAGGGCAAGAAGCTTGCTTGGTGGCATCCTCTCGTCTCCGGATCTCCTGATACTGTTCATGAAGCTGGAATCTCTGTACGGGGACGTTCCATCTCCGAGCGGATCGCCGGTGATGTGGAAGATCATATCGTTTCCTGGCCTGAAGAAGATATTTCTTAAAAGTGGCTAGAACAGAAACCAATAACTTAGAAACATCACCTGTGCAGGGAATAACTTTTAGCCTAAAACCAACGCCGCATTTTGAAATAGATGGGCGACAGGTTGCTGTTATTGTTACTAAATCAGCGCGTGCAAAAAAAATGAAGTTGAAAATCCGATCGAATGGATCGGTGGAACTTGTCCTCCCGAAACGGGCCTCGTTAAAACGTGGTTATGAGTTTGTAGTTTCTGAGAAGGTCTGGGTTGCGCGGATGGTTCAGAATGTTGAGCCCTCAGTTGCTTTCGCTCCCGGTATCTCTCTTCCCATACTGGGGATCCCACATACTCTTTCTCACGCTCCGGAAATGCGGAGGGGTGTTTGGCAGGAAGATGGAAATATATTTGTCTCAGGTGAAATTGCTCATTTCCCACGCCGCTTACGAGATTGGATCAAGCGGGAAGCTAAGCAAATACTGATCCGAAAAGTGGACTACTACGCCGAAAAGATAGACAAACCTGTTCGTCGGATTACAATTCGGGATCAGAAAAGCCGGTGGGGGAGTTGTTCATCTGCTGGAAATTTGAACTTCTCATGGCGGTTGCTCTTAATGCCGGAAAAAGTAATGTCGTATATCGTAGCCCATGAAGTTGCACATCTAGAGCATATGAACCACAGTCAGGAATTTTGGGAACTGGTGGAGAGCTTATGTCCAGATATGGAAGAGTCAAAACATTGGCTCAAAATGAATGGCACTTCATTGCACAAGTATGATACAACTATTTAGAGTGACACCTTCGTTCTAAGCTTTGACTAGTTGATAAAAACATAGACGATGCATCTACAATCTAATACCAAAATTTATATTGTATTTCTTGCGGCTGCGGTTGCGATTGGACCCTTGGCAACGGATATGTATTTACCAAGCCTTCCCCTGTTGGCGAAGGTTTTTGCCGTTTCTGTGTCTGAAGTCCAATGGACTTTGAGCGTGTTTATGATTGGAATAGCTGTGTTCCAATTGATCATCGGGCCCATTTCGGACCGCTTTGGCAGGAAACCGGTTCTAATATCGGGTTTATTGATCTTCGGCGCATCTTGCTTCGCGTCTGAAACCTCTAGTACGATTGTTGACCTTACATTTTACAGGTTTTTACAAAGTCTCGGTGTTTGTATTGCTGTGGTTATTCCGCGGGCAATGGTCCGTGATCTGTTTGATCGCGACGAGGCGGCGAGCAAATTATCCAAAATGGGAACCCTCATGGGATTTGCTCCGGCACTGGCGCCCATCCTTGGCGGATATATTGTGCTATCAAATGGTTGGGGAGGAGTGTTTTTCTTCTTAGGGATTTACGCTTTTGCAGTGGCAATCATTGTCATTTTTTTTGTAGAAGAGACGCTGTTACGTAAAGATAAGGCTGCGCTTAGGCCAAAGTATATTTTTGCCAACTATCAAGAGATCCTTTCGTCTTCTGAGTTTCTGGGATATGCCGTAACAGCTGGCCTGTGTTTTGGCGGGTTTTTCGCCTATATATCCAGCTCTTCGTTCGTACTGATAAATGTTATTGGTATTCCGGTGGAGCAATTTGGGTATTATTTTGGTTTTGTCGTCATCGGGTTTATTCTTGGGACGTTGCTCGGACCATGGCTCAGCCGAAAAATCAGCTTGCATAAAGCCCTTCAAGTTGGGGCTCTTTTTTCCTGTGTAGGCGGTCTCTTTTTACTGATCTTTGCCCAGCTTCATAACCTACACCCGCTGGAGATAATTCTTCCGATGTTCATCTATAACATTGGGGTTGGAATTGTAATTCCTCAGTGTCAGGCCGGAGCTATGCATCCTTTTCCTGAGAAAGCTGGATCCGCTTCAGCGTTGGCCGGATTTATTATTTTGGGTTTTTCCGCATCTCTCGGCCTTACAGTCGCAGAATTATATGATGGAACCCACTTGCCCATGGTGGTGATTATTTTTGCGATGGGCGTGCTCACATTGGTGTTCAATCACCTTGCTGTGTATCGCCCCATAAAAGAAAAAATCAACGTTCCAAATTAGGGTTTTTCGTCTTCAACTTGCGAGGGTTCGTTTGAACGGCTGCTAGAGTTGTTTGCATCGTTGCCGAAGGTTGTGACAATGCGATCCCAAATACTTGTTTGTGAGGGAGCTGGCTTTTCGCGGACAGTAACAAATTTGACTGTTTTGTTTTGACCAACAGCCTGGATCATAAAATCCCGCCATGCGAATGACGGTAAGTTACTTCCTGTGACTTTCTTTGTCGCTGTACCGTTATCGTTTCCGAACCAGACTCCAGTTACAAGGTCTGGCGTGAATCCAATGAACCAAGCATCTCTATAACCTTGTGTGGTTCCGGTTTTACCGGCTGCGGCAAATCCTGGATTGGCGGCTCTCCCAGTCCCTTTGGTTAGGGTTGCGGCCATAACATCACGCATTTTGTTGACGGTTCGTCCGCTGATTAGGCGCCCACGTCCAGAACTTTTGCGTTTGTAAAGCAGCCTGCCTTGCTTGTTTCGGATCTCAAGAACGCCGTAGGGAAGGACACCGCGTCCCCCATTGGCGATAACGGCATAGGCGGCACTCATTTCAAGTAACGTTACTTCATTTGTTCCAAGTGAAATAGAAGGGTGAGCCGGCATTTTGCCGCTCAGGCCCATTTTGGCAGCCATTTTTGCGACTGTACCCCTGCCAATTTCTTCACTCAATTTAATGGCGACGGTGTTAATGGATTTTGCGTAGGCATCACGTAGTGTCATGCGGCCACTATAGCGCCGTGTGTAATTGTGGGGTTTCCAGCCATTGATGTTTATGGGTCCATCCAGATAAACATCGTCTGGACTTCGGCCTTGTTCGAAGCCAGCTGCATAAACAATTGTCTTGAAGACGGAGCCTGGTTGGCGCCGGGCTGAAGTAACGCGGTTAAAGGCAGAAGCGGAATAGTTACGGCCTCCGACCATCGCCTTCACTTCTCCATTTGGTTTTAAGGCCACAAGAGCTGCTTGCGAGACTTGATACTTTTTCCCACTTTTGGCGAGTTGGGCCTCTAGTGACTTTTCCGCCTTTTTTTGTAAATCCAAGTCGAGGGTTGTAATGACTTCCAGATCTTGATCTGTGCGCCCAAGAAAGGCACGAACCTCCCCGACGACCCAATCAGAGAAATATCGAACGTTCTTAAAATTGCTGCCGGCATGACGGAGGATTGCAGGATTTTTTACAAGTTTGTCAGCTTCACTTTTCGTTAGGTAGCCGACAGCCTGCATGCGTCTTATAACAACCGTTGATCTCTGCTGCGAGCGTTTCAGGTTTACGGTAGGTGCATAATAAGTCGGTGCCTTTAAAAGGCCCGCTAACAAAGCAGCTTCGGCCGTTGATAGGTCGGTGATACTTTTCGAGAAATATTTACGTGTTGCCGCGTCAATTCCAAAGGTGCCAGATCCGAAATACATGCGGTTCAGATAAAGCGCGAGGATTTCTTCTTTGCTGTAATTGGCCTCCAACCAAAAGGCTAGAAGGACTTCACGGATTTTACGTTGGATATTGCGCTTGGGGGTCAGAAACAGATTTTTGGCAAGCTGCTGGGTAATTGTGCTACCCCCTTCAACAACGCGTCCGGCTTGATAATTACGCCACAAAGCACGCACCAAACTTATGGGGTTTATGCCAAAGTGTTTGTAGAAATGGGCGTCTTCTGTTGCAAGAACAGCTTGTTTCATGCGTTCCGGGATCTGCTTTGGAGTGAGCATACGTCCATATAAATCGCCATAGGTTGCAAAACGGACGTTGTTAGAGGCTTTTAATACCAGCGAGGGGCGTTTTTCAATAACATCAATGCCGGAGATATCAGGCAGCGTATAGGCGAAGTAGCCAAAAACGATTCCGACAAAAAGAATGCCCCATAAAACAATTGTTCCGCCCCAATTTATCAGGGCTTTAATCAATCCGCCGTTCTTATGCGCGGGCTGAGTGTCATTTTTGGTAGATTTTTTCTTAGTAGTTTTCTTGGAGGTTACCGTACTTTTTGCGGTCGGTTTCTTCTTCTTGGTCGCAGATGCTCTTTGGTCATAGCTTCGAGAGTTCTTGGTTTTGGGACCTTTGTTAGATGTTTTTTTCATGATGGAGGTTAATTTGCGACCCTAAAAATTTACTTACACGGACAGTTTACGCGAAAATTGTACCATTTTAAGGCAGAAATAAGTTGGGATCGTGAAGGGGCATGGGCCCCTTCGTTGGCTAGTATCTACCTTAGCGAATATTTGCCACATATTTTATGGTGCCCGATGTGCTACCTGTGCAAATTTCGTCTGTGCGTTTGATACTTGTTCTAGTTGTTTTGCTTGCAGTGATTTTTGTTTTTAAGGAGACAACGGCGCAGGCATATAACTCACCAGTTTTCACATCTCTTCGGGCCGCAATAAATTTCTTGGCGCGCCCAACAACTTGAATTGATTTATCCAGCGTTTTGTCTGTAACGACGGCGCGAAGATTGCGGGCGTGGATGTCCTCAACAACTTTGCGCATCATATATTCTGCATCGTCCCGTAAATCCTTTGGGATAGTGTTTGCCGCCATGACTGATGTTACCAACAGGCAACTTGCTACAAATAAGCCAAGTGCAGTTAGAAATTTCATCGTTCATCCAATCATCGAAAATACATACTAAAGAAAGGCGCATATTAAGTGACTTTTGTGCGAAAACAAACCGCCATATGCGCCTTTTCAAAATTTTATTCTCCTTAACTATAAGAAACAGGTTAAGGCATCTTTAATCTGAGAATTAAGCGTCTAAAACCCGGACTTTCAAGGCGTTCTTCTGAATAAACTCACGCCTTGGTTCAACAACATCGCCCATGAGGGTCGAAAAGACCTCATCCGCTTCATCGCCGTGATTAACCTTCACTTGGAGCAAGGTGCGGACTTCAGAATCCAGTGTGGTTTCCCAAAGCTGTTCAGGGTTCATTTCACCAAGACCTTTATAGCGCTGCATGGTCAGACCCTTACGGCCGATCGCAAGAACGGCTTCCAGCAATTCGAGAGGAGAGTTGATGGTGTCGTTTTTTTCTTTGTATGTGAATTGGCCTGATTTTGTATAGGTTTCCTGAAGCTCTTCTTTCATTGAATTTAGTCGATGAGCTTCGGCGGAATGAATAAGGTTACTATCAATATGCTGAACTTCAGTAACACCGCGAACTTCACGGGAGAAGCGCAAACTAAAGTCTTCAAGGATTTCACCTTTCCAGCCGCGTTCAGTTTCAGACGATATTGCGTCTAGACGTTTAGCAATAAAATCAGCGGCTTTTGGACCTTCAACAGGATCATTAAGAACCGTATCGTTCAAAGCACCGGCGATAGCTACTTGCTCGACAATTCCTTTAGTATGCGGCCTTGCGACGGCATCTATTAGATCCCGGCATTGACGCGCATGATTGATTAACCCAAGTAGATCTTGACCAGAACGTTGTTCACCGCTTGCCAATGTGAAAACAGCGTCTTCAATGCCTTGTTCAATCAAATATTCTTCCATCGCGGCTTCATCTTTCAGATAAACTGAAGATTTACCACGTGCCACTCTGTAAAGAGGCGGTTGCGCAATATACAAATAGCCTTTTTCAATAAGTTCAGGCATTTGACGGTAGAAGAAGGTGAGAAGCAGGGTCCGGATATGAGATCCGTCAACGTCCGCATCGGTCATGATAATGATTTTGTGATAGCGGGTTTTATCGATATTAAACTCTTCCGCTCCGATGCCAGTTCCAAGTGCGGTGATGATCGTTCCAATTTCCTGTGAGGAGAGCATTCGGTCGAAACGTGCCCGCTCCACATTCAGGATTTTACCGCGAAGAGGGAGAACAGCTTGGTTATGTCGATCTCGGCCCTGTTTTGCCGATCCACCCGCACTATCACCCTCCACGAGGAAGACTTCAGAAATGGTGGGGTCTTTTGATTGGCAATCGGCAAGTTTTCCAGGCAAGCTTGAGATATCAAGTGCGCCTTTGCGTCTTGTAAGTTCCCGAGCCTTTCGAGCTGCTTCGCGGGCTGCTGCGGCTTCGAAAATTTTCGAGATAACGAGCTGCGCTTCTTTTGGGTGTTCTTCAAACCATTGATCGAGTCCTTCGTTTACACTGCTTTCAACGATTGGACGGACTTCACTGGAAACCAGTTTGTCTTTTGTTTGGGATGAAAATTTCGGATCCGGAACTTTTACGGATACGACACAAGTTAGGCCCTCTCTGGCATCATCACCAGTGATAGTGGCTTTCTCCTTCTTGGCGATACCACTACTTGCTGCATATTTATTGATGGTACGTGTCATTGCGCCACGGAAACCAGCTAGATGGGTACCACCATCACGCTGCGGGATGTTGTTGGTAAAGCACAAAACATTTTCATGATAACTGTCATTCCATTCCAGAGAAACATCAACAACAACGCCTTCTTTTTCAGCGCTAAAGTTAATGATCTCGGGGATGAGAGCATTTTTGGACCGATCCAGATATTTTACAAATTCTGTAATGCCACCTTCATACTGAAGTTCCGTGGTGACGGGTTCGGCAGAACGGAAATCATTGATTTGAATGTGAACACCAGAGTTCAAAAACGCCAGTTCGCGTAAGCGATGTTCAAGGGTCGAGAACTCAAATTTGATATTGGTGAAGGTGTCTTCGGAGGGGACAAATGTTACTTCAGTTCCGGTAAAAAATTCATCGGTTCCCTCAACTAATGGAGCGTCTCCTGTAATCCGCAAGCGACCCAGTGCGTCTCCATGCGAGAAATTAATTTCGTGGGTTTTTCCATTTCGCCAGATTTTCATGTCTAGACGAACAGATAGCGCATTCACAACAGAAACACCCACACCGTGAAGACCACCAGAGACCTTGTAGGAGTTTTGATCAAACTTACCGCCTGCGTGAAGTTGGGTCATAATAACTTCTGCGGCTGAAATGCCTTCTTCTTCATGAATGTCGACTGGAATACCGCGACCGTTATCACGAACGGTGACAGAGCCGTCACTGTTAAGGGCGACGTATACCAGATCACAATGTCCGGCCAGTGCTTCGTCGATGGCGTTATCTACAACCTCATATACCATATGATGCAAACCAGAGCCGTCGTCTGTATCACCGATATACATGCCGGGGCGTTTTCGAACCGCATCAAGACCTTTAAGGACTTTAATGGAATCTGCACCATATTCTTCTGCGGCTGTTTGATCTTCACTCATACGTCTTATTCCTTAGGTTCAGCTCATCAATGCCGGTGTGAGCCGACCTTGTTCAACTGCAAAAAACTGTGCCCGTTCTCCAAGTTCAGAAAAGAGCACATCGTCGGTTCCTGTCATCCAAGCCTGCATTTTCAATTCAGCTATTTCATCAAACAGGGCGATGCGTCGTGTCTGGTCCAGATGGGCCGTAATTTCGTCCAGTAATAATACCGGGGCTTTGCCATGTAATCCAGCCTGTAGACGCGCATCTGCCAGGATAATTGAAATTAAAAGCGCTTTTTGCTCCCCGGTGGAGCAAAGGTTGGCCGCTTGTTCTTTTTCTCTGTGCAAAACTTGTAAATCGCTGCGGTGCGGGCCGATTGTCGTGCTCCCTGCCTTGGCATCAATTTTCCGCTGCTTTTCCAAAGTTTCCCGGTAATTATCTTCAGCTTTGAGGGCCGGCATACTGGAAATGGCTTTTTCCAGATCTCCAGATAAGGACAATTCAGCTTTTGGGAACGCAGTTTTATTGCTGGTGCGTAATTTACCTTCTTCATCTAACATAGCACGATTGAGACGCTCCACGGTTTCAACACGCGACGCTACAATAGCAATGGCGTGTTCTGCCATTTGGTGCTCCAAGGTTGAAAGCCAATGCAGGTCAATGCGTCCTTCTTTCAAAAGACGGTTGCGTTCTCGCATGATTTTTTCAAATGTTGCCGTTCGCTTGGCATGGGCGGGGTCAAATCCGTAAGCCAGTCGATCCAGAAAACGTCGCCTACCACTGGCACCTTCTTGAAATAGCCGATCCATTTGAGGCGTAAGCCATCCGATGCTAAGAATTTCTCCAAGATCGGTAGCTTTCATACCGCTTTGTCCATCAATACGCACAGTTCTTTTGTCTGTTTGCATGGGGTTATCGGTCTGCCGAATAAGGCCCGTGCCAAGAGTGCGTTCCATTTGGCCATCATTCAAAATACCGGATACGGCCCAACCACCTTTGCCAAAACTGCATTCAGGGTCGTTCAACTTTGCCCGGCGCAAACCGCGCCCCGGGGACAGAAACGAAATGGCTTCAAGTAAATTAGTTTTGCCGCTACCATTGGGTCCAGTGAGGACCACCGGACGGGTATCAGTTTCCACTTTCAAATAAGAATAATTCCGAAAGTCCGTGAGAACCAGCCGCGTCAGAGCAAGTGGGGTCAAAAAAGGCTCCTAAGGGAAACATGCCTGAAAAAGGCGGGATAACCCCGCCAGTGGTTCAGATCAGACCCGCATGGGCATCAATACGTAAAGTGCACCATCATCAGTACCGTCTTTTACGATAGTTGGAGATTGGGCATCCGCGAGAACGAAATGGGCATTGTCCCCTTCGATTTGGCCTGTGATATCCAACAAATATTTGGAATTGAAGCCGATTTCCATATCCCCGGCAGTGTAGCTTACTGACAGTGATTCCGTTGCGCTTCCGCTGTCAGCACCTGTCGCTGACAAAGTTACAGTGTCGTCAGACAATGTGAGTTTAATGGCGCGGGATTTTTCTGTAGAAACTGTAGAAACTCGATCAACCGCTTGAGCGAAAGATTTTCCGTCAAGTTCCAGTACCTTGTTGTTTCCGGATGGAATAACTCGCTCATAATCAGGGAAGGTGCCATCAATAAGTTTTGAGGTCAGGATGGAACCGTCAAACGAGAAACAAATACGATTGTCAGACATTGAAATGGAGACATCACCTTCTGTATCATCGATGAGTTTCCGAAGCTCATTAACAGCTTTGCGCGGAATAATAACACCTGGAATGTTTTCAGCGTTGGCTGGAACAGGTGTCTCAACACGAGCTAATCGATGCCCGTCGGTTGCTACCGCTCTGAGAACAGGGATACCGTCGCTATCAGCGGCATGTAGATAAATGCCGTTCAAATAATAGCGCGTTTCTTCAGTAGAGATAGCAAAACGTGTCTTGTCAATCAAACGCTTCAGCTCTTTGCTTGGTAGCGTAAAGCTAAACGGTAGTTCACCAGACTCCATTATCGGGAAGTCGTCTTTAGGCAAGCAAGACAAAGCAAATTGCGAGCGACCGGCGCGGACGGTAATCCGTCCGTCTTCACCGTTATAGTCTATTTCAACCTGTGAGCCATCGGGCAGCTTACGGACGATGTCGTAAAGGAGATGAGCGGGGGCAGTAATTGCGCCAGAAGTTTGAACTTCAGCAGAAACTTGCTCATTAATCGCAAGGTCCAAATCTGTTGATGTCAGACTCAAAATTCCGTTATCTGCACTCAGCAGAATGTTTGACAGTATAGGAATAGTATTCCGGCGTTCCACCACGCTTTGAACGTGATTGAGGGCGGTGAGCAAAGTACTGCGTTCGATTGTTATTTTCATAGGCTCTACTTGGCTTTCAGACATTCCACGGATTAAACACCATCATGCTTGATTATGATGTTCAACTACAACAATAAACTCCCAACTTCAAATCCTGTTCATATGCGTTAAGAAGTTGATTCAAAAAAATGAATCATCGACGAATAAGCAATGCGTCTAGGTAGAAGCGTTCCTAGCACTATATCAGATCACTTTGCCCTTGCCCATGTAATTTAACAGGCAAAGGGTTTGGTCCAATGCAATTGGTTTTTATTGGTAATTATGAGAGGTTTCGTTCCCGTAGAAGGCTAGTTTTCAAGCATACGGCGCAGGAGATCGATATCTTCTGAAAGTGAAATATCGCTTTCTCTCAGCTCGTCTATTTTGCGAACGGCATGCATCACTGTCGTATGATCGCGTCCCCCAAATTTCCGACCGATTTCCGGCAATGACCGGCTTGTGAGTTGTTTGGCAAGATACATCGCAACCTGACGGGGGCGCGCAACGGCGCGAGCCCGTCTTGCCGAATGCATGTCAGACATTCGAATATTGAAATGCTCAGCCACGCGCTTTTGAATTTCTTCGATAGTCGTCCGGCGGTCATTGGCCCGTAGAAGATCGCGGAGGACCTCCTGAGTGCTTTCAATAGTAACGGCCCGACCCACGAGATCGGAATAGGCAAGAACCCTGTTCAGGGCCCCTTCAAGCTCTCTTACGTTTGACGTAATTCGGTGGGCAAGGAATTCCAGAATGCGTGGATCAATGGAAATGGCGGCTTGTTCGACTTTTGACTGAAGGATACCGAGGCGCAATTCATAGTCAGTTGGGTGGATGTCCGCCACAAGGCCCCAGCCAAGGCGAGAGCGCATTCGCTCTTCCATACCTTCGAGATCAGTTGGGGATCGATCCCCAGAAATAATAATTTGGTGGTTTTGATCAACGAGGGCGTTAAAGGTGTGAAAAAATTCTTCCTGGGTAGATTCTTTACCCGCAATGAACTGCACATCATCAATCATTAACACGTCAACAGAGCGGAACTGCTCTTTGAAGGTCATTGTGTCCTTATACCGAAGCGCACTGATAAAGCGGAACATGAATTTTTCAGCTGAAAGATACAAGACTTTTTTGTCGGGTGCATTTTCAGCCAGTGCATGACCGATAGCGTGCATTAGATGGGTTTTACCAAGGCCCACGCCCCCATATAAATAAAGGGGGTTGAACGGAATATTGTCCCTTGCTTCTGCCACTCTGCGAGCTGCTGCATGCGCGAGCTCATTGGATTTACCGACAACGAAATTGTCAAATGTAAAACGTGCATCAAGTTGTGATTTCAGGTTGCTTGCTGCATCAGCCGATCCAGTACGGCTAATGGGGCGAACGTTCTGGTTTCTTGTCGCTGCGGGTGTTTCAACAGTGTTATCGGGCAGGGCAGTTTCCGGGGATTCTTTTACGTGGATGTCTATTGACTGTATGTCATCGGCCTCAAGACACCAGATTTGCCGAATACGGTTGGCGTAATTATTGATCACCCAATCCCGAAGAAATTTTGTCGGAAGGGACATCGTTACATGACCATTGGAGATGGTCTCAAGATCTATATTTTTTAACCAGGAATTATAAGTCGCTTCACCATATTCTGAACGTAAGCGCTCTCGTACCTTGGTCCAGGCCTCGGAATGGGGGTTTTGAATATTTAAAGCTCCACTACTCGTCATCTCAGTTTTGTACCCAATCCAGATTTTCGACTTTCCATCCGCCTACATTGCCACGATGACGGGTCACGTCTGCATCCCCTTCGAAGCCTTCAAGGATGTTGTAACAGTTTTCGTAGCCTGCATTTGTCGCAGCAATTGCGGCGGCGATTGAACGCACACCGGAGCGACACAAAAACAGTACAGGAGCCGAAGAATCGCCTTGCAGGCTTTTAAGGGCTGGCAAAAAGTTAGGGTTTGGAGACATGTCGGGGAATTGGACCCAAGAGACCAAATGACACGTTTTGCCAAGTTTTGAGAGGTCTGGCAGGCCAACATATGCCCATTCAGCCGTTGTGCGAACATCGACAAGGATGGCTGCCTTGTTTTCTTCAAGTATTTGCCATGCTTGTTTCGCTGTAACATCACCAGCATATTGCTTGTTGCCGGTATTTGTTCCCACATTCGTCATAAAACGGGCCTTTCCCCAGTTTGATCCAAAAATTAAACGATCACGACCAGACACCATAAAACAGCCCTGTTCCGCAGCAATATACTGCGAAGCGGTAGAAGTTTTTAAACCTG
Organism: Alphaproteobacteria bacterium 46_93_T64; assembly: GCA_002163135.1. Classification (GTDB taxonomy): domain Bacteria; phylum Pseudomonadota; class Alphaproteobacteria; order Sneathiellales; family Sneathiellaceae; genus Sneathiella. The sequence goes on from MAAN01000004.1 coordinate 58,568, forward strand.
GAAATGATAGCGGATGGTGCGATCAACACTCAATCAAGTGCAGATAAACCAGCCTCATTGAAAACGCATTATCTACGTTTTTTTGCCGACCGCGTGCTATCAAATGTCTGTTTGTTCTCCCAATTGCGGGGAATTTAATCTCAACTTATCCACAGATGCAAGTGAGTCAGATAACATTTAATGAAAATAAACTTATGAATAGATCAAAGAAATTCTTGACCTACAAGATATAGTTATTTTGCGGAGGGAAACAGGTATTCGCCAAAATATGTTGATAATTTTAGTCGAATTAATCTGGTGAAAAATACACCAAAAAGACGAAAAAAAAGCCGTGACCGACAACCGGCAACGGCTTGATTCTCATTTGTGTGCCTGTGATTATGCAGACAGCGCTTTTACTCGTGAGTTCAAACGAGAGATTTTGCGACCGGCTGTGTTGGCTTTCAACACGCCTTTAGTCACGCCTCGTGAGAGTTCTGCTTGAGCAACACGAAGTGCTTCGTTCGCGACTGTTTGATCACCTGCAGTGATCGCAGTTTCTACTTTCTTGACGAAAGTGCGGATACGGCTGCGACGTGCACGATTGCGATCTGTGCGTGTCTCTGTCTGCCGGATGCGCTTAAGAGCTGATTTATGATGCGCCATGACGATCCTGTACATTAGCTTCGAATTTCGGAAGCCGGGTTATAGCCAGCCATTATACTGCCGTCAACAAGAGAATACCATTGAAGCGGCAGAAACTGACATTAAGGGTGGTTTTTTCGAGAAAAAGTCGGAAATCCCGAAAATTCTATAGGTTTTATTTGTTTTTGAAGGACGGAGAGCGTTTTTCTGCAAACGCGTTCATGCCTTCTTTTTGGTCTTCCGTTGCAAAAGTAGAGTGGAAAAGACGTCTTTCGAACATGATTCCCTCCCGCAACGTTGTCTCGTAGGCCTTGTTGACGCTCTCTTTACACATCATAACAGTTGGGCGTGATAGCTTGGCAATGGTTGCCGCGGCCTTAATTGCTTCATCTTCCAAATCGTCTAAAGGCACGATACGGCTGACCAAACCAGCGCGTTCAGCTTCCTCTGCACCCATCATGCGACCCGTAAGGCACATGTCCATCGCTTTGGATTTTCCAACAAAACGGGTAAGCCGCTGCGTGCCACCTGCGCCCGGTATAGTGCCAAGGTTGATTTCAGGTTGGCCAAATTTTGCATTGTCAGCACAGATGATGAAATCACACATCATGGCAAGTTCGCAACCACCGCCAAGGGCAAAACCGGCGACTGCAGCGATAATTGGTTTCCGAAAACGGCTGGCTTCTTCCCAAGTGGCTGTAATGAAATCCGCTTGATACACATCCATGTAGGAGCGGTCTTTCATCTCCTTAATATCTGCGCCTGCTGCGAATGCTTTAGAAGAGCCTGTCAGAACGACGGCTCCAATTGCATCGTCTTGTTCAAATTTTTTGAGCGCGTCGCCCATCTCTTCAGTGAGTTCCTGACAAAGGGCGTTCAGCGAGTTTGGACGATTTAGACGGATCAAACCAACCGCATCATGTGTTTCCACAATTATGTTATTATAAGCCATGACGTGCTCCTGTTATTCTACAAAGACCTTGGAAGAAAAATGGGACTTCCTTCTAGCTCTGCAAGTTATTTTCACAACAATTTTATGGCGCCATTATCTTTGTGCAGAAATGATTGTCCAGCATTTAAGTTACTGTCTCAACTGCAGGTAACCTTATGTGTTCAATTTATTTAGCCATGTAGCCAAATGGGATGAAGCAGCCCTCAACAAGATCAAGCTAAATGCTTGGTTTCGAAATGCAGCCTGTTGTCCAGATTTCGGTCTGTCGAAGGCTGCAATTGCGATTAATCACGCTCCGAACAGCGCCATAACCGATACGATGACCAGTAATATCCATCCTGGATGACGGCCACGCGTTGCCCAAAAATTTGCAAGGGCACCTGTTAGATAGGTAAAGACAACAATCCCTACCACAATTTTTCTTACGCTTGGGTTCAAAAAGAAAGGCGCTGCGATCAGCAGAAACCCACACGTACTCCAATACAGTGTACTAAGCTGAAATACCGCGCTGTTCACGCGTCGCAATGACGCAGGACCGTTGGTTAGTGAGGCAAGAACCTTGGTGTGTCCGAGATATCCATGGATAAGGGAAATGAGCACACCGCCAATCCCTGCTCCCATCAAAAGTAAGTCGTTCATCGCAACCTCTATACAGTTATGTATGGTATAGCAAATCGCCTCGCATTATTCAAGACACATGTGTATGGTCAAGCAATGACAAAACGCCTCACCAAATCTGACTGGCTCGAACATGGCCTAAAAAAACTCGTAAAATCAGGCGTAAGTGCTCTGAAAGCGGAACCGATGGCAAAGTCTATGAATGTTTCCCGGGGTAGCTTTTATTGGCATTTCAAGAACATAGATGCTTTTCACTCAGGCGTATTGGACCTGTGGAAATATCGCACCACGGTCCAAACCATTGTGGCACTCGAGAATACTTCAGGCGCGACTGACAAGCTGTTTTTACTGATTCAAAGTGCATTCACATCTGATCCGGCACAGGAGAGGGCAGTGAGAGCATGGTCTTTGCACGATACAAATGCAGCACAAGCCGTTGCTCTAGTTGATGACGAGCGGGTGCAATATATTGAAAAACTACTTGTTGAGAGTGGCGTCAATAAGACTTCAGCTTCAGCGCGTGCCACTTTTTTGTACTGGGCGTATCTCGGGCAACTCGTCGCTGCGAATAGGACAATCGATACTATAGATGTGTCCTATATCGAAGAATTTATACGCCGCTAGGGATGAAGCTCATTACTTTTGGCACTTTGAGCAAAGGAAAGTTGAACGGCCGGATTGGATAATCCGTTCAATGACGTGGCCGCAATCGCTGGACGGGCAAGGATCCCCTTCATGAGCATAAACCTTGAATTTATGCTGAAAATATCCAAGTTCCCCATCTGTCTTGCTGTAGTTACGAAGAGTAGAGCCCCCTGACAAGATAGCGTCGTTCAGAACTTCTTTGATAGTGCTGGCCAATAAATCGGCACGTTTTCCCTTAATTGTGTTCGCAACTCTTGTTGGTGAAATTGAGGCTCGAAACAGGGCTTCACAGGCATATATATTACCGATACCGGCCACGACTTTCTGGTCAAGAATAGCCGTTTTAATAGGGCCTTTACGGGAGGATAGGTTTTTAGCGAGCACCGGACCACTAAATGAATTTCCAAGAGGTTCCGGGCCAATATCCTTCAAGCGTGGATGCTCCGCCATTTCCTGTTCATTCGTTAACAGCATAAATCCGAACCTGCGAGGATCGTGGTAGCGGACAGTAATCCCTTTTTCGGTTTCAAAAATCATATGATCATGTTTGTCCGGTGTAATGTTCAGGCCAGTATCAATCCTGAAACTGCCCGACATTCCCAGATGACCAATCATAACCGTACTATCTTCAAGGGTCATCAGCAGATATTTAGCGCGCCTTCCGATCCGGGTAATGGTCTTACCGGACATTTTCTGGCTAAAATCTTCAGGAAAAGGGAATCTCAAGTCCTTGCGTCGCAAGGTAATCTTGGAAAATTGATCGCCAAGAAGGGCTTGTTCAAGACCTTTGGCAACGGTTTCAACTTCTGGTAATTCTGGCATGGCGTGACATTAGACGTAAATTGATGCTTGCGCTATGGTGTTATTTTAAGCAAAACAATGCCCTATCACTTGCAACAGCCATTTGGGGACCGTCATGGCCGCACCAGACACGCCTGAAGATACAGACGAAGACATCACACATTTTGGCTTTAAAGATGTGCAAGCCTCCGAAAAAGCGGGACTTGTGCGTGGTGTTTTTGACAGCGTCGCTGAAAATTATGATCTGATGAACGATCTGATGAGTGCAGGGGTTCACCGACTTTGGAAAACAGCCATGATGGATTGGCTGAACCCACGTCCGGGTCAGCATTTGCTGGACGTTGCGGGAGGTACGGGTGATATCGCGTTCAAATTTATGGACAGCATTAAGGGTGACGGAAAAGTCACCATTCTTGATATCAACCATAAAATGTTGAGCGTGGGGCAAGACCGTGCCATTGATCAAGGTCGACTTCAGGGTTTTCAATGGGTAAATGGCGATGCCATGTCTCTCCCTGTTCCCGATAAGTCAGTGGATGTTTATACCATTGCCTTTGGCATTCGAAATGTCACAGATATTCCTATGGCGCTGCGGGAAGCCAAACGTGTTCTGAAGCCCGGTGGACGCTTTATGTGTCTGGAGTTTAGTAAAGTCACCATGCCAGGCTTTAAGGAATTCTATGATTTCTATTCCTTCAATATATTGCCAAATATTGGCGGCATGATTGCGAACGATAAGGCCTCCTACCAGTATCTGGCGGAGAGTATTCGTAAATTTCCTGACCCTGAAACCTTCAAGAATATGATCGGTGAGGCAGGTCTGGGACAAGCGAAATACCGAGTTCTATCAGGCGGGATTGCAGCCATTCATTCAGCTTGGCGGATATAGGGGTCGTACGTGTTAAGAGGGTTCAATAATTTAATCCGATTGCTTTTTGTTGTTCGGACTTTGGCACGTTTTGACGCGCTGTTTTTACTTGATGAATTGGAGCGCGCTCCGTTTTACGTAAAATTGGTACGGGTTATTCTGCCGCTATTTGCAGTCGGTGCTGCCTCACGTAAAGACCTGCGTAAAGGAGAGCGCCTTGCTTTTGCCCTGCAGGAACTGGGACCAAGTTTTATAAAGCTTGGGCAAGCGCTTTCTGTCCGTTCTGACTTGCTTGGAGAGGAAATTGCGCAAGATCTTGGAAATTTGAGAGATCGCCTACCGCCCTTTTCTTTTGAGGAAGCAAAAGAGACGATCGAGCAAGAGCTCGAACATTCATTGGATACTCTGTTTGTTGAATTTGATCCAAAACCGATCGCAGCTGCGTCCATCGCACAGGTGCATTTTGCAGTAACTGAAGAAGCAGTTGCAGCACCCACGGATGAAGATCCTGACGCCGTCTCAATTGTCCGAAAGAAAGTCGCTGTAAAGGTTCTTCGCCCGGGAATCGAAAAGGCGTTTGAGCGAGATTTGCGCCTGTTTTTCTGGATTGCGGATCTTGTGGAACGGTTTCAACCAAATTTCAGACGTTTGCGCCTTCGGCAAATTGTTGAAGTGCTCGAGCAGTCTGTCTCTCTTGAAATGGATTTACGCCTAGAAGCGGCCGCCGCGGCAGAAATCGCCGAAAATTTTGCGAATGATCCAGATTTTGGTGTTCCGACCATAGATTGGCAACGCACTGCAAAGCGTGCCATGACCCAAAGCCGGGTTGAAGGTATCAGCCTATCAAAGACAGAAGAGATGGTTGAAGCCGGTCATGACATGGAGAAAATCTCTGCCAATGTAATTCGCGTCTTCCTCTCTCAGGTTCTACGAGATGGCTTTTTCCATGCTGATATGCATCACGGCAATTTGTTTGTGGATGATGACGGCCGCTTGATTGCTGTGGACTTTGGGATCATGGGACGAATGGACCGAGAAACCCGTCTATTTATGGCCGAGATGCTGTATGCGTTCCTCATCGGAGATTATAAGCGCGCAGCCGAAGTACATTTTGAAGCAGGCTATGTGCCTCGAAAAAAGTCACTCGACGCGTTCACACAGGCCTGTCGTTCCATTGGAGAGCCAATTCTTGGAAAACCGGTTAGTGAAATTTCCATTGGCCGATTACTTGTTCAGCTTTTCCAGATCACAGAAACATTCGAAATGGAAACGCAGCCACAGTTACTCCTCCTTCAAAAGACAATGGTAACCGCTGAAGGTGTAGCGCAAAGCCTGAATAAGAATGTTAATTTTTGGGAAGTAGCCCATCCGACAGTTGAAGCCTGGATGCGCGAGAATATGGGGCCTGAGGCCAAAGCAGCGCAGATCGTAAATGACGGTCTTACTTTCGCCCGAAAACTTCCTCATCTGGTGAGCAAAACAGATCGTTTACTCAGTCGATTGGAAGAAGAAGGCGACCAATTACTGAACCGCAATTCTGGAACCGGCAAAAGCAATGCTTCCTCGCAAGTTGGACAAACACTTATGTTTGCGTGTGGTCTAATTTCGGGCGCTGCGCTTACGTATTTGCTGATCCAACTGTAACTTCGACCTTTTGCTGCAATAAGACCTTGCACAAAAATAAAACGGTTACTATTTTATTCACATAAATGTTGAGTGAAATAGGCGGACTGTCAGTGACCTCTCAAAAATCGGTACTTCTTATAATCGGCGGCGGAATTGCAGCCTATAAATGTCTTGAATTGATCAGACTGCTTTCAAAAGCTGGGATCAAGACCCGTGCTATCCTGACAAAGGCTGCGGAACAATTCGTAACGCCATTGTCTGTTGCGGCCCTGATAGGAGAAAAGGTCTATACGGATCTATTCTCCCTCACCGATGAAGCGGAGATGGGGCACATTCAGTTGTCACGAAGTACGGATTTGGTTGTGGTTGCTCCGGCAACAGCAGATTTAATGGCAAAAATGGCCAGCGGATTGGCGACGGACCTTGCCACGACAGCACTTCTAGCGACAGACAAGCCAGTTATGATCGCTCCTGCCATGAATGTGCGCATGTGGGGTCATCCGGCGACGCAGCGAAATTTGGCACAACTAAAAAAGGATGGCGTCAAGGTCATTGGACCAGATGAAGGTGATATGGCCTGCGGTGAGTATGGCCCCGGACGCCTTAGCGAGCCCGATGCCATTGCGGCAAAGATCATCGATTTTCTTAAGGGTACTGGTAACAAGCCGCTGACAGGTAAAAAAATGCTGGTGACAGCAGGCCCAACACATGAGCCCATTGATCCTGTGCGCTATATCGCCAATCGGTCGTCAGGTAAGCAAGGTTATGCCATTGCAGAGGCGCTGGCGGCTCTTGGTGCAGACGTAACATTAATCTCGGGCCCGACACAATTGGATGTGCCGGGCGGTGTGAAGCGGATAGATGTTGAAAGCGCATCGGACATGCTCGCAGCAACCACTTTGGCTTTACCTGTTGATGGAGCAATATTTGCGGCGGCAGTTGCCGATTGGCGCGTTGCCAATAGCAGCGATCAAAAAGTGAAGAAGAAGGATGGCGCCCTTCCGGATTTAACGCTTGCAGAGAACCCGGACATTCTCGCGACAGTTAGTCAGTTGAAGAGCGGTCGTCCAGAACTTGTCGTCGGATTTGCTGCTGAAACACAGAATATCATTGAAAACGGATCTTCAAAGCTCGTCCGTAAAGGCTGCGACTGGATTGTTGCCAATGATGTGAGCCCAGATACAGGGACGTTTGGCGGGGACCGCAATAGTGTCCACTTAATTACCAACGATGGGGTCGATAGCTGGCCTTCTCAGAGTAAAGCCGAGGTTTCTAGCCAGCTTGCCAAGCAAATTTCAGAATATTTTCAAGGTCGCTAATTATGTCAGAAGTCTCAATCCAAATCACCCGCCTAGCCCATGGCAAAGATATTGAATTGCCTTCCTACGAGACAGTGGGAAGCGCTGGAATGGATATTCGCGCTGCCGTGTCTGAACCTATGAGCATTAAACCGGGTGCCCGCGCGCTGGTGCCAAGTGGGTTTAAAATGGCGCTGCCGCAGGGATATGAAGCGCAAATCCGTCCTCGTTCTGGTTTAGCGCTTAAAAAAGGCATTACGCTACCCAATAGCCCCGGAACCATTGACACAGATTACCGTGGGGAAGTCGGTGTTATTTTGATGAATTTAGGGGAAGAGCCGTTCGTTATCGAGCGGGGAGATCGTATTGCGCAAATGGTGATCGCTCCCATTACTGTTGGGGTCTGGGTTGAGGCGGATGAACTCACGGAAACAGTTCGCGGTGAAGGCGGCTTTGGGTCAACTGGGGTTGCCGAGGTTAAGGAATAATCGATGCTACATTTGCCCAAGAAAATGCTCTATGCGCTGGAAGCTGTGGTTGATATCGCGTTTAACGCGCGGCCTAATCCGGTGCAGTCTAAAGAGATTACCCAACGCCAAGGTATTCCGCAGCGTTATCTCGAACAGGTTATGCAACAACTTGTTCACGCTGGCATCCTAAAAGGGGTGCGCGGTCCTCGCGGTGGCTACCGTCTGGCACGTGAGCGCAGGCGTATTACCGCCGGTGATATTGTGCGGGTGATCGGTGCCGCCGATGAAGCTGAAGGTCAATCGCAGATATTTACATCCGAAATTGGCCAAAAAGTAGTTGGCCCTCTTTGGGTAGATGCTCAGTCAGCGATGCTTAAGCAACTTGATATGGTAACACTGGAAGAGCTTTGTCGCCGGGCAGATGCGGACTGCCAGAGTGATGTCTCTCGATCAACTAATGATTTCAATATTTAACAGCGGATGATTTTATGAATAAGAACGCCCCACGCGGTAAAGTTTATGACAGTATTGTCGACACAATCGGCGCGACACCGCTGGTGAGAGTAAAGCGATTTGCTGAAAATCGCGGCGCAAAAGCAGATATCCTTCTAAAGCTGGAGTTTTTCAATCCGCTCGCTTCTGTAAAAGACAGAATTGCCGTTGCTATGATCGAAGCCTTGGAAGATGCCGGCAAAATTAACGCTGAAACCAAAATTATTGAACCAACATCTGGTAACACTGGAATTGGTCTTGCATTTGTTTGTGCCTCCAAAGGATATGATCTTACTTTGGTGATGCCGGAAAGCATGTCGGTTGAGCGCCGCAAAATGCTTAAATTGTTAGGTGCCAAGCTGGAACTTACAGAAGCCGCCAAGGGTATGAACGGTGCTATTGCGCGGGCGAATGAAATGGTTGCTGAACATAGCAATGCGGTTATTCCGCAACAGTTTGAAAATCCCGCAAATCCTGCTGTTCATAAAGTGACAACAGCAGACGAAATTTGGGATGACACAAACGGCAAAGTGGATGTTGTTGTTATGGGTGTTGGTACTGGCGGAACATTGACTGGTGTTGGCAGCGTTCTAAAAGCTAAAAATAGTAACGTGAAAATTATTGCCGTTGAGCCAGAAGACAGTCCGGTTCTATCTGGCGGTCAACCGGGTCCTCACAAAATTCAGGGAATTGGCGCTGGGTTCTCGCCTAAAAACCTTGATGAGAGCCTGATCGACGAAGTTTTGACCATCGGAAACGAAACAGCGTTTGAAACCGCCCGCGCCCTTGCCCGCGAAGAAGGCGTGCCTGTCGGAATTTCTTCAGGTGCAGCTCTTGCAGCCGCGCTGGAGGTTGCAGAGCGAGATGATATGGCTGGAAAAACAATTGTTGTGATTATCCCGTCTTTCGCCGAACGTTATCTAACAACTGCTTTGTTTGACGGAATTTAACCTATGAACCTGACCGACGATCAGTTAGATCGCTATGCCCGCCATATTGTATTGCGTGAAGTTGGCGGCATTGGGCAGAAAAAGCTGCTGCAATCGAAAGTATTGATCGTCGGTGCGGGAGGCCTTGGCTCCCCGCTTATTCTATATTTGGCAGCGGCCGGTGTTGGTACTATCGGTGTTGTTGATGATGATGTGGTTGATTTGTCTAACCTGCAGCGACAAGTCGCGCATGGTATGGCAGATATCGGAACGCTAAAAGTATTAAGCGCGCAAAAAACAGTGGCTGAAATTAATCCGGATGTAAAAATTGTACCGCATGCGGAACGACTGACGGCGGAGAATGTCGAAGAGTTGTTTTCAGGCTATGATCTGGTTGCCGATGGCTCGGATAATTTCAATACACGATTTTTGATTAATGACGCCTGTTATTTCTTGAAAAAACCGTTGGTCTCTGCCGCCATGTTGCAATTTGAAGGGCAATTATCTACCTACAAAGCCTTCGAAGGGGATACGCATCCCTGCTATCGGTGTATTTTCCCCGCGCCTCCTCCGCCTGATGTTGCCAGAACCTGCGGCGAAGCAGGTGTTCTTGGCGCACTTGCAGGAACCATGGGATCGCTGCAAGCAACCGAGATTCTAAAAGAACTGCTTGGCATTGGCCAAAGCATGTCTGGCAGTCTGCTTATTTATGACGCCCTTTATACTGAATTTAGAAAAGTAAAAGTGCGCCCGGATCCTGCATGCGCCCTTTGCGGCACAGACCCAAGTATTACCGAAATAGGCTGATTAGACTTTATCCCCCGAGAAAATAGGCGGAGGCGAGAGCAATCGAGATGGGCAGCGTAATCATAGACAGCAGTGTCTGAATGGTGATGATGGCAGCCATCGCTTCCGCATCACTTCCCAATTGTTTAGCAAGGGCATACCCAGAACTTGCTGTTGGCACGGCGCCATATATGACAAGAATAACTGCTGCGACGCCACTAAGTCCTGTGAGCATAATCGCGCCCATCATGACAGCTGGAAAAATGATAAGTTTTGCTGTTGAAGCGAGAATTACCGCCTTCATTTCGGACTTCATAGACAAAACATGAAGACCCGCGCCGACACAAAGAAGGGCGAAGGGTAGAGCTGCACGAGACAGAATGTTTGCCATGTCATGAATGACCGGTAAGGGCCCGATGCCGGATAAATTCAGTGTCACCCCAATCGCAATTGCTACTAAGAGCGGGTTTCGCATTATCTCTTGCACCAGACGTCGTTTCAACGTGCCGTCTTTATTCCCTTGATACGTAACCAAGGCAGACACGCAGAACAGGTTGGTCGGCGGTACAAGTATTGAGGTCGCGACTGCCGCCAGCAAAAGACCATCATTTCCAAAAAGCATATCGGCAGTTGCAAAGGCGATAAAGGTGTTATGCCGAGTTGCTCCTTGAAACAAGGAGCCGCCCAACGCGTTTGGTAGGCCCAGAAATTTTGTCGTGAGAACCGCTAAAATTGCACAGACAGTGAGCGCACCAATAAGAGCGATCGCATAGGGAACCAAGACTTCTCCGCTGAGCGGGGCAGTGGTTGTGCGATAGAGGAGTAGCGCTGGAAAGAGGATCCAATAGGTTACTTTGTCTGCCAGTGGCCAAAAATTATCACCAGGAAACCCTTTGCGCCGCAGAACATACCCAAGAATGAGCAATAGAAAAATTGGCAGGATTGATATTGAGACTGACCACATGAGAGTTCGACCTGAAATTGAAGGGTGATCGCGATAAGGCAGAAGGTATTTTTCTGTTTAGCTGCCATAAATTGAAGCGGCTAGAGAAAACTATATCTGGACTAGTCAATATTTACAAATTGGACTGAAAAATGAAACGTTCGTGGACATGTGACATCGAGGGCACGATTTCATGGGCAAGCATACGCACTTCGTCTGAGGGATTAACGAGATCGGGTATTTGATATACGAGCATTCCGGCACCGTGTGCAGCCCGAACGCCATTATCGGAATCTTCCAATGCCAGACAACTTTCTGGGTTTATCCCGAGCTTTTCAGCAGCCCTCAAATAAATTTCCGGGTGCGGTTTACTATCTGTGACTTGATCCCCAAACATAAACTCTGAAAAATAGTCAGATAGTCCGGCGTTAGAGAGTTTTCGAGTGGCATTTCTAGAGGGAGAAGAGGTCGCAAGGGCGCAAGGTACATTATTGGAATTGAGTGCCTTCAAGAACTTGAGAACGCCCGGTTTTAGAGCTACCGGCTTTTCGATAGCATTCTCAATGTAAGCTTCATTCCAGACCGGCATGAAATCCGCTTTTGAAAATCCATTTATGCCTTTTTCCAAAATGTTGGCCGTGTGTTGCAGATTGCATCCGACGCATTTTTGATAAAGTGCAAGTTCAAAGGTCAGCCCAAATTTTGCGCATGTCTCTTCAAAAGTCCGAAACGCAACGCGCTCCGTATCAAGAAGAAGGCCGTCCATGTCAAAGATCACCGCATCGCGCATTTTTACTCCCTTGGTTATAGCTCTACTATGTAGCGCACGAGGACGAAATCAGGAATAAGAAAAGCCCCTGCCGTAGGGCAGGAGCTTTAATTGCTTTGTATGTTACGAAGTGATTAGGCGCGGTTTGGCGCGGACCTCATAACATCTTCAGTTACATATTCTGCAAACTGCTCAAAATTTTCGATGAACAAATTGACCAGATGCGCTGCTTGTTTGTCATACGCATCTTTATCTTCCCAAGTGTTCCGTGGGTTTAGAATCTTGCTTGGAACATTTTCGCAAGCTGTTGGGATGGACAGGCCAAAGAATGGATCTTTTTCCATTTCAACATTGGCAAGCGTCCCGTCAAGTGCTGCATTAACCAGCGCACGCGTATGGCCAATCGGCATACGGTGACCAGTCCCGTAGGCGCCGCCAGTCCAGCCAGTATTTACCAACCAGCAATTAACATCGTGCTTGGCAATTTTTTCGCCCAGCAGTTTAGCATAAACAGATGGATGGCGCGGCATGAACGGAGCACCAAAGCAAGTTGAGAAGGCTGCCTGAGGCTCAGTACCAAGGCCTTTCTCAGTGCCAGCCAGTTTCGCAGTGTAACCAGAGATAAAGTGGTACATCGCCTGTTCAGGAGACAACTTTGAAATAGGAGGCAAAACACCAAACGCATCAGCTGTTAGCATGATGACGTTTTTCGGGTTGCCCGCAATGCCGGTTTCACTCGCGTTGGGAATGAAGTGGATTGGATAGGAAGCCCGGGTATTTTCTGTGTGTCTATTGTCATCTAAATCAAGCTTGCCAGCTTCATCCATGACGACATTTTCAAGAACAGTTCCAAAACGACCTGTTGTCGCATAAATCTCTGGTTCTGCTTCTTGTGACAGCTTAATCACTTTCGCATAACAGCCACCTTCAAAATTGAACACGCCTTCATCGGCCCACCCATGTTCGTCATCACCGATTAGCATACGGCTGGCATCAGCTGAAAGTGTAGTTTTGCCTGTTCCGGAAAGGCCAAAGAAAACCGCGCTATCGCCTTCGCTGCTCACATTAACCGAGCAATGCATCGGCAGAATGCCTTTTTCAGGAAGCAGGTAATTCAAGATTGAGAAGACAGATTTCTTAATTTCACCGGCGTAAGATGTACCGCCGATGATGACAAGTTTTTCTGCGAAATTTGCCAGGACAAATACTTCGGAACGCGTGCCGTCTACTGCTGGGTCTGCTTCGAAAGAGGGCGTTTGGAGAATAGTGAATTCAGGAACAAAATCATCCAGTTCGTGAGCTTCTGGCTGAATAAACATGTTGCGAGCAAAAAGGTTATGCCACGCACATTCTGTAATTATGCGAACTGGTAGGCGATTGTTTTTGTCGGCGCCAGCGTAGCAGTCCTGAACAAAAACTTCTTTGCCTTCAAGATGCGCAATCATCTTTTTGTGAAGGCCGGCAAATTTGGTGTCTTCGAAAGGTTTATTAACCTTGCCCCACCAAATGTTATCTTCGCTGCCGCTTTCTTTTACGATGAATTTATCGTTTGCCGAGCGTCCAGTGTGCTGACCTGTTAAGGCAACAAGTGCGCCACCTTCGGAAAGCGATGCTTCCCCCCGGGATAATGCTTCCTTATAGAGTGTTGGTGCTGATAAATTCCAATGCGCCGTGCCCACAGCGCTCAGTCCTTGGTTGTCCAGTCCATAAGAACTCTTTCGAGGTCCTTTTTGTTCCACAGTGGCTCTCCAATAGATGTGTATTTTTCGGTTGATGCATGTGGAGCCAAAGATAAGGTTACGCCTATAGCGGCGCAACAGCTAGAGTAATGAAATTGTCAAAAAACCGAAATTTATTTGCATTTGTTTCGTCTGGGTTTCGTTTTATTTTTGAAATGAATAATTTTGAAAATAATTTACCAATTTTTATTATTGTTTCATTTTTTACTGAACTTTTGGACAAATTGATTTTCGCTTTTTTTCGTTGGAAACATGGCCAGCAGAATCCACTTTATTTCTTTTATCTGATCATGTGACTACTTGAATATCTTGGATAAGCCCAGATCTTGCCACAATTGTGCCAAAAGCAGGATAGTATTAAGGAGCTATAGTGCCTATTATGGCAAAAGCACGCGAAAGGGGTTTCCGGTGACAACAAGAATAGCTCTGGTAGATGATGATCTAAATATTCTGACAACAGTTTCCATCCTGCTGGAATCGGAAGGATTTTCGGTCTCAAAATTCTCTGACGGAGAACAAGCTCTGGCGGCCTTTGAAGAAAGTCCACCGGATATTGCTGTCCTGGATATCAAGATGCCCCGAATGGATGGCATGGAAATGCTCAATCGGTTACGCCGCACATCGGATCTGCCGGTTATATTCCTTACCTCAAAAGATGATGAGATTGATGAATTTCTGGGCTTGAAGATGGGCGCGGATGATTACATCAAGAAACCCTTCTCCCAACGCCTTCTCGTAGAACGTATACGGACAGTTCTGCGGAGGCATAAAGCAAGATCTGGGACTGAGGAGACAAAAGAAGAAGACGTCATGGTGCGCGGTCGCCTGAAACTGGACAGTGTGCGTCATGCCTGCTTTTGGGATGAAAAGGAAGTAACCTTGACGGTTACAGAATTTATGTTGTTGCATGCTCTTGCCTATCGTCCAGGCCATGTTAAGAGCCGGGATCAGCTTATGGATGCAGCGTATGATGATAATATCTATGTGGATGACCGCACCATCGATAGTCACATAAAGCGTCTGCGTAAGAAAATACGGAATGTAGATATTGAATTTTCTGCCATTGAGACGCTATACGGCGTGGGATATCGGTTTAAAGAAAAATAAATCCGGCTTGGTGGATGGCGTATGACGGGGAATGGTTTGCGGGCAAAAAGTGACGACAAGAAGGAAGAGGGTGTTTCTTTAGCTGAAAATCAACCTTCTAGCTTCTTCAAGCGAAAAAAAAGGGTGAACCGTAACGCCAAACGAAAATGGGGACCGTTTTCGTCCCTTGGTCGCCGAATTATGGCCATCAACCTGTTTGCAGTTTTTTTCCTGGCTGGGGGTATCCTTTATCTGGATCAGTTTCGCACAGGACTGATAGATGCGCGTACCCAAGCCCTGACCACAAATGGTCGAATGATTGCAGGTGCGCTCGGTGAAGCCGCACTGAGCGAAGTATCCTTCACCGGAAAAGTAAATCATCTAACGCTTGATACCAGGAATATTCGGAGTGTCCTCAGGCGATTAGCCGTCGTGACAGATACGACGGCTCTGCTATATGACAGAGACGGTGATCTGATTGCTGATAGCCGTGTTCTGATTTCCGCAGGCCGTGAAATTATTTTCGAAACTCTTCCCCCGCCAAATCAAGCAGGTAACGTTCGAAAATTTTATGAAGTCCTGTACGATTTCCTGGCTGACTTGATCCCTACCTCTCAGGACTACTCATTATTTCCCGCACGAACATCGGTTTCAGTCGAAGATTTTACCGAAGTTTCTGAAGCTCTTAAAGGGGAGAGCGCTGACGTTATTCGTCAAACAAAAGATGGCCGCTTGATGATCAGCGTGGCCTTACCGGTGCAGGGTTTCAAGCATATTCTGGGTGGGCTTTTGTTGATTGAAGACGGTGCAGCTATCGATGAAGCTGTGAAATCTGCACAAGTTACAACCCTGATCGTTTTTTCGATTACAGTTGTTATCACGCTTTTGCTATCGTTGTATCTTGCACGCACCATTGCCAGTCCGATCCACGATATGGCAGAAGCTGCAGATAAGGTGCGACTGGGTCTGGGTCGACGTATTGAGATGCCGGATTTTTCTGATCGGCAGGATGAAATTGGTGACTTGTCTATCTCTTTTGGAGAAATGACTGTGGCATTATATGATCGCATGGACGCGATCGAGGCTTTTGCTGCTGACGTTTCCCACGAACTTAAAAACCCGCTTACCTCACTTGGAACTGCCGTTGATACGTTTGAGCGGGTCAAAGATGACGATACGCGAAAGCAGCTACTGGCTATTATTTCCAGCGACGTCAAAAGACTGGACAGGCTCATTACCGATATTTCTGCCGCCAGTCGGTTGGATGCGGAACTGTCACGAACTGAAGGTGAGCCTGTTGCAGTTGTCGGCTTGATAGACAGTATTGCGGAGATGTATGGAGCTGGGCGTGGTCCTTCAGACGTAAGTGTGGAAGTCGAGATATCCAGCCGTGATATTACCATCGACGGTGTACCGGGACGTTTGGGGCAAGTCCTTAGAAATTTGATCGAAAACGCGATGTCCTTCTCGCCAAAGGGAACGCGTGTGCTTATTCGAGTAAGTGAAGACCAAGATGGCGAAGGCAAAAATTGGGTTCAAATCGATGTTGAAGATCAGGGTCCTGGAATCCCGGAAAATAAATTGGAAGCTATTTTTAATCGTTTTTACACGGAACGGCCAAAAGGCGAAGATTTTGGGCGGCATTCTGGTTTGGGCTTAAGTATTTCGCGACTGATTATTGATGCCCACCGAGGCAGTATAAAGGCGTCGAATAGATTTAGTTCTGACGGTAGCGTTATCGGTGCACGCTTCAGCATTCGCTTGCCGAAAAACAACGACAAGCATTGACAGTCTTGCCTTAGAGGGGCAGATTCTTTGCATGTACAAAATGCACGCATCTGTTGTTTCGATTGATGGCAAAGCAGTATTACTGCGCGGCCCGCCCGGATCGGGAAAATCTGACTTGTCGCTTCGTCTTATGGATGGGGGGGCGGAATTGATTTCCGATGATTATGTGGATCTTCATGAAAAAAATGGCGTCCTGATTGCAGAAGGACCTAAAACCATTTTGGGCATGATGGAGGTTCGTGGCCTTGGGCTTGTCACAATGCCCTATATTGATCATGGGATCGTTTTTCTGGCTTGCGACCTAATGCCGGCAGAAAGAATCGAGCGAATGCCGGATAAGGCCGAATACCTTCAAGTTGAAGGTCTTGAGGTTCCTTTGATGCAGTTGGATGCAATGGCGGCTTCCGCACCTGCGCGTATTAAGCTGGCCCTTAAACGTTTGGATGTGCTTTGGCCGGACCCACAAATACCCGGTTCAGTGCTAGGTGAGGGGTGAGCCGTGTTGATAAGGAATGTTCGTTAATGAGTAAGTCCCATACCAGAATTGTGTTGATTACCGGATTTTCAGGTGCGGGTAAATCGACAACACTGAAGCAATTTGAAGATTTAGGGTGGGAGGTTGCGGATAATATCCCGCTCTCTCTGCTGTCCCCGCTGGTACGTGAAATTGGTCAGGATGGCGGCCTTAACATTGCTGTTGGGGTGGATACACGGACCCGAGGTTTTTCAACAGAAACGTTGCTGTCTCTGATTTCTACGCTGAAGGAAGAGACCGACAATGATGTCAGAATGCTGTTTTTGGAATGTGATGATGCGGTTCTGCAGCGGCGTTTTACAGAAACGCGTCGGAAGCACCCGCTTGCCAGTGATCGCCCTGTTGCTGACGGTATTCTAAAAGAACAAAGGTTGTTTCAGCCGCTGAAGGATAAGGCAGATATTTGCATCGATACCACCTTATTATCGCTTCCTGATTTACGCCATCAACTTATACAACGTTTCAGTTTGGAGGAAAGGCAGGCATTGACAACAACTCTCGTCTCCTTTTCCTACAAAAAAGGGGTTCCACGTGAAGCCGATCTGGTGTTCGATATGCGTTTTTTACGTAACCCGTATTATAATGAAATGTTACGCACGCAATGTGGCAAAGATGGAGCCGTGGCAGAATATATTGCCTGTGACGAGGCCTTTGCCCCTTTCATGGATCATTTGACAAATATGCTTGAATTGTTGCTCCCAAGATATTTGGCAGAAGGAAAATCCTATCTTACAATCGCAATAGGTTGTACAGGTGGACGGCACAGATCCGTATGTGTGGCAGAGAATATCCACGACCGCATCGAAGAAAGTGGTTATTTTACCCAATTGATACACCGGGACCTTGTCGAGGGTTAGGTGATGGTGAACGAATAAGAGGCGTGTAAAATGATTGGAATGGTATTGGTAACACATGGTCGACTGGCGGAGGAATTCGTCGCTGCGACCGAACATGTCGTTGGACCACAAGACCAGGTGCGGGCTATTTCCATCGGTCCTGATGACGATATGGAACAACGCCGTCAGGATATCTTGAACGCTGTTGCGGATGTTGAAAGCGGTTCAGGTGTTATCCTACTTACCGATATGTTTGGCGGAACACCCTCCAATTTGGCGATTTCCGTTATGGAAAAAGCTAATGTAGAGGTTATTGCCGGTATTAATTTGCCGATGTTGATCAAACTTGCGAGTTTGCGCGGCGAAGATGATATGGAAAAAGCCGTTGCTGCAGCTCAAGAATCAGGCCGCAAATATATAAATGTTGCTTCGCATTTACTTGCGAATAAAACCTGATCGGGTTTTCAAAGCGCTATGTCTACACCCCTTCAGAAATCTCTTACTATTCAGAACAAGCGAGGCTTGCATGCGCGAGCCGCGGCCAAATTTGTCAAATGTGCTGAATTGTACCGCGCCGATATTATTGTGACCAAGGATGACAATAATGTTTCGGGAACCTCCATTATGGGTTTGATGATGCTGGCAGCGTCGAAGGGAACTTCCATCAGGGTTGCCGTGTCGGGAGAGCAGGCAGATGAAGCCCTCAACGCCCTTGAAGCGCTGGTTGGTGGTAAGTTTGGTGAAGATCAGGATGATACTGAAAATGTTTAGTTTCTGACACTCCTTCAGCATAATTTTATAATTAAGTGATTATGATATAAAGATGTCTTTATATTATTGTTGATTAACCGGAAGACAGCTGGTATATACTCCTTTTTCAAAGGCGTAGTGCGTCAAAGTCCGACCCGTTAGCGCTGTCCAAACACATCATTCACAAGGGAAAAGAGTGTCTCATGTCAACTTCAGAAGATTTTAAGGTTGCAGACCTTTCACTTGCAGACTGGGGCCGCAAAGAGATTAAAATTGCGGAAACAGAAATGCCAGGCCTTATGGCGCTACGCGACGAATTTGGTGCAAGCCAACCGCTGAAAGGCGCCCGTATCGCAGGGTGCTTGCATATGACTATTCAGACAGCGGTTCTGATTGAAACTTTGACGGCTCTTGGCGCAGAAGTACGCTGGTCTTCCTGCAATATTTTCTCAACGCAAGATCAGGCCGCGGCGGCAATTGCTGTTACGGGTGTTCCGGTTTTTGCTTGGAAAGGCTTAACCGAAGAAGAGTTTCTCTGGTGCATTAAAGAGACTATTGACGGTCCGAACGGTTGGCGTCCAAACTTGATTTTGGATGATGGTGGCGATCTCACACAGATCATGCATGATGAATACCCACAATATCTCGAAGATGTTAAAGGCTTGTCAGAAGAAACAACAACCGGAGTGCATCGTCTGTATGATATGGCGAAAGCGGGCACTCTGAAAGTTCCTGCCATCAATGTGAATGACAGTGTTACAAAATCAAAATTTGATAACTTGTATGGCTGCCGCGAAAGTCTTGTGGACGGTATCAAACGTGCAACAGATGTGATGATTGCGGGTAAAGTTGCTGTCGTCGCTGGTTACGGCGATGTTGGTAAAGGTTCCTCAGCTTCTTTGCGGTCGCAAGGTGCTCGGGTGATGGTGACGGAAGTCGATCCGATCTGTGCCCTGCAAGCTGCTATGGAAGGTTATGAAGTTGTCAGCATGGATACTGCAGCGCCACTGGGCGACATTTTCGTGACGACGACAGGCAATATCGATGTGATTACAATTGACCATATGCGGGAAATGAAAGATCGCGCGATTGTTTGTAACATCGGACATTTTGATTCTGAAATTCATATCGAAGCGCTTCGCAATTTTCCTTGGCATAACGTGAAACCGCAGGTCGATGAAGTTGAATTCCCGGACGGCAAACGCATTATCGTTCTTGCCGAAGGCCGCCTTGTGAACCTTGGCTGTGCAACAGGTCATCCAAGTTTCGTCATGAGTGCATCTTTCACCAATCAGGTGTTGGCTCAAATCGAACTTTGGGAACGTTTTGAAACGTATAACAATGAAGTTTATGTTCTGCCGAAACATCTGGATGAAAAAGTTGCTCGCTTGCACTTAGAAAAACTGGGTGTTCATTTGACTGAACTTACTGAAGCACAAGCTGACTACATTAGTGTGAAACAGGCTGGTCCGTTTAAGCCGGATCATTATCGCTACTAATTGTCCTAAATAAGATTACTGAAAAGGCCGCTAACTTCGTTTTAGCGGCCTTTTTCATGTCGAATTATTGAGACTTTTGCTTAAAATGTTGTCTTTATTGGCTATTTTTTGCTAATCCTGAATACATCTGATGATGAATTAAGAATACTTAGTCACATCAGAGGATATTATTTGGGACAGATTAGGCAATAAAGCATGGAGATCGATTATTCATCCACCGAACTGATTGTCATGTGGCTGGCGGTGTTGCTTGCCCTGAGTCTTGGCATGGCTTTATATGTGATGCGCAAGAAAGCGCTGTCCCTGCTTACGCATTCAGATCAATTGGCCGATCGCGTCCGTCTGTTAGAAGAAGAGCTTGAAAGCGTTCAGGACGATCAAAAATCTGCTGAGAAAGAAATGCTAAGCCTGAAATCCGCCCTGATGGATACACGCGCTGAGCGAGATGATTTTGTCGATTTGTTGAATGCGGCTCCTTTCGCAACTTGGCGGCGTGATCAGCAGTCTAGAATTGTCTGGCACAACACGAAATATGAAGAGATTGTGGGCCCACCTTCCACACTAGGAGATATGTCAGAGCTTGCCTCAAGCAGGGAACCTGATCAAGCTCGTAAGCTTGCTGCAAAGGCACGAGTAACTCAAGCCCAACAGACTGAAATCCGTCGTTATGTGGTAGGTGGTGATTTACACAGTTTCCGGATCCACGAGGTGCCGCTGGAATTTGAAAACCAGCTAGCAGGCTTTGCCGAGGATGTGAGCCGCGAGGAGCAAATGGCTTCGGAAATGAACGAGCATATGCGCGGTCAGGAAAGTGTTCTTGAAAATATTACCACCGCCATTGCCATATACGGCCCTGACTTGCGTTTGGTATTTTATAATCAGACATATGCGCGTCTCTGGAAAATAGATGATGCATTTTTGCACGATAAACCCACAATCCTAGAGGTCTTGGACAAACAACGGGAGTTGCGTCGCCTGCCCGAACAAGCAGACTTCAGTGCCTATAAAGCCAAACGAAAGGCACTCTTTACCAATCTGATTGATACGCAGGAAGATCTGGTCCAGCTTCCGGATGAGACAATGTTGCGTACTGTGATCGCGCCGCATTCCTTTGGTGGGTTGTTCTTTATGTTTGAGGATGTCACTGACAAAGTAGTTCTGGAACGTGCCCGCAATACTCAAACCGCTGTGCAACGCGCAACGCTTGATAATCTATATGAAGGCGTTGCAGTTTTTGGCGCTGATGCCAGATTGAAATTGTATAATTCGGGTTTTGCTGAAATTTGGGGAGTCTCGCCGGAGTTCATAGAAGAAGATATGCATATATCAATGCTTATCGACAAGATATTTGCTCTCTGGAAAACGGATCCCGGGGCTGATATGCGGGATCGCTATATCGCCAATGTAACCCGTAGGGATGCGTTTAGCGGTCAGTTGACGCACCCAAAAGGGCGGATCGTGAATTTTAACCGGGTACCGTTGCCCGATGGCAATGTTCTATACACTTACCTTGATGTAACGGATCAACTTCGTATTGAACGGGTTCTGACGGAGCGTAATGAAGCGCTGGAAGCCGGTGACAGGATGAAAACCGAGTTTGTGGCAAGCGTGAGCCATGAACTTCGTACCCCATTGAATACCATCATCGGATTTGCAGAAATCCTGGTGAAACAGTTCTTCGGCCCCTTGAACAACAAACAAGGGGAGTATGGTCAGGGAATTTTGGACAGCTCCAACCATTTGTTGCATTTGATCAATGATATTCTGGACATGGCAAATATTCAGGCGGGAAATATTGAGCTGGATCTGGAACCTGTTGACGTACATGCCCTCCTCGCCAATGTCGTGACCATGGTGCATGACAGGGCCCGCAAAAGGCGGATCAACATTGATTTCAATATTTCCAATAATCTGGGTTGGGCCAATCTTGATGAGCGCCGTATGAAACAGGTTATTTTCAATATTTTCAGCAATTCTATCAAATTCACTGAACCGGGCGGTAATGTGAAACTTGAAGCAATCCGCAACGATGACGGGTTGTTTATTCAGGTGATCGATACAGGCATTGGCATTCCAATTGATATGCAAGCGAAGATTTTCGAGCGCTTCTCCAAGGGAGATACGACCCATGAAAACGCCGGCGCCGGCATTGGCCTCTCTTTAGTGAAGAGTTTTGTCGAGATGCATGGGGGTTGGGTTGAGCTGGAATCTGCGGAAAAACTGGGAACTACTATTAACTGTCAATTGCCAAAAACCGTCTGTCTTGACACCAAACCTAACTAGGCCAGATTGTGGTTGCTATGCCCCTCATAAAACAAATCACTGTTGCAAATGAAGCGGAAACGGCGGGAGTTGCGACTGCTCTTGGTTTGTTGCTGGACGTCAAAGATATTCTCACATTAAGCGGCACCCTGGGCGCGGGAAAGACGTCTTTTGCACGGGCATTAATTCGTAGCTTGTGCGGCGCTGAAACTGAAGTTCCAAGTCCGACGTTCAACTTGCTCTTAACTTATGAAAATGAACGGGCACCTATATTTCATTACGACCTGTACCGCCTTGAAGATCCAGAGGAGGTCTGGGAGTTGGATATAGAAGACGCCTATGAAGAGGGAATAACACTGATTGAGTGGGCGAAAAACCTAGGGGATCTTGCGCCTGAGGGCGCTCTTGATGTTGAACTGTCTATTCCTGAGGATGCGAAAGAAGGTGCGCGCCTTATATCTCTGTCAGGTCCAGATAGTTGGCATGGCAGACTGAAAAACCTTAAAAGTTGAGCAGATCGATGGATGCGTCAATTACGGCATTTTTAAAAAACACAGAATGGGTGGATGCAACTCATACGGCTCTTGCCGGTGATGCGTCCAGCCGCCGATATGAACGCCTTGATAACGGGAATGAGACAGCAATTTTGATGATCGATCCCGACCCTTCGAGTTTGGAAAAATTTGTCACTATTACAGAGGTTTTGCAGAAAGAAGGCTATAGCGCGCCGGAAATTCTGGAAGCCGACACGAGCACTGGTTTGCTTTTGCTGGAAGATTTTGGAGATGGACTGTTTGCCCACCTTATTGAGAGCGGTGGTAATGAAGAAAAGCTGTATGAATTGGCAGTAGATTTTTTGGCAGATTTGTCATCCAGAGACTGCCCAACTGGCCTTCCCTACTTCTCGTCTAACTACGTGCTTGATCAAAATACGATGTTTCTGGATTGGTATGTGCCTGAACTCACAGGTGAAAATCTACCAGATAAAGCTCGATTTTTCTTTCAACAAATCTGGCGGCAACTTCTCAAGAATATGGAAGAGGGGCAGGAAGTTCTTTTACTGCGTGATTTCCATGCAGAAAATCTTTTGCATCTAGGCGATCGTACAGGATTGGAAGCCTTGGGCTTGCTGGATTATCAGGATGCGATGTCCGGACCAGCGGCTTATGATCTTGTCTCGTTGCTGCAAGATGCGCGACGAGATGTCAGTCCGCAAATCGCAGATAAAATGGTAATGCACTACATTGAAAAAACCGGCGTGAACGAAGCTGAGTTCAGAAGAATGTACGCCATTTTGGGGGCTCATCGGGCGCTTCGTATCATGGGTATCTTTACTCGGCTTTCAAAACGAGACGGGAAATCACGATATCTCGCGTTTATGCCGAGAATGGTTTCACATTTACAAGCAAACCTGAAACATCCAGACCTTATTGCTCTTAAGCACTGGATTAGTGTGAGCCTCGGAAAATTAAATTAGGGATTAGAATGTGAGTACTGACATTTCTCGGGCGATGGTATTGGCAGCTGGGCTTGGTCGCCGGTTGCGTCCGCTCACGAATACTGTTCCAAAACCATTGGTGAAAGTCGATGGAAAGGCATTGATTGATTACAGTTTTGATCTAGTTCGCGGCGCTGATATTTCCCAAGCAATTGTAAATTGTCATTATCTAGCAGAACAGATTGAAGCCCACGTGCGTCAGGTTACTGACTTGCAGGTTACCTTGTCTGACGAGCGCGGGGAATTGCTAGAGACCGGCGGTGGGGTGCAAAAAGCATTGCCGCTTCTTGGGAACTCCCCATTTGCAGTGTTAAATTCGGACGTGATTGTTCGTGATGGTAACAGCACGTCATTGAAACTTCTCGTTGATCGTTGGGATCCATCAAAAATGGATGTGCTATTGCTTTTGCAGCCCAAGGAAAATGCTGTCGGGTATGATGGCATCGGTGATTACTCGATGGATGTAGAGGGCCAACTTAAACGCCCAGAGGCGGGGAAGGGTGCTCCCTTTATTTTTGCCGGTATTCAGATTGTAAAACCGGAGATGTTTGACGGCATTGAAGCTGGCAAGTTTTCCATGAACGTTATTTTTGATAAAGCGGCGCACAACGGACGTTTATTTGGCTTGCCTCATGCCGGACAATGGTTGCATGCTGGCACTGAAGACGCCTTGAAAATAATTGAAAAGAAAATACGCGAACAGTGACCGAAGCATCCCCGACAGAGACGACAATCCTTAACATTCCACCCCAAATGTCCTTTGTCGACTGTCTGGCGAAGGAGTTGTTGCGCCGGCATGGAGAAGATCTGCAATCGCTCGGGGATGTCACTATTCTCACCACGACACGCCGCGCCGCTCGCGCTCTTCAAAACGCATTTTTGAGGGAGACCGGGGGGCGGCCTCTTTTGTTGCCACGAATGCGGCCCATTGGCGACGTGGATGAAGACGAGCTGGCCCTTGAAGGGGACTTGGGGCTGGATGCTGGTTTTGCAGGTAGTTTGGATTTGCCGCCTGCAATGGAAAGTTTGCGCCGTCAGCTTCTTCTAGCGCGTCTCATTGAGAAGCGAGATCCTGAGAGACATGATTTTACGCAAGCGGTTGGGCTGTCTTTGGAATTGGCGCGTCTCCTTGATCAGGTTCAGACAGAGGGGGTGGACTTTGCAGAGCTTAAAAATCTGGTTCCCGATGAATATGCAGCTCATTGGCAGGTTATTCTCCAATTTTTGACGATTATTAGTGATGTCTGGCCTACAATTCTGGAGGCTGAAGGGGCAATTGATCCTGCCCACCGCCGAGATCTTCTCTTACGAAGGCAAGTCGCGGAGTGGCAAAAAAATCCACCCAAGGGACATATTTATGCGGTTGGCTCCACCGGATCTATTCCAGCAACAGCAGAATTGTTGCAACTCGTAGCAAATTTGCCAAAGGGGTGCGTTATTCTACCCGGGCTGGACCGTCATTTGGATGATACAGCGTGGGATTTACTAGAAGAAGAGCCCAGTCACCCTCAATACGGTCTGGCGCGTCTGATTGCGAGCGCAGGACTTAGGAGAGATCAGATTCCAGATATCTGTATTGAAGCAGCGCAAAGCTGTTCAATAGAGCGAGTTCAGTTTTTATCCGAAGCCATGAGACCCGCCCAAACAACGGATCAATGGCAGAAGGCCTTCATCCCAAGTTCAGAAGATTTAGGGAATATCCAGCAAGTTAATTGCAGTGGAGCGCAAGGTGAAGCGCAAGTTGTTGCGCTGCTAATGCGCGAGACATTGACCCATCCAACAAAAACGGCAGTCCTGGTGACACTGGACCGCGATTTATCACGGCGGGTCAGCACCGAACTGAAACGTTGGGACATTGATGTCGATGACAGTGCGGGTACCAGTCTTGATCAATCCCCTGCTGGTGTGTTCTTGCGCCTTACGGCTCGCATGATGGCAGAAAAATGTGATCCTGTGGCGATGCTTGCCGCCTTGAAGCATCCGTATGCAGCTTTGGGCATGCCCCGGACCGAATTTAGATCTTTTGTAAGGGCATTTGAAGTTGCTGTGCTGCGCGGCCCAAGGCCTGCGCCAGGGCTTAAGGGCTTAAGGGATGTTCTGGATTACCGTATCGCTCATAAAAAGGTACAGGAGGGACTTGATGATTGGTTTGAGAAGTTTCGTACCCTTGCCGAGCCATTTGCGGCCTTAAGCAATCAAAAAGAAGTCGATTTTATCGAATATCTAAAAGCGCATGTGGAGTTTTGCGAAGGATTGTCAGTGGGTGAGGATGAAACGGCACCTCAAATCTGGAAAGGGCAATTCGGAGAGGCGGCAGCTTCCTTCATTTCAGAGCTTTTACGGGCGGGCGAAGTTGCGGGTCCTATAAACCCGGGCAGCTGGCCAGATCTGATGGATAGCCTTATGATTGGGCGCATGGTCCGAAGTCAATACGGCCATCACCCCCGCCTTCAAATCTGGGGACCAATTGAAGGGCGTTTACAGCGGGCTGATCTTATGATCCTTGGGGGTCTTAACAAAGGAGTATGGCCACCGGAGGCTGGGAACGATCCATGGATGAGCCGTCCCATGCGGCAAGAATTTAAACTCCCGCTTCCAGAGAAAAAAGTCGGGTTGTCGGCCCATGACTTTCAGCAGGCTTTTTGTGCAAAAGAAGTTGTTCTAACGCGAGCGGAGAAAGTTGACGGAACACCAACAGTGCCCAGTCGTTGGTTATTGCGTCTTGAAACGTTGCTAAAGAAAAGTAATCGAAACCTTGAGGGCGATGGGAGCCACAATTTGCTGCATTGGCAGGGTTTACTGGATCAGCCGAAAAGCATTAGGCCCATTTGCCCGCCGCGCCCTACACCACCTGTGAAAGATCGTCCGAGACGGTTGTCAGTGACACGCATCGAAAAATGGATAAAAGACCCGTATTCGATTTTCGCAGATGCCATTCTTGGCCTTAGACCTCTTCGGGATATCGGAGAAGATCCGGGT
This sequence comes from Alphaproteobacteria bacterium 46_93_T64, assembly GCA_002163135.1. Taxonomy (GTDB): domain Bacteria; phylum Pseudomonadota; class Alphaproteobacteria; order Sneathiellales; family Sneathiellaceae; genus Sneathiella. The sequence goes on from MAAN01000004.1 coordinate 85,361, forward strand.
GCTGCTGAAAAAGGGACGTTCATTCATAAAGCCCTTGAAAATTTTGTTGGGGAATACCCAAAAGACCTGCCGCTTGATGCCTTGGAGAAGCTGCTTGAGTTTGGCCGTGAAGCGTTTGGGGATGTCCTCTCTTATCCTGCTGTTTGGGCTTTCTGGTGGCCAAGGTTTGAGCGTATCGCTAGCTGGTTTGTCGAGTTCGAAATTGAGCGGCGAACAGAGTTTAAATCCGTTTTATTGGAGAAAAAAGGGGTGTTAAGAATCCCTGCACCAATGGGTGTGTTTGAGCTTTCAGGGACAGCTGACCGAATAGATCAAAATGCGCTGGGGGAGCTTTCGATCGTTGATTACAAAACGGGAGCCCCACCATCTGTAAAGCAAGTAGAAAGCGGTGTGTCTCCGCAGTTGGCATTGGAAGCTGCCATGGTAGAACGTGCCGCGTTTGAGAGCCTAAAAGCCGGAAGCGTTATTGAGCTGCTCTATATTCGCTTAAGCGGTAGTGATCCCGCTGGTGAGACTCGTTCTGCTTCAAAGAAAATGGAACCTGAAGAACTTGCAAAAGAAGCATTTGAAGGTTTGCAGCGTCTAATTGCGCAATTTGATAACGAAGCAACGCCTTATCTGACAAAACCAAGGCCTGAATTTCAAGATCCGTTCAATGACTATGAGCATCTGGCACGTGTGAAGGAATGGTCAGGAGGAGGTTCTAATGAGTAAGGTCTCCGTTTCCCCACTTGCTGAAGAGGGAATCGAACTTCAGAGAAAAGCGGCAAACCCGGATCATTCTGTATGGGTGTCAGCCTCTGCTGGGTCCGGTAAAACCCGAGTTTTGGTGGATCGTACACTCCGGTTGATGTTGTCTGGTACGGCACCAGAAAAGATCCTTTGCATTACCTTTACCAAGGCAGCGGCAGCCGAGATGGCCAACCGCTTAAATACGACCCTCGGTGATTGGTCGGTAATGTCTGACGATACTTTGCTGGAAGAGCTTGCGGCCCTGCAGGGCCGTGCCCCGTCGGATGCTGAGTATATCCGCGCGAGGCGTTTATTTGCCAGTGTTCTGGATGCGCCGGGCGGCATCAAAATTCAAACCATCCATTCTTTCTGTGGCTCTATCCTTGGACGGTTTCCGCTTGAGGCGGGCATCGCTCCGAATTTTCAGGAGTTGGATGATCGTACCGCAGCCGAAATGATGGAAGTGGCGCGCGATCGATTGTTGATGGCAACGCGTCAAGAGGGACAAGAAAACTTGCAAATGGCGCTTAACCTTGTCAGTGAGAAAGTGAACGAGCAGGATTTCACTCAGCTTATGCAAGGGCTTAGCTCTCGCCGCGGACGGTTAAAACGATTTTTCCAAGTCCACAACGGGTTAAAGGGCGCACTGGCATATCTTGCAAATTATATTGAGATTGACCCCGATCTGACGGAAGAACAACTGATCAGTGAAGCATCTGAAGAGAATACTTTTGACGGTCCAGCCCTTCGTGATGCTCTTGAGGTTTTGCTTGTGGGAACCAAGACCGATCAGAAAAATGCTGCTGCTATGGAAGACTGGTTACGCCTTCCAGATCGCCGTGTAGGCTTGTTTAATACCTATTTGGCAGCATTTTTCAAAAAGACAGATGATACGATCAAGTCGGATAAAACCTTTGCGACCAATAGCGCAGTGAAGTCGATGGCGGATATTCGCGATGTGATGCGGGCAGAGGCTGAAAGATTGGACACGGTTCTTGAAAAACGTCGCCGCATTCGTGTTTTAGGTGCAACTGCTGCAATGCTCACGCTTGGCAGCCGTCTTATCGAAGAATATGAGGTTGAAAAGACTAGACGTGGTGCTCTTGATTTTGATGATTTGATCTTAACCACCCGTGATCTGCTAACCAAGACAGATGTTGCGCCTTGGGTAATGTTTAAGCTTGATGGTGGTATTGACCACATTCTGGTGGACGAAGCACAGGATACAAGCCCAGAACAATGGGAAGTGATTAATGCGCTGACGGAAGAGTTTTTCTCCGGCGATACTGCCAGAGATGCGGGGCGCACACTGTTTGTTGTGGGTGATGAGAAACAATCCATCTATTCGTTTCAGGGCGCTGATCCTGCTGCTTTCGACAAGATGCGGGTGCTCTTTCAGTCTAAAGCTGATCTGGCGGGAAAAACCTGGAAAAATATTCCATTAGGTTTGTCTTTCAGATCAACTCACGCAGTGCTCTCCCTTGTGGATGATACGTTTGAGCCGGTTGCTGCGCGGACGGGACTCACCGCGGATGCTGGTGAAATACAACATTCCATTTATCGGGATAAACAGCCGGGATTTACTGAAATTTGGCCGGTTATCCGCCCTGAAGAAAAAGAGGAAACAGATCCTTGGGAAATTCCGCTGGATCAGGGCCTCAGCATGGTACCCGCAGCAGAACTTGCCAAAAACATTGCAGCGCAAATTAAGGTCTGGCTCGATACTGGGGAAAAGCTTGCATCATCTGGCAAGGAAATCAGTCCCAAGGATGTTATGATCCTTGTACAGAAACGAAACGCGTTTTTTGATGAAATGGTGCGCGCGTTAAAGCAAGCACAAGTTCCCGTGGCGGGGGCAGATCGAATGCAATTGACACAGCAGCTTGCTGTGATGGATCTCGTTGCGCTGGGAAAATTTGTGTTGCTTCCTGAAGACGATTTAAATTTGGCAATTGTGCTTAAAGGCCCCTTTGTGGGCTGTGACGATGATCAATTGTTCAAATTGGCTCACAAACGCCGATCGAGTTTGTGGCGGGCGCTTCGTGAAAATGAACCGGGCCTTCCGATTTTTGAAGAAGCCATTCAGTTCTTACGGGGCCAACTCGGCCGTGCCGACTTTGTCCCTGTCTATGAGTTTTTTGCTCAAATTCTTGGCCGTGAACGGGGACGTGAAAAACTGCTCTCTCGCCTTGGAGAGGAAGCAATCGATCCCATAGAGGAATTCTTATCGCTCGCCCTCTCATATCAACGAAACGAGGCAACCTCTTTGCAAGCCTTCCTGCATTGGCTTGAAGTTGGTGGTGCGGAAGTCAAAAGGGATATGGAGCAGGGTAAAGACGAGGTTCGGGTGCTAACCGTGCATGGATCAAAAGGTCTGCAAGCGCCGATCGTGTTTTTGCCCGATACCTGTCAAGGAACCGCTAATTTTCGCGGCACGAACATCATCTGGACGGAAGAGGAAATTCCGGCGCCGCTTTGGCCTGTTCGCCGAAAAAATTATGACGAAAAAACCGTGAAAGCGTATGGGAGCATCGTCAAGCGACAGGAAGAGGAAAAGCGCCGTCTGCTCTACGTTGCTTTAACCCGTGCAGAGGACCGACTTTATGTTTGCGGGTGGGAAAATGTCCGTAGCAGGCCGGAAGGGTGTTGGTACGACCTGATAGATAAAGCCTTTACCGAAGATTATGCGGACAAGGTGGAAGAGATCGAGCTGCCTTGGGGGCATGTTGCAAGGCGCCGACGGAGTGGCGATTCTCCAAAAGAGGAGGCAGTAGACAAGCCGGATGCGCCGAAATTTGTTCCGGCGCCTCTGCCAGATTGGGCATTGACACCGCCTGCTGAAGAGCCCTTTCCGCCGCAGCCTCTGACGCCATCGCGTGTTGAAGAAGAGCCCTCAGTCAGATCACCATTGGGCACAGATGATGGGCATCGATTCCACCGAGGTATATTGATCCATCGCTTGTTGGAAAGCCTGCCTGCGGTTGACCCTGCTGCCCGTGAAGGCGTGGGCCGTAAATGGTTGGCGCGTCCGGCCCATAATTTATCAGTGGTCCAGCAGGACGTGATTTTGACTGAAACATTGAGCGTATTGCAACATCCTGAATTTGCGGCAATTTTTGGCCCCGGAAGCATGGCTGAAGTGCCCCTTACCGGCCTACTTGGAAACAGGGTTATGTCTGGCCAAATCGATCGGTTACTAATCGGTGAAGATGAAATCCTGATTGTCGATTATAAAACAAACCGACCTTCCCCCCGTGATTTGCAAAATGTGCCTGCGGTCTATTTCCGCCAGATGGGAATTTATCGGGAGGCGTTGAAAAAAATGTATCCTGAAAAACGTATTAAATGCGGGTTGTTATGGACGGATGGACCCCATTTGATGGAAATTCCAGAGGCGTGATGTGGCGACCATCACTTGACGGGGATAGGCTCAATACGTAATTATCAATACTTAGATGGGCGATTGACGCGTTGAAGATGTGCCCAAATTTTTGCCTGAAACGAGGATATGATGGCCACAACTAATGTAACAGACAACTCATTTGACGAAGATGTTTTGAAAAATGACGGACTTGTATTGGTCGATTTCTGGGCCGAATGGTGCGGACCGTGTAAAACGATTGCTCCGTCTTTAGAAGAAATTTCTGCTGAAATGGCAGGACAAATCACTATTGCGAAAATCAATATTGATGAAAACCCAAATGTGCCTACGAAATATGGCGTGCGTGGAATTCCAACACTGATGCTGTTTAAAGATGGCGAAGTTGCGGGTACCAAAGTTGGCGCCTCTCCAAAAGGCCAAATTGAAGCGTGGATTAAATCTACAGGCTAACTCTTGTCGAATACGACTAGAATTAAGCGGGCCAATATGGTCCGCTTTTTTTGTGTCTGAAGGATAAAAATTGGCTAAGATGCCAAAAAAGAGAAGACGAGGGAAGTATGGCTCTGATTGAAACTAGGAATGTTGCTCTTGAAGTTGAGAGCCATGGAAATCCCGATGATCCAGCAGTTGTTCTAATTGCAGGGCTCGGTTTTCAACTTATTGATTGGCCGCTTTCTTTCTGTGAAACCCTTGTAGATGCCGGTTATCGGGTCATCAGGTTTGATAACCGGGACATAGGTCTTTCGCAAAAACTGGATGACAAGGGTGTCCCAGACCCTGCCAATGTTGCACAAGACAAGCTGGAGGGAAATATTCCGAACGTTCCTTATCGGCTGAGTGATATGGCTGAAGATGTGGCTAATATCCTTGATGTGCTTGAAGTAGAACAGGCCCATATTGTTGGTATGTCTATGGGCGGTATGATTGCGCAACTCTTCGCATTTCAACATTCTTCACGCTGCTTGAGCCTGACCTCTATCATGTCTTCATCTTCTGATAGTAGCCTGCCAGGCCCCAGCCCCGAAGCCAGCGCTATATTGGCATCGGCCCCGCAAAGTCAGGAAATTCTGGATATCGTACAGTTTGGTCTTCGGGTTAATGAAGCTATAGGAAGCCCAGCTTTTAGGTGGGATCGGGCAGAGCTTATCAAGCATATCCAAACATGTTGCAAGCGCTGCTATTCTCCGGGTGGATATATGCGTCAATATGCAGCCGTTATGGCAGCCCCCTCACGACGAGAAATATTGGAAGGGATTGCTGTCCCGTCCCTCGTTATTCACGGGGATGCCGACCCATTGGTTCAACTGGCATGCGGCGCAGATGTCGCGGCTCATATACCGGATGCTATTTTCGAAAAAGTGAGCGGGATGGGGCACGACTTGTCCCCTTCCCTTTGTGCTCATTTAGCGACGTTAGTGCTGCCACATTTTGGCGGCGCTACGTCTTAGCGGAACGCTGGTTCATCGAAACTACGCAATTTTCGTGAATGCAGGCTGTCTATGCCCCCATCCCGCAATGCACGCAGTGTTTCAATCCCGATGCGTAGATGATTGGCTGTTCGGGCTTGATAGAACTTGTTTGCCATGCCTGGTAGTTTGATCTCGCCATGAAGCGGCTTATCGGACACACATAGTAATGTGCCGTAGGGCACTCGAAAACGAAATCCGTTTGCGGCAATGGTCGCACTTTCCATATCAATGGCGATGGCTTTGGTTTGGTTAAAGCGCTGGGCAAGTTCTTTATGCCGCAATTCCCAGTCCCGATCATCTGTTGTATAAACGGTCCCGGTCCTGAAATGTTCTTTCAGTTGTGACCGCTCCATCTCGGTTCCTGAAGCTTTCGCCACTGCCTCGGTCAAGGCAACCTGAATTTCCGCAATAGCTGGTAGGGGGACTGAGGGGTGAATGTCTTCATCTAGCACATGGTCTTCCCGCACATACGCATGGGCGAGAACATAGTCGCCCAGATTTTGAGTGCGTCTGAGGCCTCCGCAATGCCCAACCATCAACCAGCAATGTGGCCTCAAGACCGCTATATGGTCTGTGATGGTTTTAGCGTTAGATGGACCGACACCAATATTGACCAGAGTAATTCCCTCATGGCCATTCCTTACTAGATGATAGGCTGGCATTTGCGGTAAATGTTGGGGGTGAGTCCCGCCTGTTTTCTCATCCGTGAGATCCGGATTGGTTGTCATGACATTTCCGGGCTCAACAAAGGCTCGGTATTCGCTGCCATTTTTTACCTGATCTTTGCCATATTCGATAAATTCGTCCACATACCGTTGATAGTTGGTAAACAAGACAAATCGTTGGAAATGGCGTGGTGCTGTGCCGGTATAATGGGACAGGCGGAGAAGTGAATAATCCACTCTTTCCGCCGGGAACAAGGCGAGAGGCATCGGGTCACCGGGGTTATGCTGGCTGGTACCATTTGCGATGGAATCGTTGATATTGGCCAAGTCTGGCATGGGAAAGATAGATTGTAATGCTTGCACATCATCACCCGACACGTTTGAAGAGGCTTTTTCAATTACAAACGGTAACGGCATCGGGCGATCACTTAGTCCGACAACAACAGGTTGGTTGTGATTTTTCAAGATCAGTTCGATTTGTTCACGGTAATAGCTTCGGAAAAGATCCGGATGGGTGAGTGTGGTGCCAAACGCACCCGCTGAATGAAGATTACCATACGCTAGCCTCCCGCTCAGATTAATATCTGTGGGGCCGATCTCAAGTCCAAGATAAGGGTAGTAAGCTGTTTCAAGGGGGGTCGTTTTGTCCCCGTTGGAAAACGCTTCGAAGCGTACTTTAACTTTTGCTATATTTTCGTTGTAAATTGCCTCGATTGCATCCAAGGCGTCGTCAGCGTTATCAAAACTTTGTAAATTGCGTGCTGACCCATGTCCTGACGTAGTGTTTGTCAGAAATCCACTCATATTTTCCTACTTTCCAGCAACCCCAACAGCTGCCGCTTAAATTTAGTCATTTATAATCTTTCTCTACTTAGCACTTAACTATGACAACTCAATTAAAGAAATACGGATTGTCGAAAATTATGCTAAAGAGCCTAAACCTCAGAGATTTGAGGCTGGCATTTGTGACGGACCGTTCTTTATGAGTATGACCCTCGCCCCGATGGAAGGGGTGGTAGACGTATATATGCGTGACATACTAACCCGTATCGGCGGGTTTGATTTATGCGTGTCGGAATTTGTCCGCGTGAGTAACTCTGTGCTTCCGGCATCAGTTTATTACAAATATTGCCCTGAACTTAAAACAGGTGGGCGGACAGCAGCAGGTGTTCCTGTTCATGTGCAACTGATGGGCGGTGAGCCGGGATTGATTGCAGAAAATGCAACTGTTGTTGCCTCTCTTGGGGCACTTGGGATTGACCTTAATTTTGGCTGCCCTGCGAAAACAGTAAATCGGCGAGATGCGGGTGCTAGTTTGTTGCAATACCCAGAAAGGCTGCATGATATTGTTGCCGCGGTTCGAAAAGCGGTGCCAGCTCATATTCCTGTTAGTGCAAAAATGCGTTTGGGTTACTCGGACAAGACCCTTTATCTTGAGAACGCGCACGCCATTGAAGATGCCGGGGCAGTAAAGCTTACGGTTCATGCTCGAACCAAATTGGAAGGATACCGAGCCCCCGCACATTGGGAATTTTTGGCTCCTATTCGTGAGGCGCTTCGCATACCCGTTGTGGCAAATGGCGAGATTTGGACGCCTGAAGATTTTGTGGCGTGTCGGGATGTCAGCGGATGCACGGATTTCATGATTGGCCGCGGTGCTATTGCACGCCCAAGTCTTGCTCTGGAAATAGCTGCATTAAATACTCCTCAATTTCAATGGCCTGAGATTTTGGGTTTGCTTGAGCGATATAATGATTTGATTCAAGCAATGGATGGACCCTTGCGCCGCGCGGGTCGTTTAAAGCAGTGGATCAAGTTGTTAGGCCGCACGTATGAGCCTTCTTCTGAACTGTTCATGAATATCCGAAGGCTTCAGGATCCAAGTGAAATCATAGATGCCGTAAGGGCTTCAGCCGTTGCTTAAATTTGTATGTAAACAGATAAATAATACAATAAAATTTTAATTTAAATGTCTTGAAATAGAAATATTTATCAAAGTTTTAACTCTTCCATGACCAATTGATTACTTGTTGTACCAAATTAGTAAATAAGTTGTATTGGAGTGGATAATGTTGAAGAAGATTTCTCTCGGCCTTGTAATGGGGTTGTTTCTGATTGTTGGGTTTGCAAACGCAGCGGACAAAAAATCTCATGTTCTTTCGATGATGGACAAAGCTGTTGAGCATTATAATTCAGTGGGCCAGGACCAAGCATTTAAGGATTATAATCAAGCTGGTGATTATAAAAATGGCGAGTTTTACGTTATTGCGCAATCGTTGATTGATGACAAAATTATTTTCCACGGTGTTAATGCAAAACTAATCGGTAGAAACCTTACTGGTATTAAAGATACCGACGGGAAAAAATTCATTAGCGATATGATCACCACTGCGAAGGGTGAAGGTAAAGGTTGGGTTTCCTATAAGTGGCCACATCCTGAAACCAAGAAAATTGCTCAGAAGCATACGTATATCAACCGTATTGGCGACATCATGTTGATGATTGGTTACTACGAATAAAAAATAAAATGCCATCTGAAAATCGGCCGAATTTCACGGCCGCTTCAGGTGGGATAAATGGTTTAGTAGCTAAAGGATATTGACATGAGTTTGCGGAACATGAGCATCTCTTTAAAACTTTTCATCTCTCCAGCGATTTTCACAGTTGCGCTGATTGTATTGGGCATTATTTCCATTACAGGAAAACAGCAAGGCATGAGTACGATGGAGTCGTTGAACGTGCAAGCGAAGGCGAAAACAGGTGCGGCCTATCGTTTTCAACGAGACTTGCAGGCATTCAACGGCAATGTATTTCGTTTGATCTCGCAACTGAGTGCTGGAGTTGAGGAAGAAAAGCTCGCAAAGTTTCGTGAAACGCTTCTTGCTTATTTAGAAGGTACCAAAAAGAGCCTTGGCGATTTTATTGCCAATGGTCAGTACACAGATGAAGAACTAGAGCTCCTGAATAAACTCTCTGTTGAATTAGGGACTTATAGTGAAGACACACAAGGCGTCATTGAAATGACCGAAGTTGATGGCAGTACGGCTGTCATTATGATGATGAGTGCCGATGAAAAATTCAATGTCATGTATAAATCCATCGATACGATTGTTGAGATTTGGCAGGCAGATGGAGATACTGAATTTGCTGAGGCAGTTGCTAGCGGTGAAGCAAATATTCAGCAGTTTATCTGGATTAGTGTTATTGCTTTCCTTATCGCAGGTGCCGTGACGGTTTGGATTACTCGAATGATCCGCAAACCTGTTCAATCGTTGACATCTGCCATGGCAGAACTGTCAAGCGGGAACCATTCTGTCGATATTCCGTCTCATGAAGAGCAGAATGAGATAGGTGAGATGGCACGGGCTGTTCTTGTGTTCAAAGACAATGCGATCGAACAAGAACGCTTGCAAGCAGATGCCAAACGACACGCTGAAGAAGAAGCCGATCGTGAGCATCGAGCGCGGGAAGATGAAGAACGGCGTCTTAGTACTGAACGAGAAAGAGATCAACGAGACGCCGCTGAAAAACAAGAACGTGCTGATCGGGTTTCTGCATTGATCCAGAATTTTGAGACACGTATTTCTGAATTATTATCAACGGTCTCTATGGCTGCACGTGAGTTGCAATCAACAGCCAGTTCTATGTCAGTAACCGCAGGTAGCTCTCAGGAACTTGCAGAAGGCGTTGCCGCTGCATCGAGTGATGCGTCCCGCAATGTGCAAACAGTTGCGGCTGCCGCAGAAGAGCTCACCTCATCCATTAACGAGATTAGCCGTCAGGTTCAGCAAGCATCTGAAGTTTCTGAAAAAGCAGTTGTAGAAGCAGGTAATAGTACGAATTCTGTTTCTGCACTGGCTGAAACGGCTAAGAAAATCAGTGAAGTTGTTAACATGATTAGTGATATCGCTGGACAGACAAATCTGTTGGCGCTGAACGCGACAATCGAAGCCGCTCGTGCTGGTGATGCGGGTAAGGGTTTTGCTGTTGTTGCATCGGAAGTAAAGAACCTTGCTAATCAAACCGCAAAAGCAACTGAAGAAATTGCGCAACAAATAGAAGATATGCAAACTGCTACGGACAGTGCAGTAACCGCGATTTCCAGTATTGATGATGTTATTTCCAGCATTCGCCAATCAACGGTGGGTATATCCTCTGCCATTGAAGAGCAAAGTGCGGCGACCAATGAAATTTCTCGCAATGTTCAGGAAGCATCAAACGGCACAAGTGAAGTTTCAAACAAAATTGGAACCGTGTCAGAGAAAGCCAGCGAAACCGGTGCTGCTGCGGAAGAAGTTCAATCAGCAGCTTCCCGTCTTGAGGAGCTCTCTCAGTCCCTTAAAAAGGACATTGAAGGCTTCTTGCAGGAAGTACGCGCTGCATAAATTAAGTCACATACATTGACCGTTACAGCTGAGCCCTGAAAGAGAAATCTTTCAGGGTTTTTATGTTCAATCGGTTCGAACATCTGGTAGCCACCCTGTCGAGAAGTTTGTAATAGGATCACCTGGATAATCAGTTTCCATTGAGAATAGATCTCCCCGATATAGATAATGGCCGCGGGACAGCAATTTTCCTGCTGAATTCACAAAAAACCGATCAACTTCCGCAATGGGTGCCGCCATATCGCATTCCAACAATTTTGACGCTTCATAATCGGTTAGGCCAACGGTTAGGTTTTGGTGGGCATGAGCGATAGGATCAGGTGAATGTTTACTCACCAGTTTCGCAATGGTTTGAGTGTTAAGGTCGTCTTCTGGGAATAGCTCAAACAGGTCTCTATTGACATAAATATCCATTAGACAATAGGGAACACCTTGGTGGCAGCGCAATTTTCGAACGCGTACATAACTGTTAAATGCTCTGTATTTTCCCAATAAGTTAGCCGGTAGAGGTGTTGGATTGCCTATTTCAAGAACACGTATTTCCTGCTCGCTTCCAATTAACCCTGCTGCAATTTTCTCTCGCAATGGATTAGAGGTATCATCAGAGGTCACAAAAGTACCGCGCCCGCGCTGGCTATTCACCAACCCTTCATCAGACAGGAGTTGTATTGCCTGACGAACAGTTATTCGGCCGACTTGAAATTCTTTGCAAAGCGCAGTGATATTGGGGATGCGGTCGCCTTTACGCCACACACCTTTGATAATCCGGCTCCGCAGGATATTTGCAACTTTCAAATACAGCGATACACGAGAGGTGAAAGAGCTGTGGTGATTTTTAGTTAGTCCCAATTTGGTTCCCGCTTTTCTAAAAAGGCATTGATGCCCTCACGCGCGTTGTCGCTTTTAAGGCACTCATCGAGCTGGGATCTGAGGAAGGGTAGAGCTGCGTCAAAATCCATATCATCTTGCGAGTTATAGGCCGCGAGGCCGAGTTGCATCGTCGAAGGAGCGAGGCTCGCCAGATCCGTTGCAATTTTTTGCACTGTCGCATCTAGGTCATTTGCAGGAACCGCATTATTGATTAAGCCGGTTACGGTGGCCTCAGCGGCGCTGATACGCTCGCCGCGCATGATAAAATCAAGGCCTTGGCGCTTATTCATCACGCGGAACAGTCCAGCCATCACCATAAATGGCCAGATGCCTCGTTTAATTTCCGGCGCAGAAAAATGGGCTTGATCAGCAGCATATGCATGGGTTGCGTTACAGACGAAAAGAAGAGCACCGGCAAAAACCGGTCCTTGAATTTTTGCGATAACCGGTTTGTTCATATGACGGAGGCGAAGCGCTATGTCATCCGTTTCCCCGCGTTTGGGTACATTGGATTGTGGTCCTTGATCTTCGCCGCCGCTCATGGTGCGTAAATCACCACCGGCACAAAAAATATCCCCCATTGCTGCCAATATGACAACGCGAATATCACGGTTGGTTTTTGCGTAATCAAAAGCAAAGATGAGCTCATTACTCATGGTTGGATTAATTGCGTTCTTTCTTTCCGGCCGGTTCAGGGTAACGGTCAGAATATGATCTTCTTGAGACAGTTTGATGGTTGTGAAATTTAGACCTTCAAGGCTCAAATTTTCAGATGGGTTTGTCATTTTCGATCCTTCTTCGGAAACGTTAAATAATGGCGGCAGGTAGTTTCAAAGTGCGGGAGCGTAAATACTCTCCCATGGTTTTGGCCTGACCATCGATCCGGTCATTGGCTGCCACCCCTTCGCCCAAGATGCCGTAAATCATGAAGTTCACTGCACGAATGTTGGGAAGATCAAACCGCTTGATCTCAAAGGGCACCATATCGGGCATGAGCTCTTTTAGCTTTGCCTCGTCTAGATTGTGATAGAGCCATGAATAAGCGGCGTCCGTTTTAGCCCAAATGCCCACATTGGCAGCTCCGCCCTTATCTCCGGATCGGGTACCAAAAACGCGACCAAAGGCGATTTCTGTCATGTTTTCATCGGCAATTGCTGAAATATTGACGGGAAGTTTTTGAGCGTCAATTTCTTCGTGAGCAAACTGGCTTGTGGGTAAAATTACATCCGAATTACCGTCCATATGCACTGTTTCTTGGATGTGCCGGCTGTCGACAAGCGCAGGCCAATGGATAACAAAAGGGCCGCCGGCGCCGGGGGCCGAACGACCACTGAAACCCGGATAGTTCGCAAGTGCCAGCTCTATAATCTTTGCTGAAAACACGCGACCCGCCAATTTGGCATTCGAAGATTTCACAGAAATGCGAAGGCTGGCAAAGGCTTCTTCGTTTCGCATCGCATTCTGTTTATCTGTTCGGATCAGATCAATAGAGACATCATCAAATTTGTCTTTGCCGCCAACGAGCCGGAAAAGCTCGTCAGTGAAGATTTTCGCTTTCTGTTCGATATCCAGTCCGGTAAGCAACAATTCCATACTGTTGCGATACCCACCCATGATGTTCATGCAAACTTTGTGGCTTGTTGGTGGATTGCTTCCCTTGCAACCACTAACGCGAACCCTGTCATCCCCGACTTGATCAATGGAGAGCGTATCAAAATGACTGATAACATCGGGGTTTTTATATGCGGGATCGTTTATTTCATACAAAAGCTGGGCGGTAACCGTTCCCACGGAGATCAATCCTCCGGTTCCGGGGTGTTTGCAAAGTGTGAAGCTGCCATCAGCTTCAATTTCTGCGATGGGATAACCCACATTTTGAAAAGATGGGACTTCCTCAAAGAAGGAATAGTTGCCACCGCAAACCTGGGTTCCGCATTCAATCAAATGACCTGCGGCGATTGCGCCCGCCAAGGCATCAAAACTGTCTCTCTCCCACCCAAATTTCCATGCGGCGGGGCCCATAACAACTGCAGCATCGGTTACGCGAGGGGCAATAACAACATCGGCCCCTTGATCCAGTGCGTGTTTAATACCCCAACCACCCAAATAGGCATTGGCCGTTGCTGGACGTAGGTCTGTATCGCCTAGCCTTTTCCCCGTATCGATGTTGGAGAAGTCTTCACCGCCCGCGTTCAGGTCTTTGAGACGTGGCATCAAATTATCGCCGTTAATATAGGCGACATTACAAGCTATCCCGAGTTCGTTGGCAATTGCCTCAATGGCCTCGGCCATTCCTTTGGGATTTAATCCACCTGCGTTACTGACGATTTTGATCCCTTTTTCCATGCAGGGTTGGAGCACGTCCTGCATTTGTTTGAGGAATGTTCCGACATATCCCTGTGAAGGATCTTTCATTTTCTTGGCAAACAAGATCGACATGGTGAGTTCTGCGAGATAATCACCGGTCAAAACGTCAATGGGACCACCTTCCACCATCTCTTTGGCGGCGCTGAGTTTATCTCCATAAAATCCACTGCAATTGGCGATGCGGATAACATCTGGTCGCGAATTTTCCATTTTGGCGTTCCCCTGTTTCTTTGTTTTCTCGGATCCGTTTTCAAAAGTACTAAATATAGAACTTTTGTCCAGATAGATTTGAGAAACAGGGGAGCGAATTAACCGAGTGCTATTTGGTAGAGAAATCCTGCGATAAGGGATCCCGCTAAAGCAAATCCAAGATAAAGAGAGAACACTTTTGGTTTAACCAGTGACCAAATACCAATGGCTGCCGGAATGCAAGTGACACTTCCGGCCAGCATGAATGTGAGAGCTGTTGCCGGAGACATGCCCAAATCCATAAGGCCACGGACGAGCGGGATTGCGGCGTATCCGTTCATATAGGCTGGAATGCCGATAAGAGCAGCTAACGGCAAGGCAAACGCATTTCCGTCCCCCAAAACTTCAGCGACATTTTCGGCAGGCAAATATGCAACCATTAGACTTTCTAGTAGGAAGGCAAAGGTCAACCAACGCCCAAGGAACCAGGAAGTTTTTCGGCCTTCTGTCCAGAACTGGATATTTCGAGAGGAGGTTTTCCAAAACGCCCATTGAACGTCAATTTCGGATTGAAGGCTGCTTCCGCATGATGGCGTTGCAATGTCCCTTAGACCATTCGCCAGCAGCCCGGTTTTAGAAATACCCAGCGTTACATACCCGGCAAATAAACCCATGCCAATGGCGGCAGCAGTTTTAACAAGGGCGAAATCAATCCCAAGGCTTGCAGCCGTCAAGATAAACATTTCTGGATCCATGATGGGGGAGGCAATGCAAAACGCCAGAACAGGAGCGAGCGGGACACCGCCTGCAAGTAGGCCAGCAACCAACGGAATGACGCCGCAAGAGCAGAAAGGTGATAAAGCACCAAATACAGAGGCAACGGCAATGGCACGAACCGGATTTCCCTCAAACGCGCGGGCAACAAGTTGATCGGCGCCCGATGCCTTTAAGTAAGCTGCAGTTCCCACAGAAAGCATTAAAAATGGAAAAATTTCAAAAAGCGCTGTCCCTGTAAAAATTAGTCTACCGGGAACCTCCGCCATATCATGCAGGGCTAATCCAATGACAATCACGACACTTAGGATTACAGGGGCGCCTAGGCTCTTCTTAATGGAAATCAACATGTCGATAAAGGTTGGGCGAACTGGCAGTTCAGACTGGGCCGAGGGGGAGATGTTAGTCATTCACAAGTTCCTTTTGTTCTATGCAGCATTCTGTCGCCAATACATGGATCACATAGGTGAGGGTCGACAAATTTGCGCAGCACATGACGGTGCGTCCGGACTTTTCTTGGGTGATTAGCTCTGCCGCCATTAAGCCTTTTAAATGAAAGGCGAGAGTGGAGGCCGGAAGAGACATGCGTTTCCCAATCTCACCGATGGAGATTCCGGGCATGCCTACCTTCACAAGCAATCTGAATATTTCAAGCCGAGTTTCGTTGCCAAGTTCGGCCAATATTTTGGCAATCTCATTTGTTTTCATAAAAAACAACATAATCTCTCATGCACTATATTACAACCATAAAACTAGTTATGTGGTTATTTAAGCTGAATTCCATAGATTTAGCCGAAAAAGTACTGAAATTGAAAAGTTTTGGGTTGCGTGTGAAGGGGCGCTGACGGCAATGTATAGGCCGTACTGAAATAGTGACTGCATAATAATAAGACTGCTGTTTTGGGAGAAGTGGCGACAGAACGTTTAGGGAGAGATTTAATGGGTAAGATGAATTTTGTGAAGGCGGGCTTAATGGGCCTTTCTTTGTGTGTTGCTGGCACTGCGATGGCAGAGCCAGTAAAAGTTGGCATGATCACCACATTGTCAGGCGGCGGATCTGGCCTTGGCGTGGATGTTCGTGATGGCTTTATGCTTGCGGTTAAACAGGCCGGTAATAAAGATCTGAGCGTTGTGATCGAAGATGATGCACGGAAACCAAGTCTGGCTGTGCAAATTGCCGATAAGATGATCCAAAGCGAAAAAGTGGATATCCTGACCGGTATTATTTGGTCAAATTTGGCGATGGCTGTTGTGCCAAGTGCCGTCGCGCAAGGAAAAATCTACATTTCACCAAATGCTGGTCCAAGTAAATTAGCGGGTAAGGGATGTCATCCCAATTACTTCAACGCATCCTTCCAAAACGATAACCTTCCAGAAGCCATGGGCGCCTATGCCTCAGAGAATGGATTTAAAAACTCGTTCATTATTGCGCCAAACTACCCAGCTGGTAAAGACGTGCTAAACGGCTATAAACGTTTTTATAAAGGGAAATTGTCAGCAGAAGTATACACCAAGCTTGGCCAAAAAGATTATGCCGCTGAAATCGCGCAGATCCGCGCCTCCGGTGCAGATAGCGTGTTTATTTTCTTGCCAGGCGGCATGGGTATTGCCTTCATGAAGCAATATGCACAATCTGGCGTGGATATTCCTGTTCTAGGACCAGCCTTCTCATTTGATCAAGGTATCTTGCAAGCTGTTGGTGCTTCTGCACTCGGCGTGAAAAATACATCGCATTGGAATAAAGATCTGGATTTTGCTGCGAATAAGAAGTTTGTTGCGAGTTTCCAAGCTGAATACGGCCGTCTTCCATCACTTTATGCGGTGCAAGGGTTTGATACTGCCAGCCTGATCTTGTCAGCAATGGCAAAAGCCGATGTAAAAGATACAGAAGCATTCCGCGCTGAACTTAAGAAAATTGATATCGCATCTCCACGTGGCCCCCTAAAATTTGGGAATAACCAACATCTTATCCAAACAATTTACGTTCGTGAAGTGATCAAGGAAGGCGACATTTATACCAATAAAACCAATGGTGTCGCTATTAAGGATCATCAAGACGCTTATGCTGTAGATTGCAAAATGTAATCTTGGTACTTTCCGATTTAGAGGCGCAGTTTTCTGCGCCTCTTCTTTTTTGTCAAATTTTGAGTATGTAAAAGAATGACCGCAGCTCTTCTAATTGAGCAGTTGCTCAACGGTGTGCAATTTGGCCTGATGCTGTTTTTGATGGCAGCCGGCCTTACGCTGGTATTTGGTGTGATGGGGCTTATTAATCTGGCCCATGGCTCGCTTTATATGGTTGGGGCTTTTGCCTGTGCCGCAGTTGCTAATTTCACCGGTTCGTTCTGGATCGGCCTTGGGGCAAGTCTCGCTGCCGCCGCGGCTGCCGGCGCGATCATTGAAATTGTCGTGATCCGACGATTATACAACCGTGATCATCTGGATCAGGTACTGGCCACTTTTGCTCTTATTCTTATTTTTTCCGAAGGAACGCGGTGGGTGTTTGGCTCGTTTCCTTTGTTTTTAGATGTACCGGAATTGCTCTCCGGGCCTGTTTCATTGCCGTTTGGTGTTCAATATTCAATATACCGATTGGCGATAATCGTTATCGGGTGTTTGGTAGCGCTTGGACTATATCTGCTGATTACCAAAACGCGATTGGGTATTCGTATTCGGGCGGGAGAATCCGATCGGGCGATGATTGCAGCTCTTGGTATTGATATTCGAACCCTATACACAATTGTTTTTGCTTTGGGCGCTGGACTCGCCGGACTTGCTGGGGCATTGGTTGGCGCGATCCAGTCCGTTCAGGTCGGTATGGGCGAACCCGTGTTAATCCTTGCCTTTGTTGTGATTGTGATCGGCGGTATTGGATCAATCAAGGGGTCGCTATTTGGCTCGCTTCTTGTGGGTCTGGTTGACACCATGGGCCGTTTCTTACTGCCCAGCTTCTTTAAACTTTTTATGGATCCGTCTCAGGCGACCTCTGTCGGATCAGCATTGGCTTCCATGCTTATTTATATTCTGATGGCACTTGTTCTTGTGGTAAAGCCAAAAGGACTATTTTCAGCCAATGCTTAACGTCTCCCGTGAAACCATACTGAATTGCTTGCTGGCCCTAACGTTGCTGGTTGTACCTTTCATCGCACTGTCATTGGATGAGCCCTTTTATGTGACACTTGCCACCCGCGTTGCCATTTATGCACTGGCAGGTGTGGGGCTGAACCTTGCCCTTGGACTTGGCGGCCTCATCTCATTCGGACATGCCGCCTTTTTTGGCATTGGCGGCTATGCCGTGGGAATATTGGCAAGCCACGCCCTGAATTACGAACCCCACTTCTCCTCCCCGTTCGAGCTTGAAGGAACAACCCAGATGTTGATCCTCTGGCTTGTTGCAATGATTGTAAGTGGCCTCGCGGCGCTGATCATTGGACTGTTTAGTCTCAGAACGTCTGGCGTTTATTTCATTATGATCACCTTGGCGTTCGCGCAGATGATCTATTATTTTGCGATTTCCTGGCCCGCGTATGGCGGTGAAGACGGGCTGTCTATCTATGTGCGTAACGGATTCCCGGGGGTTAATACGCTTATACCGATCAATTTCTTCCTGATCACGTTTGGTGTCTTGATGTCGGCACTCTTTCTGGTGGCAACCCTTAGAAACTCACGATTTGGTGCCGCTTTGCAAGCTGCAAGGCAAAATGAAGATCGTTTGTCTGCGGTTGGGATTAAGCCGTTCAATATTCGTCTGGCGACTTTTGTTATATCCGCGATGATTACGGGTCTTGCCGGCGCTTTGTTTGCAGATCTGAACCGGTTTGTAAGTCCAAATATGCTGTCTTGGCATACGTCGGGTGAGATCATGGTGTTTGTTATTTTGGGCGGTGTTGGACGACTTTTTGGTCCCGTAGCAGGGGCTGCATTGTTCATTTTGTTCGAATTTATCTTTGGCGGCCTAACGGAACACTGGATGTTCTTCTTAGGATTGGTTTTGCTGGCAGTGGTTTTATTCGCAAGAGGTGGGTTGATTGGCTCACTTGCTGGAAAGGTGCGTTATGACTGATAACAATCTTGCAATCGCACCGGTTCTCGAACTTCGGAACGTGTTCAAATCATTTGGGGCGTTAAAGGCAACCGATGACGTGTCGTTGACTTTGCTACCCGGTGAAATCCATGCGCTCATTGGACCGAACGGAGCGGGTAAATCGACTTTGATCCGGCAAATTAGCGGTGAGTATTCCCCCGATCACGGCAGTATCCATTTCCTTGAAAAAGACCTGAAGGGAAGCGGGGTTGCTGCGCGCGCGCAAATGGGCCTTGGCCGAACTTTCCAAGTCTCCTCGCTCGCGCTGGAATTTTCAGCGCTTCGGAATGTTATGCTAGCGGTTCAGGCAACTGAAGGCACAAGCTTCAGATTTTTTAAGCCAGTGATGAAGGATCAGGATCTCATTGACGCTGCCATGGTGTTTCTGCAAGAGGTCGACATGCAATCGAGAGCGAATATTCCGGCAGCGGAACTCTCTCATGGCGAGCGGCGGAAGCTTGAAATGGCCATCGCTTTGGCATTGAAACCTAAAG
The DNA here is from genome assembly GCA_002163135.1 of Alphaproteobacteria bacterium 46_93_T64. Taxonomy (GTDB): domain Bacteria; phylum Pseudomonadota; class Alphaproteobacteria; order Sneathiellales; family Sneathiellaceae; genus Sneathiella. The sequence goes on from MAAN01000004.1 coordinate 104,772, forward strand.
CATTTTTGTTAGATGAACCTATGGCCGGAATGGGACCGGAAGGCTCCAAGGCTTTAACTGTGTTTTTGGATAAGCTGCGGCATCAAGCCCCTATATTGCTGGTGGAACATGATATGGACGCAGTTTTTGCTTTGGCGGACCGCATTTCCGTTTTGGTTTACGGGCGGATTGTGGCAACAGGGACAGTGGACGAGATCCGGACAAACCCTGCGGTTCGGGAAGCCTATTTGGGGGAAGAAGTCTGATGAGCGTACTTCTCAATGTCTCAAAAATCGAAACTTTTTATGGCCCCTCTCAAGCTTTATTTGGCGTGGATTTAACGGTTGGTCGCGGCGAAGTTGTCGCCTTAATGGGCCGTAACGGTATGGGAAAAAGCACGACCATTGCTTCTATTTGCGGGCTTGAGAAATACGTAAACGGAACGGTGGTTTTTGATGGAACTGATCTGGAAACTCTTCCGTCACATAAAATTGCTCGTCTTGGCGTTGGATTGGTGCCGGAGGGGCGCCGTTGTTTTCCAAATTTGACGGTCTATGAAAATCTGATCGCAGCTGCCCGGCCCGGAAACTGGACCCTCGCTCGAGTGAACGCGTTATTCCCGAGGTTGCAAGAACGTTATAAACAATACGCGAATACTTTGTCTGGCGGCGAGCAGCAAATGCTGGCGGTGGGGCGGGCGCTTATGACTAATCCGACTTTGCTGATATTGGATGAGGCAACTGAGGGGCTCGCGCCGGTTATTCGCAATGAAATCTGGCAGTCTATCCGTGACTTGAAAGCAGAAGGGCAATCCATTCTGATTGTTGATAAAACCTTATCTGAATTGAAACCGATTGCTGACAAATGTGTCATTCTGGAAAAGGGGCAAACCGTTTGGCAAGGGACTTCTGCGGATCTAACGCGTGACATTGAGAACCGGTATTTGGGAGTTTAGGCTCACAAATGCTTGCAAATTCACCTTTAGTAAATTAACTTTTCCCATCAAAATAACTTTGGGAATTATAATAATAATGAAAACAAGATTTACTGAAGCCTTTGGCATTGAACATCCAATTATTCAAGGTGGTATGCAGTGGGTTGGCCGCGCAGAGCTTATTGCGGCTGTTGCAAACGCGGGCGCACTTGGCTGCTTAACGGCATTTACTCAGCCAACACCAGAAGATCTCCTAAAAGAGATTAACAAAGTGAAAGATATGACTGACAAACCATTTGCAGTTAATTTCACAATTTTGCCGACACTAAAGCCTGTTCCATATCAAGAATATATGGATGCGATTATTCAGTCCGGCGTCAAAATTATTGAAACAGCAGGTAACAACCCGAAAGTCTTTTTACCAAAAATAAAAGAAGCTGGTATCAAGGTTATTCATAAATGTACGTCCGTCCGTCACGCGGTGTCTGCACAAAAAGCGGGTGTTGACGCTATCAGCATTGATGGCTTTGAATGCGCCGGCCATCCGGGTGAAGATGATACACCTGGTTTGATTTTGATCCCGCGCGCGGCTGATCAACTGGATATTCCAATTATTGCCTCTGGTGGTTTTGCAGATGGTCGCGGTTTGGCGGCGGCTGTTGCCTTAGGTGCAGACGGCATCAATATGGGCACACGTTTCATGGCAACGAAAGAAGCCCCAATTCATCAGTCTATTAAAGAGAAAATTCTAGGAGCAAACGAGCTACAAACTTCTTTGATTTTCAGAACACTTCGAAATACATCGCGCATGTTTACAAACGAAGTGTCTCTAAAAGTGATCGAAATGGAGGCTGAAGGTAAAAGCATTGAAGAAATAGGCCCCGTAGCCAGCGGCCAGCGTGGACGTCTTGTTTATGAAAATGGGGATGAGAATGCGGGTGTTTGGTCAGCAGGAATGTGTATCGGTCTGATCGATGACATACCAAGCGTTGACGAGTTGGTCTCGCGCATCGTGAATGAAGCTGAAGACGTTATTAAAGAGCGCCTTGGCGCAATGGTAGCCTAACTATTAAAACCTGGACTTTTAACAAGTCCGGGTTTTTTTTGACTAACTTTTTCCGAGCCAGTTGGCATATGAAACTAAACCCACGCTAGCGTGGTAGCGGCGATTAACGCATAGCGGGAAAACTTGCCGATTGTCACCAGAACTAAGAAGGGAATGATTGAAATACGCATCATTCCGGCAATGACGGTGAGGGGGTCTCCTATCACGGGAACCCACGCAAGAAGCAGCGACCAAATACCATATTTTGTGAACCACACACGCGCTTTGTCAATCTGGCGCGGTGAGACGGGAAACCATCTTTTATGCTGAAGTGACATAAAGAAGGCGCCCAGATACCAATTGAGCAACGAGCCCAGAACGTTTCCAAATGTTGCGAGGACCACCAGTGTTATTGGATTCTCATTTCCCAAAAGGATCAGGCTGATAAGCAATGCCTCTGAGGACCCTGGAAGCAAGGTCGCAGATAAAAAGGCGGTGACGCTGAGGCTAATAAACTCCGTCACATTTACCTCTCTTGTCGCAAGGTTTCAATTTAGCTGAACAGAAAAATAACGATAAAGCCTGCTGACGTTAAGGCAATGCGTAATATTGGGTTGAGCGGTGCAATAATACCGTAAGAGATGGCCGTCAATCCAACGGCGATTTTCGCAAAGACGAACAATGCCATAAGCGGCTGTGCAGAAAGCTCGATTAAAGCAGGGTTGGCGATAAGGGCCAGGGGAATGATGTAAAGCCCTAAACCCAAAGCCATGGCGTTGATGGACACTTTAAGCCAGTTTTCGCCAACCATGCCAGCTGCAATAAAGACCGCGCCGCAAACCGGCGGTGTTATGGTTGATAACAGTGCAAACCAGAATACAAACAAGTGGGCCTGCAATGGTTCTAGGCCTAGTTTTTGAAGGGCGGGTCCTGCAACGGAGATGCAGATGACGTAGGCCGCAGTTGTCGGCACTTCCATCCCAAGTACAAGGCAGGCAATGGCAGTAAGCATCACGGCCGGCCACAGCATTTCGCCCGATCCCGATAAAATCAGGGATGTAATTTTTACACCAAGGCCCGTTGCCCCTAATACTCCGATCACGATTGACGCACACAGAATGATTGAGGCAATCATGGAAATTTGCTTGCCAGTGCTAAGGCACACATTCCCTAAGCGATCAGTAGTTCGCTTTAAATTGAAAGTTAAACGGCCGTCCAGAAATAGCAGCAGGAAAGCAACCAGAATAGCGACACAAGCCGCATATTGCGGCGTCATTCCTCCAATAAACATGCGTTCCATCAGCACAAGGAAGGGAATGGCGAAAAAACCGGTGGTGATGATAACTTCTTTGCGGACGGGTTGTTGGTCAGCGGGGAGCCCTTCGAGTACATACCTGTGAGAAAAGGCGTTAATACCCACCCATACAGTTATAAAATACAAAAGAGCTGGAAGCAGGGCCGCGGCCATAATCCCAGTATAGGGCGTGCCCGTTAGCTCAACCATCACAAAAGCTCCGGCTCCCATAAGCGGCGGCATAATCTGTCCGCCAGAGGAGGCAACCGCCTCCACAGCACCAGCAAAAGCTTTTGGATAGCCAAGCCGGGTCATAGCAGGGAGCGTAATGGCACCGGTTGACGCCACATTAGCAGATGCAGATCCTGAAATGGATCCAAACAGGGCAGAGGATAGAGTTGAGACTTTGGCAGCTCCGCCTTTCAAATTTCCGGCGGCGGCGGTTGCTAGGTTCATGAAACCCTGACCGGCCTCCCCAGCATTTAGAACGGCACCCATGATAACAAAAATTGAGACGATAGAGACAGAAACACCGGTAAGTTTACCCCAGATGCCGCCCTCAGCGATGGTCATGGTCCCTAGAAAACTTCTCAGTGGAATCTCAGGATGACCAAACTCGCCGGGAAGGTACTGCCCGAAAAAACCGTAGGCAAGTGCGGTTGCGGCAACCAGTGGAAGCGGCCAGCCAACCGAACGGCGGGCCATTTCTAGGGTAACGATCAGAAGGGTTGACCCAACAACGATTTGTAGATCACCGTTCAGATAGCCGTACTGATCTGATAAGGCGTTTTCGTTCAACGCGATATAAAGGCTGGAAACTAGCCCGGCGATGGTAAAAATTGCGCCAGTAATTTTTTGCCAGTTGCCCGTAGCTGTAAATAAAAACACCCATGGCAAGGCAAGCGCCATATGCAGCGGGCGTGATAACAGATTGGGGACAAGGCCTGAGAAAATTAGGCCAAGATGGAAAATAATAGAGACGGCACCAAGGACCATCCAAATTGAACGCGCTGGTGCCGCCATACATATTACTCCGAAAAACGCTTGGGCTTATTCAGCAGATGCTGGAAGTGCGATGTTCTTTTCTTTGTAGAATTTGATCGCGCCGGGATGAATTTTTCCAGTGATGTTTTCAAGCATTTTCATTGAAACGCCTTTCCACCATGGATTGTCAGTCCCCATATTGGCTTTTTGCTCCCAATAAGTTTTTGTAAGTGCGTATGCGGTTGCATCGTCCATGTTAGTTGTTGTGTAGGCGACAACTGGTAGGGATGTTGTTGTTGTATCGCCAGAAATACCGGCATAGGTACCGCCAGGAATGACAAGTTTTGTACGTTTTGTTTTCTTGATCTGGTCCGCATTTAACGACAGAACTTTAACGCCTGTACCGGCTGCAGCCTCAATCACATTTGGTGCAGGGTAGGAGCCAGCAGTTACAAAGCCGTCAATTTGCTTATTTTTGAGCGCTGGAACCGCATTTGACAGTTCTACGTTTGCCAGATTGACCTTACCTTCAAGGCCGAACAGTTTCAGGTATTTTGCTCCTTCTTTTGCGCCGAAAGACCCTTTACCGATAAGGATGTTTTTACCTTCAAGATCTGAAAATTTGTTGATGCCGCTATCGGCTCGGACAACAAAATGCATGGTCAATGAAGGGATCGGAAACAAAGCACGGATATCAGCGAATTTTGGATTTACTTTGTCCTTGAACATTGCTTTACCAGCAACAGCCAGCCTTACAAGAACCGGTGGTGTTGTGAAGACATAGTTCCCGGGACGCACGGTGGCTTCCATCACGTTCTGAACAGAACCCTGACTTTCTTCGATGGTGAGGATAACATCACCGTTAGAGCCAGCTTTCATGGCTTCAGCGATTTGTACCGCCATTTGATAGTAAGAAGAGGTGCTTTTCGCTGATTTATAGGTAACGCGTGTTTCGGCCTGCGCCTGAAACCCCATTACCATTGAGCCCGCAACTGCTGCCATTGAAAGCGTTTTAACGAATTTTGAAACCGCCATGTGATGTATCCTCCAACATTATATAATTATTCAGGTCGCGCCTGTTATGGGGCACATCATTTATTATTCTATGGAGAATTTCAAGTGAATCGGTGGATCTCAAACAATAACTTGAAACTTTGATCATGAAATTTGGATCATCGTGAGATAGATCGTTGGTAACAGTGCGTCCCTAGGATACTAATTTGTCATTTGTGCCCTTAGACAATTTTGTGCAATGGCAGAGTTTTTCTGATCCTGGATGCTAAGCCACCCCTACTTGTATCCAATTTTTCATATAACATGTAGGTAGCTTATTGCAAATTCGATCGCGAGTTGCATGAATGCTGGGGAATGCCCCTAAACGGATATATTTTGGGCGCAGGGCAACGTATGCGACATGCCGTTGCAGTCATCATAAGAAATGCGGATTGTATCGGTTTAAAAAAGTGAGGGAGTTATTTAGTTTTTTTGCCTCAGACCCTGCAATTAAAGCGGGGAGGCGTTGCCCCCAACCGAAGTTGGAGGCAGAATCCGGTAGGCCTTAGCCAGTAACGGAAAGTTCTTCAGCAGAAGATTTGCCGTTACGTCCAGGAACAAGTTCGTAAGAAACTTTTGCGCCTTCAGCAAGGCTGGAAAGGCCAGCGGCCTCAACAGCTGAAATGTGAACAAATGCGTCAGCTGACCCATCATCAGGTTCGATGAAGCCATAGCCTTTAGTGGCGTTAAACCATTTAACTGTACCTGTAGCCATTAGTTATCTCCTTAATAGCAACGTGATGTTCGTTCCAAAACAAGTATAGAAACGAAGCGATTTTAAACGATCACATTGTCAGGGGACAACTCAGCCGGTCAGGTAACCAACGGGCCAGGTAAGTCGGATCTAATGCAACACGTAAGGGAATATTTAGACTCATCTCCAAATATGTCAATAAGAGTTAGGCACAACTTATAAATTCAAACCAAGATTTTGCGGCAAATCATACATGAAGTAGAGAAATACTCGGTTTATTAGACCTGAAAACATATTCGAAGATCCTTTTGTACCGATAGATTCTCTTTTTTCCTTGCAAAGTTTTTCATTTTACAGACGGAAATCACCCAAATATAGATTCGTTGGGTTGGGGTTTTACTGTTGAGATTCCGGCAAATCTACATTGAAATCTAATTCGGCCAAAGCATTCGCGACGGCACTTTGGGGTGACGTACAATCCAAAATCGGGGCCAATTTGTCAGCATTTGTCGTGCCTAAGGAATGCGGGGTTGACCAAAGATAGGACATTTCCGCGATTTCTCTCCACATGGCATTCACGAGCCCACCAACTTTGAAAATAAACCAAGGTATAGAAGCCTGCTTAATCGGTGATTTTAGGGCGGTTTCGACATGAGCAAGCATCTCATTTCCGGTTAAGGTATGTCCTTGAAAATTGAAACGCTCAAATTTACCAAGATCGCTGGAGAGGCCCGCCAATGACACGAACGCGTTTGCAAGATCTGGCAGATATGCCCATGCATGGGGTAAATTCATCGGACCGGGGTAGGTGAAAACTTTCTTTCTAAGTTTTGATGCCAAAGCAAGATCAAACCAAGATCCTTCAATAGGCCCCCCATAAAAGTCACCAGCGCGTAGTATAAGTGTTTTTACACCTTCCTCCTCAGCTGCGCGCTGAAATACTTCTTCAGTCTGGATCCTGATTAGTCCTTTGCGAACAGAAGGTGAAAAAGAGGTCTGTTCTGTCATGTTCAGCCCAATTTCTGTGCCATAATTATAAACATTTCCGGGAAACAAGTGGACGGCACCGTGAGATCGTGCCGCTGCAATAACGTTTTTTGCAAGTGGCATGGCTTCTTTGGACCAGCGCGTATAAGGAGGATTTAGACCATTGAAAATAAAATCAGCACCTCTGGTCGCTTGGATCAAACTTTGAACTTCGTGGGCATTGGCTGCTCTGTTTTCGATGTCCGCCGGTAAGTTTCTGGATTTTCCTGTTCTTGTGACGGCAATAACTGAATAGCCTGCTTTGTGAAACGCTTTCGCAGCCATGTTGGACAAGCGACCATTAGCACCTAAAATTGCGATTGTTTTCATCTCTAAATCCTCAGTCTGATGTGAATGAGATAATAATATTGTTAAATTTATTTGCCGTATATGTATGATGTTGTATGTTTTCTATTCATACATGAATAAATGAAAGTAAAAGATGGACTGGAATCTCATTCATTCCTTTCTTGCAGTCGCAGAAACGGGAACTCTTATAAAGGCGGCAGAACAATTACGCGTCAGCCAACCGACCCTTGGGCGGCATATAACCGAGCTCGAGCAGAAGATGGGTTTTGCTTTGTTTATACGTGACCGTTCAGGCATGACGCTGACGGATGCAGGTATTTCCCTGATTGATGATGCCAAGAAAATGGCAGCGGAGGCAGAGAAGTTTGCTCTGAAAGCTGCAGGGCAACAGACGGTTTTAACCGGCAGTGTACGTATTGCAGCCAGTGAAGTGGTCGCGACCTACATCCTCCCCAAAATTTTGACAGCATTTCGAGAAGAAGAGCCAAAGATTGATATAGAACTGGTTGCCAGCAATAAAATAGAAAACCTGCTCTCTCGTGATGCGGATATCGCAGTACGAATGATCAAGCCCACTCAATCAGATTTAATCGCTCGAAAAGTCAACGATATGCAACTCGGTGCTTTCGCCACAAAAAATTATCTCGAACGCTATGGCAAACCGAAGACACCAGAAAATTTATTTACACATCAACTAGTCGGTTATGACCGAAGTGATCTCATGGTTAAGCAGTTGGCCTCATTTGGATATGCGCACGACCGGAACATGTTTGCCTTTCGAACTGATAATCAGGTGGCCAATTGGGAATTGGTGAAGGCTGGCGCTGGAATTGGCTTCGGCGGCTTATATATCGCTGATCAAAGCCCGGATCTTGTGCGTTTGGTGCCAGACCTTGAGTTTCCGACGCTCCCTGTGTGGCTGGCCTCTCATCAGGAGCTTAAAACCAATCCTCGCATTCGCCGCGCAATGGATTTTCTGTATGAGAGTCTGAAAAAATTGCCCTTGAGTGAGCATGCTAAAGCGTGAGTTCGCTGTGATTCCAATCGAAATGCACTACTTAATCTTACAAACACGCGTCAAAACTACGTGTCCTTATAGCAACGGGTGTGTATGAGCTTTGCCTCAATCAGCGATTGGCATTGACTCTTACCCCTTTGAGAGATAGGTAGCCGCTTCGCATTCGTATTAGTAACACCCAATATCTGGAGAGCAGGCACAATGGGCAAATTTGCAGAACTAGGCCTGAATAAATCAATTCTTCGCGCCATTGAAGAGAGTGGCTATGAAGAAATGACGCCCATCCAGAGTGAAGCCATCCCCTGTATTTTGAAGGGTGAAGACTTAATTGGGGTTGCCCAGACAGGAACAGGTAAAACGGCAGCGTTTTCCTTGCCTATCATTCAACATCTGGTTAAAGGCGAAGGCAAAAGAAATCCAAAGACAGCACGATCTTTGATTTTGGCCCCGACACGTGAGCTGGCCGTACAGATTGCAGAGAACGTAAAGACATATTCAAAATATATGCATTTTCGGACGACGCTCGTTTATGGCGGAGCATCCCAAAAATCACAGGTTAAGGAAATGGCCGGTGGTGTTGATATCCTGATCGCAACACCGGGACGTTTGCTCGATCTGGAAAATCAAGGCCACATAAATTTAGGCGAAGTTGAAATCCTGGTCTTGGATGAAGCAGATCGCATGCTGGATATGGGGTTCATTCGCGATATTCAGAAAATTGTGGCACGCCTACCAAAACAGCGCCAGACCATTTTGCTCTCGGCGACTATGCCGAAAACTGTTGAAAAACTTGCAAATAGCATTTTGAAGAAACCGACGCGTATCGAAGTTGCGCCAGGGTCTACAACGGCTGAAAAAGTTGAACAACATGTGCTATTCGTTCCAAAGGAGCGTAAACGGGCGCTTCTCGCGCATGTCCTTAAAAACAAAGAAATTGAACGGGTTCTCATTTTTACCCGAACAAAACATGGTGCGAACCGCGTTGCCAAAAACCTTGACCAGCTAGGCATTAGTTCGGCTGCTATTCATGGTAATAAATCTCAAAATGCGCGCCAAAAAGCGCTCAATGAGTTTCGTGAAGGTGAAATCCGTGCATTAGTAGCGACGGATGTGGCCGCGCGCGGCATTGATGTGGACGGCGTCACTCACGTGATCAATTTTGATTTACCGAATGAGCCAGAAAGTTATGTTCACCGTATTGGTCGAACTGCGCGGGCAGGTGCCACAGGCATTTCACTTTCTTTCTGTGATCATGAAGAACGCCCGTACTTACGCGATATTGAGAAAATTATCCGCCAGCAAGTTCCATTAATGGAAGACCACCCTTTTCATCAGGAAGGTATGGAGCTTCGAAATAATGGCGCTGGTAAAGAGGCGAAAGAGCCAGGAGCGGCTCCGGACGCGCCGAAACGACGTAATAATTCGGGCAAACATAAACCCAATCGCCGTATCAATCAGCCCAAATCCCACAGCGCGAAACCGGGAAGTGGCGGCCAAAGAAAAGGGCGCCCTACTAATCGGCGCGCTCGACCTGCAAGTGCGTAATTCTTTAGCTGGGCTGCGTGTCCAATAAAGGCTCGCAGCCAGTTCCTTTCAGAATCTGATCTACTTGGTTTTTGTCACTTTCGCTGAGTGCTGCGTAGCGTTCACGCAGCCGTTGAAGGCATTTTCCTTGATATGGAAAAGGTTGTTGAACCCAAGGTTTCCCCTCTACTGTGGTTTCAACCTTGTCTTTTTCCGCTCTTAAGGCTTCGGCGTTTGCAAGCATGACAGGCGTGTAAACCCGTCCGACTTCTTTCAAGATGTTTATCAAGCTTTCTGGAAGAGCATTTGGGTCCAGCCAATCACCGTCTGAAGCATTTAGGCCGGAAAGATCATCCATCATATCTACCCATGCAAAAACTCTCGGGGCTTGTCTCTCGGTAACGGTTGCAGGGGTTGGATCAAATTTGGCGAGCTGTGTGAGTTGACCGAAGGCGGCGAAATCCGCGGAAGACGGCCGCGCTCCAAAAAGAAACATATGGTTTTCTAGGTGAGTGTTAAGCGCAGAAATATAGCGCTCGTAGCTTTGCTCGATGACCGGAGCAGTCGTATCGTTTGATCCAACGACATATAATCTGGAAATTTGACGATCCCCAAACTCTTCGCTCATCTTTTTAAGATCATTATCACTTGCGGGTCTGGTGCTGCGCCAGTATGGCAAGGTTTCCGCGGCCTTCTTGATATCGGTTTCATAGTACCAACGATAATGGAACATGGCCTTTGTCAGCCACTCATCCGCAAAATCTTCTAGCAGGAAGTCCAGAAACTCTAAGACCGGATTATTTGGAATGGCAGCGCGGCCGGAATGAGTTTTTTCGAACCGTCGAATGATCGGCGTGCTATCAACAACGGCCTCCACCTCACCTTTTTCATTGGCAAAGAAAAATGTTGGAAGCAGTTTCACTTTCGGTTTGGGTAGTGTCTCCAGCTCGTCTGCTTCTGTAAGGAGCAAACGATATGGGATGTGGCGATACCGCAAGAGAGCGGTCATTTTCCGAGTGTAAGGAGAGGCGGGTGATCCCATTAGGGTTTGCATTTCTGATTGTGCCATGTCGTCATCCTTTCTTATTGTTTTTAGATCAGGTCTGGACGATACCGTTCAATACATTATGACACCCTTGTGACTTGAATGAACAGATGCTTTTCACAATATTACGTATTAGGAATTTCTTATGGGAGGCGAAAATGAGAGTAATTGTTGCGATTATCATGATATCTGTGCTCGCAGGATGTACGACTGTTCAGGTTCGAAATCCGAATCCAAATGCAGAGTATAAGTATTCAAATTATGGGGATAACGCGAGGCCCTAAATTTCAGTGTTATTTACATGATTTCGTCCAGGGTGTAGCGTGTCAATCATAGGCTGGATCAGTCAAATAAAAATAAAAACCCCAGCCTAATTGGGGAGAAATTACATGACGTTCGAGACAATCGAAGTTGTTGACCAGAAGCACCATCTTGCCATCACTCTGAACAGACCAGATGCCCTTAACAGTATCTCTCCTCAGATGATGACCGAAATTGACACTGTGCTTGCAGGCGCTGAAAACCGCCGGGAACTTTGTGCTCTTTCCATTTCAGGGAACGGGCGGGCATTTTGCGCAGGTGTTGATTTAAAAGGCGCCCAAAAAAGAATGCAGGGCGAGGATGCGGCGTTGGTAAATAGCCAGTTTCTAGATAATCTTCGTCAATTGCTGCTTAGAATTGAGAAATTCCCTACGCCTGTTATTGCCGCTGTAAATGGGTTGGCGCTGGCCGGAGGGCTTGAGTTGGTTTTAGCCTGTGATCTTGTAATTGCCTGCGAAAGTGCAAAGCTTGGGGATGCTCATGCAAACTACGGGCTTGTTCCAGGCGGGGGAAGTTCTGTTCGCTTGCCCCGGAAAATCGGCCCGACCCGTGCAAAACAGCTCATTTACACCGGCGAATTTCTTCCCGCCCGCCAACTCATGGATTGGGGTTTGGTCAATCATGTTGTGCCAGACAATGACCTGCAAACGGGGCTTGCGGATCTGGTCGACACACTGGGTAAAAGAAGCCCCATTGGTCTCAAACGCATGAAACGGATGGTGGATGATGGGATGGAACAATCGCCGGAGGCAGCTCTTCGGTACGAGTTGGCCCTCAATGCGCAACACGCACTATCGAATGACAGAACTGAAGGTCTGGCAGCCTTTAATGAAAAACGTGCACCGAATTTTAAGGGAAACTAGCGACCAAAATACCCGCATATGATCTTATATGACTGGTTTGTGTGAGAATATCACAAAAATTTTGCGGATAATCGCAGTTTGACAACAATATGCCACAATATTTGTGATTTTTATGTTGACGGCAGGGCGTCATGCTTTTCTAATGCCTCAACTCAACATTAGTGAGAGGGGCGTATGTCTAAGTTGCTATCCAAAGTTGTCGATTTGAAATGCTGGCGGGGGAAAGTATCTGCCGTTCCGCTTGAGGGCGGCATTACAAATCAGAATTTTGTTGTAGAAGACTGCGGTGAGAAATTTGTTGTGCGCCTAGGACATGACATACCCCTGCACCATGTTATGCGCTTTAACGAATTGGCCGCAGGGCAAGCTGCATTTGAAGCGGGTTTATCGCCCGAGATTTATTATAACGAGCCGGGTATTATGGTCATCCGCTTCATCAACGGGAAAACTTTAACCTCTACTGACATTCGACACCCAAAAACACTTGAGCGATTGGTGCCTGTGATAAACGCGTGCCACCGTGAAATCCCCAATTATTTGCACGGCCCTGTTTTGTCCTTCTGGGTATTTCATGTACTGCGCGACTATGCTGCAACAATTCGGCAAGGTCAGGGACGTCGGTCGTCCAATTTGCTGCAACTCATACAGCATGCGGGAATCCTCGAAACTGCTGTTGGGGCCATTGATGTGGTTTTTGGTCACAATGATTTGCTTGCCTCCAATTTTATAGATGATGGCGACAAGATTTGGCTGTTCGATTGGGACTATGCCGGATTTAACAGTCCATTGTTTGATTTGGGTGGCTTATCTTCCAACAACGACCTTTCCGACGCACAGCAAAAATGGCTCTTAGAAACTTATTTCGAAACGCCATTAACCGATGAGCTTTGGCATCGATATAGCGCTATGAAATGCGCTTCGCTGCTCAGAGAGACCATGTGGTCAATGGTGTCGGAAATTCATTCAGATATCGATTTTGATTATCAATCCTATACGGATACTAATTTGGCCGGTTTTATGGCCTCCTTCCAAGATTTTACAAATTTGTAGACGAGAGTAATTATGGCAGAACTTCCAAAATCAGCGAAAACAGTTATTATCGGCGGTGGTATTATAGGATGTTCTACAGCCTATCATCTGGCGAAAATGGGTTATCGGGATACAGTTCTTTTGGAGCGGAAAAAACTCACATCGGGCACCACTTTTCATGCGGCTGGTTTAGTCGGCCAACTTCGTTCCAGCGCAAATATTACACAATTGCTCGGCTATTCAGTGGATCTATACAACAAACTGGAAGAAGAAACCGGCCTTGGTACAGGCTGGAAAATGAACGGTGGCCTCCGCCTTGCGTGTACTGAAGAACGCTGGACAGAAGTGAAGCGTCAAGCCACAACGGCGCATTCCTTCGGCCTTGATATGCAGCTTTTAACGCCGAAAGAGGCACAAGATTTATGGCCCCTGATGGATATTGGCGATGTTATTGGAGCTGCCTTTCTTCCAACGGACGGACAGGCAAATCCATCAGATATTACGCAGGCACTTGCGAAGGGTGCGCGCAATAACGGCGCCACCATAATGGAAGATACCAAAGTTCTGTCCGTTGAGGTAGACGCGGGCGTGATTAAAGGCGTTCATACGGACAAGGGCTTTATCGAATGCGAAAAGGTGGTCTGTTGCGCGGGTCAGTGGAGCCGGGATTTGGCTGCGACAGTCGGCGTAAACGTTCCTCTGATCCCGGTTGAACATCAATATATGGTCACGGAGGTCATCGAAGGGGTTCCAAAAAATCTACCAACCCTCCGGGATCCGGATCGCCTGACATATTATAAAGAAGAGGTTGGCGGCCTAGTCATGGGCGGGTATGAGCCGAACCCAATTCCGTGGGCAATGGACGGGATTCCCAAAGATTTCCATTATACATTGCTTGGATCAAACTATGATCATTTTGAACAACTGATGGAATTGGCACTCGGGCGTGTGCCCGCGCTGGAGACTGCGGGTGTCAAGGATCTAATAAATGGCCCTGAAAGTTTCACACCAGATGGCAATTTTATTTTGGGGGAAGCACCGGAACTTAAAAACTTCTTTGTCGGCGCCGGATTTAACGCATTTGGGATCGCATCTGGCGGCGGAGCCGGTATGGTTTTGGCCGAATGGACTGCAAATGGCGAACCCCCGTTTGATGTCTGGCCCGTGGATATCAGAAGATTTGGCACCCGTCATCAGGATACGGACTGGGTGCGTACCCGCACATTGGAAGCTTACAGTAAGCATTATACGATCGCATGGCCGCACGAGGAGCATTCAACAGGGCGCAAAGGTCGCAGATCACCGCTATATGATAAATTGAAAGATCAGGGTGCGTGTTTTGGCGAAAAACTGGGGTGGGAAAGACCTAACTGGTTTGCAGATTTAACTGCTGGTGAAAAGGCGGAAGATGTCTACAGTTTTGGTCGGCAAAATTGGTTTGGTGCCGTTGGCGACGAACATAAGGCGACAAGAGAGGCCGTGACAGTTTTTGATCAATCTTCCTTCGCAAAATTTCTGATGGTTGGGAGCGATGCAGAAACTGCCCTTAGCTGGATATGCGCAAATGATGTGGCCAAACCGGTAGGAAGCCTGATTTACACTCAAATGCTGAATGATCGCGGCGGAATTGAATGCGATCTAACCGTTATACGGAAATCAGTGGATTGTTTTTATATCGTTACCGGAACGGGTTTTGCGACCCGCGATTTCGGATGGATTAAGGACAATATTCCGGATGGTATGGATGCGCGTCTTATCGATATAACTTCGTCAAATTCCGTGTTGTCGGTAATGGGTCCGAAATCTCGTGAATTATTACAATCACTAACGACGATGGATATGAACAATGAGGCTTTTGGCTTTGGAACGGCGCAAGAGATATCACTCGCAGGCGCCCCGGTAACTGCTTTGCGAGTAACCTATGTCGGAGAGCTTGGGTGGGAGTTACATATCCCGACAGAGTATGCCGCAAATGTATATGAAACCTTGATGTCTAAAGGAGCAGATTTTGGGATTAAAAATGCAGGCTATCGCGCCATTGAATCGCTCCGCCTTGAAAAAGGTTATCGTGCATGGGGATCCGATATTGGACCTGATCATTCACCGTTAGAAGCTGGTATGGCATGGGCCGTGAAGCTGAAAACCGATATTGAATTTAAAGGACGCTCAGCTCTTCTTGAACAAAAGACAGAACCTCTCAAAAAACGGCTGGCCTGTTTTACTGTTGATGATAAAGACTGCGTTCTTCTGGGACGGGAAACGATCTATAGGAATGGCGAGCGGGTTGGCTGGCTGACATCCGCAGGTTACGGCTACACGGTGGATTTGCCTATTGGGTATGGTTATGTGCGGAATGCTGGCGGCGTCAATCTGGATTACTTAAAATCTGGAGAGTACGAGTTGGAAGTTGCCACAAAAAGGGTCAAAGCAACATTGCATATGAAAGCGCTATATGATCCGGAAATGAGCAAAATTAAAAGTTAGCATTAGACGTTTCGTAACCCTTTTTAATCGAATAAGGCATCTATTTCCTCTTGGGAGATGCCTTCTTCGTTTAGGGCGGGGCCGTGCATAGCAACTTCGTTTTCATCTTGCTCAGATTTGGGTATTTCTCCAACGAGTTGTGAGATTGCATCGGAGCCACATACATCGATCATTTTCTCCACACGCAATTCAACAAATTGGAGGGAGTTTAATATCTTGGTGACCCGTTGCCCGGCAATATCTTGAAAACTACAAGCTTCCAGCACCTTGACCGCATTGTTCCGAATGCCATCGGTAGATTTCTGGTGCTCATCCGCTTCCAAATTCTCATCTAACTTGTCAGCAAGATTAATTATGCCTTCGCTTGCTTCCATAATCATATTGGAAGCTTTCTCCGTTGAGGTGACGATTGCACCTAGCTGATCGGACATGTTTTGAAAGCTTGTCTCATCGGTTTCCTGACCATGGGCCAGATTTGCGATTTCCTTACGAAGGCGCTCTACATATCGCACCAAACCAATTACTTCATTGCGTAACATGTCTTCCATGATCTAGCGCGCTTCCTTGCAATTGAAAAACAGTATTCCCGTTATCCTAAACAGATAAATAGGACGGGAATACTGTTTGCAAAGCTTTTACATCTTGAACAATTGAGAAAAAGAAAACCGCTATCGCTTATCTATTCAAGATTTCATCGGTAATTTTTGAAGAATTTCTTCAATGATTTCTTGAACGCTCAGGGCTGCACGCAATGGTGGCATGCTATGTTTTTCGCCATTTATCATGCAAAGGAGATTGTTTAGGACCCGTTTATATCCATCCTGACGCAGGTCATCTGTTCCGGGAAGTTCATCCTGCCATTCCCCGCCTGTAGAGGATTTTAAATTCATCCAATCCCATAAGCGGTAGGAAGTTTTGGAGCCCCAAACAGTAAACTCAACACGATCCGGACCGACACC
>MAAN01000034.1 GCA_002163135.1 Alphaproteobacteria bacterium 46_93_T64
GTAGATGTCTCCGATGGCACCAATACAACACAGCAAACCTTCACCCTCAATGTCGGGGATGTGGACGAAGCCGTTCATTCTATAGCCCTCGATGATAATAATATCGGCGAAGATGCCTCTGTCGGCGATGTAGTTGGAACAGTTTCGGCGACAGATCCTGAAAGCGATACGCTTTCCTACAGTCTCTCTGATGATGCGGGCGGCATGTTTACCATTGATGCCTCAAGCGGTGAGATCAAAGTAGCTGGCGGTCTCGATCATGAAACAACAGATAGTTACACCGTTACCGTAGATGTCTCCGATGGCACCAATACAACGCAACAAACATTTACTCTCAATGTCGGTGATGTGGACGAAGCTGTTCATTCTGTGGCGCTTGATGATAATAATATCGGCGAAGATGCCTCAGTCGGCGATGTAGTTGGAACCGTCTCAGCGACAGATCCTGAAAGCGATACGCTTTCCTACAGCCTCTCTGATGATGCGGGCGGCATGTTTACCATTGATGCCTCAAGCGGTGAGATCAAAGTGGCGGGCGGTCTCGATCATGAAACAACAGATAGTTACACTGTTACCGTAGATGTCTCCGATGGCACAAATACCACGCAACAGACCTTCACCCTCAATGTGGGTGATGTAAATGAAGGCCCTGTAGCTGCAAATGTTGACCTTGGATCTACTAGCGAAGATACGGCAATTATATTCTCCGCGTCCGATCTAATGGCAAATAGCACCGATGTTGACGGGGATACTTTATCAATTGTCGCGTTTGATCAGCCCGCTCATGGTTTGGTCGTTGATAACGGCGACGGGACCTACACTTTCACTCCGGATGCTGACTGGGATGGCGCAACCAATTTCAGTTACACCGTTTCTGACGGCGCTGGCGGCACGGATACGGCGACAGCCAATATTACCGTTGATGCGGTAGCCGATGCTCCTACCCTGAGTGTCTCCCTTGGTAGTCCACAATTTTTGGGCACCGACAGCGGCGGGCCTCTCGGGTCTATCACGGTCATGAACTCATCTTTTGAGGATGACACCTTGGGAGATGGTAAATTTTCTGATGGCATGGGCGATATCTCTAGCTGGACTAATTCCTCCTCGACTGGTTGGGCAGGTGCTTGGGATGTTAACCCAAATGAGTATAACGATCAGGGATCAAGCGATGGTACCGACGGCGTGCCCGACGGGGAAAATGTCGGTTATGCTGAACATGGGGGAAGTTTGTCGCAGACCGTTGACGGCTCCTTCGAAGCTGACCGCAGCTATTCACTATCGGTTGACGTGGGCGATGCAAATTTTACTGACAGTCCGACGTATGAAATTCGCCTTTATGCTGGCGATGAGTTGATAGGGTCTGTCGATCAATCTGATTTTCCGTTGACGAACAAAGAATTCACGACAGCGACATTAGAAATAAATGGCAGTGATTTCGCAGACGGTTTTGCCGGATTCGGTCAAGATTTAAGGATTGAACTTGCCAGCATGGATGGCAGTACTGAAGTATCATTCGATCAAGTTGAATTGAATGCCACCGCAATCGAAGACCCTGATGCAACCATCGAATATCCGCTGGACATTTCGACGGGCCTTACGGATTCAGATGGTTCTGAAACCCTAACGATAACAGTGGATGGTCTGCCAGATGGCACAGTATTGTCAGCAGGAACAGATAATGGTGACGGTACATGGTCGCTTGAAAGCGGTGATCTTGCTGACCTGACTATGACCATACCCTCTGGGAGTGCTGATTTCGCACTTGATGTGTCCGCGACTTCGACCGAAGCTGACGGAGATACAACGACAGTACACGAAATTATTCAGGTCGATGTTGATGCGCCAGCACATTCTGTTGCGCTCGATGATAACAATATCGGCGAAGATGCCTCAATTGGTGATGTCGTCGGAACTGTCTCTGCGACAGATCCTGAAAGTGGCACGCTTTCCTACAGTCTCTCTGATGATGCCAGCGGCTTGTTCATCATTGATGCCTCAAGCGGTGAGATCAAAGTAGCGGGCGGTCTCGATTTTGAAACAGCGACCAGTCATTCGGTCACTGTAGATGTGAATGACGGAACTAACATTACTCAAGAGAGTTTCACGATCAATATCGGAGATATTGCAGAGACTATTGTGCAAGTGGATGATCCTGGCTTATTAGGAAGTGCCAATATCATTGGTGGAAATGGGGACGATAAAGCCGGGACAGATGGGGCTCTGAATGGCTCCAACGCAGTAGATGACATTATTTACGGCCAAGAAGGTGATGATGAACTATATGGCCAGGCTGGTGATGATGTTCTTGTCGGCGGTAAGGGTTCTGACACTTTGGAAGGCGGCGATGACAATGATAGCCTCTATGGTGTTGATGGTGACGACGTCTTAAAAGGGGATGCTGGCGATGACACTCTGATGGGTGGCGACGGCGCAGACAAACTATATGGCGGATCTGGTGATGACGTCATGTTTGGAGGAGACGGCGATGATGAAGTTTATGGCGATGCCGGCTCTGATATTTTCCATTTTGCAAGTAACGAAGGAAATGACAAGTTTTTTGGTGGTGATGGCGGTGGTTGGTCAGACACCATTGTACTAAGTGACGGCATGCCAACAGGTAGCATTGGTGACTGGCTTACTCTTGATTCAGGCAGCATTCAATCTTCGTCCAATGGCGAGATATTCCTCTCTGACGATGCTTCAGGTACAATCAAAATTGATGGCGCTGAGCTCACTTTCGAAGGTGTGGAAAAAATAGAAGGCTAAGATCTAAATCAACAAAAAAAATCCTGTAAAGAATCTCAAAGCCGGGAAAACTGTCGAAACCGGAATTTTCGACGGGTTTTGCATTGATCGATCATGCGGGTTTAGAATACACGGCCCTTCACTAAAATCCTTATAATTTCATCTGCAGGCTCTTCTCAGCATACGTTTCTTCAAATGCCGTTCGCGGCCTCGCACATGACGGTGAGTTTCTTAATGGCAAGCTCGCGGCCTAATAATCCAAGGCCGCAATCCGGCGCAACCACCAGCCGCTCCCGATCAATATGATTAAGTGCATCTCTTAACCGAGCAGAAACCGTCTCAACTGTTTCCACCTGGCTTTTTGCCACCGCGATAACGCCCAGAATGACGCTTTTTTTATCAAACAACTCCAGCAAAGAGAGATCGTTGTGACGATGTGCATCTTCAAGCGATACCTGATCGATCGGCGCGTTGTTTATCGCACCAGCCAGATCAAAATAAGATTGGCGGGATGCCTTGTGATATTCTGGCTCATCCAAGTGATTGGGATAACCGCAACACATATGCATGATCCGCGTTACTGTGTCGGGTACGCCATCGAAACAACGACCAAGCGCGTCTACACCATATTCTAATGCGGCATCGACATTACGAGCAAAAAGGGGTTCATCTACTTGAATATGACGGCATCCAGCCTCAGCAAGCGCACGAATTTCATAATTTAGTGTGTCAGCTAGATCCCGCGCCAGAATCTTGTTATTCCCGTAATGTTCATTAGCCGTGGAGTCCATAATGGTCAGTGGACCTGGCAGGGTCACTTTGAGCGGACGATCCGTAAAAGCTTGGGCGACCAGATAGTCATGGACTAGAAAATGTTCTTCACGTGGCCGAATGGCGCCGCGGATAGTGGGGAGATCGGATTCACAAGCGCCATCACGCAGGATCTTGTGGGTCAAGTTTTCAAAATCAAACCCATCCAAGTGACGGCAATGATAATGAATATAGTTCTCTCGACGGACTTCACCATCGGTGGGGATTTGGATGCCTGCGGTAACCTGATCGGCAATCACCTCTTTGGCGGCTTTTTGAAACAAGGCTTCTGCATCTGAGCCTGCTTTTGCTAGTTTGCTTTCATATTCCTTGGTGGCGGTGCTGGATGACATGCCACCGTCCAATTGGAACCAGTCCTGAATCGGGACGTAATGCGGTTTCGGGAAAGCCCCGAGACAGGTTGTGATCAAATTCATGATAACACTCTCCTTGTCAGTCGCGCCCTCTGCTAGAGAAGGCGCTGCGTATTACAAAATTGTGCCGTGAAATAAGTTTCGCGTCAACGTCAATTTGAATTCGAAGATCAGGTTAGAGTAGATTGCCCTATCGTGCCCGCATCTGGCACCGATCGTCTTCTGCTTTTTTAATACCAGGAATAATTTTTGACGGCCGCTTGACTGCCATGTGCAAATCAAACCGTTTAGAAAAAGCGCAAAAAACTGCCATTCCTATCGATAGTTCAACGTCAATAAAAACTTGAAGCTCAAAGAATAGACAAAAGAAAAACCCCTCAAAAACCGGAGTTTCTAAGGGGTTTCACGTTGGTCGGGCAGGCGGGATTCGAACCCACGACCCCTTCACCCCCAGTGAAGTGCGCTACCAGGCTGCGCTACTGCCCGTCATGTACAAGGGGAGGGCGGCGGCACTATAGCCTTGATAAAAAATCAATGCAAGATAACGACAAGCTCGAATGAAAAAAATTTGTAGCCGACAATAATTTCGGAATTGAGAGCTTAACGCGGCAGTAGTTTACGTATAGCGCGAAGCTCTTCAAGTATTGCTGCGAGGTGCAACCGTGTATCATCACTGCCCTTAAGCACAGGGGCTGAACCAACAGGTGCTTCTGGTATCATAGAGGAAGGTGCGGGCTTTTTCTCTTTAAGCGCCACAGCGGCATTTCCGGTCGAAAGCAATTCAATATTTTCAATGCGCCCCCCCTGCTCTTTCAGCAGCTTTTGCGCACCCTTGATTGTAAAACCATGCGTGTAGAGCAAGTCGCGAATACCACGAATAACTTCAATGTCCGCCGGGCGATAATATCGCCGCCCACCACCGCGTTTTAGAGGCTTTACGATTGGAAATTTTGTTTCCCAAAAACGCAACACGTGCTGCGGGATTTCCAATTCCTCGGAGACCTCGCTAATCGTTCGAAATGCATCAGGTGACTTCTGAGCTTTTCGTTCACTGCTGTTTTCTTGATTTGACATGCCTAAGAGCTATTAACCGCTTATCGGTCGGCGTTGTTGATCTTGTCTTTAAGCACATGAGATGCTCTGAAGACAAGGACACGCCGTGGATCGATTGGAACCTCTTCGCCAGTTTTTGGATTGCGGCCGACACGTCCATTCTTCTGACGCACCTGAAGACTACCAAAAGACGATATTTTTACGGTTTCACCCACAACTAATCGTTCTGAAATTTCGTTTAATACTGCTTCCACATGCTCAGCGGACTCGTTCCGAGATAGGCCTACTTGTTGATAAAGTGCCTCCGCAAGATGTGCTCTGGTCAATGTTGTTTTTGTCATGTTTCCCACCTTGCACCCTGTCATAAAGGATTATCACAGCTGAATAGACCGTCAACAGCAAAGAAAAAAAATAGGAAGGAAAGAGCCGTAAACCAGTGATTTAACGGCAAAAACAGAAGAAACTGATTTTTATTTCAGGGGTTTCCAGGCAGATGTCCCCTTAAATACCCGAATCTCTTTTGTAGATTCGAAGCGTTTAGTACCTAACCAGAGCAGAGCCCCAAGTAAAGCCCCCACCCATGGCTTCTAGCAATAAAACATCGCCTTTTTTAACGCGACCATCACGCACAGCCACATCCAACGCTAGCGGAACCGATGCCGCAGATGTGTTCCCATGAATATCAACCGTTACAACCACTTTAGCAGGGTCCATTTTTAGTTTACGGCCAGTGCTATCGATAATTCTTTTGTTCGCCTGATGCGGAATCAACCAATCAATATCGTGTGGCTCAAGACCAGTGGCTTCCAGTGCTTCACCAACCACACTTGCCAAATTGTTAACGGCATGCTTGAAAACTTCACGCCCCGCCATACGAAGATAACCTGTTGTCTGAGTAGACGACGGTCCGCCATCAACATACAACAAGTCATGATGGCGACCATCTGCATGCAGATGACTAGTAAGGACACCTCGGTCCTGGTTGGTGCCTTCTTGCTCCGACACTTCCAAAACGATAGCGCCAGCCCCGTCCGCGAACAACACACAAGTTGTGCGGTCTTCCCAGTCAATAATGCGTGAGAATGTTTCCGCACCAATGACAAGCGCTCGTGTCACTTGCCCTGCCTTGATAAAGTTATCTGCAGTTGCCAGCGCATAAATAAAGCCCGTACATACAGCTTGAAGGTCAAAGGCAAATCCGCGTGTAATTCCAAGATTTTTCTGAACAGTCGCCGCAGTTGCCGGGAAGGTTTCGTCTGGTGTCGCAGTTGCAAGCAACACCAAATCGATATCATCAGCCGTAAGGCCTGCACTGTCCATCGCCGCTTGTGCAGCTTTTGTCGCTAAATCAGAGGTAAGTTCACCGTCAGCAGCGATATGTCGTTGCTTTATGCCAGAGCGAGCAACGATCCATTCATCGGATGTGTCCACCTTTTCGGCAAGTTCGGCATTTGTTACGATCCGCTCTGGGAGATAGGAGCCCGTTGCGGTAATCACTGAACGACGCATAATGTCACATTCTCCGGCCACTGAAGGCCCGGTTTTTTGTTACTGTATCTTTTCGGCTTCCGATACTTCTGAAGCTGTATCGCCAGTTGAATCGTCGGCTGCTTGGCTTGCTTTTATTTCTACATCAAATTCTTTGAAATGTGCGATCATTTTTTCAATCATGCCCTCAGAAATCATCTCAATTGCGACTGCGATCGCATTTGAATAACCTTGACCGTCTGTACCGCCATGACTTTTTACACACACACCGTTCAATCCAAGAAATACGCCACCGTTATAGGCGCGAGGATCCAGCCGATCTTTCAAGAGACGTAAACCGCCCCGAGCCAGTAGATACCCCAGTTTCGACATGAGTGAACTTTTAAAGCCAGCGGTAAGAAAATCGGTGAAAAGCGTTGCGACACCTTCTGCGGCTTTAAGCGCAATATTGCCTGTAAAACCATCAGTTACAACAACATCAACCACACCGCGGGTAATATCATCACCTTCGATAAATCCGCAATATTCAAAGGGAGGATTAGCAATAGAACGGAGCCGTTCATTTGCTTCCTTGATAGTGTCGCTACCCTTTAGCTCTTCACTGCCGACATTTAGTAGTCCCACACGCGGCGGAACACGCCCAAGCACTGCACGTGCAAAATCAGCACCCATGACAGCGAACTGAACCAGATTATTTGCATCGCATTCTACGTTTGCCCCGAGGTCCAACATAACTGTCTCCCCGGTTGGGGACGGCAACATGGAGGCAAGCGCCGGACGTTTAATGCCGGGAAGCATACGAAGCGAAAATTTTGCCATTGCCATAAGAGCGCCAGTATTTCCGGCAGAGACAATGCCATGGGCTTCGCCTGCGCGCACAGCATCGATCGCAAGACGCATACTGCTCTTGCGGCCTTTTCTCAAAGCATGACTGGGTTTATCTTCACCCTTAATGGCTTCGTCTGTATGACGAATTTCACTAACAGACTTAACCCCTGGATATTTATCCAGTAATGGCTGTAGCTTTTTTTCGTCACCAAACAACAAAAACCGGGCGTCTGGGAATTGAACACGAACAATGTCGACACCCTTTATGACAATATCAGGGGCATCATCTCCCCCCATAGCGTCAAGGGCAATTACAACATTATCGTTCATTCCACCGTCCGGTTTTTGTTAATCTATAATGCCAGATTGTTGCGAAATTTAGAGAATTTCAGCAGTATCCAGAACTTCACGATCGCCATAGTGGCCACATGAACCACAGATGTGATGCGGGCGTTTCAGTTCGCCGCAGTTTCCACATTCTTGTGCTTGTGTGCCTGTTAGAGCATCGTGTGAACGACGCATGTTGCGTTTCGACTTGCTCGTTTTCTTCTTAGGTACTGCCATTTTCTCTATCTCTCACTTATGCACCATTTACGGTGGCTCACTAAATCCCATATCTGTAAAATGCAGATACACTATTTCTTGTTCATCAATTCTTTCAAGTTGGCGAAAGGCTTATGAACTTCTCGTTCTTCACCTTCAACCTCTTGTTCCGACTGCCGCAAGATTTCTGCGCTGCCAGACTTTTCCGCTTCTTCTGCCCGAGGATAGGGGTCCAATGCAAGTGCTATTTGCTCACTCACTGCACGAACCACGTCTATCCGGCCTTCTTCGATCACTTCTGGAAGATCACTTTCTTCCATACCGACCACATACTCTGCTTCTTCAAGGGCGGCATCATTCTTATCGAATGAGTAGCACACCGTGAATTCGGCTTCAATTTTCTGCGAGACAGGTTCCAAGCTAACAACACATGACTGCACCGTGCTTGTCTCAAACTTTGCGTTTAGTTCAAGTAGCTTAGTGCCTTCTTGTCTCTCTATCCTACCTGACGCTTTTAACGAAGCGATCTCTACAATACCAAGTCGTTTCGCCAACTCAGCTCGTTCACCTTCTGATGCTGTGAAGTCAAAAGCGATTGGATCTCGCTTCAAATTCTGGACGTTCATCCACTTCACAAAATCTGCCCCGGCATTTTGCATGGAGCGATCCTTTCCAACTAATCCTGATCGTATATGACCGAGTATTGCTGAAGATAATACGGTCCTTGATTCGAAGGCGCGAAATTAAGCGTTTCAGCGTGCCGGGTCAACGGCTTTTACGTATTTAAAGTAACTTACTGAAAAAGCAATAAAAATAAGCTCGTTCAAGCTCAACATCTTCCGAGAGTCTACTCTTCCGAGGCAAAATGTGCAAATCGCACATTGCCCTGAATAAGATCAGAGAGAGACTGAGACGCTAAAAGAGCATCGTTTGCACGAACATACTCAGCCATCACTCGCAGAACATCTACATCGACGGTCGCGTCAAGCGTACCATAGTGGTTACGTTCAAGAGCTACCTCCAAGGTTTCTTCTCCACCATCCAAGGCCGTTTCATATGCAATAATTCGTCCGTAGAAGACTTCCGCCATTGCCTTAATTCGTTTCCCAACGCTTAAATCCCCTACACCGATCTCCCGGATTGAGTGATCCATGTCCGAAAACATCCGATCGAAAACGGCTTGTGATAATTTTTGTGCTTCAGCACCCTCATTTTTCAAGCGCCGCATCAACAAAAATGCGTGTAAAGCAATCATTTCAAAGCGTCCATCTACAGTATCCGGTACCGATGCCTTAATATAAAACACGGGCTGCCGAGCTTGCTTGACAACTTGGCTGTACAACTCGTCTGCGGCCTTTAACATCTTACCTTGGCCGAATAGTTTTTTAAGAATCATGAGAAACCCTGCGACGGAAGAATCAAAAGAATGCACCATAAACTCTGCCTACGGCACTTTATTTTCTGAAAAATTTGACACCTCCCTAAGGAAAGTGGCATGTATAGCGCTTGAATTAAGGGGTTCATTGGCAGGTGTCAACCACCCTTGAGACACCAAAAAGCCAATTCCAACCTTTAGCGATTGAAGGCAGACTGCTCGCATGAAGAAATTATTGACCTATACCCTGTGCGTAAGCGCCCTTGCTGTCACTCTGACAGCCTGTGATCCAGTGAAAGAGGAAAAAGGGTATCGCCTTGACATGGAAATAGTAAAGACGGTTGAACCCGGTATTGCGACAAAAGAGAGCGTAATAGAAGCTCTGGGCTCCCCCTCCAGCATTTCCACATTCCCAGGAAGCGGAGAGGCTTGGTATTACATCACCAAGAAGACTGAGCATTATGCGTTTCTTGAAAAAAATATTCTCGAACAGAGCGTGGTTGTCATTCAATTCGACGAAAACGAGGTCGTAAAAGATGTAAAGAACTACAGTAAAGAAGACAGTCGGGAAGTTGACATCGTTCAACGCTCCACCCCGACTGGCGGCAATGAGCTTGGCTTCTTTGAACAGATCTTCGGTAACTTCGGTAAGTTTAATCCAGGCGCCAATTAATTTGAGCCGTTATTGCTGAATTGCACCCTAACAACCATCAAAAAAAAGCCCTCGATCGCTCGAGGGCTTTTTTATTTCTAATCACTCGGCCTAGTGTGCAAGCACTGCCAGCAACAACAAAGCAATAATGTTGGTGATTTTGATCATTGGATTGACTGCGGGACCCGCGGTGTCCTTATAAGGGTCACCAACAGTATCACCAGTAATCGCAGCTGCATGAGCATCTGTACCCTTGCCGCCGTGATTTCCATCCTCAATGTATTTTTTTGCGTTATCCCAGGCACCGCCGCCTGCTGTCATTGATATCGCGACAAATAGTCCGGTAATAATAACTCCAAGAAGCATTGCCCCTACTGTAGAAAACGCCGCCGACTTACCGGCAATGAGTTCAACAACAAAGAACACTACAATCGGCGCTAACAATGGCAATAGAGATGGAACAATCATTTCACGGATTGCTGCCTTGGTGAGAAGGTCAACAGCTTTCCCGTAATCTGGCTTTCCAGAACCATCCATGATTCCCGGAATTTCCTTAAACTGACGACGAACTTCTCGCACCACTGAACCAGCGGCCCGTCCAACTGACATCATGCCTAGGGCACCAAACAAATAGGGAAGCAATCCACCGAGAATAAGTCCAACAACAATATACGGATTTTGCAGACTGAAATCCAAGCTGACTCCTTGGAAATAAGCATATTTGTCAGGCGTAGCGTTCTTAATGAAAAACGCAAGATCTTCAGTATAAGCCGCAAAAAGAACCAAGGCACCAAGACCCGCAGATCCGATTGCATACCCTTTTGTTACGGCTTTAGTCGTGTTGCCAACTGCATCAAGAGCATCTGTCGTCTTACGAACAGACTCATCCATATCCGCCATTTCAGCAATACCGCCCGCATTATCCGTTACCGGACCATAGGCATCGAGAGCGACCACCATGCCCGCAACTGCAAGCATTGTTGTAACTGCAATTGCGATACCAAATAGAGCTGCCATATTGTAGGACATAATGATCCCGGCACAGATTATAATGGCAGGTATCGCCGTTGCTTCCATGGAGATCGCGAGACCTTGAATTACATTGGTACCGTGCCCTGTTTCCGACGCCTTCGCGATGCTTCTAACGGGTCGGTACTCAGTAGATGTATAATATTCAGTCACCCAAATCAGCAATCCTGTTACGGCTAAACCAATCAAACCACAATAGAATAAACTGGCTCCAGTGAAACTCTTCGATCCAATGGTGAATTCAGTTGACATGCCAATGGTGAATTCAGTGATTGGCCACAATACAACAGCGGACAGGATTGTTGTTACTAGAAAACCTTTGTACAACGCGGCCATAATGTTGTTGCTACTACCGAGCTTGACAAAAAATGTGCCGATTACAGAAGTAATAATACACACACCCCCAACCATCAGCGGGTAAGACATCATAGCATCGTTACCAACAAAATAGATGGATGACAAAACCATAGTTGCAACAATGGTCACTGCATAAGTCTCAAACAAGTCTGCGGCCATACCGGCGCAATCCCCAACATTATCTCCAACGTTATCTGCAATAACCGCCGGGTTACGAGGATCGTCTTCCGGAATGCCAGCTTCAATTTTACCAACTAGATCCGCCCCCACATCGGCACCCTTAGTGAAGATACCGCCGCCAAGCCTAGCAAATATAGAAATGAGAGATGCACCAAAACCTAGACCAACAAGACTGTCAATCATTTCGCGTCCATCTACGTTCATGGAAAGCAACGCCATGTAATATCCAGCGACAGCAAGTAGTGCAAGTCCAACGACCAACATTCCTGTAACCGCTCCGGCTTTAAAGGAAATCTCCAGTCCTTCTTTAAGGCCCTTAGCCGCCCCCGCAGCTGTTCGGACATTCGCTCGCACGGATACATTCATTCCAATGAATCCTGCGGCTCCCGAAAGGACGGCACCGATTAAAAACCCGACGGCAACCAATGTTCCCAACAAAAACCATAGAATAACAAATATGACGACACCAACTGCGGCAATGGTAATATACTGTCTGCTTAGGAAAGCCATCGCACCTTCTTGCACTGCTGCAGAAATTT
Source organism: Alphaproteobacteria bacterium 46_93_T64 (assembly GCA_002163135.1). Lineage (GTDB taxonomy): Bacteria > Pseudomonadota > Alphaproteobacteria > Sneathiellales > Sneathiellaceae > Sneathiella. The sequence goes on from MAAN01000034.1 coordinate 11,974, forward strand.
CCTGCATTCGAGCTGTCCCGGCATCAGCAGACAACACAGAACGGCCCGCATAAACGCCATATACTAACGCGATCACCCCACAGATAATCGGAATCCACAATACTTCTGACATGAAACCCCACCCTATTTTCCAGCAAACACTGTGCCTGCTGATCATTTGAATGTTAAACCGAAGTCCAAATTTTTATGTTAGCTTAATTACTGGGTATTTCGGACTAAAAGCAGAATGACAGATAAATAATTCTTTCGCAAGATTGAGTTTAGCGCACGATTTATGCAATTCTTTTATTATAATTAGTCAAATAGAAACCATAATATATTTGTTCTGTATTTGTAATTACTCAAAGTATTTGTAATTGTTTTTCAAATTTTGCCCTTATACTTAAAGTTCAAAAATTTTTTACCAATACTTATTCGACACCAAAAAAGAGAATTACTTAAGATGATTTTTTTATTATTTAGTTTTTTCTATTTTAAATATTATTGATATTGAGTTTTTCGCTTCTATTCATCAACTGACTAGTAAAAAAACCTCCTTTTTTTCATTCACATGTAGCGCAAACGCCTTGAACATGCTAAGCGAACGCCAATGAATTTAAGAAGCTTATGAGGAGCTTACAAAAAAATGGATATTTCTAAGATTTCAGCGGGCAAGGATGTGCCTTGGGACGTTAATGTCGTTATTGAAATTCCGATCGGCGGCGTTCCGGTAAAATACGAAGTCGATAAAGACTCAGGCGCTATGTTTGTGGATCGCTTCTTGCACACTGCTATGTTCTATCCATGTAACTACGGATTTATCCCGCACACGCTGGCAGATGATGGTGACCCAACAGATATGCTTGTTGCTGGCCCTATTCCGGTTATACCTGGTGCTGTAATTCGTGCCCGCCCAGTTGGCGTTCTTATAATGGAAGACGAAGCTGGCCAGGACGAAAAAATCCTCGGCGTTCCAGTTGATAGCCTGCACCCATATTACTCCAACATCGGGAACTACACTGATTTACGTAGTGTTCTATTGGACCAAATTGCTCACTTCTTTGAACATTACAAAGATCTTGAACCAAATAAATGGGTGAAAATTGTTCGTTGGGGCGATGCTGATGAAGCCGCTGCAATGATCAAAGGGGCACTTGTTAAGGACGCGTTGATCGGATAATCAGCCATCCGAAGAAAAATAAAAACCGCAGCCATCTCTAGTGTCTGCGGTTTTTTTATGCCTGTCACTATTCGGCTGGCGCAATTACTCTCGTGCCATTCAGTATTTTTACAACAGCGACAACAGCCACTAGAATAAAGAATGGTAGAACGCTCATATTGACAACATCCCACCCGAATTTCTGTTGAAGGATACCCGCAGACAATGAAGCTGTTGCGACTGTTCCAAACACCATAAAATCGTTAAAGCCTTGAACTTTGGACGCTTCAGATGTCCGATACGTGGTCGTCAGCAAAGTTGTACCGCCAATAAACATAAAGTTCCAAGATAAACCCAACAGCACAAGCGCTATCCAGAAGTTAGAGATAGAAAGCCCCGACAAGGCAACAATCACACTCAATACTCCAAGGATAGCCCCAGCAAAGATAACCTTGAAATCACCGTATCTGGAAATCAAAGAACCAGTAAAGAAACTAGGGCCGAACATGGCCACAACATGCCAGCTGATCACATTGAAGCTATCCGTTGCTGTCAATCCGCACCCAATCATGGCAAGCGGTGTCGCTGTCATTACGAAGCTCATTCCAGCATACCCAACCATTGCGCTCAACATTGCCAATAGGAATGTCGGCTGTTTAATGATTTCTTTTAAGGGGCGAGCGTCTTCGTCAAATGTCGTTTCTTTTATTTTTGGGATCTTCACAAAACTAATAAAAACAAGCGCGATTACTCCCAAGAGAATAATGGCGAGATATGGCCCAAGATAGGTAAATGGCGGAAACAGATCTTTTGTATGGCTAGCGATTTGCGGACCAATAAATCCTGCGACAAGACCACCTGCCATTACATACGAAACTGCTTTACTCCGATTTTGCGGACCTGCAACATCAATCGCGGCAAAACGGTAATAGTTACCAAAGGCGGTACAGGTTCCGATCATCATGGCCCCAAGCGTGAAGCCAATAAAACTTCCCATATAAATGGAATAACCAGCAATTGATGCCCCGAGCATTCCGAGTAAAATACCAAATATGAAACCTGGTTTGCGCCCTGCCCGCTTCATAAACATAGAGGCAGGGATCGTTGCAAGCGCTGTTCCGGTAACTACTGCTGTAACTGGAACCGTTGCGAGTGACTTGTCGACATCAAGCAATAGCAATGCAACAAGCGATGCGGAGCTAATTAAGATTGAAGTTGTACTGTTTAACATGGCCTGAGCGCCGGCCATCAATAGAATACTCAACTTAGCGCTATTGTTGTTCACAATCGCCATTCCTTTATACAAAGGGGCGATTTACACGCCCTTAATTACCCTTAAATACTTTTACCACATGCATGCTTGTGGGTGCGTTTTTTCCAAGCACTTTCTTTGCATGCTTTAACAAACGGCGCTTTACCATTTCGAAGTCCATACCGCGGCTCTTATCCTTATGAAGAACAGAGTGCCCACTTAAATCTTGCAGAAAGGCGTCTCTTAAGCGTGGAATCATTTTGCGCGAATATTTCTTTTTGTCTTGGTCATCGAATTCCATACTCATTGAGAGGAACATGTAATATTTAATTGCGCCACTTTTTTTCCGAATTGGAACGCTCAAAGGCTTCAGTTCAAGATAAAAAGGCCCTTCTTCACTTACCTCTTCTTTTGGAGCCGATGAGGCAAATACAGTTGCGACATTCATAGATCCGATAAAAAAAGCTAAAGCCAGTATTCCAAGCATTTTAAACATTTTCGCTACGCAACCTTTTAAAAATAAATTCAAGATTGCTCAATTGTCGCAAAGAACACTTACTTAATGGTTTACGGGCCTCAATTCTTAAGTCGCGCTAGAGAGCGGTATATTTTCTTTCACAACATCATATTCATAAACACAATCGGCCTTGGGTTTGTACTCAATTGCTTTATGGGACCAAAGACTGCATCTGGAAATTTCCCACCGATCAGGATCCAGCAAAACCAAATGGGCAAACAGCCCATCCTCTGTCAGCATTTGATTGTGATTTTCTGTTTCAGCTTCTCTAAGCGAAACAAGTGACTTTTTAGAACAAACTTTGTCTACCCCAGCTTTCATGACAATAGGTTCCAGTTTTGATGGCCCATAATCAAATTCAAGAATCTGCCAACTTCGAACTCTTGGACGACCAAAATCCTGAACCACATCACCAAACAGGCTATCCATCAGGAAATTTTGTGCTGACTGATTATTTTCCCATATATAGAGCGGGGCATATAAATGCTCTTCTGGCTCATACAGATAGAATTTGTGAGCAAGCCCAGGGTACCCTTCAAACATGGGCCCACGTAGAGAGACACGTTCGTGAACTTGTTCCAGATCATATTCCGATGGTAGTCGGACTGAATACTGCATTGCGAGCATATAGCTCTCCCAATTTGACCTCGTTATCCGACAGGAGTTTTTCAAAGTGAAGGAAATATGGCAATAGTCAGAAACGCATAGCACGCATGCGTAAAACGAGGAGATAGTTAATAATGTATTAAAAGTGCGCCCATCCAGTAGAATTAACCTGCAACTCTATCCCGTCATCGTCCAAAATTTTCATTTCGGGCTCATGCGTTATTTCGCCGATAACTGTTACTTTAACTCCTAGGCTCTCCGCCTTTTTGAGTGTTTCTGTGAGGTTCTTTCGGGGTAATGTAAAAGCAAGCTCGTAATCATCCCCTCCTCCCAGAATTTGTTCCCACAGTTCTGGCCGCATATCAACAGCGGCAAATGCCGCCTTAGACAGTGGTATTTCAGAGCGGTGAATAATCGCTCCTGTTTTGGATTGCGCAACGATATGTCCAATATCCGCCAGCAGACCATCTGAAATGTCCAAACACCCGTTTGCCAGACCAACTAATGCAGGGCCAAGAGATACGCGAGGGTCAGGCAAGAGATACCTATTCAAAAGGAATTTTGCGTTAATTTCACTTATTGATTTGAGTTCTTGACGGGCAACCATCAAACCCAAAGCGGCATCTCCAATGGTACCGCTTACACAAAGTAAATCGCCTACCTTCGCAGCGTTTCTACGTAAACTTTGCCCGCTTGGCACTTTACCAATTAGTGTGAGGCTTAATGTGAGAGGACCTGGAGTTTTCACAGTGTCTCCCCCTAAAAGGGAGACCCCATATTTCTTTTGATCCAACACTAATCCATTTGCGAACCGCGCGATCCAATCCTGATTACAGTCATCCGTCCATGCCGTCGCCAGTAGATAGGACAGTGGTTTTGCACCCATGGCAGCAATATCTGACAGATTGGTTCTTAGAAGTTTTCGGGCAATGTTCTCAGGCTTATCATCCTCAAGGAAATGAACCCCGGCGACCATGGCATCTTTCGTGATTACTAGCTCAAACCCCGCCTCAACAGACATAACTGCAGCATCATCGGTAAGTCCGAAAGCTCCGGGCGCTGACATTGACAGAGGCGAGAAGATATTTTTGATCACTTCAAATTCGCCGGACCTGTCAAAATCAGCAGTCATATCATTCCGAGAATTCACCGGAACGTAGTTCACGTGCAATACGATCAAGAACACCGTTCACAAAAGCAGGCTCTTTGCCTGTAAAGAATGTGCGTGCCAGAGCAACATATTCAGTAATTAGAACGACAGCCTTAGAATCAATCCGCGCCATAAGTTCATATACCGCGATGCGCAAGCAGGCTTGCATTACCAAATCAAGGCGATCCAAAGTTCTGTCTTTATCCAACATCGATTGAATTTGCGCGTCAATTTCCTCAAGGCGCTCATCCGCCCCTATCACTAGATCACGAAATAGATTCTTGTCAGAATCCTTGAATTGATCGCCATCAATTTCGGCGCCAATTCGATGTGACAGGAACTGTTCTACCACTTCTGCGGCAGAGCATTTTTCCATGCCCATTTGATAAAAAGCCTGAACAGCATTCAACCGCGCAAGCGTGCGGCGACTGTGTTTGTCCCCTCTTTTTTCTGATTTCTGAGTCATCGTGGAAATAGACCAAATGTTTCTTTTAAAGTGAGCATATCAAGAGCCGCTCTTGCTGCAGCGCCGCCCTTGTCTTTTTCGTCTTTGCGAGCCCGAGCCCAAGCCTGAGCATCGTTCTCACAGGTTATAATACCATTACCGACTGCGAGACAATAGTCAGTACTTAATTTCATCAATCCTCTTGCGCTTTCCTCTGATACCGTATCGTAGTGCGAGGTTTCACCCCGAACAACACAGCCAAGCGCGACATAAGCATCATACCGTCGGCGACCGCCTGTATATTCCATTGCTTTCATCGCAAAAGAAATGGCCGCCGGAATTTCAAGGCACCCAGGCACTTGGACAATATCGTAGCTTGCACCCGATTCATCAAGCACTGATTTAGCGCCCTCTAGAAGAGCGTCAGAAATATCCCGATAAAAGTCTGCTTCAACGATCAGAATGTTTAAATCATCCATATTTTTCATTTTAACTTTATCCTTTGGATTTAATCGCTCGGGTTTCACTGACAGAAAGTCCATAACCATCAATGCCGACTATATTTCTTTCCGTATTCGACAAAAGGATCATATCTTTAACGCCAAGATCCAAAAGGATCTGCGCGCCAATCCCGTAATCTCGTAAATCTTGCTGTGTTTTTAATGGTTCACCCAATTTACGGCGAACACGATCAGAAAGAGCCATCGGACGTGGCTCACGTATTAAAACAACAACACCGCGCCCCTCTTCCTCAATCTGGTTCATAGCATCATGAAGAAGTGTTGGGTTCTCGTCTGCTTCACCCAGCACATCTCCCAGCGGGTTCATAGCATGCATACGTACCATGATGCTGGCTTCAGCTGCAACGTCGCCCTTAACCAGTGCCACATGCTCTGCGTATTCAGGTTTGTTAGAAAACACGATCATCTTCCAGTCACCGCCGTAAATGCTGGAGATATCTGCCTCAATTTCACGGGTAATCAGACTGTCATTATGGCGGCGATATGCAATCAAGTCTGCTATCGTGCCAACTTTTAGCCCATGCTGCTTAGAAAATTCGATTAAATCAGGCAGGCGCGCCATCGTACCGTCGTCATTCATAATTTCACAAATAACACCGGCGGGCATCAAGCCTGCAAGGCGTGCAATATCAACAGCAGCTTCCGTATGACCTGTACGGCGCAGTACGCCACCTTCACGCGCTACCAATGGGAACACATGCCCCGGGCTTACAATATCCTGAACGCCTTTAGTCGGATCAATCGCAACTGCAATCGTATGAGAGCGATCCGCGGCAGAAATACCTGTGGTCACTCCTTCGCGGGCTTCAATGGAAACCGTAAAATTTGTATGCAAGCGTGAGGCGTTGGATTGCGCCATCAAAGGAAGCTCAAGTTCGTTAATCCGATCTTCTGTCATCGACAAGCAAATCAAACCCCGGCCATATTTCGCCATAAAATTAATGGCATCCGGTGTCGCCATTTGGGCGGGAATAACCAGATCGCCTTCATTTTCACGATCTTCCGCATCGACAAGAATAATCATCTTGCCATTTTGAGCATCTTCAAGAATTTCTTCTGTGGTAGAGAGGTGATCTTTATAATTCATTTTATTTAGCTACCTCATTCATGCGAGCCACGTATCGGGCAAGCACATCAATTTCCATATTTATCTCTTGCCCCACCTTCAAATACTTAAAAGAAGTGTTGGCTTTGGTATGAGATATAATATTCACAGTGAAGAAGTCATCCCCTACTGCATTAACAGTAAGCGAGACACCATCAAGGGTGACAGATCCTTTGGCAGCAACGAGCGCCGCATAGTCCGATGGTAATGAGAATGTCAGCTTAGTTGAATCGCCAATTGGTTCGAGGTTTGTCAATGTTACCACAGCATCAACATGGCCTGCTACGACATGGCCACCCAGTTCATCCCCCATTTTAAGGGCACGTTCTAAATTAACGGGAGAGCCTTCGCGCCAAGCCCCAAGATTAGTACAGGAAAGCGTCTCATCAGATGCTTCTGCTGCGAACCAGTCATCGCCTTTATCTGTCACGGTCAAACAAACGCCCGAGCATGCAATAGACGCGCCGATTTCAATATTTTCAGTATCAAACGCAGTCGTTATTTTTATTTTTGTGTCGCCATTTTTTTCAAGGGTAGCAATCGACCCGACATCTGTAATAATTCCGGTAAACATCGTTCACTCATTCCGAAGAAGATAACATTCCAACTGATCCTCGCCCAAGCGGCGAGTCTCTACTAATTTCAGCTCAGGCGCATCTGCAACCTCAGTCAGTCCGATGGATTGAAGAACAGAGATTCCGTCTCCACCGATAACTTTAGCGGCTCTAAACCAATAAAAATGATCTGCCAAGCCCTCTTTTACCAACGATGCTTGCAGATGGGAACCTCCTTCTACTAACAATCGCGTAATTCCAAGTTCAGTAAGCTGTTCAAGAGCCAGCTTCATGTCAGGATATCCTGAACTATCCACATCCGTCTCGATAACTCTAATTCCAAGGTCTTCAAAAGCCTTAATTCTTTCAGGGTTATTTTCAGGCGCCGTAATAACCCAAAGCGGTATTTCTTTTGCTGTTTTTACCAGCGTACTGGTAAGGGGCAAGCGTAATCGGCTATCTGCAACAATTCGTATCGGAGAATATTTCTCCAGCCCAGGAATTCGGCAATCAAGCATCGGATCATCTGCCAGAACGGTCCCGATCCCTACAAGAATAGCATCATTCTGGTTACGCAGCATATGGCCATACTGTCGCGCTTCGGGCCCTGTAATCCATTTACTGTTGCCAGTTCGGCTAGCAACTTTACCGTCCAGTGTGGTTGCCATCTTCAGTGTTACCAATGGCCGACTGATCGTTTTCGCAAGAACGAAACCCAGATTACTCTCAAGTGCAGCAGCTTCACAAATCCCGTGAACTACATCAATTCCTGCGGTTTTGAGTAGTTCCAATCCTTTGCCATTGACCCTTTCATCCGGATCCTGCAAAGCAGTTACAACACGGCCGACTTTGGCGTTGATTAACGCTTCAGAGCAAGGTCCGGTTTTTCCATGATGTGAGCAAGGTTCTAGCGTGACATAGGCAGTCGCACCTTCTGCATGAACGCCTGCTTGCTCAAGCGCGACAGTTTCAGCATGCGGGCGGCCACCGTCTTGTGTCCAGCCACGGCCGATAACTTCATCGCCTTTCACTAACACACATCCGACTGCCGGATTAGGCGCAACACGCCCCAGCCCCCGCCGTGCAAGGCGAAGGGCCATATTCATAAAATATATGTCTCGAGTTTGTTGGTCAGGTAGTGACACCACTATGCAATTCGCCAATAAATTCTTCGAAATCTTTGGCTTCCCGGAACTCCCGGTAAACCGATGCAAAACGAACATAGGACACGCTGTCTATATTCGCTAGACCTTCCATCACAAGTTCACCAATTTTTTCAGATGTAACTTCCTGATCTCCGCTACTTTCCAATTGACGAACAATACCATTGATCATTCTATCAATTTTATCAGCATCAACCTGACGTTTCCTGGTCGCAATAGAAATTGATCGTTCAAGTTTTTCACGCTCAAACGGATTACGATGGCCATTCTTCTTGACCACTGTTAATTCACGCAACTGAACGCGTTCAAACGTAGTAAACCGCGCGCCACAAGCTGTGCAGGCTCGCCGCCTTCTGATCGCGGTGTTATCTTCTGTCGGACGACTGTCCTTTACCTGAGTTTCTTCACTGTTACAAAATGGACAACGCATTCATAAGCTCCCTGACACAGGTCTTTGGATTTGTCGGAGCGTCAAAAATGGACAGGCGCTCCGACAATAATACCGTTTAAAGAGACGGATAAATCGGGAAAGCGTCACAAAGTTTTTTGACCTCGGCCCGGACTTTTGCCTCAACTGCACTGTTATCCTCAGGGTTTGCAACCAATCCGTCAAGAACTTCGGCGATCAAATCACCAACTTTCGCAAACTCAGTGGTTCCAAAACCGCGGGTTGTAGCCGCAGGAGAACCAAGACGAACGCCTGACGTGACCATTGGTTTTTCTGGATCAAACGGAATTCCATTTTTATTGCATGTAATATTGGCATTTTCCATTGAATGCTCAGCAAGCTTGCCTGTCAGTTTCTTCGGGCGAAGATCAACCAGCAACAAATGCGTATCTGTACCGCCGGAGACAATATCCAAACCGTGACTTATCAGAGTTTTTGCAAGAATATCGGCATTATCAACAACTTGCTGTGCATATGCCTTAAATGACGGCTGCAATGCTTCACCAAATGCAACAGCTTTACCGGCGATCACATGCATCAAAGGACCGCCTTGAATGCCAGGGAAGATTGCTGAATTTACTTTTTTGGCGATGGCCTCGTTATTTGTGAGGATCATACCGCCCCGAGGACCGCGAAGTGTTTTATGCGTCGTTGTTGTTGCAATATCCGCATACGGGAAAGGGCTTGGATGAATGCCTGCAGCAACCAATCCAGAAAAATGGGCCATATCAACCATAAGATAGGCGCCAACTTCATCTGCAATTTCGCGGAATTTCACGAAATCAAAATGACGAGGATAGGCGGAACCACCTGCAACAATCAGTGCTGGTTTGTGTTCATGGGCAAGCGCACGGACCTCGTCAAAATCAACAAGATGGTCGTCTTTACGAACACCATATTGAATAGCATTAAACCACTTACCAGATTGGTTGGGTGGAGCACCATGAGTGAGATGGCCGCCGGCGGCCAATGACATACCGAGGATTGTGTCGCCCGGCTTGATCAGGGACATGAAAGCACCCTGGTTTGCTTGAGAACCTGAATTAGGCTGAACGTTTACAAAATCACATCCGAAAAGTTCTTTTGCACGATCAATTGCAAGATTTTCAACAATGTCGACATATTCGCAGCCACCGTAATAACGTCTTCTAGGATAACCTTCTGCATATTTGTTAGTCAGAACAGAGCCTTGAGCCGCCATAACGGCAGGGCTTACAATATTTTCTGAAGCAATTAGTTCGATCTGGTCGCGTTGGCGGCCGAGTTCCTGCCCCATTGCTGCAAATACACTTGGATCACTTTTCTCAAGATCTGCGCTAAAGAAATCAATTTGATCTTGGCTTTGCTTGGTCATGTAGGTCACTCCATATCTAACGCCCGGAAATTCAGGGTGCATTCCTGCCGGATAAAAAATCGCAAAGGCGGCATTCAAGAGCGGTCGTTCACTTTAAAAGCAACGTTTCAAGCAGTTCCCATTAATCCAATGTGAGATACTGACTTCTCCGCCAATTCAGCCATTGTAGCGCGCGTTGGATATCACAACATTGCCCCGCTTCCTAGCGATAGTTATGAAAAAATGCCTACCAACAACTAAGTCATTCGTAGGCTTATTATACAAGCCAGCCTTATATCGCTTTTTTCTTGTATTTTCTGGCTCAAATCCTTATAAATTAGATTGTAGTAATGCTTCCGCAGAGTTGCGGATGGTTATGGAATAGGTCACTTTTCCACGCCAAGTCGCCCGCATAAGATTCTGCCGTCTTTCTCCAACTTATTTAGAAAGGAGCAGACCATGGGAATGGCCTCAACACTAGAAACTTACATGCTCCGTGCCGGTATTGAATATGATCTGGTACATCATACGCCATCTGCAACGATATCAGAGGCCGCACAAAAAGCACATGTGCGTAAAAACTGCGTTGCAAAAGCTGTTGTTCTAAAAGATAAAAATGGCTTTATGTTGGCTGTTATACCTAGCGAAGAGCGTTTATCTCTAGATAAGATAGAAAGCCTGACTAACCGTCACCTTTCTCTATCAAATGAACCAGAATTTAGCCCTATGTTTGATGATTGCAAAATCGGCGCCGTACCGCCTATTGGCAATGCATACGGCTTGAATGTACTTATGGATCAAGCACTTGAAGAAAATACAGATATTTACTTTGAAGCTGGTGACCATGAAAATCTGGTTCATGTAACAGATTGGGATTTTGAAATCCTGATGCGCGGTGCCCTAACGGCAGAGATCTGCCAGCACTAAAATACTGTTGCTCCAAACAAAGGGGCCGAATTCCTAGTCAATCAAACGATTATGCCACGCTTTTTATTTGGTTCCCTTTGTGCTGCTCTTATTTTTTCTGCTTTATTCTTCTCAAGCACATAATGCATTTTCTGAATAGCTGTTTTTTGCAAATCCAGTCTGGAGGCTTTGACAGGTCCAACAATTGATACCTCCGTAAGTGTTTCCGTATCAAACACGGAAACTTTCATCGAATTTCCGACTGGAACAAATTCGATTATATACTCACCTTTTCCAACTGCCATTTATCTGTGCCTGTAGCCCTTATACTCAACGATAAAGTCACTGTTCGACTAATTTTGAACTGAGATAGTTGAGTTCGTCCTAGAAATTATATAGATACGTACTAACAAACTCAAAAAAATTAAGTAAAAGCAGTTAACTTTTCACTAGCCTGATTTGGAGCCCCCCATGAGTAAAACGCCGGCAAATCACCGCCCTGCCTTTAATCCAGAAGACCCTTTCCTACTTGAAGATCAATTGACAGAAGAAGAACGGATGGTACGCCAGACGGCTCATGACTATTGTCAGGACAAATTGATGCCCCGTATTCTGGAAGCCAACAGACATGAAAAAATGGACACAAGCATTTTCCGTGAAATGGGTGAGCTTGGTCTTCTCGGCGCGACAATCGATGGATATGGATGCGCAGGATTGTCTTACGTTTCCTACGGCCTCATTGCCCGTGAAGTTGAGCGCGTAGATAGTGGTTATCGTTCTATGATGAGTGTGCAATCAAGCCTCGTGATGCACCCGATCTATACATACGGTACAGAAGCTCAACGTGAAAAATATCTTCCTAAACTTGCAACAGGTGAATGGATTGGTTGCTTTGGTCTGACTGAACCTGATCACGGATCAGATCCTGGAAGCATGATTACGCGCGCAAAATCAGTCGATGGTGGGTATCGGATGAACGGCGCGAAAATGTGGATCACGAACTCTCCTGTTGCAGATGTCTTTGTAGTTTGGGCAAAAACAGATGACGATATCATTCGCGGTTTCATCCTTGAAAAAGGAATGGAAGGTCTTTCAGCACCGAAAATTGAAGGGAAATTTTCTCTTCGCGCCTCTGTCACTGGCGAGATTGTCATGGAAGATGTGTTTGTGCCTGAAGAAAATATTATGCCGAATGTCCAAGGACTTGCAGGTCCGTTCGGGTGCCTTAACAGTGCGCGATTTGGCATTGCATGGGGTGCACTCGGCTCAGCAGAATTCTGCTGGCAAGCTGCACTCAACTATACGATGGAGCGTAAACAGTTTGGTCGCCCCCTCGCTGCAAACCAATTGATCCAGAAAAAACTCGCCGACATGCAAACTGAAATCACACTTGGCTTGCAATCTTGCTTGCGGGTTGGTCGTCTTCGTGATGAAAACCGTGCAGCGCCAGAAATGATTTCGCTCATCAAACGCAATTCTTGCGGTAAATCCCTTGATATCGCCCGGGTTGCACGTGATATGCATGGGGGCAACGGCATCAGTGATGAATTCCACGTCATTCGCCACGTTATGAATTTGGAAGCCGTGAATACCTATGAAGGCACCCACGATGTGCACGCCCTCATCCTTGGTCGCGCGCAAACAGGCATTCAATCTTTCACAAATTAATCTGATTGAACATGACGCAATATGAAGGCGCCCTCGGGCGCCTTTTTTGTTGTGCTCACATCAATTCGCGCTAACATGACAGGTAAGGTCGCATTAACAACCAAAAATAAAAGGCGGAATAAATGAAAGTTATAGGGAAGAATATTGTCATCACAGGTGGCGCCAGCGGGATTGGCAAGGCACTTGCTGAACGATTTCATAAAGAGGGCGCAAAATCAGTAACCGTTGCAGATCTTCAAGACGGTGCCCTTCAAGACGTAGCTGCCTCTATTAATGGCCTTGCCGTGAAATGCGATGTCGCAAAAGAAAGCGATATTCTGAACCTGATTGCCAAAGCAGAAGAAGCTTATGGTCAAATTGATATTTTTGTCTCCAATGCGGGTCTCGCCCGATACGGCTGGGAAGAACTTCCCAATGATATCTGGACCTTACACTGGGACGTTCATGTAATGGCGCATATCTATGCGGCTCGTGCACTTGTAGATAAAATGGTGGCACAAGGTGGTGGCTATCTTATCAATACAGCATCAGCAGCTGGTCTGCTTAGCCAAATTGATTCAGCCCCATATGCCGTTACAAAACACGCTGCAATCGCCTTCGCAGAAACAATGGCCATTCGCTATGGTGACAAAGGTGTTCGTGTTTCTGTTCTCTGCCCTCAGCAGGTTCGAACTGCAATGACCGAAGGTCGCCTTGATCAAGTAGCTTCCGTTGATGGAACCCTTGAACCTGAAGAGCTTGCGGATTGTGTGATCGAGACAATGGACAAGGAAGAATTCCTAATCCTCCCTCACCCTCAGGTTCTGGATTATATGCAGTTAAAATCCTCGAACTATGATCGTTGGCTTGGTGGCATGCGTAAACTCCGAGATCGGTTTTTAGGATAAGTTTTTCGGGTCTCATATAAAAATAACAATAAGAGGAACCCATGAATAAGTACGCCAATGGAAAAGTAGAAATATCACGTGAAGGCCCTGTTACCACGGTCATAATTAACCGTCCGGAAGTACGTAATGCGTGCGATATGGAGACGGTACAAGGGCTTCATGATGCCTTCGCTGATTTCGAAAAGGACAAAACATCAAAAATCGCTGTTTTCACAGGTAAAGGTGAAGGATTTTGCGCCGGTGCGGATCTGGAGGAAATCTCTTCCGGAGCCTCTATCGGATTTAGCTGGGCAGGAACCAACAAAGGCGCGACCCGCCACCGTCTGTCAAAACCAGTTATCGGGGCGATAGAGGGGCACGCGGTCGCCGCGGGCCTTGCTCTTGCCGTTTGGTGTGATATGCGTGTTGCTAGTGAAAGTGCGATATTTGGTGTATTTTGCCGCCGTTTTGGCGGTCCTATGCCAAATGGTTGCACCGTTCGCCTACCTCGTATCATCGGTGAAAGCCGCGCCCTTGATATGCTTATGACGGGCCGCCCAGTTGATGCCAAAGAAGCCTATCATTTTGGTCTGGCTGACAGGCTCGTTGCAAAAGGAGACGCTTTGGCAGCAGCGCAACAGCTTGCGCGGGAGCTTGCCAGTTTCCCGCAAACCGCCATGTTGTCGGACAGACATTCTGCGATGACACAGTGGGACTATCCAGAAGCCGAAGCAATTGACCGTGAAATTGAAGGCAGCCAACCTGCCTTTCATGATGCGTTTCAATCCGGCGCCGGCAAATTTGTGAGCGGCACCGGCCGTCACGGCGAATTCGAAAAGCCTGAAGAATAAAAGCTACTTAGCGCCCTTTGAATTCAGGATTTCGCTTCTCGATAAACGCGCTCACGCCCTCTGCATAATCATCGGAGAGGGTGGCGAGCGTGTATTGATCAATATCCATATAACTTGTCGCGTGGTTAAGGGCGGTTGCTGCGGCATTCGCCCCTTTCTTTATCATGCGAACAGGAAGCGGCGGCCGAGCAGCTATCTTTTCGGCAAATTCATGTGCTAGATCAAACGCTGTATCATCCTCAGTCAATTCTTCAATCAAACGCCAGTTCAAGGCTTTTTCTGCGCTTATGATGTCCGCCACTATTGAGAGCTGTTTGGTTCTTGCAGGTCCGATGAGGTTGACCATTCGCGGCACCGAATTCCAGCTCATGTTCATACCATTTCTGATTTCCGGCACATAGAATTTTGCATCCTTGCTGGCTATTCTCATATCCAGCGCAACTGAAAGCGCGACACCGCCGCCAATGCAGTATCCATCGATCGCGGCGATCGTCATGGGTTCTATATCTTCCCACGCTTGACACATTTGGGGGCCGACCCGTTGCATATGTCGGCGTTCCATAACGCCTGCTTCCATGCGTTTTTTAAGCGCAGCGTCTTTCAAGTCAAACCCAGCTGTAAAATTCGTCCCGTTCCCCGTCAGAATGACAGCATTGGTTTCAATATCAGCATCAAATGATCGTGCCACATCAGTAAGTTCCAGCATCAGATCAACCGACAAAGGATTTAAATCATGATTTCTGTCGAAGCGGACGATTGCAATTCTGTTTTTCTTTTCGACAGTTACGTACTTGTAGGCCACGAGCTTCCCCTTTATTGTTTATTTCCTATTACGTTAGCAGATTTTTTTACCAACAAAAGGAATGTTTCATGCCAGCCTATATGGTCGCGCGGATCAATGTAAAAGATCCCGTTCAATATGAGCAATATAAAGCCCTTGCCCCCATCGCCATTAAGAAATTCGGCGGCGAATACATGACCCGCGGCGGCGAAATGGAAACTCTAGAAGGGCCAGAAGAAACCCTTCGTGTTGTGCTGGTAAAATTCCCGGGAATGGATGAGGCACGTGCCTTTTATGACAGCCCGGAATACAAAAAAGCCCGCGACGCCCGCGAAGGGGCTGCCGAAGGCCAGTTTGTGATTTTAGACGGTTTCACGCCTGAATAATCAGATATCCAGATCACCTGCTTCAAGGGGGAGGAAATAACTTTCTACATCCTCCTTGGAGATTTCTTCCAATACTGAAGGCGACCATGCAGGTGATTGATCTTTATCGATAAGAACAGCTCGTGTCCCCTCATAAAAATCAACGCCTTTTACAATCCGGTTCACCATTCGCCATTCAAGTTTCATGCAATCATCGATATTTCGTGTTGCACCTTCACGGATCTGTTTGCAGATAATTTTCATGCTTGTAGGTGATTTGGTTTTTAGCGTCGCCAGCGTTTTTTGCGCCCACTCATCTTCATCTGCCGCTAAGCTTGCAAAGATGTCTTCAACGCGATCAAAACTAAAGTGTTTATCAATATTCGCCTGCTCAGCTTTAAGAGGCGCTTGTCCGGCATCGCCGCAATAGACTGCAATCAGCTGATTAATATCCCCGTGCGGATCCGCTGAGAAAACCATTGAAGCAAATGCGGCCTCCAAACCATCCAGATCAGCTGAATTCATATACGCCGTGGCAATACCTGAGTAAATAGAATCCGCTGCTTTCAGGCGGTTGCCGGTAAGTCCCAGATACATCCCCACTTCTCCGGGACAACGAGGTAAGAAATAAGTCCCACCGACATCTGGAAACAATCCAATGCCAGATTCAGGCATCGCAAACATTGTACGTTCAGTTGCAATTCGGTGTGATCCATGAACAGACACACCAACACCGCCGCCCATTACGATCCCGTCAATGAACGCAACATACGGTTTTGGAAAATGAGCTATTCTGGCATTACAGACATATTCATCATGGTAAAAACGATATGGATAGTCTCCCCCAGCCTTACCTTCATTATAAAGTTTGACGATATCTCCGCCTGCGCAAAAAGCTTTCTCACCTGAGCCTTTGATCAATACCGCCGAGATACTGGTGTCCTCTGCCCACTCGATAAGTTTTGCATCCAGCGCAAGAGCCATTTCATGTGTCAGTGCGTTTAGTGCCTTTGGTCTGTTCAGCAGAACAACTCCCAAGGCGCCTTTTTGCTCAAAAACAATTTCCAATTCACTTGTCATCTTATGAACGTCCCTGACCTTCTTGCATTTTCCGTGAAATCACCACGCGCATGATCTCATTGGTTCCTTCCAATATCTGGTGAACACGAGTGTCGCGCACAAACCTTTCTATTGGAAAATCTTTCAAATATCCATATCCACCGTGCAGTTGAAGCGCTTGATTACAAACATTGAAACCGACATCTGTCGCAAACCTTTTTGCCATAGCGCAGTAAAGTGTGGCTTCTGGATCTTTGGCATCTAACTTGGCGGCAGCTTGACGAATCATCAGCCTAGCGGCTTCCAGTTCCGTTGCCATATCAGCCAGATTAAACTGAAGCCCTTGGAAACTTCCTATTGGTTTGCCAAATTGTTTTCGATCAGCCGTATAATCCTGTGCAGCTTCAAGACAAGCTCGTGCCGCACCGATGGAACAGGCACCAATATTAAGGCGACCTCCATCAAGACCCATCATCGCAATCTTAAAGCCCTGCCCCTCTTCACCAACGAGATTTTCAATAGGAACACGGCAATCATCGAACAGGACTTGCGCCGTTGGTTGAGAATTCCAACCCATTTTACGTTCCTGAGCCCCGAAGCTGATACCCGGCGCATCTTTCGGGATAACAATACAGCTGATCCCGCCAGCACTTTCATCACCAGTTCGCACCATGGTCACATATACATCCGCGCGCCCACCGCCAGAGATAAATGCTTTACTGCCATTGATGACATATTCGTCGCCGTCGCGCACTGCACGGGTGCGAAGCGCAGCGGCGTCAGATCCAGCGCCTGCCTCAGTAAGGCAGTAGCTGGCAAAATGCTCCATGGTCATTAGTTTTGGTATGAATTTTTTACGAACTTCCGAAGACCCAAAACGATCGATCATCCAACATGCCATATTATGGATAGAGATATAGGCGGCCGTGGAAGTACACCCCGACGCCAATTCTTCGAATATAATAGCCGCATCGAGACGCTTTAGGCTTGAGCCACCAAATTCTTCATCCACATAGATGCCGGCAAAGCCCAATTCGGCGGCTTGACGAAGTTCGTCTACCGGAAATATTTTCTCTTCATCCCACTTTTCGGCATTCGGTGCAAAAACGTCAGTAGCGAACCCTCTCGCCATATCCTGAAAAGCAGTTTGGTCTTCTGTCAGATTAAAATCCATGTGATCGTTTCCTTGTGATCCCTTTCCATAGTGATACGGCTTTGCGAATGACCTGTCAACGCTCACCAAACGATCGTTTGGTGAAATTGTCTCTAGAATACACATCGGGACAATTGCATTGGTTGTTTTTAGGATTTGCTCACACCGCAGAAGCTCAGTATTATCTGAAAAAAACCTGAGCTATAGCGAAAGAAGAAAAATGACGAAGCCTTCCCCCGCGTATCCCCGTACGCGCATGCGGCGTACTCGTAAATTCGATTGGTCTCGTAGACTGGTCGCAGAAAATGCGGTCTCCCCTAACGACTTGATCTGGCCGGTTTTTGTACATGAAGGAAATAATCAAGCGGTCGACATCCCTTCCATGCCGGGTGTCCAGCGCCTTAGTACGGATTTACTGGCAAATGCTGCCCGTGAAGCCAAATCGTTAGGCATTCCTGTAATTGCACTATTTCCTGCGGTTGATCCAGCGCTCAAAACAGAAGACGGCAAAGAAGCCGCCAATCCCGACAACATTATTTGTAAAGCCATCAAAACACTTAAAGACTCCGTTCCGGATATGGGTGTTTTATGTGATGTCGCGCTTGATCCATTTACGACCCATGGACAAGATGGCATTCTGGAAGACGGGTATGTTGTAAATGATCGCACCATTGAAGCACTAATTTCTCAAACCCTAAATCAGGTAGATGCTGGCTGCGATATTATTGCGCCGTCTGACATGATGGATGGCCGTATTGGCGCCGTTCGGGATGCGCTTGAAGGCGCAAGACATACGGACACATCTATTATGGCTTACTCTGCCAAATACGCATCGGGCTTTTACGGCCCGTTCCGCGATGCTGTAGGTTCAACTGGTAATTTGGGATCAGGTGACAAGCGGACGTATCAGATGAACCCTGCGAACACCGACGAAGCGATACGCGAGGTTGGTCTGGACATAACAGAAGGTGCCGACATGGTTATGGTCAAACCCGGCATGCCATATCTCGATATCTGCAGACGCGTAAAAGACGAATTTGGGGTTCCTACTTTTGCTTATCAGGTATCAGGCGAATACGCCATGATCAGCGCCGCCATTCAAAACGGATGGTTGGACCCAGACAAAGTCATTTTGGAATCGCTCCTTTGCTTCAAACGTGCAGGCTGCGACGGTATTTTAAGTTACTTCGCAGTTGATGCAGCGAAAAGAATGAATGGCTAACTGTGAATATGGGGAAGTAGCGTAAAAAGCGCTACCCCTCAAGTGCCTCCTTTAAATCGGCTATCAGATCATCTGCATCTTCAATGCCAACAGATAAGCGAAGCAAATCCACAGGACAAGGCGTATCCGGCCCTTCTATGCTTGCCCGGTGTTCCACAAGACTTTCAACACCTCCGAGCGATGTCGCCCGCTTGAATAGTACAAGCCTTGCGGCAACATCCATGGAGGCCTGTTCGCCGCCTTTAACCCGAATGCTTAACATTCCGCCAAACCCGCCACTCATTTGACGTGATGTGACAGCGAAGTCAGGGTGACTTTCAAGTCCTGGATATAAAACTGCTTCTACGTTCTCATGATTTTCCAACGCCTTGGCAATCGCCATTGCATTGTCCGACGCTTTCTTCACCCGAATTGATAAAGTGCGCATCCCGCGCATGAGAAGCCATGCTTCAAACGGGCCAAGCACTGCGCCTCCCGCATTGCGAACGCGTTTAATTCTTGTCCAAAAATCATTCTCTTCTTTCGTGATCAAAGCCCCCGCTAGGACATCGGAATGACCGTTGAGATATTTTGTTGCAGAATGCATCACGATGTCGGCGCCATGTTCAATGGGACGCGTTAAAATCGGCGTAGCCACTGTGTTATCCACCACAAGCACGGCGCCAACTTTTTTTGCAGCCTCTGACCAAGCCTTGATATCATCCACAACCCAAGTCGGATTGGCAGGTGTTTCCATCCACAGCATTTTTGTTTTGCCGGGAATCACAGCGTTGTTAAGTTCTGACAAATCACCATTTTCAACAAAACTTGTCTCAAGTCCCCAATCGGCACCAAAAGTGACGAGCCAGTTGCGCAGCGCCCAGTACATAACTTTTGGGGCCACGATATGATCCCCCGGCTTCAACGCTTGAAATACTGTAACCGCAGCCGCCATGCCTGATGAAAAAAGAAACGCATCAGCGCCTTTTTCTAGACCCGCCAAAATTTGTTCAGGTTGATCATAATTTGGATTTTGATCTCGGGTATAAACACGGCCACTCGGATAGCTGCCGTCTTTCTCCCGTTCATACGTCGTGCTTGGATAAATACCTGGAATAACGCCTTTAAAACTCTCATCCATCCAGCCAAGTCCGCCAGCCAGATTGGTCTCTGGTGCGTATTTATCTTTCTTCGACATAAACTACCTCATTCACAATTCTTAACTGAACCGCGTCAATCACACAGCTTTTGGTAACCGTATCATTTATGAGCGGCCAAAAGAAGCTCGGGGAAAATAAACGGGAAGGTTATTGAATGACGCAAATTAACGAATTGATTACTCTCATCAATTGCGCAAGAGAAGATGAGCAATTACCACCCCTCCAATTCAATATGCTTCTGACGCGCGCGGCTTTAATGCATTCACTTTATATGCACAAAACCGGCACATTGTCTCATACCGGAGCTAATAACAGCAGCTTTGTTGATCGCATTAACAGTCACCAATATCTGTTTTGCGAAGCCGCTGAAAATATCGCTTTTTGCAAGACGCCCGCCATCAATGTTTTTGACATCTGGATGCAAAGCAAACCGCATAAAGACAATATTTTAAATCCAACCTATATTGATATTGGTGTGGGACTGGCTCCACGTGATTTCGTGGAAAATAAAATCAGCAGTCTTTACTGGGCGATTACCCTCGCTGCCCCATTGCATTTTGAAGACATGACGGAGGCCGAGGATTTGGGGTAGCGAAGATAGCCACCCCAAATATTTCCATTTAGCTAAGTTTACGCAACCGCGTGATCAGACTTGACGTGTCCATACGATTACCACCCATCGCTTGCACATCAGAATAATATTGATCCACAAGTGCAGTGTTCGGAAGGCTTGCACCAATTTCGTTCGCCGTGCTTAAACAAATACCCAGATCTTTGCGCATCCAGTCAACGGCAAAACCAAAATCAAATTCATCTTTGATCATCGTCTTGTAGCGATTTTCCATCTGCCAGCTTTGTGCTGCTCCTTTGGAAATCACTTCGATCACTTTTTCTGCATCAAGCCCTGCTTTTTGCGCAAAATGTATGCCTTCGGAAAGACCTTGGACTACGCCTGCGATACAGATCTGATTGACCATTTTAGCAAGCTGTCCAGCGCCAACTTTACCCATCAATTTGCAGGCTTGAGAATAAGCGTCGATGGCAACGGACGCAGTTTCAAAATCTTTTTCTGATCCACCGCACATAACCGTTAGCTTACCGTTTTCGGCTCCGGCCTGACCGCCAGATACTGGCGCGTCTACGAAACCAATGCCCTTTTCGGCACCAATAACTGCAAGCTCTCGTGCTACTTCGGCCGATGCGGTCGTGTGATCAACAAACAATGTTCCATCCGCCATTCCGGCAAAAATACCGTCTGCTCCCAGAACAACGCTCCGTAGATCGTCATCATTTCCCACGCACGCCATAACAATTTTAGCGCCTTCCGCAGCCTCACGCGGTGTTGCAGCGAAAGAGCCTTTATATTCATTCGCCCATTTTTCAGCTTTTGCTGTTGTGCGATTATAAACAGTGACAGCATATCCCGCTTTTTGCAGGAAACCTGCCATGGGGTATCCCATTACACCAAGACCGATAAAGGCTACTTTTTTGCTCATGTTGTGGATCTCCGAATTTGAATTAGCCACTTTTTTAGTCGCTCTCCCCAAAACATGGAAGAACAAACTTGATCACCCCGCGAAACAAACTCAGCATTTGACAGGCAATCATTGAAATCTCGCCTTTTTCTGCTAACAATTAGAAGCATCAAATGGGGGAGAATATAATGGGCATTTTAAAGAACGGCGGAATAGCCGTTTTGGCATTGGCGACACTATCAGTCGCCGGCGGATATTTTTATGCGAATAGCTCTCTTCCAAAGATAGACGGTGAGATTTCCATATCTGGTATCGAGAATAAAGTAACAATAACACGTGATGTATCCGGTATTCCCCACATCGAAGCAGATAGCTTAAAAGACGCCAGCTTTGCCCTTGGATTCACTCATGCCCAAGACCGCTTGTGGCAGATGGAGATTAACCGACGGATCGGTGCAGGCCGCTTGTCCGAAATACTTGGCGCCCCAGCGATTGGTAAAGACAAGTTCCTAAGAACTCTCGGTGTCTATCAATCTGCAAAAACCACCCTAGAAGGACTTGATGATAGTACCAAAACACTGCTTCAAGCATATTCGGAGGGAGTAAATTCATACTTAAAAACACATAGTGGGGCTCTCCCTCCCGAATTTTTGATCCTAGGAACAGAACCCGAACCTTGGAGCCCTGCTGACTCTGTGGTTTGGAGCAAAATGATGTCTTGGGATCTCAGTAAAAACTGGGCAAAAGAAATCGAGCGCATGCGCTTGATGACCAAAATGTCGCCGGATAAAGTAAACCAAATAATGCCGCCATATCCCGGCGAAAAATTGGTCGCACTTCCTGATCTTCGGTCTGAATATAAAAGTGCTAATCTGGATATTGGGAAACTCTACGCAATGGCGCCAGAACCCCTACCCGATGGTGCGGGATCTAACAACTGGGTTGTTGCTGGTAATAAAACAGTGTCCGGAAAACCCCTTCTTGCCAACGATCCACATTTGGGGCTAGCCGCACCAGCGCTTTGGTACTTTGCACATTTAAAAACACCTGACATTAATGCAATTGGGGCAACACTTCCAGGCGTTCCCGGAATTATTCTCGGCCGAAACGATTATATCGCGTGGGGCTTCACCAATACAGGCCCTGACGTACAAGATCTATTCATCGAAAAAATAAATCCCGATAATGAGAAACAATATAAAACGCCGAATGGATGGGCGGAGTTCACTTATCGAGAGGAAATCATCCCAGTAAAAGGAGCGGATCCCGTCACAATTTCAGTCCGTTCAACTCGACATGGACCCGTTATTTCTGACGCTTTGGGCGCGTCTACCGCCGGACTGCCTGGACAAAATGTTTTGGCATTTGCGTGGACGACTTTGCTGCCTCAAGATAAAACACCCGCCGCCGCAGAACGTATGATGCGAGCAAAGAATTGGGACGACTTCCGCGCTGCAATTAAATATTTCACAAGCCCACAACAAAACATGGTTTATGCCGATGTTAATGGGAATATTGGATATTACGCACCGGGCTTAGTTCCCATCAGAAAAGCCCAAAATCATGCTCAAGGACGGCTTCCCGTTCAGGGCTGGCTGGCCGAAAATGACTGGGACGGCTTCATTCCTTTCAGTGAACTTCCACAAGCCTACAATCCGGATAGCGGTCAACATTATACGGCGAATGAAAAAATTGTTCCGGACGACTATCCCTACTTCATCTCCTCAGATTGGACGCTCCCGTACCGTGCAAATAGAATTAGGGAGCGGCTGGAGCAGGAAGATAAGCACAGCGTCCAAACCTTTATCGACATACAGTCCGACGTTAAATCAGGAATGGCGCAAGAGTTTCTGGAAATTCTCTTAACGACAAAACCTATTGATGAACGAAGCCGGATGGCACTCACCGAACTTTCTACGTGGGACGGTAAAATGACGATCTCAGGCCCTGCCCCGCTCATTTTTAACGGGTGGATGCGTGAGCTAAACCGCGCTGTTTATGCAGATGATCTTGGGGATATTTTCGAAAACTATTGGAAACAACGTCCGGTTTTCTTAAAAAATGTTCTGCTCGATCGTGATAAGCAGGGAATTTGGTGCGACAATAAACTTACCGATCCAATAGAGACATGCTCCCACATTCTTCAGTCATCATTAAAAGCCGCAATAACTGATTTAGAGACGCGCTACGGATCTGAAATACGGGATTGGAATTGGGGCGACGCGCATTTTGCGCATAGCGATCATATACCTTTCAGTCGCGTAGCAGGACTAAATCACCTCTTTGATATTAAGGTCCCGTCTATGGGCGATACGTTTACAGTGAATGTGGGACGCAATAAGCTCAAAGATGACAAACAGCCGTTTGCCAACAGTCATGCCGCCTCAATCCGAGCTATATACGATTTTTCAGATCTTGATAATTCGCTATTCATTCACTCTACGGGCCAGTCCGGAAATATATTATCTCCGCTTTACGATGACATGGCGGAAGACTGGGCAGATATGAAGTATCGCAAAATGACAACCCGCCCGGAAGAGTATCGCAAAAGTGCTTTGGGAGTACTGACTCTAAAACCTCTTAACTGAGTGTCGGAAAGCCACCTTTATAGAAGAGAAGAGGCTTTTCGTCAGTTTTCGCGTGTACGTTTGTCACTCTGCAAATGAACACGAGATGATCCCCGGCTTCTTGCAAGGCAAATATTTCGCATTCTAAAACAGACAGGCTTTCTTCAAAAACCGGGCATTCATTTTCACCGAGTTCGTATTCAACACCCTTAAAACGATCTTCTTTGGGAGATGCAAACCGGTCACACAAATCTTTTTGGTGCGTACTAAGGACATTGACAGCAAACTTGCCAGAAACTTTAAACTCCTGACAATGATTACCTGTATGGGCTAGGCTAAACAAAATAAGCGGTGGATCCAGTGAAACTGAACTGAACGAATTTACGGTAACACCCATAGGCTCTTTTTGTTGATTGTATGAAGTAACGACGCTAACGCCGGTCGCAAAACACCCTAAGGCGTCGCGAAATTGTCTTGCATCAAAAGTCATGTGTTTACAGCAATTTCCATAAGTATAGGGCACAGAGCGTGCGACCAATTGTCTCATTTTCCCATAGCTGATTACCAAACGCACTCATTATTTTTGAAAACTAAAATAATTTCAATTAATGAAAATGATCTATTCGCTGGAATTACAGGCCAATAAGCCCTTATAAATCAATCTCAAAAACTGGGTAGGTAAAAACTTCGACAAATTACTCACTGTTTGTTAACCAATAACGGGCCAAACTCCCCTCCAACGAGTAATACTTCTATAAAAACAAGGACAAGAATACGAATGATTTGGATTTTGGGTGTTGTTGTTACGTTTGGTTGCGTTGCGGGTGGTTATGCGCCGCATGGTGATTTTGGCGTTTTGTGGCAGCCGCTTGAGTTTGTCATTATTCTCGGTGCGGGTGCTGGTGCCTTTTTACAGGGCAACCCTACTTGGGTAATCAAGGGAACATTAGGCAGCCTTGGCGCTCTGGTTAAAGGAGCGCCGCATAGCAAAAAATCTTACTCTGAATTATTGACGCTCATGTATGCTATTTTCAAACTTGCAAAGACCAAGGGTATGATCGCTTTGGAGCCTCATATTGAAAATCCAAAAGACAGCGCTCTTTTTCAAAACTTCCCGACTTTCACAAAAAATCATCATGCCATGGATTTCATGTGTGATTACCTTCGCCTTATGACCATGGGAACAGAAAACCCACATGAAGTCGAAAACCTGATGGATCAGGATCTAGAAACCCATCATAACGAGCATCACGCTCTATCCGGCGCTGTCACACAACTTGGTGAAGCTTTGCCAGCCTTTGGTATTGTTGCTGCGGTGTTGGGTGTAATTGTGACAATGGGCTCTATTTCCGAGCCACCAGAAGTACTTGGCGGATTGATTGGTGCGGCTCTTGTTGGTACATTTTTTGGTATTCTTGTTGCCTATGGCCTATTCTCTCCAATGGGGACAAACCTGCAGCAGTATTTTGATGCAGACGGAAAATACTATGAGTGCATGAAGCAAGGCCTTTTAGCCCATCTTCAAGGATACGCCCCTGCTGTATCAGTTGAATTTGCCCGTAAAATTCTCTACAGCCACGAACGCCCAACGTTCGCAGAGCTGGAAGAAGCGTGCAACAACGCGCCTACTGTTTAAGATTACGATCCTGAAGGTTTGGATTAATCATGGCTGACGAAATTGCTCCGATAATTGTCAAAAAGGTAAAAAAGGCTGGCCACGGTCATCATGGTGGTGCCTGGAAAGTTGCCTATGCCGACTTTGTGACGGCGATGATGGCCTTCTTCCTACTTCTTTGGCTTCTCAACGTGACTGATTCGGTGCAAAAGCAAGGCATTTCAGACTATTTTGCCCCTACTGCTGCCAGTACCAGCGAATCCTCCGGTTCTGGCGGAGTCCTTGGTGGCACCAGCATGCAAACCGAAGGCGCCATGACTTCCAATACAGGAACACCTTCTGTTGTCTCCAGTATTTCCCCGCCTGAAGAAGGTTCAAAAGATGATGCGGAGGGCGAAGGTAAAAGCGAAATTGACGAGGCCGAATTTCTTGAGCGCCTAGCAGCTCTTGAAGAAGCAAGCTTCGAAGATGCCAAAGATCAGATTCGTCAAGCACTGGCTGAAGATACGGAGTTGCAAGGGCTCGCAGACAACATCATCATTGATATGACCCCTGAAGGACTTCGCATTCAAATTGTCGATCAATATGACGAAAGCATGTTTGCTGCGGGTAGCACCACCATCAAACCGAGAGTTAAGAAACTGCTGGCTAAAATTGTTAAAGCCATCTCGACGCTTCCAAACAATTTGTCCATAAGCGGCCATACGGATAGTTCAGGTTTCTCTGGCAAGGAATACGGAAACTGGGAGCTCTCATCAGATCGTGCGAACGCAAGCAGGCGAGCGCTGGTCGAGGTGGGTCTTGATCCTGAACGTATAGAGCGCGTTTCTGGAAAAGCTGACATTGATCCGATGATTATGGATGATCCATCAAACCCCGGGAATAGACGGATAAGCATTATCTTGCTGCGTGAAACACCGGTGCTGCCTAAATTTTTGAAATAGCTCAGATCTTCCAAATCAGCAGTTTTGTTTTTCGCCCATCTTTAACCGTTACCACGCAATCTGCCCTATGATCCGGAACTTTAAAACTATTACTAATAAACATTCCGCCCGGTTTCATTTCCTGGGATGCTTTTTGATATATTTGTGCCATAGGGACAGGTGAGAGAAAACAATAAAGAACGTCAAATTCACCTAAATCCACTGACCAGAAACTTTTGAAGCGAATGTTGACGTTTTTACTAGGACCAAGCTTGGTCAATACCCATGACACTACAAACGGTATCGGGGCCGTCTCAAACCCAACGAAATTCTGATCGGGCTTTTGCGCTGCCATTTCTCGCAACGTTCCAGCAAATCCACTTCCAAGGTCTGCGACAGTTATCCCGTCCTTCTTTGGAAGGAGTGAAACCAGTTTTTCTGACGTTTTCCGGTTAGTAAGATACAGCGGAATCCTGTTCACTGCCACATTCCAGAACACCAGTAAAAGTATAAGCAAGATTGTAGGGAATCCCCACAACGGAAGGTTTAGTGCCAAACCCAGCACGAGCAGTGGTGGCGCCGTCAGTTGAATTAAAACCCACCAATATGAAAATCTAAACGCATAACTAATAGCAGCAGCAGCAATTCCTTGGCTCAGCATTTGCCAAAATAAGGGAACTGAATATCCCAGATGTGGTTCCAACTGCGGCAGCAATGCGGTATGCACCGTATAAACAACTAACTGAACAAGCAATACAGACAATATTGGAGGATAAGATGACATTTTATTCTTTATTATCAACTAAATGCCCTCATTTTATATTCTAAAACATTAACTATGAAACATGATACATTCAACACAACTTCCGGCTATTATGCTTGAACAAGATCAAACAACTACCATCTAAGACTGATAGCAGACTAATTTATGTCTGCAAAATTTTTCTGCGAAGGAGCTTCACTTCCGTGAGTGTAAAACGCGAACCCGTGATTAATCTGTCGTCTTTGGGTGGCGGTAGAGACCGCAAAATCCATGAAGACAATCTGGATGATTTCGACGCCATTCGATTTCGCCGTTTGTGTGCATATGCCATTGACGTTGTCTGCATTTTCTTCATCGGTATAGCTGCGACAATTGTAGCGACATTGATGGGTATTGTTTCGCTGGGGTTGCTGTCCCCTATTCTTGCTGTGGGGTTAATGCTCGTGCCCCTCGCTTACCATACTGTGACGATTGGCAGTGAATTGAATGCTACAATTGGTATGCGGTTTATGGGTTTAGAAGTTTATTTATATTCAGGCGATGAGCCTGATTATCTGACAGCACTTATTCATTCAGGTTTGTTCTACTTTTCAATGGCAGTAACATCTTCACTGATTTTACTTTTGTCGTTGTTCAATTCGAAGGGCCGTTTGCTTCATGATTATCTGACCAATAGCGGTGTCCGTCTTGCAAAACAGTCTAAAGAAGATCTTTAAATCGGTTCCAAAGCAACATCATATATAAAGCGGGCACTTGAATTGCACGGCTTTTGGGTATGGTCTTATGAGGAATCCGTCCAAACACATCAAGGCGCGTCATCTCACCGTTAATGGCTTCAGCCACTATTTTACTGAGGACAGCTGAGAGCGGCACCCCTTGACCTGAATATCCATGAGCATAATAGACATGGTTACCTATCTTCCCAGCATCAGGCAAACGCTGCCGAGTTACGGAGAGATTTCCATCCCACAAATACTCAATTTTTACGTCTTCAAGCATCGGAAACGTCTTCAACATATTTCGTCTAACTGGATTATTTTCTAAACTCACGCGGCCAAACGATAAATCCTGCCCCCCATAAATAAGGCGTGTGTCTGGCGCGATCTTGAAATAATCCAGATCGTAGTAGGTATCTGCGATGCAAGCCGTTGTTTTCATTAATTGGCACGCGCGTGCCTCACCCAGTGGTTCCGTTGCGATAATGCAGCTTTTAACAGCGACCATTCTTTTTTGCAGTAAAGGTTCCACGTCTTTTAAATAGGCATTTCCAGCGAGAACCAGTTTGTCAGCAACCACATTGCCATTCTTACAAGTGACATTTACTCGATTATTTACATCATACGATAAAGCTGCTGAGTTCTCGAATATTTGCACACCAGCATTTTTTGCCGCCCTCGCTAGTCCCAATGTATAATTTAGGGGATGTAGATGCCCGCCTTCCAGATCAAGTAAGCCGCCAACATAGCGATCGCCCGCCATAATTTCTCTTAACTCTAACTGATCAACCCAATGGTATTGGTCATATCCATACTCATCTTCGACAAATACCTGCTCATCTTTCAGCCAATCTATGTGAGATTTTTGGGGGGCAACATAGAGTTCGCCAGGTAGATAATCACATTCTATTTCATGACGCGTGATTCTATCATTTAGTATGTTCTTAGCATCTTCAGAAAAAGCCCAAAGCCTTTTGGCATCCTCTGCACCAACTATTCTTGCGGTCTCCAACATTCCGGGTGAGTAACCAGATGCTACTTGGCCACCGCTTCGCCCTGAGGCACCGTAACCAACGTGGGACGCTTCAAGAACAACAACAGAAAATCCCAGTTCCGCCAGTTCCAATGCTGTTCCAAGACCAGTAAAACCCGCCCCTATTACACAAACATCTGTGCGAACCTCCCCGACTAGTTCAGGAAAATGGAACGTTGTATTTGCAGTTGCTTGGTAATAATCAGTGCTGGTCTTCACTAATACTTCTTTCCAAAAGGGTAGTTTTCTATACGTCCCCCTTGCAAGATTAAAGACAATCTTCATGATAAGGGTTAAATAATCTGAAAACTACAATAGTCTAAGCTAGAATATAAGACTCCGGAACATATGGATGCGGATAGAATAAATTTATGATTGAAGCACAAATTCACATGTGGCTGGTATTCCTGTTCATTGCTGTAGCAATGTACGCTTTTGCCAGCGAAAAAATTGGGCTCGAAATATCTTCTGTTGCGGTAATTTCTGGCTTACTTCTCTTATTCTATGTCTACCCCCTAGTTGATAGTTACGGCAATCTCTTACTGACCCCTAGGGAGATTTTGGCCGGACTTGCCGATCCGGCGTTGATTACAGTTCTATCTTTGCTCGTAGTCGGCCAAGGGATCGTAAGAACAGGTGCCCTTGAAAAACCCATTCGAGTATTGATTACGCTTCGGCGGCATCATCCTGTCCTAGCCATCGGTGTTGTCTTGACGACGGTTATGTTTATTAGCGCCTTTATGAACAATACTCCGGTAGTCGTCATATTCATTCCGCTAATGACTGCATTGGCGGAAAGGCTTCACCGCCCAACATCTACATTAATGATCCCCCTCAGTTATGCTTCTATCCTAGGAGGGATGACGACACTAATTGGTTCATCCACTAATCTACTTGTCTCTGCCGCCGCGGTTAAAGCCGGCCAACCTGCCATTGAATTTTTCGACATTTCTGTGCCTGGAGCCGTTTTGGCAATAACAGGTTTAGTTTATGCGTTGGTAGTTATTCCGAAACTACTCCCGGACAGGGAAGCCGTAACGGACGGATCAGCCCCCATTTCGGGCAAGCAATTTATCGTACAAATGCAAATCTCCGCTGATAGCCCTCTCGTTGGAGAAGAGGCTATTGCTGGACAGTTCCCAAGCCTTAGAAACATTACAATCCGATTTATCCAAAGGGAAGAGAAACTACTGCTTCCTCCCTTCGATGATATGGTTTTGCGCCCCGGCGACTCTGTAGTTTTTGCAGGTACTCGTAAATCCCTGACAGACGCATTTTCTGACAATCCGCAAATCATGAGTGACTTCCACAATATTGAAGAATCTTTGGAAAGTGAAACCAACGCGACACAGACAAGTAAAGATCAGACGTTAGCTGAGGTCGTTATCGCCCCTGCCTCCCGGATGATCGGAAGGGCCCTGCATCAAATCAACTTCCACTATCGCACAGAATGCGTAGTGCTGGGGATCCAACGGCGTTCTCGCATGATCAGAACAAGTAGAATGACCGACATTCGCTTGGAAGCAGGCGATGTTTTACTCCTTCTTGGTTCGCGCAATAATGTAATGCGCCTTCGGAATAATCCTGATGTTCTTTTGCTTGAATATTCAACACGCGAATTGCCCGCTTTGGCGCTCGCCCGTAGAGCCCGCTTCATTTTCGGTGCCGTTATCGTATGTGCGGCAACTGGTGCAGTTCCAATTGTAGTTGCTGCAGTTGCAGGTGCAACTGCGATAGTTGCTTCTGGGTGCTTGAATATTTATCAGGCAGGTCGTGCAATTGACAGAAGAATTGTTCTACTGATTTGGGCAGCGCTTGCCCTCGGAACGGCTATGCAAGCAACCGGTGGCGCTACCTTTATTGCTCATGCACTTGTTAGTATGCTAGACGGCGCACATGTTGCCGTCATTCTTTCCTTCTTCTTCCTGCTAGTTGCATTTTTCACAAATATATTAAGTAACAACGCCACAGCGGTTTTGTTTACGCCGGTCGGGATTGGCATTGCAAAAACGTTAGGAATTGACCCTATGATTTTCGTATTTGCGACTATTTTTGCAGCAAATTGCTCCTTTGCTACGCCGATGGGGTATCAAACGAATCTCTTGGTCATGGGCCCCGGTCATTATAGGTTTATGGACTTTTTTAAAGCTGGCGCCCCTCTTGTCATCCTTCTTTGGATTGTTTTTTCAATTTTCGCTCCACTTTATTACGGCTTGCTATGAGTTTTTTAGGGATTTCATGCGTAATCTTTTCCAAGAGGTACAAAAAACAGTAGTCTAGAGCGACTAAATTTTGAGATTGGCGAACAATGAAGCGAGTGGAGATACCATCCAGGTTCTTTTTTTCAACTCCTCCAGCCCCCTGCCCGTATTTAGGTGGCAAGTTGGAGAAGAAGATTGTGACCCTGCTTGCCGGAAAAGACCCGGATCACCTTCACAATACTCTTAGTCTTGCTGGATTTCGACGCAGTCAAGACCTCGCCTATAGACCGGCTTGCGATAATTGTAACGCTTGCATCCCAATCCGCGTAGTTGCAAACCAATTTTCTCTAAAAAAATCGTTTCGGCGCATCTGGTCGCGAAACAAGGATATTTTTGCCCGAGAAATGCCTGCCGAAGCGACAGCAGAGCATTACGATCTGTTTCACCGATATTTGAAGTCCCGCCATTCAGATGGTGGCATGTCTGACATGGTGTTTTCCGATTATCAGGCAATGGTTGAGGATAGTCCCGTTAGAACTCAATTAACCGAGTTTAGAGACCCTTATGACAATTTATACGCTGTTTGCCTGACAGATCGTATGGATGATGGGTTATCACTGGTTTACAGTTTCTTTGATCCTGAAATGGAAAAACGAAGCCTTGGTACATATTTGGTTCTTTGGCATATTATCCAGGCAAAGAATATGGGCCTAATGCATGTATATTTGGGCTACTGGATCGCTGAAAGCCCCAAGATGTCTTACAAGACGCGTTTTGAGCCCGCTGAAATACTGACAAAAGAAGGTTGGGAGCCAATTTCTTGCTTGTGAATTCCAATAAATAATTGGAAACCGAGAGACTAAAGCTAAAAAACTCGATAATTCAGAATTAAACAAACTACCTTTCCCCAAACGAATCCAATCTGCTTTTAGAAAACATTAAAAGTGGTTAGCTGTTTGTGGTGAAATACATAAAACCGCCCTGAATATAAGTTACTCTTCTCTAAAGTAACCTCCAAAATTGGCTATATTTTCTCAATTGCCCCAGACATTACGTACAAAGAGTGTCAATTTGGCTTTCTTTATTGCTAGACCTTAGGTAATACTAGCGCTACCTTCTGCGTTAGCTATGCGGGTTACTAACAGCCGCATCGTTTACGTAAAATGTAAAAAGTTCTATAGGGAGAGCAATAAATGGATCGTCGTAAATTTATTAAAAGTGCTGGTATTGCCGGTACTGTAGGTACAGTTGCACTTGCAGCACCTGCAATCGCAAAAGGTCGCGAAAAACTGACTATGGTAACAGCCTGGGGCCGTGGCCTTGCAGGTGTGTTCGATGCAGCTCAGCATTTTGCAGATTCAGTAAACACTATGTCAGACGGCTTGCTAGAAGTAGACGTTAAAGCTTCTGGTGAATTGGTATCAGGCCTCGGCGCTGTTTTTGATGCGGTTACGTCTGGTCAAGCAGACATGTATCACGCAGCTGATTACTACTATGTAGGTCAGCACGCAGCATTTGGTTTCTTCACAGCCGTTCCTTTCGGCATGACTCCAAATGAACTTCACAACTGGTATTACCATGGCGATGGCCACAAATTGCATCTTGAACTCGGTGAAGAGTTCGGTTTGCATTCATTCCTCGCAGGTAACACAGGCCCACAAGCTGGTGGTTGGTTCCGTAAAGAAATCAAATCTGCAGATGACTTTAAAGGCCTGAAATTCCGTATGCCTGGTCTTGGCGGTAAAGCCCTTGGTAAACTTGGTGCATCTGTTCAAACACTGCCTGGTTCTGAAATTTACCAAGCATTGGCATCTGGTGCGATCGACGGAACTGAGTGGATCGGCCCATGGGCAGACGAGAAAGCTGGTTTCCAAGAAATCACTAAATTCTACTACACATCAGGCTTCCATGAGCCAGGTGCTGGTCTTGCGTTAGGGCTTAACAAAGATCGCTTCAATGGCCTCAGCAAAGCACATCAGAAAATGATCGAAATTGCTGCAGGTGAAGCTAACCAGTGGAACTTGCATCAGTATCTTGCAAACAATTCACAAGCTCTTACACGTCTGCAAGCTTCTGGCGTTCAAACGCTTGAATTCCCTGATGACGTTTGGGATGCATTTGGTAAAGCCTCTCAAGAAGTTCTCGATGACAACATGAGCGATCCTTTCTTCAAGAAGGTTCGCACGTCTGTTGAGTCTTCCATGAAAGCATCTGCTAAATGGGATGAACTTTCTTCAGGTGCTTACACTCGTCAACGCACACGCGTTCTGGGTTAAGCCTTAAGATTGTAATACAGTAATGAAACCGGGCCATAAGTGCCCGGTTTCACATTTTAAACACAGAGAGTCCGTGTAGTTTCTAAAGTGGCGCGAAGCTTATATAGAGTATGATCAACATGATCGATGCTCTTATATAACTCAGAGTGACAATCGTACTGAAAACGTACGACGTACTAAGTTTAAAGAAATATTGGGTGGGGCGAGATGCAATTTGGCATTTCAAAATACGCAAAGCTCTTAAATTAGAGAATTCTCGCACACATATTGAACACACGGTGCTGATCGGAAAGACCCGATATGGAAGCGCTTGGCAGTTTATTTTTAAATTTTATTATGGGATTTGTGAATCTATTGATTCTGCCCTGGCATATTTATAGCTGGCTTAACCTTGAGACACTGAAGCTAAAGATGAATGCTGTCACAGAAATGGGCATGTCACATCAATTCTTCTTTATGGTTCTGGCCTTGGTTCTTGTCCTAATTGGTGTAGGCATCTACAAACGCAGTTTTTTGTACAGCGTTGTAAGCGGGCTAGAGAACTTCAACGGTAAAATCGGTAGAG
The DNA here is from genome assembly GCA_002163135.1 of Alphaproteobacteria bacterium 46_93_T64. Taxonomy (GTDB): domain Bacteria; phylum Pseudomonadota; class Alphaproteobacteria; order Sneathiellales; family Sneathiellaceae; genus Sneathiella. The sequence continues at coordinate 46,350 of MAAN01000034.1, forward strand.
CCTCAGCTTGGTTTGCGCTCATTATGATGCTGCAACAAGTAATGATCATTGCTATGGGCCAAATTTTCCGTGGTAATGAATTGATGTTTTCACCTCTTGGTTTAAGTGTTATTTCAGAAGAGCTGCAATGGCTTTCCGGACAACTGAAGTTTTACAATGCCATATTGATTGCACTTGCCTCTGCATACACATTTATCGAAGGCGGCCATGTGCGTGTAGATCTCGTATATGCAGCGTGTAAAACAAGAACAAGAAACTGGATTGACCTGCTGGGAACTGTCTTTTTCTTTATCCCGTCAACAATAATGCTTTGGTGGTTCTCATGGCCTATCGCGATGAACGCCATGAACGCACAAAAACCGTTGAATATTTGGTCCGAATCAACACGCTGGAGAGGGTTCCGGTTTGAAACCTCAGGTACTGCTGAATTTTCCTGGGTTTGGGCTTTCAAATTTTTGGTTCTGGTTTTTGCAGGCCTCATGTTCGTTTGTGCTGTTGCATTCTTGTTACGAAACATTCTGGCGCTGCTGGAACGTGACAAAAACATACCGACCCATTATTCATTTGATGACGCTACAGAGGATAAAAAGATTGAGCATTCAAGTGACGCCCCATCGCATCCTCTTTAATTGATCTCGGAGTTTTTAACCCATGTTTTTAGGTTTTACCGGCGTTGAAATTTCGCTGATTATCGTCGCGATATCGCTGTTTGGCGGTATCCTCTCAGGCTACCCAGTAGCCTATGCAATCTCAGGCTCTGCTTTCATAAGTTTTGCTTTAATCGCAGGGCTGAACGAAGCAGGCCTGCTTTATACAATCGAAGAATTTAACGGCGTAGCCGAGCAAGTTCCTGTGTTCGAGGGAGGTTGGCAAAAAGCCATGCTTTCCACAACATCCACATGGGCTCAAGGCGTCTTCTCCCGAGCCTTTGGTGGTAATGTTGAAACACTTCTTGCTGTACCGCTATTCGTACTGATGGGCATCGCGCTTGAGCGTTCCAACATTGCGGAAGACTTGCTGACGACTATGGCCAAATTGTTTGGCTCTATTCCTGGCGGTCTTGCAATCGCAGTTGTTTTGGTGGGTACATTGCTTGCAGCCTCCACTGGTGTGGTTGGTGCAACGGTTGTAACGATGGGCCTTATCGCCCTTCCGACAATGTTAAAGCACGGTTATTCTAAATCCCTTTCGACAGGTATTATTGCGACATCCGGTACACTTGGCCAAATCATTCCGCCTTCTATAGTGATCGTTCTGCTCGGTTCAATCGTTGGTGATATGTACGCTATCGGCCAAGAAAACCGCGCTGATGCACTTGGTATAACAGTCTTGGAAATGTTGGGTGAGCCAGCAGTTCTATCTACAGGCACCTTGTTTAAAGCAGCCTTTATACCAGGTATTTTCCTAGCATCGCTCTACGCTCTTTATGCATTGGTTTTCGCTTATTTTAATCGTGATCAGGCGCCTCCAGTTCATTTGGGTGAGCCAGATTCATACAATCTGATATCTTACTATAATAACAACCCATGGCTACTCCTTGGCGCTATGTTTGGACCTTTGGTCGCCATGGTTATGCTATGGATTGGACTAGCAGCTGCTGACCTCACTGGCAGCACAACAATAGATGACGTTACAACGTACGGACCGTTGTCTGGCGGTGTGGTCGCTATGTTGGTTCTAACTGGCTTTATGCTGACATTGGCTATGGCTTTACGCCCTGGGTATGATCCTAAACCAATTTTGATCGGGCTTGTCGGTGTCGTCGCAGTTTTCATTGCCGATTGGTTCTTTGTACCAGGTGATGCAAGCGGCGGGTTAAAGACTGTATTTTACATCATACCTGGCGCAATGATTGTCTATGGTCTGAAACATGCCTCTGTCCGATTGACTGAAATCGAAGCCATTCGAGTGGTATCTCCCCCAGTTATTTTGATTGTAGCTGTTCTTGGATCCATTCTTGGTGGTATCACTAATCCAACAGCCGCTGCTGGCTTGGGCGCTGCTGGTGCAATTATGTTGGCTGCCAACAGAAAATTGCAGGACAACAAACAATCTTCAAAAATCATTATCTGGGCTGCCTTAGCAATTATTGTTCTCTTGTTAATGCGAGGTAACTTTGACCTCCGCTTGGGGTTGGATAACATCAATTTCGACGACAAGATGGGAATTTTTACTGCTGTAATTTCTTACCATCTTGCTTTATTCGGATTGATTTATTCGAGCTGGATTTTGATCCGCGATAAAATTATGGCAGGTATTTTGAATGAAACCACCAAGGTTACGTCTATGGTGTTCGTCATTCTTATTGCCTCCCTCTTTTTGAGCCTGACGATCAGATCATTTGGCGGTGAACATTACATTCAGGAATTCCTGCAATCATTTGAAGACCCACGAACATTGTTGATTGTGGTGATGATTGTCTTGTTCTTCTTGGGCTTTGTTCTTGATTTCATTGAGATCATTTTCATTGTTATCCCGATTGTGGGACCCGTAATCTACGCGGCGGATCCAGCCCTCATGCATCCGGCATGGATCACGATCCTGATTGCTGTAAATCTACAGACATCGTTCATTACGCCTCCTTTTGGATTTGCGTTGTTCTATCTTCGCGGTGTTGCACCGCCGGATGTAACAACCATGGATATCTATAAAGGTGTTATTCCGTTCGTGATTATTCAGGTAATCGGTCTGTTGCTACTTTGGTTCTTCCCAGCAATTACGACTTTCCTACCGGAGCTTTTACCGGCGAATTGACGAACCCATATACGACAAGAAAAAAGCCGCTGGTAATTCCAGCGGCTTTTTTTGTTATTCGGTAAGTTTAAAATATTAGGAAACAAGTGCTCTTTGCTTCTTCTTCAATTTTCTAAAATCATAGATACCGAGCGCTTCCGTTGGATTGACATCGGCTCCAAAAATCTGAGCTTTTTGGATTTTCTGCGTACTGGTTGTCGGAAGGCTATCCATAAACAATACCCATCCTGGTGGTTTGAAATACGCAAGTTTCGCAAAAGCAAACTCAAAGAGTTCCTCAGCAAGTTCGTGGGTATTCTCATACCCTTCCATCAAAACGATGCATGCCATGACTTCTTCTTCACGAAGGGCGTCGGGTGCTGCGATGACAGCGATCTGTGCAATGGCATCATGTGCCTGCATTGCAGCTTCAACTTCCGCTGCCGCTATGTTTTCGCCGGAACGCCTAATAATATTCTTTTTACGGTCGACAAAATACAGCATCCCCGTTTCATCTTGAACAACCGTATCCCCGGTATGAAACCATCCACCGTCCCAGGCTTCCTCTGTTGCGTCTTCATTATTTAGATATCCAGCGAAGAAGCCTTTACGCGGATTATCTCCTGCTGCGCGCACAAGCAGTTCTCCCTGCTTGCCTCTTGGCAGTTCGTTACCTTCTTCATCCCCGATTTTCGCTTCGAAATCACCATAGGGTCTCCCGAAGGCACGTGTATCAATCTGGCGGGGTTCAGAGTTTACATTAAAGATACGGCCTGTTTCCGTCATCCCCCACACTTCATATAGCGGAAACCCATAACGATCTTCAAAGACCCCGTGTAAATCTGGATCAACGCCGCCGCCAATACCAAACCGTACGGAATGCGACCTTTCCAATTCATTGTCAGGTTGATTTAACAACATAGGGGGAACGACCCCCAGATAATGAATGATTGTAGCTTTGGTTTCGTTGATATCCTGCCACCAACCTGAGGGATGGAAGCGATCGGGAATGATCAAACATCCACCGCTCACAAGCATACAACCAAGGGAGATCACTGCTGCGTTTATATGATACAACGGCAATGGATTATATAGGCGTTCTTTGCCTGGTCGGATCTCGATTAACCCGCTCATATCCGCATACCAGTTCGCTGCGGTCAAATGGTAATCATTATTGAGAATACACCCCTTGGGGCGACCTGTGGTTCCTGATGTATAGAGCAGGCTAGCTTCTGTCATCAGGCAAGGCTTTCCAGAAACAGAGGCTCTTTCAGGTGACGGTAAATTGTCGAAAAAATCACGATCTGTTACGACACGCAATGGTCTCTCGCGTGCTTCCGCAACAGCTTTAATTTCTTCAACTCGGCTTTCAAGTGTCACTACAAGGTCTGCATCAGAATGGCTCATCTGATATAACATCTCGTCATGGCGATAATCCGGGTTTATCGGAACACAAGACACCCCAAGAGCATTCAATGCAATAAGATGGCTCACATACTCCGGGCGGTTTTCAAGTAAAAACCCAACCCGCTGTCCATAACCGTATCCAGCCTTTGAATAGGCCTGTTTAATGCGTTCAACCTGTTCTGCAATTTCAGAATAGGTGAATTCCCGTCCATCAGGATAGTAATCCCGTTTTTTAAGAGATGGCACACATAAAAATGCATTATTGGGGTATATTTCGGCCGACTTTTGGAAGGCCTCATATAGTGTATCCATAACCGCCCTTTATTTTTTTATTTAAACTTATTATTCCGGCTAAATCCGCGTGGGGCCAGACGCCCTGAGTTACCTCGGCGTGTATACCAGCCTGTAAGATCCGGTTCGGTTCTGGTACGTTCCCCTGATTTCCACGAAAGCCCGTCTTCCCGGTTAAAAGTTTTGATATCTGATAATCCACCGTCTTTAAAGCGTTGTAGTGTTACGCCACGGCCCCGTGTCATTTCAGACACTTCATCCAGTGCAAAGCAGTTAAGTTTGCGGTTGTTACCAACCACAGCCACGGAATCGCCGTTCAATTCCTCACAGAACGCCGCTTCGGCATCGCCTGACACATTCAGTGTCTGCTTACCGTTTCTTGTTTGTGCAATAATTCCGTTCTCATCGACGATGAACCCACGACCATCCGACGATGCGATGAGCAACTTACGGCCTGGCTTGTGAACAAATAACGAAACGATATCTTGATCATTCCCTAGATCTATCATCAAGCGGATAGGCTCGCCGTGTCCCCGGCCCCGTGGAATTTTATCGCAGCCAATCGTATAAAAACGGCCGTTTGTGCCGAATAGGACCAACTTGTCCGTTGTCTCTGCCGTGATCCAGAAGCTTGCTTTATCACCGTCTTTGTATTTCTCTTCGCCTGTCTCGACTACGTGGCCCTTAATGGCACGAACCCAGCCTTTATCAGAACAGATAACAGTGATCGGCTCTTTCTCAATCATGGCTTCCAATGGAATATCAGGAAGCTCTTTCGCTTCTCCGATCGTCGTCCGCCGATTGGAGACATCAGGAACGCCTTTCAAGATCTTTTTCAGATCTTTTAATTCAGAGGTGATAGAGGCTTTCTGTAAATCTTCACTTGCCAGTAAAGCTTCCAAACCTGTCTTTTCTTCTGTCAATTTTGTATGTTCTGTCCGAAGTTCCATTTCCTCCAATTTCCGGAGGGATCTCAGACGCATATTTAAGACTGCTTCAGCTTGAACATCCGTAAGCTTGAAGGTCTCCCTTAGTTGCTGTTTAGGATGATCTTCTTCTCGAATAATCCGGATCACTTCGTCCAGATTTAGGAATACAATCAGATACCCTTCCAACACTTCAAGGCGATGTGCAATTTTCTCAAGCCGGTAACGAGAGCGCCGCCTTAAAACTATAAACCGGTGTTTAAGGAACTCCTCAAGAACTTCCTGAATTCCCATAACCCGAGGGGTTTGGCTTGCATCCAGAACATTCATGTTGAGCGAGAAACGGTTTTCAAGATCTGTAAATCGGAACAGTCCCTGCATCAACATTTCGGCATCAACATTCTTGCTTTTGGGCTCCAACACCAGACGAATATCTTCCGCCGACTCGTCCCTAACATCATGAAGCAACGGAAATTTCTTCGATTGGATAAGCTCTGCTATCCGTTCGATCATTTTTCCCTTCTGCACCTGATAGGGAATTTCAGTGACGACAATCTGGTATGTTCCGCGGGGACCCTGCTCAACCTCCCAGCGAGCACGTTGGCGAAAGCCACCACGCCCAGTTAAATAGGCCTCGCGAATGCTCTCGGGTTTTTCGACCAATTCGCCGCCAGTTGGGAAATCGGGTCCCGGGATAAACTCAAGTAGCTTATCAATACGGGATTTTGGATTTTCAGCCAATGCCGCAAGCTTTTCCTTATCCTCTGTATAGTATTTCACTAAATAAAGGAGCGCGTTACAAAGCTCGGTTGCATTGTGAGGTGGAATGGATGTTGCCATACCAACCGCAATGCCTGTAGATCCATTTGCAAGTAGATTTGGAAAAGCCGCAGGAAGCACGATCGGCTCGTCTTCTTCGCCATCATAGGTCGCCCTAAAATCTACCGCGTCCTTATCAAGATCTTTGAGAAGTAATTCCGCAAAGATGGTCATACGCGATTCAGTATACCGCATGGCCGCCGCATTATCGCCGTCGATGTTGCCGAAGTTACCTTGGCCATCTACGAGGGTATAACGCTGCGCAAAATCCTGCGCTAAACGAACCAGCGCGTCATAAACAGATTGATCCCCGTGCGGGTGATATTTACCGATCACGTCGCCGACAACACGAGCACATTTTTTATAGCCTGACGCGGGGTCAAGCTTCAGCATGCGCATTGCATACAAAAGGCGCCGGTGAACCGGTTTCAACCCATCCCGTACATCTGGTAAGGAACGGGACATAATCGTTGACATCGCATAAGCAAGATAGCGCTCGCTTATGGCGTCCTTCAGTGAAGTTGGAAGGACTTCACCGGATTTTATCAAAGACTGATCACTCATAATCTCTGTATATCATCAGAACGCGCCCTCGGCACAAAAAAAACCGTTCAAGCACTGAAAAAATCTAATGTAGGAGCTACTCAGTTGTTTGGAAACGTTGTTCCAATGAAAATACAAAGCGTTCCCGTGCTGGTAGTGCCTCATTTCCATAGTGCGGCAGCAAGTTTTTATGGATAAAATAACCAGTTAGATGAAGGCCATCGAGAATTTGTTGAGGCATCATCCGATCAACACTGCGGCCAGTTTCAGGCACAAGAAATTCCGGTAACCCAAGTAAACGGTCATGATAGGGAAATCCTGCAGCAGCGCAAACGGCTCGCCCTGATTTTGGGGACACATATACGAGATCTTCACGTATTCCTGTGGAAGCACATTCACTTAAGTCAAGCCCATACCCCATTTCGGTAAGGAGACCAAGTTCCCACCTGACAAAAAGTGGTCCCCAATGTTCTATGCCTCCTGAAAGGTTTTTAATTAAAAGCAAACTTGCTTCAAACAAACTCGTGTGAGTTTCACGTTCAGGAAGAACCTTTTCAAGAAGAGATAATGCCGCCGATGCCGCGGCAAGTTTTAACGGCTGATCGAAGAGCAAAGCGCCCGCGGAATTATTAGCTTCTACCGCATAGTTGCCGAGTTGCTCACTCAATCGTCCTTGCCATCTTAGTCCTACAAGATTACCGGACTGTAAAATCCCTCGGAGCCTTTTCCCGGTTCCCCCGCGTACGAGACCAGCGTGCCGTCCATGCTCCCGCGTGAGAGCCTGCAAGATAACACTATTTTCGCCATATTTTTTGGCTGACAATATCAAGCCATCATCGATCCAATGCATATTATATGCCTTAACAGACTATGGCTTGTTCTGGCAATGAGATCTCCAAAATATTGATCACAGGAGATGCTATTTGGACGTCCTTTTCCGGAACTTGAAGGAAATCAGTATGGCGTTAAATGTTGACATCTCAATGATAAATGCGATCGATGGACAGCCCCTCCCCTATGAAGAATTGGAAACCGATGGCGTCGTATGGTCAACTCCACCGCCCGATTTCCTCCACCCTTTCCAATATCATCGCTGTCACTGCAGCGGGCCATCCTCCGGCTATGAGATTGCCATCAAATATGGCGGATTAATTTGCAGGATTGATGTGACCTCTTGGGGAGTGAGTTATCGAAAATCCACACCAACAAATTTCGACCTTGAATTGGTTTTGTTAAAGAATGAAGCTCCCTACAGAATGGAGCTGATTATGATTTGATGTAAACGGATTAACCCTGAATCTGGCAAGAAAATTGGCCGCCCAATAATCAAATTATGGGCGACCATTTTAGTTATTTAGAGATATTTTATATGACTTACGCTCTGATTTTCTTAAGGAATCCGGTCACTTCTGATAACACTTTGTCCGTATCACTCACCATTTCAATTACCGAATCTAGGACCTGTTGCGATGCATCTGAGGATTGAACAGCAAACTGTTCAATATTTGAAACATCTCCCTTTAAATGTACAGTTCCGTCATAAGCATTTCGCGTACTGACTGAGATTTCGTTTGTTGCGACGGATTGCTCTTCAACAGCCGCAGCTACAGAAGCCGTTGTCGAGTTAATTTCATTAATCGTTGAAAGAATAGCTTCGATTTCACCGGCGGCTTGTTCACTGACTTGTTGAATGCCTGAAATCTGGCTCGTGATATCTTCCGTAGCTTTCGCAGTCTGTGTCGCTAGATTTTTCACTTCTGACGCAACGACTGCAAAGCCTTTACCCGCTTCACCAGCTCTTGCGGCCTCAATAGTGGCGTTCAGCGCCAGCAGGTTAGTTTGCTCTGCAATATCACTAATCAAACCCACGACTTCACTAATTTGATGGGCAGCTTCTTTTAACTGCCCCAGCGTTTGTGCTGTCTGAGTAGCGCGATCAGAGGCAGCCCCTGCGACTTGATTTGATTGATGAACTTGCGATGAGATTTCCTGGATAGAGGAGCTCAACTCGTCGGTTGCTGAACTAACTGTTTGAACACTAATTGTCATATTTTCAGCGACAGAAGACGTTTGGCTAACCTTTTCTGAGACTTCTCCAGAAATATTTTTCAAGTTCGATGCTAATCCTGACATCACATGGGAATTTTGGGCGACCTTTTCCAATAATTTACCGACTTTTTCTTCAAATTCAGTCGCCATCATGTGACGGTCTCTCTGTCTGCGCTCATTTTTTTGGTCGGCCAAAGAAATTTTCTCTTCGTTCAACCTGTCTGCCTCAGCTTTCAGATCTAAAACATGGGCTTCAGAACGTTGAGCATCCTCAGTCGCCTGAAGGGCTTTTTGCTTTTCAGTGTCAGCAGATTGGGACGCTTCTTCAGCTTGCTCTACAGCATTCGCTGAACTTTCAAATGAGCTTACAAGCTTGAAAGTTAGCCAGGTCAAAATCGCAGATTCAAAGACAACGACCACAGCATGAAGCACGACCCTCATAAAATCGGCCCCTTCCGGGAAAACTGCTGCTGGCAACACAAAGTTTAAAACCAGATGATGAAGGGCAATTGTTACTGTCGCTACAATAATTGTCCTCCAACAGCAAAGCACCGCGATAATCGCGAGAGAGGCAAAGAAATACATGTGAATGTCAATTTGCCAAGGATGGCCGGAAAAAACGTAAACGAGCAGACCGACTTGAACAACATATGTAATCGCACAGGCATATCTGTAGGCTAGCGCTGCACCATCCTTCATATATAAACCGGTCGTAATCGCAGCAAAAACGACCGCCCCAATTGTCGCGGTAAGCCAATCGCCACCAACATAAAATGCAGAGAATGCAATGAGTGGAACATGTCCCCAAAGAAGAAATAGCAATTTTCTGGAAACTGATTGTCTGAGTTCATAAAGAGCGTTCATTAGTTACACCTTCTTATTCGATTTTCGGGTGAAAAACGCACACCCCCCATTTGCATATGCATCAATAATGAAAATTGCACCGGCTTCTTTTAACATCTCTAATTCTGCGTCCGCTGAAGGCCTGAGTATAACAATGGAGTCAGAAAATCCCGTTCTCACGAGCTTAAAGGGAAGTGTTGAGATTACGTTTGCAATTTCTGTCAATGTCATCGTCGGAGAAAACACCGCGGCAACATCGTCCCCCGATTTACTTGGCTTTAAAGTCAGAAAAGCTAAGAAGAGGAAACCTGCCAGCAACATACTTCCAGCTACAAACAGAGCGCCAATATCGGTATTTGATGCGGGAAATTCGGTATTATCCATTCAGTGCCCAAGTTCATAAAATTATAGTAAACAAAATATCTACCAACTGTTTAATTTGGGTTAAAATTTATTTACGTCAGCGAAAAGGCAAATTATCGCACGTGATCGAAATCAATAGGGCAAACGTAATTTCAGGCATTTACGGCAACACAGCAATAAAAAAGGGCGGAGAAAAATCTCCACCCTTTTTCTTTACCTTATCGAGGGAAGCTATCCATCAAGTTTCGGTTTAAGCAGCTTGTTCACAACGCCAGGATTTGCTTTACCGCCGGTATTTTTCATTACCTGCCCCATGAAGAACCCTAGCAGCTTATCCTTACCGCCGCGATATTCAGCGAGTTTGTCAGGATTTGCAGCGATAACATCATCGATCGCCGCTTCAATAGCACCCGTATCAGAGACTTGCTTCAAGCCCTTTTCTTCAACGATATTGCTAGCAGACTTGCCAGTGTCGAACATTTCTTCGAACACTTCCTTGGCAATACGATTAGATATCGTACCATCCTTGATCAGATCAATTACTTCACCTAACGCATCCGCAGATACTGGAGAAGTCGCGATGGTTTTGCCTGTCCGTTTCAGGTTTCCAAAGAACTCGCCCGTGACCCAATTCACAGATAATTTGGCGTCGCGGCCTTTCGCTACGTCTTCAAAGAAATCAGCGACCTCTTTTTCAGCAACAAGCACGCCCGCATCATAAGCACTGATGCCAAGCGTATTCATGAAGCGATCTTTCTTCTCGTCAGGCAGTTCTGGTAAATCAGCTTTGATTTTTGCAACAAAAGCGTCATCGAACTGAAGCGGCAGCAGATCCGGATCCGGGAAGTAGCGGTAATCGTGCGCTTCTTCTTTTGACCGCATAGAACGAGTTTCCCCTTTCACGCTGTCATACAGGCGGGTTTCCTGATCAATCTTACCGCCCTCTTCTAGAATATCCACCTGACGATTGGCTTCATAGACAATCGCTTGCTGGATGAAACGTACAGAGTTGAGGTTCTTCATTTCGCAGCGTGTTCCGAGGTCATCACCCGGACGTCGAACAGAAACGTTGACGTCTGCGCGCATGGAACCTTCATCCATGTTGCCGTCGCATGTTCCCAGATATCTAAGGATGCTACGAAGCTTCTTCACATATGCAGCAGCCTCCTCAGGCGAGCGCATGTCAGGTTCTGACACGATCTCCATCAGCGCAACACCAGATCGGTTAAGATCGACAAGTGTCATGCTTGGATGCTGATCATGAATACTTTTACCAGCATCCTGTTCCAAATGAAGTCGAGTAATCCCGATTTCACGGGTCACACCATCTTTAAGATCGATGGTCAGAATGCCTTCACCGACAATCGGCTGCAAAAACTGACTGATCTGATAACCCTGCGGCAAGTCAGCGTAAAAATAGTTCTTTCGGTCGAAAACGGAGAAATTGTTGATCTTGGCTTTCAGCCCTAGACCAGTTTTCACCGCTTGTTCGACAGCAGCCGTATTGATAACAGGCAGCATGCCGGGCATAGCCGCATCGACAAATGACACTTGCGTGTTTTGTTCTGCGCCATATTCCGTTGCAGATCCTGAAAACAGCTTCGCGTTGGAACTTACTTGCGCATGGACTTCCAGACCAATAACAACTTCCCAGTCACCCGTAACGCCTTGAATAATCATACCCATATTAACCCCTCCACCAAGCATCAGGTTTCGCCGTAAAGTTAGCGGCCTCTTCCAGAACACCAGCGGTTCGAATTACTGTTTCTTCATCAAATGGACGCCCAAGAATCTGTAATCCAAGCGGTAGACCATCAGCAGACAATCCTGTTGGCAAAGAGATCCCAGGAAGACCAGCCAAACTTGCAGGCACTGTGAAAACGTCATTGAGATACATTTCAAGTGGATCATCACCTTTTTCACCGAATGCAAAAGCTGCACTTGGAGCTGTCGGTGTCAGGATCGTATCAACCGTTTTATACGCTTCCTTGAAATCTTCTGCGATGCGTGCCCGTACTTTTTGAGCCTTCAAATAATAAGCATCGTAGTAGCCCGCAGACAAAGCATATGTACCGATCAAAATACGGCGCTGCACTTCATGTCCGAAACCAGCGGCCCGAGTACGTGAATACATATCATCGAGACTATCACCTTCAACACGCAAGCCATATCGAACGCCATCATAACGCGCTAGATTACTTGACGCTTCGGCCGGAGCGATAATGTAATATGCTGGCAGTGCATATTTTGTATGCGGCAAACTGATTTCTACAATTTCAGCGCCAGCCGATTTCAACCATTCGATACCTTGTTCCCAGAGGGCAGCAATTTCTTCGGACATACCGTCGAGACGGTATTCTTTTGGTATACCAACTTTCAGACCCCGAATATCACCAGTAAGGGCGGCTTCGAAGTTTGGCACTTCCATATCCACACTTGTGCTGTCTTTGGCATCAAATCCAGCCATAGCTTCCAGCATAATCGCTGTATCACGAACAGTCCGTGTCATTGGACCTGCCTGATCTAGGCTGGAAGCAAATGCAACCGTTCCCCAGCGTGAACAACGACCATAAGTCGGCTTCATACCAACAATACCAGTGAATGCCGCTGGTTGGCGAATAGAGCCGCCGGTATCAGTACCAGTTGCGCCCATTGCAATGTTTGATGACACGGCACTAGCAGATCCGCCAGAAGAGCCACCAGGAACCAATGGTTGATCGTCTTTTTTACGACGCCAAGGGTTCACAACATTACCGTAATAACTTGTTTCGTTTGAAGAGCCCATCGCGAACTCATCCAAATTTGCCTTACCCAGCATAACAGCACCTTCGGTCCACAAATTCGCGCTAACCGTACTTTCATATTCAGGGGTAAAACCGTCCAGAATATGAGAGGCTGCAGTTGTCAGTGTGCCTTTGGTACAAAACAGGTCTTTGATGGCGATAGGAATACCTTCCATCAAACCAGCTTCACCGTTTGCAAGTTTCTCATCAGACTTGGTTGCCGCTTCAACTGCTTTTTCAGGTGTTTCCGTGATAAAAGCGTTCAAGCCTCGTGCACTATCCATTGCCGTGATGTGGGCCGCAGTAAGTTCGCGGGCCGAAAACTTGGACGCTTTCAAACCATCACGAGCTTCCGCAATCGTCAATTTTGTTAAATCAGTCATTATTCAATCACCTTCGGTACAGCAAAAAAGCCGTCTTCGTCTGACGGTGCGTTGGCAACAATTTCTTGTTGATACCCACCATCGGTGATTTCATCCGCACGCCAGCGCAATTGCATTTCCGCAACTGATGTCATTGGTGCGACATTTTCCGTGTCAACCTCACTGAGCTGTTCAACCCAGCCCAAGATTGCATTCAATTCGTTGGCCAACGTATCCAGGTGATTTTCCTCTACCCGGATGCGAGCCAAATTGGCTACTTTTGCTACAGTGGCTTTATCAAGCGACATTTGTCACCCTTTGCTATAATAAGAAGCGTAATCTGGATGGTCGGCCCAGACACCTAGTTGTAACTCTAGACAAATGGCCAAACCGACAATGGCCGCAAATTAGCGTAACCTATGCTCCTCGGCAACCCCACCTATCTGAAACATTTTATTGCCCTCGATCAACGCCTGCTGGGTTTTGATCCTGGAACCAAGACAATTGGCCTTGCTTTGTCCGATACTTCCCTGAAAGTGGCGACGCCGTTGATGACAATCAAGCGTACAAAATTAAAAGAAGATGCCGCAATAATTAAAGACCTAATCGAAAAGCACAAGATTGGTGGCTTTATTATTGGTTTGCCGCTCAATATGGACGGCTCAGAAGGCCCTCGATGTCAATCTTGCCGTCAGCTACAAAAGAATCTCGAAGAATATTTTGATGTTCCAGCCTGTTTCTGGGATGAACGATTATCCACTATTGCCGTTACAAGAACCCTGCTAGAGGCCGATGCATCCAGAAAGCGCCGTGCAGAAGTTGTCGACAAAATGGCCGCCGCTTTCATTCTGCAAGGTGCACTGGATTCGATGTAAGTCCTATTATCTCTCTGAGATAACGCGGCTTTCTGGAAATGTAATGGTTACAATGGTACCAACCCCTAATTCACTTTCGATTTCCAACTCACCGCCATGTAGTTCAGCAAGCTTTGTTGAAATTGGTAGTCCCAGTCCTGCTCCGTCATATTTTTTGGCATAGCCATTATTCTCTGCTTGCCCAAATGTAGACATAGCCTGCTCGACACCTTCTCTAGTCATACCGATACCCGTATCATGCACTCGAATGACGCCTCCATTAGTCGTGAGAGCTTCTATCGTCACCGTGCCGCCGGCAGAGAATTTCACGGCATTATACACGACATTGAGAAGTATTTGTCTCGTACGGCGCATATCCGCATGAAGCAGAAAATCACTGTCGATTTCTGTTTTTACTGTGCAATCGTTCTCATTGGCTTTGCTTAACACCATGCGGGACACGTTCTTTACGATCTCCGAAATGGGGAAATTTTCTTCTTGAAGAACAATTTTTCGTGCTTCCACTCTCGCTAAATCAAGCAAATCATTGACAAGGGCAAGCAAATGTTCCCCTCCTTCTAAAGCATAGGAGGCATACTCTCTACCCTTTCCTTCGATAAAATCATCAGGTCCGTTTGCGAGAAGGGAGCTAAACCCAATAATCGCATTCAAGGGTGTTCGAAATTCATGGCTCATATTTGCAAGAAATTCGGATTTGGCCTTATTAGCTTCCTCCGCCTCTGTCAGTGCCTTTTGGAGCCCGTCTTCTGCCAGTTTTCGTTCAGTTATATCCTGCATAATACAGATAAAATGGCTTATCTCTCCATCTTTCCCAAGTACAGGAGAAACTGAAACCTGCTTCCATTTTGCATCACCAAACTTGGTTCTAAGCTCCAATTCTCCTCGCCAGCTGCGATTAGCCTTACAGGATTTAATCACTTCAATTAGACCATTTCGAGAACGTACTAGCTGGATAAAGAAATGAAATTCCTGATCGCAGATCTCATCCGACGCATAACCAAACCGTTCTTCAAAATGCGGATTTACATATTCAACAATTCCAATGGGGTTCATGCTAATGATGGAATCGGGGCATTGTTCGACAGCTCGGCTTAGCGTTTTAAAGATGTCATCATTGAAGTTTTTTTCCGTTAAGTCTTTCATGAGAGTTTGGGCCGCTAGTTTTCCATTCCAATATACCGGCTGACTACAAAATTCTGCACTTACTATAGTGCCATCTTTCGCTTCGAGCGCATATTCGAGAAAAGGTAAACTCAATCTTTCTTTTATCACCCCTTGCATACGGTCTTCAGCAATTTTTTGATAACATGGTGTAAAAAATTCAATCATGCTACGACCTAATAGGTCTTCAGTATCTCCAAATTTCAGGAACTGCGCTGCCGCTTGATTTGCATATACAATTATGTCATTGCATTGAACGATCACACCGTCTGGTGACATATCTGCCAGAGATCGAAAAAGCGATTCATCATTAGCTCTGGCTTTACCCTCATACATACTTAAGTTTGATTGAAAATATCGCGTTGATTTTATTGGTTCTACAATCTCAGCTAGCCTTAACGCCATATCAAATTACCCTAATCCTCTTACAAACAGATACAACCTTTTACGTAGGCCGCAATTCATAAACAGATATGGTATTCTCACGACCTTGGAACATTGATCTAAATCAAAAGCGATCGATTTATGTTTGAAAGGAAACACATTTGTTGCTGACGCTTGGCGCTTGTTCACAAAGTTGCCATTTCTTGCATGGATTATTAAAAGACAGACTTGCCCTCTCTCGCTTTCATCCGTATATAATGCCCCTTTAATGACACAAATTGACAAAACACGATTTGCCCATCGGCATCTTCTGGATATTGCTCGCCTCAGCGCCAGCGATATTAATATGTTGTTGGATGTAGCCGAAGGTTATGTGAGCAAATCCCGAGCGGGTGACAAGAAGCTATCGCTGTTGCACGGCCGGACCCAAATCAACCTCTTCTTTGAAAACTCAACGCGGACACGCACCTCGTTCGAACTGGCGGGTAAACGCCTCGGTGCAGACGTCATCAACATGTCGGTGAGTTCCAGTTCGGTCAAAAAAGGGGAAACCCTGATTGATACCGCAATGACGCTCAACGCTATGCATCCAGATGTGCTGGTAATTCGCCACTCAGATTCAGGCGCACCGCATCTCCTAGCTCAGAAAGTTGACTGCGCCGTCATCAATGCGGGAGACGGAAGTCATGAACATCCCACGCAAGCTCTTCTTGATGCTTTAACGATACGTAATCGCAAGGGTCGTTTGGCGGGTCTAACTGTCGCCATTTGCGGTGATATCCAAAACAGTCGAGTCGCCCGCTCTAACATTGCGCTTCTTAACATTATGGGCGCACGCGTCCGAATTGTTGGCCCCACTACTTTGATCCCGTCGAATGCCAAGACCATGGGCGTAGAAGTATATCATTCCATGAAAGACGGCCTCAAAGACGCAGATATTGTCATGATGTTGCGGTTGCAGACCGAACGAATGCAAGGCGCTTTTGTGCCATCTATTCGCGAGTATTTTCATTATTTCGGACTGGACCAAAAGAAACTGTCGGTCGCTAAACCAGATGCGCTGATCATGCATCCCGGGCCCATGAACCGCGGGGTCGAAATCGATTCTGAAATCGCAGACGATCTAAATATCAGTGCGATCTCTGAACAAGTTGAAATGGGAGTTGCTGTTCGCATGGCATGCCTTGACCTCCTAACACGCGGAGAAGGCTCATGACGAATTCGCTACACACTCTTCTCAATGCTCGTCTTCTAGATCCGGCAACATCGACTGACACAATTGGCGGCGTTTTGATCAATGACGGCCTTGTTCTTGACTGGGGCCATCACATCACCAAAGACAACCTACCGGGTGGAGCCTCGTCTGAAGATTGCGGCGGACATTGCTTGTCGCCCGGCCTTGTCGACGCCCATGCATATCTGTGTGAGCCTGGAAAAGAACACCGGGAAACCATGGCAACTGCTGGATTAGCCGCAGCCGCTGGCGGTGTTACAACCGTTAATGCTTTTCCGGCCACAGAACCCGTCATCGATGACCCATCTTTAGTTGAGATGATCGCCCGACGCGCCCTTCAAACATGTCCCGTGAACATTTGCATAACCGGCGCCCTTACCAAAGGTATGGAAGGCTCGGAAATGGCAGAGCTTGGTCTGATGGCAGAGGCTGGTGTGGTAGCCTTTAGTGACGGACAAAAAGCCATCGGCGATATCAATATGATGCGCCGCGCTCTCGGCTACTCCACCATGTTCGGCAAACCCATTATTGTACACGCGGAAGAACCAAACCTTGCGGCGAGTGGTGTTATGACTGGCGGCCGTACAGCGACATTCATGGGGCTAAAATCTATTCCCGCCTGCGCTGAAGCGATTTTGGTGGAACGAGACATCCGTCTTGTCGCTATGACAGGAGCTAAATGGCATGCCGCACACTTAAGCACTGCTGACGCATTAAATTCTATCCGCCGCGCAAAAGACGAACAAATTGATGTAACCGCTGGAACTGCTCCGCATTATCATTCACTGAATGATATGGAGGTTGGTGAGTACAGAACATTTGCGCGTGTCTCCCCGCCTCTTCGCGTTGAGGAAGACCGGATGGCGGTAGTGGCTGCCTTAAAAGACGGGACAATCGATGTTATCTCGTCTCAACATCTGCCGCAAAGTGCCGATAGTAAACGCCTGCCCTTCGCACAAGCTAAACCGGGTGTTATTGGTCTCGAGACGATGCTTCCTGTCAGTCTGCGCCTGTACCATAATCAGGAAATGGACCTTTTGTCTTTACTTCGGACAATGACAGTGGCACCGGCAAAATTGCTTGGCCTAGACTGCGGAACCATTGAAATAGGAAAACCTGCAGATCTTTGCTTGTTTGATCTTGGAAAACCATGGCAAGTTGTTGGATCTGAATTAAAATCAAAATCCAAGAACACCGCATTTGATGGCCATTTGCTTCAAGGGCGCGTTTTAAAAACACTAGTACGCGGTAAAACCGTGTTTGAGTTGCAGGGGTCGTAATAATGCCGGAGCCTTTAGGGGATATTAGCTACACGTGGCCGTTTTTGGTAGCTGCCGTATTAGGGTATCTAATCGGATCTATCCCTTTTGGGCTGGTACTGACTCGCATTGCCGGTCTAGGGGATGTTCGTAAAATTGGCTCGGGTAACATTGGTGCAACTAATGTCCTTCGTACTGGTAACAAGTTTCTCGCTCTTGCAACATTGTTGCTGGATGGGGGAAAGGGCGCGGTTGTTGTTTTACTCGCTAATCATTACCTCACTCAAGACTATGCGGTACTGGCAGGTGGCGGTGCATTTCTCGGACATTTATTCCCAGTATGGCTCAAATTCAAAGGCGGCAAAGGCGTAGCAACCTTTATCGGTGTTATGCTTGCCGTCTCTTGGCCCGCAGGTATTGCGGTTGCTCTAACCTGGCTTCTGGTGGCCGTTGTGCTTCGCATCTCTTCGCTCGCGGCCCTTATTGCTGCGGTTTTTTCACCGCTCTATATATATGGTTTGATGAACGCGCCCTTATTTGGTGACATGTATTTTGGCGACCTCCAACGAATTGAATTCAGCGCATTTATGGCAATCCTTATTTTCATAAGACACCATGAGAATATTGCGCGATTGCTAAAAGGTACTGAACCGCGCATTGGAAAAAAATAACATCTTCCATGTTCTTATTTCGCGTATTATAAAAATCTTTTTCAATTGACGCGTTAATTTCTTTGCGACACTATTCTACAATGAATAGTATTTCCGAAATTTCATATTCTGAAAAATTGAATTGGCTTCGGCTTATCCGATCCGAAAATGTTGGCCCAATTACGTTTTTCCAACTGATAAAAAGATACGGGACTGCAACACAAGCTTTAACCGAATTACCGGAACTCGCAAAAAAAGGCGGCGCAAAAAGACCAATTCGGATCTTTGCAAAAGCCTCTGCCCAGCGCGAAATGGATCAATTGCTGGAATTCGGCGGACAGTTAATCGCAGCATGCGAACCTCAATATCCACCGCTCCTTCGACAAATACATGACCCGCCGCCCGTAATAAGCGCCTTGGGTCATGTCAGCTTGCTTCAAAAAGAATGTATTGGCATCGTTGGTTCTAGAAATGCGTCAGCAGTTGCCTTAAAACTTACACAGAAGTTTTCCTCTGATCTTGGTCAAAAGAAGATTGTGATTGTATCTGGCTTGGCTCGCGGTATCGACAGTGCAGCGCATAACGCGTCCCTAGAGACTGGAACTATCGGCGTAGTCGGCGGTGGTGTGGACATTGCTTACCCACGTGAGAATCGGGATTTGCAAAATCTCATCGCAGAACGCGGCTGTGTCATTGCAGAGCAGTCATTTGGTACTCAGCCACAAGCGAGACATTTTCCGCGCAGAAACAGAATTATTTCAGGACTGTCTCTTGGGGTTCTCGTTATGGAGGCAACCCCTAAATCAGGCTCCTTAATTACTGCTAGAATGGCTGCCGAACAGGGTAGAGAAGTTTTCGCTGTTCCCGGTTCTCCAATGGATCCAAGAGCAAAAGGCGCAAACAATCTGATCCGCAACGGCGCGGCTTTGGTGGAATCTGCCTCAGAAATCCTTGAAGAATTGCAACCAGCCAGATCTCGTCCATTGCAGGAACCGGATCAGCCTATGCTCCCCTTATCTAATACGCCCCCGTTTGACACTGATCTAATTAATGAAGCACGCCCTTATATTCTATCTTTATTAAGTCCCGTTGCAGTTAATATTGACGAGTTGGTCCGGCTTTCTTCCACACCTCCTTCAATCGTTTTGACGATTTTACTTGAATTAGAGCTAGCAGGCAGAATAGAACGCCATTTCGGTAACAGGGTTTCCTTAACAGGATAGCCTCTCTATATATGGCAAGTATTGAGTTACTCAGAACAGAAATCAGATTAAACTTTTGGTGTCCTTATGAATGTCGTCGTCGTTGAATCTCCAGCGAAAGCAAAAACCATAAACAAGTATTTGGGGGAGGATTATATTGTCCTAGCCTCCTATGGTCATATTCGCGATCTCCCTTCCAAGGATGGTTCGGTCAAACCCGACGAAGACTTTGCAATGGATTATCAAAATGATGCGAAGTCAGCAAAGCACATCAAAGCCATAGCCGACGCCCTTAAGGGCGCTGAAAATCTATATCTCGCCACTGACCCGGATCGTGAAGGTGAAGCCATTGCCTGGCACGTCCTTAAGGTCATGGAAGAGAAGAAGAAGATTAAGGACGCAAAGGTAAGCCGCGTAGTCTTTAACGAAATTACTAAGAAAGCCGTTTTGGACGGCATAGCTAATCCTCGCGAACTGGATTTGAACCTAGTAAATGCGCAGCAAGCGAGACGCGCTCTAGATTATCTGGTTGGCTTTACGCTCTCGCCCGTACTATGGCGCAAGCTCCCAGGCGCAAAATCAGCTGGCCGGGTACAATCTGTAGCGCTTCGACTTATTTGTGAACGTGATCTTGAAATTGCGGCCTTCGTGCCAGAAGAATACTGGACAATTGAAGCCGATTTCAAAACACCTAAAGGCAGCAATATTACAGGCCGCCTTACCCATGTTGACGGCAATAAGCTCGATAAATTTTCCTTACCTGATGCGGACATCACTAAGGCTGCTGCTGAAAAAGTACGCGCAGGTGCATTTTCCGTGGCCTCCGTCAGTCAAAAACCAACACGCCGCAATCCATCTCCGCCGTTTACAACATCGACATTGCAGCAGGAAGCCTCCCGTAAGCTCGGATTCGGTGCCAAGCGTACAATGATGACAGCTCAGAAGCTGTATGAAGGTTTTGATATTGGTGGTGAGACAACAGGCTTGATCACCTATATGCGTACTGATGGTGTGACTTTGGCTGCTGAAGCTGTTCAGTCTTGCCGTGAAGTTATTGCGTCAGAATATGGTAGTGAATTCGTACCAAGCGAGCAGCGTGAATACAAAACAAAATCTAAAAATGCACAAGAAGCCCATGAAGCGATCCGCCCAACGGACTTAACTCGTACGCCTGCTATGATGGCACAATATCTGGATCAAGAGCATTTACGCCTTTATGAGCTGGTTTGGAAAAGAACAATCGCCAGTCAAATGGAGAGCGCCCGCCTTGAACGGACCACCATCGATTTTTCTGACGGCGCAGGCCAAACAATGCGTGCAACGGGAAGTGTTGTAAGCTTCGCAGGTTTCTTGAAACTCTATGAAGAGGGTAAAGACGACGCTGCGGAAGATAAAGACGGAAAACGTCTTCCCGCCGTTTCAGAAGGCGAGAAAATGGGCACTGAAGTTGTTCGTGAAGATCAACATTTCACAGAACCTGCCCCGCGTTACAGTGAAGCAAGTCTTGTCAAAAAACTTGAAGAACTTGGTATCGGTCGCCCTTCAACTTATGCCTCTATCATATCGGTTCTTCAGGATCGCGACTACGTGAAGCTTGAACAAAAACGATTTATGCCCGAAGACAAGGGCCAGTTGGTAACAGCTTTCTTGTCGTCTTTCTTCACACGTTATGTGGAGTATGATTTCACGGCACAACTTGAAGAACGCCTGGATGATATTTCAGATGGCAAAGTAGAATGGAAGCAAGTCCTTCGTGATTTCTGGAATGACTTCAATCTGTCAGTTGAAGGCACCTCAGAACTTCGTGTGACTGACGTTCTGGAAGAATTGAACAAAGTTCTTGGCCCGCATATCTTCCCAGCCCTTGAGGATGGAAAAGATCCACGTGGTTGCCCGAAATGTGATGAAGGCCGCTTAAGTTTGAAAACCGGCCGTTTTGGTGCATTTATCGGATGTTCAATGTACCCAGAATGCCGCTACACACGTCAATTAGGCGCTACAGAAGAAGAAGCGGATGCAGCCGCGGCCGATGAAGGTCCTAAAGAACTTGGTATTGAGCCAAAAAGCGAGCTGATGATCACGCTACGCAAGGGGCCATACGGCCACTACTTGCAACTGGGTGAGCCGGAGCCGAAGAAGAAACCCAAACGTGTTTCCATCCCAAAAGATATGCCATTGGAAGACGTAGATTTTGAAATCGCTTTACAGCTGATCTCCCTGCCCCGTGAAGTCGGAATGCATCCGGAATCAGGTACAATGATCACTGCTAATTTGGGTCGTTACGGCCCCTATGTGGAATGCGATAAAAAATACGGAAAACTCACTAGCGGCATGGAAGTTCTAACTGTTGGAATGAACCGCGCTGTAGAATTACTAGCTGCAGCTAAAACACGAGGCGCTGGTAGCGCTGCTGCGCCTTTGCGTGTAGTTGGACCGCATCCATTGGATGAAGCTGATATCAATGTAAAATCCGGCCGCTACGGCCCTTATGTTACACATGGTGGCATCAACGCCACCATTCCAAAAGCGTCTGATCCAATGACCATTACGCTGGAAGAAGCTGTGAAGTTGCTTGCAGATCGAGCTGAGAAAAGCGGGAAGAAACCGAAAACTGCCAAGAAGAAGGCCGCGCCTAAAAAAGCCGCCGCAAAAAAGAAACCTGCCGCTAAAAAAACAGCTGCTAAAAAGAAGCCTGCCGCAAAAAAAGCAGCACCCTCTGAGGAATAGTTAATCGCGGATCAAATCCGTAGAAATAGGTAAAGTGACACGTAAAGAAGAACATCCGGTTGGCCTTCCCAGTAAGGAACAGGTTCGTGATTTCATTGAAAAAAGCGACGGTTCCATTGGCAAACGCGAGATTGCAAAAGCCTTTAATATTAAGGGTAGCGATCGCATTTACCTGAAACAAATCCTCAAAGAACTCCTGAATGATGGAGTTTTGGAGCAAGGGCATAAACGCGCCCTTAACCCAGCGGGCACATTACCTAGTGTTGCTGTTGTCGAGGTTATTCGCCTCGACAAAGACGGCGAGGTTATTGCAAAACCGCTCAAATGGGAAGAAGACGCCCCGGCCCCAACTATTTACGTGAGCACAGCGAACACAGGACGTTCTGCACCTGCTCCTGGCATTGGCGATCGGTTTCTGGCCAAATTAACCCGTCAAGCAAACGGTACTTATGACGCCCGCATAATAAGACATTTGCGTGCTGCTGAAGGACCGGTTCTCGGTGTTTACACACGTTCTGGTAATAATGGCCGCGTCCAACCGACTGACCGCAAGAACAAAAAAGAAATCATCATTCTGGACGAACATTCCATGGGCGCGCAAACCGGCGACGTTGTTCTCTGTGAAATTTTGCCCGGACGGCACATGGGGCTTTCAGAAGGTAAAGTCACGGAACGCGTTGGTCCAATGGGCGATTCCCGATCTCTCAGCCTGATTGCAATTCATACGCACGGTTTACCGAACGAATTTGAACAGGAAGTAACCGACGAAGCGCTCGCTGCCAAACCAGTCGAACTTTCAGACCGGACGGATCTTCGCCACCTTCCCATTGTCACCATTGACCCTGCGGACGCGCGAGATCGCGACGATGCTGTTTGGGCTGCCCGCGATGAAGATCCAGAAAATTCTGGTGGCTGGCAAGTCATCGTCGCGATTGCAGATGTTTCCCATTATGTAACATCAGGATCAGAGCTTGATAAAAGTGCGCTTGAGCGGGGAAACTCGGTTTATTTCCCCGATCGCGTTGTTCCAATGCTCCCACACGAGCTTTCCAGTGACCTATGTTCGCTACACGACAACGTCGACCGGCCAGTTATGGCGGTTCACATGCGTTTCGATGCGAAGGGAAACAAAATTGGTCACAAGTTTATCCGAGCGCTTATTAATTCATGTGCTTCTTTAACCTACAGACAGGCTCAGGATGCGTTTAACGGATATCCTGACGAAAAAACTGAACCACTGGTACATTCGGTCATTAATCCTCTATTTGCGGCCTATGCAGCACTAAAAATCGCGCGTGAAAAACGCCAGCCTCTTGCACTGGATCTTCCCGAACGGAAGATTGAACTAAACGCTGATGGTTTTATTAAATCTGTTACCAAGAAAGTTCGTTTCGACGCTCATATGCTTATCGAAGAGTTTATGATCCAGGCCAACGTTTGTGCCGCAGAAACACTTATCAAAAAGCGTCGCCCTTGCATGTTCCGGGTACATGAAGAACCTGCGCGCGAAAAACTGGATGGTCTCCATGAAGTTCTCTCAGATATGGACATTAGTTTCGCTAAAGGTCAGGTTCTGAAAACCGAAACGTTCAACCGGATCTTGTCCCAAGCTGAAACGGATACGGACCGTGAGCTGGTAAGTACACTTGTCCTACGTTGCCAATCCCAAGCGGTTTATAGCCCGGACAATCGTCATCATTTTGGTTTGAACCTTAAAAATTATGGCCACTTCACATCTCCTATTCGGCGCTATGCTGACTTACTGGTCCACCGCAGCCTTATTTCTGCGATGGGATTTGGTAAAGACGGTCTAGCCTCCCACGAGGAAGATAGATTCGTTGAAATAGGTGAACAGATTTCAAATCTTGAACGCCGTGCCATGATTGCCGAACGGCAGACAATGGACAGGTTCACTGCTGTCTTCCTTGCAAACCAAGTAAACAAGATTTTCGAAGCAAAAGTCACCGGTGTGACCCGTGTTGGTTTGTTTGTTGCTCTAGAAGGAACCGGTGCAGACGCGTTGATTCCTATCTCTACCCTTGGGCATGACTATTTCGTCTTTGATCAGGACCGACATAAACTTGTCGGTGAGCGCACTGGGGTTACTTTCCGCCTCGCAGATCGCTTGATGGTGAGACTACAAGAGGTCGATATCGCTACCGGCAGCATGGTTGTCTCAATTGAAGATGGCAATGAAAACAACGCATTCAAAGCCAAGAACAAACGCCATAGGCGTGCCCACGCGACAAAAGCCGCGTCTGGCGTAAAACCAAAAAAGAAAACCAAAAAGAAAACGACACCCAAGGCGAAAAAGAAAGCTGCAGCGCGTCGGGCAAGAGATTAGCAAGTCTCCATTTTTTTCTAATAAATGGGGCTTGCGGCACGTTGTCGCATCAAGTGATTAATAAGAGACAGCTCATAAATATTCAGTATCTTATTCACAACTAACAAAGTGGAATAACATGGAAATGAATGAGGAACGCCCTATGTCTTCTGCCTTCTTTAGGGGTTTGGCCCGTAAGTGCCCCGAATGCGGTAAAGGGAAAATATTTAAAGGCTATATCAAGGTAAACCACACCTGCGACGTATGCGGTTTGGAATTGCACCACCAGCGTGCAGATGATGCGCCACCTTATTTCACAATGATGATCGTTTTGCATTTTGTGATTTCTGGAATGATTACAGTTGAGAAATTATACAGTCCTGAAACTTGGGTTCAGATGGCTATTTGGATTCCCTTTGCGTTCATTTCTGCATTGACCCTTTTGCCCCATATTAAGGGAGCTCTTATCGCTGTACAGTGGTCCCGAAAAATGCACGGCTTTAATGATAATAAGGACGGTTATACCGCTCAACAGATCGACTAACCCTTTAAAATAAACACTGATTTTGCAGGACAACCACTGGACTTAATGCCGTATTACAGGCATGTTGAAGGAAAAGTAAAGGAACCTGCAACATGCAAAATAATAAAAAAAGAACTGTCGCGGAGAACCGAAGTTCAGAGACAAAAGCACCCCGCCCCAAAGATGCTTCGACGATTGTCATTTATCGGAATGTAGGGTCGCGAATTGAAATTCTGATGGGAGAGCGTAGCGCAAAGCATAGTTTTATGCCTAACACGTATGTTTTTCCGGGTGGACGCGTTGATGCTGGCGATTCTCGCGTCATCCCTGCAAAAGATCTGAGAGATGATGTTCTTGTACGCCTCTGTCGTGGAGGGTGCACACCAGCTCGCGCCCGTGCGCTCGCTACGGCGGCAATCCGGGAAACATTCGAAGAAACAGGCCTTCTAATTTCAGCCTCCTATGACCGACCCAGAAAATCAAAAACAAATATCTGGAACGAATTTGGCTCAGTCACTTGCGGCCCTGATTTGTCGCGGCTTGACTATATCGCCCGTGCTGTAACACCTCCAATGCGGAAAAAACGTTTCAACACTCGCTTTTTTGTCCTTGATGGAAATGATATTTCCGGCACGCTGGTTGGTTCTGATGAACTAGTTGATATGAAATGGGTTACAATCGACGAAGCTAAGGAGCTCGATATTCCGCAGATCACAGAATACATTCTGGGCCAAGTGCACGAATATCTAACAGATAAGCCCGCCCCAAAATCAGAAACCCCTGTGAAACTGTTTAAAATGGTTTCCGGAAAACGTGTTTTCACAACTGAATGAATTATCCAGATATGCCTAAGCGGCCAGTTATACCACGCAATGCAGCTAGCCTTGTTTTGTATGAAAAACGGGGAAATCAGATCTTCCTTCTTATGGGAAAACGGGCCAAGGGGCATAAATTTCTCCCGAATGTCTTTGTATTTCCTGGTGGCCGCGTGGATAAGGCTGACTTCACAACGCCAAGCAGAGCTCTCCTGAAGGCAGACACGGCCTCTCACCTCTCTACGCCCGGCGACATGGCTCATGCGCTTGCCACAGCTGCTGTGCGTGAAACTTATGAGGAAACTGGACTGGTAATCGGAGATCTAGATGGTGAAACCCTACTCCCTGACCTTTCCAACTTATCCTACATCGCACGGGCAATCACCCCAGCCGGCAATCCCATCCGCTTTAACACCCGGTTTCTGATGATTGACGCAAAACACGCATCAGGCACGCTTGCAGGATCAGGTGAACTCATCAACTTGCAGTGGTTTTCGATTGAGGACGCCTTGCAAATGCCACTTGTGGATGTCACCGAATTTGTTGTGCGAGAAGTCGAAAACCGCTTATCAAATGAAGGAAATAGGCCTAATGTGATTCCCATCTTCACATACCTAAACGGTAAATCCTTCATTCGTTGGCACCCCCATTGACAAACACACCTCAGAACAACACTAAAACCATAATTGCGATCATTGCAGCTGTAACGGTAATGGGCCTGTCCCTCAGCCTTTCAATACCGCTGGTATCTTTAGCCCTAGAGCGACGAGGTATCGGAAGCGATGTTATTGGATATATGGGGGCACTGCCTGCCCTCGCCTTCTTATTCTTTTCGCCGCTTGTCCCTAGGCTTTCCCATACGTTTGGGGCGGGAAAAATGCTGTGGGCGGCCCTTATACTTTGCAGTGGCTCTATCTTCTGCTTAGCCTTAACTGAAGAAATATATATCTGGTTTATTTTGCGCCTTGGCATTGGTGTAGGAATGTCGATCCTGTTTCTCATCAGTGAAACATGGATTAATCAGGTTGCTGAGGAGAAAACACGCGGACGGACAGTTGGTATTTATGTGGCCTTTCTGACAGGTGGCTTTGCGTTAGGACCTGTGTTGATTAATCTGCTTGGCTCTGAAGGTAGTTTTCCATTCATTATTGCCAGCGTAATAGTTTCAGCTGCTGGTTTTTTCTTTCTGGCGTCAGGTGGCCATTACCCTAGTCTTTCTGGTCATAGTCGGTTCTCTGTTTTTACGTTCATCAAAATTGCGCCGTTGATATGCTCTGCGGCACTGCTCGTCGCCTTTTTTGATGGGTCGGTCCTGACCTTATTGCCGATTTACGGTGTTAAAAATGGAATGTCGGCCGAAACTGCAGTTCTCATGACAAGTATTCTTTTGGGCGGCAATATATTGCTACAACTTCCTATTGGCTGGCTTGCAGATATCGCTGGACGTGAAAAAGTGATTCTTATTTGCGGCATAATAGGGCTCGCGGGATCCCTTTTGTTGCCTCTCCTTATTAACATTCCATATCTGCTTTGGCCAATGCTGGTGATTTGGGGCGGAGCTGTCGTCGGCACCTATACCCTTGCCCTCGTTTTGATGGGTCAGGAGTTCAAGGGAGCAGAGCTTGTCACCGCCAATGCCGCTGCTGGCGTCCTATGGGGCGTTGGAAGCCTTGTTGGACCTGCTGCCGGTGGAGTTGCTATGGAGATCTACGAGCCTCATGGTATGTCATTTGTGTTTACCTTCGTTTGCTTCCTGTTCGTCTGCATTGCACTATGGCAAACCCTGAAACGGCCTGTACTTAGCAAGCCATAGAAAAAACCCGCAAAAAAAAGTGCGTAGTGCTTGACTTAAGCAATTAAATCCGTATTTTTCGGGCTTCAATTATCAATTCTTCTGCAATTAAGCAGGTGAAAGACGGAGTTACTGGCATGGCTAAGCCTACCACGTTGAAAATCAAACTTGTCAGCACTGCTGGTACTGGGTTCTATTACGTAACTAAGAAAAACCCTCGCACTCTGACAGAAAAAATGGTTCTGCGTAAGTATGACCCAGTTGTGCGTAAGCATGTAGAATTCAAAGAAACAAAAATCAAATAATTACCTTCCGCCAAGGCGGACTGGTTATTTGATTATGGTTCGACGAACCCTGGCATTTGCCGGGGTTTTGTCGTTTCCAACAACAAATAAAAAAGCCTGCAACGATGTGCAGGCTTTCTAATCACTGTTTCTGTTTCTGTGTTATGAGCGGCTATCGCAACACTGTGGCTGTTACTACTCTGTTTCGTCCATCTCGTTTTGCCTGATACAGCGCTTCGTCCGCACGCTTGAGTAAACTGTCACCGTTTTCATTTTCACCGGACATTGCCACTCCTAGAGAACATGAAATTTCCAAACTCAAATCAGCTTTTGGAACAACAAACGGGAAATCAGCAATTTCACGGCGGAGCCGTTCGGCAACCCCCATCGCCACGGCAAGATCGGTGTCCGGCATAAGAACGACAAACTCTTCGCCGCCATAGCGACACGCCAGATCAATTCCGCGAACGCTTTTACTCATCCTGCTAGAGAATTGCTTCAGCACTTCATCTCCCACATCATGGCCGTGCATATCGTTCACATTTTTAAAGAAGTCAATATCCATGATCAATAAAGATACTGGTTTGAAGTCAGGGTTAGGTGATTGTTGCAACGTTGCCAGATGGTTTGTCATATAGCGACGGTTATACAGGCCCGTCAGAGCGTCTGTAACAGCCAGTTCCATACTACGGTGATAGTTGTGGCGTAGGCGGTCCTGATATTGCTTACGAAGCACCTGCGTCCGCGTTCGGACAATCAATTCGTTTTTGTCGATGGGACGCATGACATAATCATTCACCCCAATTTCAAGCCCTTTTACCAATTTGTCAGTATCAGCTTCGTCCACAAGTGTAAGGAGCGGTAATTGACGCGTTTCCTCGAACGTTCTTATTCTTGAACAAAATCTAAGAGGATCGTAACTGGTCGCACTAAGACTGACGACAGCAAGGTCAAAATCACCACCACGGGCCAAGACTTGAGCCTCTTCCATATTACTTTCTATGGTAAGGTCATATTTATCATCATAGAACTGTTTTAACTGTCGACAGGAGAATTCATTGTCGTCGATGGCCAAAATCCGCGCTCGTATCAAGTCATCACCGGTGTTCTCTTCCGGATTAATAACACCCAGATCAAAACTGGTGGCTTCGCGCAAACGAAATTCATCCATCATCATTTTCAAGCGCAAAAGTGATTTTACTCGTGCAAATAACGCAACATCATCAACAGGCTTTGTCAGGAAATCATCAGCACCTGCTTCAAGCCCTTGCACACGATCTGCAGTTTCACTCAACGCTGTCACCATAACAACGGGGATGTGTGCCGTTGCGGGATCACTTTTCAATCTTTGGCAGACTTCAAAGCCATCCATTTGCGGCATCATGACGTCAAGAAGTATCAGATCCGGAGATTTCTCCTTCGCGAGGACCAGAGCATCAGGACCATTATACGCAGTAATCACATCGTAATATTCTACAGAAAGTTTAGCTTCCAGAATTTTTACGTTGGGGATTACGTCGTCGACTACAAGGATTCGAGCTGACATCGTTTTATTCTAAAAACTCTTTAACTGTTCGGATAAAATTTTCTACGGAAATGGGCTTCGCAACATAGGCTTCGCAGCCCCCCTCACGAATTTTTTCCTCATCCCCCTTCATCGCAAAAGCAGTGACAGCAACAACAGGGATTGTTTTCAGATTTTCGTCTTCCTTGATCCACTTTGTAACTTCTAATCCCGAAACTTCAGGGAGTTGAATATCCATCAAGATTAAATCAGGTTTATGTTCCCTGGCAAGTGACAAAGCCTCCATACCATCCTTGGTTTGCAAAGTCGCATACCCGTGCGCCTCCAGCAAATCACGGAACAGTTTCATATTTAGCTCGTTGTCCTCAACGATCAGCACTTTTTTCTTTAGTTCTGAGTTCATAACTTAAGTCGCCTTTTTTTTATTGGTGACATACTCATTACTTTTGCCCTGTCTCAATAGTATTTCAGATTTTGCTCTGCACAGCAGCCCCAATTAAAAGAAATTCCATTGGTTCAAACGAAAAATGGTAATATCAACACATAATAAACAGATATATGTTTAATATTCTCTTACCGAATGATTGCACTACAGATAAAATACACCATGAATCAAGAACTTGCCGATATAACTGCCCTCCAAGCTGTTGCTTACCTACTTTCAGATGAAAAACGAATTTCCTGGCTGCTAGGTGAAACCGGATTATCTAGTGACGAGTTACGCTTGTCCCCAGACAATCCCGACATCCTTGCTGGTATTTTGGATTTTCTACTCGCTCACGAAGAAATACTAATAGATTTTTGTGCCTGTAACGAGTTAGATCCAAACTTACTGCAACAAATTCGTCCATTTTTCCCCGGCGCGTATCAGGAGTTCCACACCCCATGACAACCGGCATCCACGAAGATGTATTACCACAACTAGAAGATATTACAGTTAATCCTGACCGCCCCCTTATTATTACTGATGCCGACGAAGTTCTGTTTGCTTTTATGCAAGGTATGGAATTGTTTTTGGAAGAAAACGATCTGTTCTTCGATTGGGCATCTTTCGCATTACATGGTAATATTCGGAAAAAATCAGATCAATCTCCCCTGGCATCTGAGAAGATCCCGAGTTTACTGGATCGATTTTTCGCTGAATATGCTCACCGATTACCCGCGGTGGAGGGTGCCGCTGAACATCTCAAGAAACTAAGCGAAACGGCGCAAATTGTGGTTTTGAGCAACGTTCCTCCAAAATATGCGTCCCTTCGAAAAGAAGGATTGGTAAAAAGCGGAATGGATTTTCCACTTATTGCCAACATTGGTGCAAAAGGCCATGTGGTGAACTACTTGACTAAAAATCTAAAGAAACCCTCTTTTTTCATCGATGACATTCCAACGAACCATGGCTCTGTTCGCAAACATGCACAGCATGTTCATCGTCTCCACTATATTGCAGACGCGCGATTGGCAAAGTTACTGGGGCCTGCCGAGCATAGCACTGCACGGCTAGATAGTTGGCCAGAACTTCACGACCATATTCAAGATATCATTGACAAGGAATAAGATGAATGCGTTACGGCATAGATCTTGGTGGGACCAAAACGGAAATTGTTGCTCTTTCCGAAAATGGCGACGAGGTTTTCAAAACACGAACAAATACACCCCGTGGCTCTTACAGTGAAATCTTGAGCACTGTTAAGGATCTTGTAGATCAAGCCGACTTGGCTTCTGGCCGGTTAGGAAGCATTGGCATTGGGATACCAGGGACAATTTCACCCAAAAACGGCCTCGTTAAGAACGCCAACACGACAGAACTAATCGGGCACCCTTTAGAAATAGATTTAGAGAGGTTACTCGGACGTCCCGTCAAATCAGCCAATGATGCCAACTGTTTTGCATTATCCGAGGCCACTGATGGGGCGGCAAAAGGCGCCGCAACCGTCTTTGCTATAATCCTTGGAACAGGTGTCGGCGGCGGAATTGTCATCGATGGCAAAGTATTAGTCGGCTCCAACGCGATCGCCGGTGAGTGGGGCCACACGCCCCTACCTTGGGCCAATCAAAATGAACGCCCCGGTCCGTTGTGCTACTGCGGAAAAAAGGGATGCATTGAAACCTTTCTCTCTGGCCCAGGCCTTAGTCAATCTCATAATTCAGTCGGCGGTAGCGGCCCGTCTGCTGAAGAAATTGTAGCGCTTGCAACCCACGGGGATGCCGCAGCGGAGCGAACGCTCGCCAACTTCGAGAGACGACTTGCAAAAGCGCTTGCCAGCGTGATCAACATCATTGATCCAGATATCATTGTTGTTGGGGGTGGCCTTTCAAACATCAAACAAATTTACAAAAATGTTCCGGCTCTTTGGCAGGAATATACGTTTTCAGATGGCATTGAAACCCGTTTGGTACCTGCAAAATTTGGAGATTCTTCAGGTGTACGTGGTGCTGCTTGGCTTTGGCCGGCTTAAGGACCTTCATGAAATTATGAGTGTCTTATGTCGAAAATGCCTGAAAATATGGCACACAAATTTCCCAGCCAATCGGGTACGCTGTCCTATTTGCAATTCTCCAAAATTAGTCCGGCATGACGAACTGGCGGAGCTATCTCTTGCCCACATGGATTGCGATGCCTTCTATGCCGCCGTGGAAAAACGAGATAATCCAGAGTTAGTAAGTAAAGCAGTGATTGTCGCATATGATGGTGCTAGAAGCGTGGTAAGTACTTGTTGCTATATAGCTCGCATGTACGGTGTCCGGTCTGCAATGCCGCTTTTCAAAGCAAAGAAGCTGTGCCCCGATGGTATTATCGTCAAACCTCGGATGGAAGAATACTCCAAGGCAAGCAAACAAATTCATAAGCTGTTTCAGGAACTCACCCCTGCCATAGAACCACTCTCGCTCGATGAAGCCTTTTTGGATCTGGCTGGCACCGAAAAACTCCACGGCCGAACACCCGCGCAATCTATGGCATGGCTGGCCGCGACCATTGAAAGAGACATCGGCATAACAGTTTCAGTGGGGCTCAGTTATAATAAATCGCTGGCAAAACTAGCGTCGGATTTGGATAAACCAAATGGCTTTTCTGTCATTGGTCGTGCAGAAGCACGTACTTTTCTGGCGCCGAGGGCGGTAAGTGATATTTCGGGAGTCGGCAAAGCCCTGAACAAGAAACTTGCGAGCGATGGTATAACGACAATCGGCCAACTTCAACATAGAGACGAAGCTGATCTTGCCGCTCGTTATGGCCTTATGGGAACTAGATTATTTCAATTTTCCCGTGGTAAGGATCAAAGAGTAGTTAAGGCCAATGCCAAAGCGAAAAGTGTTTCTAATGAAACGACATTTAGCACTGATATTTCTGATATCGATATTCTACTAGCACGCTTGTGGCCCCTTTGCGAGAAAGTGGCAAGTCGTCTCAAAAAATCTGGAAAGGCCGGGAAAACCATCACATTAAAGCTCAAAACGTCAGATTTTAAAACTATAAACCGCAGCCACACCCTTGCGAAACCCACTCAACTTGCCGAAAAACTTTATACTGAAATTACGCCGATGCTTCGAAAAGCAATATCTGGAAAGAAGTTCCGACTAATTGGTGTTGGCATAAGCAGTTTTGGAGATTTAGAAGATGCAGACGTGCCGGATTTGCTGGAGCAAGAAAATGCTAAAACAAAGGTAATTGAAAACGCCATTGATGCTGTACGCGCAAAATTTGGCGATAAAGTCATCGGAAAAGGTCGTGGGCTTACGAAAAAGTAGCACGTCCCTCCCAGTTTTTTCCTAAATGCTTTTCTCGCAAATTACTTTTATTTCATGCCATTCTTGAACACTGAAGGCCTCGTTTTCACCCGTCTTCCCAGCGGCTTTCAACGTTTCAATACGCCCTTCAATTCCAGGATGAGACTCCATAAAAGAAAGCAATCCGTTTCTGGAAGTCCCTTTTTGAATTTTTAGAAGGAGCGGTATCAATGGCGCCAAGTCATAATTATACTTTCGCATAAGCTCAATTGCACGTTCGTCTGCAGCACGTTCAAAATCCCGACTATAAGAAGCCCCAAGTGCCATTTGGCCAACACCGGCAATAACAGTTCCCCCCGTCACATCTCCAAGAGCAACGGAGACTATTGCCGCCATTCCCAAGTTCGCGACAAGTAAACTCGTCGGGTGTCTCGCTTCCACATGCGCAACTTCGTGCGCCAGAACCCCTGCCAGTGCATTTGGACTAGACGCTTTCTCTATCAGACCAGAGAACACTATTAGGCGTCCCCCCGGAAGGGCAAACGCGTTCGCAACTTTACTTTTTACAACCAGAATGGAAATAGGATTGTCGTTTGAAAATTCTGCGACAACCCGCTCAAGCGCTTCGATCGCAACTTTTGAAGAGCAAACAGAATTTTCTGATTTATTTGCTTTCTCAACATGTTGCATGATTTGAGCTTCAACTGTTTGACCAAGCTGCTCTCGCGTTGAATCTGGGATTAACTGTGCAACGGCACTTGCGACGACCGGCATTCCAAAATAAACAAACGTTGCGACGATCAGCAATGTCCCCACTGCAGCAGCGGCAAGCTTGGGCCACTCGCGTTTTTCTGCTTTTCGCTTTCTAGCGAAATTTGGACATTTCTCTCGCAAGTTAGATAAAAATTCCGGAGCCACAACCCTTAACCTTGCTGGGTTATCTGCCGACAAGGACAACAGAATGCTGCTCGCATCAAGCGGTATATTTTCGTCTCGAAGCCGCTCTAGTTCCCACTCGCCTATCATATATCCAGACTCGTTTCGGATGAGCACACTGAGGGATGTTAGTTGAAGATCTACTTGTTCAGACCGAGAGCTTTTTCCGTCAAAAAACTCGCCTTTTGAAAATGACATTAAAACGCCCCAACATCCAATGCATCCGCGAGACCTTCACCATATGTAGGTGCTTCATGAGCAGACGCCGCGACTTCAGCTAAGACGCCTACTTTATCAACAGCCACAGACCGGCATATCAGTTTCAGCATAGGGATAAACAAATACAGATATTTGATAATATCGAACAAAATAAAATAGACGATAAACAACGGAAACAAAGCAAATGTCATAGCCTCATTGTTGCCTGCAATCCCCGTATAGATAACAAAGCCCACAGCAGCAAAGAACAGAACGTTCACAAATCCTGCCAGTAACCCTATTTTAAACACCTCGACTATGGGTAGTCTCGAAGCAAAACGGGCTCCAAAGAACCTTGTTTGATCCACGGTGTAATTAAACTCTTTGACCCTTGCTGCAATGAAGAGAATTGTGGCGATTATTGCAATCAGCAAATAAAACCCCATAGAATATAGGATGACATTCGGATTTTCTGGCTGCAGACCTTGGCTCGCGTCAATCATCGTAGCAAATATACCCGTATTAAAATACAGAAAAACGCCGACCAAAATTACGGAATTCCAAAATAGTATTAGGGGCAGGTATATCCGGAAGAAGGAAGTAACTTCACCGCGAAACTCAAATACCTTATCACCAAACGCCATGTTGTTAATTTGGTAATCAGCCTGAACAGCTCGTAGTTTCGGATACGCCCAACCAAGTGTTAGCAGACTAATTACACTCCAAAGCATTGTCTTTGCCGAATAGACCAACGCACGACCTTTTTGAAAAAATCTTACCGTCCGATAGGATGTACGACTTAATCGGTAGCGCCACAAACGGTATCGTGCGAACTGCCAAAACGCCGCCAAGAACATGATATTGAAGACTTGATCAATCCCCATCAATTGCGGAGAAGCATATACCATAAACTGGAGGGCTACACCCACAACACCAAAGAGCACCGCCAAAAGTAGCATGGCGATCAAAAAACCGATAAAGAGTTCCTTCGCAGTCCCATGATACGTGAGCCGATCGCCATTGATACTAACGGATTGCCAAATCATACGGCGCAGATGTGTTTTGCCCCAGAAACGATAAAAGCCAAGTGTTAGAAATCCAAAAATTTTATTCAACATAATACGCGAGAACACCGCAGATTTTGCGATATCACAGGACAAGAAAGTCTGCATAATTTCCCTCAGTGAAACAATTTTTTAAACGTTAGTTACATACTTGAGATTTTTTAAGCTCTAGGTTTACTAATTTGCCGTTCATTGAAAAGTCTTTGTATTTTAACACCAAATTAGTTCCGACACCATTTTGATGCATACGCAAGCTAACCTCGTATGCAGGCTCATTCGTTTGTTTTTTAAGGTCAAAAAATGACAATTGCACCGGCCACGATGACATATTGGCCATTTCAGTATCCGCAAGGATATCCAGATCTGATATCCCCATTCTCCCTATGACAGTCAGACTGTCTTGCAGGCCATCACGCCCGCTCCCATCATACACTTTTGCCGCCATCAGGTTTTTACCACTCAAAGCTGCCTCTACAATGGCTTTCGTATGCGACGTTGGAAACATTACTCCTTTTGGAAGAGAGAGCGGTTTACTTTCCTTATCACTAAAGACAACTTCTCCTTCAGATTTTTCCATTGTCGCAATACCGTCGGCTTTTTCCACAATGCGTCCATTTAAACTATTTAACACCGTAAAACGCATTATATTGCCGGATAAATCTTCCCATGTAGAGAGATTGAAATCAGATATAATATTGCCGCCACCGACATTGCCAAGTTCAATCAACATACGCTGATTAACAATATACCCAGCGCAAGTGTTATCGATATCCATGATTATCCGGCCGCGAACGCTTTCAATGCCGCCGCCCTCTTTTACTTCGGCGAGTGTCAAATCATAGACAGCGCGATGAGAGGCAAGCGATACAGGTTGTGCGTCTACAACGGAGACACAAAAAAGACTGGGCATCAAAAATGTGATCACGCGAATAAGTGATGTTTTTGAGAGCATAAAAACTGTCCTTATAGTGACTTCATAGATTTGTACAACACACGTACTCATACGATTAAAATCTTACTATAGAACACAATCCTGAAGCATACGAAGGAAAAAGAAAACAGACCTTAGACTGGAATATTTTTCTTTCAACACGGAAAAATATTCCCTACATGCAGATTTAACCGACATTAACCCTCGCTCAAATTACCTATAATTCATTGTTTTAAAACAAATATTCAAATTATAGTAATATGGCACAAGGGTTGCATACTCAGAAGGCATGGCGTGAAATCGCTTAATATTTGATCGCTCTGGCCGGCAAAGCTGACCAAAATATCAAGGAGTATGTATATGTCTGGATCTTTTTTCGCTGCGGGTTCCGCTCATCACGCTAATTCACTTTCAATGGATAGTGATATTACCCCCTATTTAGAGGACCTCGCATCACGTTTGAAAGAGCGAGATTATGTCGAGAAATCTGACAATCCAGTGAATTGGGGTTTGGTTGATCGCGTACTTGCATATGCTGCAAGTGCAGAGCAACATATCGCTGAACAGCAAATGCGAATTCGCGAACTGGAAGATTTGTCCATTACAGACGAACTGACGGGTCTGAACAACCGCCGCGCACTAAAAGCACACATGGACAGAGTTTTATCCGCTTCGCGCCGTTATGGAGATATGGGTGTTATTGGTTTTCTTGACCTTGATAATTTCAAAAAAATCAATGACACATACGGGCATGATGCAGGTGATCACGTTCTACAGTCCCTCTCGCAAATTCTCAGGGAAAATCTTCGGGACACAGACTATGTTGCACGCCTCGGCGGTGATGAATTTGTTTTCGTTCTGGAAAAAGCTGACACAACATACGGCCTCAACCGTGCCAGTGAGATCCGCGACATAATTTGTCAAAGTGAAATCAGTCTAAAACGGACAACGGTGAAACTCTCCGCCAGCATGGGCCTTGCGATCTATGATGAAAACAGCTCCTTCAGCGGCCTCCTTAGGTCTGCAGACAAAGCAATGTATGAAGATAAAAAATTCCGTCGTTAAAATTCAGGCAATACAAGCCATGGGTTCGTGAGTTTCGAGATACGCACTGCTAATTTTCAGCTTGAACAGTTGCTTTGGTGTTCGAACTCCTCGAAGAGAATGCAACCCAGCCGTTTCAAAATGATCTTGGCAATGAACAGCGTGTTTAGCAAATTCGCCAGATAAAATCACGTTCGTGGAAAGCGCGTCACAAAGGCTTTCCATGCGGCTAACTTCATTCACGGCAGCCCCAACAACGGTGAAATCTAATCTGTTTGCAGACCCTACATTGCCGTACATGACTTCACCAATATGAAGCGCAACATCAAGGCCCATCGTCGGTTTGTTTTCAGACTCACGTTTAACATTCAACGCTTCAATTCCGAGCATCATCTTCTGTGTTGCCATCAAAGCTGTTTTGCAAATATCAGCTTCTTCCATCCCCTCAAGCGCAAACGTTGCAAGCATTCCATCACCAATGAACTTCAAGACTTCACCGCCAAATTCGGAAACTGGATCCGCCATTCTTTCCAGATACTGATCTAAGGTTGCAACTATTTCGCTCGGATCGACCATATCCGTTAGTTTCGTAAATCCTTTCAGATCTGCATAAAGCAAAACCGCATTGATGCTTCTGGCCGTCCCTCTAACAATTTGACCAGACATTACCTCACGCGCTGTTTCTTTACCCACATAAGTTTCCAGCACTGTTCCAGCAACTTCAAACGAAGAAATCCCCTTCACCGCCAATGCAAATAACGGGATAGCTTTTCTCAGGATTTCAAAATCGCGATCTGAAAACCCACCTTTTCGCCCTGAAGCCCATGACGTGATCAATCCGAAATTAGTGTCACGTTTGTGGTCGCGGCCGCCCCATCCGAAATCAAATATCTGACCGAACCAATCTGTCAGTCCCTGATTTTTAAAATCAACAAGAACTGGAAAATCAAGTGAGTCATTTTCCTCCAGCTTGCGGTGCATGAAGTTGACGTTATTTCCAATCATGTAAAAAAACGGGCTTGAAAACCAGCCTTCACCTGGCTCGTCGTTATGAAGAAGTGCTGTGTTTGTCACAATTCCTTCTCTATTTTTCCATGTATACATGAAGGCGCTGACTTGCGGGTGCAGTGTCGTCAAAGCCATGTTTGACCGTTCCAAATTCACACCCAACTCAGAAAGACGCTCACATAATTGCGACAAGAGGTCTTCGACTCTGATTCTCTGCATTCCAGCATCAATTAGCCATGCAAACAGCTCTTCCTCCTTCGAATTGGCAGGAAAATGAGAGCAGCCGGAAATAGCACTGATTTCAGTATGTTCCATGAATTGGCTTTCAGAATTTTTTCAAAGCAGAGCGCTATGATTGGATATAAGATGTATATATCGCTTTAGAAGGGGTTATCGGAAAAAAATCGAATAAAAGTAATTGTTTGAATGTAAACAATCTCTATTGGAAAAACTCTTCACTATCTGAAATAA
Source organism: Alphaproteobacteria bacterium 46_93_T64 (assembly GCA_002163135.1). GTDB lineage: Bacteria > Pseudomonadota > Alphaproteobacteria > Sneathiellales > Sneathiellaceae > Sneathiella. The sequence goes on from MAAN01000034.1 coordinate 85,598, forward strand.
TGTAGCATAATTTTATAAAAATAGAGACTCCGTTTGTTTATCGGGGGAAGCGTGGGAATTATGGCACAAGACCTTAAAAAATACTGGAAGAACTATATCGATGGTCAATGGGTGGATAGCCTAAGCGGGGAAAGCATAGTTATCGAAAACCCGGCGACTGCTCAGCCCTTAGCAGAAGTAGCTCGAGCGACTGAACAAGATGTAGATATGGCGGTCGCAGCAGCTCGCCGTTGCTTCAACTCACGTGAGCTTTACAATATGCGTCCAACAAACCGTGGCGTTTTAATGTTTGAAATTGCTCGCCACCTTACAGAAATGGCAGACGAAATCGCCCTTGCCGAATGTCTGGATAACGGTAAAACCCTGACCGGCGGTAAGAATGAAGCGCTCGCGGCCGCACGTTACTTCACATATTACGGTGGCCTTGCTGATAAGCTGGAAGGCAGAATGATTCCGCTTGGCGCAGATTATGTAGATTATACAATCCCAACCCCATTTGGCGTTTCAGCGCAAATTGTTCCTTGGAACTTTCCACTACAAATCGCGGCGCGTTCGGTGGCATGCGCATTGGCAACTGCCAATACTGTAGTTTTGAAATCTCCTGAGCTCTCTCCACTCTCAACATATTTTATTGCAGAAGCATGTGATCGGGCGGGTGTTCCCAAAGGAGCCGTCAATATTCTTTGCGGGTATGGACATGACTGTGGCGCGTCATTAGTTGCGCATTCCGATGTTGATCATATTGTCTTCACTGGCTCCTTAAAAACTGGTCAATCTATCTTGCGCGCGGCAGTAGAGCGTGTTCTGCCCTGCATTATGGAACTTGGCGGAAAATCTGCAGGTGTTGTCTTTGAAGACGCAGATGTTGATCAGGTTATCAATTCATCAGCTGCTGGCATCTTCTCAAATGCCGGACAAGTTTGTTCTGCCCAGTCGCGACTTATAGTCCCGACAAAATTACGGGATGAAATCGTCGAAAAGCTGGCTGCGAAAGCAAAAAGCCTGTCTGTTGGTCCGGGTATTGATGGCAATGACATAACTCCTGTTATATCAGGCCCACAAGCCGAGAAAATCGAAGGCATGTGCCTTGCTGCCGTGCAAGCTGGTGCAGAGGCGGTCGCAGGTGGCCGTAAATCTGCTGAACTGGCCGGGCATTTTATCGAGCCAACAGTATTTGCCAATGTCACCGCTGACATGACCATTGCCAAAGAAGAGGTCTTTGGACCCGTTCTGTCAGTTCTGACATATGACGATGTAGACGAGGCCATTTCGCTGGCCAACGGAACCGACTACGGACTGTGTGCCGGTGTCTACACTAAGGATCTGGCTATGGCGCATTGGGCAGCTGATCAGCTCATTGCCGGTCAGGTTTTCGTAAACGAATGGTTTGCCGGTGGCGTCGAAACTCCGTTTGGCGGAACTAAAAGATCCGGTTATGGTCGCGAAAAAGGACAAGAGGCCTTGCAAAATTATGTCCAAACGAAGAATGTAGGCATTCGCATCACATCTGGCGGCGGCGGACGCCCCGGTGGTTAAGCAACTAATATTTACGGAGACACTAAATGGCTGGTCAAATCGAAGCCCGTTTAACAGAACTTGGCATAACTCTTCCAGAGGCTGCGGCTCCTGCTGCTAATTACGTGCCTTACGCTATTTCAGGCAATCAGGTATTTGTGTCTGGGCAAGTTCCGTTTGTTGACGGAAAATTGCAGTTTCAAGGAAAAGTAGGGACGGACTTTTCAACAGAAGAAGCTGTTCAATGCGCTCGTATTTGTGCTCTTAACATTCTAGCTCAAGTGAAAGCTGCTTGCGGCGGGGATCTCGACCGTGTCGTGCGGTGCGTTAAACTCGGTGGCTTTGTAAACTGTGTTGACGGCTTTGGTGAACAACCAAAAGTCATTAACGGGGCTTCCGACCTGATGGTTGAGGTTCTCGGTGATAAAGGACGTCATGCCCGTTTCGCTGTTGGAACAAACGCCCTTCCAATGAATGTTGCAGTTGAAATCGATGCTATTTTCGAAATCAGCTAAACAGAACGTGCCGGGCTGGCTCACAAGCCAGCCCGTTGCACATCGCGGATTGCACGATGGCAATGCTACTATCGCCGAAAACTCTATTAGCTCATTTAGCCGCGCGATCGATGCGAAGCTGCCCATAGAATTTGATATCCATTTGTCAGCAGACTACCAACCTGTCGTTTTCCACGATGCCAATCTGGAGCGAATGACCGGAGATCCTCGTCAATTGTCAGATCTTGATGCATCTGAACTTCAAACACTGAAATTGGCGGGTGGCAGCGATACAATTCCACTTTTGTCTACTGCATTAGCTACGGTGAACGGGCAAGTTCCCCTTGTCATAGAAATAAAAGCATCCACAGTTGGCCGTGCACAATTGATCAAACATGTTTGGGATGTCTTAAAAAATTATACTGGCCCCTACTCCATCCAAAGTTTTGATCCACTCATTTTAAGCACCGTCCGACGTCTCGCTCCGCATGTCATCCGTGGACAACTCGCGATGAAATCTCCCCCGTCACATCTTGCAATGCATAAAAGATTGATGATTAGGCACATGCTGCTTAACCGACTAAGCAAACCACATTATATTGGTTATGATGTCGCAGATATTGCGCGGCCTTCTGTCAAGCGCGCGATTAAATCTGGTATGGCGCTTCTCGCCTGGACTGTCGATGACAAAGACAGTTTAAAAATTGCTCGCCAACACGCAGATAATATTATTTTTGAAAAGCTACCCCTTAAGCTCGTACGCCAGTCGAGTTTACAAAAATCGGAATAACAGATTTTATGTCAGATAGTTATAGTATTCGTTTGCTGAAAAATATAAGTGATGTATCCGCAGAAAGCTGGAATGCCTGTCTGGAAGACGATCACCCTTTTGTTCGATATGAATTCCTAAACGCCCTTGAGCAAAGCGGCTCAGCTACAGCGGAAGCAGGTTGGCAACCACAACATCTAATTCTCGAAGAAGACAGCAAAATTGTAGGAGCGGCTCCTATGTATTTGAAAGGGCACTCGCAAGGCGAATACGTTTTTGATCACAGTTGGGCTCACGCTTACGAACAGGCTGGAGGACGGTACTATCCAAAACTACAACTTTCAGTTCCGTTTTCGCCAGTGACCGGCACTCGTTTTCTAAGCCCTCCTCACGAAGATCAAAGGAAAAGGAAAATGCTTCTGGCCAAGGCAGCTCAGGAAGTTGCAGTAAAGTATGGAGTATCATCGGCCCATATTACCTTCTTGCCAGAAGCTGACCTGCCCGTTTTGGAAGAATGTGGCTACCTTATTCGCACAGGAGAACAATTTCACTGGGTGAACAATAACTACGATACTTTTGATGACTTTCTTGATCAACTCTCCTCACGTAAACGAAAAGCAATCAAAAAAGAACGGCGCGTCGCCAACGCTGAAGATATTCAAATCGAAATTTTAAAGGGATCAGAAATCAAGGCAGAGCACTGGGACATATTTTTCGAATTCTATTTGGATACAGGAAGCAGAAAATGGGGGACACCCTATCTGACAAGAGCATTCTTTACTCTGATCAGTGAAACCATGGCTGAAAGTGTTCTTCTTTTCATGGTCAAGCAGGAGGGACGTTATATCGCTGGAGCTCTCAATCTGGTAAGCGACGAATGTCTTTATGGACGTTATTGGGGATGCCTTGAAGATCACAGATTTTTACATTTTGAGACCTGTTATTATCGTGCAATTGATTATGCTATCGAACATGGAATTGATCGGGTTGAAGCTGGCGCACAAGGACCTCACAAACTTGCCCGTGGGTATTTGCCAACAAAAACCTACTCCGCCCATTGGATGCAAGATCCCGGCTTTCATAAAGCTGTTGGCGATTTTCTTGTGGCTGAAACAAAAGAAATGGATGCGGAACTCTCGTATCTTGAAGGCCTCTCTCCATTTAAAAGAAGTGAATAACTATCCCCGGTTTGGCTTTTTTCTTCCTTCACCTAGTTATTGAACTACTTCCTACTTTAGTGTAACGTCATTCTAACGTTTACGTTAACGTAAAGGTCAATATAACTGAAACCATTTCTTTGGGAGAGAGATAAGGCTTTATGACCGATCAGATTACACAAGATCCGATATATAATGCTGTGGCACCAGACGATTTTCCAGCGATGCTGGATCCAAATCGCTACGGTATTCGGACCGATGCTTTTGATAAGATAATATCTGCAACTCATGATCACTTCTGGGATCCACTGGATCCAGCCTATCTTGATTTCAGTACACCGTTTGATATCGAAAACGAACTTCTCATGCCACGAGAAACCATCCCGGAATTACACAGCGCAGTGGCCGATCGACTTGACGAGGGGCAACTCATCAAACTTGCCAATGAAAGCGTGAGATGGAGCTTATCTGGCATCCTGCACGGTGAACAAGGCGCACTTTCCCTTAGTGCAAGCTTGTGCAACATCCTGCTTGACCCCGGTGCACAGGAATATGCCACCAACCAAACACGTGAAGAAGCCCGTCACGTTACAGCATTCAGTCGATATATTCAGGTTCGCTGGGGAAGCCCCTACCCTGTTGGTGAAGGTCTGGGCGGACTCTTAAACGAACTTGTTTCCGCCAAAGAGGTATACAAAAAACTGGTTGGCATGCAAATGCTAATCGAAGGATTGGCTATGGGCGCATTCGCAAGCTTCCATGCAAAAACAAACGATCCGCTATTAAAGCGACTTACTCAATTGGTCATGACGGACGAGGCCTTCCATCATAAATTTGGCAAAATCTGGGCTGACAAAACAATCCCAAGCTTGACCCCTGACGAGCATAATAAAGTGGAAGATTGGGCGGCAAGTTGCTTCCAAACTGTTCTTTTCAATTTGATGAATATCCGCCAAAAACAAGTTATATACCAACAATTTGGCTTGGATTGGGAATGGGTTCGCGATGCCTGCCGGGAAGTTTATACGGACGATGACCGCCGAGAAGCCCTAAAAGATTCTACAAATATATTCCGTGTCTTAGTGAAAACGCTCCTAAATTCCGGAATTATTACTGATAGGACGCGCCCGCTCTATGCTCATTGGATCGACATGGATGAAATCGGAGCTGAAAGCGAAGATATGGTCGGGTATGCGATCGCCGATGAAGGCATGGAATATCTGAAAGGCATTAATCAGCACCGGCGGGTAATCGGCCAAAAGTAATCAGATTTCTACCCAAAAAAAAGAGCCCCAAAAATCGGGGCTCTTTTTACTGTAGTGATGTCAGAATTCAGACTTCTTCATTATCTTTCTTCACATCTTTTAATTTACCTTTTTTGTCGAGCTTCACTTTTTCGCGGTGGCTGACTTCTTCTGCGCTCTCAATATTAAAGGCCAGCGCCCCTTTCTTGAGTGCAATTTCCACATGCCCGCCTTTGGCAAGCTTACCAAACAGAAGCTCTTCGGAAAGGGGCTTTTTGATGTGCTCTTGGATGACACGTGCCAATGGACGTGCACCGTTCAAACGATCATACCCTTTTTCAGCAAGCCATGAGGCAGCCGCATCGTTCAAAGACAATGTCACGTTACGATCTTGCAGTTGTGTTTCCAATTGCAGAACGAATTTTTCTACCACGCGCGAGACAACTTCAGGAGGCAATGGTCCAAATGGCACCACTGCGTCTAGACGGTTTCTGAACTCAGGTGTGAACATGCGTTTGATCGCCTCTTCATCTTCACCTTCGCGAACATCACTTCCAAATCCAATTGCTTGCTTGCTCATTTCTTGAGCGCCGGCATTGGTGGTCATGATCAGGACAACATTTCTAAAGTCCACATGTTTACCGTTGTGATCCGTCAGTTTTCCGTGATCCATAACTTGAAGCAAAATATTGAACAGGTCTGGATGCGCTTTTTCGATTTCATCAAGGAGCAGCACCGCATGGGGCTGCTGATCAACGGCATCTGTCAGCAAACCACCCTGATCATATCCGACATATCCCGGAGGAGCACCGATCAAACGACTAACCGTATGACGTTCCATATATTCAGACATATCAAAACGGATCAGTTCCACGCCAAGAATGGATGCCAACTGCTTGGCAACTTCAGTTTTACCAACACCAGTCGGGCCAGAGAACAAATAATTGCCGATAGGTTTTTCAGGTTCACGCAGGCCAGCACGCGCCAGTTTAATGGAGCTGGACAAAGCCTCAATCGCTGGATCTTGCCCAAAGACAACACGTTTCAAGTCTATGTCGAGTTTTCTTAGCCCCTCCGTGTCTTCCTTGCTTACAGACTTTGGTGGGATGCGTGCAATTTTCGCAACAACGTCTTCTACATCTTTGACACCGAGGGTTTTCTTCCGGCGATTTTCTGGTTTCAACATTTGCGCGGCACCAGCCTCGTCAATCACATCGATTGCCTTGTCTGGTAATTTTCGATCATTGATATAACGCGCAGACAACTCAACAGCTGACTTTATGGCGTCCGCAGTGTAGCGAACTTTGTGATGCGCTTCGAAATACGGCTTCAAACCTTTCAGAATTTTGATACTGTCCGGAATGCTTGGCTCGTTCACGTCAATTTTCTGGAACCGGCGCAATAGGGCACGGTCTTTTTCGAAATGACTTCTAAATTCTTTGTAAGTTGTTGAACCAATACACCTTATAGCGCCACTTGCCAGTGCCGGCTTCAAAAGGTTGGACGCGTCCATCGCACCGCCACTCGTCGCGCCAGCACCAATTATTGTATGGATTTCATCAATAAACAATATTGCGTTATCCATTCCTTCAAGCTCATTCATAACAGCTTTCAGGCGTTCTTCAAAATCACCACGGTAGCGGGTTCCTGCGAGCAACGTTCCCATATCCAGTGAATAAATAACAGCCGCCAATAAAACTTCCGGCACTTCACCTTCAACAATTCGTAGCGCCAACCCTTCAGCGATTGCCGTTTTACCAACACCAGGATCTCCGACGAGCAGGGGATTGTTTTTAGAACGACGGCAAAGAATTTGAACTGTTCTGTCAACTTCGTCGTGCCGACCGATCAAAGGATCGATTTTCCCTCGACTGGCTTTTTCATTTAGATTTACACAATAGGAATCCAGCGCTTCTGATGTGGACTGCGTCGAAGCCTCTTCTTCCTCTGCGCCTTCATGTGCTTCCGCGCCGAACGCTCCGTCTACTCCGCGAATAATACGCGGTATATCTTTGCCCGGTGTTTTGGCAAGGCCATGGCTGATGTAATTGATGGCATCGAGGCGAGTCATTTCTTGCTTTTGCAAATAGTAGGCAGCATGGCTTTCCCGCTCGGAGAATATGGCGACAAGAACATTTGCCCCCGTCACTTCTTCCCGGCCGGAACTTTCTACATTTATCAATGCGCGTTGCACGACCCGTTGAAAAGAAAGTGTTGGTCTTGCTTCCACAAAACGATCCATCACCAAATCATCTAGCTCATCGGTAATAAACTCATCAAGATCTCGTCTCAGAACCGCAAGATCAATGTTACAGGCTCGCATCACCGATGCGGCATCCTGATCTTCGGTTAAAGAGTAAAGCAGGTGTTCCAACATCGCGAATTCGTGTCGACGCGACGTTGCCAAAGCCATGGCTCGGTGGAGGCTTTCTTCAAGAGCATTTGAAAATCCAGGCACTATTCTTTCTCCATTGTACACTGCAAGGGGTGTTGGTTGCCGCGAGCGAACTCAATCACTTGGGCGACCTTCGTCTCCGCCACTTCATAAGTAAACACGCCACAAACCCCTACACCCTTGTGGTGGACATGCATCATTACTTGTGCAGCAGTTTGCTCATCCATTCCAAAGAAAGACTGGAGAATATGAACAACAAACTCCATGGGTGTGTAGTCATCATTCAATAAAACCACACGCCAAAGAGATGGCTTTTTAGTTTTGGTTTTGGTTTTGGTAGCAACTCCAACCCCTGTATCGGTGCCACCATTCCCAATTTTTTTATCATTTCCGTTGGTCATGTTAATCAAAGAACCACTTTTCACATTCAAACAAAATACGACGAACATCAGGGCACAGGTTTTCCTGCCCCATACTTACATAGTTAGAGATCATAACAGGAAATTCAAAAAAAATGATAAACAACGTTGCAAGTTTTTTAAAAAAAAATGCAGAAATGTGATGACGGGTATCAAAAAACAGCGCATCCCCACGAGGAAAAAAGCGCGAAACCGATGAATATCGGTAGAATTTTTCTAGATTACTTTTCTAAAAACAAAAAAGGCCCGGGAAAATATCCCAGACCTTTTGAAATCTACTTTGGTGTACTACTCAACAACCCTTATGAACGGTTTAGGAATTTATCCATATTCGTTGCATATTGGGAACCGAATGGTTCCATCATTGCTTTTGAGGCGTCAACCAGCATGGCGTTCAACTTGCTTGTCTCGCTAATGAATGTTTCCACAGAAGTGCGCGCATATTGAGACTGCAATTCAAATGCTTTTTGCGCATCGTCAGCTTCAATAACAGAGCGTGTGGCTGTGAAATATGCGTTTACACTTTCAGATCCAAAATCGATGATTTCTGAACCAATTTTTTCACTTTTTTCAGCAACTTCGTTTCCAACTTTGATGAAAGACTCTGCGCCTTCCTTATCGTACATTGGAGCATCACCAAGTGATTGCGTTGCTTTCTCTACTTGAGACTTTCCGTCTTTCAGAGCTTTGACATATGTTGATTTAAACGCTTCAGTGCTTGTTTTAAAAGCATTCTCAGCAACCTCTGCGCCAGAAACAAAGGCATCCTGCAGGGTCTTGCGATTAGCTGTAAACAGTACTTCGAATTCTTTTGCGACGTTGGCTGTTTCCTGTGTCGTCTTGGTCTTTGCAGTTGTGTTGGCCATTGGCGAACCTCATGAATAGTATTCCAAAATAATGCTGCACCGCAACAATATATCGGAATATATGCGAAAATTCTACTTTGTCAACAAAAATTGTGCACTGCACAAAATCATATAAAAAATTTCTAACTAATTGTAAAATATACGATTATCAGTGAAATTTGATTCAATAGTCTAATAATATTTTGCAGCGCATGCATGATTTTTTTCCACATATTCACTAAATGAAACTCCTATGACAAACAAACAACCAGCTATTAGTCACACTAAATTAACAACATCACCTTATTCTAATGGAATAAAGCAAGTGTAACCTCACCTGCTTTTATTTTTTTATAGTGAAATCAAAGAAATCTTCGAATTTGGTGGACATGATTCGAAGGTTTTTTTACACTCCGGGCTTAATCTGTTCGTCACATATGGCCTTTGACTTACGTTTTACGTTTTGGATTGAGTAATGTCGTGGATAATACATTGAAAACTAACCACATTTTGAACGACAGCGCTAAAGCTCAATTAGAAGCTGAACGCCCTTCTTTTTGGCGTCACGGTATTTTTGCCATCCTTTTTATGACAACTCTTTTAGTATCCTCGTTAGATTCTAGTGAAAGCCTCGCTCGATACGCTTCATTGGTGATGGATAGTCGAACCGGACAAATCCTTTCTTCTAGAAATGCGGACACAAAACTCTATCCCGCATCACTTACGAAAATCATGACCCTTTACATGACATTTGATGCACTGAGTAAGGGGCAACTCACATTAGGGAAAAGGCTACGGGTTTCCGCGAGAGCCGCAGGACAAACCCCAACAAAACTCGGACTGAAAAAAGGAAGCACTATAACGGTTAAAGACGCGATGTTTGGCCTAATTACCAAATCAGCAAACGACGCGGCAACTGTTCTTGCCGAAGCCATGGCACCAACCGAAGCCGCTTTTGCTCGTAAAATGACTGAGCGCGCCCGTAAACTCGGCATGAGCCGGACAAGCTTTCGAAATGCTAGCGGGCTACCTAACAGACGTCAAAAAAGCACAGCACGCGACATGGCCTTACTTGGCGCTGCTATGATCCATGATTTTCCACAATTTTATAGTTACATGGCGATGCAAAGCTTTAAGTACAAAGGCAAGTCATACAAGAACCACAACAACTTGCTCGGCAAGTATACCGGAGCAGATGGCATAAAAACCGGATACATCCGGGCTTCAGGTTTCAATCTGGTGGCATCAGCAAAACGTGGCGACAACCGCCTTATCGGTGTTGTCTTTGGCGGCCAATCGGCTAAAAGCCGCGATAGACATATGAAGAAACTACTCGATACTGGTTTCGATAGAATGGACAAAATACGGCCATTCTCAATACCACGTCCGACACACAAGCCTAAGAAAATTGCTCTTGGAACTGGACATATAGGCGCAACCGCCCCTCAAACCGCCTCCGCAACTATCGCAGTCCAACCAACAGCTCCCGCCCTTTTAAGCCCAGTCCGTTCAGGAAATTCTAATTGGGGCATTCAAGTTGGTGCTTTTTCACGAGCTGGAAAAGCGAGGGATCAATTAAACCTCGCAGCAAGTCGTTCCAACGGACTAATGGATGGACGCAGTTACAATATTTATAAAGTTACAAAAAAGGGTACGCCAATTTATCGTGCTCAAATGCTTGGCTTTAGCGAAAGACAAGCCCGTGCCCTTTGCCGCAATTTGCAAAAGCAATCTGTTACCTGCTTTATCGTAACACCGAAAACAGGCAATCTATTACGTGTCGCTCAGAATTAATTCTGAGCCGTTACAAAGCGTTTAATGGGATCTTCAAATAAGATACCCCGTTATCATCTACATCCGGGAATGCTCCCGCCCTCATGTTGACCTGTACTGAAGGTAAAATAAGCACGGGCATGTCTAATTCCTTATCCCGGCCACTTCTCATCTCAACAAATTGAGCCTCACTCACATCTTCATTAATGTGAATATTGGATTTTCGCTGTTCAGCGACTGTCGTTTCCCAACAATAGTCTCTTCCACCAGGCGCATAATCATGACACATAAAGAGACGCGTCTCATCTGGTCTCGATAGGATCCCTCTAATGGAATTATAAAGCTCTGCCGCATCGCCGCCCGGAAAATCACAACGCGCTGTCCCAAAATCCGGCATAAACAAAGTATCACCAACGAAAATCGCATCCTCAACAACATAGCTCAAACATGCGGGTGTATGGCCTGGCGTATAAAGTGTTTCAATTTTCAGATCACCACATTCAAGGACGTCCCCGTCTTTGAGTAATCTACCGAATTGAGACCCGTCTGTCGCCATGGCATCACCAGTATTAAACACACCTTTAAAAACTTTCTGGACTGCGGCCACATTGTCGCCAATACAAACTACACCTCCCAATTTCTCCTGCAGATACGGTGCCGCGGTTAAATGGTCTGCGTGAACATGAGTTTCCAATATCCAAACAAGTTCACTTCTATTCTCTTCAATATAAGCTATAATTTCATCAGCAGCTGCCGTAGATGTCCGGCCGGACTTGGCATCGAAATCCAATACGCTATCAATAATCAAGCATTTTTGTGTCTGTGGATCCGTAACCAGATAAGTCACGGTGAATGTCGGCTTGTGAAAGAAGGCCTTAATTTCTGGTTTCATTTGCACCCTCGCAGTTTACGTGAACTCACATTTTAACTTGACTATATATCTGTATATATGTAGATACGCAATTATGAATATTGAAGATATGAAAAAATCGGCATCTCGGGCCAGTACCCTCATGAAGGCTTTGTCTAGTGAAACGCGCATGATGCTTCTTTGTCAATTGGCGGATCAGGAACGCTCTGTCAACGAACTCGCTGAGGCGTTGGAATTACGTGCGTCCTCTATCTCCCAGCAGTTAGCACTATTACGTAAAGATGGTTTAGTTACTACCCGACGGCAAGGGCAGACAATCTTCTATTCTCTGCAGGGGAAAGAAGCAAAAAGTGTAATCGCCGTCCTTTATGAACTTTATTGCAAGGACGCGTGATTAAATGAAACTTTCAATCACGCGTATGTTGCCCGCATTAGAATGGATGCAAGGATATCAACGTACTACGTTCAGTGGTGACCTCACTGCAGGTATCATCACTGCAATTCTCCTTATCCCACAAGCAATGGCGTATTCAGCTCTCGCTGGCTTGCCCCCTGAAATTGGCCTGTACGCCAGTATTGCACCGCCAATACTATACGCATTTTTCGGGAGTAGCCGCACGCTTGCGGTGGGCCCTGTGGCTGTTGCGTCTCTAATGGTAGCGCACGCGTTGTCTACATTAGCTCTACAGGGAAGTTCTGAATACATCGCAGCGGCGCTCGTACTCTCATTAATGATCGGGATCTGTTTTTTAGTTATTGCGGCATTGCGGCTGGGGTTTTTAACAGAATTTTTAAGCCATCCTGTAATGTCCGGCTTCACAAGCGCAGCAGCCCTAATGATTGCTTTTAGCCAATTGACCCCTTTCGCAGGTTTCGAGACAAAACTCTTATTCACAGATTTTCTATCCTCTCATTTTCTGAATGATGTATGGAACCGCATTAACGGAACGACGTTCCTGATTGGTATCATCAGCATCACTCTCCTTTATCTCGCACGTAAGTTCTTGGGCGTAATATTGGAAAAAATCTCTTTTCTGGCTCCACTTTCAGCGGGCCTTTCCAAAACAGGTCCTCTGTTAGTTTTGATCCTTATGACGAGCATCGTTATGACACTCGATCTTGACCAAACTTCTGCGGTCAGTGTCATTGGTTTAATCCCAGAGGGGATACCCGCATTTCACGCTCCGGATTTCAATTGGGAAATCATAGAGGAACTCGCACCTTCAGCCCTCCTCATTACAATGATCAGTTATGTGGAAAGCGTTGCGATAGCAAAAGTACTTGCCAGCAAACGCCGCCAAAAGCTTGATGTTAATCAAGAAGCATGGGGCTTAGGATTTGCAAATCTTGGATCCGGCCTTACTGGTGGGAGTCCTGTATGCGGAGGATTTAGTCGCTCGGTTGTAAATTTTTCTGCTGGGGCAAATACCCAGCTGGCAGCGATCATTACCGCTTGCTTGATCGGCTTGACGTTGGCGTTCTTTACGCCACTTTTCTACTATGTTCCAAAAGCCGTTCTCGCGGCCATTATTTTGGTCGCCATTCTGGACCTGGTGGATGTAAAAGGTTTCATAAAGAACCTTAAATACGACAGAGCGGACGGCATATCGGAGAGTGTAACTTTTGTTGCCGTTCTAGCTCTCGGTATTGAAAAAGGCCTAACAATCGGAATATTGATGTCACTGGGCTTACATTTTTGGCGCAGCAGTAGGCCCCATATCGCGATTGTTGGGCAGGTTGGAGACACCGAGCATTTTCGCAATATTCTGCGTCATAAAGTGAAGACCTATCCTCATCTGCTAGCACTTCGCATTGACGAGAGTTTGTTCTTTGCTAATGCCTCTTACCTTGAGAACTTTGTTTTGAACGAAGTGGCTGAAAACTCAGAGATTACAGACATTCTGTTCATTTGCAGTGCCGTAAACGCCATTGATGGCAGCGCATTACATACTCTTGAAATGCTACACGATGAACTACGCGACGCAAATGTTGAGCTTCATTTCGCTGAGGTGAAAGGTCCCGTTATGGACCGTCTTAAAGAAAGCAAGTTTTTCAAAACACATCAAGAGGACCGCGTATTCCTTAGTACTTTTGATGCGTTCAAACATTTATCAAAAAAGGGTAATCCCCTGTTAATTGATCCTGAGTGGAGTATTTAAATGGAAAATTTCACACCTTATCTTTCTTTGGCTGGAGGCCTCATCTTAGGTGTCTCCGCAACAATAATGCTCGCAGGTGGCCGCATTGCTGGTGTCAGCGGCATTATTGGTGGCCTAATACCGCCTTCGGTACCTGAAAAAAAATGGCGACTATTGTTCTTACTTGGCCTCATAGGTGGCGCTGCGCTTTTCCCCTTAATGGGAAGCGACATTGCTTACATCAATATCAACCCTTATGGCCTGACAGATGAACTTCATTATGCAGCGCTTATTGTTGGCGGCCTACTCGTCGGACTTGGAACAAGTATTGGATCGGGTTGCACTAGTGGTCACGGGATCTGTGGTCTTGGCCGATTGTCCACACGGGCACTAACTGCAACGCTGACATTCATGGCTGTTGCTGTCGTAACCGTTTTCGTAATTCGCCTTGCCACAGGAGCCTAACTCACATGTTTAATGTAATTTCTACAATCGCAGGTATCGTATTTGGCTTCGGACTGGCTCTTTCAGGAATGCTAAGCCCTGGTAAGGTTGTTGGTTTCCTCGATATCACTGGCAACTGGGATCCAAGTCTTGCATTCGTTATGGGCGGCGGCGTTGCTGTCACAGTCGTTACATTTCATTTTTTATTGAAACGTCCGCATCCGCTTTTTGGTGACCGCTTTCATCTGCCAACGGCTTCAGATATTGATCGCCGCTTGATCGTCGGCGCGGCCTTATTTGGTGTTGGCTGGGCAATTGGCGGATTATGCCCCGGACCAGCCATAAGCTCAATTGCCTATGCCAGTCCGAAAATAGCTGTTTTTGTGGTCGCAATGGTTGCGGGCATTCTCATAGCAAAGAAAGCGTTCCCTGCGTCAAACAGCTAAGCTTGCCGCAAGTTGTGCAGCGACACGACCATTATTAAGGGCGAGTGACAGATTAACTTCACTCGTCTTTCCATCGGACAGTCTGTTCAGCGCCCCGAGTATGTAAGGTGTCAAACCTGCGCCTTTTATGCCTGCCTTGACAGCCTCTGCACTAGCTGCAGCAACAAGAACTTCTACCTCCTCATTGCTCATGGCGTATTCTTCTGGCACAGGGTTACAAACCAACATGCCCGAAGTCAGGCCTAATTTAAAATGTCCATCAACGATAGATGCTAGGCTTGCCATATCATCAACAGAGGCGGGAAGCGAAAGCCCACTTGAGCGACTATGAAAGGCTGGAAAATCTTTTGTTTTATACCCAACGACGGGAACACTATAACTTTCCAGAACCTCAAGAGTAGCCGGCAAATCAAGAATGGATTTCGCACCAGCTGCAACCACAACAACCGGCGTGCGGGAGAGTTCCAGCAAGTCTGCAGAAACGTCAAAACCACCTGCGCCTTCTTCAGCTTTATGAACGCCGCCAATGCCACCTGTTGCGAAAACTTTGATACCGGCTTTGGCCGCAACGAATGCAGTGGACGCAACAGTCGTCGCTCCCGTCTTTCCAGTCGCGGTAATGACAGGTAAATCCCTAACTGAACATTTAGCGACGTCACTCGATTTAGCCAAATGCAATAATTCGTCTTTTGACAGTCCGCATTTAATACGCCCAGCAATGATTGCTATTGTGGCAGGCTCGGCACCTTGAGCCCTGATAACGGCTTCCATTTCTTCAGCCAGTTCCACATTTTTCGGATAAGGAAACCCATGACTTATAATCGTAGACTCCAAAGCGACTACTGGCTTTCCCGCTTTCAACGCTGCTGCCACTTCGCTGGAATAATCGATATTCATGTTTAGTCCTTTATTTAAAATATGTTTACCTTAACAATAGAAAGAACAGCCCCTACCCCTTCACCTCTTATATATCAAGAAAAACCTTTTCTTTTCGTTGCCTTCCGGCCGTATATTTGGCTACTCTTCAAAAAACATTAAAGAATAAAAAAGAACAGGAACAAAAATGACCTCATCTAATAAAGTTGCCATTGTTACGGGATCGGCAACGGGAACAGGTGCCGCAATTGCTTTGGCGTTGGCGACTAAAGGCTACAACGTAGTTGTCAATTACACGAAGAGCTTTGATGAAGCAAAAAAAACCGCCAAACAGGTTGAAGCCGCTGGTACAGAGGCAATCTTGTTCCAGGGAGATGTTTCAAACGATGAAGACTGCCGCGCAATGGCAGCCGCAGCTGTAGATAAATGGGGCCGCATCGACGCTTTGGTCAACAATGCGGGGCGTACAAAGTTTGTTGAACATCATGATCTGGAAGGTTTGAGTGCAGATGACTTTCAATCCATCTATGCAGTCAATACTATCGGTCCCTTTCAAATGTGCCGTGCCTGCGCCCCTCACCTGAAAGCATCAGGCAAAGGACGTATCGTCATGATTTCATCTGTTGCCGGTACGCATGGGCACGGATCGTCTCTTGCTTATGTCGCTTCTAAAGGCGGATTGAACTCCATGACGAAGGCACTCGCGAGGTCCATGGGCCCAGAGATAACAGTAAACGCCATTTGTCCCGGAATGATCGAAACGCGTTGGTTACGCGAAGGGTGGGGTGATGAAAATTATGATCGCAACAAACACGCGATGACGAAGAGGGTTCCACTTGCAAAAATCTGTCAACCAGAAGACATAGCAGATGCCGTTATGTGTTTTGTGGAAGGGACAAGCCTGATTACAGGTGAGATCTTAGTGGTAGATGGTGGGATGCACCTTGTAAGCTAAAGCAACTAAAAGGTTGTAAAGTTCACATGCACTGGTTGAACTTTACAACCTTTTAATAGTTGCTATTGTAACATTTCTTTTCGCTTCAACCACTTATGTTGAATATTTCACAATCAACATAATAAATATCGAGACTTGTAGGAGAGTATTTACCCCCGAAGCTTCATTCAATACGGGACACTTTAATGACAAAAAAAAATGACTCTGAAAATGTAGTAAATGGCGAAACACCCAAACGACTTTTGGTTGTTGATGATGAACGTGCCTTTGGTGAGTATGTAAAAGAAGTTGCCGTTGATTTGGGATATGATGTTGTACTGACAGATAAAGCCACAGATTTTATGTCTTCCTATATAGCAGCCCAGCCAACTAACATTGTCTTGGATATGGTTATGCCCGAAATCGACGGTGTTGAGCTGATCAGCTGGCTTGCACTGCAGCGCTGCACAGCAAAGATCATTATCGTTACTGGATACAATCCGCGCTATATTGAATTGGCAGAAGATCTCGGCGGGGCAAAAGGCTTACCAGATATTGTAAGTCTGACCAAACCCGTTGCTTTGAGAGATTTAAGGAACGCACTTTCCTGAAAGGAAAAATTGATCGAAACCAGTTTGAAACAAGCGCTTGAAATAGCACTTGGCTATCCTTATGAGCGTCCCTCATCATCATTTGTTATCTCCAATGGTACTGTCGAAGAGCTCACCTCATCGTTTGATCATACGAACAGAGTTCCAGTTATTGCTTGCGGCTCAAACGGAGCTCCTGAACAACTCCTTAGAAAATTCAAAAACAATTCTGAAGAACCTGTAATTGTTACATTTGCAACGCTAACCGATTTTGTTTGCTGCTATTCAGCACATATTTCCGGTTATGGTGCAATCCCAACGACTTTGGTTCCTATGCTAGGCGTCCAAACAGAATGCCACATCACTTGGTTGACAATAGATCAGTTAGAAAAAATGCACGAAACCGAAGCTCTGGGGAGAAATTACAGATATTCAAAGCTAGAAAGTATATCTATCAATTGTGAGATCAATGGGCAGTTAAACGCAGCGTATGCCTATATAGGCATACATGGGAACCTTGTGCATAGTAACGCTCCCGTGGCTCTCTCTGAAATTCCTTTTACTTGTGACCTATCACTTCCACGCCTGAGCCAACGAGCGTTGCAGGAATTGATGATCGAAAAGCTCTCCTTAAAGATTTCTGTTGAGAAATTCATTCAAGAAAACATTGAAGACACCGACTTGAGAATACAAAGGGTTCGAGCGCTTGAAAAATTCTCTCAGCCATTTACGTATGCCTGCGAAACCATTTTAGAAAATTGAGATAAAAAATGTTCATTGAAACAGAAGAAGACCTTCGCGCGATTTATGGCCATCCAAAAGAAACTGTTGTTAAAAAGATGCTCAATAAGCTGGATCATCATTGTCGCCATTTCATCTCGCTTTCTCCGTTTCTTGTTATGGCAACATCCAGAATAGACGGCCATGCAGATGCGTCTCCAAAGGGTGACAGGCCCGGCTTTGTTGAAGTTCAAGATGACCGGACACTCTTGATCCCAGACCGCATTGGTAATAATATCGCAGATAGCCTTAGCAATATTATTCAAAACCCTGAAATAGGGCTTATTTTTTTTATACCAGGAATTCGGGAAACTTTACGCGTAAATGGGACCTGCCAGATTAGCGCAGACGAGAAGCTTTTAGACTTTTTCTCGGAACAGGGAAAACCTCCAAGATCTGTGATCTCTGTTGAGGTTAGAGAAGCCTATATGCATTGTGGCAAGTCCATCATACGGTCCGAACTATGGACGGATGCAAACAAAATCTCTCAAAAAGACTTCCCAACTTTGGGAAAAATACTTGCAGATCAGATTTCAGAACTAGATGCAGAGAGTACGGACAAAGGGCTGGAAAATTCCTACAAGAACCGTTTATACTAATCAAAAAAAATATGAACACATCTCTGAAATCACTCCTTATCGGCTCGGTTGGCGGGGCTCTTTTCTTCCTCATGGATTTACCTCTAGCTTGGATGATGGGATCTATGTGCCTGACTACTGTTTTTGCAGTTCGCGGGACAAGCCTTTCTGTAAATCCTACCTTACGTAAAATCATGACCGCTATCCTCGGAATTATGCTGGGCAGTAGCTTTTCTACAGAAACTCTTGGAAATCTGCTTCAATGGACAAATGGCCTTTTATTGCTTTTAGTGAATATTGTCGCGTCGATGCTGCTCGCCTACATTTTCTTCAGGAAAGTCGGCGGTTTCGATAGAATTACTGCCTATTTTTCATCTGCGCCTGGTGGCTTCAACGTAATGTATGAAGTCGGAGAAGCCAAAGGTGGCGACGGACGTCGCATCGCCCTTATTCATGCAGCTCGTGTTCTCTTGCTTGTCATGACGGTCCCCCTTGTCTACCGGTATGGCGTCTCCGTTCAAGGGACTTCAGAAGAAATATCCTTGTTTGGAAAATGGGAAGAGCTTGAAGGATATGGATGGCTTACCCTTGCTGCTGTCTTGGGGTATTGGTTGGGTTATAAACTCAAATTTCCCGCTCATCATTTAATGGGACCGTTGCTCATCGCAGCAGTCTTTGAGCTTTCTGGGCTTACAGATGTTAAGCCTCCTATGATCTTTGTTTATGCAGCACAGCTTGTTATCGGTACCTCAATCGGGCTCAGGTTCCTTGGTACGACAATACAGGAAATATACAAAGTCATCCTGTTAAGCTGCGGCTCAACAGGCATAATGATTGCCCTCGCGACTGCGTTGTCTTTCGTAACATCTGATTACGTGGGCATTAGTATTCCAGGTCTGGTTCTGGCACTCTCGCCAGGTGGTCTAGCTGAAATGTCCCTTGTGGCGTTGGCGCTCGGTATTGACGTTGCTTTTGTATCAATTATGCACGTTATTCGAATTGCCATAATTATTGCGTTTGTTCCGATGCTCTATCCCCTATTTTATCGACTTTGGATCAAACGGCGAAAGGTGACTTAAGATATCGCCAATCGGCGTACCCGTGGATACACAACTGCGAGCGTCAATCCGCGAGCTATCATAAAGATAATCATGGCTGCCCATAACCCGTCTGCGCCCCAAATATTTGAGAAAATTTGGATAGAAATAATATAAGCAACAAAGGACAGGATCATGCCATTTCTCATCTCAGCCGCTCGCATGGCGCCAATAAAAATACCATCCAGTTGGAATGACCATACGGCAAAAACCGGCATCGCTATCAACCATGGAAGATAGCCATAAGCCACCGTGCGAACTGCTTCGATACTGGTCAGTGTATTGATCATCATTTCGCCAAAAACAAAATAGAAGACTGAATATAGAAGCGATACAGCAACCGCCAATACGGTGCTTGCGCTGACAACCTCATTAAGCCTCTGAGATTGCTTAGCACCAATTGCCTTTCCAACCATACTCTCTGCGGCGTGAGCAAATCCATCAAGGCCGAAAGACAGGAAGTGCATGAAATTCATGGCAATCGCGACTGCTGCCAATGTTTCTTCGCCCAATTTAGCAGCACTGACCGTGAAGTAAGCAAAGGCAAAAATCAAAACTATTGTACGAATAAAAATATCGCGATTGACGGACAGGAGCTGCTTCATTTTAGCAAACGATAAGATGTCATTTTTTATCCACGAGCCACCTAGCTTTTTAAACTCTCGAAGGATCAAATATCCACCTACAAAAATCGCCATATATTCTGCGATTGCAGTTGCAAGTGCTACCCCGGCTACGCCCATATCCAATCCAATAACAAAAACCAGATCCAGAATAATATTCACGGCATTCATAAAGACCTGCGTCACCAATGCGGCGCGGGTCTTTCCAAGACCTATGAATGCCCCCAGGAGGCAGTAGTTGGCAAGGGCTGCAGGGGCTCCCCAAATTCTGTAGTTAAAATAATCAGTTGCCCCCTGCCGAACACTGTCGCTTGTATCAATAAGCTGTAGTGCTATCGCAATAATGGGGGAGTGGAATGTCAGTATTACAACAGCAGCTAGAAAACCAATTATCAGTGCTCTCGCGAGTGTGGCTCTTATTTCATTTACATCCCCTGCCCCGCTTGCCTGCGAGACAAATCCTGTGGTTCCCATACGAAGAAAACCAAAGCCCCAATATAGAAAGCTGAAAATCATCGCCCCAATCGCGACTGCACCAAGAAATGCCGGGTTTGGTAAATGCCCAATCACCGCAGTGTCGACCGCTCCTAGAAGGGGGACTGAAAGGTTGGACAAAATAACAGGCCAAGCTAGGTGAATAACTTCACGATATGATGAGGAACGAGGCGTTAAAGTCATTTATGACATGCTACTTTATGGTTTATTTGGAATTTCTATTTGATTTACGACTATAATGGCCTACTCAACACGGCCATAGTGATATTTGAAATTCTGGTCATTTGTGCATACCTTAATAAGGCGCCCTAACAGATCGAGTGGAATTTATGGGAAAAGATCTTGATAAAGAAAATGAAAAAACATCTCAGGGAGATGTCGACGCATTTTTGAAAAAAGTTAGCCTGACTCCAAAGCAAAATGCAGGTTCCTCCAGCGGGCGCCTTATTTTTGCAATGGATGCAACCGCCAGCAGGCAACCAACGTGGGATAATGCTTGTCATATTCAACGCGAAATGTTTGACGAAACGTCTTCAATCGGTAGCCTATCTCTCCAAATAGCTTTTTTTCGAGGTTTCGGTGAATTTAAGGCCACGCCATGGACAACAAACAGCAACGCACTAACAGGACCTATGTCGCGTGTAAATTGCCTAGGCGGTCATACGCAAATCGAAAAAATTTTAAAACATACCTTACAACAAGCAGAAAACAAATCTGTTAACGCGTTGGTTTATGTTGGTGATTGCGTGGAAGAAAATGCTGACACATTATGCCACTTGGCTGGGCAAATGGGCGTTCAAGGGATTCCAGCATTTGTTTTTCAAGAAGGCTATGATCCAACCGCAGAAAATTGCTTTCGGCAAATCGCTAAACTGAGCGGCGGAGCATTTTTCAGATTTGACGCCAATAGTGCATCTACGCTTAAGACTCTCTTAAAAGCAGTTGCTATTTATGCTGTAGGAGGGCAAAAAGCCTTAGAAAAATATGGAAAAAAAATGGGCGGAGAAACGTTACGTTTGTCGCGTCAAATAAGGTAGCGTTAAATAAAATGCTGGGATACTTCATTGTTGGGATTGCTCTACTTCTTGCCTTGTTAATCGGAGGAAACGCACTTGTAAATGCGCGGCCAGAAAAAATTGTCCGTGCCTTTAGAATAGCTGCGCTAATATCACTTGGTATTGCCACCGTATTCTTCGCAATTACTGGGCGAATGCAAATTGCCTCTGGTTTAGTATTTCTTGCTTTATTCTTCATCAGAAACAAACCACTTTTCAGCAATCGAAATACAAGTAGTGGACAGACCTCTGATGTTCAGACGGATTGGCTACATGCCACCTTGGATCATGACACAGGTGATATGGATGCTCTGATTTTAAAAGGTGATTTTGAAGGAAAGAACTTGTCCCATTTATCACGGGCAGAACTTCAGAATCTATACGCTGATTTATCTCGCGACCAGCAAAGCTCTTCCATTGTTGAAACCTATATTGCCCGTAACTTTCCGGATGAGGATCCGTCGGATGAACATTCTGAAGAAACACGGCACTCAAACCCGGCTGGGATGAGCATGGCTGAAGCCTATGAAATCCTGGAGTTAAAACCTGACGCAACAATTTCTGATATAAAGTCGGCTCACAGGCGATTAATTAAAAAATTTCATCCCGATCATGATGGATCCGCCTATATGGCTGCCAAAATTAACCTCGCAAAAGACATTCTGACGAAAACATAATAAAACAGCCCTTGAATAGGGTTAATACCAATGCAATAAACTAATATCTAATAAAGAAGAGGGGTAGTCTGATGCTACAGAAAGTTCGCAAGGCAGTTTTTCCTGTGGGGGGATTGGGGACTCGCTTTCTTCCAGCGACCAAAGCCATGCCAAAGGAAATGCTTCCCGTAGTTGACAAGCCGCTTATTCAATATGCCGTCGAGGAAGCCCGAGATGCGGGCATCGAAGAGTTTATCTTTGTCACAGGACGTGGAAAAGTACCGATCGAAGATCATTTCGACAGATCCTTTGAGTTAGAAAACACACTAAAGGAAAGAGGCAAGCTAGATGCCCTCGAAGCTTTAACCCAACAATTACCAGGAACCGGAACCGTCGCCTATATCCGCCAACGTGAACCGCTGGGACTTGGTCATGCTGTTTGGTGTGCAAAACGATATATCGGCAATGAGCCTTTTGCCGTCATTCTCGCTGATGATTTGATCCTGAGTGAAAAACCTTGCTTGAGCCAAATGATCAGTGCCCGAGAAGATCTTGGCGGCGGCAACATTCTTGCCACCATGGAAGTTCCGAACGAACACACGTCAAGATACGGTATTGTTAAACCGGGATTTGATGATGGCAGCAGAGTTGAAATTAAAGATCTTGTCGAGAAACCGGATCCAAAAAATGCACCCTCAAATCTCGCTGTTATCGGAAGGTATATTTTGGAACCTACTGTTTTCGACTTGCTTGAAAATCAAGCCCGCGGCGCAGGGAACGAAATTCAACTCACCGATGCTCTATCATCATTGTTAAAAACAAGTCCCTTTTATGGTTTGCGTTTCGATGGAACAAGGTTTGATTGCGGTGATAAAATAGGCTTTTTGAAAGCAAACATTGCCTTTGCCCTTAATCGAAGTGATATGAACAGGGAAGTCGCGGATTTTATCCGCGATTTCGCGGCAGATCTTTAAAACCTAAGTTTAACACGGGAATTTCGCATGCGTATTGCTATAATTGGTACTGGCTATGTTGGGCTCGTAACTGGCGCCTGTTTTTCAGAGTTCGGCCATGAAGTGATTTGTGTCGACAAAAACGAAAAAAAAATCTTGGAGTTGAACACTGGCGGCATTCCCATATTTGAGCCAGGGCTAGCCACTATGGTCGCCAAAAATGTTCAAGCAGGCCGCCTTTCATTTCAAACCAATTTAAAATCAGCCGTAGAGTCAGCAGATGCTGTTTTTATAGGTGTAGGCACACCTAGCCGGCGCGGCGACGGCCAAGCAGATCTGACCTTTGTCTATGAGGCAGCTGAGGAAATTGGAACAGCTATTTCCAAATATACAGTTGTCGTCACTAAATCTACAGTTCCGGTCGGTACAGGCAGAGAAGTTGCCGCACGAATAAGAAAGAACTGTTCTACTGAGTTATTCGATGTCGTATCGAACCCGGAATTTTTACGTGAAGGCGCTGCTATTGAGGACTTCATGCGCCCAGATCGTGTGATTGTCGGCACACAATCTGCTCAAGCGAAGAAGGTTATGGAGGCAATTTACCGGCCGCTTTCATTAATACAAACCCCCATTCTATTTACGTCACTGGAAAGCGCAGAACTTACAAAATATGCTGGAAATGCATTTCTCGCGACGAAAATAACGTTCATAAACGAAATAGCAGACCTCTGTGAAAAAGTTGGCGCTGATGTTCATGACGTTGCTAAGGGCATCGGGCTTGATGGGCGCATTGGCCGAAAATTCTTACATGCAGGCCCTGGTTTTGGAGGGTCTTGCTTTCCAAAAGACACACGGGCTCTGTACCGCACATCTGTTCAAGAAGGGGCTCCTGTTCGAATTGTCGAAGCCGTAATTAATATAAATGAAAAGCGAAAGCACGACATGGCCCGAAAAGTCGTCTCCGCTTGTGGCGGCTCAGTTGAGGGCAAAAAAATTGCGGTCCTTGGGCTCACCTTTAAGCCTAACACAGATGACATGCGAGAAAGCCCCAGTCTGGATATTATACCAACCCTCCTCAGCGGTGGGGCGAAAATATACGCCTACGATCCGGAAGGTATGCCAGAAGCTAAAAAACTTTTAGAGAACACTAATTTTTGCTCAAACGCTTATGAGCCTTTAGAAGACGCTGACGCTGTCGTTATCATCACCGAATGGAATGAATTTCGGGCACTCGATCTGAACCGAGTTAAAGAAATTATGAAAACGCCTGTCATGGTAGACCTTAGAAATATTTATGAGCCAGATGAAATGGCGAAGCACGGTTTTTATTATCATTGCGTAGGTCGCCCACAAACAAACACCTCTTCAAACAAACCGGAGATCCTGAAAAATGCTTGAGTTAAACCATACGTTTCACCCGAGCATTTTACGAGAATATGATATCCGGGGCATTGTTGGTGACACACTTTTTCCAAAAGATGCAGAAGCAATCGGTCAGGCCTTCGGAACACTAATGCGTCTGAATGGCGATCACACCGTCACAGTTGGATATGATGGCAGATCTACCTCCCCTGATTTAGAAAAAGCCTTAATTTCTGGATTGGCATCAACTGGCGTTGACGTTATTCGTATTGGAATGGGCCCGAGCCCGATGCTCTATTACTCCACGTACGAGCAAGATACTGGTAACGGCATAATGATTACCGGTTCTCACAACCCACCTGATCATAATGGCTTTAAAATGATCCTGAACAAAAAACCGTTTTTTGGTCAGGACATCCAAAAACTCGGAGAACGCTGCCGCGACGGTGACTACACTATTGGGAAAGGTACCGTTTCAGACCACCCGATGATGGAGAAATATGTCGCTCGCCTGTTGGAAGATTATGAAAGCACCAAAGATCAGGTTGTTATATGGGATTGCGGAAATGGGGTTACTGGGGAGGCCATGCGGAAAGTTGCCAGTCAACTGTCGGGTCGGCACGTTCTCATGTTTGATGAAAATGACAGCAGTTTCCCAAATCATCACCCGGATCCAACAGTCGCCGAAAATCTCGCTGACCTTATTCAGGCCGTAAAAGGCATTGAAGCCGACGTGGGTATCGCATTTGATGGTGATGGTGACCGCATTGGCGTAGTCGACAGTCGAGGGAATATTATTTGGGGAGATCAACTGCTTGCCATACTTTCCCGTGAAATTCTACAGGAACATCCGGGCGCTTCGATCATAGCCGATGTCAAGGCCAGCAAAGTGCTATTTGACGAGATTGCGAACCTAGGCGGTAAACCTGTCATGTGGAAGACGGGACATTCACTCATCAAAACGAAAATGGCTGAGTTATCGTCCCCTCTTGCCGGAGAAATGAGCGGACATATCTTCTATAATGATCATTTTTACGGATATGATGATGCCATCTATGTTGGCCTACGCCTCCTGAATTTACTTGGTAAATCGGAGCAAACACTCGACGAAATGTTTGACGCTCTACCAAGCGCCATAAATACACCGGAAATGCGGTTCGCCTGCCCCGATGAAGAAAAATTTGATGCCGTCCTCAGAACTCAGGAGTTACTCCGTAATAAAGGAGCTGATTACTCGGACATCGACGGCGTACGGGTGACCGTAGCGGGGGGCTGGTGGCTTCTTAG
>MAAN01000012.1 GCA_002163135.1 Alphaproteobacteria bacterium 46_93_T64
GCAGTTCTCCAAAATTCAGGCCTTAATTCAGAAAGGCATCGACGAAGGAGCAACTTTGATCGCTGGCGGCACTGGTCGTCCAGATGGCCTTGAAAAAGGATATTTTGTGAAGCCAACAGTGTTCGCAGATGTGAACAATGAGATGGCAATTGCCCGCGAAGAAATTTTCGGTCCGGTTCTGTCAATCATTCCATTCGATACAGAAGAAGAAGCTGTAAAAATTGCGAATGACACAGTTTATGGTCTGACGAACTATGTTCAAACAACTGACGCGGCAAAGGCTAACCGTATGGCGCGCCGCTTGCGTTCAGGAATGGTAGAAATGAACGGAACATCACGCGGTGCAGGTGCCCCGTTTGGTGGTTATAAGCAGTCAGGTAATGGCCGAGAAGGTGGCTCTTGGGGATTGGAAGATTTCCTTGAAGTGAAAGCTGTCAGTGGCTGGGGCGACGAATAACCCAACCTAAATTTGTTCTAGGTAAGAAAGCCGCGCTAAGAAATTAGCGCGGCTTTTTCTATCTTGCTAATTCTTGGCTGCAGTTTATATATGTAAGTGAAATGTAATATTAGTAATTAGTAGTATGAGTGATGAGAAGATATGGCAACTGTTGTGAAGTTTGGTTTTTTTATTTTGCTTCTGTGCGTAATATCAATTGCTAGTCTGGACAATGTGTCTGCAAGACCAGTTTGTAACGCGGATGAGCAAGTGAGCCTTGCTTCAGAAGATGCGTTTTTTCCATATTCAGGTAAATATAACGGGAAAATGCGAGGGTACTCGTATGATTTAGTGCGCGCTGCCTTTGCTGCTGTTGGTTGCAAACTGGAAGTGACTTCAAGTTCATATAATCGTTGTATGGTCGAAGTCGCTATGGGAAAGCTTCTTGGTTGTTTCAATACGACAAACTCTCATGAAAATCGGACTAAATATATATTGCATAAGCGTCCGTTATTTTACGGAAGAATTCAGGTTTTTGCGCGTGCAGATCATCAAGGTAAGTTCGAAGAAAAATCTTATTACAACTCACGTTTTGCAGTCGTAAGAGGCTACCAGTATTCCTTTGAATTCGACTCTGATACAGCCATAGAAAAAGTTGAAGTCGACTCGGACCTTCAGACACTTGCTTTGGTTTCAGTTAAACGCGCGGACTATGCACTGGTGTATGATATGGTCGCTCAGTTCCATTTGACTCGAAAGAATAATTTGATCAAGGAAAGGCCAATCCCAATTGGGCTCCACGCTGAATATGGCCTTTATGTTTCTTTTTCCCGTGCACGGGGAAGCCAGGCTCAACGAATTGCAGATATCCTAGATCATGGTCTCAGTAGAATTAATGTGTCAGGCGAGTATAGACGCATAGAAAATAGATGGATGAAATGGCTTTCTAGTGGCAAAGAGAATGATCTGCCTGCGCCTTACTGGCAAGACCCGAATTAAAGCTGAAGTTGTTGTTTCGAAACTGATTGAAATTCAACGTATTTAAAGCTCAGCAACACAAACCCGGTAGCGATTGCCGCTAGTCTCAAAGCTGTGAAGCTGAACTTCTTTTATCTTGGTTCCTAATTAATTGACTAGAAAATTTATGCCGCTATCTTTCCGCGGCTCTCCAGCAATTCCTTGATGTCATTTAACCCAACTGCGATTTGTTTGTTAAATTCCTTCCGAAGCATGCTTCGCATCATATGACCCATAAGACCCTTAGCTTGGTACCTGATGTCAACGTGGATGGTCGCATGGAGGGCATCGCCTTCAACGCGCCATCTGGCAATCCCGTCTTTAATCGGTGCGGCAGTGTTGGTCACAATATACGTAAATTCTTCACCTTCTACCCAATCGGTTATTTCCTCATCGATGAATTGCTTCATACCCATCATACTTGGCAAGTCACAATGGCGAATGGTCCCCACGCCAGATTGCTGCTCTGTCATTAAATAAGCGTTTTGAATACCTTTGAAGTATTTGTGAGCATTTCCAAAATCCGCCAAAACTTTCCAGGCTTCTTCTTTCGATGTGTTCAATGTTACGCTTTGAATAACTGTATCCATCTTTCTTCTCCATTTATTTAACCAACCGGTTGGTTATTTGTGAAATAAATAAAATTACCAGTGCTTTAGGATGTTTATTGCGCGATGAGAACCTTCAAGAATAGCCTCTGGTCTTCTCTCAAGTTTCGAGGCGACGAGGCAGGCGTTCATATTTGCAAGCAAGGCTGACACAATTTCAGTGGCATTGGTTGGTTCCTCAACAACGCTCACTGTTTGGTAGTCGTCGGTAATCCGTTTGTAATAGGGGTGGAAACTTTCGAAAGCTTTGTTCACCGCAGTTCGTACATCGTCACTAGACGTTGCAAGTTCCACACCGATATTCACAAATGGGCAGCCAATGCAGTTGGCTTCCTTTTCGTATATGGCTTTATGTGTTTGATAGACATTTTTGTAGATGTTCTTTAAACGATCCACTGGATTTTCAGACCTCTCGAACGCTGTATCAAAAACGAAGTTACGCGTTCTTTCTGCAGCACGTTCGACGGCAGCAACGGCTAGTTTTTCTTTAGAACCAAAATACTGATAAACGGTGGCTTTGTTCAGGTCTGCCGCCCGGCTCAACTCATTCATATTGACGCCGTGATAACTGGCGCGCCAAAACAAATCAATGGCTGTGTCCAAGATATGGTTACTCGTTTCTTCTTTGCTCATAAACGACATATAACCAACCGGTTGGTATTTGGGAAGAAAGAATATGGTACACTCACAATAATGTTACTGAATTTGGCGAAGAGAAATAAATATGTTCGGGTACTTTCTGGATGTAACGAGATGGGCGATAACGGCTTAGGTATTACCTTTTTAAGCGAAAGCTGACGGGCTTGAATCATAGGCATGGCTGAATACCAAGTTCGTCAACTATCTTCTTGTCTGGATCTTGAAATTGGTATTGGTTATTGTCACCGCTTGAGACCGAGTCGGAAAAGTTATTACTCCGGCTTTAGCCATATAATGTGTCAGTAAAAAATGGATGTCCTGTGAAAACAAAAATTTGGATCCGTACGGAACATAAATCAAATGAACGTCGCGTCGCTGTTGTGCCCAAAGACGCTGCAGCGCTTATTCAGGCTGGATACGATGTAACCGTTGAAAAATCGTCAGAACGTTGCGTCGATATTACAGAATATGAAGCAGTTGGTTGCGCTATCGCGGATGAAGGAAGTTGGCCATCTGCGCCTAAAGACGCCTTTATTCTTGGTGTGAAGGAGCTTCCAAGTGGAGATGAAGACCTTATCCACCGGCACATCTATTTTGGGCATGTTTATAAGGACCAGCCGGGATGGCAGCATACACTAGGTCGGTTCGTCTCTGGCGGTGGATCGATTTATGACCTTGAATGCCTTGTCGATGAAAATAATCGGCGGGTAGCCGCTTTTGGTTATTGGGCTGGGTATGCGGGTGCGGCTGTTGCTGCTATGGCATGGTGCGGACAACAAGCGGGTAATTCACCTTCGCTTGGACCTCTTCATAGCTATGCAAACGTAGATGCATTGCTATCTGAACTGAGAGCCAACTTGGACAGATCCCCAGACAAACCAAACATGGTTGTTATCGGAGCACTTGGTCGATCTGGAAGCGGCGCTGTTGATCTGGGCGAAGCACTCGGACTAGAAGTCAGTAAATGGGATATGGCGGAGACAGCTTCAGGCGGACCGTTTCCTGAATTGCAGCAGCACTCCATTTTCGTAAATTGCATTTTAGCGACCAAAGATTGCCCGCGTTTTGTTACGGCGAATGACATTCAGGTAGACGGTCGCCGACTTTCAGTGATTTCAGATGTAAGCTGTGATCCGGAAAGTATCTATAATCCAATTCCGATTTACAACAGAAGTTCAACTTTTGATGCGCCAATCGTACCTATATTGGAAGGTCCGCAGCCACTTGATGTGATTGCGATTGATCATTTGCCATCGTTGTTACCACTTGAATCGAGTGCGGATTATTCGGACCAGCTTACCAAAGCACTTATGGAACTAAACGAGCCTGAAAAAGCGATCTGGGGCAGAGCGCTGGATCAATTTAATAAAAATGTGACTCGGCTTTAAACAGAATTTTTAAGGACTATTTATCATGAAACATATTCATTGGCTGGGTGCAGGATTATCATCTGTACCGGGCATTCGCCGTCTTGTTGAAAACGGTCACCGTATTACTGTTTGGAACCGGACGCTCGAAAAGGCTGAGGATGCTGTCGCAGGTTTAAACGGTGAATGCGACGCCAAGACATTCTCATTGGATGCTTTTGAAGCTTCTTTGCAAGAAGGTGATGTGGCCGTATCAATGCTTCCAGGCGATTTTCATCCAACAATAGCAAAGATTTGCTTGCACGTTGGAGCACATTTCGTTTCCAGCTCCTATATCTCACCTGAGATGCAGGCTCTGGACGGGATTGCGAAAGAAAAAAATCTGACGTTGGTAAATGAAGTAGGTCTTGATCCGGGAATTGATCATTTGATGGCGCATGTGCTGATGGATGATTATCGTAAATCAGGCGCATATGCAGCAGATAACGCGCATTACTTCAAATCCTACTGCGGTGGATTGTCTGAAGAACCAAATGATTTTTGCTACAAGTTTAGTTGGTCGCCTTTGGGTGTGCTAAAGGCATTACGCTCTCCTTCTAAAAGTTTGCGGGACGGCAAAGAATATGATGTAGACCGTCCATGGAATGCGGTTGAAGTATATGAAGCTGTCCTTCCAAAAGGCAACGAAGTCTTTGAGGTCTATCCAAACCGCGACTCACTGCCTTATGTTAGCGAGTATGGTTTCACAGATGATATGAATGTGCAGCAGTTTGTTCGTGGTACGCTTCGGTATAATGGCTGGTCTAAAGCATGGGCTGACATATTTGCAGAAGTTGAAACACTGGAAGGTGAAGCTGGCGACCAGCGTTTGTCTGACATGAGCAATGAACTTTGGGACAAATATGCCGTTGGTGCAGACGAAGCTGACCGTGTTGTATTGAGTGTTGATCTTTGCGCCAAGCATGATGGCAAAGAAGTATACAACAGATCATATGTGATGGATGCTTATGGGGATGAAACACATACGGCAATGGCACGACTGGTTTCAATACCGGTAAGCTATGCTGTGGAAGGTGTTTTACAGGGTGAATTTACCTCTGGTGTCCATGCTGCGCCGAGTGCTCCAGAAATGGCTGCCAAATGGCTTTCCAATTTAAAGAAAAGTGGCGAAGGTATGATGATTGTTGATCATTTAGCCGCTAACTAATTGAAGTATGGTTGTCGTGACATCGCCATGATTGGCAGGTGTTACGGCAATTATACAATGCTAACTCGGTTTTAATGATATTTGCCTCGGATTTGCTCAATTGTTCCGTCGTCCCTCAGTCGTTTGAGGGTTGAGTTGAAATTGGCAACGATTTGACGAACGTTCGGATATCTTTTGCTGAAACAAAAATGAAATTCTTTTGTCAAAATTGGGTGAAAATTAAACTCCCCTGATAAGCCGGATAACCTGATTTCGAAGTCTGTCGCTTGTTTGTTTACATAGAGATAGTCAAACCGGTTTTCATGCAACATGCGAATAGCGGTTTTAGTATTCGGCGCTGCTATAGGGGTCATTCCTAGCTCTTGTAATGCTTTCAAACTTTCATATTCAGTGATCGAAGCAACTTTTTGATCTGCGACGTCTTTAAGTGTAATTGGTTTGACGCCGTGGTGGTTTTTCCGGGTGAAGAAGCCGTTAGTGAATTCACTTATGGGATCCGAATATACAATAAAACTTTCTCTCTCCTTTCGGTACGCACAGGTTAAGATACCGACTGTGCTACCAGTCCGGGCTTTTTCTAATGCGCGTTTCCATGGATAGAAAGTTATTTGCGGCTCATACCCAAGTTGTTTGAAAATCAAGGTGGCCAATTCATAATCAAATCCTTGTAAGCCTTGGATCGGTGTTGCCATTTCGTAAGGAGGGTAATCTTCAGTTACAATTTGCAAGATACCTTTACCATGCGCATCGGCCAAAACGGAATTTGGTGAAACTAGAAGATAAGGCAGTATAAACGCGAAAGCATTGTTTCTAATCGACCGTATAAGGGGCATACCAAAAGCTTTCTCTACACCTACCATTGGGATAATTGTGATATATTCAAATTAAGAATTCATGAACAGGCTTTGTTCTGGGTTCGCGAAACTGTTATCTAGTAATGAGAAAAAATTGGTCTTGAAATGGAAGTTTAATGACAGCCGTTTATATTGATGCTGATGCCTGTCCGGTGAAGGACGAAATTTATAAAGTTGCCGGACGGCACAATTTGCTAAGTTATGTTGTGAGTAATAGCTGGATGCGTCTTCCTCAAAGCCCCTTAATCGAACAAGTTGTTGTTGATGATGGATTTGACGCTGCCGATGACTGGATCGTGGATCATGTGGGCAAAGGTGATGTGGTGGTAACATCTGATATTCCGTTGGCGGATCGCTGCCTCAAAAATGGTGCTGTTGTTCTTGGGCCAAGCGGGAAAGCATTTACAGAACAATCTATTGGAATGTCTTTGGCAATGCGGGATTTGAATACACATCTTCGGGATATCGGTGAAATATCTGGGAAAAACGCTTCATTTACAAAGAAAGATCGTTCCAATTTTCTCAACGTTCTGGAGAATACTTTGTATAAACTGCGATGATTAAATGAAGAAATTTAAAACCAAGGACCAAATTAAAATAGCGGCGCAGTTGCTGTTTGCCGAACGTGGTATCGACGGGGTGAGTGTTCGTGAAATAGTGAAAGCGGCTGGTCAGAAAAACATGGCGTCCCTTCATTATTATTTTCACTCGAAAGAGGAACTCGCAAGAGAGTTGTTGATGGATGCAGGTAAGCTGATCGAAGATCAGCGAACGTTATTGCTTGATGCCCTTGAAGCTGAAGGTGGTCCTGCAACACCAACTGAAATTCTCGAAATTTTTATCAAATGCGCGGTGATCTCGAACGATGATCCTAGAGCCTTGAGTAACGTTAGACTATTTGTTATGGCCGTGCAGAAAAGTCCATCTTTGGTGTTAGAAACCATCGGTGACACAGAAACGTCAGCTTATTTTAGGTGCTTAGCGCATTTACGAGCCTTTATGACTGACTTTGATGAGGATGTCCGTGAACGACGTCTTGCCCTGTTGCAACAGTTTGTATTTTCAACACTATCATCGCGGGAGCGTGCACTATCTGAGCAAAATCATGAAGTGGCCTTATGGGAAGGCGATGAGATGTTAAATGAGTTAGTTATAAGCTCTTGGGGGTTATTGTTTGCTAATCCAGTTCTCTAAAAATTTGCGCCGCATTTGTTGAATTAAAGCGTTTGACTTAAAATGCAATATTGATACTCTTCTAATGAATATCTGCCGAATGGCAGTGCGCATGTTTTGATGGGAAAAATGAATAATATGAATGTCCAAGTTCGGCCTAGCGTGGCAGGCGCAGAGCAGAGTTCTGATAATAAAATTCTTGATGTTTTGATTGTCGGAGCTGGATTTTCTGGTGTTTGCATGGGAACCAAGCTTTTGGAAGCAGGCATCAACGAGTTTGTTATTCTAGAAAAAACGAACGGCGTTGGTGGCACTTGGTACAAAAATAGATATCCCGGTGCGGCCTGTGATGTTCCTTCTCATTTCTATTGTTTTTCGTTTGCTCCAAATCCGGATTGGTCACGTATTTATTCTCCGCAAAAAGAAATTCAGGCTTATATCGAGAAATGCGCAAACGACTTCGGAGTAACGCCGCATATTCAGTTTGGGGCCAGCGTAGAAGAAATAGTATTTGATGAAAAAACTGCATTATGGACGGTCTCTGTACCGGGCGAGAAGGTTTTCAGAGCGAGGCATATAGTCCTTGGTTCTGGCGGCCTCAATACTCCTAGCATTCCTGATCTAAAAGGATTGGATAATTTTGAAGGACCGGCATTTCACACAGCGCAATGGCAGGACGATATTGATCTGACTGGTAAGCGTGTAGCCGTTATTGGAAGTGCCGCTAGTGCGGTTCAAGCGGTTCCACAAATAGCCAAGAACGCAGAGAAAGTAGTGATGTTCCAAAGAACACCCAATTATATTTCGCCTAGAAACGACCGAGCATATACTGAAGAAGAAAAGAAAACGTTCCGCAAGAGCCCTTGGAAATTGCGTCTTCAGCGATTGAAGATATTTTGGCGATTTGAATTGTTGCTGTCCCCTCTGTTTAAAAAGAAATCTAGAATTCGGGGCCGGGCAACGGCTCAAATTGTCGGGTATATGCGCAAGGTAATTAAAGATCCGGGCTTGCAAGAAAAGCTGGTTCCCAATTTCGAACTCGGGTGTAAACGTATTTTGATTTCCGATGATTTTTATCCTGCTCTCAACAGGAAAAATGTGGATGTGAATACGGATGGTGTTGGTTATATCGAAGAAAATGCGATTGTTGATGGGGCCGGCCAGAAGATAGATGTTGATGTTATTGTTCTTGCAACGGGTTTTGATTTGCAAAAACAAATGGTTTCCATTGATCTGAGGGGGCAAGGTGGTATCTCTTTGAAGGCGAAATGGGCGCGTGAGGCGACTGCCTATAACGGCTCCATGGTGAACGGTTTTCCAAACGCTTACTTCGTGACAGGCCCAAATACTGGGGTTGGATCAACCTCAATAGTGTTTATGATTGAGGCACAGATCAAGTTTATCATGCAGTGTATCGAGAAAGCCGGTAAAGGCGTACTTTTACAGCCGAAAGCAGATGTACAGGCAGCGCAAAATGTTAAAACACAATCAGATCTACAAGAAACAGTTTGGGCTGGATCCTGTCAAAGTTGGTACAAAGATGAAGATGGCCGAATTCACACGCTCTACCCCCACACAGCACGACGTTTTTTGAAGGAGCGTTCACGATTAAAAATGAACGATTTCGAGATCACACAGAAAACGAACGAACAGATTGAACAAGAAAGTCCATCCGTATGTTAAAGCTTTTACTCAAAATTCCGTATTTTTTATACCAACGACATAGGCTGATTAAGCGGAGCGATGCCTATTGGGAACAAAAAATGCAAGGGAAGCTAATGGAGATTGATGGACGAAGTGTGAACCCACGAGCTCAAGCTTTGTTCGATTTACAAGAAGAGTTCTCAATTCCAGCCTCTAAATGGACACCGACTCTTGTTCGGGCGGGATATCTTAAATCTGTGGAATTATTCGACGGTCCGAAACCCAAAATTGCGAGTGTAGAAGACATTACAATTGATCTTCCTGAGCGTTCATTAGCAGGTCGCTTGTATCGAAACTACGAGGGAAATGAAACTGGTGCCTGTTTGTTGTATTTTCACGGTGGCGGGTTTGTTATTGGTGATCTGAAAAGTCACGATGGTTTATGCCGTAAAATTGCCAAAGAAACAGGACAGGCTGTGTTGGCTGTAGATTATCGACTAGGCCCGGAAAACAGATATCCAGCTGCGATGGACGATGCGCTGGATTGCTGGCGATGGCTACAAACAGAAGGAGCACGACACAACATTGATGCTTCAAAGGTTTCTGTTGGAGGGGACAGCGCTGGCGCAGCTCTGGCCGTCCTGGTATCTGCCGTGGCATCAAAGGGAAATCTTGGACAACAACCCATTTCTGCAGCTCTAATCTATCCACTTCATATGACAGTAGAGACGACACAGTCCCGCCAATTGCTCAGTGGTGAGAATATAGTTCTGACGCAAGAATTGATGGACTGGTTCAGCTCAAATTTTGTGAGTGATGATACTTTGGCAAATCCTGAGCATTTGAACGCCCTTTCAAATGCCACGCCGGGGAATATGCCGCCAACCTGGATATTGACGTGTGGGTTTGATCCGTTGAGAGACGATGGCGTACTCGTAGCAGAGGAAATTCGTAAACTGGGCGCACCTGTGAAGTTTCAAGAATATGAAGGCCTATACCACGGTTTCATAGGAGCCTCGGCCTTGTTTGGTGAAGTAGATGAGATGGTTAAAGATCTCTCAAACTTCGTCATTGATCAGCAAAAGATAAAGGCGACAAAGAAAGTCGAGTTGGCGGCAGAATAAAGCTAACAAAAAAGGGTAAGTAAAATGAATTTTAACGGGAAAGTCGCCGCCATTACGGGGGCGGGTTCAGGCATCGGGCGTGCTCTGGCTGTACGTTTAGCAGAAGAAGGGTGCTCTGTTTCGCTAGCCGACGTTGACCAGAAGGGTCTGACGCAAACGGCGGCTGAAGTGGCCAAACTTAATGTGGGCTGCAAACAAACCCATTTGGATGTGAGAGACAAAAAAGCTGTCGGTGACTGGGCGGATGAAACTGTTCAAGAATTTGGGCGTGTAGATTACATTTTCAACAATGCCGGTGTGACTCTTTTTGATAGTGCGGCAAGTACAGAATACGATGACTTTGAGTGGGTCATGGATATCAATTTTTGGGGCATGGTGTACGGTACGAAGTCATTCATGAAGTACTTCCAGGAAGTGAAAACTGGCCATGTTATTAATGTGTCTAGTTTATTTGGGTTGGTCGCCTTTCCTAATCAGAGTGCCTACAACGCCAGCAAATTTGCTATTCGTGGGTTTACTGAAGCGCTTGCTTTGGAAATGAAAGATACCGATATTCAAGTCAGCAGTGTTCATCCGGGCGGTATTCTGACGGACATAGCCAGAAATTCTCGTTTTAAAGAGACAGGAAGCGCCGGGGTTACAAAAGAAGAGGCTGTACGGAGCTTCGATGCGATTGCTAAAACCGCTCCGGCTCAAGCAGCGGATGTTATTCTAAAAGGTGTTTTAGCGGGAAAAAGACGAATTTTAGTCGGTACAGATGCAAAAATTATAGATTTTTTGCAGAGATTGATGCCTGTTCGGTATGCAAGTTTATTGTTAAAAGTACTCAAGCCGTAACACTGTGCTGTGCCACAGAATGACGTAAATGGGATTAGCGAATGGACAGGCATGCGTGTTTAATCTAGCTTTGCCGCTCTGTATAAATATTGAGAGTATTTTAGTACCATGTCATCCTCCGCAACTCGCTTTTCACATGCAATTACCAGACTGCCCGCAAAAAGCATTGTCGATGGACTCCGCGCTTGTAACACCGGAAATCCCAGTCATGAACTTTTTCAGGAACACCATGCGGCTTATGTCTCTGTTTTAAAAGAAACGGGAGCTGAAGTAACCGAGCTACCTGCACTGGAAAATTATTCGGATTCTGTTTTCGTTGAAGATACAGCTTTATGCTTAAAGGAGGGCGTAATTATCATGCGTCCTGGTGCTCCTTCACGCGCAGGAGAAGCTGCTGCAATAACTTCAACTCTCAAAACGTTATTCAGCGATGTTCGTGTGATTGAAAATGGCCACATTGAAGGCGGTGACATTCTCGTAACCGCAAGCGAAATTTTGGTTGGGAAATCAGAGCGCACCGATGCCGAAGGTATTGCCGCACTTAGGGTTTGCGTTGCCGATTGGGGATACAAGGTCCGTGAACTGCAAACACCAGCGGACGTATTACATTTTAAAACCGATTGTGGCCTTCTTGACGAAAATACCATTTTGTCTACACGGCGACTGGCAGACAGTGGTTGTTTTGAAGGTTACCGAGTTCTCTATACGGCCGAAGATGAAGAAGCTTCAGCAAATGCAGTGTGCTTTAATGATGTTATCTTGTTTCCAGCTGGTTTCCCAAAGACGGCAGCAATGCTTGAGGCCGAAGGCTACCGTATCGTGCAGATCCCAAATACCGAAGCAGCGAAAGTCGACGGAGGTATGTCTTGCCTATCCCTTCGCCTCACTCCGAATATCTAAGCTAAGATGTGTCAGATTGTGCCGAGGGATTCTCGGTACATTTCCTCATACTCTTTGACTGTCGGCTGAACCGGGTTAGTGAAATGACAAGCATCCGTCATACAATGCACTGCAAGAGCTGGGATCATTTCGTCAGTAACGCCCATTTGAGCAAGATTAGCGGGTAAACCCAAACTTGAATTGAATTTGGAAATCCAGTCCGAAATATCGGCTCCTTCTTCAAGGCCCATTGCTTGTCGCAACCGCGCATATTTATCACCGACATGATCGGCATTAAATCGTAACACGGTGGGGAGCAATACCGCATTTAGAGTTCCATGATGCGCTTGCAGTTCAGGTAAAGCGCCAACGGCATGGCTCATTGAATGAACAGCGCCGAGGCCTTTTGCAAAGGCCATGGCCCCTTCACTCGCGGCCATCATCATGTTCCAACGGGCGTCTCTATCCTGTCCGTCATCCACAGCCCGTTTCAAGTATTTTACAACCCTTTCCAAACCGTCAAGGCCGATCGCGGCGGCAGGAGGATTAACAACCGGGGTTAAGTAGGCTTCAATACAATGTGCCATGGCGTCCATGCCCGTTGCAGCGGTCAGGTGCTTAGGGAGGCCTAATGTGAGCTCTGGATCGCATATGGCCAGCTTGGGTAATAGGTTTGGACTGGCAATAACGACTTTTTGTCCGTCTTCAGTAACGATAACTGAACCACCTCCAACTTCACTTCCAGTTCCGGCAGTTGTTGGAATGGCTATAATCGGTGGTACAAACCCGATTTTCTCCCGTCCACCGTTTGTTGCAGACCAATTTACAATGGGGCCTTCGTGGGTTGTTTTTAGTGCGACCCCTTTACCAAGATCGATGGAGGAGCCACCACCAATTGCAATGACGCCGTCACATGAATTGCTTTTGTATAATTTTACAGCATCATTCACGGCAATTTCTGTTGGGTTTCCTGGCGTTTCGTCAAACAAGGTAGCTGTAATTTCGTTTGGAAGCGCCAAACGGAGAGCATCATATATTCCAGATGCGATAATGCCTTTGTCTGTACAAATTAGGGGCCGCGTTATACCGTTTTTCTTAAGTGCAGCTCCAATCTTCTGGATTGCGCCAAAGTCGATGTCCATTTGGTTCTGATATGTAATAAGTGCCATTAAAGCTGTCTCCCCATGTTTTGTTATGCTTTTCGAATTTTTGGATGTTCTTATTGGTGCGTAAGCATACTCGTTGTTCTTGAGATCAACCTTAAGAGTGTTAAAACGCTTAGGCTAGCAATAATAACGTGTGGATTATCATTAGCCTTTAGGTTCTGCGGTATAGTCTGCTTCATACCATTTTAGAGAAAGGTTTTTTAGAGTGCCGTCATTTCTCATTGCATCAATGATTTTGGAAATTTTTGACCCAAATTCCGGATCTCCCTTATCGATAGCGATTGCAAGGGGTTCAAAGAAAACGGGATCGCCTATCACTCGTAGTGGATACCCCTTTTTTATGGCGGCAGATATGGTCGGAAGTGATGACAAAATGGCGTCCAGACGCTTGCCGTCCCCAATCCGCAAGTTATCAAAGGCGTTCCAGTCCGATATATAGGATCTAACCTTTCCTGCCGTTACCTGATAAGTAAAGTGAAGGTGCTTCGGACGCATCGATGATTAGATTTTTGTTTAAATACGCTTCATAGGTGCACCCCTTACAAACGCCAATGCTTTTACCGTTCAGATCTGAAAGTTTTTGGGCGCTGGAATTAACATGAACAGCGAAGGTTGCCGGTACGTAATAATAGATGGCAGGAAAATCGAACACCTGAGCGCGAGCTTTGGTAGGGGTCATTGAGCCAACGGAGATGTCCCAACGATCTTTCCAATGACCAGTGGTAATGATTTCCCACGGTGAGTTGATGATTTTGAGCTCCACTCCCAACCGTTTGGCAATTTCTTTGCCGACATCAATATCGAAGCCATCCATTTCATTATCGGAATTTAGAAAAGATTGGGGGGGATAGTTCGCATCGGATGGCATTGTCAAAACCCGTAAGCTCATGACCCTGTTAAGCACTTCACCAGAAACCGCATCGTTTGATAAATCAAACAAAATAATAAAAGTAGCGAGAAGAATGAAAATTGGTTTCGCCATGCACATAAAGTTACCTTAACAATCACATAAGTTGACTATGGGTCAATACAATTGAAAGTTCAATATACAGTGTTGGTTTTGGCATCAAATACATGCTGTCCTTGCGCAAATACAACAATTCAACAATAAAACACCATGGCATAAGAACCTGAAGACAGATGCCTACTGTATGGGGGCATACAACTAGACCCTGTTAGAGTTGGACGAATATTAGATTTTAAGCTATTATGAGCATTAAGAAGATTCTGATTATCGTCCAGCTTGATTATTTCATAGTTCATGAGAAGTGTAAGTAATACGATTTTGTTGAAAGAAATCTTCACTCGGGGAAGAGAAATTGAACAAACAATCGGTTTTAGTATCTGAAACTCCAGAAACGTCTGTTGATCCATCTCAACTCAAAATCATGAATGCGTTCGCAGTTGATTTGATTAGCATAACTGATGAAGTTGATCTTGCATGGTACGTTGCACGTGAAGTTGTCAGTAAACTTGGTTTCGCTGATTGTGTTGTTTATTTTTTGGATAGAGATCGTGGCATGTTGCTTCAATCAGCTGCGATTGGAGAGAAAAACCCTGTTGATAATATTATTGTCAATCCGCTGGAAATTCCTCAGGGTAAGGGAATAACCGGGCGTGTTGCGGCGACAAGGCAGTCTTTGATTGTGAATGATTTGGATAACTGTGACTTCTATATACAAGATATTGAAAATGCCAGCTCTGAAATTTGTGTCCCGATAAAGTGCGATGATTTTGTATATGGTGTGATTGATAGTGAAGACAGACGCAAAAATTTCTTCACTCAAGAGCATTTGGAATTGCTCACATTTATATCAGCACTTACAGCCGCAAAATTACAACTTATTCACAAAAATAGAGAACTTTTAGAGAACGAACGTCGTAATCGTTTGATTTTCGACGCTTCTTTAGACGGTATAATTACGATTGATGAACTTGGGAACTTGGTTGAGTGTAATCCGGCAGCTCGGACAATGTTTGGCTTTGATGATGACGATATAGCGGGGAGAAAATTCACAGACTTATTTATACTCCCCAAATTTCAAAAAAGAATTCAAGGCTGGTTCTTAAAACTCTCCCAAGTTACGGGACACAGAATTTTGGATACAAGATTTGAAACTACTGCTCAACGTAGTAATGGCGTAGAATTTCCGATCGAGCTAATAGTTACCGAATATTCAATCGATGATGAACGGTTTTTTACCGGTTTTCTCCGAGATATCAGCGAGCAAAAACATGCCGAAGTATCACGTAAAAAGGCGCTGTTGGAGGCCGAAAAGGCGAATAAAACAAAATCTGAATTCTTGGCAATTATGAGCCATGAACTGCGCACGCCGCTTAATGCGATTATTGGGTTTTCCGAAGTGCTTTCTGGACAGATATTTGGCCCTCTCGGATCAAAAAGGTATGTAGAATATGCCAATGATATCAAAGTAAGTGGCCGACATCTTCTGAATCTAGTTAATGATATTCTGGATTTGTCAGCAATTGAAGCCAATGAGTTAAAACTCAATAAAAAAAGCATGTATATCAAGGATATCGTCTCAGAATGCTCTGCCATCATTGGCGGATTGGCCGAGAAAAAGAAAATTACGTTTGTTGAAAACGTGGAGGAAAATTTGTGCTCGGTATATGCCGACGCGCGGGCTGTCTCACAAATATTGATAAATCTGTTGTCCAACGCGGTGAAATTTACGCCAGACGGCGGAAATATACAGCTGACGATTTCAGTTGTTAGTGGATATCATGTCATCGAAGTGGAGGATACTGGACAAGGTTTTCCACCCGAAAAAATCGAGACACTCATTAAGCCATTTGTACGCGGTGAAGATGATGCACTTAAAGCACAAGAGGGAACTGGTTTAGGCCTCGCCATCGTAAAATCTCTCGTTGATATGCATGACGGAGAACTCGTAATAGACAGTGAGGTGGGTAGAGGCACAAAAATTGTTGTAACTCTTCCGAATGGCCCCTAGGAATTTTTAAGAGCAATCTTACAGGCCACAGCCCCACCTGCTGCGAGCGCGGCTGATATATATGCGAGGGTTTGTAATGAGATTTCAGCATCCAATGCAGCGCCCATAAAAACAGGGCCGAGAGCCGAGCCAAACACCATAACAACATTCGCAACTGATCGAATGGCGCCTAAGTGCTTGACGCCATAAAGCTCAGCCCAGAGCGAAGACAAAGCAGGATTGTTCGCGCCTGCGCCAAATCCAAAAATGGCCATAATGATGGCTGCAAATGCCGGGTGATCGGCAATTGCAAATAACGTCAATCCTATAGCGAGTGGCAGCAGAACCAAGGGTGCAACGCTTCTTGCACGAAAATGATCCACAAGAAAACCACTTAAAAGCCCTCCGATTAGAGAAGAGGCGGCAAAAATGCTAAAACAAATGCTCCACCATTCCATACTCCAACCTTTAAGTGAGATAAGATGAACTTGATGAAAGAAAACGCCGGTAATTATGCCTGACTGCGCAATGGGAGTGAGTGCTAACAAAAAGAAGCGCTTGTCCCGTAACATTTCCGCCCTAGTCCAGTGTCTTGCGTCTTCATCAAACTGGGCGAGTTCGGACGTTCCTTGCCCATCTTGACTTGACGTGTGGCCAATGAGTTTGGGTATGAGGGGAAGCAAGGTGATGGCGGCAAAAATCGCCATTACAGGCCATAGAAGTTGCCAATCATATATGCCTAGAGCCAAGACAACTAGCGGCGGAAACAAAGATTCGCCAATTGGAAATCCTAACCCAGCAATAGCAATGGCTCTGCCACGTTCTTTTTGGTATCTACGGGCCATCGCAGTCATTGCGATATGATGGAGCATCCCTTGTCCCATGAACCTTACGAAAAATATCCCAAAAAATAGAGTGATTGGTCCTTGAACGCCTGCGACTAGTGCAATCGAAATAATCATAATCGTCGCGGCTTGTTGGACAAATTTCTTAAGTGGTAGATGATCGACAAGAGGTCCAGTTTTCCATAAAAGCGCCGCGCTAATTAGTGTCGCACAAGTATAAATCGTTCCAAATTCACCATGGGTTAGGTCAAAATCTGAACGTATATGTCCACCAAACAGCGAAATTACGAAGGTTTGCCCTGGACTGGACCAAAAAGAGAGGAGTAGTCCAAACAGCAAAAATCGCCATTCACGTTGAATAAATCTGCGAGTTTCTGTCAATTGGGACATGCTGTGGTTGCAATCACTTAGGTCATGGTAGAATTCGAAAGGAATTTGATTTGTAGCTGAATTCTCGGGGACGTAGAAGAAAAATAAAAAAGGCCGCTACTCAGCGGCCTTCCATTGTAGTTTATCGGCTTAAAGCGTTACGAGAGTTTAAGTTCCTGAATGCTTGTAAGTCTTGAAACCACTTTGTTGTCCTCAAAAGCCTTTAAACCTTTAACCGCGGCATAGGTTACAACAGGTTCTAGTACGACGAGGGACATGTAGGACGCCATAAATGTTACCCATGAGGTAAATGGCGTTGCGACGTCCCCAATCAGAAGCCAGAAGCCAACCATGCTGGACACTCCTGCGTAGTAGACGGCGTCTAGCTTCACAATATTTATCCAGGAAAGTCGTTCTGAAACAGACCGTTTGAAGAATTTGCTACCAAGCACATAATGTGTAGTGATTAACGGTAACATGAGTGTAAGGCTATTGACGCCAAGGTGCATCAGATCACCTGGATCAAATACGATGCCTTGGAATAAGAGCCCAATAGCGAAACCAAGCAATGTCGGGGTAAAGCCTACTGTAAGGTAGAGGGCCATCGCACCAACAAAATGAAGTTCAGACGGGCCGATTGGAACACTGTAAATCTGCATGAAAAGTGAGAAAAAGGCTGCTGCAAGCAGGCTTTTCATCAAGACCCATGGTTGTTTTAAAAACTCTTTGACCTGTTCTTTGAAGCCCCACGCGAAAACCGCAATGGCGCCAATATTGGCAATTGCTACCTTGGCCGGAGCCACTACACCTGGTTCAATATGCATTTTTTCTCCTTTTCACACCCACCGTGTGTATAAGTTATGCCAGCCAATTAGCTGGCCGTTTATGTGATGTAAAAGGGCAGGTCTCCTGACTCGCGCATTATCGCCAGTGTCCGCCTTCCCGGATTAAATCCAGTGGCAAGATGGACATGACTAACGCTCACAGTTGCGGGGGCAGTCCCGGATCAGATTTATAAATCCTACCGTGTTCCCTATTATTTCTACAGATGTTCGTCTGCGGAAACCCTTGAACGGGGGCAGTATCATGCAAGCCTATTAATGGAGCAAGTGTAAAATGGATAAACCAGAAGTGGCAGTTGAAAATTTTA
Source organism: Alphaproteobacteria bacterium 46_93_T64 (assembly GCA_002163135.1). Classification (GTDB taxonomy): domain Bacteria; phylum Pseudomonadota; class Alphaproteobacteria; order Sneathiellales; family Sneathiellaceae; genus Sneathiella. The sequence continues at coordinate 18,270 of MAAN01000012.1, forward strand.
TTTAGGAGCTTCCAGCTTTTCTAGCCAGCGTTTAATACGGGCTTTATTCGCCCCCAAATCAGATCTTCCGTAAATGGAACGACTGAATATTGCGAGACTGCTTTGATTGTCTGGGAGCTCAACGTAGCTGATCGATACGAGGTCAGGCCAGCGGAGAATTGGTGTTCGAATAACAACGTCCAATGTTACACCGGTATCGTCACGGACAGTCGCATTTCCCTCAGAAAGAATTATCTCTTTTAGCTGATCAGCAAGCTGAGTGCTTTGACGATCAAATACTGGGGCGGTTCGGGGCGAATTTGCCAAAGGGCAAAATCCTTCAGGGCATACCAAAATCCAGTTCCGTTTTTTTGGAAGAGAAAGGGTATTAAAATCAACCGACTTAAAGCTACCGGATGACAAAATGGAGTCCCAAAGGGGCGTAAAGCGAAGAATAAAGAGCAACGCAAGCGCCGCTAGAGAAAATATTGTCGTCTTTAGGATCATAGTAGGCTCATCATTTGCTAAAGTCTTCATTCTGTTTCGTATTCACCAGTAGACAATAGATACGGCATACTAAACAATAACAAAAAGAGTGGGGCAAAGAAATTTAAGCATGAACGACTTGTTCGCGGGCTTCGTCGAAGCCGCTCACCTTGTTCTTACATTGGATAATGATCTAGTCGAGATCTCGCTAAGATCGTTACAAGTGAGTGTTATTGCTGTTTTCATTGCGTCTTTGATCGGGCTGCCGCTCGGAGCGTTACTTGCTGTTGCTCGCTTCAGGTATCGCCGGACTGTAATTGCACTCCTAAACTCGTTGATGGGCCTTCCCCCAGTTGTTGTTGGCTTGGTTGTCTATTTACTGCTTTCACGTGCAGGCCCTTTTGGCGTTCTTGATTTGTTGTTTACACCGACAGCAATGATCATTGCGCAAGTTATTATCGTAACACCGATTATTGCGTCCTTCTCCCATCAGGCATTACGCGACTTATGGTATTTATATCATGATCTCTTGATCTCCATTCACACGTCCAAGGCGCAACGTATGAAGGCACTTTTGTGGGATGGACGCCGAGCCCTTTTAACGGCGACCCTTACCGGATTTGGACGCGCCATTGGCGAAGTCGGAGCGATTATGATTGTGGGGGGTAATATTGATCATCTTACCCGCGTCCTGACAACTGCCATTGCTCTTGAAGTGGGTAAGGGGCAATTTTCTCTGGCTTTGGGATTGGGAATAGTTTTGATAACAATTGCGGTTGTTATAAACCTCGCGGTGCACTCTCTATCGAAGACCGAAAGAGGTGGCGTATGGTAAGCAGTATTCTCCCGCTCACGCTTATAAACGTCTCTGTGCGAAAAGGAGCCAAAGTCATTCTAGGCCCTGTTGACTGGGAATTGAGCTCTTCGGGCTGTACAATTGTTCTGGGACCAAATGGCGCCGGAAAAACAACGCTGCTGCGTTTGATGCACGGACTTCAAAAACCGTCTAAAGGCGAAATCGCATGGCAGGCTGACTTTAAAACTGTAAGCGCTCGGCAATCTTTCATATTTCAAACACCGGTTGTTATGCGGCGCACAGTGCTGGAAAATCTTATCTATCCGTTATTGGTGCGCAGGATCCCAAAGAAAGACGCAGAACGCGAGGCTGCCGAGTGGCTAGAGGCCGTTGGGCTTGAAGACTTTAAGCAAAAAGCAGCGGTGACACTTTCTGGAGGGGAAAAGCAAAAACTAGCTATGGCCCGTGCGTTGATCATCAAGCCCGAGGTTCTTTTTCTAGACGAACCTTCTACCAATTTGGATGGCGCTTCGACAGTTTCGATCGAAGCCTTGGTTAAAAAAGCAATTGCTGATGGCACACGTATTGTTATGGCAACCCATGACATTGGTCAGGCACGCAGATTGGCCTCAGAAGTAGTGTTTTTACTACACGGCAAAATTCACGAAATCTCTGCGGGAGGCGTATTTTTCGACGCGCCGCGGACAAATGAAGCACAATCTTTCTTGAGGGGAGATATATTGCTGTGATTGTAAGGTTCTTCAGCATTGTTTTAGGGCTGTTGCTTTCGCTGAGTTCCCCTGTCGTTGCAGATGAGATGCGGTTAGCTGTGACAACATCTTTTCATAACTCTGGTCTAGCGGGTGTATTGTTGCCTGAAATCAAAAAGGATTTGGGGTTAAACGTGCGACTGCTTGTCGTGGGGACTGGCCAAGCATTGAAATTAGGACGGCAAGGGGATGTTGATGCTGTTTTAGTTCATTCGAGAAAAGCAGAAGAAGCTTTTATTACGAACGGCTATTCCAAGTATCGAAGAGAAATAATGTACAACGATTTTGTTTTCATTGGACCAATTGTCGACAATGCGAAGATCAAAGAAAAGAAAACTGCTGTTGAAGTTTTGAAGGCTGTGTCTGCTAGCCAGCAAATTTTCGTAAGCCGGGGCGATGATAGCGGTACCCACAGGAAAGAACTTTCCTTATGGAAAGCTGCGAAGCTTAAACCAGAAACATTTAGTAGTTCATGGTATCGAGCTAGCGGATCCGGAATGGGGGCAACTCTTAATATGGCAAGTGCGATGGATGGATATGTGTTTGCAGATCGGGCCAGTTGGCTGAATTTCGGAAATAAAAGAGGGTTGCGTATTTTGTTTTCTGACGATCCTGCGTTGTTTAATCAATATGCGTACTTACCAATAAGCGCAACGAAACATTCACATATCAAGGTAACCGCTTCCAAAAAATTGGAACACTGGCTCACAGGGCAAAAGGGGCAAGCACTAATTGCGGGTTATAAATTGTCAGGCGAACAACTTTTTGTTCCGAATGCCAAAAACTAATCGGTATTTATGAGGAAGATGGGCATACTCGATAAATGGATTTTCAATCTCTTATAGCAATCGTGGATTTAGCTGGTGTCGCTGTATTTGCGGCAACAGGAAGTTTGGTTGCAAGCCGGAAACAATTGGATTTGATTGGCTTTGCATTGATGGCAACGCTGACAGGTGTCGGCGGGGGAACGCTTCGTGACTTGTTGTTATCCCGCCCTGTATTTTGGACAATTGATCAAAGTTATTTAATTGTTTGTTTTTCCGTTGCATTGTTCACATTCTTCTTTGCACATCGCCTGCAAAAAAGGTATTCCGTGCTCATCTGGGCGGATGCCATAGGTCTTGCAACTTTTGGTGTAATGGGCGCTCACATAGCGTCTGAAAGCGGTGCGCAGCCGTTGCTTGCTGTGGTGCTCGGAGTAATGACAGCAACATTCGGTGGCTTAATTCGTGATGTCGTTGCGGGGGAGACACCACTTTTATTGCGCCCGGAAGTGTACGTAACTGCAGCTCTTGTCGCTGCAGCTTCGTATGTTCTGCTTTTGAATATAGAGGTAGGCTTACCGATAGCCGTCGGCGTTTCAATCGCGCTTGGGTTTGTTGTGCGTGGTGGCGGAATTCTGTGGGGATGGGTATTGCCACGCTATAAAAATCGCGCAGGTCGAGACTACTCTGAATAGTCAAAATAACAAGAACCGAAACCACAATCGGTGCTGGTTGCCAATTTTTTTGGGTTTTGATTAGTAACCATGCCATAATTCAGGCCAGATTTCAGCTTCGATCGAAATTACCGTGTCTACCTTCGCCCGAGGCAAAGCGAGCGGCACCAATTTGTGCTTCTTTTTGTTGAGCTTCCTGAGCTGATCGCCATTCTTCCGCTAAAGCGTCTTCTTCGCTCTGACCATCCTGAGAGTAGAGAGCATGCCGGTCTGACAACATAGCAATTGGAGGATAAGAGGCGATCTGAAGAGCGAGTTTTTCGGCAGCTTCTCGCGCCCCGCCTTTTTTAGTTATGCGCGTAACCAATCCAATTTCTTTGGCCTGCTGGGCTGTGACAGGTTCACCCGTTAACATCATATCCATCGCAGGTCCCATACCGATTATGCGAGGGAGGCGAGTTGGCGTGCCATCGCTCATTGGAACACCCCATCGGCGGCAAAAAACGCCAAAAATGGCATCTTCTTCAGCTATTCGGATATCGCAGTAAAGGGCAATGCCAAGACCGCCCGCGACGGCATGTCCCGCAACAGCTGCAATTATTGGTTTTGAGAGCGGTTTATGCAATGGACCTTCTGGATGTCCGGCCCAAGCTTTATAATCTGCACGTTTGGAGGTTTCTTTTAAATCTGCACCAGCACAGAAGAAGCCACCTGCTCCCGTAAGCACGGCGACTTTCTGGTTCTCGTCTGTGTCGAATTCCTTTAAATGCCTTGCTAGTTGTTCGGATCCGTCTTGATCGAGTGCGTTTCTAAAGTCAGGGCGGTTAAGGATTATGGTTGTGACCGGGCCGTTTTTCTGAGAGACAATTTTTTGCTCTTTGGCTTCTTGTTGTGTCATTTTTTTATCCCAATGACGCTACCTGTTTGGTTAGATACAGGTAGCGCATGTTACAGGTCTTACGCGTTACTTAAGATGTGAATAGCTTTATCAGCCACCATATCGGCAGTTTTTTTGCTATATTCTCTCATGTGAGCAGATGTTGCGTGTGCCATTAGAGCCTCTTTACTTTCCCATTTTTCGATAACAGCAAAAGAGTCTTCCCCTAATTTTGCTTGAAAGCTACCCATACCATCAGTATCTACAGCTGCGGCATATTCTATGCAGCCGTCTTCAGCGAGAACCGCAGGAACATTGGCGTTAAAGGCTTCAAGAACGGCATCGCGCATGCCAGGTCTTGCTTTGATGATTGCGACGATATTTAACATGTTCATCCCTTTGTATTTTTTGTTATGTGATGGGGAAATAAATATTAACAAAAAACAACTGATACTGAAGGCTTTTTTTAACGAGTGTTTTATATTGTATGAATATGTTTCTCCAATTAAGTGTAGTAGTGTTGTCGCTGTACTCTCTTATCGAGAAAAAAATTCTCATAAGTAGTAAATATCGTTTTATCGTAAATTATGTTTGGGTGAAAATAGTCCTGCCAATGTGATGAAGTTCTGGATTTCCATTCAAAGGAGATGTAGATAATTGCCGATAACGTAGCGTAACCTTCGGATTAAAAATAAATGCAAGATGTCATAGAAGCCAAGGAAGTCACTTAATGCTATACGGTGATTTCCTGTTTTTCTTTTTTTTAGCGTCTATCTGTGTTTGGTTTTTGGTTCTGTTCAAGCAGTATTCAAGAGTAAGAGCCGGGTATCGATTGCTGACCATTGGTCTGGCATTAGCATCCCTGTCTGCTTTAATTGATTTTCTTATAATAGGGCCCAGTCATCTTCTTCCCTTTGAGATCCGCGGCGAGATTGCGGTAGAGTTTTGGAGGATATTCGGATATATGCCAGGACTTGTTCTGATCTTGCTTGGCACAGCGAAAATTTTACCGGCGGTTGGTCGAATTAATGATGAAATTGTGGCGCGTGAAGAAACTGGAGTAGTACTTCAAACCAAAGCTGACGAATTTAGAGACGCGAAATTACGTGCTGAAAAAGCCGAAGCAATTCTGGTCGAAGCTTTGGAAGCGATTTCTGAGGCCTTTATTATTTTCGATGCCGATGACCGTGTTGTTGCCTTTAACACTCAGCATAAAAATTTGTTCGATGATGTCGAAGATGTCCTAAAGCCGGGGGTCACTTTTGAAGAATTGATCCATCACCAAACAGCAGCGACCCTTCACTTCGAAAATCCGGAAGAAGCTGAGCGTTGGATAAAACAGCGAATGAAAGAGCATCGCAATCCAGAAGGTTCGAGAGATCAAGTTTTTAATGGCGATCGTATATATAGATTAACGGAAAGGCGTACGCCTTCCGGCGGGACGGTTGCAATCCGAACAGATATTACAGATCTTAGAATGAGAGAACGGGCACTCGGTAACTTGAATGAGCGGTTGGAAGAAGCGCAGTCTGTTGCTCATATTGGGCATTGGTCCGTCAATGTGGCGGATGAAAAACACGAATGGTCGGATGAGGTTTCTCGTATAATGGGATACGACCCCAAAACCATTGAAATTTGCAAAGAAGCTTATCATTCACGTGTACATCCGGAAGATATTTTGGGCATGCGTTCAGTCGTTAATTGGGCGCTGGAGAACATCGAAAATTATCAGACTGAATACAGAATGATCCGCCCAGACGGAGAGATTGTACATGTTCGGGAAATTGGTCGATTTCAAACAGATGAAACCGGAAACGTAGAATTTTATAGAGGTACTATTCAAGATATCTCTGCAGAGCATTTTACAGAACTTGAGCTTATTGACGCCAAGATGCGTGCGGAAGAGGGGACGAAGGCTAAATCTCTTTTCCTCGCGAGTATGAGCCATGAACTCAGAACTCCACTAAATGCTGTCATCGGCTTTGCTGACGTGATTTCTAAGGAAATTTTTGGCCCGTTAAATAATCAAAAATATAAGGAATATACAGAGAATATCTTGTCTTCAGGACAACACTTATTATCGCTTATTAATGACATCCTCGATTATTCTCGCTTTGAAGCGGGAAAATATGTGCTTGAAAATGAAGAGGTGAGCTTTAAGGATGTTATTGGATGGACAGAGCTGTTGTTATCTCCAAAAGCACATGAGAAATCTATAGACCTCAGCTTTCATTTAGACACAGATTTAATATTTATGGGGGATAAGCGGAAGTTTAAACAAGTTATGGTCAATCTTATAAATAATGCTATCAAGTTCACACCTGTAAATGGTGCTGTAAAAACCTATGTGAGAGATGATGCTGAAAAATACATCAGCATTTTTGTTGAGGATAATGGTATTGGCATTGGAAAAGATGAGTTGGGGACCGTTTTAAAACCGTTTGTTCGAGCAAAGAACTCTGTTTCTCATTCCATAGAGGGAACCGGACTTGGGTTGCCACTTTCAAAATCTATCGTAGAATTGCATGGCGGCGTTTTGGAGATTGAAAGCGCCGAAGATGCGGGAACTACTGTCGAAATAAGGCTGCCGCGAAATCTCCTCGTCGAAATGCAGAAGCGGGCGTAAAAATAAATCTTGATTTTTTATCCAAAACCGATCATTTGACGGCTTGAACAAGATGATTTTTAAAGATCAACATTTTCTAGTTCATTAATGATGCGGCACAGCGGTAAACCGGCTATTAGTGGGGTGCCGATCTTGTCGTGTAGGATGCAGGCTGTTTTTCGAATAGGAAACCCGAATTGCAGGTTTTTAAAAAATCAAATAAAGGCGCGGTATCGCTTTCCAACTCTTTTGAGGGGATAGCGTCTTACGCCAGCGAACAACAAGCCATCATTGCAGAACACTGCAATGATGCATTGCATATGTTGTATGCGGATAAGCTTGCGGAAAAAGCCTCCTTATTTCTGAGCAAATTTTCTGGCGATTGCCTATACGCTGTTAAGGCAAATCCTCATCCGTCCCTCTTGAAATATCTGTGGAAGATGGGGGTTCGGAAATTCGAAATGGCCTCCCTCCGTGAGATAGAATTTATCTCGGAGTTGTTTCCAGGGGCAGAAATGTATTTCATGCATCCGGTGAAAAGCCGACAGGCAATCCGCTTTGCGTTTGAACATGGGGTCCGTGCTTTCGCCTATGACAGTTTGGACGAGCTTCGGAAAATTGAGGAAGAAACTAACTTTTCAAAAGATTTGAATCTGTTTTTGAGAATTTGTGTAGACCAGTCTTCGTCGGCCCATCCCTTAAGTGGAAAGTTTGGCGCTAGTTTTCAGGAAGCTCCGCTACTGTTGCAGCGGGCGCAGCAGTCCTCGCAAACGCTAGGTGTCACATTCCATGTCGGGTCGCAGTGCCTTGAGCCGAAAGCTTATGTAACCGCTATCAAGCAGGTTGCTGAAATGCTCAAGCAAAGCGGATGTCAAATTGATGCACTGGATATTGGTGGTGGTTTTCCTGTTTCCTACCCCGGAATGACGCCTCCTCCTTTGGCTGACTATTTTAACAGTATCCATGGTGCGTTGAAAGACACTGGCTTGGATGAATTGCAGTTAATGTGCGAGCCAGGGCGGGCGCTTGTGGCAGAAGCAGGATCCGTTGCTGTTCGTGTTGAGATGCGGAAAGGCCAAATGCTGTATTTGAATGACGGCACATATGGGGCATTGTTCGACGCAGGTGTTTCCGGATGGCCGTATCCATTAGAAACTGTCCGTGTAGAGGGGGATGAGCTTCTTACATCGCTATCTCCGTTCAAATTATATGGGCCGACTTGTGATAGTCTGGATGCGATGGAAGGGCCATTTATGCTGCCTGAGAATATCGCCGAAGGTGACTGGATCGTATTCCATCATTTGGGAGCATATGGTTATGCGATGCAAACCCGTTTTAATGGATTCTATTCTCAGACGACAGTCGCTATCAATTGATCCATTGTTTTAATTGTATATGGGCTTAATCGTGCCCGATGAATGTTGCCTTGGAAATTGTAATGTCCGAAAAAATAACTCCATCTGAAAAATCTGAACTGCTTTCAAAAGTAGTTGAGCATATTGATATCAAATCCTTCGATGCGCGGCCGATAATTGATGCCATGGACAGAATGTCTTTCACTTCGAGAGATCTTGCGCGTGCGACCAAAATTTTCAATATGGCCGTCGAAGATCCCGAATGTGCTGTCATTCTGACCTTAGCGGGATCAACCTCCGCCGGCGGATGCATGGATGTCTATCGAGATCTTGTCGAGGCCGGTATGGTGGATGCTGTCGTATCCACAGGCGCTTCCATCGTGGATATGGATTTCTTCGAGGCGCTGGGGTTTAAGCACTATCAAGGCGATGCTTTCGCTGATGATGGAAAGCTCCGAGAGCTTTATATTGATCGTATATATGATACATATATTGATGAAGAAGAGCTGCAATCGTGCGATGAAGCGATAAAAGTCATCGCAGACAGTCTTGAGAAGCGGCCCTATTCATCTCGTGAATTTATATACGAAATGGGGGGCTGGCTTAAGAAAAATTCTGTGAAGAAAAACTCGCTTATCGAAACCTGTTTCGATCATGATGTGCCTATATTCGTACCGGCATTTTCGGATTGTTCTGCAGGATTTGGCCTTGTGAAGCATCAGGTGGAAAATCCGAACCAGTATTTGAGTATTGATAGCGTTGCCGATTTTCGGGAGCTCACAGACATTAAGATCGCTGCCGGTAGAACTGGCCTATTGATGATCGGCGGCGGTGTTCCAAAGAATTTCGTGCAAGATACGGTCGTTTGTGCTGAAATTTTAGGTGTTGAAGCTGAAATGCACAAATATGCTGTTCAAATTACAGTCGCAGATGTTCGCGATGGTGCTTGTTCCTCTTCTACATTGAAGGAAGCCTCAAGCTGGGGCAAAGTAGATACAGCTTGGGAGCAAATGGTTTTTGCCGAGGCAACATCCGTTGTGCCTCTTTTGGCGTCTGCAGCCTATCATGGCGGAGCATGGAAAAATCGTCCTCGACGAAAATTTGGTAAGCTGTTTCAAAAATAGAAGAGATTATCTAGATCATGGAAATTGACATTCTGCCTTCTGAAGAAGGCTTCCTTGGTTTGCCCAAAGAAGATGCCGTCAGCTATAAAGATGCCAAGGCCGTTGTCATACCTTGCGGCCTTGATGCATCGGTTAGCTACGGCGGAGGAGCAGGGAAGGGGCCAGCCGCAATGCTTGTGGCCAGCCATCAGGTCGAGCTGTTTGATGAAGTGTTCTGGTGTGAAGCTTTTCGCGAGTATGGGGTTGTAACCGCGCGCCCTGAAAATATTGAAGGCCTTGAAATACCGACGGTACTAGAAGGACTTGCCGCTAAAACGACGGCGATCCTGAATGCTGGAAAATTCCCTTTGGTCTTTGGAGGGGAGCATTCTATTACCCCGGGGGCAATTCGCCCATTCCTAGAGAAATACCCTGATCTGATCGTTCTTCATTTTGACGCACATGCTGATTTACGTGATGGTTACGAGGGAGAACATTTCTCCCATGCTGCTGCAATCAGAAGAGTTCTCGATCATCCGACATTGCCCATCGTCTCCGTCGGTATTCGAAATATCTCTGCTGAGGAAATTCCGTTTCTGGACGCGAACAAACACCGTATTACAATTCATTGGGGCAAAGATCGCAAACACTGGGATATTGAGGAGATCGTCGCGCCGCTTAAAGGGAGGCCGGTATATCTGACTTTTGATCTGGATGGCTTTGATAGCTCTTTGATGCCGGCAACAGGTACACCTGAGCCCGGGGGGTTTTTCTGGGAAGACGCCATCGATATTATAGAAGCGGCGAGTAAAAATAGCAGAATCGTTGGCGCTGACATAAACGAGCTTGCCCCTATTGAAGGGTTTCATGCTCCGGATTTTCTTGCGGCCAAGCTCGCTTACAAAATTCTTAATTACTCTTTGATTTCAAGGGAATAGGCCGATTTTAAGTTGGTTGACTGATTTGTCCGCCTTTCTTTTTCCCTAATTTTACCTTTTTGACAATATAGATGTGCCGTAATTCCTAGTCATTCTAGCCTCATGAAAAATGGGGTAAAAAAGATGACGCATACGGACTCAGAAAAATATGAAGTAGGCCTTTCCAGCAACATTATCTCGACCGAAGACCCGCTTTTAAAGGGGTGGCCCAGACTAATCAGATTACTGATTTGTCTTAATGTCGTGGGGCTCATGGGAATTTGGATTGGGAATGCCGATGCCGCAGCACGTGGTGCTGAGTTTCTACTCGTCCCAATAGAGAAAACCGAAGGTCTAGATCCCACGCCGGTTCTCGCATTTATTACGACCACAAAAATCGAAACCGTTGTAACAGGTCATATCGTTCGAAGTCGCGTTATACAGACGTTTGAAAACCCAACGGCTTATTGGATGGAAGGAAAGTACTCCTTTCCGTTACCAGACGGTGCCGCGGTCGATCAGATGATTTTGAAAGTTGGGGACAGGCGGATTGTTTCCGAAATTCAGGAAAAGCAGAGAGCGAAACGAATATATGAAGAAGCTGCCGCAGCTGGAAAAGTAAGTGCGTTGCTAGACCAGTATCGTCCAAACGTCTTTTCGACGAGGGTCGCAAATATTGAGCCTGGCAGTAGTGTTTCGGTTGAGATTTCATTCCAAATGCTTGCCGAACAAAATGACGCCAGTTTCTCCTGGATTATGCCGCAGACCATTACGCCCCGTTACACACCTACCGCGAGCCGTGAAAACTTGACCGGTGAAATTCAGTCTGAAACGTATCAGGATACGTTAGCCCCGGTTTTAACGATGTCGGAATTTAGCGTGCTTTTTAGACAAGGCGATCAGATTTCAATTCTCGAAAGTCCAAGCCATACCCTTGTAAGCGACAAACTGGAAAATGGAGATATCCGTGTTTCTTTGAAAGACGGAACGGTCCCCGCGAACCGGGATTTCATTTTGAAGTGGAAATTTGAACAAGGGGCTGTGGCTAGAGCTCTCCTGTTTGAAGAAATACAAGAAGAGGGAAACTATATGCTTGGAATACTTTTACCCCCAAGCGAAAATATAGAGGTAGCCTATGTGCCGCGAGATATTACATTTATTTTGGATATCTCAGGTTCAATGCAGGGCGAGGCAATCACTCAGGGAAAAGAAGCACTAATTGCTGCAGTGGAAAATTTGCGTGCGACAGATCGTTTCGAGATTATGGCCTTCAACGACAATTATTATCAGCTATTTGGCAATAGCCGTTCGGCTACCCCCACAAATGTAAGATTGGCTAAGCAGTACGTTTATGATTTGCAGGCCGAACGTGGAACAGAGATGTTTCCAGCGCTTAAGCGTGCACTTCAGCTAGCACAGACAGATAAAATGGGACGGCAAATTGTTTTCCTTACTGATGGAGCAGTCAGTAATGAAGAACAAATGTTCGAACTTGTTGATCGTAAATTGAAGGATGCTCGTTTGTTTACGGTAGGACTTGGGCAAGCGCCCAACAGCTGGTTTATGAGGAAAGCTGCTGAATTTGGGCGGGGTATTCACGTGCAAGTTGACAATATCAACAACGCGAAATTTCAGTTGGATAAACTTTTTGAAGATATGTCGCGACCAACACTTCAGAAAATTCAAATGGATTTAGGAAAAAATGCGGATACATACCCGAGACTGATCCCGGATCTATTCGGACAACGCCCTCTCGTCTTTTTAAGCCGGCGAAAGGATAATTCTGATATTCCATCGCTAAAGGCCATCGATGGCGATGGTCAGCTCTTGAGTTTGAATATTGACGTGCAAACGCAATCATCAAACGCCAGTATCTCGAAACTTTGGGCTTCGAAAAAAATTGAGGGACTAATGGATGCTGCCGCACGCGGAATGGATATCGATATCGTTCGTGCAGGTATTTTGAAGATTGCTCTGACGCACCAAATTATGAGCCCCTACACAAGCTTTGTTGCCGTGGATAAGACGCCCGTTCGTGTTCAGCAAGATTTTTTGCGTAAAGCCAAATCTGCGTTGAAATCCCCACCAAGTCTCGCATGGAAGAAAGTACATGCGCCTCAGACAGCGACACAATTGGAAATGTCGCTCTGGATTGGCCTTGGTACATTCTTTCTTTCCGGAATTTTGTTTTTAATATTCTTCAGAAGGTTCCGAGTGAATGGGTAGAATTGCCGTTGCATTCTGTATTTTGTTATTGCTAGCAATTGCGTTATGGCAATTGGGACGAGCGGGGTTAATTGCAGCAAAAGCGTGGGCGGCGCCTGTGTTAATTGAATACGCTTTTGATCGAGTGGAATTGACTAATCAACGACAGTTACCGTGGCCTTGGGCGGATAATTACCCGATTGCAAAGATATCTGTTCCACATCTTAAAGAAAACCGCTTCGTTCTGTCTCAAAGCAGCATGAGAAATCTTGCTTTTGGGCCTACTCTGGAAAAACACGGCGGCAATCGAATTTTTTATGGTCACAGGGATACGCACTTCGAATTTTTAAAAGAACTTAAGATTAAGGATAAAGTAAAGTATGAGGCAGTTGGAAAGGGTGTAGAGTATTGGCAAGTTCAACATATAGCCGTGGTCGACGCAGATGAAATTTATGTTCCTGGGCCAAATCAAGAATCTGCCATTTTATTTGTCACATGTTTTCCTTTTGATAGCATAGTACCAGAAACACGGCAGAGGTTTGTCGTATGGCTAGGGCAGGAGAATAAATCTCGTAGTTGATGTAAAACGGTTGTACGTTATGGTTAGGCGAATTTTTTTAATGGTTTGTCTTTAGAACTGTTTATTCCTTCTGTCACAGTTTTGCCAAGCCTTGCGTCTACACAGGGTTGTTAAGTCGAAAACAAAGAAAATAAGGGCGTCTTGTGAATTCATTCCAGATATTTGTATTGGCAGTTGTACAAGGCGTAACCGAATTTTTGCCGATTTCATCCAGTGGCCATTTGCTTTTGGTTCCCCTTTTAACAGGGTGGCAGGATCAAGGGCTTGCCATAGATATTGCAACTCATATTGGCACCTTGCTGGCGGTGTTATTGTATTTTAAATCTGACCTGATCTACATGATACAAGCGATGTTGGGTAAAGGTTCTGCAACAGACATTATTGGGGGACGCCAGCTCACCTTTCATTTAATTGTCGGATCTTTACCAGCTTTACTGGCTGGTGGAGCCATTTATTTTATAGCGGAAGTCGATCTGCGTTCCTTGCTTATGATTGCAATGACGACATTGTTTTTCGGTGTGGTTCTGGGGATAGCAGATCATTTTTTTAAGGGTACTCGAGATCTCCGCAGCATGAACAGTTGGGATGCTCTGTTCATAGGGATCTTTCAAATTTTCGCCCTATTCCCGGGTACAAGCAGGTCCGGTGTTACAATGACCGCAGCACTGATCCGGGGACTGGATAGGGTAGCGGCTGCTCGCTTTTCCATGCTGCTTTCAATCCCTATTATTGCGGCGGCTGGTATTGCCGCAACTATCAAGACTTCGATGACACAAGATTTCATATTTGATTTCAACGCGTTGATTGCAGGTGCTATCGCTTTTATCGTTGCATATCTTGTAATTAAAATCCTGATGCGTTGGATCAATAAGGTTGGATTCATGCCTTTCGTTATCTATCGAATGATTTTGGGTGTGTTTCTACTTGGGCTTTATGTAACGAACTAAAATAGTGTGGTCTGCTTCCGTAATATGGACATGATTGAAAAATATCATATGTCTTCCCATATATAGGGGTGAATTCATCTGGACTGTTGGAGTGAAAATGCGAAAAGCGCTAATTCCGTTATTGAGTATCGGTATGTTGTCATTGTCGCAGCTATTGGCAACGACAGCGTTTAGTATGGACAACCTGCAAATGAAACATTCGGTTTATCTGGGTGGATTTTTTATGGGAAGTTTGACAACAGAAATGGAGCAATCTGCAACAACCTATACTGTACGTTCAACGGTAGAAACTAACAAAACCCTACGTTGGTTGGTAAGCTGGACAGCCAAAGGGGCAACGACGGGGAAGCTGAGCGGGACTCAGGTTCAACCAGTCCAACACACGCATGTCAGTCAGTGGAAGGACAAAGGCCGTGGCGCGGATATTAAATATACTCCGACGGGACACGTGACTTACTCGACCTCTGGTAAAAAATCCAACAATCCAAATAAGTATACAGAACTTGATCCCGCCTCTGTTCATAAAAGCTTGGATCCGATGAGTATGATCTTGGCTGCAACTCTTGAGTTTGAAAAGACTGGTGTATGCGGTGGTACTTATCCCATTTTTGATGGCCGTAGACGATTTGATATCCTTTTGTCTGATGGCGGATATCGAACATTTAAGAAATCCGACTATTCAGTCTTCAAGGGTAAAGCTTCTGGTTGTAAGTTTGAAGTAGTGGAAAAAGGCGGCTTCAAAAAGAACAAGGAATACGAACTGAAGGACAGTTCTGATCTGGTGGTATGGGTCGCGTCTCCAACATCAGGCGGGCGTGTTGTACCCGTTCGAATGGAAGTGAACACTGGCTTCGGGTACTTCGAATTGCATTTGGAACGATACCAATATGGTGCCGTTAAATTGGCGAGTAAAAACGCTCAATAAATTTCACAAACCCCTTTGAATATTTTAATCCTTCGGAGAATATATGCATTTATCCGATCATTTTACGCTGCGTGAAATGACCAAAAGCGCTTATGCCTTGCGTCATGATATTGATAATACACCGTCTAAACAGATCATTCAGAGACTGTCCGTATTGGCAAGTGCGATACTTGAGCCAATTCGAAAGCATTTCGGACTACCTTTTTCCCCAACGAGTGCTTACCGTAGCTTGGATCTTAACCGTGCATTAGGTTCAGGCGATAGTTCACAACATATAAGAGGTGAAGCTGTTGATATAGTTTTGCCGGGGATTAGTACCTATGATCTTGCTTTGTGGATCAGCAAAAATTTGACGTGTGACCAGTTGATTTTGGAGTTTTATCAGGCGGGCGATGTGAAAAGTGGGTGGGTTCACTGTTCTTACGTACAGACTGCCCAACGTAGGCAATTGTTGACCTATAACGGGGTCAGTTATGAGAACGGTCTTACGGCTTAAATGGAAGCTTCATCGATGATTTTACATCTTTCAAGATAATGTTGGACCGAACATGAGCCACTCCAGGCACCCGAAATAAAAAATCATCCAGAAACTGATTGAATTGCTTAATATCTTTTACGGCAACACGTAAATGATAATCAGCCTCTCCTGTTGTTGCGTAGCAATCCAGAATTTCTGGCCGCAAATTTACTGCATTCACGAATTCATGAACCGTGTCTTCTTCCTGTCGAGACAAACTAACATGAATGATGGCTGAAAATTCAAAACCTGCCACGTTGCGATCGATAACAGCTCCGTACCCGGTAATTATTCCAATATCTTCAAGGCTCTTAATTCTCCGCCAGCAGGATGAGGGAGAAATTCCGAGCTTTGTAGCCAATTGTGCATTGGTTATCCTGCAGTCGTCTTGCAGTGTATTGAGTAGGTTTTGATCAATTTCATCTATCATTTCTCCAAAATACATAAGAATGAGTAAATTGTCCATTTTTGCTCATAGTTTTGAACAGATGGTTCATTTTTTCACCAAAATACGGATCAGGTTGAAAAGAATTTTCATCCCACTACTGTTAAACTGAGGGCATCGTAAATTGTCTTAAGTGGAGAAATTAATGTCCCGGCGATCCCAAGAAAAAACCGATTTTAACTCAGAATATGAATTGATGGATCGTTATGAAAGTATGAGCGGTCGGGTATTTTTGACCGGAACGCAAGCACTTGCGCGAATTCCATTGATGCAAAAAATCCGGGATGAAGACGCTGCGCTCAATACCGCGGGGTTTGTCAGTGGTTATCGTGGATCTCCTTTAGCTACGCTGGATAAAGAACTTTGGAGTATTCAGGGGCTTCTAAAGGATAAACATATTGAATTCGTACCTGCAGTGAACGAAGAGTTGGCAGCGACAGCAATACTGGGGTCACAGCAAGTAGAAACTGACCCGAAGAAAACAGTCGATGGTGTTTTTGGTCTTTGGTACGGAAAAGGGCCAGGCGTTGATCGGGCCGGGGATGCTCTCAAGCACGGAAATGCCTACGGCTCCTCCCCGACTGGCGGAGTGCTTGTCGTGGCGGGCGATGATCACGGAAGTATTTCCTCCTCCATGCCCCATCAATCCGATGCCGCCTTTCTTACTTTCTTTATGCCCATATTGAACCCGGCAAGTGTGTCTGAGTATCTGGCGTTTGGGGAATATGGGTATGCCCTGTCTCGTTACAGCGGAATGTGGGTCGGCTTTAAAGCGACAACTGAAATTGTTGAAAGCGGAGAAAGTGTTGAGCTTCAACCCGCACGAAAATTTGTTAAACCTGATTTCGAAATTCCGGCTGACGGATTACATTATCGTTGGCCAGATCTACCCGGTCCTCAAATAGAGGAGCGCTTGGAAGGCAAGAAACACGCTGTTCTAGCTTTCGCTGAGGCAAACCCTATCGATCGCCATATCTACGAAGTGCCGAAAGCAACATACGGCATTGTGACGACAGGTAAGGCACATCTAGATTTGATGGAGGCCCTCCGCTTGCTCGGGATCGGAGAGCAAGAAGCTCATGATATCGGAATTGATATTTATAAAATCGGAATGGTTTGGCCACTCGCCAAGAAATCTTCGCTGGACTTTGTGCAAGGCAAGCGGGAAGTGTTGGTCGTAGAGGAAAAACGGGGAATTATCGAAAGCCAGTTTAAAGAATATTTTTACGACTACCCGGGGGCAAAACCTGAAAGAATGGTCGGAAAAAATGATGAGTATGGTCGTCGTCTGATCCCTTGGACTGGTGAACTGTCCCCAATCCAGTTGGCTGTTGTTGTCGCAAAACGCCTTGATATGGTTTTTGAAGATCTGAATTTGACTAAACGAGCTGAAGAACTCGAAGAAATCGCACCAGTTTCACTCAGTGTTATTGGTGTTAATAGAAGTCCCTATTTCTGTTCAGGGTGTCCTCATAACCGTTCGACAATAGTACCAGAAGGATCTCAAGCCCTTGCCGGGATCGGTTGCCACTTTATGGCCAGCTGGATGGATAGAGACACAAACTACCTCATTCAAATGGGCGGTGAAGGGGTGAACTGGGTCGCCAACTCAAAGTTTAATGGCGAGCAACATGTATTCCAGAATTTGGGAGATGGGACGTATTATCATTCAGGTATTCTGGCCATCCGGCAGACCGTTGCTGCCAATACAAATATCACATACAAAATCCTGTATAATGATGTAACTGCGATGACCGGCGGGCAGCCTGCTGATGGCCCAATCAGTGTGAGCTCGATCGCGCATTCCTTACGCGCAGAAGGTATCTCACGTATCGCAATTCTGTCTAATGACATTGAGAAGTTTGATCACGATCTATATCCGATTGGTGTGAGCTTTAATGATCGAGACGATCTTGATACTGTGCAGAGGGAGCTACGGGAGATACCGGGTGTTACAGCTCTCATTTACGAGCAACCCTGCGCAACGGAAAAACGCCGCCGAGTAAAACGAGGCATTGTCAAAGATGTCGCCAAATTTGCCTATATAAATCAAGCAGTATGTGAAGGATGCGGTGATTGCTCAGTTGCTTCAAATTGTTTGTCTGTGGAACCTGTTCAAACTGAGTTTGGCCGGAAGCGTAAGATCAACCAAAATTCATGTAACAAGGATTTCTCGTGCGTTGATGGGTTTTGCCCAAGCTTTGTTACCATCGAAGGGGGGACGCGACGGAAACCGGTTGCGAAAAACAAAGGTGAACAGTTAGCGAAATATCTTGAAGGGATCGCGCGCCCCAATATTGATTATCTGGATCATCCTCATGATATCGTGGTGACAGGGGTCGGTGGTACGGGTGTTATTACTGTTGGGCAGCTAATCACCATGGCAGCTCATCTGGAGAATAAAGGGGCATCTGTCCTGGATTTCATGGGGTTTGCCCAAAAATTTGGTCCGGTTATCAGTTATGTACGCTTGGCACCTTCGCCGGGCGACCTCAATCAAGTTCGTATTGATACTGGCCATGCAGACGCGTTAATCGGCTGTGATATTGTCGTAAGCACGTCGCCAAAAGCATCAGCAACCTATAATCAAGGTAAGACCAAAGGAGCCGTGAATTTAGCGATTATGCCTACGGGGGACTTCACTCGAGATCCAGACGCAGATATGAAGGCAGATCAACGACTTGCTTTGTTAGAACGTACGTTTGCTGCAGGGGGGCTTGGAAGTATCGACGCGAACAAAGCGGCTGAAGATCTTTTGGACGATAGTGTTTTTGCAAACGTCCTTTTGCTGGGTTTTGCATGGCAACAGGGTTTGGTCCCAGTATCTCTTGATGCTTTAATGCGGGCGATAGAACTTAATAATGTAGCTGTTGAGAGAAACAAACAGGCATTTTCTTGGGGACGTGTTTTGTTTGAGAATCCTGAAGCTCTATCTGCAGTTAAACTGCCATTTACTGATGTACCTCAAAAATTTGAAGACCTGAGTGTTCGCCATCTGAAATTTCTGACCTCTTATCAAAACGAAAAATGGGCCGGGAAATACACTAAGTTCATGAGCGAGGTTGCGGCGAAACTGGATGTTGAAAATGACGCACATGCGGAATTGCTAAAGTCAATTTCGAAAAGCTTAGTCAAACTTATGAGTTATAAGGATGAATATGAGGTGGCAAGGCTTCATGCCGATCCGTCCTTTTACGAGCAAATTGCAAATGAGTTTGAAGGTGACTACAAGATCGTCCACCATCTGGCGCCGCCGTTGTTGCCATCTGGAACGGACGCGCGTGGTCGTCCAAAAAAACGGAAATTCGGGCCCTGTATAAATGTTGGATTTAAATTTCTGACGAAGGCCAAAGGACTTCGGGGAACACTGTTTGATCCATTTGGCTATCATCCTGAAAGGCGCATGGAGCGTGGGTTGATTACTTGGTATAAGCAAAATATTCTGACGATGCTGTCTCATCTAAATGATTCTAATGTGGCGACAGCGATGGAGCTGGCTACGGTCCCGCTTAAAATACGTGGGTATGGACCGGTAAAAGAGAAAGCAGTGCAAGAAGCCAAGAGAAAAATGAGTGAAATCCAGACAAAAATCGCAGTTGAGTAGACAAATTTAAAAATAACTTGGTTTTCTGAAATGCGAGTACTTATATAGGGGTAGTTTAGTTTTCTATTTTGAAAGTTGACGGGGGAACACGTGGTCGATGTAACCATGCCAAATCAAGTCGTGAATTCTTCTAAAGAAATTGATGACGTAGCCGAGCCAAATAAATTTCTGAAGGATGCTTTGGCTGAGAACAAGCGAGAGGGTTTGATCCTTGCAGTAAAGGTACGGTTCATCGCAATGAGCGTCGTTGCGGTCCTACTTGCCTATACAATCGGTGACTGGAGCGTTCTGTACTATGAAGTTTTGCTTGTCGCGTTTGTGCTGAACGGCTTGGCTCAGGCGCGAGTTGGTAAAGTAGGTAAGTCTCGAGCGGAATTGATTTTACTTGCGTTCGATTTGGCTTTGATGACGATTGCACTCCTTGTCCCTAATCCGTTTGCCGAGGAAATTTCGTCTGTTGGGCTTCAATATAAATATGGTAGTTTCAGTTTCTTCTACATAATTCTGGCAAGTGCAACGCTTGCCTATTCATGGAAAACCATGTTTGCGGTTACTTGGTGGACGGGTTTGTTGTGGGGCGCCGGATATTTTTGGGCGACTTTCCAACCTGATGTGATTCCTGAAATATCTGCAAAAATTCGTATGTTACTTGTAGATCATCCCCGTACCCTGGAACTTCTGGATCCTACCGAATTGCATTTTGAGTTGCGGGTCCAGGAATTTGTTCTTTTTGCAGTCGTCGCGGGGATATTGGCTTTAAACGGTTGGCGTTCAAACCGCTTACTTTTGCGTCAAGCAGATGCTGCAAGAGAGCGGTCAAATTTGGCTAGGTATTTTGCCCCGAGCATGGTTGAACATCTAGCCGGACGAGATCAGCCTCTTGGCGAGGTTCGCTCACAACCGGTTGTTGTTATGTTCGCAGATATAGTGGGTTTCACCAAAATGGCCGAGCAAGAAACTCCTGAAGAAGTTGTCTCGGTTCTTCGAGAGTTCCATAAGCAGATGGAAAAAGCGGTTTTTGATCATAACGGTACATTGGATAAATTCTTGGGCGACGGCTTAATGGTTAGCTTTGGAACTCCTGTGACGTCAATCGATGACGCTCACAATGCACTTGAGTGTGCTGTGTCGATGCAAAACCGAATGCTGGATTGGAACCAGTCACGTCAAAAAGCGGGTAAAAAACCTATCCGCCTATCCATCGGTCTGCATTATGGAGATGTGATTTTAGGTGATATCGGTTCTGAGCGACGCTTAGAATACACTGTTCTGGGGGACGCCGTAAATGTGTCAAGCCGGCTTGAGGCTTTAACGCGTGTGTTGGGTTCAAGTATTGTTGCAAGTGACGCTGTTATGACCGCAGCAGGTAAAGATGCGAAAGTGGCCTCGTCGTTTGAGTTTCTTGGTCCCCAGACATTGCGTGGACGTGAAGAACCGGTGGATGTCTGGGCCGTTAAATTATAAGCATAAGCCGCTGTCGCTTTATGCTTTATTATCCGAAGTTTAGATCGGACACAAACGGGTTGGATTTTCTTTCCTGACCAAAAGTCGACATATTGCCGTGTCCCGGGATAAACGAAATATCGTCGCCCAAAGGCCATAGTTTTCCGCGGATGGAATTAATGAGGTCGTCATGATTTCCTTGGGGAAAATCTGTGCGCCCGATAGAGCCTTGAAAGAGAACATCACCAACGATTGCGACTTTATGTTTCATGTTTGCAAAGACAACGTGACCCGGTGTATGCCCGGGGCAATGGATAACATCCATAGTCTCGTTCCCGACAGTTACTGTATCACCGTCTTCAAGCCAGCGATCAGGCGTAAATGCGAATGATGGCGGAAAGCCATAGCGTGCGCATTGTTCAGGCAGCTGATCAATCCAGAATTTATCAGCTTTATGGGGGCCTTCGACACGGACATCAAGCCGTTGTCTCAGCTCTTCCGTGCCACCGGCGTGGTCCAAATGTCCATGGGTAATCAGAATTTTTTCGATTTTGACCCCTTGTTCTTTGGCAGTTTCAACAATGTGGTCCAAATCTCCGCCTGGATCTATAACCGCGGCTTTTTTTGTTTCTTCACACCAAACCAGTGAACAATTCTGCGCAAACGGCGTAACGGGAATAATAATCGCTTTCATCATATTTCAAAGCTGATCGATCAGCCCTGCCTTTTCTTTTTTGTCTGGGGTGACTTATAGCAAAGTTGATGTTGGTTGACTACTGTCTCTGCCTTGTTGTCTTGCGCCTTCTGCCAGTATCCAGTCACGGAGGGCCTTAAGCTTTGGCTGAGAAGCGCGGTTTGACGGTGTGACAAGTTGAAAAGGAAACCGTGAGCGCCGATGGAGATCAAAAAGTTTTACCAGTTTTCCGCGCGCAACATCTTCCTCTATCAAAACATCAATGCCAATAACGACACCTAGACCTTCCATAGCAGCATGCAGTGCCATATCAGCACTTTCAAAACTCATTCCTTTGTTTGCGTCAACGCCACTCACACCTGCGAGATCGAACCATCTTGGCCAATCGGTGGGGCGAGGGCTTTCGTGCAATAAATTTACGTTAGCGAGATCTTCTGGCGTTTTTATTTGTGCTGCGAGTTCGGGGCTGCAAACAGGATAGGTTTCGATATCGATGAGTTTATCAATTTCAAACCCTTTTCTCTGCGTCCCCTCTTTCAGAACCTGAATTGAAATATCAAAACCTTCTTCTTCAAAATCAGCAGGATTGAGTGATGTCGTTAGCTGAATATCCAATTCCGGAAAGGTTTCATGCAATTTCGCCCATCTTGGAATAAGCCAACGTATGGCAAACGTAGGGTAAGTGCAGATTGATATGATGTTTTTTCTGGGCTCACTTCTAAGGCGCTCTGATGCAGCTGAAATCTTTTGTAGCGGGAGCGAAATCTCGGCAAGATACTGGCGGCCAACCGCTGTTAGCTCAACACGCTTGTGATAGCGGTGGAATAAGGCCTTTCCTATAAATGCCTCGAGGCTTTGTATCTGACGGCTTACGGCGCCGGGCGTTACATTTAACTCCGTAGCTGCCTGATTGAAGCTCAAGCTGCGGGCGGCAGCTTCAAACGAGCGTAATCCTGAAGTTGAAGGAATATTAAGCACAATCATCTCCATTTAGGTTGAGTTTTTATCAATCATAGCTGGAGGAATATTCGTTTGTCCAATCCTCATTCCATGGCCACAATAGAAAAAATAAATAATAAAAAACATCATCCAATTAATGGAGAGTAGACGTGACATTTTATCAAACGAGCGATGAGTTTAATCCTGAGCAATTATCTGACTGGGTGGCCCCCGATTGTCATGGGTTGAATTTTTTTGAAGCGGATCCTTCTTTGCAAGATTTACTCCACCATTATATGGACACTCCACTTCGAGAGCATATGACGCCGCATTATCTAAATCTTGGGAAGTTAGCGGGTAATGAGCTGGACGATTGGTCGCGTGACGCCGACCGGCATATTCCAAAGTTGCACCACCGGGATGCCCGTGGCCGTGATGCCGATTGGATAGAGTTTCATCCGTCATACCGAAAAATGGAGCAAGTTGCCTTTGGCGATCTAGGCCTACACGCCATGAGTAATCGGGGCGGTGTTCTCGGGTGGGATGAAAAGGTACCGCCGATCGCTAAGTACGTTTTTCAGTATCTTTTTGGGCAATCTGAATTTGGTCAGCTTTGTCCAATTTCTGCGACGGAATCAACAGCGATGTTGATTAGCCGTTACGCAAATGAAGAAACGAAAAGTCTTCTTCTGGGAAAAATGATGTCTCAGAATATGTCGGATATCTTAAAAGGCGGTCAGTTTATGACCGAAAAACCAGGCGGATCGGATGTCTCCAACAGCGCTCTTCAAGCTAGAAACGACGATGGGATTTGGAAGTTATACGGTGAAAAATGGTTCTGTTCTTGTGCGGATGCGGATGTAGTACTGTTGTTGGCTCGACCTAAGGGAGCGCCGGATGGTAATGCGGGGCTTGGGCTTTTTGCATTGCCCCGGCATCTTGAAAATGGGCAACGAAACAATTACCGGATAGTCCGCCTCAAAAATAAAATGGGTTCGAAGTCCATGGCGTCAGGTGAAATTATTTTTGATGGCGCTGTTGTCTACCCATTAGGTGAAGTCGGTGCAGGTGTAAATCGCGGCCTTAAGATGATGATGGACCAAGTAAATATGTCGCGGCTGTCTCATGGCGTTCGGGCAGCTTCCATGATGCGCCGTTGCCTTAACGAAGCTTTGGCAGTAGCAGGTAGCCGTCGGGCCTTTGGCGGAAAACTGATCCACAAGCCATTGCTACGGCGACAGCTCATGAAGCTAATGGTGCCGACTGAGCAAGCTCTTTCCATGTATATGTATACTGCAAATATGATGGAAAAAGGTAATGCGGGCGATAAACATGCTGAAAAAGTAACTCGTATTTTGACACCACTTTTGAAATACCGAACAGCGCGGGACAATGTTCGCGTTGCAACAGGCGCTATGGAAGTGCGCGGCGGAAACGGATATATCGAAGATTGGGTTAATGCTCGTTTGGTGCGAGATTCCCATTTGGGTGTCTTGTGGGAAGGAACGTCAAATATTAACGCGTTGGATGTGATAACCCGTGCAGTTGCCAAGTCTCGCGCACATGAAAATTTGGGAGAAGCTATAACAGGTCTCCTTGATAAGGAGACAAATCTACCCGGCCAGTATGCGGGACAATTGAAAGGTCTTCTGGAACAGGCAGTGTCATTTGCTGATACGGTTGCAAAAGAAGGCCGTGAAACATTGGCGCGCAAAGCCTCTAACGCTCTTTATCATACCGTAACAGCAAGCTTGATGGCGACGGAAGGTGCAAGCCTTGGGGCGGAAGGTCGGGATGCAAGGCGTTTGCTGCTCTCTCGTATGGTAATTGACCGCAAACTTGGCCAAGAAAATCCGTTCTCGATGGAGCCAGGTAAATTTGATGAAGAAGCTACAGCTGCTTTACTTAGTGGAGAGCAAGTTTCTCTGGATCAAGCTTCAGAAATTTTGTGAAAATAAGATCGCTTAAGGAATAAGAGAAAATGTTCAATGCAGTTGTCCTAAAAAATAAAGAAGACCGGGAGCTTGAGGATTGGGTCGCTCCTGATTGTCACGGTCTCAACTTTTTCGAAATCGATAGTAGCCTCAAAAATCTTTTAGACGTTTATTTACCGGAAGATCTCCGAAACCACATGACACCAGTTTTCGAGAAACTGGGGGAAGTTGCCGGTAATCGTCTTGATGATCTGTCGCGTATGTCGGATCGCCATGTCCCTGTATTGCACCACAGAGATGCACGCGGGCAAGACAAGGAATGGATTGAGTTTCATCCAGCCTATACCGAGATGGAAAAAATCGCATATGGCGATTTCGGTATCCATTGCATGTCGCATAAAGCAGGTGTTCATGAATGGCCCGAAAAAATTCCACCCATGGCAAAATACGTGTTTACCTATTTGTTTACACAGTCAGAATTTGGATTGATGTGTCCAATATCGGTAACGGACACGTCTTATGGTCTTTTGGAAAAACATGGCCCAAAAGAGGCGATGGACAAGTTTGGTTGGCAAATGCTCAGTCAGGATATGGACGAAGTCCACATGGGCGCCCAATTCATGACAGAAAAACTTGGTGGATCTGAGGTTGCTAATCTCTCCGTTACCGCAAAATATGAAGACGGTGCTTGGCGCCTTTACGGAGACAAGTGGTTTTGCTCCTGCGTTGGTGCAGAAGTCGCTTTGGTCCTTGCTCGACCGGAAGGTGCGCCTGAAGGAAATTCAGGGTTAGCGATTTTTGCTGTTCCTCGTCACTTGGAAGATGGCAGCCGTAATCCTTATCGGGTTGTTCGCCTGAAAGACAAGATGGGAACTAAATCCATGGCGTCGGGCGAAATCGTTTTTGAAGGTGCCGTGGGCTATGCGTTTGGCGATGTTGGCGCCAAGGCTAACCCCGGTCTGAAGCAAATGATGGATCAGGTTGTCATGTCACGTTTGTCGCATGGTGTTCGGGCGGCAGGTATGATGCGGCGTTGCCTCAATGAGGCTCTAGTAACGGCGCAGAACCGTGAAGTATTTGGTGAAACAATTATCCATAAGCCTTTAATGCGCAGACAACTTTTGAAAATGATGTTGCCAACAGAACAAGCTCTTTCAATGTTTATGAACGTCGCGGTTCAATTGCACAAGAGCAATCAAGGAGATAAGCAGGCGGAACGGCTTAATCGTATTTTGACGCCGTTGCTCAAATTCAGAGCGTGTCGTGACAATGTAGATGTCGCTGGCGGGGCGCTGGAAGCTCGCGGTGGTAATGGGTTTATTGAAGACTGGATCAATCCGAAACTGGTTCGCGATGCCTACACAGGGTTATTGTGGGAGGGGACTTCCAACATTAACGCACTCGATATTGTTGGCCGCGCTGTTGGAAAAACAGGCGCGCATAATGACTTGGCAGAGGATTTGAAAAATCGGCTGGATGAGACTGAAAATCTCCCAGGGCAATATGCAGGGGAGTTAAAAGGTTTGATCGACCGCGCACGCGACCTTGCTGAAGAAGTTGCAGTCACCAATAACGAGACATTAGCACGTCAGGCATCGAATGCTTTGTATCATGCTACAACAGCAACCTTGTTTGCCGAAGAGGGGGCAATCCTAGGGCGGCAAGGAAAGGACGCTAGACGCTTGCTTTTGTCACGCCTTGTAATGGATACCAAACTGAAACCTTTCGATCCATTGGCCGCTGGAGAAACGGCCTTTGAAGTTGCGGCTGGGGATCGATTGCTTGACGAGCGCATGGTGTCACTGGAAGAGGCTACCGATCTGCTTCAACTCTAGTCAGACGATCTAATGACGACGATAGATAAGCAGCCCTTCTCCTGTTAAGTAGTCGTGTGTATGAGGGCCTCTTCTTCAGGGAAACGAGGTCCTTTTACTGTTTCATTCCCGGGTCTTGGTACCCGCGGAATGTTCAGTGATCCCAAGAGCGAGCATACTGCCATTGCAGCGCCTGCAAAGAAGACACTAGACGGTGATGTTAGCCACAAAATGCCAAATAGAACCGGAATAACGACAGCGGCGATATGATTGATCGTAAAGCTTACGCTCGCTGTTGCTGCCATGTCTCTGGGATCTGCGATTTTTTGGAAGTAGCTTTTGATGCCGATTGCAAACGCGAAGAATAAATGATCAATCACATACAAAGACGCAGCAATGTTCGAATTTTCAACGATGGCGTAGCCTGTAAATACAAGGATTAGGCCGACATATTCGAATATAAGTGCCTTTCTCTCTCCCCAATGGGCAATTAGTTTTCCGATGCGGGGGGCAAGAAAAATGTTTATGGCATGGTTTAGCAAGTACAAAGAAGTAATGGTTGCAACGTCATAACCAAATTTTTCGACCATCATAAAACCAGCGAAAACCATGAAGATTTGGCGGCGGGCACCGGAAAAGAAGGTGAGGAAGTAATACAGCCAATATCTTTTCCGCAGGATAATCTTTTTTGTTTGCGGAATATGTACTTCAAAACTTGGATAGGCTTTCCAGCAAACAAGTGCTGCAAATATTGAGACAGCGCCGCCCAATGCATAAATGATCGAAAACTCTATATTGGCATATTTGGTTGCCAAAAATATGAGGCCGTAAACTGTAAGGGACGCAAAAGCTTGCGCTGATATCTGGCGGCCCATAACCAGGGGCGTTCTCTCTTTGGAGACCAACTGCAGTGTAAGAGATTGACGTAAGGTTTCATGATAGTGAAAGCCGATAGACATCAAAATAGTGGTAAGGTAAAACCCCATTTCTGAGGGGAAAATACCGGTGATAGCAACACCAACACCGAAAACCAGCAATGAGATCATTAGCAATCGTTGTTCTGCGATAATCAGTAAAACAAAGATGACGGTAAAGGCCATTAATCCGGGCACTTCTCGTAATGACTGAAGTATCCCGATTTCACGCCCCGTAAAATTAATAACGTCTACGGCAAAGTTATTGAGAAGGGCAAGCCAAGTCGCAAAACCGGCTCCCCAACCAGCGGCGGTAATCATCAGTAAGGTTTCAGGGTTTTGCCATTTACGAGTTTGCATGAAGAGTACTTTTCAATTGGGGTGATCACGCGAATGATCAGGAACGGGGAGATAAGAATAACTGCTTGGTGCGAGCTGTCGACATATTTTGAACAAAGAGTCAATTTAAGTGGCTAATTCAAATAAATGTAAAGCGTATGTATTCTCGAAACACTAATTTTGATGAAAACAGTAATCGATGTCACAATCGACACGACTAGCCGTTTTTTATAGGTACTGTTATAGTTGCAGTAACACATAGGTTGGAAAGAAACAGCATGGCAATTTGGGGAAAAATTCTGGGTGGTGCAGCCGGGTTACTGCTAGGTGGGCCACTCGGTGCGTTGCTTGGAAGTGTTGCTGGGCATGTCGTTGACAAATATCGCGAAAATGACGAGCACGCCACGGATGATACGGCTAGTACCAGTGTAAAGCAGGTTGCTTTTACAATAGCCGTTGTTGCACTTGGCGCTAAACTCGCCAAAGCAGATGGTGTTGTGACCCGCGATGAAGTAGATGCTTTTAAACGGGTGTTTCGTATTCCAAAAGAAGAAGAAGCAAACTTTGCGAAGGTATTTGACCGGGCACGGCAAAATACAGCTGGTTACGAAGGTTACGCCCGCCAAGTATCTAAAATGTTTAAGAGCAGCCCGCAGGTTATGGAAGATTTGCTACACGGATTGTTTGCCATTGCTATGGCTGATGGAGTGCTCCATCCAGATGAAGATACCTATCTTCGAAACATTTCAAACATATTCGGGTTTAATGATCAGGACTATGACCGCTTTAGAAGTTATCATTCAGGCGAAGATGCGCGAGATCCCTATCAAATACTCGGGGTTGCTGCGGACATTTCGAATGAAGATTTGAAGAAGGCATATCGTCAACTCATCCGGGAGAACCATCCGGATAAGGTTATCGCCGAAGGCTTGCCTCAAGAATTTGTTCAGTTGGCGAACGAAAAACTAGCCAAGATTAATGCGGCTTACGATGTCGTCTCCAAGCAGCGTGGTATGTAAGAGCAAGAGCGATGAAATACCTTCCAGATATTAGGAAATCCCCGTCTCCGAATTTTAACGAGAGACGAGAGGGTAGATCGCCCACTATTCTTGTTATGCATTATACCGGAATGCCAACCGCTGCGGCCGCACTGGATAGATTGCGCGCGCCGGACGCTGAAGTAAGTGCTCATTACCTTGTAGAAGAAGATGGCACCATTCATCTGATGGTGAATGAAGAAAAACGCGCTTGGCACGCTGGGGTCGGAAAATGGCGTGGTGTAAGTGACATAAACTCAGCTTCCATTGGCATTGAAATTGTGAACCCTGGGCATGAATTTGGCTATCAACCTTTTCCTGAATTACAAATGAAATCAGTTGTATGGCTGTCGCGTGAGATAGTCGGACGTCATGATATCAAGCCGTTTAACGTTATTGGTCACTCCGATATCGCGCCAGAACGCAAAACAGACCCCGGAGAATTATTCGATTGGAAAATGTTAGCGGAAAATACCATTGGAATGTGGCCTTCGGATACGAGCATTTTTGAAGAGGATGATTTTTTCGAAAATTTGCAAGTTATCGGGTATGAAGTTTGTGATCGTGAGTTAGTCACGAAAGCCTTTCAGCGGCATTGGCGACAACATGAAATTTCAGGAATAGCGGACACGGAAACGAAAAAGATTGCTGCTGTTTTGCGAAAACAGGTCGAACACTTGACCAAATGAGTGCAACGGCGTAATCAAGGTTCACCAGATGGCTGGATGACTGCTGCGTATCCTCGGATGCGGAGAGGAAAGTCCGGGCTCCACGGAAATACGGTGCCGGTTAATGGCCGGCGGGGGCGACCCTAGGGAAAGTGCCACAGAAAGCAAACCGCCTGATTTATCGGGTAAGGGTGAAAGGGTGTGGTAAGAGCGCACCGCGCGCCTGGCAACAGGGGCGGCACGGTAAACCCCACCGGGAGCAAAACCAAATAGGAACGGTCGGCGCAGGGCTTTGCTGCTGCGCAAGTAGGTTTTCCGGACTACCGTTCGGGTTGGTTGCATGAGGTGCTTGGCAACAGGTACCCTAGATGAATGGTCATCCATCGAGAAATCGAGGACAAAACCCGGCTTACAGGCCATCTGGTATTATGAATTTACAAGTAATCAAGAAATGATGGCTGCAAGTTTCCTAAATATTAGGATCAAATTAGCTTTATTTATGTATCTTCTTGCTTGTGTTTCAGAAAATACTGTCTAACAAATACTCATCAGCACACTAATAACCCATCAAATGTCAGCGCCAGTATGAAAATGATCAACCTATCAAGCTTGTATAAGACGATTTACTGGACCTTGTTGGCGTTTTTTACTCCCATTTATTCCGCAAATGCGGCTGGCTCAGGGCTCCCGCCTTTGGTGTATGATATCGGAATTTGTCTTTTTGCGGCGAGTGTAATTGGCGTGGTCGCGGTCCGCTTAAGGATCCCAAGTATCGCAGCGTTCTTACTTGCTGGCATTTTGGTTGGGCCACTTGGTTTCAAGTTCATAACCGAGCCCGAGAATATTGAAACTATTGCAGAGCTCGGTTTTATCCTGCTTTTGTTTATGATTGGCCTTGAAATCGACGTTCGGAAAATTATTGGTAGCGGTAAGATGCTGTTGGTTTCCGGAGTTGTGCAATATCCTCTTACAGTTCTGTTAGGGTTCGTCGCGGTGAAGGGGATTGTGTGGCTTGGGTTTGGATCTATTTTCCCAGGTCAATATGATGCACTGTATTTTGGTATTTTTATAGCAGGATCATCGACTATACTTGTGATGAAGCTTTTTCAAGAACGTTATGAGCTTGGGACTGAGTCAGGGCGGTTAGCTCTTGGTCTTTTGGTGTTTCAGGATATCTGGGCGATTATCGTGTTGGTATTGCAGCCCACCTTTCACTCTCCTGAACTTATTCCAGCACTTGTCTCTTTCCTCGGAATGTTTTTGCTTGCGGCGATCTCCTATTGTGTCGCGCATATAGTTGTGGTGAGGGCGTTTACATGGCTGGCAAAAGAGCCGCAAATGATCTTTGTTGGGGCTTTGGGCTGGTGCTTTAGCATAGTATTTATTGGTAGTAGCCTGGATCACGCGGCGAGTTCACTTTTTGATATATCTACGTCGCTCTCTGTCGGGTCAGGTATGAGTTCTCTTATCGCCGGGATGACAATTGCAACTTTGCCCTATAGTAGAGATATTATTGCGAAGGTAGGGATTGTACGAGATTTCTTCATCGTTCTTTTCTTCGTTGCACTTGGAATGAGTGTGCCTGCTGTTACAGATTTTACTGTAATAGCAATTGCCCTTACTTTGGCATTCTTTTCGGTACTAAGCAGACAATTGATATTTTTTCCTTTGTTCTATTATACAGGTGGCGATCGCAGATTAGCGCAAATATCGGCTATACGGCTTGCCCAAATTTCAGAGTTTGGTTTGGTAATCGCGTACTTGGGAGGACAGTATGGGCATTTGTCTGACGCTTTCTCTAGTGCCATTATTATTGCATTCGTCATTACAGCTCTACTAACACCGGCATTCTTTGAAAATGCGTATCGTATTTATGAATGGTTTGTCCCAATCATGGAGCGGTGCGGCATCAGAGAACCAAAAGCTGAATATTCTGAAGATGAAATTGAAACAGATATTGTTTTGCTAGGTTTTCATCGTGTGGCGTCCTCTCTACTGCATGAAGTTTCTGCGCGGCGCCCTGAATTGATGAAGCGGATACTTGTCATTGATTTTAACGTCCAAATACACCCAGCTATTCGGAAAATGGGAGCTGCAGTGCGGTATGGTGATTTGGCGAGTGAATTGACTTTAAGGCATGCGGGCCTTGATAGCGCAAGCGTCATTATTGCGACTATTCCTGACGAAATTTTGCGCGGAACTAATAATCATAACCTTGTTCATGCCTTGCGAGAAATTAATAAAAACGCTGTTATTATAGCGAATGCGGAACAGCCGCTGGCGGCCCGTGATTTATATCGTGCCGGTGCAGATTATGTTTACATGTCACGTGTTGATACTGCGCGTGCACTTGATGACTTGATCGGGCGAACTCTTGATGGAACTCTGGATGAGTTTCGAGATGAGCAAGAAAGAAAGCACGGGAAATCCCATGAACGGTGGGAAGTGCTCCACTAATTCATCGACACAGAAGAACTTGATTGCGCTCAGAAGACCATCGTCTGCCTTCAGAACACTGCATTTCAAATTTTTATCACAAATTATTTCACAAAACCTCTTGGCCAGCCGTCAGTGTTTAATGGGCCAAATTTCTAATCAATACTGAATTTCGAGAACAAAACGAGAATAGCTAGGCTTGGACTGCCTTCTGATCGTTCTTGTCCAAAATTTTGTTAATTTTTATTGCTAATTATTTCATTAGAAAAACCTCAAAACCCAGTAAATTCGGGCCCAATTCCATTGACTTCCATCAAATTCCATGCTAACCCATGAAATCCCATTTCTTCTCCAGATTGTGAGGTGAGAGATGGCGGGAAGCGGGAAATAACCAAGAAACGATGAGGTGTTGGGGGGATGGCCCTGTTTTTGTCCACGCATACGAATAAGATTGATAAGAAGGGACGGGTCTCGGTACCTGCACGCTTTCGATCTATTCTGGCTGACCGTGGGCATGGAACTGTTGTGCTGTTTCCAAGTTTTGAAGGCAATGCAATTAATGCCTGCGATATGGGTGTTATGGAGGGATTGCTGGAAAAAATTGGTGGTTTTGACCCCTTTTCAGAAGACCGCGAGTCCGATGCGGATGTTCTGATGGCAGAAGCCGTTGAACTTCAAATTGATGGCGATGGCCGTATAGTTATTCCTTTGGTAATGCTGGAGCAACTTGGCATTGAAGGTGAGTGCGTATTCGCGGGACGGGGAGATAGTTTTCAAATTTGGCGTCCGGCTGATTTCGAAGAGCGCATGAAGGTTGTGAAAGAACGAGCCCGACTTAAACGTAGCCAGAGTGCTTCTTTAGGGAGGGTAGATGCATGAGTGAAAACTCTCCTCATATTTCTGTTTTGTTATCTGAAGTCCTTGACGTGCTTAAGCCAGCGTCTGGTGAAGTGTTTGTTGACGGTACCTTCGGCGCCGGCGGATATAGTCGCGCCATTTTGAATATGACAGATTGTAATCTGTATGGTGTGGACCGTGATCCGCGGGCCATCGCGATCGGCAAAGAGATGGAGGCGGAATTTGAAGGGCGCTTCAAAATTCTCGAAGGTTGTTACGGAGATATGGAGCAGCTTCTTGAGCAGGCTGGTGTTTCTGAGGTTCACGGCATTGCACTCGATATCGGGGTGTCTTCAATGCAAATTGACGAAGCAGAGCGCGGTTTTTCTTTCATGCAAGATGGCCCGCTGGATATGCGGATGGGGCAAGATGGTCCAACAGCTGCGGATATCGTAAACACAGAGCCTGAAGAAGATCTCGTACGTCTGATTTATCGTTTGGGAGATGAACGGCGTGCACATGCGGTCGCACGAGCAATTGTTGCGCGGCGAGAAGAAAAGCAGTTTACTCGAACAACAGAGCTTGCGAATGTGATTGCATCGGTTGTCCGTCCAACGGGCAAAGGAATACATCCGGCGACTAGAACGTTTCAGGCGCTTCGCATTCATGTGAACGACGAATTGGGGCAGCTCCGTGAAGGATTGGAAGCCGCCGAGAGGCTTCTCGCGCCCGGTGGCAGACTGGCCGTTGTGTCCTTTCACAGTCTTGAAGATCGGATTGTTAAGAAGTTTCTTGCAGAGAGAGCAGATGCGCGTGGAAACCCATCACGGCACATGCCAATGGACGACGATAAGTTTGAGACTTCATTTGATTTGGTCAAGCGCGGCGCGATAAAGGCTGGCAAACAGGAAGTGGATGGAAATCCGCGTTCCCGTTCAGCACGCCTGCGTGGTGCAATCCGTACTTCTGCCCCTGTGTGGGGGAATAAATAATGCGTTGGAATTTGACGATCTTTATTTCAATCGTCGTCGTGGCAGTTTCATACGGATTGTACCAGCTTTCTTATGAAGTGCAATCGCTTGAAAAAGACATATACAAAATTCGCGCAGAAATTTTGGAAAATCAACAGGCTACCCAGATATTGAAGGCTGAATGGGCCTATCAAAATCGTCCTGAAATTATTCAAGAGCTAACGGCTAAATATCTACCGCTATTACTGGTGGCTCCATATCAGGTTGCAAGTCTCCAAGATCTGCCAGAGCGGCGCATCGATCCTACGATTGCGAATATTTTTAGTGTTCCGATCCCGCGTGCGAAGCCAAGGTTCAAGCAGCGGCGTGAAGATGCAATGCCTGAGGGGCATCTACGTTTGGCAACTTACAGACCTCTTGGGTCAGAGGAATGAGTGTCTTTTCTCCCACTCAGAATGGTGCGGAAGTTAAAAGAACACGGAGCGCCATTCATTTGGAAGGAAGCGCTAAAGAAACGCTTGAACAAGGACGTAACCGGCTCGTTGTTGCTGGCGTACTGTTTGCGTTTTGCTTTGTCATTCTAGCTGGTCGGTTGGTTGGTCTTGCACTAAGCGGTTCCGGTGAAGTGCCTAAGGCGGCTTTAAAAAGTTCAGCTCCAAAAGCAGCGCAAGCTCCTCTGGTAGGGCGGGCGCCGGTTTATGACCGAGCTGGAAACCTTCTTGCTATTACATTGGACACTGTTTCGTTGTTTGCGGATCCGACCAAGGTTCTCAACCCTGATCGTGCAGCCCGCAAAATAGTGTCGGTACTCGGCGAGCTCAATTCCGCATCTATTATTAGAAAACTAACGTCGAAACGAAATTTTGTATGGTTGAAGCGGCATTTGACGCCAAATCAACAAAGAGAAATTAATGATCTCGGAATACCAGGTCTGTTTTTCAGAGATGAAGAAAAGCGCGTTTACCCTATGGGTTCACTTGCTGCCCATTTAGTCGGGTATACTGATATTGACAATAACGGCATCGCTGGTGTCGAAAAGTATTTTGATGATCAGTTGTCTGGAAAATCAGGCACTCAGGCAGAGCCCGTCCATTTGTCTGTTGATATGCGTGTTCAATATGCTCTTCGAGATGAATTGAGCCGCTATATGTCTATTTTTAGAGCAATCGGTGCTTCTGGTCTGGTGATGGATGTGCAAACATCCGAAATTCTTGGAATGGTGTCTCTACCTGATTTTGACCCAAATCGTCCAAAGGATTTTCCAAACAATAACAAATTCAACAAGACCACCCTTGGTGTCTATGAAATGGGTTCAACTTTCAAGACCTTCACCACGGCGATGGCTCTTGATTTGAACTCGGTCTCTCTCAAAGACGGGTATGATGCGACAAAACCAATTCGGATCGCTGGCTTCAGAATTAGGGATGATCATCCAAAAAAACGTTGGTTGTCTGTGCCTGAAATTTATATGTACTCATCTAATATCGGAACTGCCAAAATGGCAGATGCTGTGGGACCTAAAAGACATAAGGCGTTTCTTGCACAATTAGGATTTCTCAGAAAACCAGTTGTGGAACTTCCTGAAGTTGGCGCCCCAATTCTGCCCCCAAGATGGAATAGTCTGGAAACAATGACGATTTCCTATGGGCATGGACTGTCTGTCAGTCCCCTACAATTGAGTACAGCAGTGAGTTCTATGGTCAATGGAGGATTTTACCGCAATCCCACTATTTTGAAAAAAACCGAAGCCAGCGAAGAAGGTCGCAGGGTTATCAAGAAGCGCACTTCAAATGTAATTCGCAAATTGATGCGTTTGGTGGTGGCTCAAGGCACCGGTAAAAAGGCTTCTGCTCGCGGTTATTTGGTTGGCGGAAAAACGGGAACAGCAGAGAAGGCAGTAAA
This sequence comes from Alphaproteobacteria bacterium 46_93_T64, assembly GCA_002163135.1. Taxonomy (GTDB): domain Bacteria; phylum Pseudomonadota; class Alphaproteobacteria; order Sneathiellales; family Sneathiellaceae; genus Sneathiella. The sequence goes on from MAAN01000012.1 coordinate 53,747, forward strand.
CGGACGGTATAAACGCGATGCATTGATTACCTCATTCGTAAGTGCTTTTCCGATGAGCAATCCACGCTATGTGGTATTTGCCATGCTGGATGAGCCCAAAGGAAATGCGTCAACGCATGGGTTCAGAAGTGCAGGTTGGACAACAGCGCCGATTGTTAGTCGATTGATCACTCGTATTGGTCCAATTTTAGGAATTTCACCTGTGGATGAAGAAAGTGAGCGCGTTCAAAAGCAAATGCACATCCCAATTTATTCAAGGGAGAAAAAACTTGCGACTTTCTGATTTATTGGGGGCGGCCGGTTTTCCATCGGAAAATGACATTGAGGTTACGGGACTGACCGCAGATAGCCGAACAGTGAGCAGCGGGTTTTTATTCGCGGCATTAACAGGTACTGAATTGGATGGACGTAAATACATCGATGCCGCAATAAATCAAGGTGCCGTCGCAATATTGACGGATATGCAGTATGACGCCAGCAATTGCACAATTTATTGTCATCAAGTTCAGGAACCCAGATTAACCCTTGCTGAATGCGCGGCACGGTTTGAAGGTGTTCAGCCAGAAATTGTGACAGCAGTTACCGGCACAAATGGGAAAACGTCAGTTGCACATTTCGTCCGATCCATATGGGAAAAACTCGGATATTCGTCAGCCAGCCTTGGCACGCTTGGGATTGTAGTAAACGAGAAAACCGAAGATCTGCACTACACAACCCCGGATCCGGTATTGCTACATAAACTTCTTAAGCAGCTATCGACTGAAGGTGTAACTCACACAGTGCTGGAAGCATCCAGCCATGGGTTGGATCAGCGCAGATTAGATGCTGTGCGAGTGAAAGTCGCTGCGTTTACAAATTTGACACGTGATCATCTTGATTATCATTCAGATGCTAAAGGGTATCTGGACGCCAAGTTAGGATTGGTTTCACGTGTTGTAGAGGATGACGGTTTAGTTGTACTAAATGCAGATTCTGAAGTATTTCCTGAGTTTGAGAAAGCTGCTCACGAAAAAAATCTAAGGGTTATCGAATATGGTCGAAAGGCATCTGATATTCAGCTGGTGTCGACGAATTCTCATGCGGGAGGACAACATCTAGATATTCTACTTCACGGAGCCAAATATCAAATTGATTTGCCATTAGCAGGTGAGTTTCAGGCGATGAACATCCTGTGTGCATTGGGAATAGTTGTTGGGGCAGGGGCAAATGCTGCGGCAGCGGTGGCAGCGTTAGAGACATTGGAAAATGTGCCCGGCCGAATGGAACGGGTGGCTACGTTGCCTAATGGGGCCGTTATCTATGTAGATTATGCACACACACCTGATGCATTGGAAACTGTCTTAAAAGCACTTCGCCCACATGCCTTTAATAACGTAATTACGGTGTTTGGATGCGGCGGCGATCGCGATCAGGGGAAGCGTCCCCAAATGGGGGAGATCGCTCATAAACTCGCGGATGCTCAGATTGTAACGGATGACAACCCCCGCAGTGAAGAACCTTCATCTATCCGTGCCGCTATTTTGCAACAATGTCCAAATGCAACTGAAATTGGGGATCGGACAGCAGCTATTGCCGCTTCCATTAAAATGGCAGAGGCGGGTGATGTGGTTCTAATTGCCGGGAAAGGTCATGAAAGCGGACAAATCGTAGGGAATCAGATTATTCCTTTCAACGATAAAGACGTGATCCTGAAACTCACAGAGGGCGGGGAGGCTGCTAATGACTGAAACTCCGCTCTGGACGGCAAAAGAGGTTGTGGGTGCGGTCTCAGGTGTTTGTGCAGATCAGGATTGGGTTGCCAACGGTGTTTCCATTGATAGTCGCACCGTTTCAAAGGATGATCTGTTTATCGCGATCGTTGGACCAACAAATGATGGGCATGATTATGTTAAAATGGCCCTCGATAATGGTGCCTCTGCGGCACTTGTAAGTAGCATTCCTGACAATTGTGCCGAACACCCCCGATTAATCCTCGTCGCAGATACGCAAATTGCGATGGAAGCATTGGGCATAGCATCGCGCGCAAGATGCTCTGCAAAAATTATAAGTGTTACAGGCAGTGTTGGGAAAACGGGAACCAAAGAAGCCTTGGCCCATATCCTTGGAAAACAGGGCCAGACTCATTATAGCGTTGGCAGTTTTAATAATCACTGGGGAGTGCCGCTATCTTTAGCGCGGATGCCCCGAACTTCAGAATATGCCATTTTTGAATTGGGTATGAACCACGCTGGCGAACTTGGACCCTTATCTCGCATGGTGCGGGCGCATGTTGCAATCATTACGACGGTCGCGGCCGCACATCTGGAGTTTTTCAGAAACACTGCGGAAATTGCTGAAGCCAAAGCAGAGATTTTTGAAGGTCTTGAAAAAGGCGGAACCGCACTCATTAATGCGGATAACGAACACAGAGAATTACTTCGCCAGAGAGCCGAAGAGATAAATGTCTCCGCAATTCTCTCATTCGGCCGAGATGAGGACGCAGATATTAGATTGAAAAAAATCTCGCTTCTGCCTCAATCCAGTGAAATTTCAGCCACAATAAGCGGGCATAAACTGGATTTTACTTTATCGGTACCCGGAGAACATTGGGCGATGAATATTTTGGCTGTGTTAGGGGCAATTCAAGCTGTCGGTGCGGATATAAACGTCGCTGTTGATGCCCTTTCAACATTATCGCCCCCTACAGGGCGCGGAGTTCAATTAACCGTCAAATGCACGGGCGGCGATTTCACAATTATTGATGAAAGCTACAATGCCAGCCCAATAGCAATGCAAGCAGCGTTTAAAGTTCTGAAGGGTGTAACGGTTTTAAATCTGGGCCGGAAAATCGCTATCCTTGGAGACATGAGAGAATTGGGGGAAAATTCGATAGAAATTCACAAATCCCTCGCAATTGATCTTTCCCAGAGCGGGGTTGATATGGTATATGCCTGCGGACCTAATATGCGCCATCTTTTCGACGCCCTTCCTGAAGATTTGAAGTCAGGCTATGCCAATAGTTCCAAGGAACTTGTACGCATCGTGCTCTCTGTCGTTCGGACGGATGATATTGTTCTGATCAAAGGTTCACTGGGCAGCAAAATGAAAATAATTTTAGAGGCTTTACTGGCAAGTGCCAGAAAACAAGAGCCCGTCATAAGTGCGGGGAATTAGTGATATGTTGTATAATTTTTTATTTCCACTTGCAGATGAATTCGCAATTTTCAATCTGTTCAGGTATCTAACATTCAGAACGGGCGGCGCGTTAATGACGGCCCTTCTTATCAGTTTTATTTTTGGCCCGACCATTATTAGGTGGCTGAAAAGCAAACAACATAGAGGACAGCCCATTCGGGATGATGGTCCGCAGTCTCATATTATTGCGAAACAGGGAACCCCAACAATGGGGGGGTTCCTCATACTAATTGCCTTGGGGTTTGGGACGCTTTTATGGGCGGATCTTACCAACAGGTATGTTTGGGCGGTATTGATGGTCACGTTGGGGTTTGGTGCCATCGGCTTTGTTGACGATTATCTGAAAGTCAGCCGTCATAACACGCGTGGTGTTCCCGGTAAATTGAAGTTGCTTTTTCAGTTCATTATCGCGCTAGCAGCTACATTGTGGATTGTAGATGCGACAAGCCCAGAGCTTGCTACCTCACTGACAATACCATTTTTGAAAAATGTACTGATCGATCTTGGATGGTTTTACGTACCCTTTGGTATTGTCGTGATGGTAGGCGCATCTAATGCAGTGAACCTTACGGATGGGCTAGATGGTCTTGCCATTGTCCCAGTTATGATTGCAGGGTCTTCTTTTGGCCTTATCGCTTATCTTGTTGGCAATAATGTTTTTGCTGAATATCTTCAAATTCAACCAGTTCCCGGTGCGGGTGAATTGTTGGTCTTCTGCGGTGCACTCTTCGGAGCCGGCCTTGGTTTCCTCTGGTTTAATGCGCCACCAGCATTGGTGTTCATGGGAGACACCGGATCGCTTGCAATGGGCGGAGCGCTTGGATCCATAAGTGTTGTGACGCGGCATGAAATTGTACTGGCGATTATCGGCGGGTTGTTTGTTCTTGAAACAGTTTCGGTGATTGTTCAGGTGGCGTCTTTCAAACTAACCGGTAAGCGGGTGTTTCGTATGGCTCCGCTACATCATCACTATGAGCAAAAGGGCTGGCAAGAGCCGACGATAGTGATCCGTTTTTGGATCATTGCTGTGATCCTTGCATTGGTTGGCCTCGCATCGTTGAAATTGAGATAAGGAAAATGATGAAAAGTCACGCCTACCAAAATAAAGGAGTTGCTGTTTTCGGTCTTGGCAAAAGCGGTTTGTCGACGGCCCAGCGACTTCATGATGGGTGTGCAAACGTGAGAGTCTGGGACGATAGGCCAGCTGGACGTGAGGCTGCAGAGAATGCTGGCCTTGACGTTCAAAATTTTCAGACCGCAGACTTTTCTAATATAGATATTCTCGTCTTAAGTCCTGGTGTCCCCTTAACGCATCCTGCTCCCCATCCAGTTGTTGAACTGGCCAACAGATCAAATGTCGATATCGTTGGTGATGTCGAGATTTTTTTGAACGAAAAGACAGCAGGGAAACTTGTTGGTATTACGGGTACAAACGGAAAATCGACAACATCAGCGCTGACCCACCATATGCTGGCAGACGCCGGTAGAGATACTGCTCTTGGCGGTAATATCGGTACACCGGTTATGGATCTTCCCCAATTGAATGCAGATGGCACTTATGTGTTGGAGCTGTCTTCCTATCAGTTAGATTTAACACCCTCTTGGAAGGCAGACATTGCGGTTATCCTGAATGTCACACCGGATCATTTGGATCGACACGGAGATATGGCGGGGTATACAGCCGTAAAAGAAAAGATCTTCCAAAATCAAAATAAAGCTGACGTTGCTATCATAAATATTGATGACGCAATCTGTAAAGAAATAGCATCAAAAATTGAAGCAGATAACGGGGCAAAATTAACACCAATTTCTGTGGAGATGGAGGTTGAAGCTGGGGTGACCGCAGTTGGCGGTATTCTGGTGGATAATACTAAACTTGGCGCAGGTTGGACTTTCGACATTAACAGACTAGATGCTCTCCGAGGCAAGCACAATTGGCAAAATGCATGTGCAGCTGTTGCCGTTACACGCGCTCTTGGCCTTAGTAATGCAGAAATCGCAAAAGGGCTCAAGACGTTTGGCGGATTGGCTCATCGAATGGAGCTTGTTGCAAAGCGCAATAACGTTCGGTTTATCAACGATTCAAAAGCAACAAATGCTGAAGCTGCAGAGAAATCACTAGCTTCGTTTGAGAATATTTTTTGGATTTGCGGCGGCGTTGCCAAAGCAGGTGGCATCGAAAGTTTGACACCTCTTTTTTCCAATATTCGCCATGCCTATCTAATCGGCACAGCATCAAAAGAATTCGCAGCAACCCTCGACGGTCAGGCTTCCTACACAGTATGTGATGCACTAGAGGTTGCAGTGTTGAAGGCCGCTGAAGCCGCAGAGTTATTCGGGCAAGAGGCGACAGTATTATTGGCACCAGCCGCTGCGAGTTTTGATCAGTTTAAAAGTTTTGAATCACGTGGAAACGTCTTTAGGGATCTTGTCGAAGGGCTGGGTAAATGACGACATTTACACGCCTTGATAAATCTGTAGTTGGTCATTGGTGGTGGACCGTTGATCGCTGGACATTATCGGCCGTGGTACTTCTTATTGCCATGGGCGGTGTTATGGTTTTAGCTGCAAGCCCCGCAGTTGCTACGCGCCTTGACCTTGACAGTTTTCACTTTGTGAAACGCCAGTTCCTTTATCTTCCAATGGCGTTCTGTATCATTTTTGGTGTGTCACTGTTGTCGCCTCTCTGGGTTCGCAGACTGGCTGTTATTCTGTTTGGAGTTTGCATATTGCTGACTGTAGCAACGCTTGTTCTTGGACCAGAAGTTAAGGGTGCAAAACGGTGGCTGCGATTTGGAAGCTTTACTTTGCAGCCTACCGAATTTTTAAAACCCACATTTGCGGTTGTCTCTGCCTGGATGTTCTCTCAGCAACGGAAAAGTGATGAAATTCCCGGTAATCTAATCGCAATTATTTTGTATGTTGTTGTCGTCTCGCTACTGCTTATGCAGCCGGATGTAGGTATGACATTAGTGGTTTCTGCGGTTTGGTTCGCTCAATTCTTCTTGGCGGGACTACCTATAATGTGGGTTGTTCTGTTTCTTGGTGTGGGAATAGTCGGGGCGGCTGGTGCCTATACATTATTCCCTCATGTTGCCAGCCGAGTTGATCGGTTTTTGAAGCCTGCTGGCGGGGAGAATTATCAAATTGAACGGGCAATGGAAGCGTTTCAAACGGGTGGATTTTTTGGAGTAGGTCCCGGGGATGGTTCTGTGAAACGAGTGTTGCCGGATGCTCATACGGATTTCATTTTCGCTGTTGTTGGCGAAGAGTTCGGTGTCGTTTTTTGTTTGTTCGTGGTGGGCCTCTTTACCTTTATTGTTCTTCGCGGTTTCAGTCGATTGTTGGAAGAGAAAAACTTCTTCATTGTATTAGCGGCTGCTGGATTGCTTACACAATTTGGATTGCAGGCCATTATTAATATTGGTGTGAATTTGAGATTGATGCCAACTAAGGGCATGACACTCCCATTTATTTCATATGGCGGGTCTTCAATGTTAGCACTCGCCATTTTGATGGGTATGTTGCTGGCTTTCAGCCGACGGCGTGCAGGTTCAGGTGAAATTTAATGTCAGAGAAGAATAGGCATATTGTATTGGCAAGCGGTGGCACAGGAGGGCATATTTTTCCTGCTCGGGCGCTTGCTGAAGAATTAATTGGCAGAAATTTTCGGGTAACATTGCTAACCGATAGCCGCGGTGAAACATATGAAGATCTATTCCCCGGCGTAGATGTTGTTCAAATACGTGCTGGCTCACCTTCTGTTGGAGGTCTTTTCGGAAAGATTAAAGCAGTATTTGAATTGTCTGCAGGAACTCTTCAATCTCTATTTCTTCTTCGAAAAGAAAAACCAATTGCTGTCGTGGGATTTGGCGGATATCCCTCCATGCCACCGGCCGCCGCAGCGACGCTGCTAGGAGTTCCTCTAGTCCTTCATGAACAGAACGCGATTTTGGGTCGCGTAAATAATTTGTTGGCGGGGCGGGCTGCTGCGATTGCCACTTCGTTCATGCACACAGACGCAAATGAAAACACTGCCCTTGTAAAAATGCGTTTTACTGGCAATCCAGTCCGCAAGGAAATCCTTTCTCTGCACGGGGAAGGTTATTGCCCTGCAACTAACTCTGAAAAATTCAATTTGCTTGTTCTTGGAGGGAGCCAAGGGGCAACTATCTTGTCAGATGTTGTACCTGCTGCGATTAAATTGCTCCCTTTAGAGCTTCAGAGACGCCTTCATGTGACACAGCAATGCCGGAAAGAAGATCTGGCTCAAGTCGAAAAAATGTATGAAACGGCAGCAATAACCTCAACTTTAGCGACATTCTTCGATAACATTCCTGAGCTGCTGGCGAGCTGCCATCTCGCGATTGCACGTTCTGGTGCTTCCACCATGGCGGAGCTCGCAGTTGCAGGAAGACCCGCAATTCTAGTGCCCTATAAATTCGCTATGGATAATCATCAGTTCCAGAATGCAAAAAACAGTGTTGACCGGGGCGCAGCTGAGCTTATCTTGCAGGACAATTTTACAGTTGAAACGCTAAAAGAGAAGTTACTCTGTATGCTAAGTCATCCGGAAAAATTGAAGACAATGGCGACAGCCACTGCACAATGCGCAGAGGTAGAAGCCGCTGAAAATCTTGCAGATATGGTTGAAGAGATGGCAAAAAAACGAACTGGTGGTTCCCAAATGAACGGAAAGGTCGCTGCATGAGAGCGCTCCCGCTTGATATAGGTCTGGTACATTTTGTTGGTATCGGCGGCATTGGAATGAGTGGCATTGCTGAGGTTATGCATACTCTTGGTTATCAGGTGCAAGGATCTGATTTATCACGCAACGCGAATGTTGATCGACTGGAAGGCCTAGGAGTTAAGGTTTCAATCGGCCATTCTGAGGAGAACCTCGGGGAAGCTCGTGTCGTTGTCATATCGTCTGCGGTGAAGGCGGATAATCCAGAAGTACGGCAAGCTCGTGCCAGTCTTATTCCTGTGGTGCGAAGAGCTGAAATGCTGGCGGAATTGATGCGCCTTAAATGGGCTGTTGCTGTGGGTGGTACCCATGGAAAAACGACAACCACTTCTATATTGGCAAGTTTGCTTGATGCTGCTGAAGCGGAGCCAACCGTTATCAATGGTGGGATTATTAATGCCTACGGCACGAATGCACGGCTTGGTAATGGTGACTGGATGGTCGTTGAGGCCGACGAGTCTGATGGGAGTTTTGTTAAGTTGCCTGCCACGATCGCAGTGGTGACAAATATCGATCCTGAACATCTTGACTTCTATGGTGATTTTGACGGCGTTAAAGAAGCGTTTTTGACGTTTGTCGAAAACATTCCATTCTACGGTTTCGCGGCGCTTTGCATTGACCATGCTGAGGTGCAGGCACTCATCGGTAAAATATCAGATCGCAGGTTGGTTACGTTTGGCCTATCCCCGCAGGCAGATTATCGCGCAGTCGATGTTCGTTTTGAGGCTGGAGGCGCTCGCTTCAACGTATCTGTAAGTGATCGTATAAGTGCTGATAAGCGGATGATGAAGGGGTTCGAATTTCCAATGCCGGGTGCCCATAACGTTCAGAATGCAATGGCCGCGGTCGCTGTCGGGGCGGAAATGGGATTTGACGAGGTCACTTTGAAAAAAGGCCTTCGCGAATTCGGAGGCGTGAAACGCCGCTTTACAAAAGTAGGTGTTACAAATGGTGTAACTGTAATCGATGATTATGGTCACCATCCAGTTGAGATATCCTCCGTTTTATCTGCTGCTCGCCAAGCATATGACGGAAAAATTATAGCGGTGGTTCAACCTCACCGTTATTCAAGATTGAACGATTTGTTCGAAGACTTCTGTACCTGTTTTAACGACGCGGACACTGTGGTCGTTGCCGATATTTATGCTGCCGGTGAAGATCCAATTGAAGGTGTCAGCCAGGATAGTTATGTTGAAGGTCTGCGGACACGTGGTCATCAACATGTTCTACCGCTTTCAAGTCCAGAAAAGTTAGCGGAATTGATCATACAAGAGGCTGAACCGGGAGACGTTGTTGTATGCTTGGGTGCGGGTTCTATTTCATTGTGGGCAAACCGATTGCCATCTGAATTGGCTGCCCTTCAGGAAAACGGGGCTGCGGAATGACTGCAATACTTCGCGCTGATATTCCATTGATTGAAAGGTTGCCAGAAGTCAAAGGTAGACTACGCGAAAATGTGGCGTTGAATAAAGTGACATGGTTCCAAGTGGGCGGTCCGGCAGACATTCTATATAAGCCTGAAGACGAAACTGATCTCGCATTTTTCCTGAAAAACACACCCGTTGATATACCCCTATTCGTCCTTGGCGTCGGATCCAACCTACTGGTTAGAGATAGTGGATTTCGCGGTGTTGTTTTGCGTTTGGGACGTAATTTCGTGAAAATGAATTGCCTCGAAGGTAATCGTTTGCGGGTCGGAGCAGGGTCGCTTGATGTATATGTTTCGCATTTTGCCGCCGATAATGGTTTGACAGGGGCAGAGTTTCTAAGCGGTATCCCCGGAAGCATTGGCGGCGCACTCCGAATGAACGCAGGGGCTTATGGTTCTGAAATGAAAGAAGTGCTGATTTCTGCCGTCGCGTACGATCGTGCCGGGGAACGTCATGAGCTCAATCTAGAGGATATGGGATTTTCTTATCGTCATTGCGATATCCCCACTGACTGGATATTTACTGAAGCTGTTCTGCAGTTGCAGCCAGGAAAAGCTGAAAAAATCACTCAGAAGATGAAAGAAATTGCTACGAGCCGGGAAGGCAGCCAGCCTGTAAAAAGCAGAACAGGAGGTTCTACTTTTGCTAATCCTGATGGGAAAAAGGCATGGGAGCTTATTGATGCTGTGGGCGGCCGTGGACTAAGCATTGGCGGTGCGAAAATTTCCGATAAACACTGCAATTTTCTAATTAATACAGGCGGAGCGACCGCTGCAGAATTAGAGGCAGTCGGCGAAGAAGCCCGCAGGCGCGTGTTTAAAGAATTTGATACGTTACTTCGCTGGGAAATTGTGCGTCTTGGCGATGTAGATGAAACCGCAACGACTAGGGAAAGTAAAGACTAATGAAGCATGTAGCGGTTTTGATGGGTGGTTGGTCAGCAGAGAGAGATGTGTCTCTTAAAAGCGGGGATGCTTGTGCCGCAGCTTTGGTTCGCTGCGGCTATAAAGTTACGCCCATCGATGTAGATCGCAATATTGCGAACGTCTTGGATGCTGTAAAACCTGATGTTTGTTTTAATGCTCTTCATGGGCGCTACGGTGAAGACGGTACTGTTCAAGGTGTACTGGAAGTTTTGGGAATTCCGTATACCCACTCAGGTGTTTTAGCCTCAGCCCTTGCCATGGACAAGCCTGTTGCCAAGAAGATATTTTCGGCAAAAGGCTTGAAATGCGCAGAGGGCAGGGTCATGACGCGTAAAGAGATACTGGATGGAGAAGAATATCCATTACCTCTTGTTATTAAGCCACTCAACGAAGGCTCAAGCGTTGGCGTAACTATTCTTTTGGAAAACGAAAATCGTCACCTATCGGATATTCCTTGGACTTTTGGAAATGAAGTCCTTGTTGAAACCTATGTTCCGGGACGCGAATTCCATGTGGCCGTAATGGGTGACCATGCGTTGGGGGCGGTTGAAATTCGTCCTCTAGGTCGTTTCTATGACTATGAGGCGAAGTACACATCAGGTAAGGCCGAACATATTATGCCTGCGCCGCTTGAAAAGGATCGCTACGAAGAATTATTGGAAATGGGATTACAAGCACATAGCGCTCTTGGATGCCGTGGCGTTAGCCGGACTGATTTCCGGTTTGATGATACAGCAACAGGTCCATCCGAATTTGTGGTTTTGGAAACGAACACACAGCCAGGAATGACTGAGCTAAGCCTGGTTCCGGAAATTGCAGCGCATAGCGGTATAAATTTTGACGATTTGGTTCGTTGGATGGTGGAGGACGCATCATGCGACAGATAAAAATATCCGCGGATGATCGTCCCTTTCAGGACACTGGCAAACCAAAACGGCAAGCAAAGAAAAGGCGGACATCCAAAAAAAAAGGGTCAAGCAATACACAATTTTTGTCGTCCTTACTGTCTCGTTTCATAATAATTTTCAAGGTGATCATAAAACTCTGTAAGGCTCCGTTTTCCTTTTTTTGGAAAAAAAACAATCGATCAAAAACCAGTAGTCGCCGCAAACAGTCTGGAGTATGGGTCAAGGTCGCCGTGTTAGGCGGTGGATTTGCTTTCCTTGTCGCATTGGTTGGATTTTCGGGCTTCTATGTCGTCAAAAATGGATTGATTGATGAAGCTGGATTATGGGCACGGGACTTACGCCTTACGGCTCTGGGCGGAGTTGGTATGGTTGTTCAAGAGGTTAGTGTCGCCGGACGCGATAAAACGCCGGCTAAATCCTTGATGACGGAACTAAACGTCGTCCGCGGTGACAGTATTGTTGATTTTGACCCCAATTTAGCGCGTACCAGAATTGAAAAACTGGGCTGGGTAGAGCACGCATCAGTTATGCGCCGTTTTCCGGATGAAATTTTTATCAGAATTCAGGAACGCCGCCCTTTCGCCAGATGGCAAATTAATGGAAAAACTGCAATTATTGACCGTAAAGGTGTGGTGATTGAGCATTCAGATAACGTCGAATTCCAGCATCTTCCAAAAGTGGTTGGTATTGGTGCGAACGAGCGCGCAGCCGAACTCTTTGATTTGCTCGCCGACACTCCTACGCTTTTTACGCGTCTGCAAAATGCTGTCAGGGTAAGAGATCGCAGATGGAATTTGGAATTTAGTAATGGTGTGAAAGTACTTCTTCCCGAAGAGGGAAGTGCCGTCGCTTGGGCCAAGTTGAATGACTTGCAACAGGAAAAGAAAATCTTGAATAAAGGTGTTCTTTCCATCGATTTACGTGCTGCTGATAGAATGTATGTTCGCTTGAGACCTGCAGATGCAGAGTTTCGGCGAGACCCAGAGAAGAAAACCTGACGAAGATGGCTTGCGCCAAGAAAGAATAAGGGACTTAAGCCGGATGGCAACAGGACGTAACGGACCTATAGCAGCTTTGGATATTGGCACTACAAAAGTGTGCTGTTTTGTTGCTGTTGAGGAAGCCGGAGGATTACGGATTAAGGGGATCGGGCATCAAGTCGCACGGGGTATGCGCGCAGGTGCAATCACCAATATGGAAAGAGCAGAAGAGTCTATCCGTTCTGCTGTTGATGCGGCTGAACGTATGGCAGGCGAGACCATTCGAGAGGTTTATCTTAGCGTGACTGCGGGGCAACCTGCGTCTCAAACGGTGGATGTGGAAATGTCCATTGCCGGTCAGGAGATTGGCGAAAAAGACCTTATTCGGACCTTGAAAGAAGCTCAATCAAGCTATAATCCTGAAAATAGAACTGTTATTCATGCGCTCCCGGTTGGCTATAAAGTAGATGGAAATCGCGGTATACGGGATCCACGTGGTATGTACGGCGACAGCTTCGGGGTCAGTATGCATATGGTCTCGGTCCAAAATAACCATGTAAGAAATCTGACAAATTGCGTTGAACGCTGCCATCTAAGTGTCGCCAAACTCGTCTCGGCACCTTACGCCTCTGGTTTGGCGTCCTTGGTTGAAGATGAGATGGATTTAGGTGTTACCGTTATTGATATGGGCGGCGGAGCGACAACATTCGCGGTCTTCTATGACGGAGAGATGGTCTATAACGAGGTTATTCCGGTTGGCGGTGGACATGTAAGCAATGATATCGCCCGTGGTTTGTCCACCTCTCTTGCGAATGCTGAACGGATGAAAACACTGTATGGCAGTGCGCTTGCCAGTCCATCCGATGAAAAGGAAATTATTGATGTTCCGCTTATTGGTGAAACTGAGCATGAGGTAGCAAATCATGTTCCGCGTTCGATGCTGGTCGGTATCATCAAACCAAGAATTGAAGAAATTCTGGAGATTGTCAGAGACCGACTTGCAATGTCCGGTTTTGCCAAGGTCGCAGGACGTCGTGCCGTACTTGTTGGTGGGGCATCGCAATTGGCCGGAGTGCAAGATTTAGCAGGACGTATATTAGGCAAGCAGATGCGCATGGGTAAACCTATACGTGTCAAATCATTGGCCGAAGCTGTCGAAGGTCCGGCCTTTGCAACTGCAGCCGGGTTATTGTCCTTTGCAGTGCGGAAAAATTTTAATGATCAACTAAGTGGCGGAGGGGAGGGAAAAAACCCGCAAAACCGCCTTTTACGCATCGGAAGTTGGTTCAAAGAAAACTTTTAAACAGAAAAAAATCATGTTTTTCCATCAATATGTAAGAAGTAGGGTTCCATTACCCACAATATTTGGTATTAATTAGGGTAGAACGTGTCATTAAGGAGGGTGTTGCTGTGGGGATAAATTTATCAGTACCGGACCAAACTGAACTAAAGCCTAGAATTCTGGTGTTGGGTGTGGGTGGAGCCGGTGGAAATGCTGTCAACAACATGATCCAATCTGAGCTTCAGGGCGTTGAGTTTGTTGTTGCCAACACCGATGCGCAGGCATTGAAGCAAAGTTTGGCAGATAGTCGTATTCAACTGGGAGCTGAGCTCACAGAAGGCCTCGGCGCTGGATCGAAACCTCAAATTGGTGCGAGTGCTGCTGAAGAGGCGATCGAGGAAATTACCTCTCACCTTAAAGGTGTTCACATGTGCTTTATCACTGCCGGTATGGGCGGTGGTACAGGTACGGGTGCGGGCCCTATTGTTGCAAAAGCAGCAAAGGAACTTGGTATCCTGACAGTTGGCGTAGTGACGAAGCCCTTCCAGTTTGAAGGTAATCACAGAATGCGTACGGCTGAAGCCGGTATCGAAGAGCTTCAAAGATATGTGGACACACTGATTATTATCCCTAATCAGAACCTGTTCCGTATCGCGAACGAAAAAACAACATTTGCTGACGCCTTTAACATGGCGGACGATGTCCTGCATTCAGGTGTTCGCGGCGTAACTGACCTTATGGTTATGCCGGGCTTGATTAATCTCGATTTTGCCGACGTGAATACTGTTATGGGCGAAATGGGCAAGGCAATGATGGGGACTGGTGAGGCCACTGGCGAAAATCGAGCTATAGAAGCCGCCGAAGCCGCTATTTCCAACCCACTTCTTGATGACGTATCCATGAAGGGTGCGCGAGGCGTATTGATTAATATCACTGGTGGTATGGATCTGACCCTTTATGAGCTGGATGAGGCCGCAAATCGCATTCGTAGCGAAGTTGATCCAGATGCTAACATTATTGTTGGTTCTACCTTTAATCCCGATATGGATGGCACCATGCGTGTGTCTGTTGTTGCGACTGGGATAGATGCCGCGGAATTGATGCAGCCTGTTGCCCCTAACGTTACTTCCCTTCTTAAAGTAACTGGCGGCGGTATGGATCGGCCAAGCAGCTTTGGTGCTCCAGTAGCAAGAGCGACAACAGGAAGTATGGCAGCTGTTCATGCTAGTGGCTTTGGTGCCTCCGTTCCTGAGGGGATTCCTGCAGGTCAACCAATGATGAGCGGTGAAGCTTCGGATGTGTCTGGCTTAACAGTGGGACATTCAGAAGGCGCTTCAGCGGAAACTAATCTTGCCCGTAATATTGAGCCAGACTTGTTATCTGAAATTGAAGATGTGATGGAGGAAAGTGACGCTACGTCTGCAGAAGTGCAGGGTCGCGAAGCGCCGTTCAAAGCACCTCCGGTCATCAAGGTTGACAAGCGAGCAGAAGATTTGGTCAATCCCGCTGGAAAGCAAAGCGCGGAAAACGCTGTAGAACCCAAGCGCAAGCGCAAGGGGCCTAGCTTGTTTGAAAGAATGACTGGTGTTGGTCGATTGAGCCGTAAAGCTGAGGCTGAGCGCAAACAAACAGCTGCAGCTAGTGAGCCTGTTATCCGCAGGGAGCCAGTTGCTTCCAGTGCTCCAGTAGAGGCCAAGCCGCAATCCGCAGTAGCGCAGCCGCAGAAAGAAGAAACCTTATCTTCATCTGTTCGTATCGAACAGAAAAAAGAAGATGAAGACCTTTTGGATATTCCGGCTTTCTTAAGGCGCCAGGCTAACTAAGAATTCGAAAACATACGGCTCTATTTATAGAGTAAGTTGATTGAAAGAATAAACGGGGGTCGCATATATTTGCGATCCCTTTTCTATTTTCTAAATCATAATTATCTTACGAGTTAACGTTTGTTTCATCATGGAAATAATTGGTAACAAAGAGTGATTTGTGTTTCGGGGGAGTGTTCATTAGTAATAGGCTTAGATAAAAATTAAACGGAAGCGTACAATACAATGATTATTTTTCAAAAAACCCTACGCAACAGCATAAGCTGTACTGGTGTTGGGGTTCATAGCGGAAACGTTGTAAATATGACTTTGAAGCCAGCTGCTGCTGGTACTGGTATTGTCTTCCGTCGATTGGATGTTGCACCTGAGGTTTCTGAAATACCGGCTCTCTATAACACAGTTAGCGAATTGGTAATGTGTACAACAATAGCAAACGCAGCGAATGTTAAGGTTGCAACAATCGAACATTTGATGGCGGCCTTTTCTGGTAGTGGTATCGATAACGCAATCGTAGAGCTTGATGGCCCTGAAGTCCCTGTGATGGATGGTTCTGCAGCTCCGTTTATTTTTCTAATTGAATGTGCTGACATTATTGAACAAGAACTTCCGCGCCAGTATATTAAGGTTTTGAAAGAAATTGAAGCCCGTGACGGCGATGCTGCAGCGATACTGTCTCCGGGAGACAATGTGTCGATCGCTTTTGAAATTGCATTTGATAATCAAAGAATTGGGCGCCAGAGTTGCAGCTTTAATATGCGCAATGGCACTTTTAAAAACGAACTGTCACGCGCGCGTACCTTTGGTTTCCTTGGAGAGTTAGAGCAATTGAAGTCTATGGGGCTGGCAAAGGGTGGATCTCTTGAAAATGCCATCGTCCTGAGCGGTGAAGAAGTCTTGAACGAAGAAGGTTTGCGCTATCAAGACGAATTTGTCCGTCACAAAGCTTTGGATGCTGTGGGAGATTTGTATCTGGCTGGAGCTCCAATTATTGGGCAGTTCCACGGATATCGTTCTGGACACGCATTAAATAACAAATTGCTACATGCCTTCCTAAGTGATGAAAATGCTTGGTGCTATACAAGTGAAGCGCCGGTTCGCGCCTCTAATGTTGGCGGCGCCTATTGGCCAGAACAAAAAGCCGCGGCCCCAATTACAGCATAGTGTTGGTCATACTTAGAGGCTAAATATCACGAAGATAAAGAAAAAGGCACGGAGCGATCCGTGCCTTTTTTCATTGTATACATGTTAAGCAGTTTTGCGCTTGCGTTCTCGACCAGCAAGGCTTTTGATCAAACCGCTTACGGCAGAACGTATGGCAGGTTCGTCGATTTCGCTATAGTTGCGAACAAGTTCGATAGTTGAACGGTTCTTTCCACCATGTTCAAGCGGAGAGCTGGATGTTAGAGGCTCAAGTTGATCAAAGAAGTAAGAAACATCTACTTCTAGACGTTGGCCAATTTCATACAGACGTCCGGCACTGACGCGATTGGCGCCAGTTTCATATTTCTGTACTTGCTGATAGGAGATTTCTAATGCTTGCGCTAAGTGTTCCTGCGTTAGACCCATCATTGTGCGTCTCTCACGGATACGCTCACCGACGTGGTCGTCAACTCGTTTGGCGAGTTTACTCATTAGCTGGTACCTTTCATTCACTTTGGGCTTGTGGGGTGCCCATAAACATTTACTACATACCGTAACGGGTATGAGGGCGTCTAAATCAGTGATCTGTCGGATTCTCCCATAGGAAGAAGATCCATAAAATATAACTACCCTTACTATTAATCTAGCACACTGACTGCAAAAATCAAAATGCGATATATACAACTTCTGATAAATTCATATAAAAGAAAGGGTTAGGGGGAGACAAACCGGTTTTAAATCGCTCGTCAGTAGAAAATTTATGAAAAATCTTCACGTAACAAGAAAAGAATAACCTGTGCTTTCCAAGGGACGATTGTTTGGATAAAATACATTTAACGAATAGCATCAACATAGGTCGAAGTGATGGCGAAGTTCTGCGTAAATGCATTTCAGGGGAAAGCCCTGACAGTTATAATCCTAGCGGCATTCTTATTAACGGGATGTAGTTCGGATGTTGTCGAGACATATCAGGAAAAACCTGTACAACTATTGTACAACAAAGCACTAGCTGACCTGAATTCTGAAAACTACATTGAAGCGGCTAAAGGATTTGATGAAGTTGAACGTCAGCATCCTTATTCTGTTTGGTCAACCAAGGCGCAAGTCATGTCGGCGTTTGCCTATTATCAAAGCAATAGATATGACCAAGCTATTTTGGCAGCTGACAGGTTTATTGAACTTCATCCGGGAAGTAAAGATGTTCCATATGCTTATTACTTAAAATCAATCTCTTATTACGAGCAGATAACTGGTGTTGGACGAGATCAGAAAGTAACGAGACAAGCCTTGGATGCATTAGAGAAAGTTGTTCGCCGTTTTCCTAATTCGGAATATGCACGTGATGCAAGACTCAAAATTGATTTAACGAGAGATCACCTCGCGGGTAAGGAAATGGAAATTGGGCGATATTATCTGAACTCAAAACACTATATCGCTGCAATTAATCGATTCAGGTCGGTCGTGGAAACATATCAGACAACCTCGCACGTACCTGAAGCATTACATCGTCTGACTGAATCTTATTTATCCCTTGGCATTACGGATGAAGCGAAAACTGCTGCGGCAGTACTGGGCCACAATTTTCCAGGAAGTAACTGGTATCAGGACAGCTATGCGCTCTTGGACGATGCATATCTCAAACCTGAAGTGAAAGAAGATTCCTGGCTGACTAAAGCCTGGAAGAAAGTATTTTAGGTCAGTAACCAGATGCTAGCATCCCTTTCAATTCGCAATATTGTCCTCATCGACAAGCTGGACCTGACTTTTGATAGCGGTCTATGTGTTCTCACTGGTGAGACAGGCGCAGGTAAATCTATTTTGCTGGATAGTCTTGCGTTGGCACTTGGCTCACGTGCTGATACGGGATTGATCCGTGCCGGTGAAGAAAAAGGCAGTGTTGTCGCTGAATTCGTGCTGCCGGTTGGTCACCCAGTATTTGAAATGTTGAAAGATCTGGAGATCGAACAGGATGAACCGTTAATTTTGCGTCGAGTGATCAGTGCCGATGGTCGAAATCGGGCAAGCATTAATGATCAATCCATCAGCGCTGCGCTTTTGCGATCTGTCGGGGAGGCGCTTGTTGAAATTCATGGACAAAATGCAGAGAGAGGCCTTCTTGATGCCAAAGGGCACAGGCAGATTCTGGATCTGTATGGGAGACTTGGTAAGCGACTAAAGGATGTCGGTGTAAAATTTTCCAAGTTACAAGATTTAAAGAATACTCTTTCTGCCGCAGAGCGTGAAATCGAACAAGCCCGCGTTGATGAAGAATATCTAAGACATGTGGTCGCAGAGCTAGAAGACTTGGCGCCAGTTGAAGGGGAAGAGGATGAACTGGCTGAAGCTAGGTCCGACTTCATGCATGCAGAAAAAATTGCGGATGCGCTGAAAGATGCGCGTAAATATTTGAACGATAATGGTGGTGTTGAGGGGAAAATTCGATCCGCGACACGTGCCATTGAACGTGTTGTTGAAAAAGCATCTGGTAAATTGGATCCTGCTCTGGAAAGCCTCGAGAGAGCGGCCATCGAGATGGGTGAAGCCGCCATGATCATTGATACTATTGGTCGTGATTTAGATATTGATCCCGGCGGTCTTGAACACGTGGAAGAGCGATTATTTGCCTTAAGAGCGGCCGCACGTAAGCATAAATGCGAGGTTTCTGGGCTCATTGCGACGTTGTCGGACTTTAAATCAAAATTAGCCGCTGTTGAACATGGCGACGCTGAAGTGAAACGACTTCGAGAAGAAGTTCAGGTTGCGCGGCAGGCGTTTCATACTGCTGCAGGAGAGCTGAGAGAAAAACGTCTTTCGTCTGCAACGCAGATGGATAAGGCCGTAAAGGCTGAGTTAGGACCCCTGAAGTTAGGGAGCGCAAAATTCGAAACTTTAGTTCAAGAATTGCCCGAAGAGAGCTGGTCTGAATTCGGAATGGACAAAGTAGAATTTCAGATCGCGACAAACCCGGGAAGTATGCCCGGAGCTCTGATAAAGATTGCGTCCGGTGGTGAATTGTCACGTTTTATGTTGGCACTGAAAGTGGTTTTGGCGCGCTCAGGTTCTGCTCCGACTTTAGTATTTGATGAAGTGGACCGCGGTGTTGGCGGTGCGACAGCAGATGCGGTTGGCGAAAGACTATCCCGCCTTTCCGAAGAATTACAGTTACTGGTTATTACGCATTCTCCGCAAGTTGCGGCGGCAGGCGCTGCCCACTGGAACATTTTCAAGGCCGGCAGCAAAACTACTACCACAACATCAGTCGAGCGTTTAAGTGACGATGCCCGTAAGGAAGAAATTGCGCGCATGCTTTCCGGTGCCAGTATTACTAAAGAAGCCCGCGCTGCAGCTCAAAGTTTGATAGAAGGTTAAGTTCACATGGTTGAACCCAAGGATATGCCGCTGGATGCAGCGACAGCTGAACATCGCCGTTTGACAGCATTTCTTCAGGAACAAAATAGGGCCTATTATCAAGCGGATGCGCCGAATGTTTCCGACGCCGAATACGATGCGAACTTGCTCCAGCTTCGTCTGATCGAAAAAACCTTCCCACAATTGATTAGTAGAGAAAGCCCTAGCCAAATCGTTGGGAGTGCACCGTCTCGTGGTTTCGGTAAGGTCCAGCACACTGTTCCAATGCTATCTCTGGACAATGCTTTTAACAGTGAAGACTTACGAGAGTTTGAAGGACGTGTCCGTCGCTTCCTTGGGTTAGCCCCTCAGGAAGATGTGGCCTTTTTTGCAGAACCCAAGATTGACGGTCTTTCCGCCTCTTTGAGATATGAGAACGGCGTTTTTGTGCAAGGCGCAACACGAGGTGATGGCAAAGAAGGGGAGGACATAACGCAAAACCTTCGAACTCTGCAGGATTTGCCGCTGACCCTTGATGGATCACGATCAAGCATCCCAGATCTGTTTGAGGTCCGAGGCGAAGTCTACATGTCTATCGCGGATTTCCAGCAGCTCAATCAAAAGCAAGCAGAGGCCGGAAATAAAGTTTTTGCAAACCCTAGAAACGCGGCTGCAGGTTCCTTGCGGCAACTGGATGTGAAAATTACAGCCTCCCGGAAGTTACGTTTGTTTGCCTATGCGTGGGGCGATGTATCCGAGGTTGGTGGCAAAACGCAAGCTGAGGTGCTGGATCAATTTTCGAATTGGGGTTTCTCTGTAAATCCCCTTTCTCGCGTTTGTAGTAATATGAGTGAAGCGATTGACGCCTACCGAAAAATTGAAGAACTAAGGTCTTCCCTGGATTACGATATTGACGGCGTGGTGTTTAAGGTCAACCGCCTAGATTGGCAGTCAAGGCTTGGCTTTGTTAGTAGGAGCCCGCGTTGGGCCATTGCGCATAAGTTCCCTGCAGAACAAGCCACAACACAAGTTGAGGATATTGAAGTGCAAGTCGGGCGGACCGGCGCACTGACCCCGGTTGCGCGCTTGGCCCCAGTAAACGTGGGCGGTGTGGTTGTCTCAAACGCCACGCTACACAATGAAGAGGAAATTCAGCGTAAAGATATACGCATTGGGGATACCGTTGTGGTGCAGCGGGCAGGTGATGTTATTCCTCAAGTTGTTGAAGTGCTATTGGATAAGCGCCCAGTGGATACTGAAGCCTATAATCTTCCGACAGTATGTCCCGTTTGCGGGAGCCATGCTGTTCGCGAGACAAATCCGTTGACCGGCAAAGAAGATGTGGTTCGAAGGTGTACTGGGGGTCTCGTATGTTCTGCGCAGGCCGTTGAACGTCTGAAGCATTTCGTATCCAGAACAGCCTTTGATATTGACGGTCTTGGCGCTAAACAGATCGAATTGTTTTATAATAAAGGGTTGGTGAAGAGCCCAGTTGATATCTTTACTTTGGAAAAACGTGATCAAGAAAACCCGCTGCAAAAGATTAAGAATTTCGAAGGCTTTGGAGATAAAGCAGTTCGGAATTTGTTTGGGGCTATCGATCAACGCCGCGAAATAGATTTGGACAAGTTCATATATGCGCTTGGTATCCGGCATATTGGCCAAGGGAACGCGCGGCTTCTGGCAAAGAATTATTTGTCCCTAGATGCACTTCTTGATGTTTTTTCAGGTGATCAGCCAGATCCTGGAAAAGTATATGTGGATCTCCTCAATATCGACGGGATTGGTGCTGCCGTGGCAGATGCCGTAAAACAATTCTTTTCCGAGGAGAAAAACCGAGAACTGCTTTTAAACCTCGCGGCGCAAATTAGCATTCATACCTTTGATGTTCCCGATGAGG
This sequence comes from Alphaproteobacteria bacterium 46_93_T64, assembly GCA_002163135.1. Taxonomy (GTDB): domain Bacteria; phylum Pseudomonadota; class Alphaproteobacteria; order Sneathiellales; family Sneathiellaceae; genus Sneathiella. The sequence continues at coordinate 75,405 of MAAN01000012.1, forward strand.
ACAGCCCTGTTAGCGGAAAAACCGTTGTCTTTACTGGATCATTAGAGCTCATGTCGCGTGCTGAAGCTAAGGCGCAAGCTGAGAACCTTGGTGCAAAAGTGAGTGGATCTATATCTGCGAAAACGGATTATCTAGTTGCGGGTGCAAAAGCTGGATCCAAACTTAAAAAAGCGGAAGCACTTGGTGTCACAACCATGAGTGAGCAAGAATGGCTGGATATGATTGGAAAGAGTTAGCACCATCACTCACTCTTTCCAATGACGTACCTAAATAGCTGAAGTTGCCAACTTCAGCCATTCCTTCGTTTCACCTACTACAAATGGCGATATCTTGTCCCATACTGATTTATGGTAGCCGTTTAACCACTGTTTTTCGGTGTCATTCAGAATGCCGACGTTAATAGTGTTCTTGTCGATTGGTGCGTAGGTGAGGGTTTCAAACCCTAGAAGTGGGCGCTCTGCACCTGTTGGCGGTACCATATCCATAACAGCAACGAGATTTTCAATGCGGATACCATATTCACCGGTTTTGTAGTATCCGGGCTCGTTAGATAAAATCATACCTTTTCTCAACGCGATTACTGACGGCATCTTGGAGATACGCTGCGGTCCTTCATGTACGGATAAGTAGCTGCCAACGCCATGCCCCGTTCCATGATCATAGTCCAAACCTTGTTGCCATAGAGGCATACGTGCAAGTGTATCAAGCTGGCTACCAGTTGTCCCGATAGGGAATTTTGCAAGGGCGAGGGCAATATGCCCTTTAAGAACCAGTGTGAAACGATCTTTCATTTCATCAGTTGGTTTGCCGATAGCAATGGTACGTGTGATGTCAGTGGTACCATCTAGATATTGCCCGCCGCTATCTACAAGATAGAGATTGCCAGGTTCCAGTTTTCTATTCGTCTCAGGTGTGGCGCGGTAGTGGACTATCGCACCATTTGGGCCGGCACCGGAAATGGTGGAGAAACTTGTATCTTTGAAATTCTCGCCTTCAGCGCGGAATTCGTACAGTTTGTTTTCAGCGGCCATCTCATCAACATCTCCTGTCATTGCTTCAGAAGATAACCAATGTAGGAATTTTGTAACCGCTACACCGTCTCTAACATGGGCATCACGTGTTCCCATGAGTTCGGTTTCGTTCTTTGTGGCTTTTGGAAGCATACAAGGGTCTGCGGCTCGAATAATTATTGTCTCTGCCTCTACCAGCTTATCAACAATCCATTGGCTGGTTGAAGACGGATCGATTTGTACTTTCAAACCTTTAAGCGCGCCAATCTGTTCTGCAAAAGCATCTGGCGTATGCAGGCGAACACCATTTCCTAAATGGGCAGAGAGATCGTGTGACAGTTTCTCTGGTGGTATGAAAAGATCAACGGTTTGATCTTGGCGCAATATGGAAAATCCCAGTGCAAATGGAGTACTCGGTAAATCAGCACCGCGAATATTCAAAAGCCATGCCGTAACATCAGGTAATGTATGAATTGTTGCATCCACGCCTTCCTTTGTCATAATTTCAGAGATCTCTGCTCTTTTATCGCGGCTGGATTGACCTGAAAAGGCGTCAAGATGGGGAACAACCAAAGCTAACGGTGATGAAGGGCGGTCTTTCCAAATCGTATCAATTAGGTTAGACGTCACGGGCCTAAGGTTGATTTGTGATTTCCGTAACGTAGTTTCTAAGGCTGTTACGTTGTTTTCAGTATGGAGCCATGGATCAAATGCCATCACTTCACCATAGCCCATATTTTCGGAAAGCCATTCAGAAAGGGGTTCACCAGACACGTGGCGCGGAGTGAAAAGTGTAATGTCCACTTCCTGACGAACTTGCAGGGTATAGCGTCCATCAACAAAAATGGCAGCTTTGTCTTTTAATACCGCCGCCATACCAGCCGAACCGGTAAATCCAGTAAGCCACTTCAATCGTTCAGAAGCGGCCGGGGCAGCTTCTCCATGAAATTCGTCATTTAAAGGAATAATGAACCCGTCAACATTCTGGCGCTGCATCTCTACGCGCAAATCCTTTAGGCGTGTACTGGACAGTTCTGGTGCGAGCACAGTCGACTGGATGTCCATTGATAGTTGAAAACATGTTTTCTTGATGAGCGAATCTAATTTGTCAGACCTATTTGGCAGGAAATGATCATAGATATCGTCGCTATCGATGCGAGCAGGTGCTGCGGCAGCGGCAAGAAGTTGGGGTTTGAGTTCTGCAAGGTTCAAGTCACTCCGCTCATTGCGGATATATTCTTCTAGGTCCTTGAAGGCGTTTGTATGAGATTTTGGCAAAGGTTTTCCCCATGTTTTCAAATGTTTGCTATGCGATTATGCCCTATCTGTTACAGGAATTCAATTGAAGCTATGCGTTTTCTGCAATGCACCATTTCGAACATAGCGGGCAAATTTGGACCTTAACCCATTGTTTTTTATTGTGTGCAGTGCAATATATAATCCATCAAGAACACTTACTAAGGAGATCATGATGTTCACTAGAAACGAAAAATATGGTCAAGCGTTGCACCTACAATACGGCAACACAACCCAAGCGCCAATGAAGAAGGCCGCAGTCAAGGGTTCGCTTGTTTCAAATATTATTTCGCTCTTTTCAATAACTGGTGAAAAGCCAGTATTGAACGAACAAAATACGCCTTTGGAAATGACGATGGACAAAACGTTTATCGGTCAAGCTGTTCTACACGAACTTAGAAATACAGAAGCAGCTGCTAATGAAAACGGTGCAGCTCGTTTACACGAAGAAATCGCTTAATTTTACCTGGCTCGGACCGAGAGGCCAAGTAGTGAAGGAATATGGAAATGTTTAGTTTTACAGAAAAAGACCTAGATGCAGTTGCCCTATTGAACCCAGCAACAGCAAACAACAACGCAGTTGATGTTCAAAGTGCAGTTACAAAAGCCCATCATGTTCGCAGCGAATACTTACATGATCTTGTTGGCTCTGCGGTTTCTGGTCTTTTCAATCGTTACAAAGATTATAGCGCAAAACAAAAAGCGATGGCGCAACTTGGTGCAATGTCAAACCTCGAGTTGTCTGACTTGGGTGTCACACGCAGCAACATCAGACATGCAGTTATGGGCGACACACCAGCACAAACACCACTTATTACATATTTCAGCAAAGCAATTGTTTCAGTTGTTAAGGGCTTGGAAGGATGGCGCCGTCGTCGTTCCGGTTATGCACAATTGATGGCTATGGATGCACGTCAGTTAAGTGATATTGGTCTGACACGAGGTGATATTGCTTCTGCGATGACTTATGGTCGCGGCCTTGCAAATGACAATTTGGTCGCAGTGAACGGTAACAACGGTCGTAAAGTAAGCTAATCTGATCTGATCTGATCAAGCTTGCACGATTAGAAATTAGAAGGCCCGATAGTGATATCGGGCCTTTTTATTTTCTAATTATACTTTGATCTAGTTTGGTCCGGTTGTATTTGAATGCTTGAAATTTGAACGATACAAGTTTTGAGATGAGCCATAAATGAATGAAAAAAAGCACAAGATAATGGCGTCAAAATCGTCCTCTTTAGCCACGAACTTTTCATGCAAAATAGAATCTATTAGAGCAATCAAACTTACTTAACTTAAACTTAATATAAGAAATTATATACTAGCTTTGACGTGATATGAATATGTACTTCTGCTAAAATAGGTTGTGGCTATGCAAAATTCTTTACCAATGATTAGATGGTTTCGTTTTTGTCTTATCCTAGTTGTTTGTATTGTTTCCATTTCCCATGTTAGTCGCGCTGAAACAATAACCATTGGAACCATCAGTATCGACCCGATTGATGAAGCCCGAACTTTTAAACCTTTTTCAGAGTATCTTACAAGGCAGTTAGCGACCATAGGGGTGCAATCCGTCGATATAAAGATCGCAAGGGATATTGATGATGCGATCGCAATGTTGAAGGAAAAGAAAATCGATTTTTTCATCGATAGTTCAGTGACAGCTTCTTATATTAACAGCAGATCCGGATCCAAATTCCTACTAAGGCGGTGGAAGAAAGCAAAGGGGAAATACAGAAGCGTCATTTTTGTCAACTCAGATAGCCCAATTAAAGATCTTTCAGAATTACTGGGTAAAACTGTGGCTTTTGAGGAGCCATTCTCAACTTCAGGATATATGCTACCTGGTGTAGCAATGCTGCGTTCTGGTTTAAGATTATCTCGTTTGGAATCTTTTCGGTCTAAAGCGCCAACTGATAAAGTTGGATTTGTAATGGCCAACGACAATGAAACCCAGATAGCTTGGGTGGAGCGCGATATCGTCGAGGCAGCAGCGATGTCTGAAGGGGATTTTAGAGAATTTATTAAAAGTGCGCTGAAACCGATGCGCATTTTACATACAACTTCTTATGTCCCCTACCACGTTATTACTCATCGTGCAGACTTAGACCAGAAGTATGTTAAGCGCATGAAAGACGTGTTACTTGCCGCCCATGAAACCGATGATGGGAAAAAATACTTGGCCAGTTTTGAACGTACCTTAAAATTCGACGAGATTCCGGATGGGTTACTTGCGGAGGTTAAGAAACTGGCGCCATATATTTCAAATCTCCAATTAACTAGATAGAATAAATCATGAGGTTAGGATTAAAATCTAAGATCTCCCTTTTTGCGTCAGGGCTGGTTTTTTTGATTGGCGTTGGACTTTTTTCAATAACATATTATTTGGAAATCACCTCGAAGCGTGCATTGCAATACGAACAGATTTCAAGCGTGGTATCCCGTATTAATGCGTTGGTAGAGACACCATTGTTTATGTTTGATGTAAGGAGAATTCGAGATGTCGTTTCGATAATCGCGCAAAGTGGTGAGTTCGATACAGTTTGGGTTCTTGACCCTGCGGGCAGAATAATTACGGATGGAAGTAAAGAAAACCCTTTGCGTAATCAAAAACCAAACTCTCCCATTGTTACCAAATTAATGTCGCTGGGCGCTGCTGCGCAAGAGGTCGATTCAGACCATGTTTGGTTTGGTACTTCAGTGAAAGGCACCAATTCGGAAATTCTGGGATACGTGGTTGTTGGAATAAGTTCCAAAAAAATAAATGAGCCATTGAATGACGCAATCCAAATTCAATTATTTGTACTGATCCCAGCACTTTTATTCAGTGTTTTAGCCGCCAATTTTTTCGCACGCCGCATTATTCGGCCATTGAGTAAATTGACCGAAATAGCAAATCAGATTGGCAAAGGAAACTTGGATAAGCGTAATGTACACCTCTCTAACGATGAAATTGGTGACTTATCGGCTTCGATCAATTTAATGGCCGAAAATCTCTCAGAGATAACAATTTCACGTGATGATATCCAAAAGCGTGCCGATGAAGATGCTAAACTACGAGAGGTGGCAGAATCTGCAACTGTAGCAAAATCGAATTTCCTTGCCACTATGAGCCATGAAATACGAACCCCGTTAAATGGGGTGTTGGGGCTCGCCCAACTGTTAAAAGATACCAATCTTGATCACGAGCAAGTGGCAAAAGTGAATACAATTCTTTCTTCTGGTCAAACCCTACTTGCAATAATCAACGACGTTTTAGATATGAGTAAAATTGAGGCAGGAGCATTGCAACTTGAGGAAAGAGCTTTTTCATTGGGCGACTTGATCTCAACAATCGTTTCCCCCTTTCAGGCTTTGGCCGATGACAAAGGGTTGGAGTTAGTCGTGACTAGTAATGTACCGTCTGACCACATTATTGTGGGAGATCCTGTTCGGCTACGTCAGATCTTATGGAACTTACTTAGCAATGCCATCAAATTTACTAGTGAAGGTAATATCATTGTAGAGGTTCAGATAGTTGACCAAACCATGGAAATCGGAAAAATATTACCTGAACAAAAAGACCAATTAATTTACTTCACAGTTGAAGATTCAGGTGCCGGTATTTCATCTGATCGACTGAATATTGTGTTTGATCCCTTTACTCAAGAGGACACCACAATCACCCGTAAACATGGCGGTACTGGCTTAGGTCTATCTATCGTCAAACAACTAATCGAATTGATGGGCGGAACAATCGACGCGAAAAGCGAGATTGATGTAGGAAGTACTTTTATTGTCTACCTACCTTTCTCTGAACCAACAAATGAAGAAATTGAATTTGTATCAATGCGCCGTGAGGACACTCCAACCCAAAAAACCAAACCATTGAAGGTTCTTCTCGCTGAGGATAACGAAGTAAACGCTATGATCGCAAAATCATTTTTGAAGAAGCTTGGCCACGAAGTGAAACATGTGGCAAACGGTAAGCTGGCGGTCGATGCTGCAAGTGAAGTCTGGGCGGATTTAATTTTGATGGACATTCATATGCCAGAGATGAACGGAATTGAGGCAACGAAATTAATTCGGAAATCGGAGTATGGAATAAACATCCCTATCATCGGCTTGACGGCTGAAGCCTTTGCAGAACGTCATGTTCTGTTTCTCGAAGCAGGTATGAACGCTGTTCTCACCAAACCCTTCACGGAGCAGCAACTTACCGATATACTTGCCGCTAACAGACTAGTTGAAAGGCGTCACGTCGACCGCGAAGAAGCTCAATTTTCTGAACTTCCTGTGTTGCAGAATGCCCACAAAGAGTAGTCTGTTTAGTCATTCTTTCGCCAAGCATTCAGCGGCTGAGAACTAGGGTATGCCATTCGTTGAAGATATAGCGTCTTTTAAGAGATAAGCCATGCAAACGGTAGGCATTCCGAACCATATTCTCCTGTTTACCCAATAACCCTGACAGTATCAAAGTACCATTATCTGCGAGCGCACCTGAGATTGATGGAGCCAGTTTAACAAGAGGCCACGCGAGAATATTTGCGATGAGCAGATCGTAGGGACCATTCTTCTGTAATACACGATCATTAAGGCCCGTTGCTTCGATGGCTCTTATTAAAGGCCGTAAGCCGTTCTTTTGAGCGTTTTCGTTAGTGACGGCGACTGCATCGGGATCAATATCACTCGCGAGAACGGGTCGACCCCATGCTTTTGCGGCCGCAAGAGCGAGCACGCCTGATCCGCAACCTAGATCCAAAATACGCTGGGGATTTTGATATTTATGAATGTCGTGCAACGCATTTAGGCAACCATATGTTGTCTCATGCAATCCTGTTCCAAATGCGCGCCCTGCATCAATGGTCAGGTCATGCATAGAGATTGCTTTATGCTTTGGATCGTGAGAACCGTGAATGTAGAAGCGCCCTGCCTGAACGGGAGGGAGTTGCTTCTGACTTTCAGTTACCCAGTCTTTCTGCTCCAACGGTCCAAGAGTAATTTTAAGGTCATTTGGTATTTGAGCGACAACCCAATCCATTGGCTCTTCTGCGAACAGAATATCAAGTTGCCACAAGCTGCCATCTGAGACTGCTTCGGTCAAAGATGTTGTAAGCGCATGATCCTCGAATAAGAGTTCAAGATCCTGCGCCTGAGGAAGGGGGAGGGTGACAGAAAGCTGCCATAAATCAGCTGCGTTAGGTTGGGTCGACAAAATTTTCCATTACTTTCTTGGTCCCTGCTTTATCAAAAGCAATTTCCAGTTTGTTGGCATCTTTGGCTAAGACGCGCCCATATCCAAATTTTTGGTGAAATACTCTGTCGCCAATCCCTATACCTGCATCACCAGAATTAACCGGTTTAGAGCTGTTGTCTGTCAGTTGTTTGTTTTGGGCGGCCCGTTTTTGCAAAATATCAGAAAGGTGGGAAGCTGTGTTGGTTTGCCAATTTGTCTGAACAGTCTCCTCGTTTGAGGAGCGGGAATAAAGCCCGGCCTCACCTTGTTCTACGATATGCTCGTTCGGGAGTTCGTGAACAAAGCGACTGGGAAGTGAGTTTTGCCATTGCCCATGGATTTGGCGGTTGCTTGCATGGCTGATGTAACATCTTTTCTTTGCGCGTGTAATTCCCACATAAGCAAGGCGGCGTTCTTCCTCTAGCGCTTTTAGCCCGTTTTCGTCGAGTGCTCGTTGATGTGGGAATAGGCCTTCTTCCCAACCAGGAAGAAAAACAACCTCATATTCAAGACCTTTTGCAGCGTGCAGCGTCATTACACTCACCATTTCTGCGTTTATATCCTGATTATTGTCCATCACTAATGCGACATGCTCTAAGAACTGGTTAAGCGTTTCATATTCGGTGAGAGCTTCGACCAATTCTTTTAGGTTTTCAACTTTACCTTCTGCTTCTGTGGATTTGTCATCCTTCCACATTTGCAGATATCCGCTCCCATCAAGAACCATTTCAACCAATTCAGACGGCGAAATATAGTCCTTTTGTTCCCGCCAACCCGTGAAGTTTTTCGAAACTTCGGCCAGTGCGGCCAAGGCTTTACCTTTAAACAGGCTATGTTCAACAGCGTAGTCCGCACTTTGTGCTAGCGAAAGACGTAAATCCCGTCCAATTGTCCTGAGTTTTTCAAGAGCTTTAGGGCCGAGGCCGCGTTTAGGCAGATTATAAATTCGTTCAAACGCCAGATCGTCATTTTGCTGGTTTATGACACGAAGATAAGCAATGACATCGCGAATTTCCCGGCGCTCGTAAAATCTTAGCCCGCCAATAACGCGGTATGTGATCCCCGCCGAGTTAAAGCACTCTTCAAAGTCCCGTGTCTGGAAACTGGCGCGAACAAGGATTGCCATATTATCTAGGCTAACGCCTTTTCGTTGATGAGTTTCGATTTCATCCGCAATCCAGCGAGCCTCGGATTTCCCATCCCAAATACCCCGAAGAGTTACTTTGTCGCCGTCGTTATCTTCCGTCCAAAGTGTCTTCCCAAGACGGTCTTCATTTTTTTCGATCAATCCTGAGGCGGCGCCAAGGATATGGGCTGTGGAGCGATAATTTCGCTCTAGTCGGACAACAGCCGCTCCGGGGAAATCATCTTCAAACCTGAGAATGTTTCCAACTTCTGCGCCTCGCCAGCCGTAGATGGATTGATCATCATCGCCAACGCAGCAAATGTTTTTATGCTTTTGTGCTAGGAGCCTTAATAGAAGATACTGCGCAACGTTTGTATCCTGATACTCATCCACCAGAATGTACTTGAAGCGATTTTGGTATTTCTCCAATAAATCTGCATGAGTTTGAAAGAGTGTCAGAGGATGCAGTAGAAGATCCCCGAAATCACATGTATTGAGGGTTTGAAGTCGCGCTTGATAAATTTTGTAAAGCGCGGCGGCACGACCATGCGCAAAACCTTCACCGTTAGAACTTGTTACCTGTTCTGGTCGTAAGCCTTTATCTTTCCATCTATCAATAACAGATGCCAACCCGCGTGGCGGCCATTTTTTGACATCGACGCCTTCTTCAACGAGGATTTGCTTGAGAAGCCTAATCTGGTCATCAGGATCTAAAATTGTGTAGTTTGTTTGCAAACCGACCAGTTCGGCGTGGCGGCGAAGAAGCCACACCCCTAGTGCGTGAAAGGTGCCGAGCTTAATTTCAATGGCGCTTGGTCCAATAATGGCAGCCGTTCTCTCGCGCATCTCTTGCGCGGCTTTGTTTGTAAACGTAACTGCTAGAATTTCCCACGGCTTTATATTTCGGGTGTACAAAATATGAGCCAGACGCGTTATAAGAACGCGGGTTTTACCAGTGCCAGCACCTGCAAGAACAAGAACAGGTCCGTCTACTGCTTCAACAGCGGCGAGTTGGCCTTCATTCAAACCGTCCAGATATTCAGTGCTGGGAGCTGCTTGCGAGGGCAGAGCGTCGAAATTTGCGATGTCAAAATTGTCTTCCATAACATCATGGTATAAACCATGGTCGCGTTTTGTTCCAGACCTCACATCACAGTTCGACTCTTTCTTTTGCCGTTTTCATTATTTTGCATATGAAGCAGTGCCTCATTATATTCACGAAGCAAATCTTTATAGTGTAACAGCCCGATAAGTCGTGTTTCTTTGGCTGTATCGATGACAGCCAGACAGTCTTCTCCTGAGTTTTCCATAATGGCCAACGCGGATTTTAAACTTGAATCTGGGAAAATGACGGGGCTGTTTAATCTTGCTAGCTCTCCGGCAGTTGCTGGATCATTGATTGCATCCCCGAAAACGTGGGATTTCAAGTCTGAAAACTCGATGCGCCCAATAAAAGAATGATTTTTCAGGCTAATAACAACGAATTTGTCATGCACAGTGTTACTGACGATTTCACGCAAGTCGACCATGGTTGTATCTGAAGAAATTTCTGTAAATTCCCGGTCCATGATGCTACGCACCTGTCTGAATTTCAGGTATCGAAGTGCGCTGTTCTCGCTTAGATCGACATTTCGCCTGGCGAGTTGCATTTGGAAAATGCTTCTGTCAATCAACTGCTTTGTCACCAAAGTGGCAAGGCCGACAGTTACCATGACAGCAATCGAAATTTCGTAATCACCTGTAAGTTCAAACACGATCAGAATAGTGGAAATCGGGGCGCCTAGCACAGAGGCTGAGACAGCCGTCATCCCCAAAATTGCGTAAAGTCCGTGTCCCGCCGCCATTTCTGGGAAAAACGAGCTCGCGATGATACCAAATGCACCACCCGTCATCGCGCCTATAAACAAAGAAGGAGAGAAAAAACCTCCGCCAAAGCGACTTCCTGATGTAATCCCCACAGCAATTGTTTTTACGACAATTAGAGATAAGAGCAGAATCAGATCGTATTCTTCCTTTAAAGCACTATCAGTTGCTTCGTAACCAACACCAATAATTTGAGGGAAGGCGAGGGCAATGATGCCGAGCACAAGACCACCTGATGCTGGTCTTAAAATTTCTGGAATTTTGAAACGATCAATTGTGCGTTCTGAGAAACCCATTCCCCAGATAAACAACAAAGCAACAACGGCCGAGACTAATCCTAGAATGGCAAAGGCTGGTATCTCCCACCAGCTTGCAATTTGGTAATTGGGAATAATGAAGGCGGGAAAGTCACCAATATGGATGCGGCTTACGACTGTTCCGATGACAGATGCCAAAACAATCGGTGCAACAGCTTGTGTTGCAAAGGATCCGATGACAACTTCAAGAGCGAAGAACATGCCGGCAATTGGCGCATTAAAAGACGCCGCCACACCTGATGCTACTCCGCAGCCAATAAGCGTGGTGTAATAATGGGATGGGAGGCGAAGGCGCTGTCCGATCTGGCTTCCGAGAAACGCACCGAAATGTACTACAGGGCCCTCGCGTCCCCCAGATCCACCTGTACCGAGAGAGACAGCGCTCACTAAAAAAGATCCAAGGCCAGAAAATATTCCCATTTTTCCGCGTTTGATTAGAACAGCCTCAATGACATCGGCTACACCTTGAGGGCGCCTTTCTGGGACTACGAATTTAAGTAATACGCCGACGATTAGCCCGCCAATAACTGGTATCAGCATAATTTGCCACCACGGCAGTCCGGCAGCGCCTGTTACGACAAGTTCGCTGCCAAATCCGTAGAAGAAGGTTTGTGTTTCGCTAATGAGTCTTCGAAAAGCGAGGGCACCGTATCCTGCCAATAACCCGACAATCAGCGAGCAAAGCATGAGTTTTAGAGGCATGTTCCCGCGGATAGCACGTAGAGAGGAAATAAATTTTTCTACTGAAAATTTGTTGCCGGTGCGGAACATCTAATTTCTTTTTCTAATTGGAGTAGCGTCCAATTTATATATACATCATTTTTGTTTCAAAAATCTGTATACCCATTGGCCAACCAATTCAATGCTATGCGTGTTCTGCTGCCAAATATTTTTCTGCCCAAACGAGTGTTTCCTGTGTCGTGCTGGAGGGCTTATATTCACATCCGACCCAACCGGAGTACCCGGCATCCACAATTACATCGAACAAGTGCGGGAAATTTAGCTCACCAAAATCAGGTTCATTTCGGCCCGGTGGATTGGCGATTTGAATATGTCCAGTGATAGGGAGATATTTTGAAAGACGGTTTGGCACTTCGCCGTGAATTTTTTGGCAATGGTAGATATCAAACTGCAATTTCAAATTTGGCAAATTTAATGTTTCGATGATTTCTGCTGCATGCTCAAAATCAGACAGGAAGTAGTTTGGCATGTCTTGTCTGTTAATGGGCTCAATTAATAAGTCGATGTCGTAAGCGTTAGCTTTTGCAGACGCCCATAACAAATTTTCGACAAAAACACCTTCTTGCTGTTGCTTGGATACGCTTTGCGCTGTCAGCCCTGCCATAACATGCAGACTCCTGCAATCAAGCTCCGCCGCATAGTCGAGGGCTTGAGAGACAGTTTCTTGAAAATCCAACTGCCTATCGGGGAGGCTTGCTAGTCCGCGCTCCCCCTTATTCCAATCCCCCGGTGACAAATTGAACAGAACTTGTTTCAATCCGTTGTCTTCAAGGTGCTTTTTTAGGACTAATGGTTGCCAATCGTATGGAAAAAGATATTCAACACCTGTAAACCCATCTCTGGTTGCCATAGAGAAACGATCAAGAAACTCAAATTCTTGATAGAGGAAAGCTAAATTTGCAGCCAGCTTAATCATTGGAATTGGATCTACTTATTCACCTTGAACCAGTGGCTCTGCAAATGAGGGAGCCTGATCCCAAGGGAACAAAATCCATGTGTCTTGACTTACTTCAGTGATAAATGTGTCCACTCTCTCAACGCCTTTTGGTTTGGCGTAAAGGGTCGCAAAATGGGCTTCTGGGATCATTTCCCGCACATACTTAGCTGTAATGCCACTATCGACAAGGTCATCAACGATTAGCCAGCCTTTGCCATTGTTTGGAAGGTCCAGACCTTTTGTGATATTTACTTCACCAACGGACTTGTCATCGCGGTATGCCGCGATACACACAGTTTCGATATGGCGAATGTTTAACTCACGGGCAACAATAGCAGCAGGGACAAGGCCGCCGCGAGTGACCGCCACAATGCCTTCAAAAGGTCCTTTTTCCATTAACCGCCAAGCAAGAGCTCGACCGTTTCTGTGAAGCTCTTCCCAAGAGACTGGAAAGTATTTTATATAACCGGGTGTTTCCGCCATTGAACCATTCCTTAAAGCAAATCGCATTAATTCTGTATTCGCGCCTGTGTAGACTGATCCTTAGCGTTTGAAAAGCCCTGCTATGCAATGAATTTCGTGAATTTCGTGAAATGTTGAAAAAATCAGCGTTTTTACGTTAGAATATTCAAATGATCCACAAGACACCGACAAAAGCGCAAATTGGTTACCTTAAATTGGGTCGCCTGCAAGCAGGAGGAAAATTACCCTTGTTTGATCGAAATGGACAGCAAATCAGCCCCGTGACTATTCGCAGTTGCATCGCTAAAGGTTGGGCGCAGCCTTGGTTTGAAAATCCGATCAAAAAGGATTGGCTTGTTTGCAGATTAACGGATGAAGGACGTCGGGTCGTCGAAAAGGTACCTTCTCAAAAGTGATCCATATCGCATAATGGCCTCATTTTTATTTTTATAACTGTGAGAGTTATGGTCTTTATGCGAAGTTGACGAAACTGATGACTAGGGGGATCTATGACGGGAACAATTTTCAGCTTGCTGTTATCGACAGCAGCATTTATCGCAATACATATCATTCCATCCAGTTTTTTGCGGGGCAAGCTGACTGCGAAAATCGGGACACCTGCATATCTTGGAATATATAGCCTATTATCCGCTGCATTTCTGATTTGGATGGTAATGGCCTATTTTGCGGCCCCATACGGCCCGACTTTGTGGGAATTTGGAGGATGGACCAGGTATGTCGCCATTGTTGGTATGGTGCTGGCGTCAATATTGTTTATCGGACCTTACACAGGCCGAAGCCCAACTGGAATTGGGGGGCAAAAAACAGTAAATAATCCGGCCTCACAGGCCGGACTTAATGCTATTACGCGGCACCCGTTAATGTGGTCTTTCGTGATTTGGTCTGTGGTTCACTTACTCAATAACGGTGACTTGAAATCCGTGATTTTCTTTGTTGGTTTTGGTGGGATGGGTCTGCTCGGCACCATTATGATCGACAGGAAACGAGCAAAAGAGCTAGGGGCCGACTGGACAGAGTACACAAAATCTACTTCCAATATCCCGTTTCTAGCAGTTCTTCAGGGCCGTGCATCTCTATCTGTTAAAGCGCTGTGGTGGCGTGTACTCGTTGGCTTGTTTGTTTTTATGGCCTTTTTCCACCTTCACACCATGATCATCGGCGTCTCCCCGTTTCCGATTTGACGAGGATCCACCGATTTAGACTATAGGATAGCGCAGGTCGTGCTGCCGTGGGCGTAGAGTTTACCGTCTTCGCCCACAAGTCTAGCCTCAGCTGTGGCAATTCTCCGGCCTTTGTGAACAACTTCACCTGTGCAGATAACGGCGCCCATTCCGGGGCGCATAGCCCGAATATATTTCACGTTCAAATCAACAGTTGTATAGCGTTCGCCCGGCTCCAGCATCGTATGAATACTGCAGCCTAACGCGGAGTCCAGCAAAGTTGCCGCATACCCACCATGAATAGTACCAATAGGGTTCATATGATTTTCCGCAGGGTACCCCGTGAAAACAACTTTACCTTTTTCCATTTCAGTCATGCCAAAATCAAGCGTATCGCCAATCGGGGCGCGTTGTGCACCATCAAAAAACGCAAGTTTCAGTTGTTGTAAACCGTCTAGTTCCGCGGCGTTATCTGGCAAATAGGAAGCGTTTATTGGTTTGTTCATTTTATAGCTCCGATTAGAAAAATACTGATACTCATATGCTTTCTTATGGCGGAGCATGTTGCTGTAAACCAGAGAAACCTGATGGCAGCTCTGGTTTAAACACTAATTTGAGATGTCCGTCACAACCCCGACGACAGATTTAACCGGTAAATGTGGAAATTGCCAAGAAAATTCCGGCAGCCAATAGTGCGGCGCAAGGGACTGTTATGATCCAAGCCGCAGCGATCGTCATGACATGAGAGCGGCGAACCAGTTTCTTCTTTTGAGAGATACGGGTTTCAGCTTCCTGTTCCACAGGAAGATTACTTTCAGGGTGAATTTTGGTCCCGCGAAGCTCTGCACGAAGTTCTCGCGCACGGCGCTCGGTAATCCATTCTCTGAAAAACCCAACACCAAACACGGCGCCAACAGCAATATGAGTAGAGCTTACCGGTAGGCCTAGTGCAGAGGCAATCAATACTGTTATGCCGGCTGAAAGAGCAACGCAGAACGCTCGCATGGGGTTCATTTTGGTGATTTGTTCACCTACGGTGCGGATCAGTTTTGGCCCGAAAAGGAATAATCCAGCACTTATGCCGACAGCGCCGATAACCATCACCCAAAGTGGAATACCAACTTTACCTTCAACGGCACCAGATGCTGTTGTCCCAACGATTGCTGCAAGAGGGCCAACCGCATTTGCAACATCATTCGCCCCGTGAGCAAAACTGAGAAGAGCAGCCGACAGGATAAGAGGAATAGTAAAAAGAGCGCGAACCGATTTGTTACGGTTTTCCATTCCCGCAGCGGCTTTGGCGACAAGAGGACGCATAATCAGGTATGTCGCAGCAAATACGCCGACCGCAAGTCCGATTAAGGTTGTCGCATCCGGTTGCCAGACCCTTTTAAGGCCCTTCATGATTAAGTAAGATGAGAATACGCCGGCCATAACCGCGACGAGGACTGGGACCCATCGCTTTGAGGCTGCAATTTTGTCTTCTTTATAAATGATATTGAATTTGATAAATGCCAAAAATGCGGCAGCAATGATACCGCCCATAACCGGCGAAATTACCCAACTGGCGGCTATTTTATACATAGTTGGCCAGTTGACGACACTGAAACCGGCTGCCGCGATGCCTGCTCCCATAACACCGCCAACAACGGCATGTGTTGTGCTGACGGGGGCGCCAACCCAAGTCGCGATATTCACCCAAGCCGCCGCCGCGAAAAGGGCACTCATCATTACCCAAATGAAGACCTGGCTGTCTTGCATACCAGCAGGGTCAATAATGCCTTTTTTGATAGTAGAGACCACTTCTCCGCCGGCGATAATAGCACCGGCGGCTTCGAAAACAGCTGCAATTATCAAAGCGCCGCCCATCGTAAGGGCTTTTGAGCCTACTGCAGGACCCACATTGTTAGCGACATCATTCGCGCCGATGTTGAGGGCCATGTAGCCGCCGATAATAGCGGCAATAATAACAAGTGTAGAATGTTCGCTGGCGCCGATCACACTGGCGGCGAAAACCCATACAAGAAGAAGGAAAAGAAGCGCTAGAGCCAGAGATTTGTAGGTCTGGGTCGCTTTCAAAGTCTGAATCTCGATCTGAACAATTCGGTCCAGATCTTTATCAAGAGTCTTTTTTACCACGAAAATATCCTATTAAATGACGGTCCGATTTTAACAGGCCGTCTTTAAGGGGTGACAATTGTTGGGTATGTCTTAGAAACATTGAAACAGAAACGCAATCATTGAATCATAATTTTGGCTTATAACACTAATATTTTCTGGTTCTGCAGAATGTGTAGCAAGAGCATTTGGTCGTTAAATGTGGAAAGTTCGTTTCTTTTGTAATTAATGGCTTGTTCAAACCTCATCGCTTGGCCAGTATGTTTTCCAGAAAATTGGTCGACCAGTTTAACTACCCATTTGATTAATGATTTCATTTCGAGGGCATAAATAATGAAGATCCTTCCTGAACTTCAGGCAATACATGACGAACTGACAGAATGGCGGCATACAATTCATATGCATCCTGAAACAGCGTTTGAAGAGTATAAAACATCAGATTTTGTTGCAGAGAAATTGGAGAGCTTCGGTCTTGAAGTTCATCGTGGCCTTGCGAAAACTGGTGTTGTCGGAACGTTGAAGGCGGGGAATGGTAATCGTGCCATCGGTCTTCGGGCGGATATGGATGCCTTGGATCTTCAGGAGTTGAACGAGTTCGAACATCGCTCACGAATAGACGGAAAAATGCATGGCTGTGGGCATGATGGTCATACTGTGATGTTGCTTGGCGCTGCCAAATATCTTTCTGAAACGAAGAATTTTGACGGGACTGTCCAATTTATCTTTCAGCCAGCAGAAGAAAATGTGGCCGGCGGCCGTGTGATGATCAGTGATGGTCTGTTCGATCTGTTCCCGGTTGATAGTGTCTATGGTATGCACAATATGCCTGGCTTCAATGTTGGTGAATTCGCGGTCTGTAAAGGACCGATGATGGCTTCAGCAGATTTCTTTGAAGCGAAGATCATTGGAAATGGCGGTCACGGTGCGTTCCCGCATCAGACAGTTGACCCGATTGTTATTGCAGCAGAAGTTGTAACTGCATGGCAGAATATCGTCAGTCGAAATGTTGACCCGCTAAAGGCTGCAGTTGTTACTGTAGGTGAAATTCATGGCGGCCACACAACAAATGTTATTCCTGAAGAAGTTATCATGCGCGGAACGACACGTGCGTTTGATGATGACGTTCAAGATTTGATTGAAGCCAATATGGAACGCGTTCTCAATGGTATTTGCGCTGCTCATGGAGCCAAAGCCGAATTTACCTATGATCGCCGATATGCTCCAACCGTGAATACTTCAGATGAAACTGATGAGGCTATTGCCACAGCGCGGGAGCTTGTGGGCGTAGACGCAGTGAACACAAACGTGACACCGGTGATGGGGGCTGAAGATTTTTCATGGATGCTTCGCGAACGTCCAGGCTGTTATATTATGATTGCGAACGGAGCTGGAGAGGGGAGTTGCCATATCCACAATCCCAATTATGATTTCAATGACAAGATTCTTCCACTAGGGTCAAGTTATTGGGCACGGCTAACTGAGCGCTTATTGTCAAAAGATGCCGCGTAATAGGATTTATTGAGTAAAATCGCTTTAATGCCGGGTTTGGGGCGTGATGGTGGACACAAAATCGTGATATAAGGTTTTGCATTCGCCGTTTCAATGCCCCAAATTGAGTATATTAACTTTTTGATGCGTAACGTTGGTAGGTGTTCATGGGTATACAGGTCAAATTCTGGGGTGTTCGAGGGTCGATAGCTACTCCCTCTGCTGACCACATGAAAT
Source organism: Alphaproteobacteria bacterium 46_93_T64 (assembly GCA_002163135.1). Lineage (GTDB taxonomy): Bacteria > Pseudomonadota > Alphaproteobacteria > Sneathiellales > Sneathiellaceae > Sneathiella. The sequence goes on from MAAN01000012.1 coordinate 93,396, forward strand.
ATGGTGGTAATACTTCATGTGTCGAAATTGTCCTGGATGACCGTATCATTATTCTCGATGCAGGCACTGGTGTACGGATGCTTGGGAACTGTTTACTCAGCCGCGATATTAAAAAGTATTTGTTCCTGCAATCTCATACACATTGGGATCACATCAACGGCTTCCCGTTTTTTGCTCCGGTTTATTGTGAAGATGTTAGCATTGATTTTCATGCAGGACATCTTTCTTGTTGCGGTGGGATTAAACAGGTTCTGTCGTCTCAAATGTGTCAACCAACGTTCCCAGTTCCGTTTGAAGAACTCTCTGCGACAATCAATTTCAAAGATTTTGTTGCTGGTGAGAGCTTTTCATTGGGGGGCGGTGCAGAAGTAAAGACGGCGCCTCTTAATCACCCCGACGGTGGAACGGGATATCGAATTGAATATGACGGTGTATCTGTATGCTACGTGACCGATACAGAACACAGGCCTGGCGAGCTGGATGCCAATATTCTCGGCCTTATAGAGGGCGCGGATCTGGTGATTTACGATAGTACCTATACCGACGAAGAATATCCCAAATTTGCTGGATGGGGGCATTCTACTTGGCAAGAAGGCATTCGATTATGTAAAGCCGCTGGTGCCAAGCAATTGGCAATTTTTCATCATGACCCATCTCACGACGACGCTTTTATGGATGATATCGCACAGCAAGCAAAAACCATGTGGTCTGGTGCCTTTGTTGCACAAGAGGGATCTTGCATTGCACTAGAGCAGGACAAAGAAACTCTTCTTAAAACTGCAGCAGGATGAGTGAGCATTCTATTTACTACTCACTCTAAAAGTCCTTTGACTGCCATCCTTCTATGTATGTGGTGATTAGAGGCACATCTCTTCTATCTTTGTGATACGCGAGATATTCCAGATGCATGATTTCACAACCAACGATAGGGATGGACACCAATCGTCTGTCATGTGCTACTTCTTTTCGAGGTGAGATTGACACACCTTCTGCGTGAGCAACGGCTTCTATCAGCATTTCTCTACTTTTGAACGATACGATATTCTCATCAGGTATGTTTGAAAGATGTATCAGGTTCTCAGCAGCTGAAGAATAGCCGTAATTGTCTTTGTATAACAAGATTTTCAAATCAAGTAATTCGGGAGGAATTACTTGATGAACAGAGGCAAGCTTGTGATTTAGAGGTAGGGTTAAAGTCAATTTTTCAGATAAAAGAATCTCATAGCCGAGTTCATATCCTCTTGGCTCTCTTCCTGTTATGGCAATATCAATTAGATGATCAGTTAGTTTTTCTTGAACTTGTTGCTGATCGTAAACTACGAAGTCTAGCTCAACTTCTGGGTAACGCTTTTTAAAGTTAGGTGCACCTGGAAAAATTCTGTAGGCGGCGTCACAGGCAACTCGAATTCGTCCGGACTGAAAAAGTTCTATTGAGCTTAATAGCTGATGAACTTCGGATTCAATGTTGAATTACCGACTGGAAAGTCGGAGTAACTGCATCCCAGATTTCGTGAGTTTAACCTGCCGACCGCGGAGTTCAAATAGACATGTTTTATACGCGTTTTCTAATGCTTTTACTTGCAGGGTAATGGCAGGCCTGGCTCAGGCCCAGGGCTTTTGCCGCTAATGTGAAACCTCCTGCATTTGCAACAGCGTGAAACGCATTAAGCTGTGTGTGGTTCATGTCAGGCCTTTTTCAAAATTCTAGCCAACAAAGTTTCTATGTATTTTATTCCAAGGGAGGAATGTCTAGTAAGAAACTGATACAACTTACATTCACTTAAAAATGTATTGTTCTAGTCAAGTGGTATAATAGGTTGTGTGCTAAAAGTAAGTTATTTCACGTATTTGTATGATTTATTGTTTCAATTTCATGCATGGGTGGTGTTCAACTCTCTTTCAAACAAAATGATAGAATGTTAGATTAATAAAAATTAAGAAATTTGAAGGACAGAAAATGGCCAACTTGTATTTTGTACGGCACGGAGAAGCCAGCAGCTCATGGGAAACCTCTTCTGACCCGGGATTGAGTGATCTTGGTTGGAGGCAGGCTGAAGAGGTTGCGAACGAGATTGATCTTCAGATCAAACCCGTCGCTATATATTCGAGCCCGTTGTTGCGTGCAAAACACACAGCCTCTCCTCTTGAAAAGAAGTGGAACAGGCAAGCCGATATAATTCCTGCAATATCTGAAATCCCTTCTGGTAATATCTCGATGGATGAACGACGAAATTGGTTAAATCAATTAATGACAGGACAATGGAAAGAGCAACCCGATCATTTGATGTCCTGGCGTTCTGGTATCTTGGATGTTTTGAACTCTCAAACCGAAGATGCTGTGTTTTTTACCCATTTTATGGTGTTGAATGTTATTGTGGGAGCGATCAGTGGCGCGAGCGGCATCGTGTCTTTTCGGCCTGATAATTGTGCTGTTACTAAAGTCGATGTCACTAATGGTATAGCTAGGTTAGTGAATAAAGGTGATGAAGCGCATACAATAGTTAGCTAAACTAGTATGTTAGTTTCAATGATATGACAGAACAGATGTGGCTCTCGAAAGGCGTTTAGATGGAAGAAACTGATCAGAAAAATCAAATATCTGAAACTACATATAGAGTTGAAGATCAAATCGGTTTCCTGTTAAGAAAAGCACATCAACGGGCGAGTGCCCTCTTTCAAAGCCAGTTTTCGGAATATCAGACAACACCCACTCAATTTTCAACTCTATGTAAGTTGAAAGATGAGGGAGAGATTTCGCAAAACCACCTCGGGCGATTGACCGCTATGGATCCTGCAACAATCCAAGGTGTTACTCGAAGGCTAATCGATCGCGGATTGGTGCAGACGCGACCAGATGACAAGGATCGTCGTCGGATGCTGTTACGCTTGACAGACGAAGGCCAAGGGGTCATTGACAGTTTGATATTAAAAGGTAAATCTGTAACAAAAAAGACGCTTTCTCCTCTGTCACAAGAAGAGCAGCTAAAACTAATTGAGTTGTTGAATAAGATTTCGTGAGCGTGAGGGCGTAAGATGGCTGACTTAGATCTATCAGGTTTTACAGTACTAGTAGTGGATGATAACCCCTATATGGTGTCGCTGATAAGCTCCACTCTGTTAGGTCTTGGGGTTGGCAAAGTTAAAAAATTCTCTGACGCAAAACAAGCCATCGAATTTATAAAATTGGTCGCTGAAAATCCTGTGAAAGCAGGAGTCATGCAGCTTGACTTTATAGTGTCGAATTGGCAAATGGCCCCCATTGATGGGCTAATGTTTTTGCGCTGGGTCCGGACCCATAAAGAAAGCGAAAGCCGGTTTATTCCTTTTTTGATGGTAACTGGTTTTGGTGACAAATCAAAAGTGGAAGAGGCGCGAGATCTTGGGGTGAGTGAGGTTTTGGCCAAGCCGTTTTCGGTGAATTCAGTTGCGGATAAATTAATGCAAGTCATTGGGACTAGTAGGCAGTATGTCCAAAACGCTAGGTATTTTGGGCCAGATAGAAGGCGCCAGAACCTTCCCTATAAAGGTGCGGAACAGCGCATACTCACTGAAAAAGATCCTGAAGTAAAAGTAATCTACGAATAGGAGAGCAACATGAATAAGCCAAAAATTTCTGTCCGCCTCTATCGTATGAGAAATCGATTGATGGAAAAAGCCGGCGGCATCGGAGCAACTGCTGCAACAAGTGCTTTTCCAAAGCATATGCTGGAAGAAACAGAAGAGCTCTTTCAGGAAATGATTTCGGACTATCCAGATTGGGTGCAGGAAACTCTGAATAAATTAACCGCCTTGGTTGAAGTGTGCGTTAATTTCGAGGAAAAGCGGATTGTGAGCTATAAAACCATCCAAGAGATTGCCCATGAAATGAAAGGGCAGGGCGGGACTTTCGGCTATCCGCTTGTTTCGACATTTGGCGACAGCCTGTATGATTTTACAGGCCCGAATGCAGGTCTGTCTGACAATCATGTTAAAATCATAAAGGCCCATGTAGACGCTATGAAAGCAACGATTAATGGCCGGATACAAGGGGATGGCGGCCAAATCGGTACTGAATTGAAAACAATGCTCGCTGCAGCGATCAAGCAGTTTCAATAAGTGGATAACTGAGTAAAGATTTCTATTTTCCGTAAAAACTGTTGCATTAATAGTCCTGAGTTCTTCTAGAATTTTATCACAAAGTTACTTCATCTGTCGTTTTGGGACATCAGAGGTACGCAAATCTTTTGCCGTGCCTCTAGTTTTTGCCAATTCAGCAGAGAGGCTTTGCGGATGTCCAGTTCGTTTACGTGTACCCGTTTCTCAATAGCAGTCATTACTTTACTGTTTCTATTCTACACCACGTCCATTTCCCATTCTAGAAATGCGCCCTATAAAAATGGCGATATAATTGATGTGGATAGAGGACAAATATCAACGGGCGAGGTTCTTAAAAAGGACTTTCTGCCGTTGGATAATGTGTCTTTGTTTACAGACGCTAGTTTTCGAAACGCCAAAATTTTGTCTCGCGTAGAGGCACCGTTTTATTTGAATGTTGATAGGTTTCAGGCGCAAGCCTATATCAATTATCCAATAACGGTTGCGCCCGGCACAAACGGGTTTACTCCTGAAATTAGATTGAAAATTTCCAATGTCAAAAACGGCTCTTCGCTAACGGATGAACTTGTTGCCGGCGACGTAATTGCTAGTTGCAGCGGACTAAGCGGTCTATGCCTTGGCGAAGATCAATTGGTTGAAGTGGAGGTTTCCGGGAGCGACCGCACATACACTCTGAAAACAGATCCCAGAGTAAATATTACCAAAACACCTATTGGCTTTGTGCTGATCAACGGCGAAGGTCTGAAGCAGTTTTATGAGACAATTACAGCCGATGATGGAAGCCGTATTCATAGGCTTAGGTTCAGCATAGATTGGTTCGAAAACCATATATTCTATGAATATGATCTTGATACCGGGGCATTGTCAACGATCCGCTATGGTCAGGACAAAGTGTTATTTTCTCATCAAAGAACAATCCATTTTCGTTATGGGAATGAAAAACCGGGGCTTTTGACGCAAATTGAAAGTCGCATTAGTGGTCGTGTTGTCCGTGTGTATCAAATCGGGCGGAACCAGAAAAATCAGGTAATCACTCTACAAGAATGTGCGCCACAAACCGAAGGGACTTTGAAATTGTCCTGCTTCTCTCCGACTAGATTTGGGTGGATAGCGGATAACTCTGGCGGTGAAGCGATATTAAGAAGTGTCCAGAACGGCAAAGGAGCAGAAACAGTTGTTCAATACACGCTATCAAACAATGATCCAGTTCTGAAGACACTTATCTTGTATGAAGATGGCAAAAAGGTGGGTCAGACGGATTATGCGTTTTCTCAGCCGATTATAGATAACGGGGCCATAGTTGGATATTCGAAATCTTGGTCTCAAGCAACCGGACAACCAATTGGTGAGTATAAGCAGTATGGACAAGGAATATTGTCTGGAATGCTTGTCGCGGAGGGAATGTTCCAAAACGATGCTCATGAGGAGCTGCGTGCCACGGATTATCCATTGATATCGAAATCTGAGTATGTGCGAGGTGGAAAAGACGCAGACGGTGCAGAACTTCCTGTGTTTCTTAATCGAAAAATCCAGACCGTATTCGGCGAAAATGGAATAGTTCAAACGCAATCCGAAACAACTTATCGGTATGATAACAGAAACCGTATTAAGCGAATTGTTACGCCTGAGAGCAAGGAAGTATTCACGTATCTTGGTGAGAAGAATGCCGATCATTTTGATAAAGATACCGGAAATCTCGTCGTGGATAAGTCGATCTTTAACTTGAAACTTGGTAAGTTAAGTCAACGCCGTGTTTGGGAATACAGTTTTAGTGGATCTCGTCTTACAGGTTCCAAATCAAGAATTGAAAAAAATGGCGAAATTCTGGATGACCTCACAACGAAACAGCTGTTGGATGAACATGGAAATATTGTTGAAACTGTAACACGGGATAAGAAAACTAAATTTGGGTTTGACCCATTATACAAAACCTACCCAGTGAATGCCGAAGTCGTTGTCGTCGGGCAAAAAAGCTCCATCGACTGGCAATATGATGCAGCTTCAGGCAAGCAGGTCATGGAGAAATTTGAAGATGGATCACAGGTATGGACAGAGTTGAACGAGCTCGGACAGACTACCGATGTAACGACGATATTAACGGACCCTAAAAAAGCTTCCAGTGGTGAACCTTCTGGCGATGTCGAGACTAAAGAAGCGACCCGTATAACAGACCTAGGTGATGGTCGCATTCGCATGACAAAAGTGATCGAGAAAGCTGCCGTTCACACAAATAATGCTGAAGTACTAAAATTTGTAACTGTTACTGATGGGCTAGGGCGTGTCGTCAATATTAACGGAGAAGCGCGGGATAAGCACGGCGTGTTGCTTCGTGAGAGTTCACTCGAAAACGAGTATACATCAATCGGGCAGACAACAACTGTCATTGACGAAACCGGTCGGGTTCAAAAAACCAGGTTTGATCAGCTGGGCAGAGTTGTTTCTGAAGAAACCGAAGGTTATGGAGCAACTGAGTTTCTGTACAATGCTGACAATCTAGTCTCCCAGATTATTCGCAATGGCAAAACAATCGGACTTGCATATGATGAGCGGGCCCGTCTTGTTAGCAAGAAGTTACCAGACGGGTTTGAATATTCATATGAATATGATGTGAGACATCCCACAAAAGTAAGCCGGACTGTTCTCCCCTCAAAAAAAGTTATTGAATATACATTTACCGATGAAGGCAAACCTTCTGAAAAACGCGTCATAATTCCGGATGTTATCGGCGACGACGTTGAGTTCGTTACTTCATTTGAATATCAAAACGGTCAGCTTTCCAAGGTTACATATCCGGATACTTCGGAGGTGTATTATCAATATGAGGGCTCCCGCCTCGAAAATATTCGGTGGGGCAACAATCCGCCAAAAGAGTGGAAGAGTGCAAATATTCCTATTGCTTCCTATCAATCTGACTTCCTGAAGTCTGGAGATGCTGTTCTTGTAAAGGAATTGGGCAATGGTATCTTAGAGAAGTACCGGTGGACTAAAAACGGAAATCTGCACTCTATTGACTTTGAACGCAATGGAAATGTTGCGGAAAACAATGGGTCAATTGCCAGTCTTTTTTATGAGTTTACAGAAGATGCAAATTTATTAAAAAATGAAACGAGAAAAGATGCCTTAAGAAATGGTATCCACACATCGGAAACTCGATATCTCTACGATGAAAATGGGAGGTTGGTAGAAAGCACCGATAGTCATAATAACAATGCTGTTGCTGCAACAAATTTTTCAATCCTTAATAGACAGTTAGATAGTGTGGACGAAAAAATTCAGCTGCATCGGGTTCCTGTAGAGCTGACGTTTGACCAAAACGCAAATATCACTGGTATGAAAACCCGCGACCGTGACGTGACATTTGATTTTGACGTAGAAAATCACCTTCTTGCCAGTTCCGTTCGTACGGATCGTTCAACTCGGAACTTCACTTACGAGTATGATCATACGGGGCAGCGTATCGAAAAAGATGAATTGGATGGTGCTGTTACCTACTATATCGACGAATTCTATGAAATTACGGTGCTTCCTGACGGAACGATGCAACAAACACGATATGTGTGGGATCATATGGGGCGGATCGCCGCCTTTACAGATCGAGTTACTGACGAAGATTTAGAAATATTTGCTACGGTTGTTCCCACTGCTATCAGCGATGAGACTGGAGGTGGAGTTGCTGCAGGTTTGAAATATGTTTCGACGGCTTCCGCTCAAATCTCGAAATTTCTGTCTCCAGTTACTGGCCATGCCCTCTTGCCGTTGTTGATTTTTTTTGGGATTGCATTGACCTTGATCTCAGTATTTGAGCGAGCTACAGGTTCAGCAAGAATGACAATCGTTGCACGTCCGGATTTTGTGTTAGGTAGGATCAGAAGAGTATCTCTGGCGTTAGTGACGTTTGTTTTTACGACGATGATTATTACACCAAGTGTGCACGCTGCACTTGAAGGGGGCGATGGATCTCCGAAAGTTGATCAAGTTACATTTTATCATCACGATATTCGTGGGAGCGTTATTGCAGTATCAGGTGAAGATGGACAGCAGAGTGCGTCAGTAGGTTATACTCCTTATGGTGCGATGTCGGATGACCAGTTGTCGGCCGGAAATAATAACTTTCGATTTAAATTTGCTGGTATGGAGTTTGATGAAGAAACCCAGTTATACTACGATATAGCACGTTACTATTCCCCAGAGCTGGGACGTTTTTTAAGCCCTGATCCGGCTAGAAGTACAAAAAACCCCTATGCGTATACGAACGGTGATCCTGTAAATTACATTGATCCCGATGGACGGATGATGTTGCCGGTTCATATGGCAGCAATGCATCGAGCCGTGGTCACACAACCTTCACGCCAAACCGTTCCCACGACTGATGTAGAAGCTCAAGTTGATAATGATGGGGGTTCCTGGTTCCGCTATCCATCTTTCTGGAACTGGACGTTTAAAAAATCCCATGATTTTGTGACTTCTGGCGAAGATGAAGAGGGAGCCGCGAGACCTGCCGCTGATCCAACAGATGAGGACCGTGCCGCATATGACAGGCTTGCGAGAAGTGATTATATGCAAAGCTATACGCGAATGGGAGGTTACCTTCAGAGTGTCTTTGGTGCCGCTCTGTTAGCTTGGTTAGCACCAACTTCCTATCAGTATGAAGATGGGAGTGAAATATCAGCGGGTTTTGGCGTGGATCTTGCCGTTTATTTTTTAACTGTTACTGCGTTCTCAGCTTACGGAAAAGGATATACGGCCAATGAAAGCGAATATTGGAATGGTATAAAAGCGAGAAGCGCAAATGGGGCTGACTACGTCCGCTTAGCTGCTCGACGGATGCTATGGAAAGTCGGCGTTCAAATAACCGCCTTCACAGGAATAAAATTGCTTGCTTCCGTCGCAAGTGGGTATCCGCTATTTGAGGGTGCCACATCTACAGACGCGGTTTTGAGCTCTCTTGGTTTGTTGGTTGCTCGGTATTTGGTTTATAGCATTGGAGGCAATTCAGCGCTTCTTCCTTACTATCTAATGACAAAAGAGCCGAAGGGCGGGTATGACGATACAATGACGGCAGAGAAGCTCAATGCAATGCCGTGGTGGAAGAGGTGGGTCGTTAAAGCTTCTATTTGGTATCGCGGTTACACATCAAGGAAGGGATTTTGGGCCGAAAAAAGTGAAGCCGGTACGTTGAAACGATATAGACAAAACCTTTGGTACCCTTCTTATGTCTTGCAGATGTATGGATTATATATGTTGAGCTCGCTGGGGTATTACGGTGGATTGGCAAGTATAATGCCGGCAATCCCGAGCTTGAATGAAGATGTGTTTTTCAGCGCATGGCGAAGTAACTTGATTTTGATTATCCTTGCACCCGCTGCAAGTCCATTGGCAGCTCTAAATTATTGGAGAAAATCTTTTACAATCGTCAAGAAAAGGGCTGCAAATAATCCTAGAACCAGTGGTTTGTGGTTCCGGCTTTTAGGGCCAATTGAAGGACTGCGGCTCGCAAAATATGACGACAGAGCCTATTTGCCGGACGATACTTGGATGCAAATTCTCCGCGAAAACAGCGGATCTGCAGTAGCGGATCTGGAAATGCAATCACAAGAAGAGGATTTATCAGACGATGGTGGAGAGCCTCTCGGAAACTCCAGTCAAGAAATTGAGGAAGGAAAAGAGGCGGGGCAAGTGGATCCGAGATCGATAGTTTCTGAATAAGAGAGGGCTGAACCAATAGAATAATTATTGGGCCAACCCTTTTACTCACTAATTGATGGCTTCGTTTGAAAACGAAGCCATTTTTATGACTGTCAGCAGTCCACTCATCCTGTATAAACGATCATAGAACGGGAGATTGCTAGAAATGCATGATTTTTTTGAACGTATTCTTATTGGTCGATCAACGCGACAGACCTTATCAAAATATGCAAAAGGCATTGACCGATGGCTCGGTGTGGTAACGTTGATATCAGCCGCACTTTTGGGGACTGCGATTGCGATGCCGTTAGGGGCTTCCGATGATTTCCTAGGGCTTGAAGGGTCGCTTTCTTTATTTCTCAGTTTAGTCGCATTAGTTAAAACTGGGGAAGGCACATTTGCATTAGCAGGCAGTGCGCTCTTTATAGCCTTACCAATTTATAATATCTCTACTGCGTTTGATATTTGGTACAAACATGAAATCCATGGCGAAAAATTTGATAAATATGTAACTCGAGTGGGTGCATGTGGCCGACTGTGGTTTCTGTTGGCGATTGGCTCAGTAGGGCTGATCTATCTTATCCAGACAAGTGAGAACGGGACAGTTTATTTGCCGGTATATTATTTGCTATTGAGTATCATGTTGCAGAAGCTTGTTTTAACGCGTCTTGGGCGCTTAACTTCCGCCGTTAGATTTGTAGATGAAATAGAGTGAGCCGACTAGCGGCTCAACTCTTTCATTGCATCTTCAAGGCCACCAATGGTGAGCGGGTACATGCGGTCTGTCATCAGTTGTTTTACCATTTGAACAGAAGGCGTGTATTCCCAGTATTTTTCGGGCACCGGGTTTAGCCAAACTGCTTTATGATAGATGTCCAGAACACGCTGGAACCACACTTGGCCTGGCTCCTCATTCCAATGTTCAACACTACCACCTGCATAAGCAATTTCGTAGGGTGACATCGTCGCATCGCCAACGAAAATGAGTTTATAATCGGCTGCATACGTATGTAAGACGTCCCAAGTTGCCTTGAAATCTGCATGGCGACGACGATTGTCTTTCCATAGTTTCTCATACAAGAAATTGTGGAAATAGTAGAATTCCAGATGTTTGAACTCAGTCCTGGCTGCTGAAAATAACTCTTCGCAGGTCCTGATATGGTCGTCCATAGAACCGCCAATATCAAACAGGATAAGCACTTTGACCGTGTTATGCTTTTCTGGCCGCATTTTCAGATCAAGATAACCTGCATTGCGGGCTGTTGACCGAATTGTATCATCCAAATCCAATTCATCCGCAGCGCCTTGACGAGCAAACTGACGAAGGCGTTTCATGGCTACCTTAATATTCCGGGTGCCAAGCTCTACATCATCATCCAGATTTTTGTATTCGCGTTTATCCCAAACTTTAACCGCTCTGCGGTGTCTGCTTTCTTTCTGGCCAATACGAATACCCTCGGGATTATAGCCGTAAGCTCCAAAAGGAGAGCGACCTGCAGTCCCAATCCATTTATTGCCTCCCTGATGCCGCTTTTCCTGCTCTTTAAGTCGTTCTTGCAGGGTCTCCATCAGCTTTTCCCAACCGCCGAGTGCTTCCACTTGCGCTTTCTCTTCATCGGTAAGAGTAAGTTCGGCGAGTTTTTTAAGCCACTCGTCTGGGAGCTCCACTGTTTCGTCATCGGCTATAAACTCAATGCCGTTAAAGCAATGGCCGAAAACCTGATCAAACTTATCGAGGTTTTTCTCATCCTTCACTAAAGTCGTTCGGGAAAGATAATAGAAGTCATTTACTGAAAATCCAGCGACACCAGCTTTTAGAGCTTCGATCAAGGTCAGGTATTCCCGTATTGTAACGGGAAGTTTTGCTTCTCTTAAGGTGAAAAAGAACTTCGCAAACATGATTTAGTACCTAAGTTAGCGTTGCTCACGTCGAGACAAAAATGCCAATCGTTCGAACAAATGAACATCTTGCTCGTTCTTCAAAAGGGCCCCATGAAGCGGAGGAATTAGCTTTGAAGGATCTTTCGATTTCAAAATGTCTTCAGGCAGATCTTCACTCATGAGAAGTTTAAGCCAATCGAGCAATTCACTCGTAGACGGCTTTTTCTTCAAGCCCGGAGTTTCACGTACACCGAAGAATACATTCAGGGCATCACGTACAAGTTCCTGCTTCGCATTCGGGTGATGAACGTCGACAATTCTCTCCATTGTCTCCTGATCTGGGAATGTAATGTAATGGAAAAAGCAGCGACGTAAGAAAGCGTCTGGCAGTTCTTTTTCATTATTAGATGTAATGATCACCAAGGGGCGGTGCTTTGCTTTAATAGTTTCCTGTGTCTCATACACATAGAATTCCATGCGATCGAGTTCTTGCAACAAGTCGTTTGGAAATTCGATATCGGCTTTATCAATTTCGTCAATCAAAAGAACTGGGCTTTCGTCCTGGGTGAAAGCTTCCCACATTTTTCCTGGGCGAATGTAATTGGCGATATCGTGTACTTTGTCATCCCCTAGTTGCGAATCCCGAAGACGAGAAACGGCGTCATATTCGTAAAGGCCCTGTTGGGCTTTCGTTGTAGATTTAATGTTCCACTCAATAAATTTTTTGCCAAGAGATTTAGCAACCTCTTGCGCCAAAACGGTTTTCCCTGTGCCGGGCTCTCCTTTGATTAAAAGCGGGCGTTGCAATGTTACAGCTGCATTCACTGCAATCATCAGGTCTTCTGTGGCAATATATTGTTCTGTACCTTGGAATTTCATTCGTCTACTCGGTTCTGTTATTGTTTTGTTGCGAGGACGTCGCAATCTTCGTTCGTTGTCTTGAAAATATGCGCACATGATCAAATGATCAAGTCATTTGACAAAAAGTCAAAATGAGCGGATCGTAGGAGAAAAGAAAGAAACCTCCGCATGTCCACTGCCGTCGCAGCTACGCAAACCCATCGCCGGGCTTATTATATATTTATCATCTGCGCAGTTCTCTTTGGTCTTGGACAGTTTCACCGTTTGTCAGGTGCCGTTACGATACCACCTGTTGCCGCAGAGCTGGGGTTCGCGGTTGATAGTCTCGGATTTTTAGCCGCAGCCCTCTTTTTTACCTCTGCAGTGTTGCAAATTCCAAATGGTTTATTACTCGACCGTTTTGGGGCTCGACGTGTCGTTCCTATTTATGTGGGCGTTGCTATTTTTGCATGCATTCTACTCGCCTATGCAACAACGTATGAAGAGGTTCTGGTGGCGCGGATGCTGCTAGGAGGCGGCTTCTCTGTCACAATGATGTCGTCGTATGTCCTGTTTTCAAAATGGTTTCCGGCAGATCGCTTTGCAACCATTGTATCCTGGCTCATGGCGGCATCAAGTATGGGAAGCATTCTGGCGTCCTACCCACTTGCCTTTTTTATTGCCGAATTCGGCTGGCGTCCGGCTTATTTGATTATCGCTGCCGTTACTCTTATCGCGGTTCTTGCAGGTGCTTTCATTATTAGGGATGTCCCGCCGGATTATGAGGTGCACGATAACCAGCCTAAAAGCCTGATGCAGAGCATCAAGGGATATAGCGTTGTTCTTTTCTATCCAAGGTTTTTCTTCTTCCTAGCAATGGGCTTCGTAGCCTTCGGACCCTCCACAACTATTCTTGGAATGTGGGGAGGGCCGTTTCTTGAAACAGAATACGGACTTGACGGCGTGGAACGCGGTCAAATTCTTTTTTTGATGGTCGTGGCTATTCCCGTCGGTGCGCTATTTTTCGGGCCGCTTGATCGCGTTTTCAAAAGCCGTAAGAAAATAGTGCTCGCAGCGGTTACGGCTGAAGTGGTTGTATTTATGATATTGGGATTTTACGAGGAACTTCCGCTGTGGGCTGTTTGTGTTCTCTTCGTTGTGATTGCTTTTTTGCAACAACATTATGTTGTACTAGCCGCGCAGTGTCGCGCATCCTTTCCTGATTATCTGGTTGGCCGCGCAAACTCGACGCTAAATTTGACCAGTATTTTAGGGGTTGGCTTTATGCAATCCCTATTTGGGTGGGGGCTTTTGTATTCACCAACGTCAGGCTACCAGATTTCTTTTTTGACAATTGCAGGTCTTCTGGTCGTTGCAATGGTTTTTTACATGGGATTTCGTGAAAACACAGGTAGCACAAGCTAAAGAAACATTCACTTTCCGAGAGGAAACAGTAAATTTTGTATATATACATATAAAATAATATTAGAATTAGTATAATGTGCTTGAATTATCTTTGAAATGGAGTAATAATTCAGAAAAAACTAATAAAGTCAGTGCTCAGGGAAACTAAATATTTCACTTGACGAAAGGGTGGAAATACAATGCCCACACGTGACGCGATTAGCACATTAAAAAGAAATAGAGCCTTCATATCCTCTGTAATGTCTGCCCCTATGCTTACTCGGGAAAGAGAGTTTGAAATTGCCAGATTATGGCGTGAAGATGGAAACGAAGATGCTCTGCATGAACTGGTAACAGCCTATGTTCGCCTTGTCGTTTCTATGGCCTCCAAGTTCAGTAATTATGGATTGCCACTTGGCGATTTGGTGCAAGAGGGGAATATTGGATTGATGCAGGCCGCATTCCGCTTTGAACCAGAGCGAGAAATACGGTTTTCCACTTACGCCAGTTGGTGGATAAAATCAGCCATGCAAGACTATATTTTGCGCAATTGGTCAATTGTTCGATCTGGTACAAGCGCAGCACAAAAATCCTTGTTCTTCAATTTACGATGGTTGCGGGCTAAAATTCAAAATCCTGAAGAAGGGAAAGTTTCTTCAGATACACTAAAGGCGATAGCTGAAAAGCTAAGAGTTGGTCTGAAGGACGTTGAAAATATGTCAAACCGGCTAGCCAGCCGTGATCAGTCTTTGAGTGCCCCCATAAGCGAGGAGGGGGAAGACAGCTTGGAGGACTTCCTACCAGATAACAAACCTAATCCAGAAGAAGTTACGATTCGTGTATGCGATGGAGAAATTAGAGGCCGTTGGCTGCGTTCTGCTATGAAGGAGTTATCTGATCGGGAGCAGCTTATCATACGTGAGCGGCGCCTGAATGAAGATAAAGTTACGCTGGAGGCTTTGGGAAACCGACTTGGTATTACAAAAGAGCGTGTCCGACAAATCGAACATAAAGCATTTGAGAAACTGAAATGTTCTGTTGTACGGATAAGCCGTGATCCTAGTGAAGCTGGCTTGTACCCAGAACATTAGCCTTGAGAGAGCCGCTAGAATAAGCTGCGCTGTATAGGCGTGTCAGAAATCTCTATTCTCTTGATCAGGTCGGCATCGTTTTCACGAACGTTGCCGACCCGTTTGTTGACAGGATATGCTGTGAAGACAGCTTGTGAGTTATGTGGCGGTAGGCTGCTGTTGTCGCTGCCAACTAGCCAATTCTCATGATAGTCAGGATTTACTGTGACCGGCATCCTACTATGGATGCTCTCGAATTCTGATGTGGCTGCTTGTGTTAGAAGTGTACAGCTTTCAATAATTGTTCCATCTGTGGCAGTCCAATTTTCCCAAAGTCCGGCAAAAGAAAAAATAGGCTGGTTTTCAGCTTGAATGTAATAAGGCTGCTTTGTACCGTCTTCTGTTTTCTTCCATTCAAAAAAACCGCTTGCAGGTATTAGGCAACGCCTACTTTTGAAAGCTGACCTAAAAGAGGGTTTTTCAGAAACTGTTTCAGATCGGGCGTTAATCAACTTGGCAGCTATGGATTTGTCCTTGGCCCAAGTTGGGATCAATCCCCACTGCGGCATAAAGTATCTCAAATTTTCGTCAGGGTATTCAGGTGCGCGAACCGCAAATACGCTATTTGTTGGGGCAATATTGTATGAAGCCCTCAAATTGGGGCTCTCGTTAAGCTTGAATAAATTCCGTACTGCTTCGATCGGGCTTGTCAGACTAAAACGGGCGCACATTTGTCTCTCCATGTTTGCAGGAAAGTTAAGTGTATTTGTGACAGTGATTACATTCAACATACATATGGCGGAAACTGGCTCACAGTTCGTTGAACAGTGATTGAAGCCAGCGAATTGAATACTAAATCAGCCTCGTGAGACAAAAAAATATTTTCTCTGATCGAGTTCAATTCGCATTTACTGGAATACAAATGAAAGACAAAATTACTTCAACATGGTTTATTGTAGCGTTCCTACTTGGCGCAATGTTCCTGTTTTCTTTCCTCCCTGCGCATAGCCCAAATCTAAGTGCAGAGCCTGCTATCAACAACCTAAGCTATGACAACGATGTTATCGATCAAAGCATATCGAAAATTGAACGCGGGGAAACTAACTTAAACGCAAATTGATTTGCCTAGCCTAAATTGGCAAGTCCGGGAATTAGTTCGAGAAACCAGTAAGCAAGTATTTGAAACTGTCCTGTAAAGATTAGAACGCCAGTTGCAGTTATCACAGCCCCGGTCGCGATCTCCATAGCTTTGAAATATCTTTTGAAATGACGCATGAAGCGCAAAAACGGATTTATCGCAAACGCGGCGATCATAAATGGAATGCCCAGCCCTAGCGCATAAACACTCAACAGGCCGACACCATGCGACATAGAGCTATCACTCGCAGCAAGCGCGAGAATGGTTCCAAGGATAGGGCCAATGCAAGGTGTCCAACCAAATCCAAACGCTAATCCAATAACATAGGCACCCAGCCAATTTTGCGGTTTGTCGATATCATTAAATCGTGCTTCACGATAGAGGAGTGGGATGCGAATAATACCCGTCATATGAACGCCAAAAATAACGATCACACCACCGGCAATTTGGGAAAGAATATCCAGATGTTGTATTAAAATCCGGTTGATGACAGAGGCCCCAGCCCCCAATAAAACAAACACAGTTGAAAAACCAAGCACAAAAATCAACGCCATCAAAATTACTTTGACGTTTAGTGCCGAAGCCTTTTTTTGACTAGCTTGCAGTTCCAGTTGTTCCAGGCTGGTGCCGGCGACTAAGCAAATATACGCGGGGACCAATGGTAATACACAAGGGCTTAAGAAGCTGGCAATGCCGCCTCCTGCTGCTACAAGGTATGATATTTCTGAAATTGCCATCGAAAGATCCGCTAATTTGATACACAAAAAGAACTGCTTCACAAATATACTTTTAACAAGGCATATTCCAGTCACAACATCGTAGAAAAAGTTGAAATAGCAAAAAATGGTGAGTGAAAACGCTCAAAGGACTCAAAATGATAGAAAAAAATGTCCAGTTTCTCTCTGCTGTATGTACATCCTTGAGCGGCCCCGATGCGGTCAAAATAATTGAAACGCCAATACGTACTTTAGGCGTAAACGAAGTCCTGATCAAAGTGCGCGCAGCTTCATTAAATTTTCCAGATTTGCTCATGACATATGGAAAATACCAATACAAGCCGGAGATCCCATTCATTGTCGGATTGGAGGGTTCAGGCGCTGTTCAGTCCGTTGGCGCTGAGGTGCAGAAATTCAAAGTCGGAGACATCGTAATGTTCAGGGGAAAAACGGGAGCGTGCGCAGAGTTTAAGATTGCGAATGAAGATGACGTTCTTCCTGTGCCATCCAATCTGAGCTTTGAAGAAGCAGCAGCGTTTGGTGTGACGTTTCAAACGGCCTATGTCGCCCTTGTACGGCGCGGTAGACTACAGGCTGGTGAGTGGCTTCTTGTTCACGGCGCTGGGGGTGGGGTTGGTCAGGCGTGCGTTGCTGTTGGGAAGGCTTTAGGGGCTAAAGTAATTGCAACGGCGAGCAGTGCAGGAAAACGAGGAATCGCACTAATGTCCGGTGCCGATCATGTTGTTGACTATCATGACGGTGTGTTCACTCAAGAAATAATGAGCCTTACAGCGGGTCAGGGTGTCTCGGTTGTAATGGATCCGGTTGGGGGGCATGTGCTGAATGAAAGCGTAAACTGCCTTGGCTGGCAGGGGCGTTTGTTAAGCGTTGGTTTTGCAAGTGGTGAATTTGGAAACATAAATTTAGAAGAGTTACGTCGACGTGGGGGAGAATTGATCGGAGTTAGAGCTGGGGAATATGGTCGTAAAAACCCTGAAGCGGGTAGAACAGCTCATAGTGAATTGTTAGAGCTTGTTGAATGCCACAATTTGCGTCCTTATATAGGGAAAATCTGGAAGGGACAGGAGATTGTGTCCGCACTCAAAGCCATGGAGAGCCGTGAAGTTGCGGGCAAGCAAGTTATCTCGTTTTCAGAGAAAGCCTATTAGCTCACGAAAAGTAAGCCTTATTCGAAGGGCAATCAGTCCCGGAACCTATAAGAACTCCGGGACACAACTGCTTTGGGAAGTAGCCTTACGCTACTTCTGCCAAGTTACTTTCTTCGCCAAGGAAGATGTCATATAGAACTTCCAAAACGTCGATAACGCTTTCGTCGTCGAGCGAATAGTAAATAGTTTGAGCTTCACGACGCGTTTTAACGATTTCTTCTTTACGCAGGCGTGCCAAATGCTGAGACAAAGCAGATTGGCTTAGTCCAACTATTTTTTCTAGTTCACCAACAGAACGTTCTGCATCAACAAGATTACAAAGAATTAGCAACCGATGCTTGTTTGACATAGCTTTCAGAAAACGACTAGCTTCTAGTGACTTTCCTTGAAGTGCTGTGATATCCATATACTCTACCATTACATAAAAAAATGAAACAAATTCAAGATAGCTGATATAACAAAACAGTATATTGATGCAAGTAAAACAATTCATTTAATGAAAAAAAAAGAATAATCGTTACATGTTGATCATTCGCTACAACTTTCATCTAGGTATGGGGTTGCAATATTACCATAAATGTATATGCAGTAAATCTTCATTACGATCCAAGATGTAGTACTTTAGGGCTATTTTAGACTCGTAAGATTGAGAATGGCGCCAACGGATTAAATAAATCAGAAAAGCTCGTTTAGGTGGAATAAAGTTTAGTCAAATTTTAGATAAACCTGTAATCACTGCGGTTCAAATTGTTTTTGTAGGTATTTTTCTAAATTATCATTCATCTAAATTAGCCGTTTTCTGCGGGTTTTTCTCTTTTTAAACTTTCGTCAGGCGATTCTTGTAGAATTTCCAAAAATAATGCCTAAATCATTAAACTTGTATGTAAAGTATCAGGAGCGAGGCAAATATTTTCTCAGGAATATAAAACCGAAGATTTTATCTTTTGTTGATGTTAAGTCATTGATTTTTAACTATTGATTTTTCTGTTTGAACTGGCGGCAATTACCAATCTGTGATTTCTCCACCTAAGAATGCCACTATCTTTTATAGATTATGGTTAACAAAATGACTAAGAAATCCGTTATTCACCCCATATATGGGTGATGAATAGTTACGAAAGTTCTTGGTACAATATACGTGAATTTATTAAAGGTCCGGCCAATGGCATTGCTTCACTCTATTTGGAGGTAAGCGATGAGGCCTGTCTGTTAAAAAAGTGAGTAGCAAGTATGATTAGAGATTTTGGGCCAAATGCCTTGAGTTACCGGATGGGACTCGGCTTAGGGGCGGCGGCGGTAATATTTTTGATGGCGGTGAGCTTTACTCTTTTGTTCAATATGGGAACAAGAGACAGTGAGCTGCGCGCAAATTACTTAAACGCACGTTATAACGTTTCTTCTCCTCAAGAGCTGGAAAATAAGCTGGTGTCACTTGGTAGGGTGACCTCGCAAGGGCAAAAAGTGCTTAAAAATATGGATATGCCCGCTTATGGCAGTACTGAAGCTACTATCGAAAATGTGAATTTGTTTGAAAGAGTATTTTCAACGCAAGAGCTGTGTCTGGCTCAAGCGGTGTATTTTGAAGCTCGTGGTGAGCCATTGATCGGGCAAGTTGCTATTGCTGAAGTCGTTTTGAACCGGGTCGCCAACAAGAAGTATCCTGATAATGTTTGCGGTGTGGTTTTCCAAAATCAGCATCTTTCTAATCGATGCCAATTTTCATTTGCCTGTGATGGGAAATCTGATCGGCCGAGAAATATACATTCATGGGAGCGTTCGTTAAAGATCGTTGCCTTGGTGATGGCAGGTGAAAGAAGCGGCGTAGCCAAGAAAGCTACGCATTACCACGCCTCTTATGTATCCCCCGGATGGAGATTACGCTTAGATAAAGTCGGTGAAATAGGCCGCCATATATTTTACAGATCCGATCATATCTAAATCACAACTAGGCTGAAACTGCGCCCCTTGCGCGTACGCGTGCATTGTAAATTGTATGGACTGCGAGGGTGGTGAGAACCAAACCACCACCAATTAGCGTCTCAAATGACGGTTCTTCCCCAATTGCAAGCCAAACCCATAAGGGGCCAAGAAACGTTTCAAGCAGCATTAGCAAACTAACTTCTGCTGCAGGTATATAGCGTGGACCGATGGTGATCAGCCCGAATGCAATTGGCAATACAATAAAGCCCAATATGAGAAGTAATCCCATATCAGTGCTGCTAACAGATAGCGTTTCAGCAAAAATGAGCGCGATAAGTGCCACTAGAATACCGCTGAAACCAAGCGAAGGGACCATATCCACTGATCGTGAACGTCTGACAGTTGTAATTTGGCTTGCAATGCTTAACGCGGATGCGAGAGCAAACATGTCGCCCATGAGATGATCGCTGGAAAGGCCTCCTTTAAATATGAAAGCGATGCCACCACAACTAACCAAAATTGCAAGAAGCGTAGATCTGCTGATCTTTTCTTTAAGAAATATGCGAGAGAGTAGAGCCGCAAAGAAAGGAGCAGTTGCGATCAAGACAAGCGTGTTTGCAACGCTGGTGTGATGTAGAGCTTGTACAAAAAATAGCGTGCTTAAAGTGAATAGAAGACTGGCTTGAAGCCCCAACCACCCTATGTTTCGAAATCTGAATATGGCACCGCTGCCGTATCTGAGGAAATAAAACCCTAGGATAGCGGTGCCGAAGAGCAGGCCGCGCCAAAACAAAAGTGTCCAAGCCTCAGCACTGATTAATCTAACCAAAAGCCCGTCCGGTGTTAAGACAAGGACACCCAATGCGGTGAGAAGTGTGCCGTACAAATGATCTGAGATTTTAGGCATATACATTTACTTTTCGAGACAAAAATGATGGAGGATGTTTTGCTTCCAGCCATCGCGTGTAGCCTAAATTTTTAATATCAGCAAGGCTTCTGAAGTGGGACGGGTAACACACCCTACCTATTTATCGAATTTTCTAAATTGTAGCCTTGCCCGCTATTTCGTCCAGAATTGGACAATCGGGCCTGTTATCGCCGTGGCAGCTTTGAGCGAGTTTACTTAGCATATTTTTCATTGATGTGAGTTCCAGGATTTTTGCCTCAATAGTTTCAACTTTTTGGAGCGCGAGCGTTTTTACTTCGCTGCTGGATCTTTCGGTATCGTTGTAAAGCGATAAAAGAAGTCTGCACTCACTAACTGAGAAGCCAAGTTTTCGAGCCCGATTTAGAAAATTTAGATACAAAACGTCATCTTTTGAATAAAAGCGATATCCGTTTTCGGCTCTAGCTGGTTTCACAAGGTCTATTTCCTCGTAATACCTAATTGTTTTTACTGGCAATCCTGAAAGTTCAGACGCGTTACCTATATTCATTGGTTCACCTTTTCACTTAGTGAAATGTTCCGAAGGCGCAATGCATTTGAAATCACGGAAACAGAAGACAAGCTCATCGCGGCAGCTGCAATCATTGGGGACAGCAGGGTTTCAGTAAACGGATATAAAATACCTGCTGCAATGGGGACGCAAATAATGTTGTAGCCGAATGCAAATACTAGATTTTGCTTGATATTACGAAGTGTTAGAGCCGAAAGTTTATATGCGCGCAAGATAGCAGAGATGTCCCCTTTTAGCAGTGTTATCCCGGCACTTTGAAGGCTAACATCAGATCCTGTTCCCATAGCGATACCGACATTGGCCTGTGCAAGAGCCGGTGCGTCATTTACGCCGTCGCCGGCCATGGCCACCACATGCCCCCGTTCTTGCCACTCTTCAATGATGCGTTTTTTGTCCTGAGGTAAAACATTTGCATAAACCTGATCAATACCAAGAAGCTTGGCGACGTGTGCTGCAGCACCTTTATTATCTCCGGTTGCCATCACAACCTGAATATTGTGTTCCTTTAGCTTGGCAACCACGGATTTTGCATTTGATTTTATTGTATCCGACAGGCTGAATGCCGCTACTAGTGCATTGTTTTTAGCCAAGTAGAGAATGGTTTCACCGTTGTTTTCGGCTTCAACTGAAAAATCGCCGACGTTAGACAAAGTGATGCCATTACTACTCATAAATGCTGCGTTGCCAAAGATCACGATTTCATTGTTATGAAGGGCCTGAATTCCTAAACCCGTGATATTTTCGAAATTAGTGACTTGGGCGGGCTGAATTTTTGAATTACTTGCAGCTTTCAATATGGCTTCGCCAAGCGGATGTTCTGAACCTGTCTCCAACCCTGCCGCAATTGATAGGGCTTCTTCTTCACTGAGAATTCCAGACAGCTCGATTTTGTTCAAGCTGGGTTTTCCCTCTGTTAATGTGCCGGTTTTATCCATGATAATGACACTGGCATGGGAGAACTGTTCCAGTGCTTCGGCGTCTTGTACAAGGACACCTGCAAGGGCGCCGCGCCCAGTAGCTGTCATTATTGACATTGGGGTTGCAAGACCCAATGCACACGGACATGCAATAATTAAAACGGATACCGCAGATAGTAGAGCGAATACAAATTTTGGATCTGGGCCAATGAACGCCCAAACTACAAATGATAAAACCGCTGATAGCACGACCACGGGCACAAAATAACCGGCGACCTTATCGGCAAGTCCTTGGATAGGTGCGCGGGAGCGTTGAGCCGATGCGACCATTTCTACAATTTGTGAAAGAAGTGTATCCGAGCCGACTTTCTGAGCAAGCACGACAAGTGTACCTGATTTATTGAGGGTGCCGCCTGTCACAGTGTCGCCAGAGGTTTTTTCGACTGGAATAGGTTCTCCGGACAGCATGCTTTCATCAATGGCGGAATTACCTTCCAGAACCAAACCGTCCACAGGCACGCGCTCGCCTGGACGAATACGGAGTTTGTCTTCTTCTAGAATATTTTCAATGGGCACATCACGCTCAATACCATTTGAATTTATTCTTCGTGCTGTCGTTGGTGCTAGTTGCATCAACGATTTGATAGCTTCACCGGTTCGCTCGCGTGCTTTTAGTTCCAGTATTTGGCCAAGAAAGACCAACACTATAATCACTGCTGCGGATTCGAAATAAATCGGGATTAGGCCATTATTCATTTGGAAGTCAGGCGGAAAAATATCAGGTAGAGCAACGGCGATACTACTGTAGATAAATGCAGTCCCGACCCCGATGGCGATTAAGGTCCACATGTTTGGGCTTCTGTTCAGTATTGAGCCCCAGCCGCGTTTGAAAAATGGCCAGCCTGCCCACAATACAACGGGCGTCGCCAAAGCGAGCTCGATCCAGTTAGCAATATTTTCCCCGAAAATGTTACGAACAGGTAGCCCCACCATTGGTGCCATGGCGATAAAGATGAGGGGAATTGTAAAGAATGCAGAAATCCAGAAACGCCGTGTGAAGTCAATGAGCTCTGGATTTGGACCATCATCCGGGATCCCCATGGGCTCCAACGCCATACCACACAAAGGACAATCAATTAGGTGATCCTCTATAATTTCTGGATGCATTGGACATGTATACAGCGTGTCCTTGGGAGCAGTTTTTGCTTTTCTTTTGTGAGATCCCGTCAGATAAAATTCCGGATCAGAAGAAAATTTGTCGCTGCAGCCTGTCGCACAGAAATGATAGATTGTGCCCTCGTGGTCAAAAGATGGTTTACCGTTTCCCAAAGAAACCGTCATTCCGCAAACAGGGTCAATCGTTGTTCCTTGATCGTCTTCCCCATGGGGAGAGGTATTGGATTTTCCTGTTCGCACTGACATGGCTGTTTTATCCTATCATTAGTATCTATGATCTAGATAAAGCCTCCAGTAACTGGAAGGTCAAGCTGTTAAATGAGAATTACACTTTTGTCACTTGAGTATCCGCCATCAAAGCGATTTTTAACTGCAATGCGAGTTCCCTTCGCTGGAAGGGTTTTGTTAGTAGGATATCATTCGGATCCCAGCTGTTAGATTTTTGGGTTGTTGCCGCGGCCTCAGTGGGATAGCCGGACATATAAATGATTTTTTGGGTGGAGATTATATCCTTATTTTCCTTGAAAAATTCAGGACCGCTCATACCTCCAGGGAGCACCACATCAGATAATATCAAATCTATTTTTTGGTTTGATTTCAATACTTGAAGCGCTGTTTCTGTGTCATTTGTGGGAACAACGTTATAGTTCAAGGATGTCAGTATTTTCCCTGCAAGTATGAGGACGTCTTTGTCGTCCTCCAGGACAAGAATAGTCTCGCCATTCCCTTGTGGGATATCAGACGAAGATAAATGAGAGAGTGGGCTTTCATGACTTTCCAGCGCCCTCGGTAAATAAATCATGATTGAGGTCCCAAGACCTTCTTCACTATAGAGATCAATATGCCCTCCTGATTGCTTCACGAAGCCATAAACCATGGAAAGCCCTAGTCCAGACCCTTTGCCGACGTCTTTTGTTGTAAAAAACGGCTCAAACGCGTGCTCCATAGTGTCTTTTGACATGCCAGTTCCAGTGTCTGAAACACAAAGAAGTACGTAATCACCTGCAACCGCATCAGTTAGATGTATTGCATCCGTTTCTTCTAAAATGAAATTACTTATGTCGATGCTAAGTTGCCCACCATTCGGCATCGCATGACGCGCATTTACGGCAAGATTTAGAACTGCATTTTCCACTTGGGCGGCATCTGCAAGTGCTGTCCAAATGTTCTCTTCCGCGTTAATTTTTACACTGATTGTTTCGCCCAACGAACGATCGAGAAGATCCGTTATGCTTTCTACGAGTGAAAGTAAATTAAGGGATTCTGGGCGAAGAGGCTGCTTGCGGGAAAATGCCAGTAGCCTTTGCGTTAGATCGCTACCGCGAGCGGTTGCTTTGATAATTGGCTTAATGAGGCGGACATTTTCTTCTTTTACTAGAGTTTCCAGTAATTCCGCATTTCCCTGTATAATGGCCAGCAGGTTATTAAAATCATGGGCAATGCCACCAGTAAGTTGACCTACCATCTCCATTTTTTGGGATTGCACCAGTTTTGCTTCCAGCTTTTCTCTTTCCTGAATTTCATCTTTTAAAATCTGGTTGGTTTTCCGTAAGTCCAGAGTGCTTTCTAAAATCCGTTCCTCCAAATGTTGTGTCAGACTATTAAGCGATTTACGCTCCCGCCAGAGAATTGCAGCCACTAGAAATCCCGTCACAAGTATACTTGGAAGTAGAATACGCGCCCAATAGCCCACAATTTTCAATTCGGTGTGAAGTCGCGTGCTATCAATTGTGGCTTTTCTCGCGGCGGCGATAGTGATCTGATGAAGAGACGGAACTAGATCCCGATATCGTTTTGCCAATTGAGCTAGAGTATTGGTGTCTTTTCTTTTTAGGGATAGAACCGCTTCCTCTGTTTCAATAAGTGTAATATGGAATTGATTGAGAAATTCAGGAGCCTTTGGAAGTTGTTTGAAGGCAGCGCCGACTTTTCCTAAAGTGTTTGTTTTTCTGCGGCTCCAAAGTATATCGTACCGAGTAATAAGTTGTTGCTTGCTAATGCTGGAATTGCTGAGTTTGTATTGGTTAAGTGAGTAAATAAACTGGTGCAACTCATAGCTTGTTTGAGAGGCAACACCAATTAGTATATCACGTGCTACGCTTTCCAATTTGGTAGATTCCTGTACGACACCACTTATTAGCCAATAAGCCGATGCCGTCATGGAGAATGTTGCAATGATTAATACTGCGTAGAGATATCTAATATTACGAAACATGGATTGGATGTTTAAAACCTACGTTATTTGACGGAAATTTTGTTCAGTTGCCAAATTGATCGAGAGTGAAAAATCTCGGTTTGAATAGCTGGATTGTCTGACCATGGGTATATCACCCATAAAGGTCCCTTATCTCGAACGCTCATTAAATTTCCGTTCATCTTATAGGCCAAAATCACATCATATTTTAGGAAGTCTTCAACTGGAATATCTACAGTATAGTCGTTTATAGCTGTTGCTTTTAGCGATTGGCCTGTCGCTTTAAGCAGTTCCATAAGGTCTCTAAGAAGAACTCCCTCAAATTTGACGACACCATCTGTCCACGGTGTTTCAGTTTCAATTTTCGTTGCTGGGAGGCTCATTAGGATTGCTCTGTCAAAAACAGCTTTTCCGTCATCAGTATTTGTCACAGCAATATTGCCGGACACTTGCAGGACTACATCGCCTTTAACGGGTTCCAAAGCTGATGAGGTCGATACGGAAAGGAGCAGGCTGAAAATCCCAGCGATGAAATAGGAGCATTGTTTGTAAATAGTCATAATTTTGGTGCCGCCGTTAGATGATATTCTTCAGTCTATTCTTTTAAGACTAATCCAATA
Organism: Alphaproteobacteria bacterium 46_93_T64; assembly: GCA_002163135.1. GTDB lineage: Bacteria > Pseudomonadota > Alphaproteobacteria > Sneathiellales > Sneathiellaceae > Sneathiella. The sequence continues at coordinate 119,678 of MAAN01000012.1, forward strand.
GGAGGAAGATACAATCTGGATTCTAACAAAATGATAACATTAGTATATTTGCTGCATTCTTAAATATTGTTGATCGAATTTTGTTTGAACCACCGTAAAAGTGATTGTTCTGTCTGATTAAGTGGAATATCCGCCTCATAGGTAAGGAAGTGTCCATTATCGCTAACATATTGAATATCGGAAATTTCAGCTAATTCGCCTGAATTGATTTCATGATCAATCAGGGGGCGAGAGCCCAATAAAATACCTGCACCAGCTTTAGCAGCCGACAACGCGGCAACAAACGTATCAAATCGATGAACTGGTGGCGCAGGGATCTGCATATCGGCTTCGTCAAACCAGTCTGCCCACATTTCCCTTCCGCCGGAGACGCTCAGCAACGGCATGCTTTTCCACACTGCGGCGGATGTAGAATGTCGCAGTGTTGCCGCGGACACAACTGGAACCAGATATTCCTTAGTAAGGCGAAGCGCGTTGCGGCCAGAAAAATATCCAATCCCATATCTAATATGCAAATTATTGTCTTCGGATTTATAATCAGCCGGTAAGTGGACGGTTTTTATGTCAAGGCTGATATGAGGTAGGTCTTGCGATAATGCCTTTAATCTTGGTGCAAGCCAAAGAGACGTAAAGGAGATTGGGCTGTGAAGTATGATCCTTCTATTTGCCGCTTTTCCGAATAATTCTCCAGAGCTTCTGGCGAGAGTACCGAACGCTGATTGCACGTGCGGTAAAAAGGCAGCACCTGCTGCAGTGATTGTGACACCTCTTCTTTGGCGTTCGAATAGCGGCTCGCCAAACTCCTGTTCAAGAAGTTTAATTTGTTGACTGACGGCAGCTTGTGACAATCCGAGTTCTCGTGCGGCTTCAGAAAAATTCATACGTCGGGCTGCAGCCTCGAAAGTTCTTAACCATGGAAGGTAGGAGAGAATTCGATTTTGATCTGGCATAAGTAAAATTTCATCAATGTGTCAAAAATGATAATTTCATCGATACCATAAATACCCTTATTGTCAAGATAGGTACCTCAACTTGAATAGGTGTGGAGATGAAATTAACAAGTGCAACCGTTTTATCGGGTGGTAAAGCAGTGGAAGTGGTGTGGACGGATGGGCAAAAGGCTCGTTTTCATGCCGTATGGCTTAGAGATAATGCTCAAGACGTTGAAACTCGAAGCGCAGAGAACGGACAACGGTTAATTACTCTTCAGCAAATACCACGTTGCAACAATATAACCGACGTGTCGGTCACCGGTGTTGATGAACTACAATTGGTAATTACGCCGGAGATGAAAAGACTAAAATTTGATGGAGACTGGTTGAGACAGAATATCTACGATTCTAACCGGGAAGCCGTCAAAGGGTATGTTTCGAAAAGAAATGAAACATGGGGATCTGAGTTGCAAAATAGGGTGCCTACTGGAGATTGGAGCATTATTTCTAAATCAGACGAGGCTCTAATTACTTGGTTGTCAGCGGTTCAGAAGTACGGCTTCGCGGTACTCAACGGTGTGCCGACTAATTCTGGTGATTTATGTCAGGTCGCTGAAAAATTTGGTTATATTCGTGAAACCAATTATGGCCGATGGTTTGATGTCCGCTCAGAGGTGAATCCAAGCAATCTGGCCTATACAAATCTTGGACTTCAGGCACATACAGATAATCCATATAGAGATCCCGTACCGACACTTCAATTACTGTCTTGCCTAGAGAATACTGTTGAAGGTGGCGATTCAATTGTGGTCGACGGTTTCCACGTTGCTTCTGTTTTGAAGGCTGAGAATAGTTCTGCCTTTGAACTATTGACAAAATATAGCGCTAATTTCGAGTATGCTGGTTCAAATTCGGTTCACTTAAAAGCTGACAGGCCCATGATCGAATTAACCCCCGAAGGAGAAATAAAAGCTGTGAGGTTTAATAACCGCTCCTGTGCGCCTCTTGTTCACGTCCCCTATGACGAAATGGAAGCCTATTACGACGCCTATCGCAGATTTGGTGAGATTGTAGAGGATGAAGCCATGCAAGTGAGTTTCAAGCTTTCTCCTGGTGAATTATTTATTGTGGATAACACAAGAGTGATGCACGCTCGGAAAGCCTTTTCAGGGACGGGTTCGCGCTGGTTGCAAGGATGTTATGCAGACAAAGATGGGCTATTGTCTACGCTTTCAATATTGGAAAATCTACAAGCAAATGGAAAACACTCATGAGACAGCAGGAATTGAATAAATCCAATATTGTTGCCTTCCTTGCTGATATATTTCAACGTCGCGGGGCTGAGAGTTACTTGGGAGAAGACGTGACTATGGCTGAGCATATGCTGCAAGGGGCTATGTTAGCTGAAAAGGAAAACGCACCGGATGAGTTAGTCGTTGCCGCACTTCTTCATGATATCGGCCATTATACGAGCGAATTTGGTGTCTACTCCCCTGAAGATACTGAAGACAATTATCATGATGCGGCTGGTGGGCGGGTTCTAAGACCTTACTTTCCGCAAGTTGTTACGCAATGTGTTGCTTTGCATGTGAGAGCCAAACGCTATCTGTGTGCTGTTGATCCTGATTATATGGGGAAACTTTCCGAAGCCTCTGTTCATTCGCTCTCTTTGCAAGGTGGGCCTATGCAGCCCGAAGAAGTTTCGGAGTTCGAACAACAGCCTTTTTACAAAGAAGCTCTTAAAGTTCGGATATGGGATGATGAGGGTAAAGTTGCTGGCGTGAAAACCAAAAATTTCAACGATTATGAAGCTGTCATTCAGCGTGTGGTCGAGAGCTAAATCTCGCTAAGTTGGAAAGCACAGGAGGCTAGTTGATAAGGAAAAGGACGGTGTTATGCAATCTTTGCATTTTTATCAATCCCGAAGCCGCCTGTGTTCTCACAATTAATATTGGTTCCAGAATTATTGAAATGTTTTTCCCTGAACGAGCGTCACTCGATCGAAATAATCCCATGTTTTCTTCATTGCATATTTTACAGCCTCTGGCGGGGGTTGCTGCCGATAACTGACACGTCTTGGTGGCCCCGTGTAGACCATTTGAAAACCGAACGAAATGCGTAGATCCTTCGCTCGTTCCAACATTACTACGTTGATAATGGTTTCAAAGTTACTATCGTGAAGTTGAAAATACTGTGATTGCCAGTTGCCAACAACGGAGGCTGCAATAGATTGCATTTGAGGTTCTTCTACTTTTTTAATAGCGGCCCATTCGGCTTTGCTTAACGGAATCGGAATTGGTGCCTTTGCAACGATGAACCCACTGATGTAACTGAGATTTTGTACAACAAAGCCAAGCTCGTTCAAACTAATCAGCATGGCCTGAAAAGCCGCTTTCTTCTCCAATTGGTAATTGCGCACACCTAAAGTCTTTTTGAGTTTTGTATTTGCACTTCCCCATGCGGTGTCAACCTTGTCAATCGCACGCTGCATATCATTCTGTCCGTTAGTACAGGCGCCGAGAAGAGGGGTGACAATGAGGATTGCTATGGCAATATATCTCATTTTAATATCTCCCTTCTCGTACTAGTAGTTCACGTAAAATCTGGGATTGATCAAATTCGAGAATAACGGTTAGAGTTTTCGTGGCAGATATCATTTTACTATGATTGCCGCTTTCTCCCACGTTGAACCCTAGTCCGCCAATAGAAGAGGATCCGAAACCACCGAAACCTATGTTGATGCCGGCATTACTTCTATGGCTGTCACTCGCCAGCTCTGTGTGAATTCGATCATAGATCCAGATTTCTAATCCTGAGCCATTTATTGTCATGTTGTTGGGAGACCCAAGTAATCTTATGACATCTGATTGACTTGAGATCCCTATTCGTAAGTGCTTTTTAACAGCACCAAAGCTCAATTGGTTGGACTGATAACTTATTTGGTGGCTCTCAGGAGTGTTAGCTCGAGAAGTCGGTGACGGGTGTTGATAACTCTGTACGGGAGTTGTTGCTACATTATGTGCCGTATGTGGGTATGTCGTTTGATGGCAGGCGAAAAGTGGCAACATGATTGTCACTGAAAACAAGTGTTTTCCAAAAGCCGTCAATTTGCTGGTTGATGAAATATACATTTTCGGATCTCCCAATATTGCCAATTGTGGCGACGTGTGTGGATATTGGTAAATCCTACGAGAGGGCCCGTTCTATTCGCATCATTCGAGCATTAAACTTGCATCAATCTCTGTCAAATATGAGATAAATCAATTTTATGAAGAGGGCTCAGAGGCTGGAGCTAATCCGCTGGATTGACGAGAGTAATTTTTTGCGGGTGACATCATCTTTGTAAGGGAAAGCGGTTAAAGTCACTTTACTCAACAAATCCGATTGAAGAGAGGCTGCAAAGACAAATGCAAGACGAGCGTCTTCAGGCTGTTCCAGATGATCGTAAATTGCTGTCAGATATAAATAGGTGGGTACAAAATCGGGTTTAAGGGCTTTCAGATTTCTAAATTCAACCAATGCCTCTTCGTAACGCTCAGCCACAAAATGTGCGTGCGCCTTATGCCAGACATAGGTGAAGGGGAAATGCGGGTTTAGTCTGATGGCAGTCACAATATGATCCATACCCTCATCGGGCTGACCGGCCCATATCAAGATATCACCCATCTTGGCGTAAATGCTGGCGCTGCTTGGATTAAGAATGAGCGCTTTGTTTAACTCCTCAATGGCGAGATCATGTTGTCCTGCCCATAGGTATGCATCTCCCAGTGCTTCATGGCCGTCTGGGCCGAAGTTGTCCAAGGCAACTGCACGGGCTGCATTTTTGAACGCCAATTGTAAAGACAGGGGCGCTGATGCGCTCCACCCCATGCGCATATCGTTTAGATGAGTCCAAGAGAGGTAGGCATGTGCACGTGCGTAGGTGGAGTCCAGATTTATCGCTTTCAAATATAAATCTCGCGCACGTCTATTAGATACAGGTGTCAGGTTAAACAAATATTGTCGGCCTCTTAGAACATAATCATATGCTTTCAGATTTGCGGTATCTTTACGAAACGCGAGCTTCGCCGAATGAGTAATCGTTTCAGCTTGAATCGCCCCAACTATTCGCAAAGTGACATCGTCCTGCAATGCAAAAAGATTATCCATTTTCCTCTCGAACTGTTCAGCCCAGATTTGTTGTGCTGAAATAGCATCAATCAATTGTGCATTTATTCTAACTCTACCGTTATGAGACTGAATGTTGCCGCGTAAGACGTAACGTACACCAAGTTCTGCCGCCACTCGTTTGGTCGTAATATCTATATTCTTATAGGAAAAGACAGAGTGTTGATCGATAACAAACAGATCCGGTACACGTGATAACTTAGTGATGATATCTGCTGTGATGCCATCGGAAAAATAATTTCGAAGCGCATTGTCTGTCATATCGACAAACGGAAAGACCGCAATAGAAGGTTTGTCCGGTAAGGCTAAGGGGCGAGGGGGTGTCGCTACATAAATAGATGTCGCTGCGATCGCGATGGCTAAGATACTAACCAAGCTGAACACAAAGCCCCAACGTTTGGTTGGTCGACGCGAAGTCCACTTTTGGGGAATGGCTCTGTACATCACAGATTTTCGGGTTTGAATATGTTCAAAAAGTCTTGTTGTTTCTGGCTCTGGCTCAACATCCAGCTCTGTTCGTGCGATGCTTGAACATATTTGATATTGGCGTAAGGCTTCATTTCGCCGCCCACTAGAGGCATAAAGCTGCATTAAATATCGGTGACCTTGCTCTTTTAATGGATCTAGAGAGACAAGTTTTCTCGCTGTTTCAATTGCTTCGCTTTGCAAATTTTGACTACTCAGCATCTCAGTGAGGCGGAGTGCCGTTGAATATGCGGTTTCAGATAACCGGCTGCGGTAGGAATCAAGCCATTCGCCCATGCCGGGATCCAATAAATCAAGGTCAGCCGCGAAATTGTGGCTGTAAGCAGTTAGTGCCTCCCGTAGGTCAGGAATCGAATGGGCATCGGCCAAATGTTGAAATTGCAGCACATCTACCTGTAGGATATTATTTTGAAGAAAAATCCAGTCCCCTTCGCTAGAAAAAATATCAAATCCTTCTTGAGTAAACAGATGGCGAAGATCGTATAGGGTTTGGCGCAAGCTGGCCCGGGCTTGTTCATCAAAACGATCTCCCCACAACAGCATAGAAAGTTGTGCACGTGTTTCTTTTTGACCCGGACAAATCGCTAAGTAGGCAAGTAACATTTTACCTTTACGACTCACTAGATTAAGCGAGCTGCCGTCTGCGCGCTGAACCTCAAATCTGCCAAATAGATTTAGCTGTAGTTTCTGCATTATCTGTTTGTTTTTGCCGTATAGGATCAAAAACAATATAGGTTTCAAGGCACCGGAGACCAGAGCAACATTTTCATAAACAAGCAATGGACGCAGAACGTCTAGAGAGTTCTGGGCGGTCCTTCCATTCTCCGACTTGGAAGTTGCCAAGAGAAAAGAGCCAGACCGCCAAAACCTTAGACAGATTCAATGGGCACTACATAATGCCCAGAATCTTCATTGCTTCCTTTAAACTTGCGACCGAGGCAGGGTGGCCACCTGATTTGTGGAGCGCACCACCTTTTGCCCTTAGTTCCTTGACCGTGGCCATTTGAGCCAACGAAATGTTTGAGTTGGACATGGCCGCATCAATTTGTTTCATCAAATTGGGGCATTGCCCCGCTTGGGCGGGCAAACTCATTCCCAAGACGGAAGTAACGACGATTGCAGCGTATAGCTTTTTCATTGCGCTCTCCTAAATCAAAAATGAAAAGTTTCTATTCGTTTTCAAAAAAACAGCATCGACAATGTTTCATTCCGAAAAATCTAAAAAACACTTATCGTAGCATTCATAGATAGCACCTATTGATATAGGCCTGTGGTAGGTCAAATGCTGCGCAATGAGCCAATTTCAAGTGTTGGCCTTGCATTCTCTCCATACCTATCAATTCATTTTTTTAAAGCTCATTCGGTACCGTAGGTAGGCTGAACGAGGATTAAATGGAATCTGAACTTGGAGGTAGCGCAAGATATAGACTTGCCTCAAGCATGGTTGCTGGATATTGGCGCGAAGGGATGGATACCGTATTGATTGTTTAGATAGCCTATGGGGATCAATAACCGCTGTATATGGAAGCCTCTAGTTTTAAGAGCTATACGGTTTGAAATCCATCCGTGTGGTCACTTATAGGTCACTTGAAAAGAATAAGGGCTCCAGCATTTCTACTGGAACCCTTTGAATTCTGGTGCCGCCACCAAGAGTCGAACTCGGGACCTGATGATTACAAATCAACTGCTCTACCAACTGAGCTATAGCGGCATCGTGGGGCGGAAAATAACAGCAGTTTCAAATTCGGCAAGTAAAAAATTCAAAAAAAGTGAACTTTTTTCAAATTTCGCAGTTTTGCTACTGTTTGCGAAGCCTTCGAGCCATCTCATAGAAAGCAATTGCCGCGGCATTTGACACATTAAGGCTTTCAATTTGACTGCTTATAGGAAGCTTACCCATCAAGTCACATTTCTCAGCGGTAAGACGTCTCAAGCCTTTTCCTTCAGACCCAAGGATCAGGGCAACTTTTGCGGCACCTTTTACGGCGTCGTCCAGTTCTTGATCGGCTGTGCCGTCCATTCCGATTCTCCAAAAGCCAAATTCTTCCAGCTTATCAAGCGCCCTTGCCAGATTGTTCACTCGGATGAGAGGGACGGTTTCTACTGCCCCAGATGCGGAGCGAGCCAAAACACCTGTAATAGGAGGTGAGTGGCGATCGGGTATGATCACCGCAGCAACACCAAAGGCTGCTGCAGAGCGGAGGATTGCGCCTACATTGTGAGGATCAGTTACTTGATCCAATACAGCGACGGAACACGAGCTTTGATTCTCGGTAAGTTTCGGGATGTCTTCAATATCGTAGGCATGAAGTGGATTTGCTTGAACGGCGATGCCCTGGTGAATCGCGTTCTCTGGCAGCAAGGCATGAAGCTGATCTGGTGGAACGATCTCGATTTGCCCGAATGAATTTACGATATCCCGCGCTTCATCCCCAAGATTCTGAGATTTTGATTTAGATAAAACCAACCTCTTGATCTTTCTTTTAGGGTTTTGAAGAGCGGCCATAACCGCGTGATCCCCGTAAAGCCAGTTATCCCTTACGGAAAACTCGGCGTCACTGTGGGTGTTTTTAGTCCGGGGCGGTCCCGATTTTCGGGCGCCGGGAAAAAAATTTGATTTTTGGCCTTTTGGCGGCTTGCGTGATGACATAGCCTCGCTTATATTGCGCTTCGCTTCGGACGACAAGTCAGCATTTGCCTGACGGTTTGAAAAAATTGAATTAATTTGATTTTTTTAGGTTGACTTTATCGCCGAAATTTCGATAGTGCCGCATCACCTAGCGGCAATGTCGAAAGGTGAATGTGGTGTCTGGAGGGATGCCTGAGCGGTTAAAAGGGGCGGACTGTAAATCCGCTGGCGTAGCCTACGTTGGTTCAAATCCAACTCTCTCCACCACACACACCCGTCTAAATCGTCGGGTGGATGTGGAGTCCACAGAACGCGACGGAATTATGCGGGTGTAGCTCAATGGTAGAGCAGAAGCCTTCCAAGCTTACGACGAGGGTTCGATTCCCTTCACCCGCTCCAAGCGCTGGTCAGCGCTGTATAAATACTGGCCGAAAGAATTTGTTGATACTGAAAGCAGGCTTTCGGTATCTTTGGGCTGTGTGAATTTGATAAGTTCAGGACGACGAGATTATGGCCAAGGAAAAATTTGAGCGTAATAAACCGCATGCGAACATCGGTACTGTTGGTCACGTTGACCATGGTAAAACAACACTGACTGCAGCGATCACAAAAGTGCTTGCTGAGCTAAGTGGTGGTGCAGCGTTTGCAT
>MAAN01000038.1 GCA_002163135.1 Alphaproteobacteria bacterium 46_93_T64
TCTATCTTGTAAAACTGATCAAAATTGAAGAGCGCGTGAACTATAGTTTCTCCATTCCATATACAACTGATAGTCGTTTTAAAATCCAAAGATAATCTCAATAAAGAAGAAAATTAACGTTCTGTTAATATATCGACTATAATGTATTTGCTAATATTAAAGACTGCATCGGCATGGAAGTTGAGAAACCTTTGAGATAAACAAAGGCCATTAACTTTCATTTTGGGGGAAATTAATGCTAAGGTCTTTCGAGCACAAAGACGTCCTGATGGACGCTCTTGATAACATCTCTGAAGCGTTTGTGATATACGACAAAAGCGGGTATTTGGTTACCTGCAACGAGAAGTTTCGCGAACTTTACGGATATAGCACGGAACAAACCAGAGCCGGAGTTCATTTTCGCGAGCTCGGTGAACTTGATATGACACTTGGCAATGTCGTGCTAGGTGACGAGTATGGTTCAGGGGATGAATATCTCAGACGTAAAGATGAATACCGTAAGACCCTCAAAGGATCTTTCATCGTAAAGATGACGGACGGTCGATGGATCAAAACAACTGACCGCAGATTATCAAGCGGTGGATTTGTATCCGTTCAAAGCGATATTACAGATTTAAAGCTTAACGAACAGCTCCTGCTTCAAGCAAAAGAGAATGCAGAACTTGCCAACAGGGCAAAATCTGAATTCATGGCAAATATGAGCCACGAACTTCGCACGCCTCTTAACGCGATTATCGGTTTTTCTTCCCTACTCTCCTCCGAAGTTTACGGAGCTCACTCCGATAGTAGATATAAAGAATATGCTGGTGATGTGCAAAATGCGGGCTCTCATTTGCTGACATTGATTAATGAGTTGCTAGATCTGGCCAAAATTGAAACAGGTGACATTCAGCTTGATGAAAAGCAAACTGACATCGTTCAGCTCACACAATCTTGTAAAACGATGGTCAGTGCACGCGCAATGGAACGTAATATAAAAATTACAACGCATATTGCATCATCAGACCTTTGTTTAATGGCTGATCCGATCAGATTGAAACAGATTCTAGTTAATTTGCTGGGAAATGCCGTAAAATTCTCTCACCCAAATGGTGAAGTAGAGGTAACTTGGAGAATGATTGGCGGCCAAATTGAACTGACCGTTAAAGATGATGGTGTTGGTATCGAGCAAGAGTTCTTGCCACATCTGTACCAACCGTTCAGACGTAGCCGTATTGCGCAAAACCTTCAATATGAGGGGACCGGCCTAGGCTTAACACTCGTCAAACGATTTAGCGACGCCCACGACGCAGAACTCATTCTAAAAAGTAAAGCGAATGAGGGAACAAAAGTTAGGTTGATTTTCCCAAGCCACCGTACAGTGAAATTCAACGAAGAAATCGCATCATAACATCTGACAAAACCTGCGATATCAAACACATATAGTTTAGTGAGAAAGATACCATTCGCGGGCTAGTCTTTGGGCTGCTGATATTTCATCATGAGACATATCGTGAGAAATCTCGGCTCTGCTTTCACGAGCCTCTACAACTCCATTCATTGCTGCTAAATTCAACCATTTATGGGCGGTAACCAAGTCAATCGGTACGCCATCACCAATTGCGAAAACCAAGCCCGTGCGGTATTGTGCTTCAGGCGAACCGTGATCTGCTTTGGCATTTAGTCTCGAGATATACTCTCTATCCAACTCCGCCATATTTTCCTCCTATATTCTAGCGCGTAGATAAAAACTCAAATTTGGTTAGTTAAACCCAATCGGTGTGAGCCTATGATGAAGGGAAAATCCTTAACAAAATATTTCGCAAATTAAATTTTTCTAATTTTTTAGATAAATCTGACTTTTTCTACAAAATGATCACAAAAAAGGCCGAAGAATTTTCATCTTCGGCCTTTTTATTTTTTCTAGTGAAACTTAGAAATCCATATATCAAAAAAGAATTTCTTGGTTCAGCCTTTGGGGAAATCAAGTCCCATTTCCTGATAGCGTTCAGGATCATCCAACCATTTTTCCCGGACTTTTACGAACAGAAATAAATGAACACGTGTCCCTAAAAATTCCTCAAGTTCCTCACGGGCCAACGCCCCAATTTTTTTGATGGTTTGCCCACCTTTACCCAATATCATAGGCTTATGATTTGCGCGGGAGACATAGATAACCTGATCGATCTTAATAGAACCGTCTTTGCGGTCTTCCCATTTCTCGGTCTCTACTGTTAGCGAGTACGGTAGTTCCTGGTTCATACGAAGGAACAGTTTCTCGCGGGTAATTTCTGCCGCCAGATTACGCATAGGAGCCAGAGCAAGTTGATCTTCCGGATAAAGCCATGGCCCGTCCGGCAGCTCTTTTGCTAGGTAGGAGCGAATGTAATCTACACCATCCCCATCGAGTGCCGAGATCATAAAGACCTCGTTAAACAAATTCATGTCCGTCAGCTGTTTCGCAAGTCCTAATAGTTGATCACGTTTAATGAGATCAATTTTATTTAGAATCAGGTGCGCACGTTTATTTGATTTTTCCAGCCCTTCGAGAATACGTTCCACATCCTTTGTGATCCCTTTTTTGGAATCAATAAGCAGCGCGAGCACATCAGCGTCATGCGCCCCTTCCCACGCGGCCTTAACCATTGCCGTTTCAAGTCGGCGGGAAGGCGTGAAGATACCCGGCGTATCTACAAATATAATCTGCGCGTTATCTTCAATCGCAATTGCTGTTACCCGCGCACGTGTCGTTTGTACCTTGGGCGAGACAATCGCGATTTTTGCGCCAACCAATTGGTTAAGCAATGTCGATTTACCCGCGTTCGGGGCACCAATTAACGTGACATAGCCACATTTAGTTGCTTCATCAGAAGCAATTTCGTTATCCATTTTCCTGCTCTTTCAGCATGAGTTCCGCTGCCATTTTCTCTGCCATCCTTTTAGATGCAGCAACGGCAACAGTCGGTGAACATTTATCCACATTCACCTGTATTGTAAATTCCCGGTTGTGATCAGGCCCTGTTTCTTCAAGAACCGTATAGACCGGAGGGGCAACGCCCTTTTTTGCAGCCCATTCTTGTAAGGCCGACTTTGAATCTTTATGAGCCGCATTTTCTGCATCGAAACGTGCCCACCAGTGTTTCTTTATAAATTTCTTCGCCGCAGGCATCCCACCATCCAGATAGAGCGCAGCAATCAATGCTTCCACACAATCTTCAAGCATAGCAGGGTTTTTCGCCCCGCCGGACGCCCTTAAATCAGAAGACATTTGAATATATCTTGGTAATCCCATTTTTTGAGCAATATCTGCAAGTGTTTCTTTTTGAACTTGCGCGTTATAACGCCGCGAGAGCTGTCCTGCCTCCGCTGTATTGTAACGCCGGAACAGCTCCTCAGATATAATAATACCAAGAACACGATCACCCAGAAACTCAAGACGATCATTATCTTTTGCCGGGCCACTATTTTTGTGGCGCCCTTTTACCAATGAGGAATGCGTCAACGCTTCCAGTAACAAGCCTTCATCCTTGAAACGATATTCAAGGATTTTCATCAGCGATACTAAATCCAGTTGTTCAGTCATTTAGGATAGCAATGTAAATAGGCGTTCCCAACGTGCAGCAAACGGCAATTTCCAAATTTCCCAAATCGCAACTTCTCCCTCAATAGAGAAAAACAAAATTTCCGCTCTGCCAACGAGGTTCTCAATAGGAATATAGCCCACTTGAGATAAGAAACGACTGTCTGTTGAATTATCCCGATTGTCGCCCATGCCAAAAACGTGTCCCGCAGGAACCGTATACACATCTGTATTGTCCGCAGAACTATTTTTTACCATATCTATGGTGACGTAACTCTTACCATTTGGAAAAGTTTCCCGATATTGAGCAATCCGGCGAACGCGACCATATTGGTCCCGGTCAACATAATCCTCAATACGTTCTTTTGTAACCTTTTGACCATTGATATATAAAATACCATTTTTCATCTGCAATTTGTCGCCCGGAAGGCCGACAATACGCTTGATGTAATCGATTGGTTGGCCAATTGGTTTTTTAAACACAGCAACGTCACCGCGCTCCGGCACAGAACCCATTATGCGGCCATTGAACGGACCTGCACTAAACGGAAATGAATGCTTGCTATAACCATACGAGTATTTGGAGACAAACAGATAATCCCCGATTTTCAATGTGGGCAGCATTGATTCAGATGGGATTTTGAACGGTTCAAACGCAAATGTTCGGATAACAACTGCAATCAATACGGCGTAGATAACAGTCCGCACAGTTTCACCAAACCATCCTTCGTCTTTTGCCACTTTTTCATTCATACTCAATAGCCTAACCGCCTTATTTAATCTGATACTTTAGAAATATCAGCGATAATTATTTAACAAAATTTGTTTACTTTTTCTCAAATGCTTCGATCAACACAAGAGCCTGCGCTTGCGGCGGCTCATCTGTAATCGTCAAATGAATAACTGCTTCCATCCCATCGGGAGTAATGCTCTTCAATCTTTCTAACGCACCGCCCGTAAGTTTCATCGTTGGCCGTCCAGAAGGCAAGTTCACAACGCCCATATCTTTCCAGAACACACCTTTACGAAATCCAGTTCCAAGGGCTTTTGAACAAGCCTCTTTCGCAGCGTATCGTTTTGCATAAGATTCAATTCTATTATATCTGCGGTCGGATTTAGTTATCTCAATTTCCGTATAAATACGATTGATAAACCGCTCGCCAAAGCGCTCGACAGTTTTCTCAATGCGACGGATATCAATGATATCATTTCCAAGTCCGATAATCATGCCGACACTTCTGCCCTCGCCTCGTCCATTAGTTTCCTCATCTTCCGAATTGCGGCATCTAAGCCTGTAAAGATAGCTTCCCCAATAAGGAAATGACCGATATTCAATTCCACAACGTTTGGAATTTTAGCAATTGGCGCCACTGTATCAAACGTTAAACCGTGCCCTGCGTGACATTCCAAACCAAATTCTTCTGCAGCAGCAGCGGCAGCAAGAATTCGCTCCAGTTCTTTCTGGCGTAGATCACCGCTTTCAACATCACAATAAGGTCCAACATGCAGTTCAACGATATCAGCTCCCAAATGTTTGGCGGCCTCCATCTGTTTCAAGTCAGGTTCGATGAACAAAGAAACTTTAATATCGTTTCCTCGTAACGCATCTACAAAGTTTTTCAGCATATTATGACCGCCTGCAACATCAAGGCCGCCCTCTGTTGTCCGTTCTTCACGTTTCTCTGGGACAAGACAGCTTGCATGCGGTTTGTGGGCTAGTGCGATTTCCAACATTTCATCCGTCGCTGCCATTTCGAAATTGAGCGGGATGGATAAATTTTCTGCAAGTAGCTTGATATCAGAATCTGCAATATGACGGCGATCTTCACGCAAATGCGCCGTGATACCATCTGCACCGGCAGCTTCTGCAATTTGCGCTGCGCGCAACGGGTCAGGATGGCCCCCACCCCGTGCATTACGGATGGTTGCCACATGATCGATATTCACACCAAGACGTAAGTGCTTCATTCACCGTCCTCTTTCTTAAACGCTTCAAAATCAAGTGATGCCGCTCTTGCAGTGTTTGCGTAACGGGCAGCAAGCAACGCGTCGGCTCTTCTAATATGAAATCTACGGATAAGTATGTTCAGGGGATAGAAAAAAATCACCCAAACCACAACAAAAATCGGGATTGATCCGATAAGCATTGGAAAAATGACATTTGAGAACACATCAGAGACACTTTGCCAGCCATTTTCGATAAGATTATGGAAAAACGTCTCCATTGTACCTGCCGAAAAGGTATCATCCCTAGTGTTCTCAATCCCGAGCATCCAATAGCCAAGATGATAAGTCGCTGCCCAAATAAACGGAAATGTCCAAGGATTCCCAACAGCTGTCCCAATAGCGGAGGCCAGTATGTTGGCTCTGAAAACCCAGGCAAATAGGCCGCCCAATATAAAATGAAATCCAACAAAGGGCATAAATGATACCGCTGCCCCAAGCGCAAAGCCGCTCGCAAGGGAATATGGCGTTCCAGGCAGGCGCGCCAATCGATAGCTCAGATATCTGGTTGACCGCGCAAAACCAATTGACGGCCAAAAGAAGTCTGCCACCCGGCGTGCTTTACTGGGTTTATCTCTGCGTTGGAACATCCAAGGTCACTTTTCTATTTTAAATTTCTACTACCCGGTTTAATCGCTGGAAGGTCGGCCAATTCAGGCGGCAATTCATCTTCAGCGTAGGTTTTTACGTCCATCTGCATGAGAGAAAATAGGGGAACACCGACATCTGCTGTGCCGTTAGATCTGTCTATCAAGCATGTTGCGCCAACTACTTTACCGCCAGCCTGGTTGATAACTTCTATGCATTCACGGCTTGATTTTCCGGTGGTCACAATATCTTCCGACATAATGACACGAGCACCCTTCGGGACTTCAAATCCGCGCCTAAACGCAAATTTTCCGTCAACTCTTTCTGTAAACATGCCCGGTACACCTAATTGACGCGCCATTTCATACCCAACAACGACACCGCCCATAGCAGGTGCCACAACCAGATCAACATTGCCTTTTCCCAATGCGTCATAAACTTTATCCGCCAAGGAGCGGCATAGCAAAGCAGCGCGTTCAGGGTGCATCAGAACTTTGGCACATTGCAAATACTTACTTGAATGCAGACCGGAGCTTAATAGAAAGTGCCCTTCAAGTAGCGCATCCGTTTCGCGAAAATGAGCTAAAACGTCATCTGGTGTCATGTTTGGGTCTCTTTTCTTATCCGGTGGCACGTTCCACTGAACTGATTACAGGATCTGCGCGCAGGGCCGCAATGATATTCGTTAAATGTTTGACGTCCCGTACTTCAATATCCACACGCATTTCAAAAAAGTCCTGACTGCGGTTGGCAATCACGAGATTATTGATATTTCCGCTATTGGCCGCGATGGTTGATGTAATGCTGGACAGAGCGCCCGGCTCGTTCGCCATGACGACGCTTATCCGTCCCACTTGCAGGGAAACTTCATCATTTTTAGTATCCCAAGACACATCAAGCCATCTTTCAGGAACTTCGGCAAATTGCTCAAGCGTGTCGCAATCGATTGTGTGGATTGTAACGCCGCGGCCTGTTGTCACTATCCCTACGATCCGATCTCCGGGGAGCGGATGGCAGCAACCAGCAAAATGCATGGCCATACCGGGAATAAGACCTCGAATTGGAACAGCGTGTTCGTGTTTTTTCTTACCGCCCGTTTTCGATTTAGAAATGGGAACGACATTTTCTTTGTCCGTCTTGTTTCTCTCACCAGGAAAGATAATGTCCAATAATTGTCGGCCAGTATGCGTTCCATCACCCAAAGAATAATAAACGTCGTCCGTATTCTCCAAATCCCAAACTTTAAGGACAGGGGCGAGTGCTTTCTCAACGAATGGCTTGCTATGCATTCGGAAGGATTTTTCCGCAATGGATTTGCCAAGTTCGATATATTGATCTCTCTGTTGCTGGCGAATAAAACGTCGGATGGCCGATCGTGCCTTCCCGCTAACAACAAAATTCTCCCATGTAGGGGATGGAGTTTGATTTTTTGACCGAAGAATTTCAACTTGATCGCCGTTTTTAAGCACCGTCCGAAGCGGTGTCATCCGGCCATTCACCTTTGAGCCAACACATGTATCACCGACGCGAGTATGTACTGCATAGGCAAAATCAACGGGGCTGCTACCAGCAGGCAAGGAGATTAGATCGCCTTTTGGTGAAAAACAGAAAACCTGATCCTGGTACATATTGAGCTTTGTGTGCTCAAGAAACTCGTCCGGATCAGAAGCATCCTCCAGGATCTCAAGCAATTCACGAAGCCATCGATATTGCTGGCTGTCGCTAAGCGGTGTTCCGAGTTGCTGCTTATACTGCCAATGAGCGGCCACGCCGATTTCATTAGTTTCGTGCATTTCTCGGGTACGGATCTGCACTTCAATTCGTTGACGTTCCGGGCCAATAATTGTTGTATGAATGGATTGATAATTATTGCGCTTAGGTGTCGAGATATAATCTTTGAACCGTCCCGGCACCATAGAAAACTTCGCGTGTAGATTACCAAGTACATGATAACATTGTTCTACATTGGCAACGACAACCCTAAAGGCGATGATATCCGATAGCTGCTCAAACGTAACATTTTTTTGTTCCATCTTTCGCCAGATGGAATATGGACGTTTTTCCCGGCCCGAGACTTCGACTTGCAATCCGCTGTCGTTTAGCTCGTTCTTCAGTCCCTCAACAATTTTTGCAACAACATCTTCGCCTTCCGCTCGAAGATATTCAAGTCGGCGAAGAATAGATTTACGCGCCTCGTTGTTCAATTCGACAAACGCAAGGTCTTCAAGTTCATCACGGAAACTCTGGATACCAATTCTTTCCGCAAGCGGTGCGTAGATTTCCATTGTCTCAGTGGCGATCCGTTTTCTTTTCTCCGGTTTATCGATGAAATGAAGGGTCCGCATATTGTGAAGACGATCCGCGAGCTTCACCAACAGGACACGGATGTCATTTGACATGGCGACCAATAGCTTGGAGAAGTTCTCCGCCTGCTTGGTCCTGTCAGATTGCAACTCAAGCTGGGAAAGTTTTGTAACACCATCCACTAAAACAGCGATTTCAGGGCCAAAATTCAGTTCAATTTCTTCTTTGCTGGCGACTGTATCTTCAATCGTATCATGCAAAAGGGCCGTAATAATTGTAGCTGTATCGAGTTTCAGCTCGGTTAGAATACCGGCAACTTCGATTGGGTGGGAAAAATAGGGATCGCCAGAGGCACGAACCTGACTGCCGTGAGTCTTTATTGTAAAAACATATGCGCGATTTAACAGATCCTCATCCGCATGAGGGTCATAACTTAAAACACGTTCTACAAGTTCAACTTGTCGTAACATTCAAAGATCCGGGGTCAGGCTCCTGGTGAGTTGCCAGTATACTATAAACAAAAATGGGGACACCAGCACATCAAAGTTAAGCGCTGGCGTGCCCCGATTTCAAGACGCTATGAAGAATATTAAGCGAAAGGATCTTCAGCAGGCTTGGTTTCAGCTGGTGTAGCTTCAGTACCGTCACTTGCACCCACTTCACTGGCTGTAAATGTTTCGGCTGGCTCTTCTTCAGGAACGACACCGGCCCATTCTGTGCTTGAACTCATCAAAGCAGCCATATTGTCTTCTTCAGGTTCGTCCACCTCGATGCGGCGTTGCAAACCACCGATCAGGTTATTCTTAAGATCGCCAAGATCGATCGTGTTGTCACCGATTTCACGCAGCGCAACGACGGGGTTCTTGTCGTTGTCGCGATCAACGGTCAACATTGAACCAGCAGCGATACCACGCGCACGTCGTGCAGCAAGCAATACCAGTTCAAACCGGTTAGGAATTCTTTCAACGCAATCTTCAACGGTCACGCGAGCCATTAACAACACTCCAATTGTCTGTGATTAGCCTACCTAGATATTCGTTTGCCCCTGAATAAGCAAGTCATACTAGGTATTTTTTTGCAGTATTTTCACATTATTCCGCATTATTCGGCATTTTTTCTAAAAATTAGCTGCTCGGGACAACTTCAAAGGCTTGATCCCCGTCCAAACGCGTCATCATTTGCTGCGCAGTCAGGTCATTAATAGGATGACGCCAGTCAGGCAGAATTTCAATAATTGGGGCTAACACGAAGGCCCTCTCACCCATATGTGGGTGCGGAATGACATTCCCTTTTGTCTGCTCTCTATTTTCCGTTACAAGAGCATCATAGGAGATTAAATCCAGATCAAGGACCCTCGCCTCCCATTTGATTTCGCGAACCCGCCCGAATTCGGCTTCAACTGAATGAAGAAGTTCAAGCAGTTCATCTGCATCCAGATCTGTTTCTATGGCAATAACGGCATTTACAAACCACGGCTGATCGGAAATAGGAACAGGCGCCGTTTTATACCAACTCGATTGAAAGCAAATTTTGAGGCCACGGGCTTTCAAGATTTCCAGCGCAGCAACTAAACTATTTACAGGCGCCCCGTGGATCGGATGTTCAAGATTTGCCCCTAATGCGATTAAGATCATTTCTTCCTCAAAATTGCTTGCATGGATGACATTTTAGTCCCGCGCAAAGTATGCTGGTTTTCAAACAATTTCTTTGTTATGAAGGAAGCCTCCAAAGAACAACACAATAAAAACAAAAAAAATTGGATTTTTTAATGACATTTTACCCAGAAGAACGAATTGCCCTGTTCATCGATGGCTCTAATTTATATGCTTCTGCAAGAGCCTTGAACGTTGAAATTGATTACAAAAAACTTCTTGCTGAATTTTCATCGAAAGGCCGTATTGTTCGCGCTTTTTATTATACTGCCTTAATTGAAGATCAAGAATATTCACCCATAAGACCTTTGGTTGACTGGCTTGATTATAATGGCTTTACCATGGTGACAAAACCAGCCAAAGAATTCACGGATGCTGCCGGACGACGTAAAGTCAAGGGCAACATGGATATAGAACTTGCAATTGATATGCTTGAACTTAGCGAGCATATCGACCACGCGGTTCTGTTTTCCGGAGATGGTGACTTCAGACGTCTAGTTGAGGCCGTCCAGCGAAGAGGGGTCCGTGTTACTGTTGTCAGCTCAGTAAAAACTAATCCTCCAATGATCGCAGACGAACTTCGTAGGCAAGCAGATTTCTTCATCGACCTAAAAAATATGAACACTGTTGTCAGTCGAGCCAATTCACAAAGGGAAACACCTTTAGATACCAACATTGATTTGTATGACGGCGATTTGAACGATTATGAAAAGATTGAAGAATCTGCCTAAAATTGTGAAAAGCGTAGGTTAATTCATAGTAATTAATCTACCTCCCAACACGTTGTTTAGATTAGTTTTAGGACAATATTTGGTACTGCAAACGTTTAGTATATTTCTAGTTGAGGTTTTGTTGTTTGTTCATAAAATATAACAATATTTTGGTAAAATTTAGAAAATATTAATACTTTCAGCATTTCTTATATACACTGAAAATTCTGCAGTTCGATTTTGCGGCTTACGATTACCTGAATCCCTTGGACGGGAGCAGATATATTGACGAGAAAGCTAGTAATTTTTAATGACCACAGTTGGTCTGTATCACAGTATCGCAGTAAACGACGCCCGGTTCTCGGAAACGCGACATTAGCAGAACGTTGCTTGTTGCAGGAAGGGAAGAGTGGTGCGCGTCAAATTTCACTGCTGCAAAACGATCATCAGGAAACATGGTCTCTTTCACGTTTTATGCGTCGCACATTCGGCACCGGCCTCAAAGACGAAATCATCGAAGGATACCATTTCCTTGTTCATAATTATATGCCCGGCGATGAAATTTTCCTATTTGGTGCTGGCCGAGGTGGCTTTGCGCTTCAATGCCTTGCCGAGATGATTAGCACTTCGGGGTTGCTGCAAATTGAATCACTGAGCAACATCAATAAAGCCTATATTTATAGTCATTTGACAGGCGCGGCACGGCGCGGCCTTTCCGGTCAGGCATTAAAAAATACATTTAAATCAAGGATGGTTCCGATCCGTTTTTTAGGATGTTGGGATAGTATCGGGTCTAGCGGCGCCCCAACGCGCGGTCTTCGATCTCTTTCCATTCTATGGAGCGAGTATCTGTCGGAAAATATAAGTTCAAACGTACAGTCTGCATACCAAGCTTTAGCACTGGATGAAAACAATCCAGCTCGCATTCCGCATATTTGGACCGGCGTTAAATCAGAAAATTTCAGACGACTTGAACAAGTCTGGTTTGCCGGTAACCACGAAAACATTACGGGCGGTCAAAGAGACAGTCGGCTTTCCGATATCGCTTTTCAATGGCTTATAAACAAGGCATCTGAGGAAGGCTTGGAATTTGATGCAGATAAAATTGACGACTTCAGCACTCCAAACTCAATGGGATGCGTAAGTGAGCCAGGTAACTTAGACGCGGTCATGAAAAAAATCGGATTTAAATCCATGCTGAGAAAAATTGGTAAAGCGGATACACACCTTTCGCGAAGTCAAATTCCTGGTACCGAGAAAATTCATTATTCTGTTATCGAAAAAGACTTGAAAGACACCAGTTATACTCCGAAAGCTTATGACAGCTTGCCGCCCGGCGCCATTGGTGTTGCCCTTGACCGGGATGCTATACATAAGTCAAATCGGAAATTTGACAGAATTCAGGTAAACTGCCCTGCGACCTTGTTAGTTGATCATAGCCGTTATAATGGGAATGTGATTGATTTTAGCGAAGGTGGTGCCCGCATTTGGATGCATCTGGATATTGATGTCGGAACGCCTATTAAACTGCGATCCTCTGTTTTAATGGATGAAGAGCATGAGGGGCATGTGGTTTGGGCTAAAGATCAATCCGTTGGTGTTGCATTCCAAAATGTATTGGATCTATCCAAAGTGCATATTCCTGAAGGATATACCCTACAATAGGAACACGGATCTTACCTACCGTCAGTTTTAAGCAATCTGGATTTTTCGCGGTTCCAGTCACGAGCCTTTTCGGTTTGACGCTTGTCGTGTTTTTTCTTACCTGCAGCCAAACCCAGTTTAACTTTTACTTTACCGCGTTCATTGAAATACAAAGAAAGCGGAACCAAAGTTTTACCAGCGCGTTGTAGCAACGCTTCAAGTTTTATCAATTCTTTTTTGTGCATTAATAGCTGACGCGGGCGTGCTGGCTCATGATTGTTTCGATTACCGAAACCGTATTCAGCAATATGTGCATTTACTAGAAACAGACCGTCATTTTCAAAGGATGCATAAGATTCCTGAATATTGCCACCACCGGCACGGAGGCTTTTAACCTCCGTGCCGAGCAGCATAATGCCCGCCTCATAATCTTCTTCAATGAAGTAATTATGACGTGCTTTTCTGTTTTCTGCGATCGTCTTACTAGTCATCCGTAATCCGTTTCAGGAGCAATCAATCAAGAATGCCCGCATGTATCATTGCCGCTTTAACTTCAGCCTTCACGCTGTCAGGCGCACCAACCAGTGGCAAGCGGACATCTTCTTTGCATTTACCCAGCAACGACAGTGCGTATTTTGCAGGCGCAGGGCTTGCATACAAGAACATTGCACGGTGCAGCGGGATCAATTTATCCTGTAGCTCTATCGCTTTTGCACCGTCACCAGCAAGACTTGCTTCCTGCATTTGAGAAACCAAAGCCGGCGCCACGTTTGAAGTTACGGAAATACAGCCGTTCCCACCATGAGCATTAAACCCAATTGCAGTAGCATCTTCACCAGAAATCTGATTGAACTCTACCCCACAATGATGGCGCTGCAATGACACACGGCCAACGTCGCCCGTTGCATCTTTAACACCAACAATGTTTTTCAATTTTGACAGTGCACCCATTGTATCTGGGTCCATATCAACAATGCTTCTTCCCGGTATATTGTAGATGTAAATCGGAATATCAACGGCATTATTAATTGCTTCGTAATGGGCGTACATCCCCTCTTGCGTTGGCTTATTGTAATACGGCATGGCAATAAGCACCGCATCGGCACCTGTTTTTTGGGCTTGTTGGCTAAGACGAATAGCCTCCAATGTATTATTAGAGCCAGCCCCTGCCATTACTGGAACGCGACCTTCAGCAGCTTCAATGCAAAGCGCAACGACGCGATCATGTTCAGGATGACTAAGCGTTGGAGACTCGCCAGTTGTTCCAACAGGCACCAAGCCTTTAGTTCCGGATTTTATCTGCCAGTCCACGAATGATTGGAACGCCTTTTCATCCACACTCTCTCCCGAAAACGGAGTTACAAGTGCAGTGATTGATCCTCTAAACATGACAGTATCCTTAAAAATTCTAATTTGTTGTCTATAATCCGGCGGTCTCTAACCATTGGTTTTCCCAAAAAAGCCGGAGGAATGACTTATAGGTAGAGGGGTATACTTGGCAAGATGTAACTGCATTCTGCCTTGAAAGATTCCCATTTTTAAGAAAATACTGTTCTTTTCGCACAAAAGGAAAACATAAATATTGGTTAATATTTTATCAAATACTAAATTATTTATTAGTATAACTATAATATTATCATTTTGGGGTTAAGGCAGATTTATATTGATGGTCCCACGGTGATTTTAATTGTTAGTAACGAGTAGGAGTAATTCATATGGCCAATCGTCATAAATCGTTTACACGAGATTGCTCAGGCGGCATTAGTATATATGCAGCACTTTTTACAATAGTAGCCGTGGGTGCTGGAGGCCTTGCACTTGATTTTGGCCGAATGACACTCCTTCGTTCAGAAATGCAAAACCGGGCAGATGCAGCCGCTATGGCAACGGCCCAGTTTTTGGATGGCAGCCTTGGCGCGCGCTCTCTAGCGACTGACGTCGCTAATAATTCCATGCAGGCAAAAAGCGGTACAAGTAGCAATGATCTGACAATTAGCAGTGTTACCTTCTACACGACCCTCTCTCCATTGCTTGAAGCCACATCAGACCAAAATGCAAAGTTTGTGAGTGTGGAACTCAATCAGGCGACAACAGATTTACTATTTGGCCCAGTCATCAGCCTACTTACTTCAGAAGTAACCTCCACATCTACAAGTCAGCGAGCAAAGGCAATTGCAGGACCTACACCATTTCTATGCCATGCTCCACCGCTGATGATCTGTGATTTCCTGGAAAACACGCCAGCGATCGACCTTAGGGATGAAGCAAATATTGGCCGTATGGTTGTCCTCAAGGAGCCACAGGGCGGTGGTAGCTGGGCTCCCGGAAATTTTGGCCTTCTGTCCCTGCCCGACGGGTCCAGCGGTGCTAATGATATCGAAGCAGCTTTAGCGGCTGTAGAGCCTCAAGATTGCTACGACATTACGATTGATACTGCCACTGGATCTAAAACAAACAAAATCGTAAATGGGATCAACTCAAGATTTGATCGTCCCGGAAATTCTTGGCCCTATCCAGCGCCGAACGTGATCAATTATCCTAAGGACGACGATGTTATTGCAGATCCTGATCTGAAGTTGGGTGATGGAACATGGGACATTACCCAATATTGGACTGACCAACATGGAACGAGCATTCTGCCAACAGAATTGCGTACCCATGACGGTAAGCAGGCCACAAGATATCAGGTCTACTTATTTGAAAATGGATTGCCTTTCTGGCGTAAAGGAAATGTCACCATATACCCTGTACCTGGCGGAAGTATGCCGAGTGGCTATATGAGTGTCACCAACACTACGGTAGATATTCCAAGAGATTTGTCTGATCCACACAATAATGATGTAGATGGCATTC
This sequence comes from Alphaproteobacteria bacterium 46_93_T64, assembly GCA_002163135.1. Lineage (GTDB taxonomy): Bacteria > Pseudomonadota > Alphaproteobacteria > Sneathiellales > Sneathiellaceae > Sneathiella. The sequence continues at coordinate 15,315 of MAAN01000038.1, forward strand.
CGAGCGAAACTGTTGCCTCGAACGGTGTAAATCGGCGCCTTATTCAAGTGGCGCAATTAAAATGTATTGCCGAGAATATTCACGGACATGGCACATATCCCAACGACGGAAATTATCTTGAAATGTTGGTTACAGAATTCGTTCCGGATCCACCCAATGCAGCCATATACGGTGAAATTGTAAGAGCCCTAACACCTTCTAACTCAGCAGAGTATCACGCCAATGTTAAACTTTATTAAGAGATTTATACGAGACCACAAAGGCGTGGCAGCAGTCGAGTTTGCTCTGTACCTCCCAATGTTGCTAATCATGGTTGTCGGGATGTCCGAAGTTGGTTTTGCCATTGTCCAAAGCACGATTGTTGAAAAAAGCCTCAGATCAGGTGCGATTTACGCTGCAAGATCGGAACTTCCATTAACAACTACCGCACAAACAAAGATAGCTAACATCGTAAAAAATGGCAATATGACGGGAAGTGGTGATTATCTCATTAGCGGCTGGTCAAGTACCGATGCTTCCCTAAGTATCACAGTGTCCAATTACACAATATCTGCAGATTCTTCAGTTTTGGGGAGCAACCAACTCCCCGTTATCACAATAACGGCGCGAGTTCCCTACCTCCCTATTTTCGGAACTCTCATGAACCAATTTGGGATGGGCGGTTACATGATTACTTTAAGTCACGAACAGGCACATTTCGGTGTTTAGAACACGCAAAATTATCAAAGATGAGAGCGGAGCGACCGCTGTTGAATTTGCATTCATTATGCCAATGCTCATCACCCTGTGTTTTGGTCTCATTGACTTTATCGCGCTCTTTTTCGAATACCATCGAGCAAATGAAGCAACGCGATTGATTGCGCGAGAACTCGCCAGTCAAAGTCCACTCGTCAGTCAGTCAAACCTGTTGGCAAGCAATCCGTATTCATGCGTAACAGGAACCTGTAGTGACATTACCCCTGCACTCTCCAGTGCGAAAAAACTAATCCCGTATTTATCGGCCGCCAATGTTGAAGTTACCTATGAGGCCGTTGATATAGGAAATGTCGGTTATGCACTTGCATACAAACCACTTATTACAGTGAAGCTAGTAGACGTAACATATAATTTTATGTTTCTAAGCTTCGTACCTGGTTTGCCAAGTGAACTCCCTGTCAATCCAGCAGAAACTACATTGATTGGAAATTGGTACTAATTCTCCCAACAAACCTTGATCATAGCAATAATCTGTCTATCTTAAATTGGCATCAACTCGCCAAAGGATAAACTGTGACTAAACCTGCTCATTCCCCCGCTACAATTCTCCTTAAAGACTATACTGCACCGGCATTCACAATCACAGATGTACATCTCACTGTGGAGCTCGGCGAAGACGTCACAACGGTAACATCTGTTCTGCAGGTTAAACGGCAACGAGATGATGCAACGCAAGTAAGATTACACGGGGAAGAGCTTGATCTGGTCAGCCTTTCTATCAGCGGAAAAGAAATCAACAAGCAGGACTACACTCTTTCTAGTAAAGAGTTGAGTTTTCTGGCGCCTGCCGAAACCTTCGAGATTGTCATCGTCACACGTATCAAACCTCAGGAGAATACTGCGCTGGAAGGATTGTACAAATCCAGTGGCAATTTCTGCACGCAGTGTGAAGCCGAAGGTTTTCGAAAGATTACCTACTTCATGGACCGCCCTGACGTGATGGCCAAATATACCACCAAGATCATTGGTTATGGCGATATGTATCCGGTGATGCTGTCCAACGGCAATCTAACTGACAGCGGTAAGCTGGAAGACGGACGCGTTTTCAATACGTGGGAAGATCCCCACCCAAAGCCAGCTTACTTGTTCGCGCTCGTCGCCGGGGATTTGGCATGCGTGGAAGATAGCTTCCTCACCAAAAGTGGCCGCGATGTCAAATTACAAATTTTCGTTGAGCATGGAAATGAAGACAAATGTGCCCATGCAATGACATCTCTAAAAAAATCCATGACGTGGGATGAAGAAAAATATGGCCGGGAATATGATCTGGATATTTTCATGATTGTCGCCGTCAGTGATTTCAATATGGGCGCTATGGAGAATAAAGGACTTAATGTCTTTAACTCCAAATACGTCCTTGCCTCATCTGATACGGCGACAGACGCAGATTTCGACGGCATTGAAAGTGTTATTGCACATGAGTATTTCCATAACTGGACGGGTAACCGCATAACATGCAGAGATTGGTTTCAACTGACCTTGAAAGAAGGTCTAACTGTTTTCCGTGATCAGCAATTCTCGGCTGATATGAACTCGGCAGCTGTTAAACGGATCGAAGATGTTCAGCGCTTAAGGGCCGCACAATTTCCAGAGGATGCGGGCCCCCTCTCCCACCCAATCCAACCGCAAAGTTATGTGGAGATAAACAACTTCTATACGGCAACAGTGTACGAAAAAGGTGCTGAAGTTATCCGGATGGCGCACACACTGCTCGGCGAAGATGATTTCCGCAGTGGAATGGATTTATATTTTGGGCGTCATGACGGTCAGGCAGTAACAACAGAAGAATTTATTGCAGCCTTGGAGGATGGATCTAACGCTGACCTGTCTCAGTTCAGGGAATGGTACACACAAGCCGGTACGCCTCAAATATCCGTAACAGATCAATATGATGCAGACAGCAAACAATACACACTAACGCTGGAACAAACGAACAGCAAAGCCGGCGTAGATGCCACAGCCCTCCACATCCCACTCAAATTAGGACTTCTGGGAGCAGAAGGGCAAGAGTTGCTGACAGGCCCCGATAATGACGGAACCGTGTTATTCGATTTTAATCATAAATCTCAATCCATCACGTTTGAGAATATTCCTGAAAAACCTGTGCCGTCCCTATTCCGCGGATTTTCAGCGCCCGTAAAAGTGCTCAAAAGCCCAAGTGATGAAAAAACCGCATTTTTGTTCAAAAATGACAGTGACCCGTTTAATCGCTGGGAAGCGGGTCAAAGATTGGCAACACAAAGCCTGTTAGATATTATCTCTGGCAAAGGCACCACAGCTGCGATAAACACGCTTCCTGAAGACTATATGCAGGCATTTGAAGATTTGCTTTTGGATAGTTCCCTTGATCCGGCTTACAAGGCAGATGCTTTGACGCTCCCAGGAGAATCCTATATTGGGCAACAAATGGAAGTTGTTGATGTAGATGCTATTCACTCATCTCGAAAAAATGTGGTGAAATCAATCGGCCTCAGATTTGAAGACAGTCTTCGGAAAATCTATGCGGAAAATCACGATCTGGATAATAACGGAAACAGAGCCCTTAAAAATGTTGCTCTTTCATTCCTGACTGCAAATGGGGGCGAAGAGCATATCAAACTGGCGACAACGCAGTATTTCGAAGCAAGTAACATGACTGACCGCGTTGCGGCCCTTGCAAGATTAGTTTCTACCGATCACATTTCTCGCGAGGGTGCGCTTTCAGACTACTATAACCGCTTTGAAAACGTCCCACTTGTTATCGACAAATGGTTTATGTTGCAGGCTATGTCATCACGTGACAGCGCAATGGAAGATGTTGAAAGTTTGATGGATCATTCAGCCTTTACGATGTTGAACCCAAACCGAGTGAGATCTCTAGTTGCGGCATTTGCCAGTGGCAATCCACGTCATTTTCACAATAAATCGGGTCTAGGATACAAATTCTTAAGTGCTCGCATTATAGAACTGAACAGTATTAATCCACAGATCGCTGCGCGCCTTGTGGGGCCGCTTGGTCAGTGGCGTAGATATGACGAAGAACGCCAGATGTTGATGAAAGCAGAACTTGAAGCTATCTTGCAAACACCGAACCTGTCTAACGATGTGTTTGAGATGGCCAACAGAAGTTTGAACAACTAATGCACTCCTAAAGGAAGCAGCACGTCTTTGATGAAAATCGAACGAAAACTTACAGTTTCGCTTCTATTGGGGGCTGTCCTTATGGGACCGATGTTTGGCGTGACTAATATCGCCCCCGCACATTCAATGACATTGGATGTCATTGAAGACGATGATATTGATAGACACGCGAGTATTCCAACCCCCACTATTCGCAAACAGGTTCCCCTGCCACGAATTCGTGCATTACGGCAGGTAAACCAAACTCCAAAAGCCGCCACGAAGAGCGAAGTGTCACACAATATTGTAGTTGCGATGACGACATCTTCAGTAAATATTCCTCGCCCTATTCGCCGCCCTGCGGGAATAATGTTACCGCCTCCGCCCTATTCAACAGGGCTCATTTCAAAGAATGACCGCGTTCATTATTTGCGTGCCTTTAAAGAGGTTAAGAAGCGAAACTGGCGCAGGGCTTTGGCTTACGCGAAAAAAGCAACCTATAGCTTGCCGGAAAAGTACATCAGATGGTCCTGGCTTCGCCGCTATAAAGGGGGTGCGAGTTTTGAAGAGATAACCTCTTTTGTCATTGATAATCCCGACTGGCCTTACCGCGCGACATTAATGCGACGCGCTGAAGAAGCGCTGATCAACCCTATCTCCAAAGATCTGACCCTAGCTTGGTTTGCAGATCGCACGCCACTGACCGGCATGGGAATGATGCGATATGGCGAGGCATTGCTTGAAAACGGTGAAACTTCCAAAGGTCAGGAGTGGATCAAGACGGCTTGGGCCGAAGGCAATTTCAGCAAAGGGCTGGAGAAAAAATTCCTAAAACGTCATAAAAAACTTCTAATCCGGGAAGACCATGAATTGCGGTTGGATCGTCTGCTTTGGGATCGCCGCACCGTAGATGCTATACGGTTGCTGGAACGTGTCTCTACCGAAAAGAAACGTCTTGCTATTGCCCGCATTCGCTTGATGAGAATGAAAGGGAATGTGGATGCGGCTATAAGACAAGTTCCAAAAGCTGCACATTCAGATCCCGGATTTATGTTTGATCGCATAAAATGGCGTCGCCGCAAAGGCATGCATGAAGAAGCAAGGGATTTGCTACTTAAAGTCGGTAATTCAACACCCTACCCCGAAATCTGGTGGCGGGAGAGGGAAATACAAGCACGCAAACTATTAAGGCTCGGCCACATATCGCAAGCCTATCGCCTTTCCGCCAAGCATGGCATGACGAGCGGCGGAAAATTTGCATCTGCTGAATGGTTGTCAGGCTGGATTTCATTGCGATTTTTGCATGATTATGAAGTCGCACTAACCCATTTTACGCGTCTTTATGACAACGTAACCTATCCCATCAGCCGGGCTCGCGGAGCCTATTGGGTTGGTCGAACCTATGCTGCTATGAAAGACAAAAACTCTGCCGCCTATTGGTATGAAGAAGCTTCAAAATACGGTTCGACTTTCTACGGGCAAGTTGCGATGAGTGAACTTGATCTGAAACAGGCTCCGGATCTTAAAAGAAATTCTAGTACAGGTATGGCGGCGAAATTGAGGCTGGATAACCATGAGCAAGTAATGGTTATTCGGCATCTGGCTGAGCTCGGGCAAGAAAAATGGGCGCGTCCTTTCCTGCTTAAACTTACTGAAGATGCAGCAAAAAAAGATGATTACGTATATCTGGGTCAGTTGGCGAGAGATATTGGCAGACCTGATTATTCCGTGGCCGTTGCTAAACGCGCGTCCCAACTTGGCACAGAACTACCAGATACTAGCTGGCCTACGCATTCTTTCTCCCCTGCAAACCCTGCGATTGAAAAAGCACTCATTATGGCGATAACCCGTCAGGAAAGTGCATTTGCCACAGATGCAATTTCACCAGCTGGCGCTCGCGGGCTTATGCAACTTATGCCGCGAACAGCAAGGGCTGTCTCCAAAAGGCTAAAACTGCCCTACTCCAAATCCAATTTAATACGGGATCCAGAATATAACACGCTCCTTGGAAGTACTTATCTTGGCGGCCTCATTGACAGGCACGACGGCTCATACATTCTCGCGATTGCGTCCTATAACGCGGGGAGCTCACGGGTCAGAAGCTGGATAAAGGACTGGGGAGATCCACGCCGCGGGGACATTAATACGCTGGATTGGATCGAACTTATTCCGTTCAGCGAAACGCGGAATTACGTACAAAGGGTCATGGAAAACCTGCAAGTATATCGACAACTTGTGGGCGATGGCCAATATCGCGTTGTGCAAATCGGTACTGATCTGGCGAGAGGAAATTCCGCCAACTGAAATTTTTCTTTCTTTTCCTTGATATATATTTGAGAGTGTTCAAGATCTCAAACGCGGGCGCACAACCGTTGAAAGTGACGAACAATGACAACCAAGCCATTTACAAACATCAAAGCTTGCGTTTTTGACGCATATGGTACCCTTTTTGACGTGGATGCCGCCGCTCGTCAGGAGCAAGCGTCACTGGGAGACAACTGGAAAGCAATTTCAGATGTTTGGCGGCTTAAGCAACTGCAATATACTTGGCTTCGCAGCCTTCAGGGGAATTACATCAGCTTCTGGAATGTAACAGAAGATGCACTGGATTTTGCTCTTGAAACTGCCAATATGAATGATGCTGCACTAAAAAAACGACTTATGGATCTATACTTGAAACTAAGTGCCTATGATGAAGTCCCAGAGACACTCCGTAGATTGAAAGCCGCTGGTATCAAATGTGCCATCCTATCCAATGGGTCACCAGAAATGCTTGATGCTGCAGTCAATAATGCAGGTATTTCAGATTTGCTTGATGGTATTTATTCAGTAGCGGATGTGGGCATTTATAAACCGCATCCATCAGTTTACGAGCTTGCGGTAAACGGCCTTGAAACGAGTGCAGCGCATATCTCTTTTCAATCGTCCAACGGCTGGGATGCATATTCTGCAAAAGATTTTGGCTTTAACACAATTTGGTGCAACCGGTTTTCACAAGCAGAAGAGCGTTTGCCGGCGACACCTGATTTTCAAATTACCAATCTTACACAAATGCTGCAACTAGTTGGCATTTAAACTCTCTGGATCAGATGCCTTATACAGAAAACTATTACAAATCCAATGACGGCCTTAACTTATACTATCGAAAGTATGATGGGGATAAGGCAAGAATGCCGCTTGTTTGTTTGTCTGGATTAACCAGAAATTCTGGTGATTTTTCTGATTTTTCTGACCACTTTTCAGGTGAACGTGTCATTTACACACTTGATTATAGAGGGCGTGGAAAATCAGACTACGATCCGGATTTTGAAAACTATAATCCTCAAACATATCTCGGTGATATCATGAGCTTTTTGCATGCTGAAGGCATCGAGAAAGCGGTTTTTGTAGGAACATCACTTGGCGGATTATTAACAATGGGGCTTGCGGGCCTCGTCCCGCAATATGTGGCGGGCGCTGTTATCAATGATGTCGGCCCAGAAGTAGATAGCAGCGGCGGTGAACGGATTGCAGGATATGTTGGCAAGGACGTTCGTTTTCCATCGATAGAGGCCGCTACTGCTGCTCAAAAAACTCAATACCAGAGCGCGTACCCTGACCTAGACGATGAAGGATGGCGAAAAACGACCGAGGTCGGCCTCATTTGGGATGGAAAGGCTGAAAATTTTCGGCCAAATTACGATCTTGGACTGGGTGAAGCGTTGCAAGCGCAGATTTCTGGCGATGATCCTATTGATTTGTGGCCCTTTTTTGAGGCTATGAAATCAGTTCCGGTTCTCGCTATCAGAGGTGCCCTTTCCGACGTCCTCAGCGCTGAAGTCTTCCAGAAAATGCAGGATTTGAACCCGCATATGACGTCCGTCACCCTCGAAAATCGAGGTCATACGCCTCTACTCAATGAACCTATTGCCTTAAATCACTTAACACGGTTTTTAAAAAATGTCTGAAAACACACCAACATTCGGTTCCGTCTGTAGTGCCGCTGAAACCCTAAAGGGACATGCAATACGTACGCCTCTTCTGGAATCCCCTGCACTGAACGAAATTCTTGGCTGTCGGCTCTTTCTAAAGTGCGAAATGCTGCAAAAAACAGGCTCTTTCAAATTTCGAGGCGCTTATAACGCTATTTCCAAGCTAACCAGCCCCCAAAAAGAAAAAGGGGTTTTCGCTTACTCCAGTGGCAACCACGCCCAAGGGATTGCACTTGCAGCGAAAATGATGGGGGTCAAGGCAACAATTCTTATGCCTGAAGACACTCCGGAAATTAAAGTTGCAAATACCAAAGGGTATGGTGCAACGGTCTTGAGTTATGACCGCTACAAGGGATCTCGCGAAGAAATCGGAGACAGAATAACTGCGGAACAACAACTCACGCTGATCAAACCCTATGACAATGTAGATGTCATATCAGGTCAGGGCACAGTTGGACTTGAGATCATTGCACAATTGGCAGAACTTCATCTGAAAGCCGACTGCATTGCGGCCCCATGCGGCGGTGGCGGCTTGCTAAGCGGTATTTCATTGGCAGTGGCGACAGATTGCCCAACCACACAATTATTTGCTGCTGAGCCTGAAAACTTTGATGATGCAACCCGCTCACTAGCCGCGGGAGAACGTGTTGCAAATACTGGTAACCATAAAAGTATTTGCGATGCGATCATGACTCCGACGCCTGGAGAAATTACTTTTCCAATACTTAAAGAAAAACGCGCAACTGGATTGGTCGTTTCTGAAAAAGAAGTCACCGAAGCAATTCGAACTGCATTTAACTATTTTAAAGTTGTAATTGAACCAGGCGGGGCTGTTGCACTGGCTGCATACCTAAGCGGTAAAACAGATATTAAAGACAAAATTGTTGTTGCCGTGGCTTCTGGGGGAAATATTGATCCAACCCTATTTTCAAAATTGTTAATCCCAAGCGAGTAACACTAGTCATACTTAACTAATAATTATCCAAGAGAGGCACTTGAATGTTGCCTCTCTTTTTTACGGCTCCCTACCTTTATCGAATAAACAGAATTGTAAATATGCGCGGAAAACGTGCTGTTACATGTAAGAAACAATTGTATCCAACCGATAAAATTTACAATAAAAATTGATATTGACCCTGTTTCGATTTCATTGAAAATTTTTGCTTATAAATCAAATAATTACGAAAGAAAGAAATCCATTTTCAGATATAGCTCAGTTATAAATGAAAATATCTTTTCTGTATTAGCAGTCCCCTCACATTTCAAAACATAGTCTTTTTGAATCAAACATAAATTTTATTATTTGTTATATTTCAAATAAGTACGCCATTTTCCTAAAAATTAATTCAGAGAACCGCTCACTACATTTTTATATGATGTGTCAAGAAATGACAACAAATGCGATCTCCTTTACAGCCTTGCTTCAATTAAATAGCGTTTATTTCACAGCTGGTGCAGGTCCTCCAAATTCGAGAACATACAGCGGCTTTTGACCAAGTGAATGTAACCATTTTTCGTACAACATGACGAATATGTACATCTAATCATTCGAAAATAATTTTTGAGGAATAACGATAATGAAAAATATTTCAGTAAAATCCCAAACACCAGCTTCAACTAAAGATAGCTCTAAAGTTCGCCTTGGGAATATGAGTCCCGCTTTCCGTGTGAAAGAAACACCCACGGCGGCCGTTGATAAGCAAGCGGTGCGTCTGGGAAATATGAGACCTGCATTTCGTGTTTAATAAATAAGGAATGTAACAATGGGTGTTCAAGCCACCGCTCCCGAACTAGATGTGCAAAGAAAAGTAGCGACGTCTTCAATTATCAAATTTTATAGGCTGATTTCTGACTGTCCTGTGCCTCAACGTGCTGATCGATCGGCCGGTGGCTTGATACCAACAAGGGCATTTCGCTTTTGTGAACCAATGACGACGGCATCTGCATTTGGATGGTATATATTCCCCCCGATGGATTTCAGTATCCTATGGGACGGTAATGATATGTACTGGCGATATGGAGATGTTGAAAGCTGGTATCCATTACAAGCAGCACAGTATCCAGACTTCTCCACCCAATTCGATAATAAATGCCCTGAAAATATCAAAGGTTTTTCACCGCCATTCATTTCTTCAGCGCCAGAATCTGGTGTTCTAAAAATTTGGAGCGGATTAGTCGCCAAAACAGCGACTGATTGGAGCCTACTTGTCAGAAAACCTGCAAACCTTCCAGGAAGCCAGCTATTCGAGCATTTTGAAGGCATCGTTGAAACAGACCATTGGTTCGGTCCTCTTTTCACAAACCTTCGTATTACGAAAACCGATATCCCCGTTCTGTTCAAGCGTGAGATGCCACTCATGCAAATCCAGCCTCTCCATCGTTCCACTTATGCTGAATCCAGTTTAAAAAAATTCGATTTTGTGGAAGATATGAACGACTTTACAATGGACGACTGGAATGACTTTCATAAAACTGTGATTGAACCTGGTAGTGCGAATACGAGGGAAAGAGGTTTATATGCCAAACAGTCTAGAAAACTGCGCAAGCATCAGTAAAACTTGCAAAACATAAGAAAAAGTCTCGTTTGTTATAACGAGGCTTTCCCATTGAATTGATTGGTGAAGTAACTTTATCCAGCCCGTACATTCTCAACAAAATCAGAGACTTGATGTCTCAAATTTTCAGCCTGTTGTGAGAGCTCTCTTGACGCGGAAAGTACATCTTGAGATGCTTGATCTGACTCGTTCGCTGCTTCATTTACTGCCATGATGGATGAAGAAACCTCTTGCGTACCAGCCGCTGCTTTTTGAACGCTGCTTGATATCTCCTGCGTCGCAGCTCCTTGCTCTTCCACTGCCGATGCAATGGCCGCAGCAATCTCGTCAACCTTTTGAATTGTTCCCGCGATACCTTGGATCGCACTAACAGCCTCTGCTGTCGATGATTGAACTTTTGAAATCTGATCCGAAATTTGCTCGGTCGCCTTACCAGTTTGCGAAGCCAAATTCTTAACTTCAGAGGCCACAACGGCAAATCCTTTACCGGCATCTCCTGCACGTGCAGCTTCAATCGTTGCGTTGAGCGCCAGAAGATTTGTTTGTTCTGCAATACCCTGAATCAAAAGAACCACTTCACCAATATTCTGTGCGCCCTCATCCAAACCCTGAATAAGAACGTTGGCTTTGTTGGCTTCATCAACTGCCTGATTTGTTACATTCGAAGATTGTGCCACTTGTGCGCTGATCTCACGAATTGAGGCAGAGAGTTCCTCGGCTGCGGAGGCAACCGATTGCACGTTTTCAGTTGCATTGTTCGAAGCTGCAGATACCGAATTTGCTTGTGTTGTCGTATGTTGAGAAATATTCGTCATATTTTGTGCTGTAGCTTGCATTTCAGTTGCTGCAGACGCAACGCCATCTACGACAGATCCAACCGATGTTTCAAAGGTTCCGACCATTGAAATTAGTGCTTCCTGTTTCTCCACTTCGGCTTGTTTTTTAGCAACTTCTTCTGCTTGTATCTGTTCCTCTCGCTGTTTATCAGATTCTACCCTATCCTTTTCCGTCTGAAGTCGCGCCTCTTCCTGTTCAACTTCAAGCTGGCGCTTTTGGATAGCAGAGTCTTTAAACACCTGTATCGCGTTTGCCATATTTCCGATTTCGTCTTCCCGATCCAGCTCAGAAATTTCTATATCCAGGTTACCTGAAACCAAATCCGCCATTTCTTCAGTCATTCGACCAAGCGGAACAGTCAACTTCCTAAAGGAGACAACGACTACGCCGGAAATTACCGCAAGTATTATCAACGCGGAAATTAGAGCCGCAATAATCAATCCTGTTCTTTGACTGGCTATTGTCTTGTGCGAAAGTTGCAGGCTAAGTGTCCCGATGACCTCTTTATTGTCATCCTCTATTTGAACAATTTCGCCGACGCTCTGTGTTACTGTTTCTGCATCAGCTGCCTCGCCATGAGAAAATAACTGCTTTCCATCAGGATCCAAGACCTCAACAAACAGAAAGTCCGGATCCTGAGCCAAGTCTTGCAACAGTTTTTCAGCCGCCACATTATCCAAATCCCACATGGGATTAACAATGGCATTCGATTGCAAAGCTGTAATTATGTCTGCTCGTGCTTGCAGTTTTGTTTTCTGGGTATTTTGATAAGCAACAACACCAATCGTCGCGGCTATTATAAGAACTAATAACGTCAGCCCAATAACAGACGCCAAGACTTTCGCTTGTAACGAAAGTCCCGAGCGAGGCACGCTGATTTCAGATGCTGTTGTATCATTTTCCATTTTATTAAACCTGTTTCTCTGAACAAATTGTACTTAGAACGCTAATAGACTTATCGATTGGGTCGAACTAATTCGATATATATTTGGCTATGATCTTGTCATACTCGCCGCTATCACGAAGCTCTTTCAAACCAGCGTTGAAATCATCTCTGATTTTTGCATCTTTAAACGCAACCGAATAATTTGTTGGCTCAAAAATTTTGTTAAAAATCACTTCTTTTAACTCAATTTGATCTTTAATTTGTTTGTTGTAATATTGAAAAATACGAATATCGCCAACAACTGCTTGTGTCCGGCCCGCCATAAGAAGTTTATTTTGTGTCGCCTGATCTGCAACTTCGCGGTATTTTTTGTTACCAGCGGCCATTTTCGCGAAATCACTTCCCAAAAATATAGATGCTTTGGCAAATGCTACAACTTTATAAGCTGACAAATCTGCTATTGTTGCGATTTTTGGGCCGCCATCTTTTAATGTTGTCGCGACGTTTTGATAGGCAATGTGGCTATCTGAATATTCTGCTTTTACACCTGAGGAGGATGTAAGCGTGTTTGCTGCATCAATTTTCCCATCAGTAAAATCTTTGCCAACTCGTCCAAAAGGTACGAACCGAACAGTGATTGTATGGCCTTTTTTCGCTAGCGCTGCACGTACGATATCTACTTCAATACCCGAATTGCTTTCTTTAATTCCGTAGGGAGGTAATATCCCTTGTCCAACTTTAATTTCAGCGGCTTGGGCAATCGAGGAAAAGCCAACAAAACATGTAATGCCGACAAGAGCTAAATAGTTTGTGGTAGATTTCTGGGGGATTTTCATAATACATGCACTCTTTTAGTTATATATCTAATCTAGAGTTGCCATACTATGGTTAATATATTTAATAAATATTAAATATAATTTCGCTTATCTATAATATAACTTCTTAGTTCAACGAGAATTTCTTGATTGTCCGCTAAACGTATAGTTTCAGTCCCTCACGATAGTTAGTGCTTTACTTTAAATTGTGAGATCCTCTTCCTCTAACATCCCGATTGCGCGTGGAAGATAGATGCTAAAAGTAGACCCTGCATTTATGTCTGATACTACATTTATATGCCCAAGCGATCTTTGAACAAAACCGTATACCATGCTTAAGCCAAGCCCAGTTCCTTTCTCGGCCTCTTTCGTGGTGAAGAAAGGTTCAAATATTCGATTTCGAACTTCCTCACTCATCCCTGAACCTGTGTCAGATATCGAAATAACAACATAATCAGTAAAATCGCCCGTTACTTTGCGGACAAAGTAACCGCGATCAATCGATTGGTTTGACGTCTTAATCATGAATTCACCGCCGTCAGGCATTGCGTCACGAGCGTTAATTGACAAATTGAGAAGCGTATCTCCAAAGTCTCCCTTATCAACAGCGACTGGCCATAAATTGCTGGAAAGGCGGATGATAATCTTTACAGTCTCCGTCAATGAATGAGTAATCAAACTTTCAAGCTCAATGATCGCTTTATTTAGGTCGATAACTTCTATCTTCATGGATTCATTACGCGTGAACGATAAAAGTTTTTTGGTAATTTCGGCTCCGCGTTCCGCTCCGGACATCGCTTTCTCTATACGCTCTAAAGCTAGCTCGTCATTCTCCAGCATGTCCTGTAGCAATTCCAGGTTCCCCAGAATAACACCCAGTATATTATTGAAATCATGCGCGATGCCCCCACTAAGGTGCCCTACAGCCTCCATTTTCTGAGTACGGCGTAATTGTTCTTCCAACGTTTTACGTTCGGCATTCAGTTTCAGCTGTTCTAGCTCATGGGCTGCGCGAACAGCTACAACTTGCAAAACTGACTGTATCAAATGTGGGGATTTAATTGGTTTTTGATCAATTGCAACGATTAATCCAAGGGGCTTTTTTTGAGATGACCACAATGGGATGCCAACATAACTTTCTGCTTTCATCTCAACCAAGAGCTCATCTTTAGAAAATTGTGCCTGTATGTTATCAGGATAGAAACACATGTTTTGCCCGACGACGTTTTCGCACGGAGTGTCTTTAAGTGCGTACTGCATATCACCCGGATATTCACCCATAGCAAACATAGACATCGTTTCAATGGTTTTACCATCGTCTAACAGGCTACCAACAAAAACGTAATCCAGACCAAACAATTCCGACAAATATTTGGTCAAGCTATGGAAAAATTCACTTTCATTTTGCTCCCAACCACGCTGAGCAATGAAGTACAACGCACTTTCAACCAACTTACGACCCGAAATATCTGTACCTACTGTGGAGACAGCAGCAACACTCCCGTCTTCTGCAAAAACCGGGATCTTGTGCAAAATTATTGTACGCAATCCACTGCTGGACTGCATCTGTGTTTCCTCAATCACTTCCTGACCTTCTTCAAAAACTTTCTGATCATATGTACTAATTTTTGAAGCGATTGAGCGATGTTCTATATCATGAATTGTTTTTCCCACCAATTTTGAAGGTACTGTGTTGAACCAATTGGCATAAGTCTTATTGACATGGAGATAGTGCCCCTCTCTGTCTTTCAGAGAAATAGCCACCGGAGCGCTATCCAGTATTATATGAAGATTACTATCACCAGTATCCTTCAAATTGGTGTTAGATTGTGGTCCACTAACGTGAGGGGAAACTCGTTTTTCTGATTTTTTCCCGCGCTCCATCACATTCACTCCACTCGTCTCAGAGAGCCATTGGTACAAATAGTAATATTGTGCACTGCTGGTTCAAGGCAACTGATCGTAAATCAAGTCTTTGTAATCCATAAAAAAAGCCGGGTGCAAGGCCCGGCTTTTTTAATTAAAATTGGTTTCTATACTAAAGTATTTCATCCAGTGCTTTATTCAGTCGTTCTACAGAGGCGGCGACATCGTGAAGCTTATCCAACCCAAACAATCCTAAACGGAAAGTTTTAAAATCTGCTGGCTCGTCGCATTGAAGCGGAACACCAGCTGCTATTTGCATTCCAATTTTCGCAAATTTCTTGCCGTTATTGATATCTGGATCATCGGTATAGAATACAGCCACACCCGGTGCTTCAAAGCCTTCGGCTGCAACACTTCTAAACTGCTTCTTAGCCATCAAATCCCGAACTTGACGGCCCAGTTCTAACTGCTCATCTCGTACTTTGTCGAAACCATATTCTTCGGTCTCTTTCATCGTGTCCCTGAAGTTTTTGAGTGCATCTGTTGGCAGGGTTGCGTGATAGGCGTGTCCACCGCCTTCATATGCCGCCATGATATCAAGCCATTTTTTAAGATCGCACGCAAAGCTTGAACTTGTTGTCGTCTTGATGGCTTCACTCGCGCGCGCGCTTAACATTACAAGCCCAGCACAGGGAGACGCGCTCCAGCCCTTCTGCGGGGCACTAATAAGTATATCAACGCCAACTTTTTTCATATCCACCCAAACAGTACCTGAAGCGATACAATCCAGAACGAACATACCACCAACCTCGTGCACGGCATCGGCGACTTGGCGCATGTAATCATCAGGCAAAATAATACCGGAGGCCGTCTCGACGTGTGGCGCAAAAACGAAGTCTGGCTTTTCGCTTAAGATTGTCGCGACAACTTCATTGATAGGGGCCGGAGCAAATGGTGATTGATGTGCATTATCAAGGCGTTTTGCTTTCAGAACTGTCGTGCTTGCTGGAATTTTGCCCGCGTCAAAGATCTGTGACCAGCGAAAACTAAACCAGCCATTTCGCAGAACCAGTGTTTTCTTGTCCGTTGCAAATTGTCGCGCAACCGCTTCCATCGCGTAGGTACCGCCTCCAGGTACAACTGCCATGGCTTCAGCTTGATACACCTTCTTCATAGTGGAAGAAATGTCATTCATCACGCCTTGAAAAACATTGGACATATGGTTCAGGGAACGATCGGTGAACACCACAGAAAATTCCAATAATCCGTCTGGATCCACATCAGGCAGTAATCCGCTCATTTTTTTCCTCCTATCAAAACAATATAGATTAAGAGTTGGTTACGTAAAAAACGGCGAGAGAACAAGAGATAGTTTTATATAAATCAATAAATGCCTGAAAACGGTTAATTGGTAGACCAGAAATCACCGTTTTTAAGTTGTTCGCGGTAGCCTGACATAAAAGATTCAAGCTGACTAATTTTCGCGATTGCGGTCGAACGTTCCCTGAAGTTTATCTCAGACCCATCCGTGTTATCCGTAATCAAATCAAACGCATCCAAGTCCGGCGTATCAACCAATTTCTTACGGTATTTTTTACGCATGGCTGAAATACCGTCCTGATCATTTACCAAGCTCCGAGCAACAGCCACCTGCATAAGACGCTGACGGTCTAAAGGTTCAAGTTTCGCAGCCTTGTCAGCGCCGCTCTCTTTCATGAGCGTTTCAAGGGCTTTGATTGCTTTTGGCCACTGTTTGGCTTTCCAGTAAATATCAGCGCGCAGCAGATCAGCTGTCTTACTTTTATCGTCTTCAAGCAGTGAAAGAGCTTCATCAAAATTTGAAAGATCCGCATTCGCGCGTGCTTGAATATACAAACGCTCTTTCTTTACTTTATCTGGAAGTGCACGCCAGCGGGTCTTGTACAGAATTGCGAGGCTTTCCTTAGGATTTTCATCCCACAGATGAATAACTGCAAGCTTGGTACCAGTGAGCGCCTTCAACTCCCCTTTAAGGCGGAAATTCACTTGATGATCTAAAAGCTGTGCCGCTTGTTCCAGCAAATCAACTTTTATGAGCCTGTCCGCAAGGTTGCGGATCATCTTGTCGCCTTTGTCACCAAGCGGTGTAAGTTCTCGATATTCATAGTAAAGAGCCAATGCCTTAATCGGTGACATTTTTTCTGCCTCGCCCTCAATGAACAACTGACTGAACAGATCATTCATTTCGCGGGCAATATCTCGAGCAAGACGAGATTTGGGGAATGTCATTACAATATTACGGAACGACTGCATTCCTTCACGAATTTTACCACTGGCAATATGTAAATCACCAATCCGTTTAAGGATGTTCAGTTCAAGGTCATCGCCGCGCCACGCGAAAGACATTTTCTGGAACGCGTCCACTGCTTCTTCTGGAGTAATAAGTTTTTGAGCCAATTCAGCATTTATTTTTTCATACTGGGCTAGGGCCGCAACAGGACGGACATCCAATGCAATCGCTTGATCAAATTTTCCAATCGCCCGATCGATATCACCGGAGCGCATTGCCGCGATGCCTTCAAGATACTCTCTACGTGCGGCAACTGTCGGATTGGTTCCTTGTTCTAAAGAGGTCTTGATTTTCTCAAGAGAACTAGTCGCCAGTTCTACGTCATAATCTTCTAGTGCAGCTTCGGCCTGTAATAGATTGAATTCGTTATTTAAATCAGAATTATAAACACCAAAAGCGTCACTGCCAATTTTGAATTCTTCTCCAGCTAGCTTCCAGTCTCCTTTTTCAGCAGCTAATTTTCCTCTCCATGGGGCGACTTCAGCAATACCGGAAAACACAGGATTAAAGAGATCAACTTCTGCTTCGACAAGATGGTGTTTACCAAGGTTTGAAAGTCCGCGAAGCAAACGGTACAATCCATCTTCATCGGCGCGCGGATCATCCAAACGCACGCGCTCTAAAACAGCAAACGCGTCGGCATGATACTTGTGAGCAACGAAAAATTTAGCAAGCTCCATACGAAGTGCATTTCTACCGGCTCGCGGAGCTCGAGCTACTTTTCGTTGAAGGAGTTGTTTCCGTTCAATAAACTCTTTTTCTGATACTTGCGCCCATTGATCTAGCTTCACCAACTGAGCTTTATCTTTCTTGCCTGTAAACCTGTCCGTTTGATCACCACTTGCAAACAAATCGGCTTTCGAAATCGCTCTGGTGAGTTGCAAACCACCTTGCGCAGTTATCGAAACGCCATTGCGCTCAACTGCAACCTCAACAGACGAGTCCCTTGGGGTCATCGCAATTCCCTGCATAGAGGGCAAGATTGTAAATTGTGTAAATGTCCGTGATCTGCCAATGCCCCAACTCGGATTAAACAGTGGAATTGCAATTAATTCATCGCCAGCCTGAGGGTCTTTGAAGCTAATTTTATTACCGTTATTCACTGCCGGGATAAAGATACGAGCCCCTTCTTGCGCTGCGGGTTGAGGTTGAATGTCGATTGTGTTCTTGATGACGGGTACTTCGCCTAATCGAAAATCAACACGCCATTCATTACCAGTGCGTGTCACAGAAGGCGCGTACCCATCACGCACAGCCAAACGTGTGATGGTCGCGGTAGGATGACCGATTTGTTTTTTTCGGATCACAAGAAATTTGTAGGGACCGGACAAGTTTCTAAAGTCCAATTGCACCCGTTTATCAAAAACGATCCAATAATTACCTGCTCTTTCAAACAAAGCCATCGCTGCCGATTGTTTCCATGGGAAAATCAGACGAAAACCATCTCTTAAATTTCCGACATCCAGAACCAGCTTTTCGCTAGGCGGTGATACAGACCTTGCGCTTTTTTCGCTGCGGGCAGCAACCTTCACCGGAATAAGAGACCTTGGTTTAGCTTCCTCTACATGCTTTGCTTCTGGTGCGTTATGTGCGTCGGTTGTCTTTTTTATCGACGCGACTTCGCGGCCATTTTCAGCATTTACCTTTTCCGTAACTACAGCAGGTTTTTCCGGGACAGGCGGAGAATGAGTTATTTTTTTAATCGGGATAGACGCCTTCTTCACCTTTTTTGGCGTTGAGGCAGCTTCTTGTGTTTCCGGCTTCTCTGTCAATTTTGTTGAAGCATCAGGCGAGAAATCAAACACAGTGCTATTACCGCTCCGAAAGGCTTTCACTTTCGCATGGCCATTGGCTTCAACAATAATAGTGGTTTTCCCGCTTTTTTGGCTAGAAGACACCTTTTTTATATATCTAGGCAAATCTCTGGTGACAGCGCTCAATGCGATCTCAGCAGAGCGATCAAAAGTGAGTGCGAAATTATCGCCGTTTTGAGCGACCTTATACTCGGTTTTATTCGGCCAATCTACGACCAGCCGGCTATATTTCGAATGATCCCCGGCTCGCATCTTGACGGTTGGGGTACTCTCCGCTGTTGTTGCTCCGATCTTCACCAAATCCAATGCAATCGCAGATCCATAAACAGCTGTTTTGAGTTTGTAATTTTCTTTAATTTTAAATCGTATGCTTTTGTTATTATTATATATTTCACCTTTTGATACAAAAGATCCTAATGAAATTTCAGCGGGTCTTAAATTTGCTTCGAAAGGAGTTGGAAAATTGATAATTAGAAACCCATCACGGATTTCTGCTTCATATGTTTGTTTCCGTCCCCAGTCAAGAACTAGGCGGCCATATGTTGGATGTTCTGCTGCACGGACTGCTACCTTATCAGCAGCAAAAGTCAGGCTTATATCCGCAGCAAACAAGATTGCCACACAGATAAAACCAAAAATCACTCCAGATACTTGTCGTAATGCCATTGTTAGCGTCCCTGCCCCTTAGCTTCTCGAATGACGATATCAACTCTTCTTGCTAAAATATATTTTTCTTCGTCATTTTGAACATCCTGTAATTCAAAGAAACGGGAGTCTGCCATGCCATATACGCGAATGGGGAAACTATAGCCTGATTTCTTTAATATGTCAGATACCGACAATGCTCTGGCCAATGATAGCCCCCAGTTTGTTAACGCATCTGGATCTGTACTTGTCATCGGAACCGGATCTGAATGGCCATAAATTTCGATACGGTTTTTAACGTAACGCAAGCTTTCACCGAGTAGTCGCGTTGCATCGACCAATTCAGTAGCAACATTGTCTCCTCCAACATCAAAATAAGTATCCCCAATGAAGGAGATAATTAGGCGATCGGCGGATTTAAATATCTCAACATCTTTGAGCTCACTACTACTCGCCAGTTTCGAGCTCAAGATGTTTTCCAAATAATCCAGATCAAAGGCTTTTTGCTCTGAGAAAAGTTCAACATTCTTATCTGCTGTCAGGCCTGTTTCAGTTTCTTCAGTTTGTACGTTCAGTTTATAACCAAGTTTATCAAGGACGTCGTCCCAAGTGTCCCTCTTGATTTCGCTCATGGCAAAAACCATAACGAAAAATGCGAGTAACAACGCAAGTAAATCTGCCAGTGACGTCATCCAAATTGTATTTGGTTTACGCTTAACGATTTCCATTTCCTCTTCAAACGCACTCAATTGTTCGCTTCTTTCCTGAACTGATTATTAAACGAAGAGCGTTCATAGAATTTGAAATAAACTTGCTCTTCACCTTCTTCAGCCAATCCAATGAAAACACTTCGGGAAGGGACACCTTCTTTAATAAAATTTTGTACAAGCGAGTTAGCTCGTTTTATAGCAAGGCTTTCGCGCACTTCATTAGCTGTGGGAAAATCGGATCCGACACCTATCAATATTTCCATATCAGTCGGTTTAATGTTACTGCGCTTTATCAATACCCGTGCTGTATTTTGGAAAAGCTCAGTCCTATTTTCACGAAAATGCACAACGCCATCAGGGAAAAGCTGGCTGATCGGTATCGTAAATTGCAGTTGATCCCCCTCTTCGTTGATCTCGCTTTGTACAAGAGGAATGGAAGTTTCATATACCTGTTTCAGTTCTGCATGAAACGTTGCAAGACCAAGCTTATCAGAAGACTGAGAATTATCTTCGGGTTGCTGAGATAGCTCCTCTTTTCCCTTGAAAGCAACGTCTATGCTTCCAATCACTGAATTGATTTTCTCTTCCACCGGGACAGAGAGGGAATTTAGGTAGATAAAAAATGCCAACAGCAAAAAATACAGGCCAACGAATACAAGTGTCGTGCTGCTTCCGACCGCTCTCTTCTTAGAATCCTGATGATATATACTTAACATTCCAAAGACGTTCCAGACCTAGTCAAAACTGGCAAGTAAGGCGTCAATTTCATCTTGGGAAGCCCCTTCGCCGTCCATTTGTGGTCCGTTCAATAGATCCGCATCGGATCGCTCGTCTTTCTCTTTGTGCACGTTTTTTACATCTTCACGTTCTCGGTCTTTTTGAACAGGTGATCCCATAGAGTCAGCCATTTTGTTAATGGTGTCTTCAATATACTGTAACGTCGTCACAACCTTGTTGATCCTTTGACCTGTAATATCCTGAAAGTTGGAAGCTTCATATATTTGCGTAATGATGTCTGTAATCTGTTCCTCTTTTTCACCGCCAATGCCTGCCCCGATATCCCCGAGTTTCTCTGCAGCATCCAAAAATGTGTTTGTGGCCTCTTCTGTCGCATCAACAATTGCACTTAACTCGTCTGTCGCGGCGGGAATGTGTTGCTCACTTATTTCTTGTGGCTGCAATGAGGATATTTCGCTACGAGCCTTCTTGATAAAGTCAACAAGTTCAAGAATTTGACTATGAAAATGGATTTCAGGCCCAGAAATATCGCCTTCGATACTACCCATCAAATTTTCTACAAGCTCAGCAACATCTTCAATGGGTACAGTTGGTCCTTGCTCTTCTCGAATGCTTTGCACTCGTTCAGACAAGTGCTTGGCAAATACCGCTGCTTCCATGATCTTACCTTTGTCTATTTCAAGCAAGTCTGTTCAGATTTAATGCACCCTACCCCATATAGGTTAATCCCTAGTAAATCAGGAAGTTAAGCGTAAAAACTGTCGACAGTTTATCCTTTTTTCTTATCGATATCCGGCAGCTGTTTTCTGGTTGCAAGTTCAATGGTAAGTTCTTTTGCCCTCGCACCGTCCATTTTGCCAAGGATTGCCGCAAGCTTTGACTCTTTCATTAATCCTGTAAGGTCTAAAAGAACTTTCATATCCAAAGAGTTGAAAATCCTGGCTGCATCTTTTGCCTTCATTTTTTCATAAATGGTCACGAGGCTTTTCAGTTTTCGCAGTTCTTGGTCATCATATTCCTTGAGCAGATCTTGAATAGTCGCTTCAATTTGCTTCAGTTTGGCAATCTTCCCATCAATCCGCTTTTCAGTTGCTTCTAACAGTTTGTCTCGTAAATCCAGTGATTTTTCTCGGCTTACAAGTTGTTCCCGGCGAACTGACAGTTTCTGTAAAACCTCTATTTCACTTTCGCTCAACTCAGAAGCGTCAAATGCCCGTGCTTCAGAAGTATCCTCACCTTCCTTTGCCGCTTCATCCATTTTTTCCGGCGTAGTTTCATTCTTTTCAGTTTTTTCTTCCGCTTCCACCACGCTTACGTCCAGATCAAACAACACACCTTGAGCATCACTCCAGAATGACCCAAGTTTCAGACCGAACACCAATATCATCGCGATCACGGTAACGGGTAAAATACGAAGGCTTTTCATAATTCGTTCCACTCAGATTACTTAGATTTGGTCAGCATTTGCAGAAGTTCGCGTTCTGCTTCAGTACGCGGTTCTAGGTCAATCAGATCTTTTTGATTATCTGTATCCACATCAACAGTTTCAGAACTGATTTTCCGGCCAGCATTTCCAACGCCTTCTTGCAAGCGATCTGCAATCCTGGAGCTTGAAGCATTGATAAGTTTCATTTCTTCAAGCAAATTCACGGCTTCTTGCATTTCCTTTTGAAGATTAACACCAACTTGTTCTCCAGCGTTTTTCAGCTCTTCGATACCAAGTTTAGAGCGCACTATCGCTTGATCAAACTGTTGCGCCACTTTTGAAAGCTCAGCTTGCGCATCACGCATTACAGATAGTTTTCGGCTCAAATTCACGCAATAGGCAATGGTTGCACCTAGCATGATTATAAGTAAAACATCCAACAACAAGGGAACCGACAGGAAATCCAACATTTGTGTCAACCTAACTGCCGAAGAGTTTTATCTACTTTAACGGCGATATTCTGTCCTGAACGCCCCATTTTACCTGAGACCATCCCAATACCCCCGCAGCGAAGCACAACCGGGCTCGTGGGAGATGCATTCAACATAACAGTGTCTCCAACTTCTAAGGACAAGATCTCATTCAGGGGCATTTCCTGTTCATCAAGAACAGCTTGAATTTCAACTTCTGTTGCCCACAGCTCAGTCGCCAGATGGTTTTCCCAAATACTGTCTCGTCCAAATTTTTCACCCATAAACATTTGAAGCAGTAGTTCGCGTACAGGTTCTAATGTTGCATAGGGAAGCAACAATTCCAAACGTCCGCCGCGATCTTCCATATCGATACGCAACTTTATCAAAATTGCAGCATTGGCAGGCCTTGCAATCGTGGCAAACCTAGGGTTTGTTTCAACCCGTTCTTGTGTGAAATTGACAGGGCTAAGTGGCTCAAACGCAGCACACATATCGGTCAAAATTACACTAACCATTCGCTCAACAAGATTACGTTCGATCGTTGTATAAGGCCGTCCTTCAATCCGCATTGCTGCTGTCCCGCGGCGACCGCCAAGAAGCACATCCACAATCGAATAGATGAGCGAACTATCCACCATGATCAAACCATAGTTATCCCATTCTTCTGCGCGAAATACGCTCAATATAGCTGGGAGAGGGATTGAATTTAGATAATCTCCAAATCGAATGGAAGTAATGTTATCAAGGCTGACCTCTACGTTATCTGATGTAAAATTACGAAGAGATGTCGTCATCATGCGTACGAGGCGGTCAAACACCACCTCCAGCATGGGCAATCTTTCGTAATTTACCAGTGCGGAGTTAATAATGGCTTTAATACCGGACTTTTCACCGCTACCATCGCCATCCATATCAAAACCAAGCAGGCTATCGATTTCATCCTGGTTTAGAACGCGGGTCGCCTGACCACTTGCCGCCTCGTTAATACTAGCTCCGGCCGGCGCTTCAGGCTCAGGTTCAGGGTCTCCGCCCATTGCGGCAGCCATATCCATTTCGCCGTCATCCGCCGCCATCGCAGCAGCCATGTCCATTTCGTCATCGTCTGCCGCCATAGCAGCAGCCATGTCCATTTCGCCGTCTTCGTCTGCAGCCATGGCCGCAGCCATATCCATTTCTTCTTCGTCAGCCATCAGAACTCCTACTGGACCAGCATTTCCTTGAACAAGATGTCTTTAACCTGAATGGGTTTAACCGAACTGTTTATTCTATAAAGAAGTTCTTCTTTCAGGCGGTAGATACCTGCAGAACCTCGTAAATCCTCACGGCGTAACTCTCTCAAATAAACCTGAAAATTATCCATTATGCGTGGCATCAGTTTTTCAAGTTCAGGCAGTACAGTTTCATCATCAAGCTCTAAAGCAATGCCCAATTTTAAGAAGCTCGAATCCGTGCCACTTGCATTGAGATTAATAAGCATTTCAGGCAAGTCGTAAAAGACGACGACTTTCTCTACTTCTTCAACCACTTCTTCATGCGCTTCTTCAGTTTCCTCTTCACTATCGAAGACACCAGCAACGTACGCGCCTCCGGCACCACCCACAACAAGCAGAAGAGGTAAGACAATGAAAAGTATAAGCGCTTTGCCGCTTAATCCTTTCTTTTTGACTTTCTCCGTACCGTCATCACCACCCTCAGGTGCTTCATTTTCGTTTGCCATATGTGGACCGGCCTCACTCATGGTTCAATTACAGAAGGTTTCAGAATAGGAAAACTTGGTTAACAACTAGTTGCTGTCAGAAACTTTGTATAGTTTTTTTCCCGATTGGTGATGTTTATCCATATTTAAGTGCGACATCATTGCATTTTGATCGTGCCGTTGATGAAAAATGACAACGGAAATATTTGCCGCTTTCTCGGTATTTTCTGTACAGCTCACCCTGAATACATTGATCTATCTACACCTAAAGCATTGATTTAATTGATTTAAATAATTGGCACGGGATATGCATATTATCTGGAAATTGTTTATTTGCCAGAAAGGCTGATTAAAGATGGAAAATGCAATCTACATCGGATTGTCCCAACAAATGGCGCTAAAAAGGCACATGGACATCACGGCTAACAACCTCGCCAACATGACGACGACTGCGTACAAAAGCGTCAGCCCCGTTTTTCAAGAATTCCTGTCTGACGAACTACAGGGTCAAGAAGTATCCTTCGTGCAAGATTACGGCATGTATCACGATAAAAGCGTAGGACAAATTACGGCAACAGGCAGACCGCTTGATCTTGCTATTAGCGGAGACGGTTTTTTCTCAGTTCAAACAGATGACGGCATTCGCTACACCCGCGCCGGCAGTTTTAAACTTGATCCTGACGGGTTCCTCACAACAGTAAATGGTGATTTTTTACTTGATGAAGGTGGCAACACCATTCAAGTGGATCTAGCCAATCCGAGTATAGAAATTGCACCTGATGGCACCGTAAACCTCGGGGGTGATCAGTCGACAAAATTAGAACTAACAGCATTCGATAATGATCAACTTCTGAAACAAGAAGGGAATGGTTATTATGATCCAGACGGAGCGGAGCTCAGAGTAGCTGAAGGCTCAAGCATACTTCAAGGAAGCCTTGAAGGGTCAAACGTAAACCCCATTCTTGAAATGACAAACATGATTGAAATCATGCGGTCCTACACAGCTGCACAAAAATTACTGGACGCTGAACACGACATGCAAATGAAATCAATCGAAGAACTACCGGCGATGAATTAAGGGAGGATTAAGTAATGCGTGCACTCGGAACAGCTGCGACAGGAATGTTGGCTCAACAATTAAACGTCGATGTTATTTCCAATAATATCGCCAATATGACAACAACAGGCTACAAGCGCCAACGCGCGGAATTTCAAGATTTGCTATACCAAGATATGCGCCGTGCAGGGGCGTCGTCTTCTGACGCGGGAACTATTGTTCCTTCCGGCATTCAAATCGGTGTTGGTGTAAAAACTGCCTCTGTTTACCGGATTACGGATCAGGGTGGTTTAGAGTCTACTGGGAATACTTACGATCTTGCCATTCAAGGGGCTGGTTATTTTAGGGTACTACTGCCAAATGGCGACGAAGCTTACACACGTGCCGGTTCGTTCCAAGTAAGCCCAACAGGTGAGATTGTTACACAAGACGGCTTTACGGTACTTCCTTCTATTACAGTGCCGCAAGATGCTTTGGACGTGACAATTAATCCAAGCGGTGAAGTTCAGGTTGCCTTGGATGGGCAGGTGGATTTGCAAACAGTTGGTCAGTTAGACCTCGCAATCTTCTTCAACGAAGCGGGACTTCATCCGCAAGGTGACAACCTGTTCTTGGAAAGCACCGCCTCTGGTGCCGCAAGTGTTGGAGTTCCTGGATCTACAGGATTTGGCACACTTCGCCAAAGTTATCTTGAAACATCCAATGTGAATGCTGTCGGCGAAATCACGGCACTTATCAGCGCTCAACGAGCCTACGAAATGAATTCAAAAGTCATCACAACAGCAGACGAAATGATGTCTGTAACGAACCAACTTAGATAACGCGTGAAACTCTAGAATAGAGGGCTCATTATGAAACATATTACGTATATTTTCGCATTTTTATTGGGACTGATGGCAATTTCTGCCGTGTCAGAAGCTGCTCAGGTTACCCTCAAAAATACACTTACTGTTGAAGGGGACGAGATTACCTTTGGTGATGTCTTTCACGGCGCAGAAGAAAAGACTGAATATGTTATCGCATCCTCTCCGGCTCCAGGTAAAAATATCACATTCAAGGCATCCTCCCTTGCGTTTGTCGCACGCAAACATGGCTTGGAATGGAACCCAAGTCGTTCAATTCAGCGAGTAACTGTTATTCGCCGAGGGCAACGTATTCCTGAACAACAGATCACAGAAGAAATTTACGCCGCACTTGAAACGGAATTACAATCTGATCAATTCGAAATGGCACTTACCAGTCGAGGTCTAAACATCCAGGTTAGTGTTAACGAATTACCTATAATCGAAGTCGAAAGCCTCTCATACAGCTTAAGAAAAGAAACTTTCAGCGCAATTTTGGTGGCCCCGGCAGATGCAGAAAATCCGCGCCGCTATCGAGTGGCTGGAAAAATCTATCAACAAGTCATGGTTCCGGTAACAGCCCATTTAATGCGTGCCGGCGAAGAAATTCGTGAAGCGGACATTGACTATAAAATGGTGCGACGCGGAAAAGTCAGCAGAAATGTCGCAATACATATTGATGATATTCTTGGCAAAAGCCCTCGTAGGACCATCCGTACCGGCGGTTTAATTAATCTGAATAATCTTGGTGAACCCGTTACCATTCCAAAAGGAAAAATCATTGCAGTAACGTTGAAAAATGGTGGTATTGCACTTTCCATTACAGGTCGAGCTCTTGAAGATGGGGCTGAAGGAGATGTGATCAGAGTGGAGAACATCGCTAGCCGAAAAATCGTTCAAGCGCAAATCATCAACGCGCAAGAAGTTCGAATTATTTCCCCTCAAAAGCGCCTAGCGGCAATTCAGTAATCGTTCAGAGGAGTCTAGAAAATGACATATTCAATCCTAAAGCCAGTCGTTAAAATTTCCCTCTTACTTGGTGTTACTGTTTCACTTGCCGGTTGCAATGCATATAGCAGAATAGCATCTATCGGATCAGAACCACCGTTATCAAAAATCGAAAACCCGATGACTAGGAACGATTATCAACCTGTTACACTGCCTATGCCGCGGCCTGAACCTGTTATTCAGCAAGCCAATTCGCTATGGCGACCAGGATCGAGAGCTTTTTTCAAAGACCAACGTGCCTCCAGGATCGGGGACATTCTTACTGTCATGATCCAGATTGAGGACAAAGCCACCCTCTCTAATAAAACGACAACGACGCGCACAGCTTCTGAATCTGCAGGTATTACAAATCTGTTGGGCCTTGAAAGTCAGCTTGCCAAAGTTCTTCCAGAAGCCGTTGACCCTGCTAGCTTGGCAGATGCAGGAAGCTCTCATGCTGTAGAGGGATCTGGTGCAGTAACTCGTAATGAAACCATCGAAATGGAAATCGCAGCAATTGTGACCCAAATCCTTCCAAACGGTAATATGGTAATCTCAGGCAGACAGGAAGTTCGGGTAAACTTTGAAAGCCGCGATTTATACGTAACCGGCGTTGTCCGCCCCGAAGATATTTCTTCTGCGAACACAATTGAAAGTTCAAAAATTGCCGAAGCACGTGTCGCTTATGGCGGTCGTGGTCACTTGAGCGACGTCCAACAAGCCCGCTATGGTCAGCAATTGTTTGATATTGTCTTCCCATTCTAAAAGTGGAAGTCCAAAAAGGAAAAGGCAGCCTAGTTGCCGCCTTGCACGCAGAAAAAAACCGGCTCAAAAGCCGGTTTTTTTTATCAGTCGTCCCTGTAAACTTTTTCTCGCCTCTCGTGACGCTCCTGCGCCTCAAGGCTAAGAGTTGCAACCGGTCGGGCTTCTAGGCGACGAAGGGAAATAGGTTCGCCCGACTCATCACAATACCCATAAGAACCATCATCAATACGGCGCAAGGCTGAGTCAATTTTGCCAATGAGTTTTCGTTGCCGATCACGAGTTCGGAGCTCGAGAGCCCGCTCGGATTCAGTAGATGCCCGATCTGCGATATCAGGTTCTTTCACAGTTTCTACTTGAAGATTTACAATCGTCTGATTTGCATCTTCCAGTATTTCAGCCCTCCACTTCAGAAGCTTCGTTCTGA
Organism: Alphaproteobacteria bacterium 46_93_T64; assembly: GCA_002163135.1. Taxonomy (GTDB): domain Bacteria; phylum Pseudomonadota; class Alphaproteobacteria; order Sneathiellales; family Sneathiellaceae; genus Sneathiella. Next base: position 44,006 of record MAAN01000038.1, read on the forward strand.
AGTATTCCTGTTGACGTGCGCTCATAAACGGCTCGTCTTCTGAGGGCCTATAATCATCTGATAAATGAACATTCATTACGCAACTCCCAAAGGCGCATTAAAATCCAGCGGTCTAAATTATAGAAATGCGTGTTTAGCACAACACGATCACTTTGAGAAAACTATAATGGAAAAAAAAGAAAAAAATATGACGAAGGTAACAAAATTGCGTTAAAAGCCAAGTTTCGCGAGCTCAACTGCTGCTCGTACCTCAATCTCACCAACAATCTCGGCTAGTTTTGGGTCTGTAGCCTGCACATCTATTGATGCCAAAGTCGATTGTAGCTGCTTCAATCGTTCAACAGGTATCGATCCAACAAGCAATCCATGCCGAATTTCCTCCAGCTTCTCAAGAAGATCAGTCCCTTTTTGCCAGGCTTGCTTATCACTGCTAACGGAATCATCAACACTCTGTAGTGCGACTATTGCATCGATTGAGGTTATTGGCGACGCAGACGCAACGTTACTACTGGCAACGACATCAGCGTTATGTTCAGGGACAGAAAATTTCGCACCTGTTTTTGAAGCTGATTTATTGCCCTGGGTTTTCTGGGGTGATCCAACACGTCCTGGTCCAGAGACTCGCATATTAATTCCTGTAACGATTTGAATTTAGAATGTTTTAGGCGTCATAGCTACTATTGGCAAACTTTTTCCAAAAAACAAGAGGCTAAAATTGCCGAGTAGACAGGAAATTACTTCCACCAAACCATTCACCGAACACATGTTTTATATTTTTACCCTTAAATACAATGACTTAACATTTTGTATTTTTGGCACAGAATTCGCATGTTGAACAACAATTAGTAATTTCTACCTCTTTAAAGAAGAGATGATAAACGGATGAGCAGTATGACATTTGATAACATTCAAAAGTTTGCGAAAAAAATACGACCCACGCGAAACGTTTTTGGTCGCATCGTCGCATCAGTTTTAATACTTGCGCTTAACACTCCAAACGCAACAGCGGCTTCACGCGTTAAAGACATTGCAGATTTTGAAGGCGTTCGCGATAATATTCTCGTGGGTTATGGGCTTGTTGTCGGTCTAAATGGCACAGGCGACAGTCTTAGCAATTCTCCTTTCACCCAGCAAAGTCTGGAAGCGATGCTAGAGCGACTAGGTGTGAACACACGAGGCGCCAGCACGAAAACTGACAATGTCGCAGCTGTTGTCGTGACAGCCACCCTCCCTCCTTTCTCCCGTCAAGGAACTAAAATTGATGTCTCCATCAGCTCTATCGGTGACTCTGATAGTCTTTTAGGCGGAACATTGGTTGTAACCCCACTTCTCGCTGCAGACGGTGAAGTATATGCAGTGGCACAAGGCTCAATTACTGTCTCTGGCTTCTCTGTAGGTGGTGATGCGGAAACGGTTACAAAAGGCGTTCCCACTGCAGGCCGGATTGCCAACGGTGCCATTGTTGAACGTGAGCTCAGTTTTGACCTTGCCTCTCTCACAAGTTTACGCATATCGCTTCGTAATCCAGATTTCACGACGTCACGACGCATTGAACGGGCGATCAATAAGTATATTGGCAACGATGTTGCAAAATCTACTGACCCTTCAACGGTTCTTCTAAACTTGGAGGGCAGCAATCGCAATGACATGGTGTCCTTGCTCACTGATATTGAGCAACTAATGGTCGTTCCAGATCAGATTGCCCGAGTTGTCATCGATGAACAATCCGGCATTATTGTGATTGGTAAGGATGTGAAGGTTGATACGGTAGCCATAGCGCAAGGCAACCTCACAGTCCGCATTACAGAAACACCTCAAGTCTCTCAACCGTCACCTTTCTCTGAAACCGGTACAACGGAAGTTGTCCCCAGAACGACAGTAGAAATTGACGAAGACGGCGATAAAAAACTCACGGTTTTGAGCGCTGGCGTTCGCCTTCAAGAATTGGTTGATGGGCTAAACGCACTTGGCATCGGACCAAGAGATATGATCTCAATCCTGCAAGCCATTAAAGCTGCAGGCGCCCTGCAAGCAGAAATCGAGTTGATGTGATGACTGATTTTCTTAACCCTACAGGAACAATCCTAGCGACTAACGCGGTTGCTCAGAACAAGAACACATCCGTAAAAGATCTCGCAGCTCGCGCTACTGCAGAAGAATTTGAAGCCTTTTTCTTAAGCCAGATGCTGAACAACATGTCAGCAGGATTGCAAACCGATGAAACTTTTGGCGGCGGAGAATCCGAGAAAATATTTAAGTCCATGCTGCATGACGAATACGCAAAATCCATGAGCCGCCAAGGCGGTATTGGTATTGCCGACATTGTGTACCGTGAAATTCTTGCACTTCAGGAGGTATGAAAATGCACACCACGAAGCAACAGCAATATAGAGCTCCTATCTTGATGACGCCAAGCGAGCTATCTGAAAAAATTTCGAGGCTTTCTCAAATTTTGGATTTTGAAAATGAGCTATTGGAACTACGAAGTCCACAATCCATGTCCGAACATCAGGCGGAAAAAACACGTTTGGTCGCGATTTATAATCAGCAAATGATGCTGATTAAAGCAAGTCCTGATCACTTTAAGAGGTTTCCTCAGAAAGAGATCGACAAGCTCAAAAGTATTAGTCAGAGTTTTTACGAAACGCTAGATACGCATTTCAGAAAACTCTCAACAGTGAAAACAGTAACAGAGGGATTGGTAAAAGCCGTTGCAAATGAAGTGGCAAAGAAAAATGCCCCCCCTAAAACTTATTCGGCAAACGCAGCATTTCAAACAAGTGTTTCATCCCGCAACAACAGGACGTTGGGCGGCGCAATATCTCTAAATGAAGTTGTATGAAAGGTTGTTGGAAAATTAGCTTATTGGGAAAGCTTAGAAAGTAAGATTAAGGAACAAAAAAATCAGGCACGCGAAAGAGAACAGGACATTAAATCCCCGTTCTCAAACACGACTATCAAAAGCTAGACCTTCTAGCTCGCGGTAATAAGCTACTCTCCGAAGCACATAATCTCCAGGGAACTGCTTAATCACTTCGCCGGTGTCTGAATTAACAAGACGATAGACGAAACGACCGCTATCAATATCCTGATCGATTGAAAATCTTCCTACCGGATTATTTTCATCTTCAAAAAACGGACCTATAGCTTGCTCCGCTCGTCTAACAGGATCGTCAATTTCGGCCACTTGCTTCTGAACGGACTGTTCTAATTCAACACGCTCTTTCTCACTAGGGGCCTCTTCTCGCACCGGAACACTATCTTCAGGTTTTACCCCAGAAAGGCCGATACTTGTTTTTGGTAATGGGGCTACGTCCATTTCGCAACTCCTCACTCTTTCTCTAACAGGTCATTATAAACAAAAACTCGTTACCAACTCGTAAACAACACTCTACAGTTCTTACATCACATAAGCGACAAACAAAATACCTTAACAGTTTCACCGCCAAAGGCGGAATAACAACAAAGCGCAACTGTTGAAGATTGAAGCCGCGATAAAAATTTTCGGATTAAGTGCTCTTTCCTGACAACCTTGGTTGGAAAAAAGCAATTTCTGCGAACGTTGAAGAAATGAAAAAATCAAATCTCAACTCTGCTGAAGAGAAGGCAACTTTCCTATTTTAAGGTCAAGCAGTGCTTGAGGTATACTAACCCATAAAGATAAATGCAAATTACATGCCAGTCCCCCAACTGATTAAGTTGTTGTTATTATTGTATTAATTCTATTTTAACTATACAATTTACTAGGTATTTTGTGCCTAGTAGGAACATTTTACCCATGAGTCGGGAAAATTATTCCCACTAATAAATCTGGGTTCAATTTGATTCAATTTTGATGAAATTGTCCTTCTTTTCATCATGTAGTCCCTGGACTTCATCAACAAAAAGAAGGAAAAACGGAAGGTATCTTACATCCCATATTGAATGTAATCAGTCCACACACGCTCAATTTGGCGCAGCGCCTTGCGTGTATTTTCTAGATCTGGCGAAGGATTGGAGTTAGCAAGCATACCAGCCTGCTTTTCTTCAGAAACAGCCAGCTTTTCAATCAATTCCAAGCCTTTATCTGACAAACGGATCATTGTCGCACGCCTGTCACGCTCTGATTTCTCTTGAAGGAGATACCCCATCTCAACAAGCTTCTTCAAATTATAGGATGCATTTGATCCTTGATAATAGCCACGCGACATCAATTCACGGACATTTATTTCCTCTTTACCAATATTGGCCAACAGCAGCGCTTGTACTGCATTTATATCGGTAACATCCATCAAAGCCAATTCTGCGCGCAACACATCTAGAAACCGACGGTGCAATCGCTCAATTAACCTTGTCATCTCATGATAATCTTCAACCACTGGAACCCCTTTACAGGTGACCATTCACCTATCCCTAAAATGAAGTATTCTGCGCCCCAATCTGACCAAACAACCTTAAAAAATTGTAAAGCCCGCTCAATTCTTTTCTCAGGTTATTGAAATTGGACATTTTTTTGGGGATTTTAACGCAAATCGCCTTGTATATTTGTCAAAATTCGGGAAACTCTAGTGATAGAAGTATAAATTCAATAGCTTTTCTTCCTTGATTTGAACTTGGTAGCTTTCGTGTAAAGTTATCCGCATACATCGTCTATATGTTGCGGACCCCCTCACCAAACACACAACCAGTACTACTAATTCTCATAATATCTTTGAAAAACGCTCGGAAATACATAAGTGTTCAGTTGAATTTCCAGAAAGAAACTGTGACATTTCGGCAAACATATGGCAATAAATTCACTAAAACATGCGATATGGTTGATTTACCATGTTGAACTTAGCGTAAATGATTCTGTGATAAAGTTTTGATTCCGTACGATTTTTAACTTTTCACAGGTATATTAAGCCTGTTCGATTCGGCCAAAAGGAGTATGGCCAATAACGAGGCAGGCCAAAAAGGCGTATCTATGGTTGAAAGTACTGATGTGGAGCTGAGTAATCTGATGGCGCTGTCTCGAGACAGCAGCAAAGATGCACGTCGGCTATTGTTCGAAAATATGAGCGGGCTTTTCCTGACAGAAGAGGATCGCCTTAACGAACAAGAGCGCGCCCACATCTCGGACATCATGACAAAGCTGTTGGTTGATGTAGAGCTTTCCGTCAGAAAAACACTTGCCGAGAAACTCAGCGCTTCCAATCAAGCCCCGTCAGAACTCATTACACTTCTTGCCAATGATGATATCAATGTTGCTCGCCCAGTTCTAATTAGAAGCCGTGTTTTAATGGAACAAAGTCTGCTTGATATTATTGAGCTCCGGAGTAAAGAGCATTTGCTCGCAATCACAGAACGCGAAGACATCAGCCCGATCATCAGTGACTTGCTAATCGAATATGGTGATGACGATGTGATCGAACAACTTATTCATAATAAAGATGCCGATATTTCAAAAGAAGCTTTGGCACTGCTTGTAGAAGAATCAAAACGCGTCGATCGCTTTCAAGAGCCCCTCCTCGCGCGTCATGATTTACCTACTGACCTCGCACATAAAATGTTCTGGTGGGTATCAGCTGCACTCCGTCGCCAAATATTGTCGTCATTTGAAATTGATGCCAACTTTCTTGATCAGCAAATTGCCAGTTCTGCGCAAAAACATATTGAAGACCCGTCGGTGGCAGAATTTGGCGAAAGCCATGCGGATCGCTTGGCAGCACACCTAGCTGCAAAAAACGAGCTCAATGAAAAAACACTTATCCAGTCTCTTAAAAGTCGGCAAATCAGGTTATTCCTCTCGGGCATATCTATAAAGACTGGATTGAATACGACGACATTAAGCCGTTTTATACACGATAAAAATGCGGAAGCGATGGCCGTGACATGCAAATCTCTTGGCTTTGACAGAAACAGTTTTTCGGCTGTATTCTTGCTTACACGGCGCGGGGGCGTTGTATCTAGTAGCGGGAAAGCCGCCATAAAACCTGCTGATATTGAAGCTGTCATGAAATTCTATGACAAACTAACACAAGAGAATGCAAAGGCAGTCGTTGAACATTGGAAACTTGATAGCGGCTATCTGGACGCGATTGATGAAATAGACGAACAAATAAATGACCAACGCGTATATCTATAAGCGTGATGGTGAAAGATTAGGGGAGGCCAAGTCAAAGACTTGGCGATAATAACAATGACCGAGAAATCACTGGGAAGTGTTATATCGTTGCGAAAGGGTGTTGAAAACACCAATGACGCAATTGCGTCTGGAATCCAAAGCGTCATTAGCCGGGATTTCTTTGATGCTGTATTTGAGCAAGCGCAACCAATGTATATCGCGCGGCCAGATGGTGCTGTCTTATACGTAAACTCTCGATATACAGAAATATTTGGTAGCGTTGCTCCAAACAAAGCGAAAGATAAAATCTTTCCCTCCTTGAAAGCCGATCACCTAGATATTGTAAATAGAATTTCCACCACTCAGGATGCTGAAACCAAACAAGTCTCTATAGAAACCCCTCAAGGTACCGAGTACTACCTCTCCCGACATTTCCCAATATTTGATAAAAACGACGGATTCATCGCTATTTGTGGGTCTTTCATCAATTCTACACGTCAGGTAAATGCTGAAACACGTCTACGTCTTGAAAAACGAAGATTTCTGGATATTACTCGTGCCGCCTCTGACTGGATTTGGGAAACCAATGCACACGGAGAAATCACCTTTGTATCAGATCGCGCAATACAAGCTGTCGGTTTACCCCCGCTCCTTTTGAAGGGTAAACTCCTAACAGAACTTGGTACTTTTCATGCTGCTCCCGGCGAACTGAGCAAAGCAGAAGCCGCGGTCACGAAACATATACCTTTCCGCTCCGTTCCGATGACGATCAGAAATCCTGAGGCTGAAGAAAAAGTATTCAATATAAGCGGCGTGCCTGTTTTCAATGAAAAGGGCCGTTTCACCGGGTATCGCGGAACAAGTGATGATATTACGGCTCGGTTAAACGCTGAGAATGACGCCTCAATTTCAAGGGCCGATCTCGAAAAAGCAATAACCGAAATCACCCATAAAAACCTACAACTGGAAACGACAGCTAAGAAGGCAGTTGCCGCGGCCCGTGCGAAGGATGAATTCCTTGCAACTATGAGCCATGAGCTCCGAACACCGCTCAATGCCATCATGGGCTTTGCTGAAGTAATCGGTATGGAGACTTTTGGTCCCATCAGTGAAAAATACAAGGAATACATTGGCGATATCTACAATTCAGGAAAACACCTTCTCAGCCTTATCGAAGATATTCTGGATATAGCCCGAATTGAAAGTGATCGTATCCCGATTGACATCGTAAAAACGTCACTCCAGGAAATTGTACGAGACTCTCTTATTTTGGTGCAAAAACGAGCCAATGATAAAGATCTGGATTTGACAGAAGTTCGAATCGATCAAGATTTTGATCTGAAAGTGGATCCGACTCGCTGCCTTCAGATAATTGTTAACATACTCGGCAATGCTGTGAAATTTACGCCAAACGGAGGCCAGATAGGCATAGACACAGCCATTGAAGGCAATGACCTACTCCTGACCGTTTGGGATACAGGCCCTGGTATAGAATTTTCAGAGCAAGAGCAAATTTTTGAAGCTTTCAAACAGGCCCATAACGGAATTTACAGTCGCGGTGAAGACGGTGTTGGACTAGGCCTGACTTTGTCACTGAAATTAGCTCGTTTGATGGGTGGCGATATTACAGTTCAAAGTGAGCCCGGCCAAGGAAGTCGCTTTACTGCGAAACTTCCTCTTATGTTGTAACCATCGCTACAAAGTACATATTTTACCTTAATATGTTGTGATATTTATGGTTTGTTAACATCCCGGAGACAATATTCACACATAGATTTCACAACTAGGTACGATAATTTGAGCGCCCAAAATCAGGGAAATATTAATCAAATCTTGAATTTGGTTGAACTTGCTGAGGACAAATCTAGTGCTCAGAGAAAATTTCTCTATGAAAAAATTGGTAAATTCCTTGTTGAGGATAACGAGTCTTTTTCAACCGCTGAAAAAGAACTTATGGCAGACATTTTATGTCGTATTACTTCTGACGTAGAAAAATCAATCCGCGCCCACTTTGCTAGAAATATTTCGGGGATGAAAGATATCCCGAACGACTTAGTCGTCTTCTTAGCGAATGATGAGATTGAAGTTGCGCTGCCCATCCTAAAGGAAAGCGGCATACTGCAGGAAACCGACCTCATCAGGATCATCCACACCCGCTCTTCGCAACACCAGTTAGCTATCGCGGCACGTAGGAATATCAGCACAGCCGTTTCTCAAGCACTTTGTGACACTGACGATACGAATATATGCGTATGCCTTCTTAACAATCACTCTGCAAATATTTCTGATGATACACTTGAAATATTTGGTCACAAATCAGAGAATATAATAGCGTATCAAAAACCTCTCGTACAACGCCCTTTCCTGCCCGATCATATAGCTGAGAAAATGTACCGTTGGGTTTCTATGTCTCTCCGTGAGATTATTGTCGATAGATTTGACGTTAACCCCCAGATTTTGTCCATCAATCAGCATGACAGAGAAGAAACGATAAGATCCATTTCAGATCAAATGGATCCCTCAGAAATGCTTGTGGACAAACTACATACGGCTGGAGAACTTACAGTTGGATTTTTACTGAAATCCCTTCGTCAGGGTGAGGTAGACTTATTTGAATTCACTTTTGCCAAATTACTGAATTTATCACGCTCCCAAATTCAAGGCATCCTCTACACAGATGACCCGCAACTTCTGGGAGTTGCATGCAAAGTTCTAGAGCTGGACAAAGTGGTTTATTCTACAATGCTTGATTTAATGCTTTCAACAAAGCCACCGAAAGCAGCGCTTTCCCCAACGGAAAAAGAAGATGTTTTGAGTTTTTATGGGTTACTGAAAACAGAGGCGGCTGTACGTGCCATTAACAATACGCGCTTTTTGGCCGGCGAAATCAAATATTACGAAACAAATTAACTTCTAAGATCTCTTCCCAAAACACCCCAAAGCCTCTAATCTACTTTCATATATGCCACCTTGTTGGCATCACTTTCTTCAAGTGGATTTGAAATGATAGACCCCTTTGGCAGACACGTATCTTATCTGCGAGTATCCGTTACAGATCGATGCGATTTTCGTTGTACTTATTGTATGGCAGAAAATATGACTTTTCTGCCAAAAAAAGACGTCCTGAACCTTGAGGAGCTTGAAGCGATAACAGCTGCCTTTATTCGAAAAGGTGTGCGGAAAGTGCGTCTAACTGGCGGGGAACCGTTAGTGCGTAAAGGCATCATGGCCCTCATCAACAGTCTTGGGCGCTACCTTCAAAGCGGTGAACTGGATGAACTGACCCTTACCACAAACGGTAGCCAACTTTCCAAATATTCAAAAGAGCTTTTTCAAGCGGGTGTTCGGCGAATAAATGTTTCATTAGACACCTTAGATCCGGAAAACTTTAAAAAAATCACCCGGTGGGGTGACATCAACAAAGTACTTTCAGGACTTGATACCGCACAAAATGCTGGATTAAAGATCAAGCTAAATACAGTAGCCGTACGCGGCGGAAACGACCATGAACTTGATGATATGGTTCGTTGGGCAGGTGATCGTGGCATGGACATCACCTTCATTGAAACTATGCCAATGGGCGCTATTGACGAGCTTCGCTCTGATCGTTTTCTCCCTCTTTCCGAGGTTAAAGAAAATCTTGCGAAAAATTGGACTATGACAGATAGCAGCCACAAAACTGGCGGCCCTGCCGATTACGTAAATATTGCCGAAACCGGTCAACGCGTTGGTTTTATCACTCCTTTGTCTCACAATTTTTGTGAAAGCTGTAATCGGGTCAGGCTTACTTGCACAGGAATGCTTTATATGTGCTTGGGTCAAAACGATAATGCTGACTTGAAGAAAATCATCCGATCTGAAGGCGGCGTCGAAGCACTTGACGCAGCTATAGATGAAGCTATTGGCCGCAAGCCCAAAGGGCACGACTTCATTATCGATCGCCAGAGTGATCACATTCCAGCCGTGGCGCGTCATATGAGCGTAACCGGCGGCTAACATGTATGCATTTACAAAGACAACTTAAAAAGAACCAGCATTAGTATACGTAGCGGGATTGGCGGGGAACAGCCTTGAGCAAAATACATTTTACCAGTAGCGATACCGAAAATGCGCAAGCTGCATGTAAGCGATTGATCCATCAATATGGTCAAAACCGTATTCTTGAAGCAGAAGTCATTGTTGCTCTTGGCGGCGATGGTTTCATGCTGGAGACGATGCATCGATATATGGCGAGCGAACTCCCGATTTATGGCATGAACCAGGGCACGGTTGGATTCTTGCTCAATAATTATTCTGAAGATGATTTATATGGTAGGTTGTCAAAAGGTAAGATCACAAAACTTCATCCGCTTAAAATGACGGCAAAAGACATGAACGGTAAAATTACCGAAGTGTTAGCTATCAACGAAGTCTCCTTGCTTCGAGAAAGCCGTCAAACCGCTAAAATTCAAATCGCCATTGATGGAAATATAAAGGTCGAAGAATTAACATGTGACGGCGTCCTTGTCGCCACACCTGCCGGAAGTACGGCATACAATTTTTCAGCACATGGTCCTATTTTGCCTGTAAACGCAGGAGTACTCGCACTTACTCCAATTAGCGCTTTTCGCCCACGCAGGTGGCGCGGAGCCATATTGCCACGCGAAGCCAAAATTGAATTTGAAATTCAAGAGAGCAAAAAACGCCCCGTGAGTGCTGTAGCCGATGCAGTCGAAATTCGGGACGTTAGCTCGGTAATAGTCGAAGAAGCCCCTGAAATAACTATCCATCTGCTGTTTGATCCAGAACACAATCTGGAACAACGTATTTTAGACGAACAATTTATTCTGTAAAAGGTGAGCACATGAGCGAACAAGTCATAGTTTCTGTCGAAAATGGCATACAAAAACTGACCATTAATAGAGCAGAAAAAAAGAACGCATTGACGCAAGATATGTATGCAATTTTAGCCGATAGCCTGGTGAATGCTGAAACAAACCCTGATATTCGGGTCAGCGTAATTACCGGGACTGCAGACAGCTTCACTAGCGGTAACGATCTAATGGATTTTCTCCAAAACCCCGCGCAAGACGAGAAAACACCGGTCATCCGGTTTCTTAATGCTTTGGCCATCATACGCAAACCACTAGTGGCTGCAGTAAACGGTCTGGCAGTTGGGGTTGGCACAACAATGCTCTTGCACTGTGATTTGGTGTATGCATCGGAAAACGCTTCCTTCACACTTCCTTTTGTAAACCTAGCTTTGGTTCCAGAAGCGGCATCCAGCTATTTGTTGCCCAAAATGCTTGGACATCAGCGCGCTGCAGAACTGCTGCTATTAGGTGAGAAATTCGATGCTGAAAAAGCACTTAGATACGGTATTGTAAACGAAATCGTTTCAGCTGAAGATTTGGAAAAAACAGCGATGGGTGCTGCTGAAAAACTTGCAGCCAAAGCACCGGAGGCCCTGCGTCTCGCGAAAAGCCTTATGAAAGGTGACGGCGACAAGGTCCTTGAGCAAATGAAAGAAGAAGGCGAAATCTTCCAATCTCGCCTTGTCTCACCTGAAGCCCGTGAAGCTATGACAGCTTTTATGGAACGTCGTACACCAGATTTTACTAAGTTCTCGTAATTAAAGAGAAATTCTATAAAAAAGAGAGTTATCCACTAGATAGCTCTCTTTTTATTTAAATTTTATTCAAATTTGTTACTAATTTTACTTAAGTAATAATTTTTTTTTATTTTATTGTTACTTATTTCGTAAATCAATATTAATTTTTTTACTTTACATTCCACTAAATCAACAGACAAACATCCCGTTAGTATTGTCGTTAACGATTTAAGTGGAGAAATTCAATGAAAGTAATTGCGGTTGCGTCACAAAAAGGTGGTTCTGGCAAAACGACACTTGCAGGTCACCTAGCTGTCCAAGCAGAGATGGCCGGCGCTGGCCCCGTTGCGCTAGTTGATACGGACCCTCAAGGTAGCTTGTCAGAATGGTGGAATGAACGCGAAGCGGAAACCCCATTATTCGCTCGTACAACCATTGAAAATCTAAAATCAGATGTGGACCGCATGTCCCATATGGGAATTAAACTTCTCATCATTGATACACCTCCTGCAATTACTGAAACTATTGCAACGGTACTGACAGTTGCGGATCTTTTAATTATCCCAACAAGGCCTAGCCCTCATGATCTACGAGCCGTTGGTGCGACAGTTGAGCTTGCTGAAGGGCTTGATACGCCCCTTATATTCGTCGTCAACGGCGCTACACCACGGGCCCGGATCACAAGTGAAGCCGCTATTGCCTTGTCGCAACACGGAACTCTTGCACCTTCCATTGTACATCAGAGGGTCGATTTTGCATCCAGTATGATTGATGGGCGCACTGTAATGGAATTAAACGCTGCTTCTAAATCCAGTGAGGAAATCACAAAATTGTGGCATTACGTTCAAGGTCGAATAGATGGAAAACAGGCAACAATGTCTAACCAGATCAGTAAAGCCACGACACCAAAAAGAAGCTTCTTAAACGACTCTGCTCACGTTTAATCTGTTTTCCAGAAAGAAAGACGTCCGATGAAAGCATCATTTTTATCAGGTTCCCTGATCAGTTCAAAAGGATTTGCTAGTCCAGCAACTCGATCTCAGCCACCAAAAGATCTACTCGCCAAACGCCGCCCTGTTCAACCGACAGCGCCTGTGAGTACAACAACACGCTCTCCAGATGTTATGAGCGATATATCTGTACAAGAGTCAATTTTAAGCCGACCAGCAAGCCGACAGCCGAAATTGAAAAAACCGACGGCCAGTTCATTGCAAACCTTCAAAGCTGAGTCTGAAAAGCTTAAAAAGGATAACACTGGAAGAGTCCGAATGAGCGTCCGAATGTCTTCGGATGAACATTTACAACTAAAATTGTTAGCCGCTCATTCGAAAAAGTCCGCCCAATGCATAATCGAAGAAGCATTGAGTGAATATGTAGCTAATCACGGTGATGAAATTCTCCCCGAGGCATGTAGCTGCATTCGGAAAAAGACTTACAGTTGATAGAAGGAAACGGCCTCATGCAAAATGTTGTTGAAGAGGACGAACTTGAAGTTAGTGGCAGCGCAGCCTCTCTTGCTCGAATTCAAGTTCGTAAATCAAAAGTCAGCGTTAATTTAGAGCTAGCTCCTGCAAAAGCCGGTGACATAACGCAACGACTTGCAGCTTTAAGTGCTGAATTGGATTGCGAACTTGAGACTTCAACATCCACCACAGAGAATTCTGCTGTTACTACTGTAGATGATGCTCAACATTTTGCACCGCGAAAGTCACCCGAACGCCGCATACAAACACAGAGTACCTCTCATCCTGATCAACGAAGAACCCAGGATCGCCGACGTAATACCGGTTGGGGTCAGAAAAAAGAAACACGCCCTGATATCTTGAGTTATTGGATGGATATCCGAAGAAGCAGGCGTTATCCGTCGTGGCAAACTTTGGAACCCGAGGTAATCGGTAAACATTGGCCAAATTGCATCCTTGTTCATTGCAACAAGGAACTTGGCAGACTACAGGTCAAATACGAGTTCACTAATGCAGTGCGTAAAGCCACACAAGCTGGTACGCCTGATGAGGATGTGATTGATCGTATCGAATTTACACCAATGATTGTTGACTGGATCCTAGGTCTTGGGCGAGTAGTTGCAAGTAGCGGAAAACCGACGCACGACACTCAGTCTTTTCCATCGGTCACAGGCGAATATCCACTAAGAGTGATTGCACTGCCCTTAAGTGATGATCTACGTTCTGTTGATCATGTGTTGTGCTACATTCAGCAGCTCAAATAAACTATAAGTCTTATTATTTGAGCTTCCCGAGTATTTCGCATTGTTCTGATGCTGTAAATCCGACTATAATCGTGTCGCTCAATTCAAATATAGGCCGCTTCATTAACGTTGGCTCATCACGCAGCATCGTATAAGGCTCACCAGCCTCTAGTGCAGCCCTACTATCCTCATCAAGCTTCCGGTAGGTAGTTCCACGTTTGTTTACCAATTTGTTGCGGCCAACGGCCTCATCCCATCTTTTTACACGGTTTTCGGATACAGGTTTTTTTCGGAAATCATGGAATTCGTGAGCAATACCTTGTTCTTCCGCCCACTTAAGAGCCTTCCGAACAGTGTCACAGTTTTTAATACCATAGATTGTAATCATTGTATTCATCCAGAAACGAAAAATTAACCTAGCTCCATACTTACCGACCCTCTACAGGTTGTGCAAGACTTGTTATATTTGGCCCTGAATTGTCACATAGCTAGCATTTTTCCGTCTTGTTCTAACATGCAGGAGAAGAATGATGGAATTATTGAAAACCCTTGTGCGATCGGTTTTTGGAGGGCCTTCCAGAAAGAAAACAGAGGATCCTTCAGAAGCTGTGCTCTCAAATTCCATTGAGAATGCAATGCTCCTCATCTTAACGGCATCGGAGAATGCAATTATACTTAATCGAGAAGCTGTTAATTGCATCATAGAAGCAAAAAATTCTCAGATAAAAGGTAAGTTGGACACTAAAACTGAACAAGAATTTTGGATGGCGTATGAAGAAATTGCTAACAACATGCTGCCCATCAACATTGACAGTATCAAAGCGACATACGATCCGGATCGCAATAGTCGATTCTCATTTTCGAATTTATTTAAATTTCGCAGAATACCACTTTCGCGTAAATGTGCCTCCAATTACAAACTGCTATCTTTGGCGACCTTACTTTTATTGATCGCAATCCAGATTTACTGGTATATCGGCTACACACTTACTACAGACATTAACCAACAAAGCCAAACAATCGATAGGTTGAACATCGACCTTGAAAACGCGTTACTAGAGGAGGATAACTCGCAGATTTCTGCGAAATACTCCCATTATATGCTTCTAACCAGTTCTGATAAAATTACGATAAAGATTAAGGAGCATTTAAACTGGAAAGAAGCCGCTATACGACATTTAGAAAACTGGAACCAACTGTGGTCAAGCTTAGACTTGATAACCCTCCAGCCATGGCAACAACCCCTATATTCTCGCCTGTCGACAGCAGTTCAGCGACGTATTCAGTTTGTCGCCGCAGGGAATACGCTTCAGGCACTAAGTGAATATATCCTCCCCATACTGTATGGCCTTATTGGCGCCTGTTTTTTCATTCTAAGGCAATTACCCAAGGAAATTGAAACACTTACCTTTTCCATGAACTCTTATATCAGTTATAGTCTTCGAATTGCACAAGGCCCACTAGCGGGTATGATGGTCAGTTATTTTTTCACATCAGAACAGGAAAACCCCAACATTTCCGCCACTAGCGGCATACAAATTCAGTCTTTGGAACCGGGATTAAGTACGGTGAGTCCTCTCGCTGTGGCATTTCTCGCTGGATACAGTATTGAGTTCATTTTCAGGTTCCTCGACAAAATATTGGACTCATCTACAAACAAAAATGACGTGCCAAAAGAAATCCGCACGCCCATTCAGTCAAGAAAAAAACCGAAGTCATTGAAAATGAAAGAGAACTCGGAATAATAGAATTTATTATCTTAAATTAGAACAATCTTTTATTACAAATTAACGTTATGTTAAGACTCTCAACAGATTATAGGTCTTGTCCAAGGTTGATCGGAGCTGTCATCGCCTCTTTCCAAGCCCCCCCCTTAAGGGTGATACAGCTTCGATTACTTGGATTTTTATCAAAACAGCCTTCCTCAAAAAAATGACCTCATTTAAACGCCATTCGTTTAACGAAAAAGTAAGAGAACAAGTTCATCTTATTGTTGCGATGTCGTATTAACAAAAAAGAGTCATCAACTTGCACCGAATTGAAGTAAAAAAAGGCCAACAGGTTCTGACTGATTTAGAAGCTGGAAATTGCGCTTATATCGTAGAATCCGGTAAAATCTCAGTTGAAGACCGTGTTTCAAGCCAATCGTCGTATACCGTTAATCCCGGAGAGATGTTCGGTGAATATGGCGTAATTGAAGATGCACATCATTACTCAACGGCCATTGCATTAGAAGACAGCTTGCTGGTTGTTGTGACACAGTCTGAAATTGAAGAAAAAAGTGCAGCAGCAGATCCCATGATCAGTCTGTTTTTAAATTTCTTTATGGACCGCTGCCATAGCCTTACTGTTCGCAATTTCGGAACGGACGAGCAAGTCAAAAAATTCACTTCGCGGCGGAAGCGAAGAGAAACCAAAAGCCAAGCAAACCGCACCGAGATAGTTCAACAATTCCAGATCAAAGAAGAATTACAACGCGCGCTAGAAAATGATGAATTCGTGCTTCATTACCAACCCATTATTTCCCTTAGAGGGGGGTTTACAGCTGGATTTGAAGGGCTTATTCGTTGGCAGCATCCTGAGCGCGGCCTTCTCTCTCCGTTTCACTTTATCGATATAGCTGAAAAAACAAATATGATCGTTCCTATCGGTGAATGGGTATTCCAAGAAGCATGCAAAAAAGTTGGGGATTTCAATAAAAGGGCAGCAAATTCACGTAGCCCGGAAATATTCGTCAGCATAAATGTCTCTGCTATTCAGTTTGGCGTTCCGGGAATGGTCGAATGCTTCAAAGAAATCGCGAAGAAGACCAAAGTCGATGTCTCAAAAATTCAACTTGAGATTACTGAAAGCATCTTGATGGAAGATGCTGACAGCGCAAAGAAAATGCTGCATGAACTCAAAGATTTTGGGTTTCAGCTTATTTTAGACGATTTTGGCACCGGCTATTCAAGCCTTAGCTATTTACATCAATTCCCTATCGATAAACTGAAAATTGATCGTTCCTTCACTAATGCCATGCTGAATGATCAGTCTAGTTTAGAGATTGTGAGAGCTAT
>MAAN01000025.1 GCA_002163135.1 Alphaproteobacteria bacterium 46_93_T64
ATCTGATTGGTTCTGCTTTCGCGGCCCTAATTGGATCTTTGCTTTGGAACATGGGAGGATATGATTTGGTCTTAAAAGTATTACTTGTTGTTTTGATGACGGGAATGCTTTCACTAATTTTAGCGGTCCGCATTAAGCGGGCTTCGCGCTAAACTTACGGCCTAAAGTGTAATGCTGCTCACTTGTCTGATCTGCTCAACTATACTAAAAAGACTATTCTAACCTATCGTTCCAAAAAGATTTCTCATTATGACCCGCTCTAATCCCCCGCTTTTTGGCCCCGTTCTTATTGCGGGTAGCCTAATCCTAATGACCGGTTTTGCTGTACGCGCAAGTTTTGGTTTATTCCAAATCCCAATTGCTGAAGAATTCGGGTGGCTTCGCTCTGAATTTTCACTAGCAATTGCCATTCAAAATTTGGCCTGGGGTATAGGTCAGCCGATATTTGCTGCTTTTGCTGAAAAATTTGGTGAAAGAAAAGCCATTATCATCGGCGCTCTCACATATGCACTCGGACTGATTTTGAGTAGCTATGCGGTCACCCCAATGGAGCATCAATTCCTTGAAATACTAGTTGGGTTCGGGATCGCGGGGACGGGTTTCGGTGTTATCTTGGCTGTGGTTGGTCGGGCGTCTTCTGACGAAAATCGTTCAATGACGCTGGGTATCGCCACTGCGGCGGGTTCTGCTGGTCAAATTATTGGGCCGCCTTTCGCAGACTATTTGTTGCAATCGATGAACTGGTCTTCCGTATTCGTGATATTTGCGGGCATTATATTATGCGTGCTCCTTGTTCTTCCCTTTATGAAAAGTAGCGCCCCGGTCGCGTCAAAAGCGGAGGTGGACGAGAGCATGGGGCAGGTGATGCTCAAGGCATTTTACGATCCATCGTTTATAATGATATTTCTCGGCTTTTTCTCCTGCGGTTTCCAGTTGGGTTTTTTTACGGCCCATTTTCCAGCATATATCGCTGAAGCCTGCGCAGCTATTCCCGTTGACAGTATTATGCGCAGCATCGGGGTTGGCTCAACCACAGCCCTTGGGGCATTTGCATTTGCACTAATTGGGGCGGCAAATATTGTTGGAACAATCGTCGCTGGTGCACTTGGTAAAACCTATTCCAAGAAATACTTGCTCGCGTATATTTATGTTGGACGGACAGTCGCATCTGCGTTGTTTATTCTCGTCCCCATGACCCCAACGACCGTGGTTTTATTTTCCGTTGTTATGGGCACATTATGGCTCGCAACAGTACCGATTACTGCGGGTTTAGTAGGGCAAATTTATGGTTTGAAATATATGGGAACGTTGTATGGGATCGTATTCTTCTCACATCAATTAGGATCTTTCCTCGGCGTTTGGCTCGGCGGGACCCTGTATGATCAATATGGGACATACGACCTTGTCTGGTGGGTTGGTATTGGTGTCGGTGCTTTCTCCGCCATAATTCATCTACCGGTGAAGGAGCAACCCATGGAGCAACGACAAATGGCGTAAACACTTAAAATATCTTCACTAATAAAAGGCCGCGTATCGTACGTGGCCTTTTTTCTATCTAGATTGAACTTGTAAGTGTTAGGGTTGTGTCTACCATAAATAGATAATGTTGGGCGGGGCATGTTTTCCATAAAAATAGTAGCTATTAATGCTCTTAATGGCCCGAATTTGGTCGCGAGAGGTCCCGGCCTCATGAGCAGAATAAAGTTGGAGGGGACTGACGGAAATGATGTTGAAGGCCCATTAAGGGCCATGGAACATTGTTTTAATTTGTTAAACGAGAGAATATTCCCCGAGGAAATGCGAACTCAGCTTGAGGCCCCAAAGGATGCGGCAAAGCTGATCGTATATTTCTATTGTACAAGTATTATTCAAATTCAAAAAATAATTGGCAGCCCTGTTTCAATTTTTAAATACAACGCGTTGAGGGACGGTATCCATTGGGACATGTTCCTTGAGTATGAATTTGAAAATCCGGGACGCCGCGCCGTTGCCTTTGCTTTTGGGTTGATCCAGCATATTACAGAAAACTGTGTCCAAAGTTGCAATACTGAAGAGTTGCTAGAGTATCTGGAAAAGCAGATATCAAAACAGAAAGCAGGATACGTAGCATCTACTCCTAAACTAGAAGTTCGCTCGATCTTGTTGGCTGCAGAAAAACGAAACATTCCGTGGCGGCAGCTTCCAGGTTCATGGCAATATTACCAATATGGATACGGAAAATATCAAAATATATTATGCGAAACGCTAATAGATGTAGAAGGGCATAACGCTGTTAAAATTACTGATGACAAGGCTTTGACGTCCACCATGCTGTCAGAAATGGGGCTGCCAGTTGCAAGGTTTTCTAGGGTAAAAACAAAAGAGCAGGCGAAAGAGTTTTCCAATAAAGTTGGATATCCAGTTGTTGTGAAGCCATTAGTCGGGATGCAAGGAACTGGTGTCACGCCAAACATTAAAAACGCGCTTGATCTTGAGGTCGCGTATGCACATGCAAGCAAATATCACTCTAGTGTCTTAATCGAAAAACACACTGTCGGAGACGATTACCGATTGCTTGTTTTTGGCGGAAAATTTGTAGGGGCGATCAAGAGATCAATTACAATTATTGAAGGCGATGGGAAACGTAGTATTTCTACGATTATAGAAGAAATTAACTCTCAGCCTTGGCGTAACAGGTCATTTGGTAATCCGAAATATCAGGTTCGAAAAATTCCTGCGATTGAAGAATGTTTGAAGCTTCAGGGGTATGATTGGAATAGTGTCCCCGACGCTGGTTCGAAAATATCGTTACATGTTGTTCCAAACATAAGCCAAGGCGGGACAGTTGAGACAATTTGGAAGGATGTTCACCCTGCAAACATTGTAATGGCGGAACGGGCAGCGAAAACTGTGGGGGTGAAGCTTGCAGGTGTTGACTATATCACGGATGACATCACAAAACCTTATTGGGAAACTGGTGGTACCATTTGTGAAGTAAACGCAAAACCTGCTTATGATCTGATGTTTGAGGGGATGGATAAATACCGTAACGAGCTTGGGAAGTTGGCATTTGAAATTTCTTGCCCGCCAAATGCCAATATGAGCTTACCTGTAATTGTGGTTGTATCTAAAAACGAGAAACTGGGGCTGGAAATTAAGGACGCGATCAAAAAGGACGAATTAACAGTAGGCTATTTTTCACCAAACCAGACAATGATCGGAGAGGTCGTGCTTGATAGAGCGAGTGGGAGCGGGACAAATGTCGGGTCAGTTCTATGGAACAGTGCGGTGGACGCAGTGATTATTCACGAAAGTGAAAAACGGATCCAAAGGAAAGGCCTAGAATATAATATTTTCTCTCACTTGGTAATAGAAGAGATGCCATTGGTAAATGGTCGCCCAGAACCTAAAATATTGAGCGTATTATTGGATATAGTTACTCATACTATATTGATTAATAAAGATAATATGGAGGTTCTCAAATGGGCAAAATCTGTCAGCAGCAACAAAATAAGTTTTGCAAAAAAAGAAAATTTGCAAATGCAATTATTGAAGGGATTATCGACTGATTTTCCGGAACAATTTTCTAATATCACGAAGAAATTGGTCGAGGTTTGATTTTCTGGCGTGAAAAATTATTACATTAGATTGTAGTGCAACTAAAAATAAATGGCAATTTGTGTCCTAATTTCAAGGATGGGCTATGATTTCAATTAGTGTTGCGAGTATTAGGCCGTTGAGTAGGCTTAATTTGATTTCTTCGGTGCCTGGAACTTTTTGTCTGATGACGCTTGTCGGTGAGAGAGGTGAGATTACCGCAGAAATGATGAAGAAACTGCATTCGGTTCTACATCATCTTAACAGTGAGAATATTCCTACGGAAGAACAACTGGTACTGCAACCCCAGAGTAATAATGATCGGGCTGTCGCCTTCTATTTCTGTGCAGTTGCTATTCTTATACAGAAGGCCGCAAACAGCTCTGTTTCTACGTTTAAGTATGAGGAAAATAAAAAGCCAGGGAACTGGGAAGTTTTTGTCGAACACGAACATGATACTATTGGTTATCTTGCCGCTCAATTTTCCTGCAAACTCATTCGACAGATACTGGCTGATCCGTCGGGCGAGATGAAACTCGCAGAATTGATAACATCTCTGGAAAATCAGGTGGCATGGTTGAAGCAAAGATATGCAGGAGTGACACTCCCTAAGGAAGTCCGTTCAATACTTAAGGCAGCCGAGAAACGTCATATTCCTTGGCGGAACGTCCCTAAATCTTCGTTGTTTCAATATGGATATGGTAGGCATTTGAATTTCTTTCGCGGTACCATATTGGCTAATGAGCGACACAGTTCAGTTCTCTTAACAAACGATAAAGCTCTGACCAACAGGTTGCTGCATGAGGCGGGATTGCCGATCGCGCAATCCGGGGTTGCGACGACATTGAAGCAAGCCGCCATACTTGCAGAGAAAATTGGATATCCGGTTGTAGTAAAACCATTGTCGGGTATGCGCGGAAATGGCGTAACCCTCAGCATTAGAGATGAAAACGGCCTAACTTCTGCAATTAAAAAAGCGGGGCGTTACGATCATTCCGCGTTGATTGAAAAACATACTGAAGGAAATGATTTTCGTTTGACAGTTTTCGGAGGAAAATTGGTCGGTGCGATTAAGCGTTCGGTGACGATTGTTGAAGGAGATGGTCAACGAAATATTCTTGAGTTGGCAGAGGAAGTGAATAGAGAACCTTGGCGGAATAAACATGTTGGGGATACCAAGTATCACATCAAGAAGATTTCTGTGGCGACAGAGTGTCTGGAAAGTCAGGGGCACAATTGGGAAAGCGTACCAGTTGTGGGGGAAAGAGTTGCGTTTAACTTTGTCCCAAACGTTAGTGAAGGTGGATGTTACGAAACTATCTGGAAAGAAATGATCCATCGTGAAAATATCAAAATGGCGGAGCGAGCAGCAAAAACAGTTGGATTGCAAGTTGCCGGTATCGATTTTTTGACAACCGATATTCTCAAACCTTACTGGGAAACCGGCGCAATAATTTGTGAAGTAAACGCACAGCCTGCATTTGAGCTTGTTTTTGAACGCGATCAAGAATATCTCGATGAATTCGGACGAATAGCTTTTGAAACTTCGTGCCCTCCCGATGTTGATATGACCCTCCCGGTTGTTTCTATGGTTAGCGATGGGAAAGAGCTCTCTGGAAATATTGTAACGGCATTACAGAAAATCGGACTTGTCGTTGGATATTGGTCGCAGGAATTTGCCTCTGTAGACGACGTGCCAATACGCCCTGAAGGGAAAAATAATTCCTCAGTTAGCTCCATCCTATGGAACGGTTCAGTTGAAGTTGCGGTATTGGAAGTAAATGCATCAAGAATTCAGAAAAAAGGGCTTGAGTATAATATCTGTTCCCACTTAGTAGTGGAAAATATGCCGATGATTGAAGGTGTGAAGGCACCGGAAGTTTTGGATCTATTATTGAGTGCAGTTACCCATAAAGTAATCGTCAATAAGGATAATTTAAAAGTTTTTGCATGGGCGAATTCAG
Organism: Alphaproteobacteria bacterium 46_93_T64; assembly: GCA_002163135.1. Lineage (GTDB taxonomy): Bacteria > Pseudomonadota > Alphaproteobacteria > Sneathiellales > Sneathiellaceae > Sneathiella. The sequence continues at coordinate 5,541 of MAAN01000025.1, forward strand.
TTTGCAGCGATAAAATAAGCTTCACAGCAAAAGAGAATTTGGAAACAGAGCTATTAAAGGAGTTATCGGCAGGTTTTCCTGATTTGTTGTCTAATGTCACAGGGGGATTAGCTGATACGTAATTTTAAGAGTGTAAAAAGCCAAAAAAAATCAGTTTCCATGCTCCAAAAAGCAAAAGGCGGCCCAAACAGAGCCGCCTTTCTTAAATTCTTTTTTGAGAAGGTTACGCTGCGGAAATAGCACGCTTGCGGCGCCATCCCAAAAAGCCCATGAGCGCAACACCAGCACCATAGAGTGGTAGAGCTGCAGGAAGCGGAACTGCAGAAATTGCAGCGACGGCATAGTCATTTCCGCTATAAGGAGTACCGCTTGCTGAGAACTTGATCCAGGTAGCTGTTATATTGGGCAACAATATTTTTTTGAGGAAACCACTAGTACTACCGGGTGTCTCAGATAAATCCGCTGTGATCGGCGCGAGCGTATGTTCTGTCCCGTCGAACCAGGTAACCGTTGCATTTTCAACACCGGCTTCATTAAAAAGATCAAGGAAGTAAATGGCGTTAAGCGTGACTGCTTCTCCAAAAATGATCTTGATGAACTCGTTACTGGCTGAGACTTCATCGTCACGAACCCCTAGTCCGTCACGCTCACAAGCCAAGCCGTTTCCGGCGCATGTGGATCCAGTATTTGTTTCGTTCCAATTTAATGATCCAACAGGATTGGTTTCTATGGTTGCTGTTGTTCCGGCAAATCCCAAAATATTGGCACCATTGTATTCTGTACGAACATCGTTATCCGTAAAGTCCAGCAGAGTGACAGCTTGTGCATTGGCAGCCATGAGGCCCAATGCAATAACGCTCGCACCTGCGACACATGCTAATTTCTGAAACATTGTATTCCCCCTCAATGTTTTTGCAGCAAATCGCAATTTGCCTTGGTAGAATTCATAACACCTGTATGTAATCCAAAGTGTTTTTATTAATCCATAATTACTACATCCAACATATATAATGTGCATGCTAAGTAAATCAGAATAATGAAATGTTGGCAGTTTTCAACGGGCCTACAATCTAAGTGCAAATTCAATATGTAAACTGCAACCAAAAGCAACGTTTTGTTAACCATACAAAGCGAAGCGGTAAAGATAAACACGCTACAGTAGATGGCATCACGAGCTTCTACAGCGAATCAGAGAGCGGAATAGCGTCCGAGGCAAAGATCTATTTGATGAAATGGATAGCTGGTTTGAGTGCAAATTCGTTAAGTAGTACTGCATCGGCACCAAGGGCCTTGATTATAAATCGTCTTCTAAAGCTTAAGTTAGGGTCAATTCAATGATAAACGGTGCGGGTTTTTTGCCAATAGCGTGATCCACATGTTGTGTCGCGCTATTGGCATTTTCAATGAACTCTATATCACGATAGTGATTAGACAGCAGAAGTTTTACGGCGGCGACCTACCCAGCCCAATCCGACCATTGCAGCGCCGAACAGTAACATCGCAGGTGGCAACGGCACCGCTGAGATTTTCACGTCGTCAATGTACCCGCCTAAGGTATCTTCTGTCCCCTGCGCCCAAAAATTAACAGTAGCTTCTGTACTATCCGCAGCAATATCAAACAGTACTTTAACGATTGTCCAAGTCCCATCGCCCCTTAGGCTGTCTTCAAACCCAACAACAGTTGTGCCTACGACATCATAATTAATTTGGTTCGTACCCACAGTATTGTTGCGGCCGAGATAGGCGAATGAAAATTCGTAAGATCCTGCATCCAGAGTAACTGTTTGGGACATACCCGAGTTACTATTGGTGCCATGACTGTCCAGTTCCACTTTGTTTAGGCCATGATACGCAGTCGATCCGCCAATATTTCCACGCTGGACTTCAATGCCCGCAGTGTCGTCAAATTTGGTCCACCCTGGAATTGACGCGAAAACATCCCAATCTGGGTTGCCAAGTTCTGGATCTGTTGTTGCCTCGAAGCTACCGTTCACCAAAATTGCGGCAGAAGCTGTTGATGCGCTAAAAATTCCCGCAGAAAGAGCGAGTGCAACTATCAGTTTTTTCACGGACATGTCACTTACCTTTTTTATTCATTTGTATTAGATGATGACTTGCCATCCTTTGCCGCTTTTGCTGCTCTGGCTATTAAGTCACGTGTACCGGATACTGAAATTTAGATTAACGTTTTGTTAACACTTTAATAAAAATTGGGCCTACTTTTGTCAATGTAAATTGAAGGAAAGGGTGCATTACCATGTCAGTTCGGCAATATTTTCCTGTTTTCTATAGTAGAAATGGTTAATTTACTCGCAGTTATAGTTAATTTTTCCGTAGGTTCCACGAATCAATTGGTAGAGGTGAGGCTTATGTATTCAACTGTTGCGATGAGACCATAACTCAGTGGCGCTTTTCACTATAAAAACAGGTGCTGTTGCCTATGTGGTTATTTTTTCCAACAGCGGCAATTTTAGATTTGGCTTGACGATTTTGCAGGTGCACATAAGTTAGGGAAACTTTATTGCAGTGCACTGTTGTGTGCAGAGGAGAAGTCATGAGCGTAGATCTGAGCGGAAAAGTCGCAGTTGTTACGGGTTCAACTAGTGGTATTGGGCTGGCTATGGCCGCTAACTTTGCGCGTCTGGGGGCTCAAGTTGTGATCAATGGCCTTGGTGATGAAGCCACAATCAACGCGGCAAAAAACGAAGTAAGTGCTGCAGGTAGCAAGCCAGCACATTATAATGGCGCAGATATGCGAGATGCTGATGCTATCACATCCATGATAAATGAGGCTGAAGAAAAATTCGGATCAGTAGATATATTGGTGAACAATGCAGGTATTCAACACACTGCACGTATTGAAGATTTTCCAAAAAATCGATGGAACGATATCATTGCAATTAATCTGTCCAGTGCATTTCATTCAATCGCGGCGGCACTTCCGGGCATGCAAATTCGGAACTATGGTCGTATCATCAATGTAGCCTCCGTTCATGGGCAAGTAGCTTCAGTTGAAAAAGCGGCATATGTAGCGGCCAAGCATGGTATTATTGGGCTAAGTAAAGTCACTGCCCTTGAAAATGCAACGCAGGAAATAACGTGTAACTCAATCTGCCCGGGCTGGGTTCGTACACCTCTTGTTGAAGTTCAGATAAAAGCGCGCGCAGAAAAAGAAGGCATTGATACTGAAGAAGCGGCAAAAAGACTTCTCGCGTCAAAAGAGCCATCTTTGCGTTTTACGACACCTCAGCAGCTTGCTGAGGCGGCGGCTTTTTTATGTAGTGACGCAACGTCTAACATGACGGGGACGACGCTTACTCTAGACGGTGGCTGGACCGCCCAATAAACTGGTTACGTAGAATTATTTGAAAGAGCAGCCTTACGGGCTGTTCTTTTTTGTGATTAATCTATTTGAGCATCAATGAGTAGGGCCGCTGCCGCACGTGCAGGTGCTATGACGCCTTCTGGTCCTCGTATATGTGCCGTTACAATGGCACCTTCCTTCAAAAGTAAAAGCTGTTCCGCCAACTCATTAGGGTTCTTTGCGCCTGCTTGTGTCGCGATATCAAGCATGAAGCCCAGAAACAGTTTTTTGTGTTCTGCGGCGGTCGCATGGATGGGGGAACTGTGAAGCGGATATTCACCCGAGGCCTTAATAAACATACAACCGTTAAACTCTACACCGTTAATCCATTCATCGAGAACATCGAATAACGCTAGCAACTGATCCTTTGGGGTTTTCCCCAATTCTTCTACGCGTCTGAATATTTGATTTCTAAAAAGTTCATCCCGGAGACGCAAAGTAGCAATAATCAAATCATCTTTTGTGCGGAAATGTTTGTACATGGATGTTTTTGATATGCCGGTTTCCTTGACAATCTTGTCCATTCCAGTGGCATGAAAACCGTCCCGATAAAAAATATTTAAAGCTTTTTGAATCAATTCATCGCGTTTTGAAGCGCTCATAACTCTCACCAAGTGTACAGATCGGTTCAGACCATAATTGACCACGAATTCGTGATTAGTATATACAATATTGTAAAATAAAGAAAAAATAAACCCAATATATTTTGACTTCAAATATTACAAAAAATAATTTGACATACATGTACCGATCAGTACATCTTAACTTCAAGAGCGACGAACTTAGGAAAGAGAGTAGTGCCGTGACAGAAAAGCTTATCCCCCCATTCACCCACGAAACAGCACTTAAGAAAGTCCAATTAGCCGAGGACAATTGGAACAGTCGAGACCCTGAGCGGGTATCTCTTGCGTATACGGTAAATTCTGAGTGGAGAAATAGAGATATTTTTCTAACTGGCCGCGACGCCATCAAGGAATTTTTGTTTGGCAAATGGGACCGAGAAGAAGAGTACCGGTTGAAGAAAGAGCTCTGGGCTTACACGGGCAATCGGATTTCCGTTCGTTTCGAATATGAATGGCACGATCAAGACGGACAATGGTTCCGCACTCATGGGAATGAACAGTGGGAATTTGATGATGATGGATTGATGCGCCGTCGCGACGCCAGCTTAAACGACTACAAAATTGAAGTAACTGACCGTCGAATTGGCGTTTAACCAAAGGAATATGATGATGACTGATGTATTGAAAATTTACGGTTTTCCGCTATCTGGACACTCTCACAGAGTTGAGCTTTTTGCTAACCTCGCAGGCCTTGAACATAAGTACGTTCTTGTCGATTTGGCGGCTGGAGAGCATAAAAAAGAGCCATTCTTGAAGTTGAACCCTTTTGGGCAAGTGCCGGCTATTGAAGATGGGGATGTTGTCCTCGCAGATTCAAACGCCATTCTTGTCTACTTGGCGAAGAAATACGCACCAGACTGGTTGCCTTCTGATCCCTTAATTGAGGCAGAAATCCAGCGACTGTTATCTGTGGCTGCTGGGGAGATAAAATATGGCCCCGCATTGGCTCGACTTGCAACAGTTTTTGGTGCGGCTGTAGATGTTGAAAAAGCAACTGATCTTTCCAATCTCGTGTTCGGACGAATAGAGAAACACCTCGAAGGTAGAGATTGGGCTGTAGGTGAAATGCCAACAATTGCAGATGTCGCGCTATATTCTTATACAGCGCATGCGCCGGAGGGGAACGTTGATTTGGCTCCCTATCCGAATATCCTAAATTGGCTTGCCCGTATCGAAGCACTTCCCGGGTTCGTAGGGATGCCAGTAACTAAAGTGGGTCTTGTCGCTTAACACATAATATTGGGAGTTCTATTAATGCCTGGGCAAACTTCAAACTCAAACGAGAAAAAATCCCCTTTTCATGAGGGGGAAATCGCAGCGCAAAACCGACTTGGTGTCGCTGAGAAGATGGAGAAGTTTGCCCGAAAGGTGGTTCGGCCATATATGCCCGATCAGCATAGAGAGTTCTTTGCAGAACTCCCGATCCTTTACGTAGGACATGTGGATGAAGAGGGCTGGCCTTGGGCAACTGCCGTAACCGGAAAATCCGGTTTTTTGAAAACTCCGTCAAAAACAACGCTTCAGCTCGATACGATGCCAATTCAAAGTGATCCGCTTTTTAAGGGATTGCAGAACGGCCGAAAGCTTGGGTTTCTTGGTCTCGACGCTCAGTCACGACGTCGTAACCGGTTAAATGGATTTATAGAGAACGTTACTGAAGGTGGATTTGAAGTATCTGTTGATCAATCCTTTGGTAATTGTCCGCAATATATTCAAACACGAAACTATAATTTTGTGCGGGAACCGGGAGCTGTTGGGAGTTTGGCGGCGCGTGACGATTTCCTAGATATAGATGAAGATACCGCAGCCTTTATTGAAGGTGCGGATACTTTCTTTGTATCAAGCAGTGTGGCTTCTGAGCCAGATGACAGAACCAGCGGCGTAGATATGTCTCATCGAGGTGGAAGGCCGGGTTTTGTTAAAGTAGTGAGTAACACTCTGACAATTCCCGATTACACCGGTAATTTTCACTTCAATACCATTGGTAATTTCCTAATTAATCCGAAAGCGGGTCTACTTTTCATCAATTACGGAACAGGTGATATGTTGCAGATGACCGGCCGTGTCGAAATCCTTTGGGAAGATCCGGCTTATGAGCATTTTCAAGGAGCTGAACGAGCGTGGACATTCACGCTTGAAAGAGGAATGTGGCTGAAAGACGCGTTGCCCATCCGTTTTGAGTTTGGTGAAATGTCGTTAAATTCGCTACTAACTGGAAACTGGCAAGAAGCAGAGGCGCAAAAAGCGGCAGATGATCTCAAAAATCAGTGGCGAAACTACAAAGTTATTGATGCCATAGAAGAGAGCAATTCCGTAAGATCCATTTATCTGCAAGCGGATGACGATGCAGGTTTGCTTTCCTTTAAGTCAGGTCAGTTTCTAACAGTACAGTTGCCAGGGGTGAACAGTACAATCCCGTTAATCCGTACCTATACACTTTCGTCCTCGCCGCTTGATAAGTCCTATCGTATTTCGGTGAAAAGGGATGGCGTAGCTTCGTCATACCTGCACGATGAATTGAACGTTGGAGATGTGTTAATTGCGAGAGCTCCCAGCGGTGCTTTTGTATTCGATCCGCAAGAAGCAAAACCAGCAGTGTTGCTTGCTGGTGGTATTGGGATCACGCCAATGGTTTCCATGATGAGGGATGCTTTACAAGATGGATTTAGAAATCGAAACTTGAGACAAGTCACTTTAATTCATAGTGCAAAAAGTAGTGGCGATCGCGCTTTCTTCGAAGAAATTGGCGAATTGACGAGACAAGCCGGTGGTCAATTTGCATATGCGTCTTTGTTGTCAAGCATTGGCGTGAACGAAAAATTAGGTGTCGATTATCACGCTGAAGGGCGTGTCACGGAAGATTTGCTGCGCCAGCTTGCAACAGAAACTAGTGCCGAATATTACTTGTGTGGACCTGCGTCTTTCATGTCATCCCTGTATAACTTGCTAAGGAACCTTGGTGTAAAAGACCGTGATATCCATGCGGAAGCATTCGGTCCAGCCTCTCTCGTTCGCATTCCGGATGAGGGTCAAGCGCAGCCTTCAAGCACGCCTGCAGAAGAGGCACTCGTTTCGTTTTCAAAATCAGGCGTAGAGCTGCTTTGGCGTAAAGAAGACGGCAATTTGTTGGATTTTGCAGAAAAACATGGCTTAATTCCAGCATACGGATGCAGGAATGGAGCCTGCGGAAGTTGCGCCGTATCAATTAAATCTGGCGCCGTTAGCTATTGTGATCCGCCAACAGCAGGACCTGCAGAAGATCAGGCACTCTTGTGTTGTGCAAAACCTGAAGAAGGCGCAGGGGATTTGATCCTGGATCTCTAAAAAAGCCTGGATCAGGTTGACAGGCTGGTTCTGTTTTGGAAAGGTAATTTGAAATTTTCAATGAGCCCGGAAGTGGCACAGATAAAAAGAAGGACGCAATGCTCAAATTACACCACGCCAAAGGAAGTCGGTCTGCCCGGATTATATGGTTGCTCGAAGAGTTGGGATTAGAATACGAGATAAATGAACTTGAGTTTCATCCGCGTGCGTTGAAGACAGATGAACACAAGAAACGACACCCTTTGGGCCGGGTTCCTGTTCTGCAGGACGGTGACGTAACACTTTTTGAATCTGGAGCGATTATTCAATACATTTTGGCGCGGTACGCTGATGGCAACCTTTACCCTGCTACTGATGATCCTGCCTTTCCAGCTTACCTGCAATGGTTTCATTACGTTGAAGGCACGCTGATGCCGCCGATCGGTACGATCGTAACGCAAACGGTTCTTTTACCGCCCGAAAGGCGGAACGCCGATGTATTGGCTATGGCTGAACGTTTGGCCAGTAAAGTGTTAGGTCCCATAAACACAGTGCTTATCGATAATGAATATTTGATCGGAGACTTTAGTGCAGCTGATGTTATGCTAGGTCATGCCGTGGCTATGTGTGCGAACCTTCAGCTTGTAAATGATGGTCACCCAAATCTTCAAGCTTATGTGGAACGCATCAAGTTGCGCCCAGCGTTTGCAAAAGCGATGTCCCTATAATTTTGGCGAAAGAACCTCAAATGATCATTATTCACCACTTAAACGACTCTCGTTCACAACGTATTCTATGGTTGCTTGAGGAATTGGGGCTGGAATATAAGGTCAACCGGTATGAACGGGATGCGGAAACCAGATTAGCCCCACCTGCATTGCTTGAAGTACATCCTCTTGGCAAGTCGCCAGTCTTAGAGGAGGATAGTCTGAAAATTCACGAAACCGGTGCAATTGTTGAATACATAATCGACAAATATGACGACGGGAAACTGGCACCAAAGCGTGATAGCATTGAGCATATCCGTTACACAGAATGGATACATTATGCTGAAGGCTCGGCCATGTTGCCGCTGCTATTACGTCTATATACGAGCCGCCTTGGTGATGCCGCCGCACCGTTGATGCCGCGCATCGATGGAGAGACGATTAATCACTTCTCGTATTTAAGTAAATCACTTGGGGAGAATGATTATTTCCTAGGGGATGAGCTGAGCGCTGCTGATATTATGTTGTCCTTCCCTATAGAGGCGGCAAACATGCGTGGCGGTTTGGCCAAGCTTCCAAATCTTGCTGAATTTGTGAAACGAATTCAGGCGCGCCCTGCGTACAAAAAAGCGCTGGAAAGAGGCGGGGAATACTCGTTTTTCATCAAATAAAGATCGCAATAATAAGAAACTGGAAAAATAAGTATGATTGATGTGATCGGATTGTCTTCATCGGATGTACCAGATGCTTGGACTAAAAGTACCGAATATGTGGATTTTGAAAGCTTAAGCGTAAAAGCATTTGTTTCAAAAGCTCTCAAAGGTATGGACGATGGGTCGGATACAGACAAAGCTATATGCCTTTTTAACGCTGTTCGGGATGATATGAGATACGACCCATATCAGCTCGGTTTTATAGCGGACGAGTATAAAGCAAGCTATGTAGCAGAGTTATCTGGTGCATATTGCGTTCCAAAGGCAATCCTTTTAGCGGCATGTTTGCGAAGTGTTGGCATTCCTGCAGGTGTTGGATTTGCGGATGTAAAAAACCATCTGAATTCAGCAAAGCTCGCTGATTTGATGGAAACAGATGTGTTTTCCTATCACGGTTACGTTGCATTGAAACTTGGCAGTCAAACGTTCAAAGTAACGCCGACCTTTAACCGGGATCTTTGCGAACGTTTTGGTGTGCGAGCCATTGAATTTGATGCAACAGCTGATGCGCTTTTCCACGAATACGACGCGGAAAAGCGTAAGCATATGGAATATATCAAAGATCGCGGTATCTTTGAAAATCCGCCAATGCAGGAAATTTTGCAAGATCTAGGCGAGATTTACACAAAGATGAAAGCAATGCGAGACAGTGAACTTCAACTCGAAGAGGATCCTGAGTTCGCGGCTTGAACAGTTTGTGTATTCTTCGGTCTGGCTAGTTTCAAAAAATAATGAATACCCAAGCCCGCAAGCAATCCCCAAAAAGGGGCCCCGACGGTGAGGAGCGTCAATCCTGAAGCTGTTATGGCAAAGGTAATGAACGCGGCCTCACGTTCCTCGCCAACTTCAAGTGCTATTTTCAAGCTGTTAGAAATTGTACTTACGAGTGCGAGCCCGGCGATCGCCATGATTAGTTCTCGTGGAAATAATGTGAACAGAGCTGTTACTGTCGCGCCAAATAACCCCATCAATAAGACGAATATGCCTGCCCAAATGGTTGCATAATACCGTTTTGCAGGATTTGGATCCACGACTTCGCTCATACAAATTGAAGCGGTGATTGCGCCCAAATTAAATGCGTAACCACCAAATGGTGCGAAGAATAGTCCTGTGATTCCACTCCACGTAATTAGGGGAGAGGCTGGTGTTTTATAGCCGTGTGCTCTTAATACCGCGATCCCGGGAATGTTTTGCGAGGCCATAGTGACAATGAATAAAGGAACGCCAACTCCCAGTATAATGGGAAGTGAAAAGCTTGGTGTCGTCCAAACAGGCACCGTTAGAGAAAGCGCAATTCCTTCATTGTTCAAGGTACCGTTTAAAGCAGCAAAAATGACACCAACAACAAGAGTAATTGGGATCACATACCGCGGTTGATACCGTTTTCCCACCACATATGTCGCAAGCATCAAAAACACCATGGAAAATTCAGTTTGCAGCGCTGAAAACGCATTTAGTCCAAAGCTGAGGAGCACGCCAGCGAGCATGGCAGCTGCAATCGATTGCGGGACATACTCCATAATTTTTTCAAACCATTTGGTAATGCCGCAAAGGGTTAGCAGGAAGGAGCAAAAAAGAAAGGCGCCAACGGCATCCCCCATAGGGACACCGGGAAGGCTGGTCACTAATAACGCCGCACCCGGAGTTGACCATGCAATAATGACAGGCGCCTTGTACTTCATCGATAAGGCTATACCGCAAAGACCCATGCCAACACCGACGGACCACATCCACGAACTGATCTTGTCAGGGCTAGCACCGCTGGCAGCGGCGGCCTGAAATACAATGGCTGCAGCGCTTGTGTAACCAACAAGCATGGCAACGAAACCAGAGGCGATATACGGAAGCGCAAAAAATCTCAACATTTTGGATCTTTCCAGAGATAGAAATGGGGTTTCTTCGGCGGGCGTTATAACGTACGATGGGGTACCGTATCTTCTGTGCGTTATAACGTCCAGCATAAAATGAGCGTATTTTGGAAAACCCGACAGAACATTTACCGCAGAATTTGAAATGCCTTCGAGATCGAAAAGCGTGGAGCTTAAGCAAAGCTGCCTGCGAAACCGGAGTAAGTAAGGCTATGCTTGGTCAGATTGAGCGAGGGGAGTCCAGTCCAACCATTGCCACTCTTTGGAAAATAGCGACAGGTTTTGATACTTCGCTTTCCTACTTGATGGAAAGAAGGGCGACTGATGAAGAAAGAAAATCGGTTCTAAGCAAGGATGCTAATTTAATAAGGCGCGCGATTGCGGAAGATGGAATGCTGGTTGCGGCGCTTCAGACTTATGATCCAGATTTAGGGTTTGATTTTCTTGAACTAACTTTCCCCGATGGATATGAGCGGCATTCAGAAGCCCATAAAACTGGTGTGACTGAATTTGTCGTCGTTCTAGATGGAGAGATGGAAGTTCAAACAGAGGGCGAGTGGTATAAACTACGAAAAGGGCAGTCCCTACGTTTTCACGGGGACTTGGGGCACGCTTACCGCAACAATTCAGGTGCTGCGGCAACCGTACACTGTGTTATCCATTATCCAAAAGAGCAAGATTAAGTCTTCATTCGCTCATGTGCGGGTGTTTCTGGATCAAGGTGGTGAAAAGGTTGCAAGTCTATTGTAAAGATCGCCATATCGGGTTTATCAAAAATGCCGGGATTATCTAGGGTCCCAACTTTTATCACCACAGCACCCGGCCGAGTTGGAGATTTTGTTAGAATGTGGGTACCGCAATTCTCGCAAAATTCTCGGGTTCTTGGGCTCTCCAGATCGTCACGAGCAAAAGATTTCGGGGTGCCTTCTGTATACTTAAAACCTGCTTCGGACATGACAATGAATGCGTTGGGGTGACCACCTGAGATGTACTGGCATTCTCGGCAATGGCAGTTCCCTTTACAATCGGATCCCCTTCAGCTTCGTATTTAAGCTGTCCGCAATAACAATGGCCTGTTTGTTTCATCATGTTGTCTCTCTGTTTCTGGTTTTCGGAAAGATTATCACTAATGTTGAACGTGTGACTATTCTTCTTTCATTAGATGGCAAGCCGGGCCTCCCAATTATTTTGCTGAACTTCTATAGCAATCAGATCGAGTAAAAGTTGAACCATGGCTTCCGCCAGTCGGGTCGCGGGGCGATCCTTTAGTTGTCCAATATATAATTTTCTCGTGAGGGCTGGAGAGATGATGGGCCGGGAATGAAGGGCGCCACTTTCCAAATGCTGCGCAACAAATACACGTGGGGCCAGAGTACAAGCCAGACCTGCAAGCAATCCTGTTACCATGCCGTTTACGGAGTTAAGTTGCAAAGGAATGCCGGCTTCCAACTTACTAAGAAGGCCCGGGCGGTCGATGACAGCACGTGTGGAAACACCTTCACGTAAAAGCAATGTCGGAAGTAAGCTTAGTTCATCATAGGTTATAGGATCATCGCTCGTCCCGATTATTGAAGCCTTTCCAACACACATCAGATCCTCTTCCAACACAGGACGCATTGTAACTCGGTCATCTTTTTGAGGATTGTAAAAAAGGGAGATATCGACATCTGACGACAATAAATTTGTGAATGTACTAGCAGATAGGCTTTCTACAATGGACAGCTTCACATCCGGAAAATCCTTCAACACAGACTGCATCAAGGGAAGACCGATCGTATTCATGACCGAAAAAGGTATGCCGATTGCTATATCGCCGCCTACTATTTCTGACTCTTGGCGAATGTCCTGCTCAGCTAATTTAACCGCCTTTAATATCAATCTTGCATGCTCATATAATTTAATACCTGCAGCGGTAGGCTCCATTCCTCTGGGTTTTCGCGTAAAGAGCTGAACCCCGAGTTCATTTTCCAGATTTGATAAATGATGGCTAATCGCCGATTGTGCGACGCTACAAGCAATTGCCGCGTGAGACAGGTTTTTGTGCTCAAAAATTGCCGAATAGTACTTAAGTTGCCGAATATCCATTTAACCAATCCAATTTCTAGAACGTTACCATTCAAAGATTATATTTTTAAGATGGCGTGTGACGCAATAGCGTGATGTCATAATCTTGTCATTAAATTAGTAGGTCGGGTAAAAATGGGCGGTTCTTTACCTCTTGAAGGTATTCGTGTTGTCGAAATGAGCCACATGGTCATGGGGCCAGCTTGTGGTATGATCCTTGTACAACTTGGCGCTGAAGTGATCAAAGTAGAGCCACCGAAAGGCGACAAAACCCGTGAGCTTCGCGGTATGGGGACATCCTTCTTCCCTTTGTTTAACCGCGGGAAGCGGAGTGTCATACTTGATCTCGAACAACCTGAAGACCGATCGAATATGGAGAAGCTACTTTCCACGGCGGACGTATTCATCGAAAATTTTAAAGACGGAATGCTTGCTAAAATCGGTCTTGATGCCGACACACTCTTAGAAAAGTTTCCTGAATTGATTATTGCCGGGCACAAAGGTTTCTTAACGGGGCCTTACGAGCATCGTCCTGCGCTAGATGAAGTCGTTCAAATGATGAGCGGACTTGCAATGATGACCGGTTCCAAGGAAAAACCGTTGCGCGTGGGCGCATCCGCCACCGATATTATGGGCGGAATGTTTGGTGTCATTGGTATTTTGACATCGTTGCTTGATCGACAAAAAACAGGCAAAGGTAAAAATATCCGCGTAGGGTTGTTTGAGAACTGTTTGTTTATTGTTGCCCAGCATATGGTTCAGCATGAAATGACAGGCATTCCCTCGACACCAATGCCACAAAGAACTCATGCGTGGCCCGTGTATGACGTGTTCGAGACTTCTGATGGTGAAAAGATATTTGTTGGCGTGGTGACAAACGGTCATTGGGAGGTTTTTTGTAAAACCTATGGGCTTGAGCAATTCCTTGAAGATGATCGATTGAAAACGGCAACTGACAGGATTGAGGCACGTTCCTGGACTATTCCAATTGTTGCCAAGCAAATGGCTTTGGTGAAAGCAGAGGATTTGACCACGAAATTGGATGTGCTTAGTATACCATTTGCACGCATCAATGCACCTGAAGACTTGTTCAATGACCCCCATGTTCAGCGTCCCGGAGGACTTGTCCAATCGAAAAATGTAGATGCTCGTGTCTTTCGTGCACCTGCACTTCCGATTGAAATGGACGGCGAGAATGTAGTTGGGAAGCTGGATGTACCGAAATTGGGGGCAGATACGACAAGTATTCTGCATGAGCTTGATACATTAGCAGGAAGAGGGGCCATCTGATGGCAATTGCGTCGGAAATTTATCCAAATGATCGGGTGAACTTACGTGAAGTAGGACTGCGTGACGGTTTGCAGATGGTCAAAACTTTCCCCAGTACAAAAGCCAAAAAGAAATGGATAGAGCAAGAGTATGCAGCCGGTGTCCGTCATTTTGAAGTGGGATCGTTTTTGCCAGCTTCAAAATATCCAATGTTTGCTGATGTGCAGAAGGTCGTAGAGATAATCGCTACTTTACCTGATGCTCATGGTGCGGCTCTTGCCTTAAATAAACGGGGGACAATTGATGCACTGGAAAGTGGCGTTGCAGAAATTGGATGTGTGTTATCTGCAAGTCCAGAACACAACCTAGCGAATACCCGCCGGAGCCAGAAAGAGACCCTGCGTGAAATCGAAAATCTCTGCAGAATGCGTGATGCGACTAAACATAACCCATTGGTGAGTGTCGGTATTGCGATGGCGTTTGGGTGCTCCATTTCTGGATCTGTTGCGTCAACAGCAGTTCTGGGTCTGGTTGAGAAATGTTACGATCTGGGTGTTGATATGGTGAGTTTGGCCGATACCGTTGGGTATGCCGGCCCTGCTCAAGTCGCGGCCCTGAGTGCCGAAGCGCATAAAATCTCATCTGGAAAAATACTGGGAGTTCATTTGCATGATACACGAGGCATGGGCATTGCCAATGCTTCTGCTGCTTTGGATGAAGGTGTGCGGATGATTGATGGCGCAATGGGAGGACTTGGGGGCTGTCCATTTGCGCCCAATGCGACAGGCAATGTTGTTTTTGATGATCTGGTTTTCTTGTGTGAAACTAAGGGTTTGAAGACAGGTATTGATTTAGAAGAACTGATGAAAATCAGGGAATTGTTAAAGGTAGAAATGCCGACGGAACCTCTATATGGGGCTGTTGCAAAAGCGGGTATTCCGCTTGGGTTTGAAGCCCGAACTTAGAGTAGGTAATTAAAAAAACCATTGACCACAGGGAGAAAAAATATGAAAAAAATATTTGGATTAGCTGCAGGCCTTGCCGTTGCAGCAGGTGCGTTTGTTACAGCTGCCCCAGTGAATGCTGAAACTGCTATGCGGTGCAGCCATCAGTTGCCACCGGCCCATCACATCGCGAAAGTTATTGATCGTTGGGCCGCTGAAATCGAAACGCTTTCTGGCGGTGAAATTGATGTGCAGATTTTTGGTGCCAACAGCCTGACAGGTGCAAAACAAAACGCTACTGCCGTTGCAAAAGGTGACATTGATTGCGCGTTCTCAATTAATCCGCAGTGGGGAAAAACGCTTCCTTTGATGAACGTTACGCTTGGACCCTTTGCCGTTAGCTCGCTGTCTTCCCTTAAAAAATGGGATGGTTCTGAAGCGGCTAAATTCTTGGAAGAAAAACTGCTGACTAAAGGCGTTAAAAACGTAGCTTGGATGTTCACAACGCGTAGCACAGCAATCACATCCAAAGGCAAAGCCCTTGTTCAGCCTGCTGATTTTAAGGGGATGAAAATTCGCGGCCTTGGTCCAGTTCCTGACTCCGGTTTTATTGCAATGGGAGCCGCGCCATCTGCTATGTCTGGCAGTAAAGTGTACCAAGCGTTGTCTACAGGCGTTATCGATGCTGGTTTGACTGACGTATCTGCAGCAGTATCCCGCAAATATTTTGAAGTTCAGGATCATGTGACGGTCCTTCCACTGTTCAGCATCTACTTCCACGGTTACGTAAATCCGGGCTGGTATGACAAGCTGTCTGCTAAAGGCAAAACAGCGGTCGATGAAGCTGGTAAAAAAGCGGCTGTATGGGCGATCGATGCTTCAGAAGCTTCAGCAGCCAAAGCTCCAGATCAACTCTCCGCAAAAGGTATGAAAGTTCATATGGCAACTGATGCTGATATCAATGCATTGCGTTCCGTTATGGCTCCTGCGTTTGACAAAGCATTTGGCGAAGCTTCTGGTGCTGATGGCAAAAAATTGCTTGAGCTGGTTGGCAAACTTTAATCCAGTTTACTGATAATGAACTTGAATGAAACAAGCGAAGAAGAGGCCGGAAAGGCCTCTTCTTTATTCACAAAAGGCATTTCTGGCCTTGCATTTTTTAGTGCCGTCATTAGCGCTGCTTTGGTTGTCTTTACCCTTTTTATGACGGGATACAGTGTTTTCCAGCGTTATGTGCTAGGCACTCCTCTTACATGGACGGATGAATTATCCGGTTTCCTTGTGGTGGCAATTGTTATGCTGGGTGCTGCTGAAGCTCTTCGAAAAGGAGACCATATTTCAGTTGATCTCCTGTCTGCAAAAGCAAAAGGCCCTGTCCGGAAAATTTTGGATATCCTTGGATACATGGCAACAGCGACAATGGCGACAGTGCTTTTGATCAGTGCTATTGGTTCCGTGAAATTTTCGTGGAATATAGGCGTTTATTCTGACGGTTATTTGGAAGCACCTCTTTGGATTCCTCAGTCTTTTATGGTTGTGGGTGCAGGATTGCTTGGTCTTCTCGCTCTTGCGCGGGTATTTGATATTATATTTTATAAGCGACAAAAATAGTGGCTACCTTTCTCATTTTATGCGTTCTAATCGCGCTGCTTCTGACCGGCATGCCAATTTTTGCAGGGCTTGGACTTGCCTCAATTGCTATCATGCTTGTTACAGAAGGTAGCATCTCAAGCGTTGCCGATACGGTTTTCGCAAAGCTAGACAATGGTATACTTACTGCAATCCCAATGTTTGCTTTTATGGCCCATGTGATGATCAAGTCTCGTGTCGTCGATGATCTCTATGATGCGGCCAATGCGATGGTTGGACATTTCAAGGGTGGCCTTGGTGTGGCAACAGTGCTTTCTTGCACTATATTTGCGGCAATCTCTGGCTCTTCAGTTGCAACAGCTTTGACTATCGGGTCAACCGCTATCCCGCAAATGCAACGGTTTGGATATCGGCCACGTGATGCGTACGGCGTTATTGCTGCGGGCGGGACATTGGGCATTCTAATTCCGCCTTCAGGCCCACTGATCCTCTATGCAATTGTTACGGAGACATCAATTGGGGCACTTTTCCTTGCTGGCTTGATCCCCGGGATTTTGATGGCTCTCATCTTTGCATTCTATAGCGTCGCACAATCCTATTTTCGCACTGACGTGAAGGACAACGACTGGATCGGTTGGACTGAATGCGCCAAAGCGATCAAGAAGTCATTCTGGTCACTTGCTATGCCACCCTTGGTGCTTGGTGGGATTTATTCCGGGGTATTTACGGCATCAGAAGCGGCTTCTATTGGGTGCATTTACGCGCTGTTGGTTGGGGCATTGGTTTATCGGAATTTTGGTCTTCGCGAATTGGCAGAAGCGTCATATGAGACGGTCCGAACAACGGCAATGCTGTTTATGATCTTGGCAGCTGCGGCTATGTTTGGCCATGCTGTGACTATAATTCGACTTCCCATTGAATTGATGGAAAGTGTCACAGCACTGGGATTATCTCAACTTGGGTTTATTCTTGTTGTTATGGCCGTGATATTTATTCTTGGAATGTTTTTGGAAACCATTTCAATCATCCTGATCACGACGCCCATTATTTTACCGGCTCTAGTTCAGTTGGACGTAAACCTGATTTGGTACGGTATTTTGTTGATGATTAACTTGGAACTGGCCCTTATCACGCCGCCGGTGGGAATGAACTTGTTTGTAATCAAGGGGATTGCTAACGCGCCTTTGGCGGAGGTTATTCGTGGGGCGCTTCCCTATGTTTTGTTGATGATCATGGGTCTTGCAATTGTATTGGTCGTTCCCGGATTATCAACATGGCTACCCGAACTTGCCGGATTTGGCCGTTAGGCTTGTAAAGAGATAGGTAAAGCTGGATACTTTAGTGTGTCATCATTGAAGAGAATGCTTTGCCAGAAAAACTCGAGAACTTATTGCCTGAAATTAGGGCGTGCCGAATTTGCGAGCCATATTTGACTGATGGGTGCAGACCTGTTCTGCAGGTTTCCAGCAGTGCACGCATCCTGATCGTAGGGCAGGCGCCTGGGCGCCGTGTTCATGAAAGTGGTATTCCCTTTGATGATGCTAGCGGGGATCGTCTTCGCGACTGGATGGGGATTAGTCGTGAAATATTTTATGATGAAAGTCGGATTAATATCATTCCCATGGGGTTTTGTTTTCCGGGAACGGGAAAATCTGGAGACTTACCGCCAAGAAAAGAATGTGCGGAGACTTGGCGCAAACGGCTTTTTGCTTCAATAGGAGAAATGGATCTGACATTGGTTATTGGCACCTATGCAATAGATTGGCATCTGCCCAACGCTAAGAAGAAAACACTCACAGAGACCGTGAAAGCGTGGCAGGATTATTGGCCAAATCTGGCTGTATTACCGCACCCTTCTCCTCGAAATAATATTTGGCTCCGGCGAAACCCTTGGTTCGAGACAGATATTTTGCCGCCCTTGAAAGACCGAATTCGCGCGCTTCTATAAGTGTCCGAAAATTGGTTGACTAAAGTAAGTTATATTATAACATAACATAACGAAAATTTTGTTGTGATGGTCTTATGAAAAATCTCCTCCTGTTTCTTTTCCTTTTTAGTATTAGCAGCACTGCTGCTGCAGATAATACAACGCGTGTCTTTGTTTCGATAGCGCCCTTGCACTCGTTGGTTCAGGGGGTGATGGGAGATACTGGTGAGGCAAAGCTCCTTATCAAAGCGAGCGTAAGCCCTCATGGGTTTCAGCTGAAACCTTCACAGATGAGGGCGCTTAAAACAGCCCACATTATTTTTTCAATCGGGCCATCGTTTGAAACTTCATTGCATAAAGCAGTCAGCGCTTTGAGTTTGGCAGACAATGTTACTCATCTGATTGATGCTAAAGGTGTTGAGTTGCTTGAAAGCCGAAGTGGTGGGGCATGGGATGATCACGATAAAGCTCATTCACATGAGCATGAAGGTGAGGCGATTGAACATAATGGCAATCTTGATCCTCATATCTGGCTAGACCCATTTAATGGCATTGCCATGGTAAATACCATCGCCACAGAGCTTGCCCGTATATATCCGGAAAACGAAGGCGAGTTTTACGCAAATGCGGACAAGCTAATCGGTAAAATTAAACTGCTTAACGAGAATATTGCCGTGAAACTTACTCCTGTAAACTCACAGCCTTACATCGTATTTCACGATGCTTTCCAGTATTTTGAGACACACTATGGCATGAAAGCAGTTGGGGGCATTGTCGTTGATCCAAGCCGTAATCCTTCAATCGCCCGCATGAAGGAAATTCGTGCTCAGATCAAAACCACAAAGGCGATCTGCGCGTTTCGTGAACCGCAGTTTTCTGGAAAGCTGGTAGATGTCGCATTGGACGGAAGTTCGGCAAAGCCAGGTGTTCTGGATCCCATTGGTCAGGCAATACCTCTAGGACCTGATTTGTATTTGCAGATGTTGACACAAATGGCGGATCAAATGCTATCGTGTTTAAAACAGCAACAATAAATAGCAGGTGGATGGAATGGCAGAAACAGCGAAACAAAAGGTCCTGACTGAGCGCGATGGTGCCATCACAACTGTAATAATAAACCGGCCAGAGTGCAGAAATGCCGTTGATTATGAAACCGGGGAGCTGCTGTTAGAGGCATTTGATGCCTTCGAGAAAGATGATACTCAATCC
This sequence comes from Alphaproteobacteria bacterium 46_93_T64, assembly GCA_002163135.1. Lineage (GTDB taxonomy): Bacteria > Pseudomonadota > Alphaproteobacteria > Sneathiellales > Sneathiellaceae > Sneathiella. Next base: position 25,122 of record MAAN01000025.1, read on the forward strand.
ATTGCGATATTACGTTCCACTGGCCCCGTATTCTGCGCAGGGTTCGATCTGAAATCACTTGCCGGAAAATCTCTAAATTATGATCCCATGGCTGACGGTTTGATGGGACCAACCCGACGACTGTTAAACAAACCAGTTATTGCTGCAGTTGAAGGATATGCGGTTGCCGGAGGCTTGGAACTAGCCCTTTGGTGCGATATGCGTGTTGCCGCCAAATCTGCAAGCTTTGGCGTGTTTTGCAGAAGATGGGGTGTGCCACTAATTGACGGCGGAACAATCAGGCTACCTCGCCTTATCGGTCAAAGCCGCGCATTGGATATGATATTAACAGGCCGTGAAGTAGGGGCAGAGGAAGCGCTTTCATTCGGTCTCGCCAATCGATTAGTCGACGACGGTGCTGCTTATAACGAGGCGATTAAGCTTGCCGAAGGTATCGCGCAATTTCCTCAAATATGTATGCGTACAGATCGAATGACCGCGCATAAACAATGGGGATTGGATCTGGATGTCGCGTTGCGTTTGGAAGCAGTGGAAGGCGAGGCTCCCTTAATAGCTGAAGCTCAAAATGGGGCCGCGAGATTTTCGTCAGGTTTAGGGCGAAGCGGTGATTTTGGCAAAATTTAGAATTTTAGAGAGACCAAACATTCAGTTTCGCCTCTCTATCAATTATGCGATCTTTTGAAGCACATCGCGCATTTTTGACGGAATAGCGGTGGGCTTATTACTTTCCCGCTCTACATATACATGAATAAAATAACCCTCCGCCGCGGCGGAGTCATCGTCTTCTCTGAATAGCCCAAGTTCATAGCGAACAGAACTGGTTCCCATGTGTGCGACCCGAATGCCTGCATAAACAGTTTCAGGAAATACAATGCTCTTCGCATATCGACACTGGGTTTCTACTACTAACCCAATAATAGGACTGTTTTGTATATCTAGAACGCCTTCACGTACGAGGAACTGGTTCACGGCTGTATCAAAATAACTGTAATACTGAACGTTATTCACGTGCCCATAAGCGTCATTATCCATCCACCGCGTAGGGATCGCCTGAAATAGTCGATACTCGCTACGCAGGCTCATTTTTTTTGCGCCAGACATTTAGAATACCTTTTTATAGATCAGATATGCATCCTGCTCTGAAACTTCCCGTGGGTTATTCACCAACAGGCGTGTTTGTTCCATCGCAGCCGAGGCTAGTTTTTCCAAGTCAGCTTCAACAATACCTACTTCGCGCAAAGTTGTCTGCAAGCCAAGGTCTGTGTTGAGTTCAGCGATTTTATCAATGAAGATCTGGCTAGTTGCTTGGCTGCCGCCAGAAGTGTCGATATCGGGGAAAATCAAGGGGGCAAGTTCTGCATATTGTACTGCACATTTTACTGCATTAAATCTCATGACCTCAGGAAGGACAAGGGCATTGGACAGTCCGTGTGGTACATGGAAAATGCCGCCAATCGGATAGGCAAGCGCATGAACTGCCGCAACCGGCGAATTAGCAAACGCCTGACCTGCGAGACATGAGCCGAGCAACATATTGGAGCGGGCCTCTATGTTCTTTCCGTCAGCGACTGCAGTTCGAATGTTTGCACCAAGTAAACGAAGGGCTTCTTTGCCTAGTGTCGCGGAAAGTGGATTGTTGTTGGCACCTTTAGACGTGTATGCTTCGATAGCGTGAACCATAGCATCAACACCAGTTGCAGCCGTTACATGTGGTGGCAGGCCAAGCGTTAGATTTGCATCGAGTATTGCAACATCTGGAAGTAACTTAGATGAGATAACGCCTTTTTTGGTTTCGGCACCAACGGTGATAATGGAAATCGGCGTGACTTCGGATCCCGTGCCAGCTGTTGTAGGAACTTGAACAAGAGGAAGCCTGCTTCCCTTAATCATATCAATTCCATAGATGTCGTCTAGCTTCTCTTCGCCGTTCGCAAGGAGCGCTACAAGTTTGGCGACATCCATAGACGAGCCACCGCCAAAACCAATGATACCTGTTGACTTGTGATCAAGCGCAATCTGTGTTGCCTGTTCGACAACAGCTGCTTTTGGGTCTGCTTCCACTTGATCAAAGACAAGAACTTCAATATTAGCACTTTGCAGATTTTGCAGGGCCTCGATATGAAGTCCAAGACTGATAATTCCGGGATCTGTTACCAGAAGCACCCGTTCTCCCAGAATGGATTTAAGATTGCCAATTTCTGACATTGCACCTGGTTTACAGATCAGGTTGGGGGTCGTGTTAAATGTGAAATGGGTCATGGTTCTCTTTATTTTTAATTATTTGGCGGATTATTTAAGCTACCTTTTCTAGCGCCAACAGTGAACAAAATTTCCAAATTTTTCAATAAAAGAAGAATATCCTTACTCCGGAGAGGTGATCCAATTCATGTACCTTTAAAGTATTGTGACGTTTTACCGTACAGGTGCTTTTGGACGTTGCCTGTTTTGCCATTCTGGATCTAACCAGAAAGGAGCATTGCTAGGTGCAAGATTAGGGACACCCTTTATTAGATCCGCAGCTTTTTCTGCGACCATGATTGTTGGTGCATTTAAGTTGCCGTTAGTAATAGTCGGGAATATGGACGAGTCTACTACACGCAGCCCCTGGGTTCCATATACCCTGCATTCACTATCCAGTACGGCAAGTGGGTCCGTTTTAGCACCGATTTTGCAAGTGCAGGATGGATGATAAGCACTTTCAACATTATCCCGAACCCATGTATCAATTTCATCATCAGATGAGATATTTGTGCCGGGTTGAATTTCTTCCCCGCGGTAGGCGTCAAAGGCTGGTTGATTAATGATTTCTCTGCTTAAACGGACGACTTGTCGCCAGTCTTTCACATCTTCCTCGTTAGTCAGATAATTAAAGATGATCTCTGGCTTGGCTGAAGCCTCTTTAGAAGAAATCATCACATGGCCCCGACTTGTTGGCTTGTTTGGGCCGACATGAACTTGGAACCCATGACCGTCAAAAGCGGTGCGTCCATCGTAACGCATTGCAGCAGGTAGAAAATGGTATTGGATATTCGGCCACTTAAGTCCTGCATGGGATCGAATGAAGGCACAGGATTCAAAATGATTGGTAGCCCCAAGACCGTTCTTGAATAACAACCACCGAGCACCGATCAGTCCTTTACTAATCAACCCCAATTTGTCGTTCAAAGAAATGTTCTGCGTACAGCGGTATTGAAAGTAAACTTCAAGATGATCTTGTAAGTTTGCACCGACACCAGGTAAGTCAATAAATGGGGTGACGCCTTTTTCCTTTAATTGTTCCGCAGGTCCAATCCCAGAGCGTTGCAATAGGGTTGGAGATCCGATTGAGCCTGCAGATAAGATTATCTCTTTTGCAACTTCCAGAGTTTCTTTATTTCCATTTCTAGAAATTTCGACTGAGACTGCTCGTTTCCCGTCAAAATTGATTTTTTCAGCAAGGCAACGAGTTAAAATAGTTAGGTTTTTCCGACCCTTAATTGGCTTAAGGTATGCATGAGAAGCAGAGGCGCGGCGTCCTTTGTCCACTGTCATATGCATGGGGCCGAAACCTTCCTGCTGAAGACCGTTATAATCTTCAGTCGTCGGATAACCAGCTTCTTTACCTGCGTCAATAAACGCCTGATAAAGCGGGTTCATTGTCATGTTGTTGCCGTTATTAACAGCCAAAGGGCCGGTGCCGCCGCGATAAGCGTCTTCACCCTTCATCCAGCTTTCGGCTTTTCTGAAATATGGCAGAACATCTGCATATCCCCAGCCATCTGCACCTTCTTCGGTCCACTGTTCAAAATCGCAAGCATGGCCACGAACATAGACCATCCCATTAATAGATGAGGAGCCGCCAAGCACTTTTCCGCGAGGGCAATCAAGTTTTCTACCCTTCAATCCGTGCTCGGGTAGGCTCTCAAACCCCCAATTGAAGCGATCCATGTTCATTGGGATAGATAGGGCTGTTGGCATAGCAATAAAAAGGCTGTTGTCAGATCCACCAAAATCCAGCAGGCAGACAGAAACAGAAGGATCTTCGGACAAACGGTTCGCAAGAACACAACCAGCGGATCCCGCCCCAACTATAATATAATCAAATGCCATAAGTGCCACCTATCTACAACAAACCGGATTATGTTGATTATTACACTAAACAATTGGAAGCCACCAATAAGTTCAAGATACGACATATTGTTGTTGAATTGAATGTAGTGCCATTAATTGAATAGTAAGGAAACTTATTTATTACGGTAATACTAATGTTGCGTGGGTGTTTTTGAGTTTTCTGTTACTTGCAGTTGTCAGGAGCAAAAAGTGGAAATTCCCGCTATTCCAGAATATGAAGAACAACGTCTGGAAGCATTACTCAAACTGAGAATTCTCGATACACTCCCAGAGGAAAGTTTTGATCGACTGACCAGGCTTGTACGGCAACACTTTAATGTTCCTGTAGCACAAATTAACTTGGTAGACAGCAACCGCGTATGGTCAAAATCCAGTGAGGGATCGGAACTTGGCGTTGTCTCCAGAGACCAATCCTTTTGTGCGCATACTATCTTAGGTGATGATATTCTCTACCTCTCTGATACACGAAATGATCCGCGTTTTAGTAGTAATACTGCTATGCCCGAGAATAAAGCGGTGCGTTTTTATGCTGGAATACCTCTAAAGTTATATGGAGGGTTCAATATCGGAGCCCTGTGCATAATGGATAGCAAGTCGCGGCGTTTCACTGCTGCGAAATATGATGCAATGAAGGATTTCGCCCGTAGCGTAGAACAACAATTCAACCTTTCCAGATTAGAGCAAGATGGCAGATTTTTGATTTCTCAAACATCTCGATTAAATACGCTACTTGAAACGGTGGCAGATGGCATTGTGACAATCGATGATGGCGGAAGAATTGAAAGTCTCAACTCCTCTGCGGCGCAAATCTTCGACTATGATGCCAGCGAATTGATTGGTCAGCAGTTGGAACTACTTGTACCAAGCATAGCGGAAACCGGCTGGACAGCTTATCTTGGCAAAACGCTGCATTCTGAAGTTCATCAAGGTTCATCATCGAACACAGATCTAATTGGGATGAAAAAAAACGGAAAACTCTTTCCTATGGATTTGAGATTTCGCGAAATGCATCTAGAAGGTAATTTGCTGTATACCGGCATCGTTCGTGATGTGACAAATGCAAAAGCCATTCAGGATGAAATCAGAGTTGGGCGCGAAATCCTAGAAGCAACTAAAGAGAATATCCCGGTTGGGTTGAGTGTTTTTGATAAAGACCTATGTCTAAGAGTGATAAATTCGCAAACACCCAAGTTTCTCGATTTACCAAAAGAGTTGTCGCGAATAGGTACTCATTTTGGGGATATTATGGCCTATCTGATAGCGCGCGGTGATTTTGGAAACTGGAATACCGATCAGCAGAAAACTGAATTAAAAAAAATGATTGCACAGCCAAAATCACAACGATTTGCTCGTATCATTGAAAGTGATCGGTATATTGAGATTTCAAGCGCGAGCATGCCAGGTAGTGGATTTGTTTCTACTTACATGGATATTACGAGGCGCCTCAAAAACGAAGAGAAATTAGAAAATCTGTTACAGCACGCAAATGATGCTAACGAAGCAAAAACGAACTTCCTATCGACGGTTAGCCATGAAATTCGAACGCCTCTTAATGGTGTTCTTGGTGTTGCCCAGCTTTTAAAAGACACACAATTGGATACCGATCAGCGCCAAAAACTCGACACGATACTGCATTCGGGAAACACTTTATTAGAGCTGATCAATGATGTTCTGGATATGAATAAGATTGAATCCGGAAGCTTGGAAATCGAATATATTGTTTGTGATATTAGGCTGTTGCTGGAATCTATAAAATCACCCTTCGAGTTCGAAGCGGAAAAAAAGGGGATCGAATTTCAAGTCATTGTCGATAGTGCCATCGCGCAATATGTTATCGCTGATCCAACGCGCTTACGTCAGATAGTATTAAATTTGATTGGCAACGCTTTCAAATTTACGACTAAAGGGCAGGTTATTGTCACGGTGAGCGCTGATCGACCGTCCCGAGACAATGTAAATAATATTGTCATTTCTGTATCAGATACAGGTGTTGGTATCGCGGAAGATAGACAAAAAGCAATATTCGATTCTTTCTCACAAGCCGACAACTCTGTTAGCAGAAAGTTTGGTGGGACTGGCCTTGGTCTTTCAATCGTCAAGAACCTAGTGACAATGATGGATGGTGATATACAGGTTAAAAGTAAGGAAGGTGAGGGGGCGCGTTTTTCTGCGACTTTTGAATTCAAGCTCGCTTCGGAAGAAGAGATAGCGCAGCAAGCAGATCTATTGGAAGCATCTGAAATTAAGGAAATGAGATCTTTAAAAATTCTGGTGGCTGAGGACAACGCAGTGAACGCATTGGTGACCACTTCTTTTTTGAAGAAAATCGGCCATTGCTGTGATGTCGCTGAAAACGGACAACTCGCTGTTCAGATGTTGGACTTTGAAGCCTATGATCTGATTTTAATGGATGTGCATATGCCTGTCATGGACGGCGTTGAAGCCACACGCCAAATTCGGTTGAAAAATGCATACGTAAAACTTCCGATAATAGGCGTAACCGCAGAAGCCTTCAGCGATCGTCACAAATATATGAGAGAAATGGGGATGACTGATATTCTCACCAAACCCTTTACGAAAGAGCAGCTACAAAACGTAATTGCGAGCAACCTGCATGTAATGGAAGGAAGTCCAGTGGCAAATATTAATAAATCCGATGAAATTGATACAGCTGATGAGGAGGGACTCGTTTCAACATTGCATCTACCCGTTGGCTGTGAAGATAAAATGAATGAATTTATTGATCAGCTTGGATCAGAAATTACACATTCCATAATCGGTAAAACTCCAGATTCAATCAGAGCCGAATTAAATACGTTGCACGAAGGATTAAGCGCCGAGGATAACACCATCATTTTTAGAGCCGTTCACACTATTGCTGGAGTTGCTGGTTCTATGTGTGCCGACAGACTTGCCATGCAAGCTTCTTTAATGGAGCAAATGGCGGAGAATCCAGACGACATTAAAGCGGCAATTCCCTTGTTTGAGCAGACCGCTGAAGAAACGATCCTATGGTGGAATTTAAAACTCGAAGAAGTTAGCTAAAACGCATTGTAAGTCACAAAAAAAAGCCCCGCCAATTTAGCGGGGCTTTTTTTATGCCGATGTTATTCAGCGGGTTGAGTTCCTTGCCCTTGAATTTTTACGATCAGTTTTTTGCGTTTCTTCTCACGTCTGTTTTCGAAGAATTCGCCAACGTTCGCACCGACCATCAAGAGGCTAGGCGTTACAATCAATGTAAGTGCAGTTGCGAATGTCAGACCAAAAGCAACAGCTGTTGAAAGCTGAACCCACCACTGCGATGAAGGTGCTCCAACGACGATGTCACGTGTTATGAAATCGATGTTGACTTGCATCGCCATAGGCAACAAACCAAATATTGTTGTAATCGTTGTCAGCATAACAGGGCGTAAACGTTGCGCGCCTGTTCGAAGGACAGCCTCCATTGCGGGCATACCTCCGCGTTTCAGATGGGCATAGGTATCAATGAGAACAATGTTGTTATTCACAACAATACCGGCAAGCGAGATAACACCAACACCCGTCATAACAATACCAAAGGGCTGACCCGTAAGAATGAGTCCGATAAGAACGCCACCGGTTGACATAATTACAGCCGTCAGGATCAGGAAGGCATGATAGAAGCTGTTAAACTGGGTAACGAGAATGATTGCCATAATAAATAAAGCAACCCCGAACGCTTTCCCAAGAAATGCTTGCGCTTTCTTTTGTTCTTCGTCTTCACCTTTGAAGATAAATTTGACCGCGGGATCCAGGTTAGCTTCGGTTTTGATCCAAGTTTCAATTTCTTTCACTTTTTCATCAACCAAAACACCAGCAATAACATTTGCTTTAATGGTCATGACACGTTTTGAATCTGAACGCTTTATCGTCCCCACTTTTGGCTGTGGTGATCGCGTTGCAAAGTTTGAAATTGGGATCATACCCAATTCCGTGCTGATACGAAGGTTATCAAGCGCTTCCAGACTACGGTAGCTTTCAGGATAACGAACACGAATTTCAACTTCGTCATCAACTTCGACGGGCCTGTATTCATGTGCTTTAATTCCGTTTGTTACCAATTGAATGGTTTTGCCAACAGTTGTTACGTCGGCTCCAAATCGACCAGCTTGCGCACGATCAACGATGATTTCCCATTCAATACCCGGAATAGCGCGGCTATCTTCAAGATCGATCAGATCTGCAACGTTTTCTTCTAGATACTTTCTAATTTTAGCGATCTCAGGCGCAATTTTTTCAGGAAAGCGAGAAGACAATTCAATCTGGATGTCTTTACCTGTTGGCGGCCCAGTATCGGGTTGGCGGGTTTCAACAGAAATACCAGCAATGTGCTTTGTCATCTTGCGGATATCTTCAAAAACAATAGCTGCCGAACGGCGTTCCTGCCAGTCTTTGAATTCCATCTGGATAACGCCGATAACGTCTTCTGCAATTTCTTGACCGTCAGATCCTCCACCTGTTTTTGAATAGATAGAAGAAAAGTCATCAAGTTTCAGAACTTCGTGTTCGACGGCTTTAACAAGATCATCTTTTTCAATTGTCGACATGTTGCCGCGTGCATGCACATAGACAAGTGCCATCTCAGGTTCGACTTCTGGGAAGAACTGAGTGCCGTTTCCGTTTGAACCATAGTAAACGTACACACTAACTAGCGAGAGAACCGCAACGAGGACAATTTTCCCCGGATGCCGCAAACAGAAGGCAAGAGAATTCACATAGCCACCCGTTGCACCGCCGATAGAGCGAACATCGCCAGATTCAGCAGCAGCAAGTGCTGATAGTGTTTTCGAATTAACTGTACCCGGCTTTCCAAACACTGAGCCCAATGTTGGAACAAAAATAAGTGCCATCAGCAAAGAGCCGGTGAGAGTTGTGATCAGGGTGAGGGGCAGGAATTTCATGAACTCACCCACAACACCGGGCCAGAACAATAATGGCATAAACACAGCCAAAGTTGTTGCTGTGGAGGCGATAATAGGCCACGCCATACGCTTGGCCGCTAGGCCATAGGCTTCCACCTTATCAAAACCTTCGGCCATTTTTCGGTCAGCGAATTCAGTTACCACAATAGCACCGTCAACCAGCATGCCTACTGCAAGGATCAGTCCGAACAATACAACAATGTTGATGGTGAAACCAAATAGGTAGAGGTACAAAATACCGATCAAAAACGATCCTGGGATAGACAGACCAACAAGACCTGCTGTTCGAACGCCAAGTGCGCTAATAACAACAATCATCACCAAAATAATGGCGCTAAAAATGTTGTTTTGCAGATCGTTCAGCATAGAACGCACGTCTTTAGATTTATCCTGACTGAATGTAACTTGCAGATTTTCGGGCCAAATCCCTTGTTCTTCTGCGACAAGGGATTTTACATCTTCGATTGTATCAATGATGTTTTCACCCAGTCGTTTTTTAATTTCCAAAACAACTGCAGGCTTGCCGTTCAATCGAGCGAAGCTATCCGCATCTTTAAAAGTACGGCGAATTGTTGTGACATCACCCAAAGTGACAACTGCTTCACCAGATACTTTAAGCGGAATAGAGAAGACGTCTTTTGCAGATTCAAATAATCCAGGAACTTTAATAGAAAAGCGCCCTTTACCAGTATCCATTGAGCCGGCAGCAACGAGTTTATTGTTAAGCTGAACTGCATTTATCAGTTCGCTATTAGAGATTTTGTAGCTTTCCAATCTTACCGGATCAATAATAACTTCAAGAACTTCTTCGCGGTCGCCACCAATGTCAGCGGACAAAACTCCAGGAAGACTCTCAATCTCGTCTTGTAGATCCTTCGCAAAGCGGATAAGTGATCTGATCGGCATATCGCCGGAAAGCGTGACGACCAAAACAGGGAACAAACCAACGTTTACTTCATGAACGCTCGGATCATCAGTATCGTCAGGCAGTTCCTTTTTTGCGATATCTACTTTTTCGCGCACATCATCAAGAGCACTATCCGCATCGAAGCCAGCTTCAAATTCCATCAAAACAGAGGCAAAACCTTCGCCTGCTGTAGATTTCATTTCTTTGATACCTTCGATACTTCTAAGCTCAATTTCCATCGGACGGACAAGCAATCTTTCCGCGTCTTCCGGGGATATTCCTTCATGGGTCATGGAAACGTAGATAATCGGAATGTTAATATCCGGATCAGCTTCTTTTGCGATGTCAACATAGGCTGTGAAGCCGGCGACTAAAATCAGCACGAGCGCACTGATCACAGTGCGGGAGTGGTGTATGGCCGCATCAATGATTGCGTTCATTATTGGACTCCAGCAGTTCTGTTCTGCGGATTAACTTTTTCACCAGCACGGACAAATTCCTGTCCGACCTTAATTAAGCGAGTTTGCGGCGGCAGACCAGTAATCCATGCGCCTTCGCTGGAATCTGTAATCACCTTCACAGGATGAAAGTGTACAACGTCAGTGTCATCAACCGAGCGAACACCGAGGACACCATTGTCGTTGAGTGTTAAGATTGCAGGTGAGATGAAGTGAGCCATTACTTTGTCGGTTGTAAACGTTGTTTCTGCAGTTACACCTGCTCGAAGTTTATAATCATCATTCTGAACTAACAGTTCGACACGGAAAGTCCTTGTTGCAGGGTCAGATTTTTTACCGATGAAACGGACAGTGCCCTTAACTGTTTCGCCCGTTACAAGTTTCGCAGTTCCTTTGTCGCCAACTTTAATTTTGTTGACATAAACTTCCGAGATTTGACCTGTAACAAGGAATGGGTTTTCATCAACGATGGTAATAACCGCATTTCCGTCTTTTATGAAATCGCCGATTTCTGCTTGTCTTTCTTCCACGATGCCGTCGAAAGGCGCACGAATAATCAAATCATCCAGAAGGATGCGCACAGCTTCGGACTGTGCGAGGGCGCTATCGAGAAGTGCTTTAGTTCCAGCAAGTGTTGTTTTTGCGCTAAAGCCCTTTTTACTGAGAGCCTTGGCAGCTTTGTATTCAATTTGGCGTTGGCGGACTAGCGCTTCAGCTTCTGCAAGTTGGGCTCTACGGGCTTTAACTGCGAATTTGACCAGCACATCCCCTTTTTTAACTCGTTGTCCCCGCTCAACATATGTACTGACAACACGGCCAGGCGTTTCTGCCTTAATTGTGACTGTACGAACAGCTTCCGTCATACCACGAACAACAACTTTCTGTTCTCTGGGCTCGGCATTGTAAATCTGAACATCAACGAGTGTTGGCTCCGTTTTCTTTGGCTGTAGCGCGGCGGCAATCTCGGAGACAATTGGATTGGTTTTTGTCGTTGCCGCATCGGCCACGTCAATTTCCGGTTCTTTAAATTGTCCGGATACAATCCAGCCTGTTACACCAACGGCGATGATAGTAGCAATTATTACTGAGCGGTTCACTTTGTCACCTCTTAACTATTTGACAAACTAGAGCAATTTATTCAGCAGCCTGTTCCCCTAAAAGGGCCTCTGCTTCGATTAAGTGTCTGTTATCTTGCATGTATTGAATGGCGGATTTTTTTACGGCGATGCCATATCCGCAGAGAAATTTCTCAGAAAGCGACTGTTTCATATCACACTCGCCTGATAAAACTTCTATGTTATCTTCATAAGATTTAATTAAGTCGTCTATCACTTTTGACACGTGACTTGCAGGTAACAGATGTGCGAACATTAGGGTCGCTAACGTTTCTGATCTGAATTTATCTGAAGCTGGAGCCCGTTCCATTTCCTTTAGAAACGCGATTTGTCCGTCTAGTGTGATGGAATAGATCTTCTTATCAGGCCGCTTGCTTTGAGCCATCGTACGGCAGGAAACCAGACCTTCAGTCGTCAGTTTATTCAGGGCAGGGTAAATGGATCCGTAACCGGCGTCATAGAGCATGCTCAGCCGATCCTGAAAAGCTTTCTTTATTTCATAGCCTGTCGCGTCCCCAAAGGTAAGCAGTCCAAGGCATAAAGTTTTAACGTCCATTAATCCAAACCAGTTTGCTGCAAACTGCAGTCGCAAACACTTATATCAAATCGATATATATCGGGTTGGCATAATAGGAGGGTTGAATTTTAAGTCTGTGATGGTAATCACTAGCTTGTGATCGAAATCATTCCAATGTGAAGTTTCTTGATCATTGGCGTCAATTGTTAGTGTTTTTTGGAGGACTTATATGTGTCGGCTATCAGAATGCGAAGACATCTCTTCAATTAAGCAGTTGATTTTGAATATATGAGATAATTCGGAATCAACGTTCAGAGCGACAGATGTTGGCATAGTGCCGACCATTACAATGAAAAGAACACCTAGAAATGTTGCCGTTAAGGCTGATAGAACTTTGATATACATTGTTTCGCCCCTGAAGAACCGGAATGTCTATCAGTAGGAGACAAATTTGCGGAAATCGGGGCTCAATAAAGGCAATTTAAAGGCAGCAGAAATGCTATGTTGATTTTGCTTCTTTTCGTCTTTTGCGTAGATCATTTACGATAGTAAGTTTTGCTCCATTTTCCATATGTGTCCATCCGCCAATCTCTAATCTTGTGCGGTAACAACCAATACAATATTCGTTTTTTAAATCCATAGTACAGATCCCGGTACAGGGCGAGGCGATATCTTGTCCGGGGGTTTTTCGTATAACTTTGTGCTCCATAGAGTTTAGATCTTTCCCGATAAAATATCACGTAGCGCGTTAAAGGGTAGCAATACACAAATGTGTCGGCTTGAATGTTCTTTGACAGGAGCAAAGTAGCTAAGCTTCTCCCATGGAGAGGTCGCAGTGCTTTCGCCATTTTTTAAAATATCTTCGATTTTCCCGCGAACCGTCTCAACGTCTCCTAATGTGAGGCCAATGGCATTCTCAGCGAGGAGCGAGGCAGATGCCTGACACAGAAGGCAGGCCCGGTTTTCTTGTGCTAATTCTGTAATTCGGCCGTCTTCGAGTTTGACCTGAATAGTTATACGATCCCCGCATGTGGGATTATCCAGAGTTCCTTCTAGATCAGGTGCATCAAGAGACCCAGAGCCAGTCGCATTGGCAGCTAGCCGCATCAGGTTTTTTTGGTAAAGTTCTTCTATCAATGTCTACTCACTAATCTTGTCTGCTGGACTTGTAAGGGAAGCCAATATGTCAGGGGTATCTATATCGGCAAAAATACTTGAGCTGTCAATTTCTACGGTATGAACTACGTGGTCATTGGCTGAAATCAAAGCCTTAGCCCCAATGTCGCCAGAAATGTCGCGGACTTCCTCCCAAAACTGCGTGGAGATAAGGGCCGGATTACCGCGCTTGCCATTTTGTGTAGGCACGATGATTGATCGGCCATTCTCCGGGTCAAAGACTTCGAGTATCTGGTTTATTTGATCCTGTGACACAAAGGGCATATCTCCCAGACATACTAAAATACCATCGAATTTGTTATGTAGAAGTTCAAACCCCAATTTCAATGACGTGGACAGTCCTTTATCAAAATCGGGGTTCTGTACACTTGGAATACTTAGATCCCACATGGTTTTGACAACTTCATCTGCTTCATGACCGGTAACAGTCAGGACATCATCAACATTTGATGCCAGCAGAGTTTCTGCCACATGTCGTACCATTGGTTTTCCGTCAATCAGTGCCAACAATTTATTATCTGTGCCCATGCGTCTGGATTGACCCGCCGCAAGCAAAACTGCGGCGATTTTATTGGGTTCTGATTTCGGCATAGTTTTCTGGCGTTTGTCTCTTGGTTGCGGCCTGCTGGAGATCTCCTTCAGTAGTCCGCCTTCGCCCATTGCCATTATGTCAGATGGCGTCACCTCAACATCAGCCAACAGGCGTTCCAGAACCCAGTCAAAACCATTAAGTTTGGGGGAACGTGTACAGCCGGGGAGTCCGACGACAGTGCAATCCTTCAATTTACCAAGCAAAAGCAAATTTCCGGGATCTACAGGCATGCCAAAATGCTCGATTTCACCGCCAGCTTCCTTGATAGCAGTTGGGATCACATCTCGCACATCTGTAATGGCTGAAGCCCCAAATATGAGTATCAGGTCGCATTGTTTTCGAGAGAGTTTGTCAAGAACTATAGCAACGTCATTTTCATGGTGTGGAACTGTTTGCCGAAACGTTATTTCATTATCGCATCGTTGAAGCCGATCTAGCAGAATTTTCTCCGATTTATGGATCAACTTTTCTGGTGTACTTGGCAATTGTGTTGAGATGACACCAATTTTTTTTCTAAGGAAAGGCGCGATCGAAACAAGTGATCGATCGGCAAGTTCAGCAAAGCCGATGGCCTTATTGACATACTCTTCTGGTGAAGAAAATGGAATAATCTTTATGGTAGCCAGCATTTGCCCGCTCTCAATTTTTTCGAAATTCTTAACAGATGCTACCGTAATCGATGGATCTATTGTATTGATTTTGTTGATGAGATCTCGATTAAGCAGAGCGATGCCGTTTTGTTCTGACATCAGGTTCGAGCGTCCGGTAAAGGGAGCCCGTACAGACACATTTGACCCCGCAAGTGTCTTTGCTATCTCATGGGCTGCAGTGTCTTCTGGAATGTCGCCATCTTCAAGTTTTGCCGCCAATACGGATAAATGCCCAGCTTTCTTCAAGGCATCTAACATAGCAGTGTCTAGAACAGTCCCTTTTTTCAGTATGCCAAGGGGTTCTGCATCTACTGCATGAGCAAGAATTGCTCCTTCAGCATTCTCCAGTTTTAGACGCCCAAAAATCATTTGGTCATCTTTCCGCGAAGGCACGCTGTAAGCTCTCCCATGATGGAAACAGCTATTTCTGCGGGGGATTGCGCCCCGATATCGAGGCCGATAGGGCCATTGATGCGTTTAATAGCAGCTTCACTAAAGCCTTTGCTTATAAGACGCTGATGTCGTTTGTCATTTGTGCGGTTACTGCCAAGGGCACCAATATAGAACACGTCTGAATTAAGGGCGCTCTCAAGCGCAGGATCATCTAACTTGGCGTCATGTGTCAGTGTAACTAACGCACTTCTTCTATCCGGAGAGAGATCCTCTAAAGCCTCATCAGGCCATCTATCATCCAGAGCGACATTTGGAAAACGCATTTCAGATCCGAAACTGCGTCTAGGATCAATGACAACGACTTCATAACCAGTTGCTGCTGCCATTGGCGCTAATTTCTGCGCAATATGCACAGCCCCAACAATAAAAAGACGAAGCGGTGGATTAAAGATATTCAGAAAGATCTTTTCGTTGACCACTTCTGTTTCGTGAGGTTTGTCAAAACGTAGAGCCAGCCGGGCTTCTTCAAGCAGTGGCGTGATCTCGTCTGTTTCAAACGGGTAGAGTAGTTCGCTAACGCCGCTGGACAAATTAGTGGCGAGGACCACTTGTTTTTTTTCTTTCCGGGCGTTTTGCAACTCTTGAAGCTGTTTATTGTCCATGATTTGCTCTCAACTCAATGCTTCTATAAAAATCCGGATTTTACCGCCGCAAGCAAGACCAACTTCCCAAGCTTCATCATTTGTAACCCCGAATTCCAAGGTCTTATATCCACCGTTATCCATCAGCTGTATGGCTTCCTGAATGACGGCACCTTCTACACATCCACCGCTCACCGAGCCAACCATGTTACCTGTTTCGTCAATAGCCAGTTGACTGCCTGTGGGGCGCGGAGCTGACCCCCACGTTTGGATGACTGTTGCAAGAGCTACTTTTTTGCCTTCCTTTTGCCAATGAAGGGCACTTTCAATGACATCGTCTTTTGCGGCTAAATCTAGCGAGGTATTCATGCGACGAACCTTCCCTGTACAGCGTGGCCTTTGTCCGGCCCTGAGAGTAATGTAGATAGTTCCTGTAGACTTTGTAAGTTATGGACCGTGCGGAAAATATCAACATGAGGCAAGATGGCTTTGATCCCGCGGGCCTTAGGTTCAAACCCCTCGTAACGTAAAAGCGGGTTCAGCCAAATCAGTTGCCGGCACGATTTATGGAGACGATCCATTTCAATACCTAGTTCGTCCCCTTCGTCGCGGTCCAGACCGTCGGAGATAAACAGAACGACGGCCCCTTGTCCCAAGACCCGGCGTGACCAGTTTTTATTGAACTCAGTAAGGGTTGTCCCGATGCGGGTGCCGCCGGACCAATCTTCCACTTTCTCGCTAACAGCGTCCAGCGCCTCGTCCACATCACGGTAACGCATATATCTTGTGATATTGGTAAGCCGAGTTCCGAATAGGAAAGTATGGACGCGGTCTCGATCATTGGTCAGAGCATGCAAAAAATGCAGTAACATACGGCTATACTGGGACATGGAGCCCGAAATGTCGCACAAAACGACCAGTGGAGGATGGCGCTTCACTTGTGATTTGAACCTGAGAGGAATAATTGCGCCGCCAGTACGTTGTGCCGCACGAAGTGTTCGGCGCATATCAACTTTTCCGGTCCGCATGTTAGCGCGTAGACGCCGTGTTTTAACTTCGCGGATAGGAAGTTTAAGGTGTTTCATGGCCTTTTTCGCCATCTCCAGCTCTTCAACGCTCATATCTTCAAAATCTTTATTCTGAAGGAGTTCTTTACTGGAGGTGTTTAGTTCAGCGTTTATTTCAATCTCTTCAGAGCCATCGTCATCCTGATCGCCTGGAGCTTCTGACGGGGCCAGCGCTTGCGCCAATCGTTTTGAAATTTCTTCTTGATCACTAGCTACCTTATCCAGAAAAGTTGTTGGCAACATCATGTCCATCATCTTTTTAAGGATGTCAGGGTTTTTCCAGAAAATATGAAATGCTTGATCAAAAAGAGGCCATTGATCATGACGGTTTACAAAAACAGAATGCAGTGTCCAATAGAAATCGTCGCGCCGCTCCAGGCCGGCGCACTGAACTGCTTTAATCGCTTCTATCACGCGGCCGGGACCTACAGGTAGGCCAGCCTTTCGTAATGTACGGGCGAAATGCATAATGTTTTCAACTAGGGCCCCGTTATCCGATGGGGTGCTGTTGTTGGATTTATCCAGAATTGTCATTGGATTGTTCCAATTCCGAATTTATTTGTGCGATAATATCGGCGGCTTCACTCCCTTGAATTTTAGCGATATCATCTTGATATTTCAATAACACACCAAGGGTGTCATTGATCACGTCGGGGTCCAGAGATATTACGTTGAGTTCTGTAAGGGCATTTGTCCAATCGAGGCTTTCCGCAATTCCAGGCAATTTAAAGAGTGCAGGATCCTCGCGAAGCTTTTGTACAAACGCAACAATTTGCGCTGACAACTTTTTATCTGCACCGGGCAATTTCCGTCCAATAATTTCTTTTTCGCGTTCCGCATTTGGGTAATCCACCCAATGATACAGACAACGACGTTTAAGGGCGTCATGAATTTCACGAGTTCTGTTGGACGTTATTATAACAATAGGCGCTTCTTTTGCGGCAATTGTGCCAAGCTCAGGAATTGTGATTTGGAAATCTGAAAGCACTTCAAGAAGATAGGCTTCAAAAGGCTCGTCCGTACGATCTAACTCATCGATTAGGAGAACTGGGGCGCCGCGTCCAGTGTCTTCGAGAGCGTTCAGGAGAGGGCGCTTGATCAGGAATTTTTCAGAAAATATATCATTGCCGAGTTGTTCTTTTTCGGCACTGTCTGTTGCTTCAGCCAAACGAATTTCGATCATTTGACGCGCATAGTTCCATTCGTAAACAGCAGATGAGACATCTAAGCCTTCATAGCATTGCAAACGGATCAAAGGCCTGTCCAGTTGATCGGCCAAAACTTTGGCGATTTCGGTCTTACCAACACCGGCTTCGCCTTCTAAAAACAAGGGGCGGCCCATTTTCAGAGAAAGATATAAAACTGTTGCCAAGCTGCGATCCGCGACGTAATCCGCTTTTTTTAACAGTTCTTGAACTTCATCGATGGAGTTGGGTAAGAGTGTAGGCATGCGGTTTTACTCATTCGTAAAATGGTTGTCAGTCCAGAATAGAGTATCTGGAACAAAGCTACAATGATGGCCCCATTCATTTGTAGCGGCTGTCATAAAAAAAAGGGGAAGCGAACTTCCCCTTCAAATATGTATTTAGTTAGGCTTAAGACGCAGCGTCAACTGCGCGAGACGCCATAACTGATATCAAATGAGCCCGATAATCTGCAGACGCATGGATGTCTGCGTTCAAATCGTCAGCACTGGTTTTGACACCTTTAACTGCATCAGCAGAGAAATTACTACTAAGAGCTGCTTCCATATCGCTTTGACGGAAAACACAAGGACCAGCACCAGTAACCGCAACACGAGCCCCTGCACTTGACTGAGCGACAAAAACGCCAACCAACGCAAACCGTGATGCCGGGTTTGGAAATTTGGCATATGCCGCTTTGTCAGGAACCGGGAACGTTACCTTAGTAACGAGTTCGTTTTCTTCCAATGCGGTTTCAAACAGATCGACAAAGAAGTCGTCTGCAGAAATTGACCGTTTATTTGTATGAACGGTTGCGTTAAGGGCAACAAGTGCAGACGGATAGTCAGCAGCCGGATCATTGTTGGCGATTGAGCCACCAATTGTACCGCGGTTCCTAACCTGTGCATCGCCAATATGAGCAGCCATGTCGGCTAACGCAGGAATGGCTGAACGAACATCTGAAGAAGTTGCTACAGCACCGTGAGTTGTCATTGCGCCGATCGACACTTCGCCGCCGCCAACTGAGATACCGTTAAGTTCTGCAATGCCGCTCAAATCTACCAGCTTATCAACTTGCGCAAGACGCAATTTCAAAGTTGGCAAGAATGATTGGCCGCCGGCGAGGAATTTGTCGTCCTCACCTATTGCACCAACAGCCTCATTAATCCCCGAAGGGCGTTCATAATCGAATGAATACATTTTCTAAATCTCCCTTCTTTTAGGCGCTTTGTATCGCGCGCCAGACTTTTTCTGATGTTGCAGGCATGTCTATTTCTTTACCTAACGCATCAGTGATTGCGTTCATCAAAGCGGCAGGTGCGGCAATGGCACCGGCTTCACCGCAACCCTTAACACCAAGCGGATTGCTCGGGCAGGGGGTGTTGGTGGTTTCAACTTTGAAGTTTGGAAGATTGTCTGCCCTTGGCATGCAATAATCCATATAAGATCCCGTCAGCAACTGTCCGCTGTCATCATCATAGACGACACCTTCCAGCAGTGCCTGACCAATCCCTTGAGCAACACCGCCGTGGACTTGGCCTTCTACAATCATTGGATTGATAATGTTGCCAAAATCATCTGATGCCACCCAGTCAAGCACTTCAACTACTCCGGTTTGTGGATCAATTTCCACTTCCGCAATATGCGTGCCAGCGGGGAATGTGAAGTTTAGAGGATCATAAAACGCATTTTCAGCAAGACCCGGTTCCAAGTCTTCAGGATAGTTATGCGGAACATAGGCTGCAAAAGCAATTTCACCGATCGTCAACTGTTTGTCAGTTCCTGCGATCGAAAAGACACCATGCTCGTGTTCGATATCTTCTTCTGATGCTTCCATCAAATGAGCCGCAATTTTCTTCGCTTTATCAACAATTTTATCCGCAGCTTTGGTAATGGCAGAACCACCAACAGCAAGAGAGCGAGATCCATAAGTTCCCATACCGAACGGTACTTTGGTGGTGTCGCCGTGAACAACTTCAATGCTCTCAAAAGGAACTCCCAGTTGATCGGCGATAAGTTGTGCAAACGTTGTTTCATGGCCTTGGCCATGGCTGTGGCTTCCTGTAAAGATCGTGACAGAACCCGTTGGATTAAAACGAACTTCTGCACTTTCCCAAAGACCAACACCAGCGCCAAGAGATCCAACAGCCGCAGACGGAGCAATGCCGCAAGCTTCGATATAAGCCGCAGATCCAATTCCGCGTAGTTTGCCATTGGCCTCAGATTGTGCTTTTCGGGCACTGAAGCCGTCGTAATCAATCATGCCTTTAGCAGCGTTCATTGTTTGCGGATAATCGCCGGTATCGTATGTCATGATAACCGGTGTTTCATAAGGGTACGCATCGGGTGCGATGAAGTTTTTCATTCTAAGATCCGTAGGATCCATATTCAGGTCGCGGGCGGCCCGCTCCATCATTCTCTCTACGACGTAAGTTGCCTCTGGCCGGCCTGCGCCGCGATAGGCATCAACCGGTGTCGTATTGGTAAATATGGCCTGAACTTCTGCGTAAATGCACGGCATTTTGTATTGGCCGTTGAGCAACGTCGCATAAAGGTAGGTTGGAACCGCTGAGGCAAATGTGGAAAGATACGCACCCATGTTTGCTTTGGTTGCTACCCGGAAACCCAGAATGTGACCATCAGCATCAAATGCCATTTCGGCATGAGTTGCATGATCGCGGCCATGGGCATCGGTTAGAAACGCTTCTGAACGATCAGCTGTCCACTTAATTGGGCGGCCTACTTTCTTGGAAGCCCAGATAGTTGCAGTTTCTTCGGCATAAACAAAGATTTTTGTGCCAAATCCGCCGCCAACATCCGGTGCAATAACCCGAAGTTTATTTTCAGGTGCTATCGCCACAAATGCTGACAATAACAGCCGTGCTACATGGGGATTCTGGCTGGTCGTGTGGAGAGTATATTCGCCCGTTCCGGGATCATACTCGCCCATTGCAGCCCGTGGCTCCATAGGGTTTGGAGACAAACGGTTGTTGATAAGATCCATTTTCGTGATGTGATGGGCACCAGCAAAGGCTGCATCAACAGCATCTTTATCACCGATTTCCCAATCATAACACTGGTTGCCCGGTGCTTCGGTGTGAACCTGCGGTGCTCCTGCAGCAGCGGCTTTCTGTACATCAGTTACCGATTGCAGCTCTTCATACTCAACCTCGATCAGTTCAGCTGCATCCTTGGCTTCTTGTAGGCTTTCGGCCACAATAAACGCGACCTGATCACCAACATGCTTAACCGTGTCTGTTGCAAGACATGGATGAGGAGGTGCTACATGGGGACTACCATCTTTGCTGAATATCGACCAGCCACAAACGAGGCCGCCAATACCGTCAGCGGCCATATCTTCACCGGTGAAAATATCCACAACGCCCGACGCTGCTTTTGCTGCGCTAAGATCGATACTTTTGATTTTAGCGAAGGCATGAGGAGAGCGCAGGAAATATCCGTGGGTCTGCCCATATTTGTTGATATCGTCGAGATAGTTACCATTTCCAGTTAGAAATCTTTGGTCTTCTTTGCGCTTAACAGATGCGCCAATTCCATTTTCTACGGTCATAAATCACCCTCCCATATTCTCCGAAGCTTCTTTGACAGATTTGACAATGTTGTGATAACCGGTGCAGCGACAGATGTTGCCTTCCAGTTCTTTACGGATTGTCTCTTCAGATGGGTTAGGGTTGCGCTTAACAAGGTCAACCGCGCTCATAATCATTCCTGGCGTGCAGAAACCGCATTGCAGGCCGTGATTCTCTTTAAATGCGGCTTGCATAGGGTGAAGATCTTCGCCTGATGCGAGTCCTTCAATCGTCGTTACATCTGCATCGTTAGCTTGAACAGCCAACATTGTGCATGATTTAACGCTATCGCCATTCACATGCACGGTGCATGCGCCACATTGGCTTGTATCACAACCAACGTGAGTGCCTGTTAGGCGCAGGTTGTCACGGATAAACTGGACCAAAAGTGTGTTCGGCGCTACGTCCGCAGAGACACTTTTCCCGTTTACCGTCATTGAAACGGTTGTCATTTGGTTTCCTCCCTAGCTCTTAGTATGTCACACACGTTTGTGCGACGGCGTTATGCTTGCCCCTAGTTTTTTTGTTGAGAGTTTTCTCTCATTAGATAAGTGTTGTCTTCTTTGACCATCGGGTCAAGATAAAGAAAGATCAATTTATACTACTCTGCTTCAAAATTCATTCAACAGCTCAAAAATTTTAAGATAGTAAATATAAAACAATAACAATGGCGAGTGCAGCCGGTATAACAAACGATGGTTTTGTCCAGTTAGAGCCTTCCTTTTCGGGGGCCGTTTGAACAGTGGTTGCGGGCACTTCCTCTATCGCAGTTTCAGCAGTTTCGTTCGGCTCAGTCTCTGCAGCAGAGTTGCTTACCAAATCATTGAAGTTTGAGAAAAATTCGCCAGCTAATTTTTTTGCCGTACTATCGATAAGGCGTGATCCGATTTGTGCCATTTTACCGCCAACAGAGGCTTTCACTTTATATTTAAGAAGTGTCCCGCCCTCCGCATCACTTAAAGAAATATCTGCGCCACCTTTACCAAAGCCCGCCGCGCCGCCTTTGCCCTCACCTGTAATGGTGTAGCCGTTTGGGGCGTCAATATTGCTTAACGTTACTTTTCCTTTAAAAGTGGCCTTAACTGGACCGACTTTAACTTTAACAACTGCGGAAAAAGAGGTGTCGTCTTCTTTTTCTACGGATTGGCAGCCTGAAATGGCTTGCCTCAATATTTCTGGATCATTTAATGCTGCCCAGACTTGCTCTCTTGGCGCATTGATCAGCTCTTCGCCGCTCATTTCCATATTGATACCTCAAATTCTTGAAATTAATAGAAAACAAATCTAGCGGAATACGGAGCCATGCTGCAAGTGGGAATAAAAGAAGAGCATTTTTTGCGGTTTTAAAGCCATCGAAAGTTTAGAACAAAACAGTGCCGCGCGGACACGAAAACACCCAAATCAATGATACAGAACAGGGCATCGTCTATAATTGAATGCAAATAAATAATACAATAGTTTTTGGTGCGTTAATTTGCCCAGTAAACAATTGCCTAAATGCAACGAGAGCTAGGAAAAGTTCGAATGTGGATTGATTAGAGTTCAATATGTGGTGTTGTGAATATGGGGTTTTTGTCGCGGCGGGTATTATGTAGCAAAAACAAATGTTTACATGGATAAGTTACAAAAATCAGCTGCACTTAAAAACTATATTCCAAAAACTGTAAGAAAATATCAACAGAATTCAACATAATGTGGAAAAATTACGCATCAATTCGTCTCAAAATTAAGATTTTTTTAACCCTATCATCCATTTGGGGGATGTATTCATTAGAAATATAATTATTATCTTACATAATTTAACGCAATCATTCGTTGAGTAATATTGGTGAATGGATTTGCTGACTAAAATTAGGTTTGGGGAAATTGAGAGATGAAGAAGTTAGAGAACGGGACAAACACAGCGGCCGATGTAGTGCAAGTCGTTACACCGGGTCCGGGAGATGTTATTTCTCTGCCATCGTCTAACATTACAAATTTCACGTTTTCTCAAGATGGCGGTAGTCTTCTAATATCGGACGGCAATGGCTATCAGGTTTTAGTACAAGATTTCCTTGTATTTGCGGGTACGGATGCAGCCGCTACGATTGAACTTCAAAGTGGGGAAGTTGTTCCCATCGAAGAAATTATTGGATCTATAGAAGGATATGATCTTTCAGCCGTGGCGCCGGCTGCGGGCGGTGCAGGTGGCGGAACCGGGGGCGGTGCAGAATTCTCGTCTTATTCAGACGGCGGTATCGGCGACGGTCTGGGCATCGACGGCCTGCTTGAAGGAACCGCATTTGATAGCCCCTTACGCGAACAAGAAGAAACACCTGAAACTATAGCTGAAGAAGTTATACTCCTAGGTGATCCAACAACACTTATCATCAACGAAATCTCGCTTGGTTCATACTATTCCTACTATGAAGACATGGATGATCGTTCATTTTCCGCGCAAACAGACACGCCGGGGCAAGGGTATCAAGAGTTTAGTCAGGCAACGATCATTGAGCTTCGAAATAATACCAATGAAGAAACCTCCACTGCTGGAACAAATGAAAACGGCGCAACGACCCTTCTGATTAAGGGTCCCGAAGGCGAAATTATTTCAATTAATTTACCCGATGTAACAATTATGCCAGGTGGATCGTTAGTGATCGTTAATGGTGAAATATATGAAGGAGGATCAAAAGCTGATCCAACGTCAACTTCCTATTTTCTTTATGATGATGATCACGAGGTCATTGCGACAGGTGTAATAGACGAAGACGCAGAACTTTGGAGTGTTGGCGATGACACAACAGAAGCGCTTGCCGTTGCGATCAGTTGGTCAAATGGCGGACCGTCAACAATAGTTGATGCGTTCTTGGCTAATGGTGGCACACTAGGCGACTCCATTGATCAGCAAGGGTGGTCCACGGATCTAGAGCGTACGCTAGAAGTTTTTGGCGACAGCGTTACATTCAATGGTCAACTAGCCAGTGCAATGAGTGTTGTGCCAGAATTGTTTGATGCCTATTCGCCCATTTCTGAAACCGAACTTATGCCATATACCCATAGTAACACCGGACCCTTTAGCTGGAAAAATGTAAATGGTGTTTTCTCGCGCGTTGATAATCATGACAGCGATACTGCGGCGGACTGGACAACCAATTCAGACACCTCAACAGGTCATAATAATTGGACAGAGGATCACAATCCAAGTGATGGATATGATCGTACGTCGCCGCAGCAACCTTTCGGTCCTGTTGCAGCCCCTGACGAAGATGGGGATCCTAATGGACAAAATATCCTTACAAGACAGAACTCTGATGATTTTGAGCAAGAGGATGGCTCTATTGACGGCGGAAGAGGGCAGGACTTTCTATTTGGTGGGTTGGGAGAAGACACACTCCAAGGTGGATATCACAATGATTTCCTGACCGGCGGTGCAGATAATGACATCCTTCGCGGAGATCAAGGGGCTGACGTCCTAATCGATAATGATGGAAATGATATTCTAATCGGTGGATCAGGCACGGACGTTATCTTTGGTCGGCGCGAAATTGAAGGCGAAACTGAAGGCGAACCTGAAAGAGAAACGAATGAAGACGAGTTTGAACAAACTGCCCTACCTAGTGTCTCAGCATTTGACGTCCCTGAAGATTTCTCCGATCTGGGGGATGACTATGGTTTCTACCAACCCGGCACAGGTGATCTGTTAGTTGGCGATGAAATGATGACGGGTGGGTATGGTAACGACTCGTCTCAGGGCAGTAATTCTAACCAATTTCCTAGAGGCGACAACAACCCAAATATGGCGGACGTGATTGTTGCTGGCGATGGAAGTGATTTGATCTTTGGTGACAATGCTTTTTCACTCATAGGTAACCCCGTCACTCAAGGCGTGGAGGATGTCCAGAATTTTTATTACAACTATGCCATGAGTGTGGACCCTGAGAGTTCACGAAATCTAATCCAGTGGAGCGATGGTGGCGACGATTATATCTATGGTGGCCATGGGGATGATGCTATTTTCGGTCAAGGAGGACATGATTTAATCCTTGCTGGTTTTGGTGATGATTTTGTGGCTGGCGGCACTGGTGATGATCATATTCGGGGCAATAGCGGGAATGATAAACTCGCAGGCGATATCGGTAACGACACCATGGATGGTGGTGCTGGCCATGACGAGATGTTCGGGCTCGAAGATGATGATGTGATGTATGGGGGGACCGGCAATGACGAAATGCTTGGCGGTGACGGCGAAGATGTCATGTACGGCGGTATCGGCGATGACTTGATGTATGGCGGTGCAGGCAATGATCTATTGAATGGCGGCAGCGGTAATGATGCCATGTTCGGTGGTTCTGGAAATGATATTCTGGAAACCGAAATGCCAGCCAATGGAGTCGGGTATTTTTCTGGGGGTCAAGGGTTCGATACCCTCGTTGTTAATGCGACGGATGTTCAACTCGCGGACCCAGATTTTGTCTCCATGCTGGGGGAAATTTACGAGTGGCTTGGCCTAAACAGCGCAGGTATTGCGGCCACAGAGCCAACAGCAACCTTGACGCGCATGGAGCAAGATTTCCAAATAACTGTTGGAAATGATATCGAGCAAATCAAGGTGCTTGATAGCCAAGGTAACGAAATTAATCTGAGCAATGATCCTCAGCCGTATTTCACGGGCGGTGTCGACGAAGTGGATTTCAATACAATCGACCCAAATGATTTTATTGCAGGAACACATACTAACGCTTTGGGCGGCAATGATACCATTTATTTGCCAACTATGTTCGGTACCGCTCAAGCTCATGGAATGTACTTCGGGCAAGCGGCTCCTTTTGGCGCAGGAAGTGGCGATGATACAATTATTTTGAGTACCTACAGCTTTTACATTAAGGATGAAGACGGAGACGATACTTATAATTACAGCAACTTTAATCCGTATAATGGACCGTCACTTCTCTGGTATGGTCATGAAGCTAATGCGTCAGATACCTTCACGTTCCAGGGAACTGGGGTGAGCGGAAGTCTTTGGATTAATGGAGGGTATTTCACAAGTTTAACGGCTGCAGACCTGGGCATGAATAAAACCGAATTCCTAACAGATAACGGCGCAAGCTTAGTCGCTGATGGTTATTCTCAGTTGTCAATACAGTTAAACAAAACGGGCCCCAAGGAAGGCTCTGATAAATCAGTCGATCTTACGGGAATAGAGGCTTCCAATCATGGCGGGGGATTTTATACAAGAACGTATGGCGGCCTTGGAAATGATACAGTGTATGGCAGTGAAATGCGGGATGACTTCTATCAGGACATGTCTACCTGGTCGACTTCTAAAGACTATTTTTATGGAAACGGTGGCGATAACCAACTGCAACTGTCGGGACTCACTGGGGTCGACAGAATAGAAACAATCAAGAATGTTGACGGAAGTGTTTCAGCGTTTGCAAATGGCGTGGAAAGAATTGTCGCGTATGATGTGTCTTCCGGTACCATTTCAATGAGATACGGTCAAAATGCGCAAACTTACTACAATATTGAAGGTATCAATTCATTAACTCTGTATGGTGCCAATGCCAGTGATATTCATGTAGCGGATGCAGCAACACACATCGCGTTCTTTAGTGAAAAGGGACGTGATATTCATGTCGGTTCAAGTCCTTTTATTAATTTTAGGGGACTTACAACTTCTGATAATGTGGGAGATATAAACTCTTTTGATTGGTCAACTGCCAGTGTTGTGCATTTTACCAACTTTGATCTGAACATTGACACTGTCCATATTTCTGGATTGCCTGATGGAACTGATACTGCGTCCTTCCTAGCAAGTGCAACAATTGCCGATGAATTTGGTGCCTTGAGAATTTTTAAAGACGATGTGGTCTTGAATTTTAATGGCAAAACACTTGCTGAACTTTCAGACATAGAATTCACGTTTGGCGATTATATTGGGGGAACTCAAACTGGGATAGATACTCTTATCGGTGGAGACGGGGATGACATCATTTTTGCCGACGATGGCGCAGACAGCCTAATAGGTGGTGATGGGGATGATACTCTTATTGGCGGGCACGGAGCGGATACTTTGTATGGTCAAGACGGAGACGATGTTTTCAGGACCATGAGTGCTGACGATGGGGATGATATCATCATGGACTTTGTTGAAGGTGAAGATGTGATTGATCTTGATGATCTCTTCGACATACTGGAGATCGCAGGTCCTGAAAGAGCAGCCAAAATCCAATTTGACACGTCTACATCCGGGGCCGGGAATGGCGCAATTGCGGATACCGTAATTACAATTGATGGTGCACCGGACTTCTCAATTACTGTGGTTGATGTAAGTCTGTCAGACACCGACCTAGACACAGATATAATTATTGATGTGAGTTGATGAAATATAGAAACGGACAAAACCCGCCTAAATCGGCGGGATTTTGTTGTTTTAATAGCTGATTAACCATTACATTCTATCTTTGAGGCATATAGTGTTTTAAGGGGTTATGGCATGCGTCCGGCTATTCGATCGACATTTGATATTATTTCATGGCTTGAAGCACGAAGTGCGCAGGCGGAAGTAAACCTGAGTGCCGCTAGTTTAATGAAACTGCTTTATTTGGGACAGGCGCTTTATGCCAGTGATAATAAAGTCGCTAAATTGATGCCTGCGACATTCCTTGCAACTGATGTCGGTCCAATCGTTCCAGATGTTTTTCTTGCTATGGAATATGGGGTAACCATTACTGATCCAGTTGAGCCTGCACCTGCTGTGGAAGAGGTTCTAATCGCGGTTTGGGACTCCTACGCCAGTCTATCTGGAACAGAGCTGGATGCTATTCTAGGAGCAGATATGGCTGTGAAAGCTGCCAAAGAGCGGGGCCGTAATTCGGAAATACTTGTTGAGGATATGGCCAGTGCATACCCCGGCGGTATAGAAGCGCTTCACGGGCAAAGTCTGGTTAGCAAATTCCCGGACGGATCTCCGTACAAAATGGAGCATTCAAACTTGGATGCTGTGCCGTCATCAAGTCAGGAAATTCGTTTTACAGCCGATGGCAGATCTGTCACGAAATGGGTGCCTAAAAAGAAAGTCAGGTCTAAGGATTTAAAAGGGTCCAAAGGTTAGGGTTTTTTGAATTTTTTGAGCATTTCGTTGCAGTATTCTTCCTGTGATTTCCCAAGGCTTTCTGTTATCCAAACCGCATCAAAAGAAGAAAACAGTTTCCACTGTTCAGGTTCGGACGTCTCCTCAGCTAAAGACAGGACGAACATCTTTTCAGATTTTAAGTGAAATGGAACCGCTCGGTCTTTGCGCACGTGGCCGTTACCTGCGATCAGATACGCACGCTTAGCTGTATCCTTAGTCTGTAGCTGACTTGCCAGAAGTCTATCTTTTTTGATTTGCAGCAGGCTCATGGGACGGATCATATCCTCCGGCAACATATTGCAATGGCCAAGTCGCATATCTTCATCTAGTTCTTCGAGCTGAACCGCTGGGATAAGACCGGCGAGAGGGGATGTATCCTCACTCATATCCATTAGCTGCTTTCTAGGATAGCTGCCATGCTGGATTATTGCGCCTGCATTCTTCACGGCTTCAAATAAGGGCGCGTAGAAAGCCCAATCAGGCCATCCACTTTTCGCCCAATTTAAAGCGGTTTCAAGTTCATCAAATTTTACATCGTTGGCTAGATACTGATCGATCACCGATTGTTGGTCAGAATTGATCATTTCAAAGACCACAACATCCCCGGCAGATAGGGTGTTTTTCAGGATTTCTTCCTGAATTTTGTGATGTTGCGGGTTATCATGCTTTTCCCCAAGAAGAACATAGTCGGCCGATGTGATCCGTTCTGCTAACCCCGATATTTGTGCTGTATCATAAATATCAGCGGTATCATTCGCTTGATGGTATGTGCAACCACTAAGGGCACCGATTGTAAGCGCTGTAATGATAAGGACGCGTTTTTTCATAGCTTTCCTCAAGCGTAGAGAACCGTAACAATGATACCCAGAATTAACAGGATTACCGCGACCGCTGAGCCGGACGAAACTGTTTTGGACATGACGGCACCTGGCCCATGTGTTGATATTGCCTTTTCGATTATAAAATCAATAAGACGAAGCGATCCGGTCAAGAAGCCTTTCCATATTTGATCAATCAAGGATCCAATTTGCAGGGCAATCTTCTTTAGTAATTTCCGATAAATCCAATCAAAATCCAGATTGATGCCAGAATTCATGATCGGATATATGCCAAAGCGAACGGTGGCTGCAAATGCAAGTGCCGCAAAAGCAATCATCTGCAACTGAGTTACCACATGGCTGGCCGTATAAACTTGATAGTCAATTTCATAGGGAAGTATTTCAAAGAAACGTGCCGGGAAAATACCGATTAAAATCGCAAGTCCGGCAAGCAGTGCCATCGCAAGTAACATATGGAACGGGGCTTCACTTGTGCGCATTCCGTTATCTTTGCTGAAGAACCCGAATACGGGAATTTTGAAACCCACATTATCGATAACAGCAACAGCACCAAATAACATCACCAGCCACAAGAGCACCATCTTGGCATCAAGGGCTGCAGACAGGATCAGTGCTTTTGAAGCGAAGGCAGCGGTTAGGGGGAATGCAACTATAACAAGGGCGCCAATAACCGCAAAGAAACTGGTCACTGGCATGGATTTATAGATGGCTCCAAGCTCCGTGATTTTCGCAGTACCGGTTCTGTGCAAGACAGCACCAGTCGCCATAAATAATAAGCAAGTATAAAGAATACTGACCACAGCATGTGCCGCAACACCATTGAGAGCAAGCTCGCTTCCAATACCGACTGCGATAACCATGAAACCTTGCTGACTGTTCATGGAATAAGCGATGGTCCGCCGAAGATCATTTTCAAGCGTGGCATGGATTACAGGAAAAACAACCATAACAGCGCCGATGATGATGAGCAGCTCAGTGCCTGCAAATCCGCGGGCTAGTGCATAGATGGCAAGCTTCGTCGTAAACGCAGACAGGATAACTGTCCCTGTTACAGTGGCTTCGGGGTAGCTATCTTGAATCCAGTTATGAAGAAGCGGGAACGCAGCCTTGATACCGAAAGCCAGCAGGATCAACCAGGTTGCCAAACTACCAAACGCCATTGTTTCAAACACGATACTTCCTGTATCGAAGTAATACAGGATAATGCCACCCAGCAGCACCACGCCGCTTGTCACCTGAATAATCAGGTAGCGCATACCTGATTTATAGGCGCGTTCTGTCCGGCTTGCCCAAATTAGAAATACAGACGAGATCGCTGTCAGTTCCCAAAAAGAGAACAAGGTGATTAGGTCACCCGCAAAGACTGCACCAATCGCAGCACCAGCGTAGATCAAAGTAGAGATTTGTTGGACCGTATCTTTCACATGCAAGGCATATAAAATTCCTGCAAAAGCGGCGATATGAAAAATAAGGCCAAATACGCGGGAGAGCGGGTCAATTTTGGTCAGGACAAGTGTCATGCCCATGATTTCAATCTCCCCCCAACTTCCAAGACCTAAGCCGATGGTTTGTGCGAGACCGATTACTGGCAAGGAAAGCAGGATGATATTCCTAATGACGCCACTTGTGAGTGGTACGAGGAATGCGCCCAGTATTAGGATGAGGCCTGGATTTATACCATCAATCATAGTAATTCTCATCACGTTTTAGAAAACTCTGTACTGTTTTTGCTATCACTATAAGTGTCAAGAAACAGACCATGGAATAAAGGCCGTAGAAAACCGGTATCTCTTCAACTTCTGTATACGGGTGTGTTTCATACAGAATATTAAACAAGGACAGAATATCTGGGATAGCAGCCAACACAGCCACAACAGAAATCCAAACAAAAATTTTGTCTGAAATGCCAGGACGATCCAACAGGTATTTTTTTTGATCAGAATTTGTCATTACGGCTAATCCTTACGGCGTCACTATTGGCAATATCAGCTGATATATAGGATCAACTGCAAAGAATAGCGCAATACAGCCGAGGGCTGTCAGAAATGGCGGAGCAACACAAAGGAGGGGGGCTTCTTTCAGGCTTCCCCATGAAATAAGCGAACGGTATTCACCTTCTTGCTTGCTGGTGGGTGCCTCTCCTAGAGGGGCATAAAAGAAACCACGTATTACCACGGGCATCAGATACGCTATATTCAGGAGTGAGCTGATAAGCAAAACAGCAAAAACGATTAACTGATCGGCTTCTACTGCCCCTAACATAATATAGAATTTGGCCCAGCTTCCACCTAGCGGCGGAATGCCGATAATGCTCAAACTCCCGATGAAGAATGCAATAAATGTAAATGGCATAACGCGGCCAAGACCCCGCATGTCCGAAATCTCGGTTTTCTTTGTGGCGGTATAGATTGCACCTGCGCAGAAGAACAGGGTGATCTTGCCCATGGCATGCATTACGATTTGTAAAGCTCCGCCTGCAACCGCCATCGGCGTTACCAATGAGGCCGCAAGAACAATGTAGGCCAGCTGACTGATTGTAGAATAAGCAAGCCTTGCTTTCAGATTATTCTTAGTGAGAGCAACGACCGAGGCTGCTATCAGCGTATAACCCGCAACCCATGTCAGCCACTCTGCAGCGCCTGTTGTAGATAAGAAATCAATACCGAAGATATAGATAATGACCTTTAGAACCGAAAATACACCCGCTTTAACAACCGCAACAGCATGAAGAAGGGCGCTCACTGGTGTCGGTGCTACCATGGCGGCGGGAAGCCATCGGTGGATCGGCATTAGAGCGGCTTTACCGATGCCGTACATAAACAAGAACAACAGTATTGCAGTAATACCCGGGCTTACGTGCTCTTTTAAGATACCACCCGCAACGAAATCGGTCGTCCCAGTTAAAGTCCATACCCAGATGATCGCAGGCAAAAACAGTCCAATGGACGTTCCAAGCAAAATGCCGAGGTAAATTCGCCCGCCTTTCAAGGCGCCTGCGTTCCCTTTATGCGTGACAAGAGGATAAGTAGAGAGGCTTAGGACTTCATAGAAAATGAACAATGTCAGAAGATTACCTGAGAAGGCGACACCCATGGCAGCAGAAATCGCAACGGCAAAACAGACATAAAAGCGCGTTTGCTTTTGTTCACGATTGCCGCGCATATATCCAAATGAATAGATAGAGTTGACGATCCAGAGTGTCGACGCAACGCAAGCAAATATCATCCCCAGCGGTTCGACTTTCAGGGCAACATCAAGACCTGGCAAACTACTGATTAGTGAGATCTCAGGCGACGCACCACCCCAGACAGCAACAAGGATACTCATCACATTGACAAAAAGGATGCCTGCGGTCACTAAAGTAATTCCGTCCCGTACATTTTGAGACGCGCCAGAGATTGAAACTCCAATGGCTCCGATTAACGGAATAAACAGTGCAAGGGCAACCTGTAGTTCGAGGGTAATCATTACTTTACTGCCCCCATTAGAAACTTGGCTGCGGTTTCCGCAAATCCAACACTCATTGACGTCTCAATTCCAAAATAGAAGCTGCCGAAGATAAAGATCCAGCACGGAATGATCAGGGTAAGGGGGGCTTCCCCTGTGGGGGCACCCTCAGGCGACGGTTTGAAATATGCAAGCTCGACAATGCGCCAAATATAGATGACAGCAAACAGTGATGAAATTAGCATGGCGATGGCAAGGCCATACCCGATTGCATCACCGCGTTCCAGAACACCTTGAACCAAATACCATTTCGATATGAAGCCCGGTGTCAGTGGAACACCGATTAAGGCGAGGCCACCCAGAACAAATCCAAATGTTGTAATCGGCATGCGTTGTCCGATCCCGGCAAGATCTTTGAGGTATGTGCTGCCAGTAACATAAAACATTGCGCCGACAGTCAGGAATAGACCTGTCTTTACAATGGCATGGTTGAAAATATGAAGAATGCTGGCGGTAAGGCCTGTTTCACTTGCGAGCGCAATACCGAGTATCATGTACCCTAGTTGGGCAACACTAGAAAACGCTAGAAGGCGTTTCAGGTTATCCTGAAAAATGGCAACGACAGACATACTGAGAAATGCAACGACTGCCAGCGGCATTAATATTGTCGTTAAGGGCAGTTCGCCGAAGCTGAAATCGGCACCAAACATCGAATAGATGAAGCGGATCATCAAGTAAACCGACACTTTTGTAGCAGTTCCTGCAAAAAAGGCAGTTACAATATTTGGAGCATATGTATAGGCATTGGGCAGCCAAATATGAAACGGAAACATGGCGAGCTTAATGGCAAAACCTACCATTAAAAACCCGACTGCAGCCCGAATGGGTCGTGTATCCGCAATAGTATCAAATTGAGAGGCGATGTCGGCGATATTCAAGGTGCCGGTCATGACATATAGCAAGCCAACACCAATAAGAATAAACGTCGCGCCAATGGTTCCAACAATAAGATATTGGAACGCAGCCGTAAGTGCACGTCGGTCGGTCCCAGCCCCCATGGAAATAAGCACGTAAGAGGAAAGGGACGTAATTTCAAGGAATACAAAGATGTTAAAGGCGTCGCCTGTAATTGTAATTCCCATCATCCCTGCGAGCGCTAACAAGTAAGCCGCAAAGAAAAAGCCGAGGCGAGACGCTGGAACTTCTTTTAAAATGCTTTCGCGGGCATATAGCAAGACGCCGGTGCTAATCCCGCTAATTACCATCATAACAAAGGCGCTAAGGGGATCGGCAATATACTCGATACCCCATGGTGGGGCCCAGCCGCCGATTTCATATGAAATAGCGCCATATTCGGCCACGTGGAATAAAAGATCCAGACTGAAACTAAACGAGAGGGCGCTTACAATAGTCGTGAGAGCCCACGGAAAAGTCGCTCCACGAAAAAGGGCGCATATAGGCGCGCTCAATAGTGGCAGGATGATTGCCAAAATAGGCGCTTGGGTGAAAAGCGACGACATTTTACTTGGTTTCCTCCATCTGGAGGATTTCTTCCTCATCTATAGTGTCGAAAGCTTCTTTTATCCGGACGACAAGTGCCAAACCAAGGGCAGTTGTCGCAACACCCACAACAATGGCGGTCAGGATCAAAACATGCGGCAACGGGTTTGAATAGACCACGTCCGGCTGATCAATAATGATTGGGGCCGTTCCACCTTCGATTTTTCCCATTGTGATGTAAAACAGGAAAACTGAAATCTGAAACAAAGACAACCCAATCATTTTCTTGATAAGATTGCTTCTACTCATCACGGTATAAAGCCCAATGACAAACAGGATAACGGTTATCCAGTAATAGAAATGATCGAAAAACATTGTCTGACTTATGCCCCGCTCTTGTTGTTTGTTTCAGAGCGGCCAGCGAAACCGTAGAATATAGCAAGCATTGCCGCGGTTACAGTGATGCCAACTCCAAGTTCAACTAACAAAATTCCAAGATGTTGCCCTGCAACAGGTGAGGCTAACAAAAGATTGTAGTCCAAGAAATTACCGCCTTTAAGCATGCTTACGACACCGACACCACCATACAATAGGACACCAAACGCCAGGAAAAATTCTACTAAACGAAGGGGAAGTAGTTTTTTGGTATATTCCAAACCGAACACTAGAGAATATAAAATAAATCCAGCAGCAAAGATCACGCCCGCCTGAAAGCCTCCACCCGGACCAAAGTCGCCGTGGAATTGTACGTAAAAGCCAAACAGCAAAACAAAGGGGATTAGTAGCTTAGAGACAACGTGAGGAACAAGATCATGTGGGCTTGCTTGCAGGGACGTATCTTCTTCGGCTGTCAGGTCAGATTGAGGTGTCGTGCTTTCCTCTATTGCCACATCCTCTTCACGCCGGCCACGCACTTGGCTTAGAATAAGGAGCACAGCAATACCGGCTGTAAAGATCACAGTTGTTTCGCCAAACGTATCAAAACCGCGATAGCTTGCCAGTACAGCCGTGACGATATTGGGAACAGCAATTTCCTTAGGACTTTCATTCAGAAAACGATCGGTAAGGCGACTTGTCTGAACGGGTGTGTCAGGTGACCCCACGGTTGGCAACTCAAATGTTGCGTAGATCAGAACGCCGCCCACTGCGAGTGAAAGAAGCAAAGGGAGCGCTGTTTTTTTAGTTGAGCTTTTCTCGTGAGGCCCCACAAGAGCAAGTGTCCCCAAATACAAAACAGTACTGATACCTGCGCCAACAGCAGCTTCCGTAAATGCCACATCAACCGCATCGAGCATTACAAATATCAAGGCCATAATGAAACTGACGGCACTCAAAAGCATAGTCGCTACAAATAGATTGCGCACATGCAATACAGCAAGAGCCCCAGCAACCAACAGCAACATCAGAAAAACACTAGTGAATTCTTCCATACTGCTTAAGCCTCATCTTTAGCGTTTGAGTCATTTTTGGGAGCCTTACTGTTATCAAAACCATCCAAACGTGGCTTTAATCCTGCAACGAAGGTTGCTTGTGCCAAAGCATAGGTGGCCGTTGGGCTTGTAACAAAAATAAAGGCAACGATGAATACCAGCTTGACGGTTACTAAGGTGGAGCCGCTTTGCAAGGCAAGGCCCGCAAAAATTAAAAAAGTTGCCAAAGTATCAGCCATGCCACCTGCGTGAATTCGGGTGTATATGTCTGGGAACCGCAAGAGACCAATACCGGTGATCAACAGGAAGAAACAACCGGACATCATTAAAATCCAGGTTGCGATATCAAGGAGTAATTCCATTATTTTTCCTCCCCGTGAGATCTGGAAAGGCCACCGCGTAACGAACCAAATTTGAAATATTTTAAAACTGCGAGAGTTCCGATGAAATTCATCAAAGCATATACAATCGCCAAATCAAGAAAATCTGGTCGGCCGTTCATAAAACCAACAACCGCAATAAGTAGTACTGTTTTCGTACCAATGGCATTGACAGCCAAAATTCGATCATAAGAGGTTGGGCCTAAGATTGCCCGGAAAAGAGCTAGCGCAACGCTCACCAGTATCGCTATAGCTGTGACTGTGAAAAAGCTCATGCTTCCCCCATGACCTGTGTTACGCGTTGGTCCATTTCGCCGCTTTTAACGCCCTCTGCTGATCCTTCGGTAAGGGCGTGAACCAAGATCATATCATTATGGAGATCTACGGTAACCGTTCCAGGGGTCAGCGTGACTGAGTTGGCATAGATTACTTTGCCTAGGTCGCTTTTCTGAGTGACTTTTGAGTGAAATAGGCTCGGCCGCAGATGTTTTTTTGGAAATAGAACGCATTTCGCAACGTCAATATTTGCTTTTACAATTTCCACCAACAACCACACCCAATAGAGCATAATTTTTGGGCCAAGTTGAAAAGGGAGACCCTCAGCGTCGATTACATCCATACGTCTGGCAATTAGCGCAACAATGATGCAGGACGCAATCCCGAAGCCAATAATCATCGGTGTATAGATCCCGGAAAACAGGAGCCAAACAGCGAACAGAACCAATATCAGGCTGATAGTTCTCAAATGTATTTCCTCAAGTAAAGGGAACGTCCCGCTAGCGTGACTTTTTTAAAACAGTGTATGCCATGAGACGGCACAACTCGCAAGATGCAACGGAATTTTTGTTAATGTTCGGTGGTAGATTGAAAGTATTAGGTTGGACATTTCTATTTAATGGTGATTCCGAATAAAATTACTAAATAGATGGCTAGTAGTAATCAATATTCAACCACACGGATAAAAAAATAGTATTTATTGAAAAAAATAAACCGTTTATTAGCATTTAACACAATTTTAAGGTTAAGCTAATATTGAATATTATTATATAAAGAGTTAATATTGAATGTCGGTGGGGGTCGATGACAGACGAAGTGGGAGTATCCTGATGTCAGCAAAAATCGAACAGTTGCATAGCAGTAATGAAGTAGAAATGACCTTTAATTCTGAAGAAGAAACATTTGAGCGTAAAGGTAGGGTGAAGTGGTTCAACACTGTAAAAGGCTTTGGCTTTTTAGTACCAGAAGATGAACCCGGAGATATCTTCCTTCATTTATCATGCCTTAGAGAAAGCGGCCATGAATATGTGGCAGAAGGTGTGACTATCAGTTGTCAGGTCGCCCGCCGCGGAAAAGGCCTTCAAGCCATAAAAATCCTGGATATTGATACATCAACCGCCGTTCCATTCCAGCCAAGTCCGGTAGAAGCATCGAATGTAACTCGTCATCCGGCTGTAAGAGCCGAGGGAGAGTTTGTTGATACTATTGTGAAATGGTTTGATCCTGTTAAGGGATATGGTTTTCTAACGCGAGGTGAGGGAACACAGGATATATTTATCCATATGGAGACAATCCGTAACGAAGGGGCTATGCCTGTTCAGGCAGGCCAGACCTTGCGTGTTCGTGTAGGTGATAGTGATAAAGGTCCTCAGGCTGCAGAAATAGAAAGAACAACCTTATAAACTTTAAGAAATAACTAAAAAAAGGCAGGGCTTGTCCCCGCCTTTTTTTGTGCCTAGATCAGTTATTTTATTTCAACGGCATAGTCGCTTGTTTTGCGAACTTCCTTGATTAAACCTGCTTCTTTCAGGAATTTTGCAAACCGTACATATCGATTTGTATCAAACGCCGCAGGGCGAAGTGCAAAACGCGGAATTGTATCGCGCCACGCACGACGGTTTAACTCGTCATCCAAGTCTTTATGGTTTTTGATGAATAACTTCCAAGCATCATCGGGATGGTTCACGATATATTGGATGGATTCTTCAAGGCTGTTCAAGAATGGCTTGAAACGCGGGTCGTCTAGATTGTCATTGTTCGCGACTATGATGAGTTCATCATAACTTGGAACTCCTTCTTCTTCAGGGTAGAACGCGAGACCTGGATGTCCTTCAATGTCCATCTGGTTAAGCTCAAAGTTACGGAACGCACCAATAACGGCGTCAACATTACCAGTAAGCAATGAAGGTGAGAGACTGAAATTAACATTGATCATTTCAATGTCGTCAAGTTTCAGGCCGTGACGATTAAGCATAACTTTTAGCAAAGCATCTTCAAAACCGCCAACAGAGAAACCTACTTTCTTACCCTTTAAGTCTTTGATGCTTTTAATCGGACCGTCTTTAAGTACAACAAGGCTGTTAAGTGGGGTTGCAACCAAAGTTCCTATACGTATCAAAGGCAGATCTTCACCTACCTGAACATGTAGTTGTGGTTGATAGGAAACAGCTAGCGGTGCTTTACCCGCAGCAACCAGCTTTGGAGGGTCGTTTGGATCAGCCGGTGCAATAAGTTCTACATTCAGTCCATTCTTTTTGAAAATGCCTTTTTCTTTCGCGATAATTAGGGGGGCATGATCAGGATTAACAAACCAGTCCAGAAGGACGGTAAGTTTCTCTGCGGCCATTGCAGGTTTGATTGAAAAGAAGGCAACCATTAAAGCCGCGACGAGTTTTAGTTTCATGTTTGTTAGCTCCAAAATTAAGCGAGTGTTTCCTGATCCGGTTGCCATTTGAGAGCAACTTTCAAAGTGTAATCAATTAAATAAAACAATGTGATAGCCATAACTGTTAAAGTTAAAAGGCTGGCGAAGACGAGGTCTGTTTGCATACGTCCGTTTGCATGGAGCATTAAGTATCCAAGTCCGGAAGAAGAGCCGACCCATTCCCCGACGACGGCGCCAATCGGGGCCACAGCCGCGGCGACACGAATACCAGATGCGAGCGCGGGAAGTGCAAACGGGATTTTTATATATCTGTAGAGGCGGAAAATCCTGAATATCGAATGTGAGCTCGAGCCTGCTTGCATGACCATTGCCATATCCCGCCAGTCTCTGGATGTTCTATTCAAGCCATCCAGAAAACTAACTGTTACAGGGAAGTAAATGATCATAGTGGCCATAACCACCTTTGATGTGATGCCATAGTCAAACCAAAGAACCAGCAGGGGGGCAATGGCAAAAACGGGCACAGCCTGACTTGCGATCAAAACGGGCATGACCCACTGTTTAACGCCGCGGTGTAAAGAGATGGAAATGGCCGATAGAATGCCAAGGCTAATTCCGAAGGCAAGGCCGAGCAGTATTTCTGTTGCAGTGGTCGCAGCATTTTCAAAGATAGTATCATACCGAAGAATAAATTTTTCAAACACTTGCAACGGATTGGGTAAAATGAATTTGGGTAGTGAGGTTGCCCAGACCACAAGCCACCAAATGGAAATCAATCCTGTAATTGTTACGATCAATCTGAAGAAGCGTTTCATTCTTTGAGGTCCTTCTCCATTCCAAGCAGAGATAGGATCTGATTGTATTTTTCCTTGAGAAGAATATCTGTTGGATCTCTGGGAATAGATCCCCCTATGTGATCAATGGGAGTTAGACGTACCGGTGAACCTGCCAATACATAGACTTGATGCCCAAGGCGAAGAGCTTCCATTGGGTCATGGGTTATCATCAAAGTTGTTCGGCCGTCACATAATTTCGAAAGAAGGCCTTGTAGGCGATAGCGTGTAATGGCGTCGAGGGCTGAAAAGGGTTCGTCAACTAGCAGAAACTGCATGTCATCCATGAGAGTTCTTGCGAGTGCAACCCGTTGCCTCATTCCGCCCGATAGGGTGTTGGGTAAATCGTTCTCTTTGCCGTTTAAACCAACATCTGCGAGCAATGCCATTGCTCGGTCGGGATCCGGTTTATTCCCTCGAAGGCGTGCCGCAATGAGTAAATTATCCAATACACTCGCCCACGGCAGCAACAAGTCTTTCTGATCCATATAGGATACTCGGTCTGCAATATTTTTACCGTCACTCGCACGAAGAAAGCTCTGTTCTGCAAGAGGGATAATGCCAGCAACTGATTTTAGGATACTGGTTTTGCCAACACCGCTTGGTCCCAGAAGGCAACTAATGGAGCCCGGTTCAAGGTCAATGTTGAAGTTTTTGAGAACACTGGTTCCAGCATAGGATATATCGGATAACGAAATGGAGAGACCGATAGTGGTGTGTGCGACGTTCAGCTTTCCGCCAATTGCAGATGCAGCCTCGTCTTTCATTGCAGCTGTTGCTACAGATGATGTATCGTCTACGACCATTTAATTCTCGTTCCTACGCAGGTTTTAACCTGATCAGGTACAGGGGTCGTTCTAGCACAGAACCTCTCAGCAATTACAGCTCCCCCCGAGGAAGCGCTACTATAGGGAAAAACAATTCAATGGCAAAGAAAATTAGCATCGTGATGACAGTGCTCTTTTGTTGTGTCTTTGTGCCGCCATCTGCTCTCAGTGCCGATGAGGTGTTGTTGTCATTGATTATTGAGCAAGGCGATAATCAGGTGCGGTTGGATGTTGAATTCGCCAAAAGTCCAGACGACCGTGCAACGGGACTGATGCATCGGGAAACGCTTCCTGCATTAGGAGGTATGTTGTTTGATTTTGGAGATCAAAAATCTGTTACTATGTGGATGAAGAATACATTGATTTCGCTGGATATGATTTTTGCGAATGATCAGGGCGTCGTACATTTTATAAAACGAAACGCCGTGCCGGGGGATTTGGATTTTATCACGACGCCATACCCCACGCGTTATGTATTGGAGGTAAATGCTGGATTTGTGAAAACACACAATGTTCAAATTGGAAACCGCTTGGTATATACATCCCAAAGAAATTAACGGTGTTGGAATCAAAAATGACAATAATCACGAGATCCCGTTCGGAAACCCCTGAGGGGTTTGTTGAAGTTGAAGGGCATGCTGCATTCGCCACACGAAATGGCCCTTACTATGAAAAAATTATTGATGAGGAAACAGTTGTTCGGGCCTTTCGGGCAGATGGCCGGCATCTCAATGGTGTGAATTTTGTACATGGCGGGATGTTGATGTCTTTTGCTGACTCTGCTTTGGCACGCGCCATCAACTACCGTTATAAAAAAAGATGCGTTACCGTCAAAATGAACTCGGAGTTTTTACTGCCTGTAAAAGAGGGCAATTGGGTAGAGGCGCACTGTGAAGTGGTTCGCGATACACGAACACTTGCTTTTGTTCGCGGGGAACTGAAAGTTGGCGCACGTACGGTTTTTAAAGCGGACGCGGTTTTTCAGTATATTAGGTCTGCAAACAGAACGCTGAAAACTGCGGTTTGAAAATAAAAATGATCAGAAACGGGAAAAAATTGCAAAATTTGCTTGCAGGGGTCGCTGCAACCGTGTAGATCATCGCCACAGCCAATCGGGGCGTAGCACAGCCTGGTAGTGCGCTCGCTTTGGGAGCGAGAGGTCGCAAGTTCGAATCTTGCCGCCCCGACCAACAAAAAGCCTTTTAAGCTAACCGCTTAGAAGGCTTTTTTGTTTTCTGATCATTGATCTCTCAAATAAAAAATCACTTCTACGATCAAACTGCCTTTTCTTTGTCTCAAATGAAACTTAAAGTATCGCTATCACTTTTTTGGGGAGGTGAGAGATTTATGAAAATTCGGAACGAATTAAAAAACAAGCTGAATAGAGGCGCAAAAATCGGTTTCTTTGCTGCTGGACTTATAATGATGCCCGTAATGGCAACCACAGCTGGAGCAGGGACGTTAAAGGCAGCGTCGCCGCAACCAGTAGCGGGTAGCCTTAAGCCGGGCCTGGCGGTGCAATATTACGGCGTAAAGCTGAACAGTATCGATCAGTTCATTGAATGGATGGAATACGACAAGGGGAAACCGGGTATTCCTATACCCATGCTTAATTATCAAGTTGGGCAGGGCGATGTGCTGACGACAACTACGAACGATCTAGTTGGAGCAGATATTACCGGCTTTATCAATTTTGAAACTTCTGGCTCATATACCATTATGGTTCATTCAAATGATGGCGTGCGGTTGAATATCGGCGGAGTAATGGTATATGAAGACCCTGAAGTGCACGGAGATCGGTTTTCAGACGAAATAAGACTTGAGATTTCTGAGCCAGGCTGGTATCCGGTGCGTGTTCTTTACTTTGAGAAAAAGAACACGTCTACGCTGGAACTGTATTGGGACCCGCCAGGACCTGAAGAAATCGACTATGTGCCGGCATCGGCATTTGGGCATCGAGGAAAGTAGTGAGCATGAGTTTGAAAGCTAAAATTTACAGACCTGCAAAAAATGCTATGCAATCAGGGCGTGGTGGTTTGAAGAAGTGGCGTCTTGATTACACGCCGTCTGAAGCCCGATTTGCCGATCCACTTATGGGTTGGACAGGATCCAACGATATGGCGTCTCAGGTAACACTGAGCTTTGATGATAAAGAAAGCGCGATTGCGTATTGTGATGCAAATGGTATCGATTACCGTGTGTCTGATCCGAAAGAGCGTAAACTCAACCTCAAAGCTTACTCTGATAATTTCTCATACAGTCGCGTCAGAGGCTAACAAAAGAAATTAGGCCCCATAGCTCAGCTGGATAGAGCAACAGATTTCTAATCTGTAGGTCGCAGGTTCGAGTCCTGCTGGGGTCACCAGATCAAGCCCTTGAAAACATGAACGTTTTCAAGGGTTTTTCTTTTGTTCTCTCGTAAAACGCTGAAAAACCGTTCGTTTTGTTAAGTGTTTGTTTTTATTGATTAATACTGTTGAGTATTAATGTGTGTTATTTAGTAACGGGTAGATGAAAGGTAGATGGAACCGGCATTTGTTTCTAATTTGTTCTCCAATTATTGTTGTGATTTTGAAAAGCTCCTGAGGCACTGCTTGGGCCACTTAACCGAAAACTTCAATGCACATAGAGTTGGAACGTTCTGCTCGTTTTTCGTCGTCTTCTGGAAATAAATGCCCGTAGAATTGGTAGGTGACATCGATGCTGCTGTGTCCCATTTCCTTTTTAATTTCCAAAGGAGATGCATCAGAGGCAATTAACATCGATGCATGAAAATGCCTAAGTGAATGAATACCAAACCAAGTTTCGACATGCTTTTTCTTCTTGCCGTTTTTTACGCGATAGGAAATTGTACAAAGCCCAGCTCGTTCGCAAATTGGTAGCCATCCTCGATTTCGGATATTGGCGTAGCTCTCTATATTTCCTTGCCAATTTGGAAAGACGAGGTCTCCGTCAGGGCAATACATTTTCCAGTCTCTCAAGCACATCACAAGCTTAGTTGGGATTTGTACTGTTCTGCGCGCATGTTTAGTTTTTGGTGGGCCTATGGCGTTGGCTTTGTTGTCGGCACGCTGCTGTATTTTTATGGTTCTCTTTGAAAAATTCACATTTATCCATTTAAGCCCTCTCAGTTCAGATATTCTAATGCCAGATAAAGCGAGGGTGAGAAAAATAGCATAATAACGATTGTATGATCGAATATCCGTAGCTTTTGAAGCCTTTGGATAAGTAGCCGCAGCTTCAATAAGTTCTCTGACTTGATGTTTGGAAGGAATGGATAGCTCTTCACTAAACCTGCCGTCATCCTTAATTGTCACTCCAATCGCAGGGTTATATGCAAGCAGCTTTTTATCCAGTGCTACATTGAGCATTGTACTTAAAGTTCGCAATACACGCTTTGCCAATGGCCTGGAGCGACTGGTCAGCAGTTCAGCGCGGAAATGCTTGATTTTCTCACGATCCAGTTTA
The DNA here is from genome assembly GCA_002163135.1 of Alphaproteobacteria bacterium 46_93_T64. Classification (GTDB taxonomy): domain Bacteria; phylum Pseudomonadota; class Alphaproteobacteria; order Sneathiellales; family Sneathiellaceae; genus Sneathiella. The sequence continues at coordinate 68,968 of MAAN01000025.1, forward strand.
TTGAGCCTTAACTCGCCAATCAGTGGGTTGATATGTAGGCGAATTTCAGATTCATAGTTACTAATAGTTGCAGGTTCCAGGGGCATGCGGCCGTTAGGGCCGATTGCACATTCATGAAGCCAAACTGTGGCCATCTCTTTAATCGATAGGGTTTTGCGATCGGGTACGTGGATGCCGTTCTTAAGTTCGATGTGTGATTTTGCATTAAAATCTACGGCTTCTTTTTTTGTAAGAAACTGCCTTTGATGCAGGTTACCGCTTTCGTCTAAATACTTGACTTTCCAAGCGACTTTTTCGATTCCCTTAGTGGTTTTCCATCTTACTTTGTACGGCTTTCCCATGGCATCTCTCCTGAGTGTTCAGACTTAAATAAGATTTTAATTGCAAACTAGTTCATGTATTTTGCGCCTGCTTTAGTTTCCGATGCCACGCCACTTTGCAGGCTTGCCTACAATAGACGGCGCGTTTTGTTTTTGGAATGAACCAGGTTTGGCAATTTTGGCAACGTAGCCAGCTCCTTTCGCCCGAAATTTCCTGCTCTATAAGCAGCCAGATGGCGGCATTTAAGTTTATGGGAGCATTAATGTAGCTATATTTTCCGCTCCTGGGATTATGTTCTAATTGCATTATACTTTGTATCCATTGAGTATTAAATGAATGGACGGCTGCCCGTTTATCGTTCCTATCCAAATGAGCGACGACGGATTGTACCTGCTCTTGAAGATGCCAAAAATACTCTATGGACATAATATGATTAATTGGCATTGGTCCTAACTGCGGATGTACGCGAAACCCATAATTAAAGCCACTACCTGTATAAGGGCCATACTTCATTTCATGCTCTAAAAGACCGTATTTTCCACAAAAACTAAGCACCTCCTCATCACCACTCTTACTTTGATCTAGCATCGCCAATTCTCGATGAATTGCTGCGTTTTGCAGCATTGGTGAATATTCTTTCTTTGGGCCTCCTTTTTGTACGATGTAACGCACCATGCCGTCGTAGGGTTCGGAACCGCTGTACAACCCTCGTTCACCTTCTAGTTCGATAATTTTGTATCCATCCTGATCAACCGACCAATCTAACCTATGCATACTTGTACTCCCTATTTTTTGAATTATTTCTAAATGTAACCGTAAAAATAGTTGAGTCAAGTTTTACGGTGTTTTTATTACTGTTGCTCAGTGTTATTCTTGATAATTGAGTTTCAAGGAGAAGGTGCATGTACAGGAAAATAGAACGCGAAACACTGACAGTAGAAGAAACCGGTGTCTTACTTGGTATAGGTCGCAACCAAGCTTACGAGGCGATCAAAAACGGAAGCATTCCCTCAATTAGGTTTGGGCGAAGAATTGTTGTGCCACGAGCTCAACTTACTCAAATGCTGCGATCGGCAGTCGAGGACAACGACGACAAAGACCCGGCGTCCCTTGAATGAATAAATTCGCAAACAACGCCAATACTCAACACAGATGGAGAGTTTTGGATAGCGCTCAGTGACTGCAAATAACTGAAAATTCAATACGCCAATCACGGAAACTCTACAGAGGCTTCTGCGGCTGATTTTTAAAATTTTTCTGAAAATACGGGGACAGAAATGAAAGACAAATTTCTTTTCGAACTAACCGACGGCTGGGCACTCCTCTACGATAACAGGCAATGGATGATCTGCAGAGCGCGAAAGCGCCATGCACAGGAGGTGTGGCATCCAGTTTCGTTCATAGAGAGCACAAAGACGGCATTGCTTGTCTGCATGCGGCAAAAAGGCATTGTCCCCACGCCGGAAGCTCAAGCCAAACTAGACAAAATGCCGGAACGTTTCCGAGATTGGCTGCAGGAACATCTAGGAGGAAATGTGAATGGTTGATCACATTACAATCTTAACGCAACTTCCCGGTAAAGGAGGCGCGCGCCGGGCTGCTGCGAAGACACTTACCATAGATGAAAACGGGAATTGGTTGAAATCTAGCCAATATGCTCTCGGTAAGAACTTTGCGTATTCCACCATTGCCGCTACTGGCATTAATTCAGTGTATGAAGCGGTCTCGAAAATATCCGCGGACGTCTATTCATTCATTATTCGCGGAAAAATACGTCCGTTCGTGGATTTATCGAAACCTGTAAACCGCCGCATTAACGACCGCCCGAATGATCCGGCGCATTTTCAGGAAGAGAAACGCAGTTGGGTTTGCCTTGATTTTGATCGGGTCAATATCGGTGGCCTTGAGGATATAATCTTTGATCCCGAAGAGGCTGTTGAAGACCTTATATATCGGCATTTATGCAAAGAGTTTCATGATGTCACATGTGTTTGGCAACTCTCAAGTGGTGCTGGGACGACTGATCCTGACGGCACACTGTCAGTGCATTTATTCTTTTGGCTATCACGGCCAATGGGTAAAGAAGAGCTAAACTCGTACCTGAAGGAGCACGCGCCGGAAGTTGACAGGTCTGTACTAGGGACTGTGCAGCCGATTTTTATCGCTAATCCACAGTTCGAAGCGCCCTTTAGCGACCCTCTTCTAAAAGGTATTGGCTTGATGGAGCGTGAATATGATGAGCTGGACCTGCCTACGCTACCAATGCCGCCGGTTCAACTGCCGGTATCAAAGGTCAGAAAAACTAACCTTGGCAGAGTTGCTCCTGGTTATTACTCAAAAATACGCATGCTGGGTGATGGTCCTGGATTGGAAGGATTTAACGCCGTAATACCAGCCGCAGTCGCTTCATTGGTCTTTGGAAAGCACCCATACGAAATTGACGCTGCAGCCATAAAACTGCAGATGCGGACGGACATTGAGCTCGCTCCCAAAAACCCAAACCGAAGCTCTGCAGATATCGGACGTTACTTGTCGGATGAATACTTAGATGAATGCATAAGAACGGCGTCTGAGAAGTATGCAGAGCTTGCCATTGAGCCGCTTCACGAGGCGTCAGAAATGTCGACAGCAGACGTTAGACAACTGTTCCAGGCAGGTCTCAACGAATTCCTAACGAATGAAGTCATGAGGCTAGCAGCATGAAGAAATTTTGTGATGGACCATTTATTGCCGCTGATTATTTGCCTCGACCTATTGGATGCGCCTCTGTTGACGTTGGGGTTGGTAAAACTGATGCTGCCGTTGGGATTATTTCTCAGCTTTTGAAGCAGTCAATAGTCTGTAAACACCGTGATGAGCAGTCTGAACTAAAAGCTATTTACGCAGTCCCAACTCACAAGTTGGGGCAGGAATTAGTGCAAAGATTTGTGGCTCGTGATGTGACTGCGGGGGTTTGGCGAGGACGGCTTGCGGATAATCCGGAAAAACCCGGTGAGAAAATGTGTTTAAAGCCTGCGGAAGTTGAAGAAGTTTCGGAAAGAGGGCTGCCTATCCAGCGATCAATGTGCCGGGTGAAAGTAGACGACATTCATTATACATGTGAGCATTTCCAGGATTGCCCTTATCAGATGCAAGCAGACCTTTTGTCACAAGTTGATGTTGTAATCGTTACACACGCGTCGCTGTTCTATGAGATGCCCAGCATTGGTCGGCGTCAGATACTTGTTATCGATGAAGCGTTTTGGTCAGCCGGATTGCGAGGGGTGTAGATGTGGATGACAGAATATTTATCACTTTCGATGACATGGAAAACCTTTCTGATTTGTTGGTTGAAGCAGGTGTGGCGTCTTCATTTGAGAGGTCTGAACTACATTCCATGTGGCTGCATTTGCAAAATGCACTGAAAGACTTGCCGCCTGGAAATCTGGAGCGATCTAAATCACTGGAACTATTTTCGCTGCGCCGAATAGACGATGCAATCGAGCTTGAATGGCGCCTAATCGGGATGACAACCATATATCCGGGGATGAAGAGCGCCGAATTTACAGAAAATATCGATAAATCACCGAATTATAAAAAAGCGATGATGCGCATAAAAGTATGGAAGGCTCTGAAGGCGTTGATTTGTGAAGATGGTCCGGAGAAATCAGGATGGCTCATCATAAGCCAAGACAAAAAAGGACGGAAAGCGCTTCAATTGAGATGGCGAGAGGATATAAAAGTTGGCTGGGGAGGCTTTGTGGTTGTTACATTGGACGCAACTCAGGACGAACAAGTTGTTTCTCCCTATTTTGACCGGCCGTTGCAGCAGCTACCATCAAGTAATGTTGCGTTAGAGCATGTATCCGTATTGCAGGTGGTTGATCGGAGTTTTGGAGCTTCATCACTCATACCTGACGGGGGAAAGGATGATCAGCGGCGCAAAAATCGTGCGTGGGAGACTTATCAATGGATTTGGCTGAGAGCCATCCAGTATCGGGGACAAAGCCAAGATGGCATTGATGTTCTGGTGGTTTGCCAACTGGGACTGGAAGAACTATTTCGCGCATGGGGCTTGCCGGATAATGTGGATATCACGCATTTTAACGCGCTTCGGGGGTTGGACAATTGGGGCGGCGTCGCGTGCCAAATTACGATTGGTCGCTTAATGCCAAAACCAACAGCGGTTGAGGACATTGCAGAAGCTCTAACCGGGAGAGCGGTGGATAAACGTTTGTCTCCTAATGACTGGTACCCGAAACAAACCGTTGGAATTCGTCTCGCAGATGGAAGTGGTTGGGCCGTTGAAAATGACCGCCATCCTGATCCGCTTGCTGAGAAAATCCGGTATCAAATCTGTGAAGGTGAACTCATTCAGGCTATCGGCCGCTCCCGAGGAGTAAATCGGTCACCCGAAACACCGTTACAAATAGACATTCTCACTAATGTATGTCTGCTGCTTGTTGTACATCAGCCAATCCGCTGGGCAGAACATGCGCCGGGTATTGTTGAGGCAATGTTATCGCGCGGGCTCATGGTTGGCTCCTTCAAGGATGCAGCAGTCATAAGCGCTGACCTCTTTCCAACAGAGGATGCCGCGCGGAAAGCCGTCTGGAGAAGATCGAAGATACTCACTTCAAACGTGCCTATTCCGGACATTCCCCATTATGTATGTACTATATGGGGTTTGTCCGGAATAGGCATCACTATTGCCCATAGCTTTACCCCGGCACTCGCCACTTTCCGTCGCGGTGAACGATCCACTGTAATTCCAGTTATTTTTGACCCACATCGGATTGACGACCCTGCGGCTTGGTTGAGTTCGCGGCTTGATGTTGATGTTCAAGTGATAACTGGTCCAGAGGCCAATGTTGAATGGGCGATACGGCAAAAACGAAAGGCAGGACGAAAATGACCGGTAAATTTGACAAGAAAATTCTCTTCAATATCTCCCAAACTGACATCGACCGTATGACCGAGATGCGGAGAAAACGCGACCTAGATCAGTCGGAGTATATACGTCGGGCCATTCGTATGTATGTGGCCGAGCAAAAGTTAGCAGACCTCTCGTCACCGTATCAGTGACAGTTGTTACACCCACGCGCCCACTTATCATGGAGTACGAAATGAGAGACAAGATTATTTGCGGTGCCAGAACCCGTAAAGGAACGGCATGTCAGGCTAAGGCGTTGGCGAATGGTCGGTGTCGGAATCATGGTGGGTTGTCTACCGGTCCACGGACGCCTGAGGGTCGTGCGCGGTCGCTGGCGGCGTTGCGTCGAGGGAATAAATCTTGGCGAGGGCGATCAGTTTGAAGTGAGGAGAAGGCACCATAGAAATTACGGTAAAAATGGCCGTTTATCGCTCCATAGCTGAAGTTATACGTCGTCTCTGGCGATGTCTGCTTTGTGCCAGAAGCCGACCTTGTCGTCTTTTAACGGTTACCATTTTAAACCCGTTTCATACTGAGTGAAATACTACCGATGACCGTGCCATCCGGCCCAAACACTAGAAGATCTTTGGCCAGCTGAAATTTCGGGCGCTTTAACAATGTCGACAGTTCTGTTTTCAACAGATTTTGTTTGTTTGACCAGTTTAGCGCGCAATTCGGTGGAAACATCTGCAAACGCATCCATGCCGATCAAATTTGTCAGCTCATAAGGGTCGGCGTGTAAATCATAAAGATACTCCTCTTCATACTGGTCCGCCCCTAAATCATTCCATCCATCCGCATTTGGCGCACGAACCCCATATTTCCATCGCTTGGTCCGCACCGCTCGGCCGACATGATCCTCACTAATTTGAATAAATACGTCTTCGGGCCAATCTGTTGACGTTCGATTAACCACCGGTAATAGAGAATTTCCTTCAAAATTATCTGGAATATCGAGCCCAGCGGCATCTAGAAGTGTTGGCGCTATATCAATGGTGCTAACAAGATTTGTGACGCGACCGCCGCCGGTGAAAGGTCCCCCGATGAGAGCACCCGGAATTCTGACACAGGCATCATGGCAAGAGCGTTTGTATTCGGCGTTGCGTGTTTTGAAATGACTGCCATGGTCCGACGTATAGAGAATAGTCGTTTCTTCTGAAATACCTAGGGTCAGGAGCGCATCTTGGATGCGACCGAAGGCATCATCCAGACGCTTTATCATGCCGAAATATCCAGGCAAATGTTGTGCGGCTGAACCACCGAGCGCTTGCAGATCTGGCGGCATCCATCGACCTGCATAACGTTGTTCATCCCCAACACGACCGGGGTAATTATCCAGGTGATTTTGGTGATGAGGCTCGAGGAAGGAGAGAAACAGGAAGAAGCGGTCGTCCTTGACGCCATCAATGTAGCGAATTGCAGCATCTGTAAGTGCGTCAACTCTGTAGCCCGGCAATTTTTGAGCTTTGCCATCGTTATCATAGAGCGTGGTGTCATATGCATCAGAGGTATATTCGAGCATATTCGATGCCAGCCAATATTCATACCCGCCGCGCTCTGGTTCCGGAACCGGATCCTGGGTTCCTAAATGCCATTTCCCCACATAGCCAGTTTTAAATCCGCTTTTGCGAAAGAGTGATCCGAGTGTGGCAGAATCTTTTGGCAACGGAATATTATTGCGATAACACCCCGTGGTTGTCGGATAAAGTCCGGTTTGCATCATGGAGCGAGCCGGGCCACAGACTGGCTGATTAGTGAAACAATTATATAGGTGCGTCCCAGCCATGGCCGCAGTATCAAAATTAGGCGTCAGGTCCAGCGGGTTTCCAAAAATTGCAGACGAATCCCATCGCTGCTGATCAGTAAAGAAAACAATGACGTTTTTAGCTGTTTCGGACATAAATGGATTTCCTATACCTTAAGAATTCTTTGATTGAGTTGTTCCGGAAATAGCGACAACCTGTCCGGTGTTTGCAGCTTCGTATGCAGCCAAGATCATCGCAAGTGATCGGCATCCATCCTCAAGCGTTACGGGCGGTGGGGTTCCCTCGATTAAGGTTCTCACGAAGCTCAACGCATTTTGTTGATGAAATTCGCCTTTTTTAAATTGCGTAACAATGTCTGGTATGGTCCATGATCCGCGTCGCAGCTCATCTGTATAAACTTTAAGGCTTTTTTCGGGAGAAAAATCCTTTGAAGCCAAATCGACCCCGGACAAAATGGCGCTGCCTTTAGTGCCGAACACTTCAACGGAGGAATCTGCTGCCTGAATGGTCGACGATGAAACGAGTTCCGCTAGGGCGCCGCCTTCAAATCGAAATACAGCCAATCCCAGATCATCAACACCTAGTTGCGCAGCATCTTCGGATAACATGGCCATTACAGATAGAGGTTCGCCTAGAAACCAGCGAATTAGATCAGCACCATGGATACCTTCATCAATCAACGCCCCCCCTCCTGACAGCGTCGCATCGGTGTGCCATTCTTTAGAAAATTCCGGATCGAGGCCGTAAAAATGACAATGGCGAACGCGCATCAGGGTAATACGTCCTAACGCTTCGCTATCAATCAGACGCTTGATTTCGTGATTTACCGCATCAAAACGCTTTGGAAAACTTTGCTGGAAGACTATTCCTGAGTTCTGAACAGCGTCAATAATACGATCACATTCTAGATTTGACGTGGCCAATGGCTTTTCACATAGAACATGAACGCCATGCGCAGCCGCTTTTTCTATAACGTCAGCATGAAATGATGTTTCATTGCACAGACCAATTGCGTCGACCTGAGACAAAAGTTCTTCCAAGTCAGCGACATATTCGGTCTCGTAAGTATTGGCCGCGTTCTGGCCTCTAGCTTTGTTAGAATCCCATATTCCGACCAAATTGGTTTCTGGTGAATCACGAAATACTTCGGACCAGAAATTTGCGTGATAGTGGGCAAAGCTGACCATTCCAATTCGAATGGGAGGCTTTATGTTGGCAGTGTTTATCATGCGTAACGTCGGATTGAATATTAGACTTCAACCCATTCCTTTCTTTCATTTGACGTGTAAATAGCGTCAGCAATTTTCACAGCTTCCAATCCAGCTTGAGCAGTTCCTTCCGACGTCTCTGCTCCACCAAACACGTTCAACCAGTGCCTATGGTGCATTTGTCCAAACGGGGACTGCGCCAGTTCCGGAATAACCCAGTCATTCTGTCCCGTTACTTTTGGCGCAAAGATAGCAAGCCGGCCTCGCTGCGTTCGCAACAACAAGGTTCCTTCCTCGCAATAGATTTCCATTCTGAAACGGTCTGTACCACTGAGCTCGTTAAAGCTGATTTCATGCGTCACATCAGCACCATTTTCCAATTTGTAATGCGCGACTGCATGGTCTTCGTTATCGGGATGGACAACCCTGCCATCAAGTAAAACTCGTTCAGGGCGCTGTATGCTACACGTGGCTGATAAAGATACTATTTCACCCAACACATAACGAACCAGATCGATCCCATGCACGCCTAATTGCTTAACAACACCACCACCAACATTCTTTCGGAAGAAAAACCAATCGTTCCAGTTGGGACCCGGCGTAGCGTTTCGTATCCGCGCACTAAGAATCCGACCCATTTTTCCTTCAGCCAAGATTTGGCGCACAGCCTGCACTTCTTCCAAATAACGATGCATGAAACTCACGGATAGCTGGGCGTCGCTTCGACTTGCAGCATCAATGACAGCCTGACATTCGACAACATCCCTACCCATGGGTTTTTGGAGCAATACTGCCTTGCCAGCCTGGAGCGACTGAATAGCGAAATCCATATGCGTGTGGTCCGGGGTCGCAATGACAACAGCGTCAATATCATCGCGCCCAAGAACTTCGTCTATGTTTGTTGAAATTTGATCAATACCGTTTTCGTCCGCGATCGTTCGTGCAGCCTCCGCAGTACGGCTCATAATGACCCGAATATCCGCCATGCCTGTCGCTGCTAACCCGTGCAGATGATAGGCGCTGATTTCTCCAGCGCCTATCATCCCGATGCGGACTTTGTTTTGGTTAGTCAAAGACATGTAGTGAACCCTAATCTGACCAATGATCCATTCGTCTTTATGGCTTCCACTTGCCTTCGACTTTCACCAAAGACGGATCGATATTTTTTAGAGGATCCGTGTAAGTATAGTTCAAGGCATCCTGACGATTTTTAATGCGTCCGCCGTTCTCCAGGAAATCTGCAGTTGCGGCCATATCCCGAACATAAGCTTCGTCCATAGTTGGATCGAATTTATAGTTTGATGGATCAAGAAGAACCGAATTCATCTTCGGGTCTTGTTTCTGGTAGTCGGAAAATAGCTTAATAACTTCATCCCGGTTTTTAGGGTCCGCAACAAATTTTTGCGCGCGAACCATTACGTTCATTATTGCTTGAACAGTATTTGGACTAGATCGGACAAAATCCTGAGACGCAACAAATACGGAGCGAGCACTAGACAATTTGACGGACTTACCCTTGTTGTCATCGAAATAGCTGATCTTTCCTGTGTGAATGACTTTAGAATCCACACCGTTTAGCGCTTTGTAGATCCAAGGTTCCCAAACGATTGTGCCATCAATATCGCCTGCTTTCATGGCCGCCAATGCTTCCGGCGGAGCCAAATTGACACCCGTGAGTGTCTTAATGCCATATTGCTCTTTTAACTTTCCGAGCAAGGCACCTGAAGAAGAGCCCAAGAACAATCCTACTTTTTTGCCTTCCAGATCGGCAGGTGAATTAATACCAGAATCTTTGCGAACAACAATCTTTTCAAGACCTGTATTGATACTGTCAGTGCCCAGAATAACTATCGGCATTCCATTGTGGAACATGGCGATCGGCGGTAAATTGGCTGGCGTCCAAAGGTGAATTTCATCTGCAATCAATGCCTGACCTGCCAGCGCTTGCGCCGAAAAGGATTTTGTACTGACGCTTTCAAATCCTTCGTCTTTGAACCAGCCTTTTTTCATACCAATAATGTGTGGCGCAAATGGCAGATCAACACCCATCCCAAAAGCAATATTCTTGATTTCTAGGGCGCCGGCAGCTTGTGCCGTCACAGCACTAAAACTCATGGCAGCAGCGACGATTGTTCCCGTCACTATTTTTTTCAAATTACTCATAACGTCTCCTCTGATTTAGATACTTCGTGAAACAACTCTCTTCAGGTCTTAGAATTTATTATTAGTAGGTGTGCCATTTTCCGATTTGACGTCGTATGACAACGCCGATTGCATAATCGGTTACAAGATTAACCACACCAATTAGCACGATGCCGAATATGATAATTCCCACCTGTCCAAGTTCTCGGGCATGCATGATCATGAACCCCATGCCTTCATTTGCAGCCACCAATTCAGCTGCGACCAACATGCCAAAGCTCAATCCCCAGCCAATACGGATGCCGGTGGCAAGATCAGGTAGCGACGCTGGAAGAGCGACCTGAAACAGGATGCGCCATCCCTTCAAACCCATGGTCTGAGCAGCGCGCAGTAGAACCGGATCAACGGATATCATGCCTTTATAGGCGCTTGTCACGACAGGAAAAAACGCACCCAGGGAAATAACGAATATTTTGGATGGTTCACCCAAGCCAAGCCAGATGATGGCCATGGGAATCCATGCCAGCGGCGGAATGGGACGCGTCAATTCGATGAGTGGGCGTGTTAAAACGCCAACCCATGCGTACCAACCTGATGCCACGCCCACTATAATGCCGAGCGACCCGCCGATGAGAAATCCCCAAAAGACACGGGTCAAACTGGCCCAAACATGGCCCCCAATTTCGCTCAACGGCATCGTCGTAAGTGTTGCCGTAACAGCTTGTGAGGGGGAGGGGAAAATCTCCTGGCTGATTATTCCGGTATATGAAACGATTTCCCAGATCGCAAAAAGTGCGATCACCCCGATTAGGCCCAGAGCTGTATCATTCAGCTTACTTGAATTTTCCTGGGTGTTCATCGACGCACCTCCTCAAGGCCTTTATTCCAAGGCAAAAGGATACGCTCCAACAATTGCAGAACCCCTGAAATGCCCAATCCCAATAGTCCGATCAACGCCATACCGATCAATGTGATATCTGCTCGGTAAAAATTACGCGCTTCATTTATCAGCGCGCCCAGCCCTTGGATAGTACCGATCATTTCAGCGCCGACAATGACCATAAATGCGACCCCTAGAGCGACCCTGGCCCCGACGAAAATACGGGGCAGTGCAGCCGGTATGACAACATGCAGGAAGATAAATTTTTGGTCAGCCTCAAGCGTTCGTGCCGCACGAATTAAGAGTGGATCAACGAATTTTACCCCAGCAATTGTGTGTGCAATCATGGCCCAGAATGTGCCATAGGCAATAATGGCAATTTTTGGTGCTTCGCCTGTCCCAAACCAAAAAATAACCAGTGGCAGTAAGCTCAACGCGGCAACAGAGCGACCAAAGGTTATGATTGGTGCGGTTAATTTGTCCAAAAGACTATAGGACCCGATTACAACGCCCAATGGAACGGCTAACAAGCAGCCCAACACATAACCCTGGACAATCCGCCACAATGTCCACCCAATATGTATGTCGACGGTTTGCTCAATTGGGAAACCGCTAGTGAACAATTCAACGAAAGCCTCCCAGCATTTTGAGGGCGGCGGGAATTTATAAATTTTCAGCCATTTGAGATCAACGGCAACTTCCCAGGCAATGAGCAAAAAAATGATAAATACGGCACCGACAAGGCGGCTTTTGGTTGTTGTAGACAAACTAAATAAGGCGTTCATCACAGCCCCGCCCAAATATCTTCATACATCTCTAGAAACTCGACCGAAGAGCGATGCCGTGGCCGGGAAAATGGAACTGAGAATTCCCTGCGAATGCCTCCCGGATTGCGACCCATGAGAAAAATTCGATCAGATAGAACCAAGGCCTCAGTAAGGCTGTGGGTAACAAAAACAACTGTTTTTTTACGAACTTCCCAAATGCGCAATAACTCGTCTTGCATTTCCAAGCGCGTCATTTCATCCAGTGCACCGAACGGTTCGTCCATCAGCAAGATTTCTGGATCCAAAGCCAAGGCCCTTGCGATCGCCACTCTCTGCTGCATACCGCCTGACAACTCTCTGGGATAATGGTTCTGGTATCCGTCAAGCCCGACGAGCTTTACTAAATCCATGGCAATTTCTGTTCGATCGGCTTTGCGCATGCCTTTGCTTTTACAACCGAAGGCGACATTTTCTATCGTTGTGAGCCAGGGGAAAAGTGCGTGTTGTTGGAAAACCATGCCTTTTCCATCGCCGGGCCCGGTAACTGTTGTGCCATCAATACGCACAATGCCACTAGAAGGCGGCACCAATCCTGCCAATATATTGAGCAACGTTGTTTTTCCACATCCTGATCTGCCGACCAAGGAAACGAACTCGTTGTTGCGGATATCTATATTCACGTCTTTTAGGACGGGAACATCTTCCGCATCTGCCACCTGATATATTTTCGAGACATTTTCAACTGAGATTTTGACAGAGTTGTGCGATACCTTCTGCATATTCTCTGGTTTTGAATTAAGCTTGTGGTCAATATTTTCCACAATTCCCCCTTTTGCTCGAACCAATCCTTTGCTCACGTCATTCGTCCCTCAAATAGTATTGAAATTGGACATTTCATTGTATCGATTGTATTGTCAATATTGAAATTGTATTGTTTCTAATTTATTTATTTCTTTGCCGCCGGCAGCATTTTGACGCTGTCCTTTCTATCTAATACTGCTTCAAGGTAAACCGTCCGGTATGATGCGTCGGCAAACGTCAACCGGCGCTGAATGGACTCTTGTATGTTCTTTACGGCATCCATTGCGCAGGTCCCTGCGACGGTAAAAAAATTCTTGTGTTCAGATTCCACATCTACGTGACCGAGCAATACAACGCTCACATCTTCCGGTATCCGCCAATCCAAACGACTAAGCGCATCCAGCAAAATTTCACCATTAGTCACACCCCATATCATGAGGGCGCTAAATTCAGGCTTCCCGTCCGATCCTCGATATTCTACCAACTGTTTCTGGATCTCCTCGACACGCTCTTCTCCTGGAACATGATCTAGCAGAATGGGAGGTAAAAGCTTGTCCTCCCAATCCCCCCACCGACGCATGGATTCGTAGTGTTGCCGGGTTGCGTCGATAGGCCTTGCTTCGGCAGAGGATGTTGCAAAAGCTATCTTTTGATGGCCTTGCTCAAAAAGATGCTGAAGCGCCAAGTCCAGTGCTGACCGCCAATCTGAGGCCACGGAATCCACGTCAATTCCGGTGATTGTTGCGCCATCAAGAACAATTATTCGACTGCGTTGGCGAAGAAACCAGAGCAAATCAATGTTGACCAACTCAAAGTGCGACTGCAACACACAGGCGTCAAATTTTGGTAACGCGCGAAGCGCCAGCAACGCATGATCAACGTCACTATAGGTAACCTGAAGCGATTGAATCCCGTCTTCGGATAGTTGTTTTTGCAATTCGCGTGACGCCTGCCGACTGCGTGCTGTGGCAGCGTGACGCGATAGCATAAGCACGCTACGACCCTGTTCCAGGTTCGTATTATCTTCTGAAACAAGAGAGCTATTCGATGGAGCTATCTCTCCATCTACAGCAACAAAAGTACCACGCCCTACTTGCGCCGAAATCAGCTTTTCACCTCTTAACACTTCAAGAACACTCTGGACGACGCCTTGGCTGATACCAAACCGGCTCATCATCGATCGTACCGTAGGCAAGCGATCTCCCGCTCGTCCGGACCGGATCAAATCTCTGAGCATCTGCTCCAAACCTTCGCGGTTGGCATTTGTCATTACACGCTCCTCTCAAATACAATATCAATACAATATATATTGAAGAGCGTTTTTTGCAAGATATTACCCGATCCATTAGCGAGGGCTGATCCAAGAATTTAATAACATGCGGAAGAAATGTGCGATCTCTTTCGCGCCCTTCACGCTAACTGGATAGCTCGGAGTATTTAGCTATGACCAATGACAAAAAAGGAAATAATTTAAGATACGAGCAATTGAACGATCCGAGAAAATCGGCGGCAACATAAAAGCCTGTGTAGCTAATGTCCGCAATGGGTCAAATTCAGACGTTTTTGGTGGTCTGAAATCACTTCCGCTTCCCCACACTTTACAGACGTTAATGCCTAACAGATCAGCTTGAAGTCCAAAAACGGAAGAAAATGAACGATCCTGATTTAGTCTCTTTAGTGCCAAAAGCGGAAGATTTGCAGGAAGCGTATGTTAAAGAATAATTGTTATTTCTTATGTTTTGGCAGGCAAAGCGAATACCTCCTGCTTCTCGGCAATGCCTTTCATACCGTGGAACCCAAGAGACCGTGTATCCTCGCTTACAAGTGCCGAAAAATCGGCGGACATCAACAAAGGTGATCCGAGATTTTTGGTCAAACTCTCTAGCCTGGCGGTCCTGTTCACCGCGGAACCTAATACAGTGAAATCCAATCGATCTGGTGCGCCCACATTACCGTAGATCAACTCGCCCAAATGAAGGCCAACACCAAATCTGATCGCCGGTTGGTCAGCCCGCTTACGACGCAAATTCAATGCTGCAAGTTCACCAAAGGCATCTTTGGCAGCGCCTAGTGCAGCTTCGCAGGCCTGATTGGGCGTGGATGTTTCCCCAACCGGGAAAACAATGAGCATTGCATCACCAATGAATTTCAGCACCTCCCCACCACGTGCGGTTACCGCTGCGGAAACAATTTCGAAGTACGCATTGAGCAAATCTAGCAACGCCTGGGGTTCAAGGGCCTCGGTCAACGGCGTAAAGTCACGCAAGTCACTAAACCATATAGCGGAATGGATAAGTTCACCGTCGCCGCGTTTGATCTGACCGGACAACACACGTTCGCCTGTTCTCGGTCCCACATAGGTGTTGAGAATAGTTCGGGCCAGCCTGCGAATAGTGATTACTTCAAAAACAGGCGCAATATAGAGCGCTAGTTCTTCCATCAGGATGATGTCATCATCACTAAATCCTTGATCGGACTTGCTCGCCAACACAAAGTTAGCGGTGTTGCCATCGGACATCCTCATTGGTACGGCGAGGTAATCGGTTACACCTTCTGCTGCCAAATCGAATAATAATTGATGGTCCTTGTCCTCGTCCAACTCATGCATACGGCAGCGGAAAGACTTACCTGTCTCAACAACGTACTGAAACGGGCTGCCGATATAGACGTCGTTTTCCAGAAACCCGTGTTTCGGTTGAAACTCCAAAGCTTGTTCCATTTCTCCAGACCAGGTAAAAGACAGCCCCCCAAATTGTGGATGAATAATCCGACACCCTAAGCGCAAGCGCCACACGGGAGCGCCACTATTTATCAACTGTTGTCCCAATTGCTCTACAAATCGCTTACCGTCTAAGATCGTGCGGGATTCACAAAACAACCAATCAATAACTGTATCTAGTTTCCATGCCATGTTGATACCCTACGCGACAGTGCCTTAGGGGGCTAGATTTTTATTCCGGTATTGGGCGGCATTTCGGTCGTCCGAATTGGGTCAAATCCGGACTTGTTCATGTACGTAAATTGTTGACCAATCACTGCATAATAGCAATGTCATACCTGGAGCATGAATGTGGAAGACACCGGTAAAGTGGGATGGAATCCACTACTTAGGACGGTCAATGCCGTGGCCGTTTTATTGGTGAGTGAAGGGCCGAGAAGCGGTGGTTCCGAAAACCCCTTTGATTTTGTGTCACCAAACATCAATGAGATTGCGCCTTTCAGTACATATGTTGAATGGTTCGAAAAATATTAGTTTACCGAACCTATTTGGCGTATACATTATGGCATCTCGAATATATTGGAGTTGATGCCATGTCCCGCCGCGTCGCTATCTATACCCGCGTATCTACCGACGGTCAGACTGTCGATAATCAAACAATGGAGCTTCGGTCTGTAGCCGAGCGCCACGGCTGGGTGGTCGTAGAGGTGTTTTCCGATAACGGCATAAGCGGTACGAAAGGGCGTGAAGGTCGTCCTGCATTTGATGCCCTTTGTAAGGGGGCTATACGCCGAGACTTTGACGTCATCATGGCATGGTCCGTTGATCGGTTAGGACGATCCCTGCAACATCTCGTAACCTTTCTCGGTGAAATCCATTCCAAGGGCGTCGATCTGTATCTCCACCAACAAGGCATTGACACGACAACTCCCGCAGGCAAAGCAATGTTTCAGATGTGTGGTGTATTTGCAGAATTCGAACGGACTATGATCCAAGAGCGGGTTAAAGCTGGCCTGGCGCGAGCGAAAGCGCAGGGTAGGGTATTAGGTCGTCCCAAGGTCAAAAGTGACGTTGAACTGGCGGTACTAACTGCAAGGGCCAAGGGAACCGGCAAGCGAAAGATTTCAAAGGAGCTTGGTATTGGCGTCAGCACTGTGAACAGAATACTACTTGAAGCGTCTACATCCTAGTTTAAGACGGTATAGAGACGCTTTGCGAGGAAAGTTCGATGATCTGCTGAGTGACCTGCCAGTCTAGCTAGAGATCTGTAAGAGTTATGCGTAGGGCCGTCAATTAAGACGTCGAAAAAATTCTTGCATACTTGAAATTTGCACCGGCAAATAGGATGGAGGGGGGGTAGCTTAATCCAAATGTAATCAGTTAGTTTTACTGCCGTCAGACTTAATTTTATGAAAAATCGCTACGGGCATCTGGTAACTTCATTTCACTTAGGCAATACGATCAAGCTAGTCGATATCTTTAGCTTGTTAGGTTGGTGAGCAACGAGTTAAGCGATCGAGAACAAGACTGAACATTGAAGGTATTCCTAGTACTCACTAAATTATGGGAATTGCCTGATTATAACAAATAGCTCGGCAATCTGTTGCTAAGCCGTCGTCAAATAATTGGTTGCGGGGGCACGCAATCATCTTTGTTTTCTTTTTAATACATATCAAATAAGAACACTCAAACCATTGTTCTAAACAACTAATGCTGATTTCATCAAGAAGCTCAAATTGGAATAGATTCAGGCGAACAACAATCTACTTCAAAACAATGAGCCTTATACAAAGAGTGTACGAATACCAGCGTCCAATCACAGGTGTGGATTGGGCTGTGAATCGGTTTAGCATTGAACAAACCATCAGCTACAAATCGGTCCACTTAGGGGATTTCAATTAAGGGGGCTCAATTTGTGAACTAGATATTTTTAGCGGTAGAAGCAAAGATGTCATAACTGTGCGATTTTCCTGCAATTCACTTGATATCTGCAAATTACATATCTGGGCTTATACACTCTTTTTTCTCATCCTATTGGATTTTCTAGAATAAAATCGCCCGCACGAATACATTATATTGACGATTGTGGACTCTCACATTTGCAATAAAGGTAATTCTTCGACAGTAAATTCGGTTGGCGTTCGAAAATTTTCGTTTTAATCGATTTTATTCATATAGATTTCATTTGACTTTCATATTAAGTACATATCTTCTAAATCCGCCAAATTGAGTATGTTTCGTTCAAACGAAAGAATATGGAAAAAATCTTGTCTGCAGATTATGATATTTTCATCATTGGTGGGGGAATAAACGGCTGCGGTATTGCGCGTGATGCGGTTGGTCGTGGCTATTCTGTTGCCCTGTGCGAAAAGGATGATTTAGCAAGCGGAACCTCGTCTGGATCAACAAAGCTTATTCACGGCGGTCTGCGGTACCTGGAAAGTTATGAGTTTCGCTTGGTGCGCGAAGCATTGAGTGAACGGGAAATTTTGTGGAGTTCTGCACCGCACATTATTTGGCCACTTCGATTTGTACTTCCACATCACAACGATTTACGCCCTAAATGGTTGTTACGATTAGGATTATTCCTTTACGATCATATTGGCGGTCGTAAAAAATTGCCCGCAACAGCAACATTAAATTTGGAATCCCACATTTCTGGATTGCCTCTCAAAAGTAAGTTTACCACAGGATTTGAATATTCTGATTGCTGGGTGAACGACTCGCGGATGGTGGTTCTAAACGCACAAGATGCCGCAGAGAAAGGCGCCGTAATAAAAACGCGAACTCGCTGTGTCAAGGCGGAGCGAGAAGACGGGCTGTGGAAAATCACAACCCACGACGTCAAGACAGGCGAAGAGCAATGCCAAACAGCTCGTATCCTTGTTAATGCGTCAGGTCCCTGGGTGGATGACGTATTGAGATTGCCCCTTGCAGAAGAGACCGCAAAAAATGTTCGGCTGGTTCAAGGCAGCCACGTAGTCGTGCCCAAATTGTACGAGACTGATCAGTGTTATATTTTTCAAAATGCAGACGATCGAATTATTTTTGCGATCCCTTATGAGCAAGAGTTTACGCTCCTTGGAACAACGGATCAGGACTTTGTCGGTGATATAGACAATATCAAAATCTCCGAAGATGAGATTTCCTATATCTGCACTGCTGCCAGCGAGTATTTTGAAAAACCGGTGGATGTCGCTGATGTTGTTTGGTCATATTCTGCTGTCCGTCCTCTTTATGATGATGGCGCATCAAAGGCCCAAGAAGCGACACGTGATTATATTTTACGGAGTGACGGTGCAAGTGGCACGCCTAAGGTGATTAACGTTTTTGGCGGAAAAATCACAACGTTCAGAAGACTAGCAGACTCAATGTTGGAAAAGATAGAAACTGAACTTGGGAAGCGCGGAAGAAGCTGGACAGCAGCGGTATCCTTACCAGGGGGTGATTTTGAACCAGAAAATTTCAATAACCTTATAGACCGAATTAGGCTAGAGTTCCCATTCCTAGACGAACGTTCAGCATGGCGTCTAGGCCGTTCGTACGGCACCCAAACATTTAGACTGCTCGAAAATGTTTCATCCAAGGATGATTTGGGGAGAGATTTTGGCGCCGGACTGACAGAGCAAGAAGTTAAGTATCTTATCCAGTATGAGTGGGCGCGAACAGCCAGTGATGTGGTTTGGCGGCGGAGTAAGCTTGGTCTGCGTATGAGCAAAGACCAAATCGCCGCATTGGATAAATGGATGAAAGAAAATGAAGTTACGGCTTCAAAGCAGTGAATTATTGGACAGTAAATGTTTGAACTAAAAAATATTAGTAAAAAAGTGGGGGACGGTTATCACATCCGTGATGTTTCCTTGCGTCTGGAGAAAGGGTCGCTCAATGTCTTGTTGGGACCAACTTTATCAGGCAAAACTACGTTGATGCGGTTGATGGCTGGACTGGATAAGCCAACCGAGGGCGATATCATATTTAATGGCGAAAGCGTTCTGGGTGTTCCTGTCCAGAAACGCAATATTGCCATGGTATATCAGCAATTTATCAATTATCCGGCGATGACTGTTTATGAAAACATCGCGTCTCCCATGCGAATTTCTGGATTAAGCAAATCCGACATCGATAAAAAAGTGAGATCTGCCGCAGAATTGATGAAACTGAGCGAGTTTCTAGATCGCACGCCTCTCAATCTGTCCGGCGGACAACAGCAACGAACTGCTCTGGCCCGTGCACTAGTGAAAGGTGCCGAGCTTGTATTGTTGGATGAACCTCTCGCCAATCTGGATTACAAACTTCGCGAGGAACTCCGTGTTGAATTGCCGCGACTCTTTGCGGAAACAGGTGCTGTATTAGTATATGCCACGACAGAACCGCATGAAGCTTTGTTGCTGGGTGGTAATACGGCAACTTTGTCGGAAGGACGTATTACACAATTTGGGAAATCAATTTCTGTCCATAACAATCCTGTTGATCTCAGCACCGCACAAATTTTTTCTGACCCCCCGATGAATATGCTGAATGTGAAAAAATCAAATGGGGAAATAGAATTCGAGGGCGAAAAGGCGTCTCTTCCTCAGGAGCTTGTGTCCCTGCCCGACGGAAACTATAAAGTGGGTGTCCGCCCTCATCACATTCAATTGGTCAAACCGAGCGAAGACACTCTAACAGTCACGGCCAAGATCGCGACCACAGAGATCACCGGTTCTGAAAGTTTCATTCATATTGAAAAAAGCGATTATCAGTGGGTCGCTCTGACCCATGGAGTTCATCGTGTCGATATTGGAGAAACGGTTCCCGTTTATCTGAATCCATCTGATTTTTTCTTTTTTGATGGGCACGATAAATTAGTTGCCTCACCGGCACGGCTTCAGGGGGAAAATAACTAGTATGGCTAAAATCACCCTTGAAAAACTCGCTCATTCTTACTTTCCATACCCCAAATCAGAAGCAGATTTCGCGTTAAAAGAAATCAATCATGTTTGGGATGATGGGGGTGCATACGCTTTGTTGGGCCCATCAGGCTGCGGCAAGACAACACTTCTTAACATCATTTCTGGCCTTTTGACCCCGTCTACGGGAAACATCATATTTGGCGATCAGAATGTCACTCGTCTTCAGCCTGAACAGCGAGACATCGCGCAAGTTTTCCAGTTTCCGGTCATTTACGACACAATGACCGTCGCCGAAAATCTCGCTTTTCCGTTGATTAACCGCCAAGTTCCAAAAGATGAGATCAGCCGCCGTGTTGCGGAAATGATCGACATTCTCGACCTTGGAGCGAAAGCTAATCGAAAAGCAAAAGGATTAACCGCTGACGAAAAGCAAAAGATATCCTTGGGCCGGGGACTCGTACGACATGATGTGAATGCCATCCTATTTGATGAACCCCTTACGGTAATCGATCCGCATATGAAATGGCAGCTTCGAACCAAACTGAAGGATCTTCATCGTCAGTTCGAACACACAATGATTTATGTAACCCACGATCAGACAGAAGCACTGACTTTCGCAGACAAAGTAGTTGTGATGTATGAAGGTGAAGTGGTCCAGATCGGCACTCCAGAAGAACTCTTTGACCGGCCTGCACACACATTCGTAGGGTATTTTATTGGATCGCCCGGAATGAATGTTGTGCCCGCTGACGTGCAGGGACAGACTGCTCAAATCGGCAACTACAAAGTGGCCCTTACCAAATCTTACGGTGATTTGAACGGAAATATTGAGCTTGGTATACGCCCGGAATTTGTGAAAATTTCTGAAGATACAAAAGGGATGCCAATTCAAATCACAGCTGTCGAGGATATTGGTCGGTACAAGATCATTCGTGCCACCGTAGACGGGAAACCTCTCGACGCAGTTATGCCTGAGGGCGAAAGCGTTCCGACGCACCCCACGGCTTTGTTGGATAGTTCCAAAATAAATATTTACAAAGATTCCCATCTCGTAAGAGTGGAGGCGTAATCATGGATAAACCATTTAATAATAAGGCGTGGTTTTTAGTTCTCCCGGTTTTCATCTTGGTTGCGATTAGTGCGATTATTCCCTTGATGACAGTGGTAAATTATTCAGTTCAGGACACATTTGGTAACAACCAGTTTTTCTGGGCAGGAACCGAATGGTTTGTTGAGGTTCTTCACTCTCAACGTTTCTGGGATGCATTTTTGAAAAACATTGCTTTCTCCGCGACCATTCTCGTCATTGAAATACCCCTTGGAATTGTAATTGCGCTTTCCATGCCTAAGCGCGGAATTTGGGTTCCATTCTGTTTGGTATTGATGTCCCTTCCCCTTTTGATCCCCTGGAATGTCGTCGGCACAATTTGGCAAGTTTTTGGTCGTGCCGATATTGGGCTGCTAGGATATTTTCTAGATTGGTTGGGCATATCTTATAACTATGCGACGAATGCTGTGGATGCGTGGATCACCATTATTATTATGGATGTCTGGCATTGGACCAGTTTGGTCGTCTTGTTGAGTTATGCGGGCCTTGTATCTATTCCTGAAGCGTATTATCAAGCTGCCCGAATTGATGGAGCTTCTAAGTGGAAAGTGTTCCGTTATATCCAGCTACCAAAGATGAACCGGGTTCTGTTGATCGCTGTATTGTTGAGATTTATGGACAGTTTCATGGTTTATACGGAACCGTTTGTCCTAACCGGCGGCGGCCCTGGAAATTCGACAACATTCCTTTCTATTGATTTGGTGAAGATGGCAATTGGTCAATTTGACCTTGGACCCGCTGCAGCGATGTCCCTTGTTTACTTCCTCGTCGTCCTATTGGTTTCTTGGGTATTCTTCACTGTCATGACAAATCTTGACGCAGATGCCCCTGAAAAAGGAGTTCAAGACTAATGAGCAATACTAGTCTGATGTCAGGTTCAAACACCCCGACAAAATTAAACTTCAAGTGGGTAACACCTACGCTTTATATTGTGTTTTTGTTGTTGCCGATTTACTGGCTCGTCAATATGAGTTTCAAGACAAATCAGGAAATCCTATCGACTTTTACGCTCTTTCCGGACAACCCGACTTTGCATAACTATGCGGTCATTTTGACGGATCCCAGCTGGTATAATGGCTATATCAATTCGATGATTTATGTCGCCCTTAACACGGTGATTACGCTTTCAGTGGCCTTACCTGCAGCTTATGCGTTTTCGCGCTATAGGTTCCTTGGTGACAAGCATCTCTTCTTTTGGCTTCTAACCAATCGCATGGCACCCCCTGCTGTTTTCGCGTTGCCATTTTTCCAGCTCTATTCATCTTTTGGCCTCATTGACACGCATATCGCGGTTGCTCTCGCCCATTGTCTTTTCAGTGTGCCCCTCGCGGTTTGGATCTTGGAAGGGTTTATGTCTGGTATTCCCAAAGAAATTGATGAAACTGCCTATATTGATGGCTATTCGTTCCCGAAATTCTTTGTGAAAATTTTCATGCCTCTGGCATCCTCTGGAATTGGTGTCACTGCATTCTTTTGTTTCATGTTCTCCTGGGTAGAATTGTTGCTTGCCCGGACTTTGACCGTAACCGATGCAAAGCCAATTACAGCAACAATGACACGAACTGTATCGGCATCCGGTCTTGATTGGGGCGTGTTGGCTGCAGCCGGCGTTTTAACAATTATTCCAGGGGCTTTGGTTATTTATTTCGTTCGCAACTACATTGCCAAGGGCTTTGCCCTCGGTCGTGTTTAACGGATAGGAGACGAAATATGGATTTTTCATGGATGGGCTGGACAGTGCCGACAGCACTGTTTTTTAGCACAATTATCTCATTACTAATCGGGATGGCTGTTTGGGAATACGCCGTTCCTGGTGGGCATCCTCGTGTCGGAATATTGCGATTTGAAACGACACGTGGGGACCGCTTGTTTTTGTCACTGCTTGGCAGTGCTTTTATTCACCTTGCATGGTTAGGGCTTGTTGGTCCTGATCTGTGGTGGGCGCTTGGACTTTCACTGATATACGCGGTTTGCGTATTTCGGTGGGTATAAAGCTCAAGTATCAATGGGGATGACATTAGAAGTTATCCCTTAACTACGAATATAACTTCAGGGAGAAGATTTTATGCGTAAATACATGTTAGCGACCTCAGCTGTTGTCGCGCTTATGGTAGGGCCAACCCTTGCCAAAGCGGATATGGCTGCGGCAGAAAAATTCCTACAAAAGGAAATTTCTGGTCTTTCGACTTTGTCAGCCGACCAACAAAAAGCAGAAATGCAGTGGTTTGTTGACGCTTCTGCACCGTTTAAAGGCATGAAAATTAAAGTGGTGTCCGAAACCATCGGAACCCATGAATACGAGTCAAAAGTTCTGGCTCCTGCCTTTACAGCAATTACCGGTATTCAAGTTACTCATGACTTGATCGGTGAAGGCGATGTAGTTGAAAAACTGCAAACTCAGATGCAAACCGGCGAAAATATCTATGATGGTTACATCAATGACTCTGATCTGATCGGTACTCATTGGCGCTATCAACAAGCGCGTAATCTTACTGACTGGATGTCAGGTGAAGGTAAAGGCGTTACTTCGCCAACACTGGATCTTAAAGATTTCGTAGGTAGCTCATTTACAACTGGTCCAGACGGAAAACTCTATCAGTTGCCAGATCAGCAATTCGCAAACCTTTACTGGTTTCGGTATGATTGGTTCAATGACGCTAAAAACAAAGCTGATTTTAAAGCGAAATACGGCTACGAACTTGGTGTTCCAGTAAACTGGTCAGCCTACGAAGATATCGCTGAATTCTTTACTGGCCGCACAATCGATGGCCAAAAAGTTTACGGTCACATGGATTACGGTAAAAAAGATCCATCCCTTGGCTGGCGTTTCACTGATGCATGGCTTTCAATGGCTGGTAACGGCGACAAAGGTGAGCCAAACGGACTACCAGTTGATGAATGGGGCATCCGCGTAAATGAAAAAAGCCAACCTGTTGGTTCTTGTGTCTCTCGTGGCGGTGACACCAACGGTCCAGCCTCTGTTTACGCGATCACCAAATATATTGAGTGGCTGACAAAATATGCGCCACCTGAAGCCGCTGGTATGGTCTTTGGTGAAGCAGGCCCAGTTCCAGCTCAAGGTGCTATCGCTCAACAGATCTTCTGGTACACAGCCTTTACGGCTGACATGGTAAAAGACGGCATCCCTGTTGTGAATGCTGACGGATCACCAAAATGGCGTATGGCTCCTTCTCCGCGCGGTGCGTATTGGGAAAAAGGCCAGAAGCTCGGTTATCAGGATGCTGGTTCCTGGACACTTATGAAATCTACACCGGTTGATAATGCGAAGGCTGCTTGGTTGTATGCACAGTTCGTAACATCCAAAACTGTTGACGTTAAAAAATCTCATGTCGGCCTTACGTTCATTCGCGAGTCCACAATTCAGCATGAGAGCTTTACAAAACGTGCTCCAAATTTGGGCGGCTTGGTTGAGTTCTATCGCTCACCAGCACGTGTACAGTGGTCACCAACTGGTACCAACGTTCCTGATTATCCAAAACTGGCTCAGCTTTGGTGGCAGAACATTGGTGATGCGTCTTCTGGTGCTAAAACACCACAAGAAGCAATGGATGCTCTTTGTGCAGCTCAAGAAAAAGTTTTGGCACGTATCGAACGCGCAGGCGTTCAAGGAGCGGTTGGTCCAAAACTTAATGAGAAAAAAGATCCTGGTTACTGGCTCAGCCAACCTGGTGCTCCAAAAGCAAAACTTGCTAACGAGAAACCAAAACCAATTACTGTGAACTACGATGAATTAGTAAAAAGCTGGAATAAATAAGCTTTTTTTTAATCAGAAGGGAGCCGGATTAATTTCGGCTTCCTTTTTCGTTAACTGAGTAGATGTTGCACAGGATGTGTTGCCAGAGAAAAATGGCTTGAGCAAATAGAATACCTGATTTGTATTCAGTAACTGGATAACATTTTTCACAGACGGAGATATCTTTGACGTATGGAGCGGAGAGCGTTAAACGGATGGTTGTGGAATAAAGGACGGCAAAAAATGTTTATCGACTATATCGAAAGCCGAAATATAGGATGGGGGGAGGCCCTGAATTGAAATAGTACGCCCCCCTATTAATACAGAGTACTTCCTCAAAAAATTGCTGAGTACATTTTATCGAGCTCAAATGCATGCAGGCTGGCAGGAGTTTCATTTGGCTCTGCTGTTTCAAAGTCCCGCGCTTCCTTTGTGCGCATGAATATGGAGTTCTCAGCTTATATCAAAGGCACAGTCGCTGTCGTCGCTTTGGTATTAGCGTCTGGTTACCACCCAGTAGCGGACGTCGTCCGGAATCTGTGTTAACGTCAGTAATGTGCCAAAAGCAGACATGGACCAAATCGGTTCCACCAGTAACAGATTGTTTCATGGCAAATATCAATTCCACGTTCATGAAGAAGGTCTTCCACATTCCGCAGTGATAGGGGTAACCGAACAAACATTATCACGGCCAGCCGGATAACCTCAGGGGATGTTTTGAAATAGCGAAATGGGTTGGTTTTTTCATTTCGAAACTTTGTGAAAGCATCATACTGCCGTCAAAACGAGTTTTCTTCTGACAGGGCCTTGTCGGTTGCTGAATGAATATTTAGAAACCTTTGAGCTGATTCTGGTGGCTTAAATTTCTACATCTTTCGTTGTCGTCGTCGATTATAAGTATTTTAAAATACTTAAAATTTTTCGATATTTATATAATTCCAAGTTCGATAAATTCTATTGAGGAAATGTTTCAACAAGCTCTTTCAGCTGAGATTTCGCATCTTGTAGGATTGACGCACCATCACCAACAAGCAAAATATCAAAGTCAATATTAAGGAGATTTCGCACGTTGTTTTTGAGGAGAGTGGCGTCATCCATAACTCGTTCGGGCAAAAACAGGCAATGGCCTGGTGGATTACCAATCACGGCATCGCCAACGATCAGAATACTACGTTCTTTCCAGTGTAAGGCGACCTCGCCCGGCGACTTGCCCGCAGCGTCAACAATCTCAAGTGGACCTATTCGGCTTCCGATGCTTAATTCACCGTCGATTTTAGTCCCTTGGGATTCTGCATGCACCCTATCGTCAACATGGATCAGCGTCTTCGCTCCAGTTCTTTCCTGCACTCGATTTGCCGCTCGTGAATGATTGCGGTTGGTCAGAATAATTGTCGAGACGCCTGTTTTGACAATAGCGTCAAGATCCTCATCTGTCGGCTCAACAGGGTCAATGCAAATATTGCCGTCTGGATGGCAAATAAGGTAGCCATTAAAGTTATATCCATGAGGGTCTGAAAACCACGACCAAGTGAGGATATCTGTGACAATCTCCAACATCATTCTTACCTTTCTTACTTTGCGATCAGATATAGAATTTGTCTGTTAGAAATAGACTATTGAGTGAGGGATGGCTAGTTAGTTGGGCTATCTTCCTCAGCTTCAATAACAAACTCAAGAAGATTGTAGGCGTCCCGCAAGGTCGCTTCAACGGTTGCCGGTGTGTCGCCTGATGCGAAAATAAAACCCAGATAGCGGTTTCCTTCGGGTAATGGGATCAAAGTTGCCCCGAGTGGAATGCTAAGGGTGATATCGTCTATCTTAGTCAGTGCCCTTGCGTCCTCAACCCCCAAGACCTGGCGGAGCACGCCAGCCGTTGGAATTGGCATCATCATAACACCCGATGCAGGACAATCGAGCGCGGTGCGGGGAATGGGCTGCCCTGAGGCGTGTTTTAGGATCAAATCTTCCAGCGATCCGTTCGGGCCAAAGGACAAAGTCCGTGAACAGAGGCCACCAATAGAGCGGGCCGCAACTTCGATCAGCCATACACCTCTGTCATTGATCCGCAGTTCTGCGTGGATGGGGCCATGCCTCAGACCTAACTCGGCAACAGCACGGCTCACGGTGGCGGCGATGTCTTTTTGGACGCACGGCGATAGGCGCGATGGCGTGATATAGAGGGTTTCTTCGAAATACGGGCCAACCAGGGAGTCGGGCTTGTCAAAGAGAGCCAATATTGTGAGATTGCCCCCCTCCAATAACCCTTCCAACGCGACTTCATCACCCGGGATGTAGTCTTCGATTAAAATATGACCTGCGGCATCCTCGTTAATGTCAGCCTTATTCAGGATGCTTTTGATCCGCTCGAACGCTGTCACAAATTCTGATGGATCATTAGCGCGAATGACCCCGCGGCTTGCTGAAAGCGCCAAGGGTTTCAGCACTACAGGATAATTCACCAATACTGAGGCCTCTATTGGATCGGCCTCTACTGGCTGCAGAGTAAAGCGCGGTGCCAGCAAGCCAGAGTTGGCAAGGCGCGTGCGAAACCGATATTTATTGCCCGCTGTCTCGACAGATTCCTGACTGTTATGGACAAGTTTTAGTGCATTCGCCGCTTTGGCCGCAATGAGAGTGGTTTCATCATCGACGCCAATAATAGCGGTTATGGGATAGGTTTCATTATAAGCGATGACCTCGGTGACCCCTTTATCGACATTATTGAAATCCAACGTCACCGTTCGGCCTTCGGAGAATTGTTCCAGTACTTGCCGTTGATTGGAGCCGACGGCCACATCAATGCCAAGCCGATCAGCCGCAGCGAGGAAATCACCGATGCGGTAGGATGTTGTTGGGACAAGTAACAGGACTCTGCCGGTCACAGCGAACTTCGCCTAAACAGCACTCATGCCGCCTTTTCCTGGTTGGTAATATGGGTTGGCGCCATCTGCATGATCTGTAACATCGAGGACATTTTTAATGCTTGGAAGCTGCGACATGATGGTTGTGGCAATGCCTTGCTTCAAGGTAACATCTGCCATACCGCAGCCTTGGCAGCCTCCCTCCAAGCGAATGTAAACAGTATCCTCTTTTACATCGACGAGGGCAATATGGCCGCCATGTTGGGCCACTTGCGGATTTATTTGATCCGCCAGGATTTTCTGAACAGCGTTGCCGTCTGGTGTATCAAGACCCGGTTTGTCCAAGGCTTCACGGTAGTCCATAACACCTTGGACTTCGGGAACGTAATGGCGCAGCATATTTTCAATACCGACCAGCAGGTTGTACGCGGACCCTGAAAATTCCAACAGAACTTTACCGGCCTTAAAACCGCGGAAACTTATATTGCCGCCCTGTTGCTTCGCAGCGGGTTTGATACGGGTTTCAATGAGGTCTTTAATCTGATCGATCAAGTCCAGATCAGTGTCCTGCGCCAAAATAAAATCCTCTTGTGTTGTGTCATCTCCCTTGGCATCAAGCATCACTGGAGTCCCTGATGTAAAATGCGCCATGATTCCAACAAGGATAGCGGGCTTCAGATCGTCCCAACTAGACTCGCTTGATTTTGCAACGGTAATCGACTCTAGATCAAGGTAGATGCCGGTCACGCCGTCGATCTCAAACAGGCGTCTAGCCAGAGGGGAGCGTTCTGCCGCTTCGGCATCGGAAAAATGAGCCTGACCTGTTGCCAGTACGGTTCGGCCAGGCAGAAAGCTCATGCGTGCCGGGTTTGCTTTGATCTCGGTCTGGATAAACACGGATATTTCTCCTTATTTCGCTCGGCTCTGTGGATCGGCTCTGTGGATCGGCTCTGTGGATCGGGTCTTAGTATCGGGGCATAGTCGTATCAACAAGTTGTGCCCAATGATCGATACCACCTTCCAAATTGATGGCCTTGTCGAACCCTTGCTGAAAAAGCCACTGCGTGACTTGCATCGAGCGCCCACCATGATGACACATGATCACCAGTGTTTTGTCGCGTGGCAATTCGTCAAATCGCTGTGGAATTTGCGTCATTGGAATGGTTAAACTGCCTTTTATGCTGCAAATATCCAACTCATTGGGTTCGCGCACATCCAGCAACAGAAGATCGTCACCGTTTTGTCGCATTTCATTCAGTTGCTGAACATTGATCTGCATGAATCCACCATATCTCAATTTCTAGGGCACTTATTATACTCCGTTTGCGCCGGTGAAGATAGGGCGGCTAGGCATTGATCCATCGTTTCAATCAGGGCCTGCTACATGATGTTGCACATAGAGGCCGGATAGATGACAATCCCCTTTCATGAGTGCCTATCTTGTTCCAGCCAGATAAATACCAGAGAAAACTCTCATTAAACCGACCCGGTTTTAGGGTGCACAGCAGTGAGTGGTGGACTGAGTATTGAAAAGTTTTTGCACTGATCCTGATGGTTTGAATTTAGGCATTTTTTTCTTCCTTCTTCATACTGGAAGATGAGAACCCTCAGTTCCATAGTTCCATAGTTCCATAGTTCCATAGTTCCATAGTTCCATAGTTCCAAAGTTCCATAGTTCGATCATTTATTATTTCATATTGGGTTGTTGAGCCGTTCGTCATGTTTATATGGTATGATGGAGAACAAGATTTGGAATTGAATCCTCAATGGACGGGTGATTGCGGTGGATGTGCAAAAAGTAAATTTTCAAATTGGGCAGATTGTCCACCATGTTCTATTTGATTATATCGGCGTTATTTACGATGTAGATCCAGTATTTGAAGGTACAGATGAATGGTACAATCAAATGGCGCGCTCTCAGCCTCCTAAAGATAAGCCATGGTACAATATTTTGGTACATAATGCTCTGCACACAACATATGTTGCTGAACAAAATTTGGAATCAGTGAAAACACCTCAGAAAATTCAACACCCTATGATTGATGAGCTCTTCAGTACCTTTGATGGTATAAAATATGAGCAACGTCGGCGGAGCAACTAAATACCCAGAACCTCAGTTCTAGGATTTCGATTGAGTCCCGGTCCATGCTATTTCTTCCTGAAAAAGCTTTACTTTGGGTGAGCATTTAGCTTTTTACATGACAAAGCCATTTGCCGAATACCATTGTTATGTTCAGCCAAAATGCATGCGTCCAATTTTCCTAATCCTGCTACTGTAAATGTCTGCTGTGGGTCAATTTGAGAAGCCTTGACGCCCACTTATTTGAGTCCGCTCAGCCCCCTCTATCCGGACATTGAAAATGGATTTTCAGATTTCTCTGAAATAACTTCCGCTTACAGCATAGCTACCGACATAAACTCGCCGATCTTAAAGGGTCTGAAAAGTGCCAAAAGCAGAAATTCAGGACGACTGATAATTACAGTGAGGCATGTCTATTTTCGATTTATCATTGATCGAGAAAAGCAGCCCATTTGACAATTATATATAAATCGATATATTTCGATATATGGAACTAGACAAAGCTATTGCAGCCCTAAATAACCCTGTTCGACGTAACATTCTTATGTGGCTTAAGGACAGATCAAACTTTCCACCAGCATTGCCAGAACACGGTGATCTGGAAGGTGTATGCGTTCAATACATTCGAGAAAAAGCCAATCTGTCACAATCCACCATTTCCAACTACATGGGAGTGCTCAAACATGCCGGACTAGTAGCCTCGGAACGACACGGTCAGTGGACGTTTTACCGTCGCAATGAAGAAGCTATCCGCACACTGTTAGCGGCCATCGAGGAAGAATTACTAAATTCATGAAGGGCAAGACGTCAAGTCCAGACCAAATCTTGGGAAGCCCGATAAAACTTCCATGCGGTGCAGTATTTAAAAACCGCTTTGCGAAGTCCGCAATGTCGGATTCTCTTGGGAATGGTAATGGTGATACCAACGAGGAACAAGTAAGGCTTTACGAAAGATGGTCTGATGGTGGAGCTGCGGTGTCTTTTATCGGTGAAGTACAAGTGGATCCTCGCTTTCCAGAAAAACCAGGTAATATTGTGTTGGGAGAAAACACTAACGAGCTGACATTAAAGTTATTAGCCAGCCGTGGTCAGGTTAATGGGGCGCAGCTGTGGCCACAACTTGGTCACGCTGGAGCTCTCTCTCATCTCCCGATTAGTCAGCCAAAGGGGCCATCTGCTCTCAACATTGACGGTCTTCAATGTGCGGGAATGTCACTTGAAGATATTCAAGAATTGCCTGATATGTATGCGAGAGCCGCGACATCCGCGAAGCGCCTAGGATTTGGTGGCGTACTTCTTCACGCAGGGCACGGGTTCTTACTCAGTCAATTTCTTTCCCCATTATTTAACCATCGCACGGACGGTTTCGGAGGTTCAGTTGACGCTCGATGCCGCATCGTGCTGGAAATCATCGACAAAATAAGATGTGCCGTCGGTCCGTCGTATCCTGTCGGGATCAGAATTAATTCGACGGACCAACTCGGCGGCGGATTGTCTGAAGTTGATGCTCTTGAGTTCGTCCGCCTTCTCCATCGCACTTCAATCGATTTGATTGATATTAGTGGAGGGACGTATTTTCCCGGAGCAAAAGCAAGCTCTGAGGGTTCGACAAAAGGAGGGCCGTACTTTGTCGAGTTCGCCCGGCGGGCTAAAAAATTAACTAGTATACCTCTTATGGCTAGTGGCGGATTCAAAAAGCGTGAACAGGCATTGGATGCTGTTGCTAGTGGCGCTGTTGACATGGTTGGTATTGGACGTGCCATGGTTCTCAATCCTCGGCTTGCGAATGACTGGTTGACTAACAAAGGTGGCGACCCTGAGTTTCCAAAATTCAAATCTCCACCTCACGGCGCAATAACAGCTTGGTACACCATGCGAATAGCTGCGTTGGCAGAAGATAACGAGGGCAAATTCGCACTAGACTTGGAATCTGCGTTACGGATTTACAATGAACGCGATGAACGACGATGCAATAAATGGAGAGAGAAGTTTTTTCATCTATCTGCGAAATGACGAGAAACAATTCACTGAACCATGTAATTCCGCCTTGGATCATAAGCGGATCTGTTTTTCGGAGTAAAATTTAGACCGGTTAGCACCTGATTGCGGACATTGGTGAAGGGGGGAGCCCCCAACAGAGAAAACACCCATCCCCCCAATTATTCACGGTCCTTCCTCAAAAAACTCGAATGATCTGAAATTAAAGCATGTCAGCCAGAAATAATCTGCTCTGGCAGGCTATTCACTAATATGACTTACAACCGCTGTGCATGCAGCTGTGGCAGTGGGTCGCCTTATTTTGTGTTGGGCCGACAACGGAGCACTGGCGATAATTGTGAATGAAGCTTGCCTTTTATCCCTGAGCGGAAAAATACAGAAACGAATTGTTAGGCATACTAGGTTGACGGCGACCACCTTGTTGTTTGCGGCGCGGGCAGTGAGAATTACAGGGGGCAAGGGAACTTTTTGGGGATTGAAGGCCCTTGGAGGATTTTCTCCTCAAATCCTAGTTTCTTGTTAAAGGGTAGATAAAAGGTAGATGTTGATACTAAGTGATTGATAATAAACAAGTAAAAATAGATTTCTAATCTGTAGGTCGCAGGTTCGAGTCCTACTGGGGTCACCAGATCAAACCCTTGAAAACATAGACGTTTTCAAGGGTTTTTCTTTTGTTCTCTCGTAAAACGCTGAAAAACCGTTCATTTTGTTAAATGTTTGTTTTTATTGATTAATACTGTTGAATATTAGCCCGCGTGTCATAAAACAAATCCTACCTGAACAAGCAGATTGCTAGTCCATACATTTTATTAACAATTTTACGCTAATTTCAACGGAACCAAGTTTTCTGGTCAGCGGATTGTGGAATTTAATGTAATGGATATACTGGTAATTGACGATGATGAAGTCGATTTCCTACATATTAAGCGCCTTCTAAAACTCGCCTTCAAAAAACAGGAACTAAATATTAACTGGGTACAAAACCCAGCAAATCATGATGTGGCTCATGAAATAGCAACTTCTGAAATATGCCTTATAGATCAAAATATAGGGATGTACTCTGGTATTGATCTCATTAATAAATCTCAAGATACCAGTGGTCTCATTCCAATGATATTATTGACCGGACAAGGGAACACTGAAATTGATCGGCAGGCTTCGGAAGTTGGTGCCTCCGATTACTTAGTAAAGGAAGATCTAACTCCGGAGCTTCTCAATAGATCAATTCGCTTTAGTATCGCACAAAAGCAACATGAAAGAAAACTTACAAAACTTGCGTTTACTGATGGTCTAACAAGGGTGGCTAATCGGGCAAAATTTGACGAAACTCTAGAATTGGCGCTGTATGCCAGAGAAAGAGTGAATAAGTATCTAGCCCTGTTCATAATAGATCTGGATGATTTCAAACTAATTAATGATTCAATGGGGCATCCAGCAGGAGATGCTCTTCTTATTGAGATTTCCAAAAGGCTTCAAGATGCTGTAAGGCGAACAGATACAGTAGCTCGATTGGGCGGAGACGAATTTGGGATAATCATTGATGGGTATAAAAATGAGGAAGACGTTTTTGTCATTAGAGATAAGATATTAGAAGCCTTCAATGCCCCCATTCCCTTTAATAAAGAGACACTTAATGCAAAAGCAAGCATTGGCGTTGTTGTTTTAGCCCCTGGCCAAGCGATCAATGGATCAGAAGAAGCATTGCAAGCTGCTGATATGGCTCTTTATGTTGCTAAAAGAAGCGGAAAGAACAGTTGCGAATTCTACGGCGAAGAAAAAATGAAAATTCTGGAACAGCAATTTGATATCCAGAAAGCACTGACGACAGCTGTTAGCGACAATGAACTCGAACTCTTTTTCCAACCAAAAGTAAGTGTTGCTGACCATATCATTTGTGGTGCCGAAGCTTTATTGCGATGGAACAGAAAAGACGGTCAAGAGATCGGCCCTAGCGTCTTCATTCCATTCGCTGAAAAGTCGTCAAATATAATTGAAATTGGCCGGTGGGTAATAGAGGAAGCTTGTCGGAAACTCAAGAGTTGGATTGATATGGGCATGGATGTTGTCCCAATCGCTGTCAACGTTTCCGCAATTCAAATACGTTCGGACACTTTTGTTCCTCATATCGAGCAAACACTCTCCAAATTTTCCATTGATCCTAGTTTACTTGAATTGGAGATTACGGAAACGGCATTGATGGAAAACCTTCCTACATTAAATGCTCGCCTTCTCGCTATTTCTAATCTTGGATGTAAAGTGGTAATTGACGATTTTGGAGTTGGGCATTCTTCTTTGAGCCGGCTTCAGGATTTACCGGTTTCTAAAATAAAGATCGACCGGTCGTTTATTGCTAAAATAGAAAGCTCCGAAACAAGCCTCAAAATATGTAATATCGTTATATTACTAGCAAAAGAACTTAATCTTCAGTTGGTGATCGAGGGCATCGAAAATTGGTCCCAGATTGAGTTACTTTCACTCACCGATGAGATCCTTTTACAAGGATTTTTATTTAGCAAGCCGCTCCCAGATATAGCCTTCCAAGAATGGCTGAAGGGAGGCGATCCAAAATCTACCTCCGAAACAGATTTAGTCTCTCAAACATCCAGATCCAATTGAACAGATTCAACCATGATGAAATTTAAACAAAATTTTGCTCCCTTTTTCTGCCTCGCTATTGGCTCAATCGTTTCTATTCTTGTGTTTCTGCAAATAGAAAAACTGGATACTCAGGAAAGGCGTTCAGCATTTGATCATCAAGCAGATACTCACTTTTCAACAGTGGAAGAACAATTATTTGCTACACAAGA
Organism: Alphaproteobacteria bacterium 46_93_T64; assembly: GCA_002163135.1. GTDB lineage: Bacteria > Pseudomonadota > Alphaproteobacteria > Sneathiellales > Sneathiellaceae > Sneathiella. The sequence goes on from MAAN01000025.1 coordinate 103,984, forward strand.
TATCCTTTCTTCACTAAAGGCATTCATAGAAAATAATGATGTTCTTAAGCGATCGCAGTTTGATAGTTTTGCAAAATCACTAATGAGCCGACATCAAGATATTCAAGCGCTTGAGTGGATCCCTAAAATTCCTCATCACAAAAAACTTGAAAGTGAACAGAGTGCTCGCAATGAAGGCTTAGAAGGGTTTTCAATTAGGGAACGCAAATCGGGAACTCTAGAAGATGTAGCGCATCGAGATTATTATTTTCCTGTGTATTATGTCTACCCTTACAAAAACAATAAAGCCGCAGTAGGCTTCGATTTAGGGTCTAACCCCGCACGATTGAAGGCATTAGAATTAGCAAGAGATACTGGTGAAATCGTTATGACCCGCCGTATCACACTCGTGCAAGAAGAAGCTTCGCAAGCCGGAGTGCTAATGTTTTTCGCACTTTATGAAGGGGGAATTGCTCCTGCTACAACGGCTGAAAAGCGTGAAAATCTAATTGGGTTTGTACTTGCGGTTATTCGAGTCGGTGATTTGATTGAGCAATCGAGAGCAAAATTACAACCGAATATAGATTTTTCTGTGAATGACGCGCAGAGCCAGGAAAGTTTGCACGACAGTCGCCAAGGCCCTGATTCAGTTGAGGTTTTTTCGAAGAACTATATACGAGAAGTTGGACTGCGTAAGTGGAGTTTCGATTTATTTCCAAAACCTGGCTCGGCTTTTTTACAAAAATCCCCTCAAAAATGGTTTGCCTTGTTTGGAACATTTTCTATTTCGTTGCTTTTATCCTTATATTTATTCTTACTCGTAAGGTCGCGAGGAAAAATACAACAGGAAGTATCCCGAAGAACTGAGGAACTGGCTTCCAGTGAACAGCGGTTTGTGCTAGCAACACAAGGCTCTAGCGTTGGGTTATGGGACTGGCAAACCAAAGATGGGGATAAAGAATATTGGTCGCCTCAATTTTACAAACTGCTTGACTATTACCAAGGAGACATTGACCCCACAGCTACTAACTTCCAAGGTCTTATTCATCCAGAAGATAAGGAAATGACGGAAAAAAGGTTGCGGGCTCATATTGAAGGCAAGCAATCTTTTGAAGTGGAATTCAGGCTACGTACAAAAAATGGAAACTACAAATGGTTTCTCGGCACAGGAATGGCCGCGCTATACGATAATGGAAAATTAAAACGTATGGTAGGTTCAATCCAAGACATTCACGGACGAAAGTCGGCAGAAATTTCCATTAATGCTTATGCAAAAGATCTAAAGCGCTCGAATGCAGACCTTGAGCATTTCGCATACGTCGCTTCCCATGATTTAAAAGCGCCCCTTCGTGGCATCTTCAACTTGGCCACATGGATAGAAGGCAATATAAAGGATACGATGGATGAAGAGACAGAGTCATACATGTCTCTGCTTAAAAATCGAGTCAAACGATTAGAAACACTTCTTGCAAGTTTACTTGAGTATTCAAGGGTTGGCCAAAATATTGAAGAACAAAATAAAACTGATCTAAACGAACTCATCAGTGGAATTTCGGATTTACTTTCTGCTTCCGAACAAGGGTTTCAAATAAACCATGATATTCCCAACCTGCAAGTCCCTACCGCCATGCTCAATCAAGTCTTTCATAATTTGATCAATAATTCAATGAAACATCATGACAAGGACGAAGGCCAAATAGACTTAAAATATGAAGCGTCAGGTAAAGAGCATATTTTCTCGGTTACTGACGATGGTCCTGGAATTCCCGAAGACATGTATGGGAAGGTATTCGAAATGTTTCAGACTTTACGCCCCCGGGATGAAGTTGAAGGAAGTGGAATGGGTCTTGCTATCGTAAAAAAACTGGTAAATTGTCACGACGGTAAAATATGGTTGGAGAAAAACAGTGACTCGCACGGCACAACAGTTAAATTTACAGTCCCGATGGAACAAAAACTAAATCAAATTGAAGAGGCCTTAGATGGATAACAGTGTAAAACTTCTATTGGTTGAAGATGACGAAATTGATGTAATGGGTATTCGAAGAGCTTTAAAATCAATGAAAATTGTCAATTCACTTTGTATTGCAAGAGATGGAATTGAAGCTTTGGAATATTTACGAGGTGAAAACGGGAAAGAAAAACTTGAACAGCCATACATTATTCTACTTGATCTAAACATGCCTAGAATGGGCGGACTTGAATTCCTTGAAGAGGTTCGCAAAGACGAAAAACTGCAGAAAAGCACTATATTTGTCATGACCACATCTTCCGACGAAAAAGATATATGTGCCGCTTACGATAAAAATATCGCCGGTTACATAGTAAAATCTAAAGCGGAGGAAACTTTTCTGGAAGCAATAAATATGATCGGTCATTATTGGAAAATAGTGGAATTCCCACAACAATAGTTTGCGAATGAGAGTTGGCTACTTAATCAGTTAATTGTTGTCAGCTTTCCAAGATTAGTTGGCTTAAATACACCTACACACTATATTTTGTAATACATATGTAGTGTGGAAGTATCAGGTGATTTTATGGAAAAGCCAACTGCCGCCGTATATTATAGGACCTCATCTGCATCAAATTTTAACAATTCCATTGCGAATATTCGGGGCTTGGCTTTGAGGCGAAACAAATGCCTGTCTGAAGTAATCACTGAGCACAGTTTGAGCGTGATTGAACTCTAGCCCACGCCTCCAGGCGAGACCAACATCCATACTGGGAATTTCATATTCTGTTTGGACAGTGCTTATTCGTTTTCCTTCCAGTGACCAAGGGCGGTAGACCATATCAGATAGAATTGTAACGCCCTGATTATTTGCAACCATTGACCGAACAGCTTCGACAGATGAGGTTCTGAGTTTTACCTTTGGTTGAAAATTTGTCAGGCCCCAGTATTGCATTGTGGTATGAGCCGCTTCGTCAATCGTCAGCATGATATAATCTTCTTCCGCGATTTCCTCAAAATGTACTTTTCCCTGCCGCGATAAAGGATTGCTATGCGAAGCCCATAACCTGCGTGTTGAGCGTAACAGGGTTTCTGATTCCAATTCAGGATTATTCAAGTTTGAGGTGAGAACCATCGCCATATCAAAACGGTTGGCAAGAAGACCTTCTTCAATGCTTTCTCGGCTTAACTCATGCAGTTTTATTTCAAGATTTGGATGCAGATGGGATAATCGGTCCAGATGATAGGGTAGAAAATATCCAAGGACTGTGTAAGTCGCGGCAAGAGAAATAACGCCGCCTGCAGAAGACTTCTTTTGCGTAAGCTTTTTTGCTTCTTCTACTTTTTCCAAAATTTCATAGGAAGAGGATAAAAATTCGCGACCTGCATCCGTGAGTTCCATGCCATGAGCGGAGCGCCGAAATAATTCGGTACCTAAAATTGTTTCAAGTTCTTTGATCGCACTAGTGACGGATGATTGGGAAATCGACAATACAGTTGCCGCGCGACTGACTTGTCCTGACTCTGCGGTCGCCACAAAGTATTTTAAGTGTCTTAAGTTCATGCCGTTGAGCTCCTAGATCATAGAACGTTGGTTTTTATTATTTAATTTTTCGATAATGCATAATGATAAATCAAATAATCTAAAATATGAAAAACAAAATATAGAGGGTTTGTCTGGCATTTATCTAAACTGTATCGGAAAAGTTGATATTGCAATAACGAATTTTAGAATTTTACAAGATGCCAACGGGTCTGCCACTGTTTGTGAAACCAGAATACTAGGAAGGTCCGGAATGCGTGACATCGTTGATTTGAATTGTGATATGGGCGAAGGATTTGGCCAGTGGACGTTAGGAGAAGCGCCTGATGAAGAAATCATGGCACTGATCAGTTCAGCAAATATCGCAGCAGGATTTCACGCTGGAGATCCCAACTCCATGGATAGAGTTGTGAGGCTGGCCCAAAATTATGGTGTCGGGTTAGGGGCGCATCCCGGTTACCACGATCTGAGGGGTTTCGGACGGCGACATATTCAAATGAATCCCGAAGAACTGATAAACGACATTTTGTATCAGGTTGGTGCTTTGAGAGAATTTGGTCGTCGGTATGGCACTACGCTGCAACACATCAAGTTGCATGGCGCCTTGTATATGGAAGCGGCAAAGAATGAGAAGTTGTCCCAACTGTTAATAGATACGCTTCAGAAAACCTCCCCTGATGTGATCATCTTTTGCATGGGCATGTCGAAGACTTACGATGTGGCCAAACGAAATGGATATGCGGTTATTCGAGAATTTTATGCAGACCGCGACTATGCCAAAAGCGGATCCATCGTTTTCAAACGTCAAGTTAACCGCCCTGATCCAAAAGCAATTGCACAAAAATGCGTTCGGGCTTGCCAGGAAGGTAAGGTCACAACAGTGGATGGAGAGGATATCGACATCGACTTTGAATCAATTTGCTTTCATTCAGACACCCCGGGAGCTTTGGCTGTCGGTACCGCAATTCGTCAAGCGCTGATCGACAATGGTATTTCAATCGTCCCTGCAGCAACAGTTCTCCAACACGGTACTCTTTAAGGATAAAAATATGGCAAATATTCAATCACCGCTGCCCGGGACTTTCTACCAGAAACCTTCACCTGAAGAAGCCCCGTACAAATCAAACGGGGACTCGGTGAATATCGGAGATACAATTGGTTTGGTCGAAGTGATGAAAACCTTCATCGAGGTAAAATCTGACATCAGAGGAACCTTTTCGGAGTATCTCGCGGTTGATGCTGCCCCGATACAGGCTGGAGACTTTCTTGCAGAGCTGATGGCCTGACAGATGAACATTAACCGCCTATTCATTGCAAACAGAGGCGAGATTGCAGTCCGAATAATCAAAGCTGCAAATGCTCTGGGTGTGAAAACGATCCAAGCTTTCTCAGAAGCTGACAAAGACATGCTTTCTGTCCGTTTGGCGGATGAATCAATTTGCATAGGTCCCGCATCCGCATCGGCTTCTTATCTGGATATTAATGCAGTTGTGAGTGCTGCGGTTCGTATGAAAGCAGATGCTGTTCATCCGGGCTACGGCTTTTTAGCCGAGAACGCTGATTTTGCAAAAGCCGTTAAAGACGCGGGCATGATTTTTGTTGGTCCTGACGCTGAAACAATTGAACGGATGGGGGATAAAGTCTCTGCCCGGCAAGTTGCAGAAGCCGCTGGCGTACCAGTTGTTCCTGGCTCCAAAGGGCGCGTTGAGTCAACTGATGATGCAGCCAAGATTGCAAAGACTATCGGATATCCGGTGATGATCAAAGCGGCAGCTGGCGGCGGGGGTCGGGGTATTCGCATCGCGCAAAATGAAGAAGAATTACGAAACTTTGCGCCGCAGGCACAGGCTGAAGCTCTTGCTGCATTTGGTGACGGTGGTTTGTATCTGGAAAGAGCCATTAGATCTCCACGTCATATTGAAGTTCAAATCCTGGGGGATGGTGTGAACGCCATTCACTGTTTTGAGCGAGAATGTTCGCTACAACGAAGACGCCAAAAAGTCTGGGAAGAGGCGGGAGCCGTTAATTTGAAAAAGGCCACGGTAGCGCATCTTTGTCAGGCTGCTGTGGATTTGGCTAAAGCCGTGCAGTATCGCGGTGCTGGTACGATTGAGTATTTGTATGATGATGATACAGGTGAGTTTTACTTCATAGAAATGAACACGCGGATCCAGGTTGAGCATACGGTCAGTGAAATGATCACTGGAATTGATCTGGTTCAGGAGATGATCCGCATTGCAGGCGGCGGAAAACTCAATCTTCGTCAGGATCAGATTATTCGCAATGGTCACGCCATTGAAGTGCGGATCAATGCAGAAGACCCCTTTATGCAGTTTATGCCATTTCCCGGAAAAGTTGGGACAATGAGTATCCCTAAGGGCGATGGTGTTCGCGTAGATCATTTCCTGTATGAGGGATATCAAATCCCCCCTTTCTATGACTCATTACTCGGAAAATTGATCGTTCATGCGCCGTCGCGGGATGAAGCAATAAACAAATTGTTGGTAGCGTTGAAAGAGTTCCAGATTGGCGGCCTCAAGACAACGATGCCTCTACATATTGCGCTGGCAAGTGATCGCGATGTACGGGCTGGAAAATTCCATACCCAGTGGCTGGAAGCCTGGTTGGCCGCAGGTAATTTGGATGCCACTATGAGAGAGGGAGCGTTGCTTTGAAAACAAGATACACATTCGGCGGCGACGAGCATATTTATGTGGAAATGGATGAAGAGATGTCTCTGGACGCCTTCTTCAAAAGTCTTTCCATGAGTACGGAAGTTCGGAAGGCGAATATTTCGGGAGTAACCGAGATATGCCCTGCGAATGCGTCGTTTCAAGTCAAATTTAACCCGGATGTCATTCATCCTGATGATATGATGAAGAAACTGAAAGAACTGGAACATCTGGCCGAAAATGCAGAAAAGCGGCTGGAAACACGGATTGTTGAAATTCCGGTTTATTATCAGGATCCCTGGACTCATGAGACAGTTATGCGGTTCCGCGAACGCCATCAGGATCCAAGCGGGACTGATTTGGAATATGCCGCATCAATAAATGGATTTGACAGCGTAGAAGCCTTTATCGAAGCACATCACTCTCAGCCCTGGTTTGTATCTATGGTCGGATTTGTTTCCGGATTACCTTTCCTCTACCAACTTGTTGAAAAAGAGAAACAATTACAGGTACCGAAATACTTAAGCCCGAGAACAGACACGCCAAAATTGACGGTGGGATATGGTGGCTGTTTCTCGTGTATCTATTCGGTTCGGGGAGCTGGCGGTTATCAAATGTTTGGCATAACGCCCATGCCCATTTTTGATCCTGAACAGAAAGTCTCCTATCTTTCCGATTTCATGGTTTTTTTCAAACCCGGTGACATCGTTAAATGGAACCCAATTGACCGGGCAGAATATGACCGGATTGTCAATGAAGTGGCAGCTGGTACGTATGTGCCAAAAATCGCAAATGTCTCCTTTGATCTTAATGAATTCAACGAAGATATTCCCAAATCAAATGCTAAGCTGATGGAGGCCCTCCATGGCGCTTAAAATTCTTAACTCTGGACTGTCAACAAGCATACAGGACCTGGGGCGACCCGGATATTTTCATATTGGCATTCCTATTGGTGGGGCTATGGATCGGCTTGCATTGCAATCGGCAAATATGCTTGTTGGGAATGATGCCGGGGCGGCAGGACTCGAAGCCGTGTTTATGGGCCCAGAAATCGAATTTACTCAAGATGCCTCAATTGCTGTTACGGGGGCCGATATTCCCATCAAACTGGACGGAGAGCTTCGAGAGGCCTGGAAATCGTTTAATGTAAAGGCTGGCCAAAAGCTGAGTTTCGATTTTCTGAAAACAGGGGCCCGTATCTATATTGCGATCTCCGGTGGGATCGATACACCAATCGCATTGGGAAGTCGCTCAACTTATACAATCGGTGCACTGGGCGGCTTTGAGGGCCGTAACCTCGCTGCTGGAGATGAAGTGCCAATAGGGAATGGTAGGCTTGTTCCTGAAGGCCGAACAGTTCCTGAGGCCCTGAGGCGGATGCCGGAAAGCTCTGCTGAACTTCGCGTCTTACCGGGTCTGTATTGGCACCGGATCACTGAGCAGTCAGGAAAGAATTTTTTCGACGACGAATGGAAAGTTGCACCGGAGGCCGACCGTATGGGTTACCGCTTCAGAGGCGGGAGGCCACTTGACTTTGTCGATCGTAATCAGCCATTTGGCGCAGGCTCGGATCCATCAAATATCGTTGATGGATGTTATTCCTACGGGTCAATACAAGTGCCTGGCGGAACCGAGCCAATCATACTTCACCGGGATGCGGTTTCCGGAGGTGGCTATTTCACCTTGGGAGCAATTATTTCAGCCGACATGGATTTTGTCGGGCAACTGCAACCCCATACATCGGTTCGATTTAGACGCGTTGATATGAAAGAAGCTTTGTCCGCACGTAAAGAGAGAAAAGACATACTGACTAAAATCACAGAAGCGCTCGCCTAAGAAGCGTCCCAATTTCCACACCGTATTTTCCCAACTGACAGAGGAGATCAGAACGATGAGACTTGCCCTAAAAACAACCCTGCTAACGGGTGCAGCGCTATTGTTGCCAACAATCGGTAACGCAGCCGACGCTTGGTATCCGTATACTGCAGAAGCAGTAAATCCCGCTTTCTCAAGCGACGGAGCCAGCAGTAAAATTGTTTATAATCCACTCGAAAAAACGGAAAAAGCATGGAATATCTGCGTTTCTTTTCCGCATATGAAAGATGCCTACTGGTTAGGCGTTGATTATGGTGTTGCGGATGAAGCCGCACGACTAGGTGTCAAAATGAACCTGGTTGAAGCTGGCGGATATACAGAACTGAACAAGCAGATAAGTCAAATTGAGGATTGTGTTGCAGGGGGAGCAAATGCAGTTGTGATTGGTGCGATTTCTTATGATGGCCTCAATAATGTGATCGGAGAAATAAAAGCAAAAGGTATTCCGGTTATTGATCTAGTGAACGGCGTGTCGTCTAAGGATATTTCCGCCAAGTCGCTCGTCTCATTTCGCACTATGGGATACGAAACAGGGGCCTATCTCGCGGCCAAGCATAAAGCAGGTACAACTCCTGTAAAAGTTGGATGGTTCCCTGGACCTGCGGGCGCTGGTTGGGTTGAAGCGGCCCACTCAGGCTTTATGGATGCTGTAAAAGGCTCCGCCGTACAGGTTCTCGAGCCTCGCTTCGGCGATACAGGCAAAGAAACCCAGTTGAAGCTTGTTGAAGATGTTCTACAGGCCAATCCTGATGTTCGGTATATCGCCGGCACAGCCGTGACTGCAGAAGCGGCGCAGGGTTTGATCCGTGAACGCGGGCTCAAGGGAAAAGTCGATTTGTTAGCGTTCTATATGACACCGGGTGTTTATACCGGGATCAAGCGCGGGTTTATCTTGGCTGCACCGGCAGACAGTATGGTGGTTCAGGGACGAATTGCGATCGATCAGGCTGTCCGTATTCTCGAAGGAAAAGAGTACGTGAAACATGTAGGACCGAAGATTTTCGTCGTCGATCCACAAAACATCAATGATGTGTCACGTGCTAACATTCTTCCACCCGAAGGATATAAGCCTGTGTTCTCTGTTAAGTAACGGACATCTCATAGAGGCTATTTGGGTTGGATATGCGCATGCGTATCCAGCCCACTTTCCTGGGAGGAAGAATTGCTTATAGAAACGACAGGGCTCACGAAAAAATATCCGGGAGTTTTGGCTCTTAATGGTGTCGATTTCAACTTGAAACGCGGCGAAGTCCATGTTTTGTTTGGTGAAAATGGGGCAGGAAAATCGACGCTGATTTCCATTCTAGCGGGTGCAATTACACCTTCGGACGGGAAGATTACAGTCGAGGGAGAAGTCGCGCATTTTAACTCAGTCGCTGAGGCTCAAGCTCATGGAATATTTACTGTATTTCAAGAATTTTCTCTCATTCCAACTCTCACAGCGGCTCAGAATATCTTCTTGGGCTGGGAGCCGAAAATTGGGCCGTTTATCAACCATCGGGAAATGCGTGAGCGTTCTCGTGAATTATTTGAAGAACTGGGATTTGACATTAATCCAGATGAAATTGTTGCACGCCTTTCAAGGGGGCAGCAACAGATGGTTGAAATTACAAAAGCATTCCACGGTGATCTTTCCACTCTCATTTTGGATGAGCCAACAGCGTCACTGACAGACCAGGAAGTTGATCATCTTTTCGACTTTATCAAATCGCTGCAGGCCCGCGGTGTCGGAATTATTTACATTTCCCACCGAATTCAGGAATTTGTTCGGATCGCAGATCGGGTAACCGTGCTGCGTGATGGGGCTAAGATTGGTACAGTTTCCATGAAGGAAACGGATGATAGCGCCTTGTTGGAGATGATGACAGGCCGCGTAATTTCTGAAATATACCCAAAGATCAATCATAACCCTGGAGCGGAGATCTTAAGAGTAAATGACCTTAAGACAAATGGCGTTGAAGGTGTTTCTCTTTCTGTTCGAGCCGGTGAGGTATTGGGCGTGGCAGGGTTGGTTGGATCCGGAAAATCCCGCCTTTTCCGGGCAATAATGGGACTGACAGGCAAGCAATCGGGAAGTGTATATTTTAATAATCTGAATATCAGTGCATTGCCAACAAGAAAAATTATCAAGATGGGCATGTATTATCTGTCACCAGATCGGAAAACAGAAGGTCTGGACCTTGCGAAAACGGCAACAGAGAACCTTGCGGTAAATTTGATTATGGGCGGATTAGCGAGCGGTCCCGCCGGATTTATCAACTGGGACGCAATCACATTGGAAAGCGGAAAAATTGCTGACCGTGTTGAGCTGTCGTCATCCTACAGGATGAAACCGGTTTCTCAACTGTCGGGTGGTAACCAGCAAAAAGTGCTCTTTGCCAAGTGTTTTGGACAAGATGTTGATTTGTACATCTTTGATGAGCCCACTGTCGGCGTCGATATGGGAACCCGGGTGGCGCTGTACTTGCTAATCAAACAACTGGCAGAGGCCGGTAAAGCCGTGATCGTGATTTCCTCGGACTTACCAGAGGTAATGAACCTTGCTCACAGACTTATTGTGCTGTCACGGGGACATATATCTGCTGAGCTGAGCGGCGATGACATCGAAGAGGATCAAGTCCTCAAATATTTCTTTGAGGAAAATGGGACGGAACAATGAAAGTTGCACAAATAAAAATTAATCCGGTAGGCCTAATCAGTCAGACTTTTATAAAAGTAGGCGTTCTACCTTTCTTCCTCATTGGCGCTTTGATTATCTTCACAGCATTGTCGCCCAAATTTCTGACAGCAGACAATTTCGTTAATGTAGCGCGTCAGTCGGTGTATTTAGTGCTGGTGTCTCTTGGGCAAATGCTGGTCTTGATTTCGGGTGGTTTCGATCTTTCGGTAGGAACCGCAATTGCTATCACCTCCGTCGTCTCTGCGACTGCTATGGTCTGGTTTTCAGGCATTTTTCCTGAAATGATATGGCTCGTAATACTATTAGGCGCACTCGTCGGATTGAGTTCAGCTTTTCTTGTCGGTTTGGTGAACGGGATCGGTGTTGCTTATTTCAGTGTATCACCCTTCATTATGACCTTGGGTGTTTCCTCCGTTGGGGCGGGACTAGCTCTTTTCCTAACCGGAGGCGTTCCGGTATCTGGTCTTCCGTTTGCGTTCGGTGATATTTTCGGATTTGGCCGAATATGGGGGATCCCAACTCCGGTTCTCATTGCGTTTGTTCTGATTGCTTTTATGTGGGTGCTCATGTCGCGAACGAGCCTTGGGACACAAGTGTATGCTGTGGGTGGGAACATCAAGGCAGCGCATCTTTCTGCGATCAATACCAAGCGTACTTTGTTGTTTACATACATAATCTGCTCCCTGATCGGATCCTTGACTGGCTTGTTGCTTACAGCGCGGGTTGAATCCGGTGAAGCCAATCTTGGTAGCACAATCGCTCTTGAATCAATTGCCGCCTGTGTGATTGCGGGCGTCTCTTTGCGAGGAGGCATCGGACGGGTTGAAAGTGTTGTTCTCGGGGCGTTTTTCATTGTCCTCGCACAAAACGGTATGAACCTCGCTCAGATCAGTTCCTACATGCAGATGGTTTTGCTCGGACTAGTGCTCATACTTGCAGTTATTTTTGATCAGGTACGATACAAAATGATCATGGGTGGCAAGTAACCTAGATCTCTTTATAGGCGGCTCTGTTGGGAACAAATACTAACACTAATCATTAGGTGTACAATGTTGCCTCCGCCTTTTTTAGAATTGTTTTTTCAAATCCTAGTTTCTTGTTAAAGGGTAGATGCAGGTTCGAGTCCTGCTGGGGTCACCAGATCAAACCCTTGAAAACATAGACGTTTTCAAGGGTTTTTCTTTTATTCTCTCGTAAAACGCTGAAAAACCGTTCGTTTTGTTAAATGTTTGTTTTTATTGATTAATCCTGTTGAGTATTAGTGCGTATCATTTAGTAACGGGTAGATGGTGCCGGCCTTTGTTTCAAATTTGTTTTCCAGCTATCGTTGCGGTTTAGCAAAGTACCTAAGGCACGGCTCAAAACTACTTATCCGAAAAACTCAATGCATATGGTATTGGAGCGTCCTGCTCGTTTTTCGTTGTCATCTGAAGATAGATACCCGTAGAACTGATATATGACACTAATGCTGCTGTGTCCCATTTCCTTTTAATTTCCAAAGGAGATACACCAGAAGCATTTAACTTCTTTTGAACCTAAGTCAACAGATGAACGCATGCTTTCAACTTGGCTAAGTCATGAAGACGGAACGCATATATCTAATCGTAGTATTGAAGCGCCAAACCATCAAACCATCATTTCTACTGAGTATATGGAGTGTCAAATAATACAAGAAGTCGTGTAGATAATTCTCATTTGGCTTGGTTAGGTTATGAACCCAAATTGAATGTGGAAGATTTTTGGATGAAATTCTAAAAACGGCGAAGCTTTAGGCCCCTTAGCAGGAAGAACGCATGGCAGTGGAGCGTGTAACGGTAGTTTTTCAGGTGATATGAAGATTTCATTATCTTTTGACTAAAACTAGGCCAAACACATAAAATATTGAAGTGCTTCTGGTGGGCGCCCAAATACAAATTTATGACTAGAAGACGGGGCAGGGAACTTCCAAACCACAAACTAGTTGGGGCTACACTTTTGGAAATAAAATGTTGGAAAAGCGCTGCGGCTAGATCCAAATGGAAAGCATCTCGGGGAAGGCATCGACTTTCTGTGTATGTTTACCTATGTACTAAAAACGAACAGTTATACACGAACCTCATTGGCTATCCATTCACCATGACATCAAATTGAATTAAGACTTTTAAGGTCCGAGTCGGATCATGAGCCGTCCTTTTTAGGCACTGAAAATGGAGTCCGCAATACCCATCAATAATGGACATCGATTTTGAATTTTCAGATTTCTCTGAAATAACTTCCGCTTACCCTGAAGATACAAATTCGTTAATCCCAAAGAGTCTGAAAAGTGCCAATGGGAGACTAGCTGATAACCTAATGGACACAGTTGAATTTTCTGCGCACCCATATTGATATATACTAATACTGGTATTGACATCTCCGAAATGCCGCTTTTGTATATATTGAATTAATCTAATATATCAGTTAAGTTGATAGCTGAAAAAACAACGGAATGGTGGTGTAATATGTTGAAGAAATTCAGACAAACGATCCTTTCTCAAGCGCTGGCTGCAGTATTGCTGTTTGGCGGAGCAACTAATGCGTCGGCTATTCCCGTTATTTCGGTGGATTTGGATCCGACAACACCAGGGATACAGACGACCCTGAATGTCATCGCTGGATCTTCGTTTACGTTTGATATGGTTTTGACAGGCGATGGTAGCAGTTTATTTGACCTTTTTGCATTCGCAGCTGACTTCAACAGTTCCGGGGCAGTACTCGGGTTGCCGGGAGGTATGCGAGTAGCAGGCACTATAGCAGGCACTGCGCCAGTAACAGCACTAGACATATCTACAGCTGCAACAACAGTACCCGGTTCGCTTTTGGGGACCCTCCCTTTCCCAGTTACACCCGGATTTACAACATCCAGCGGTGGAGTTGGTATAATTTCATTAACCACACCGTTTGCAGGGCCAATTCCAGCAGGTACGACAATCGATCTATTCAGTCTGACATTGAACGCCCTGACACCGGGCACGAGCCGGATAATACCAAGCACTGGCGGAGGTTTAGGTGGATTAGTGTATGCCGGTGCTTTCGTGCCGACTACATTGCGGGGCGGCAGCGTCACCGTTAGTGCCATCCCCTTGCCAGCCGCCTTTCCTCTCTTCGCGGCGGCCCTCGCAGGATTTGGTTTCGCCGGATATCGGCGCAGGAGAATGCCGATTGAATAACGTTTGGTCGAAGATATGGAGGCTCAAGGGGCCCCGATTGCACTCAGTGTAGGTACTTGAGCGATCAAAAATTCGCGATTTTGCTCGTCCGCCCCTCTGCAACCTTACCGTTATACGGGGCGGGTCTCGCCGCAGTGTAGGGCTTTATGGGATGGCGCCGTAAACGCAACGCTGCGGCATAGCTTAGACAACTTTACGCAGCCACTCTCGGTTCCACATCACAGCCTCTACTTCCCTCGAAAAGTGTTGTTTGTAGCCATAATGCATGTACCTTTTCGTGTGGTATGAAAACTAGAAATGAGCCTTTATGGGATCACTTTAGAAGGTCATTAAACTTCAATAACTATTTTGCTTAGATTAATTGAAATGTCCGCTTTGGGTCAACTTCAGAAGTTTTTGGTGATATGAAATCTCTTCCGCTTTGCCATGCTTTACAGACGTTAATGTCTAACAAGTCAGCTTGATGTCCGAAAACGGAAGCACTTGAACGATCCTGATTTAGTTCCGGTAAGTGCCACGAGCAGTCATTCTGGATTGATTTAGAACCGTCTGAAACGGGAACTTTGCAAACGTTCATTTGCATCAAGGGTTTTGATGTTTTAGGCTCGAAACACCCTTGCTGGTGACCACCTTCTCTTTAGAACAACTGGGAACGCATTTTATGAGGCCTTTATCCGGAAAAGTAGCAATTGTGACGGGAACATCTGCACCTCGGGGAATAGGACGCGCAATTGCGATGCGTCTTGCCGAAAATGGAGCTTCGGTTGTTGCAACTGATATGGCTGGCTACTTACATATTGACGACGATATATATAAGAAAGACGAACTCTTAAACGCTTTGGTCACTGATATTAGAAATATGGGCAATACAGCAATGTCGTTAAAATTGGATATCACCGATGCTAACGATGTTCAGGCTTGCATATCAGCAACAAAGCAGGAGTTTGGTCGCATTGATATATTGGTGAACAATGCAGGATCATTGGCGGGTTCTGATAACTTTTTGTCAACGACATGTGATCAGTGGGAAACTAGTTTTCGCGTGAATATACTCGGCCCAATGATGCTTTCTCAGGCAGTTATTCCGGAGATGCGCAAGGTTGGCGGGGGACGCATTATCAATATCGGGTCTACTCGCAGTCTGGGAGTTGATGCAGGGTTTGGGGCCTATACCGCGATGAAGCATGGACTGGTTGGCATGACAAAGACAATTGCTGCGGAATTTGGTGCCGATGGAATTTTGTGCAACACCGTCTGCCCCGGATACATAATGACTGATATGCACGCAGCGGCGAATACGCGTTTGGCAAAAGAAAATGAAATCTCTGTAGAAGAGATGCAAAAGCGGCGCTATGCAAATGTTGCGGTTCGGGACGCCGGGCGCCCCGAAGATGTAGCCGAAGCCGTAGCTTATTTGGCAGGACCGAATTCAACCTATGTAACAGGAATAAATTTGCCCGTTAGTGGTGGTGTTCCACTTGGCATTTAAGGTTCACAATTACGCCTGCAAAGGATTGAAACCGGCCCTGTGAGGCGGATGAGTGGCTGGTCCCCGTTGCCTTCTATAAGCCGATCCTTTTAAAAAATTCGTTCTATATGGAACCAGTTCTTTGTTCAGTTATGTTCCATAAGCAGTCATATAGAATTTAATAGAAAATCGAACACTTGTTGGGTTGTCGGCTGAACATTCTTGTTAGAGGGATGTGCAAGATAATAACCGCGATCGGTTGCGAGCTTTTCAGATCCAAGTCTAACAAGCTGGCCTGATTTTAACTCGTCGTCTAACAAGGCAAGGCTTCCCAAAGCAATGCCTTCTCCCTCAAGCGCTCTGCCAATAGTATGCGCATAGGTCATACAGGGCTTCGTCGGCCATTCGAGCAATTCAGGGATGTTGATTTTCTCTATCCACACGCCCCAATTGATCCAATCGGGTGCAGCTCGCTCATAATTCAGGAGTGTTGTAGGTGGAAAATCTGCTAGAGAGCCAGAAACGCAATCAGTTTGGGTTGTCACAAGGCGACTAATCATGTCGGGAGATGCAACAGGCGCGAGTTCCTCTTTAAACAACAACGTGCAGTTCCATTCAGCACTCTTACCGTCCGAATAGATGATCGACAGATCGCAGCCCGTGGAGGTCAGTTCGCCCTGTTTGTCTGTAGTGACCAAGTCAACGGCACAGGCCAGATCGCTGAGCCCAAATATCTTCATACGTGGCAACAGCCAGAACAATGAAACCGCACTGTTGGACGAAATGCGCACGGTATCAATATTGCTGCTCGTAAGGTCATTGATAGCTGTTTCAAGGTAATCCAACGCAATGGCAGTTTTGCCGCGTAACTGCTTACCTTGTTCTGTGAGCTCAAGGTGTCTACCTACACGGAAGAACAATTGAACGCCGAGCGTGCTTTCCAGTTGCTGAATGCGTTTGCTCACGGCTGCTTGGTTAACGTATAGCTCTGAAGCAGCCTCCGTAAAATTCATGTACCGTGAGGCGGCCTCAAAAAACTTCAAACTATCCAATGATGGTAATGTGCGCCGATAATTTTTCATAACACCAGGTTATCATCAATCGTAAATATTTGTACAGTTTACAGGATAATTTTGCCAAATTATTCTATCTAATAATAACTGGCCATAATGGAGGCAAGGATGAATAATTTTGATTGGCATGCTGAACGGAATGGCCGTCCTCGGGCAATGATGTTGGAGACTGCTCCAGAGAGCGCTGGCATTGATCTGGCCGCTGTTAGGCGTTACAGGCAGGCAAGTATCCGGTCCGAAATGGCGAGACGAAATATCGACGCGGTGATCTTGTCCGATCCCATAAACATCCGGTACGCAACGGAAGCCCGAAACATGCAGGTTTTTTCCCAGCGCAATGCGCCCTCAAGATATCTCTTGATGACAGCGGCACGTTCCATTTTGTTCGAGTTTACAGGGTGTATGCACCTTGCCGACGGCTTTGAGACGATCGATGAAGTGCGACCTGCTTTTACGGCGAGTTTCGTTGCCGCCGGTCCCGACATTGCCAACCGCGAGAAACGATGGGTGTTGGAAATGACGGATCTGATTTCCAATCTGACCGGTCCGACTGCAACAGTTGGATTGGAAAGAATGAATGCTGGGGTCTCAATCGGTTTAAAAGAGATGGGTTTCAACATTGTTGATGCTCAGGAGTCAATAGAAATGGCGCGTGCGATCAAATCTGATGAAGAGATAAAATGCGTCATCGCATCACTCCGTGCTACTGAAGTTGCCGTCGGAAAGTTGCGGGATGCTCTTGTGCCCGGCATTACTGAAAACGAATTGTGGTCCGTCCTCCACAAATCCGTCATCGAGCAAAATGGCGATTACTGCGAGACCCGCTTGCTGAATGCCGGGCAAAGATCAAACCCATGGTTTCAGGAAACATCTCACAACGTAATCGGTGCAAACGAGCTTGTCGCGCTGGATACTGATGTCGTTGGATGCCACGGCTACTATTCTGACTTTTCACGTACATTCCACGCGGGGCCCGGCACGCCCACGGAAATCCAAAAGACGCTTTACAAAGTGGCATATGAACAAGTTCACCATAATATGAACATTCTAAAACCGGGTCTCAGTTTTAGAGAATACGCGGACATGGCTTGGGATATTCCAGAGAAATACTACAATAACCGTTACTACCTATCCTCTCATGGCGTTGGCATGACCGGCGAGTATCCGTACCTTTACCACCATGGGGATTTTCCTGACGCTGGTTATGACGGAATTATTGAGCCAGGCATGACTATTTGTGTGGAAAGCTATATTGGAGAGGATGGTGGTGATTGTGGTGTAAAACTTGAAGAGCAAGTTCTTATTACTGAAGACGGTGTTGAATTACTTTCGAGGTTTCCGTTTGAAAAATCATTACTCTCCTAAAGCATAAAAGAAACTGATGGCTAGTCGTCTTTCGATGTCCGCTTTGGGTCAACATCAGAAGTGTCGCGTACAATGGAATTTTTGGTTAGTTATACTCGCGTAGAAGGTATATTAAATTACGATAACATAACGTGTTGAAGTAGCTAAAATTTTATGCTAATTTTAAGTGGAATAGAAGATTTACTCAAAAGCACTACGAGATTTACTGGGGAGATCGGTATTCTGCGTCTGTTCGTTGAAACTTCTTGGAATTGTTTACCTTTGATTTGTAATGAATTGAGTAGCTGACATGAAACTTAGAACAACAAAATCCGTGCGCTTATTTGCATGCAGTGCCATTGTCGCTTCGGGGGCAATCTTATCTGGCATAACACCAGCCGTATCAGCGACCTATTTGCCTGATTACATGGTTATTGCAACTGGACAAAGTAACAGTAGCAATAACAATGTTGGCAACCCCTTGCATTTATCAACTTCTGAACTAGGTGCTATCGGTGCTAACGGTGCGGTGTCCCCGCCCGGTAGTGTTCCCTCTATCCCGGGAGCCCATGGGAGTTCCAGGGCGTCAAGCGGCATAACATATGACGGTGATGTGGCCATTACAGAGACGAACGGCGTTATTACGAGTAGTAATTCTCATGTTTATTCTGCAAATACGGGAGCAGGGAACCAAGGGACACAGGGTATAGATTGCGCTGGATCATACAACACCTGCACAGATAGTGGTAGCCAGATTAGTAGCAATAATAAGCACGGAACACCGGGTCCTACTTTGACTAATCTTGGAAATAACAAGGGTGTTCAGGGTGGGTTTGCAGCGCATATGGCAGACCTGAAAACCGAAGCTCAGACTTTGACTACCGACTATTGGAATTTGGCGGCGACTGACACATTTGGTTTTGAGAAAATAGATGGCAACAGATTAGACGTGTTTGGTTCAGGTGATCACGTGATTGATTTGGGTACAAAGGATAAATTCCTTTTGCAAAACGGTACTTGGACAATTTCAGGTGCGGCAGATACAACCGTTATATTCCGCCTAGTGAATGACTCAATATTTGATATTTCGCAAGCAAACCTAGTGGTTGGCGGCGCGATGGGACTTAATAATGTTCTGTTCCTGGTCGATGGAAAAGACGGCACCGGTAGTTTTACATTCAACAACGTTTTCTTTAATGGCATGTCTTTCTGGGATTATGGCGGGCAAGGCGAGAAAAATGAAGCCGTTTGGAACAATGTCGCCGGTTGTGGTCAGGTCATGACAGATAAGATTAATTTCAACAATGTTAGTATGACAGGTTGTGAATTTAATCCAACGGTAACTGTAGTTCCTCTGCCGGCAGCATTTCCCTTATACGGTGCAGGTATTGCTATAATGGGCTTTATCGGATGGCGTAAAAAACGGCGTGCTGCATGAACCTGAACAACGGTGCGTCTTAGCACTTCAGATATTATCTGATTTATTTTTTAGGCGGAAGAGAGATGTATTTCTCTCCTCCGCCTAAAAATTTATAAATATTAGATTTTCTAACATATAATTGCTTCTTGCGTTCTGGCTACAGTTTATTCAATCCTTGCAGGACGCGGAACTTGCTCCAAGCCTGATCACAATCCACATAACAGCCCCGAAGTTTTCTGGGTCCGCTTTGCGGATCGAATGCCGCTCGTCCGTGTAGGACCCGCCGGTTCTGAAATACCATAACCTCTCCCGGCATCAGTTTGAATTTCAACTCGTATTCTGGGCGGCGTAAAATTTCAGTAAAAGCCCTCAATCCATTGTACAACGCTTCCATGTCATCAAAGCTTGTATCCAGTGCTCCAGTAAGCGCAGTATGATAGCGGATTTCTTCTAACTGTCCGTTATGGTCCAGACGGATAGCCGGGCTGTGCCAGCGTAAATCCCATTCTTTATCTAAAAATCGATAGAGAACAGGTATTCGAGTCAAATTATCAAACGCAGTCGGGTTTTCTTTCTTCAATTGCTCTGCAACTGCAAATCCATCAACTAGAATACTTTCCCCGCCCTCTGCGTCAAACTGCAAGCAATGGAGAAATTGTATTCCTGGCGGCATCTCAAGATTTGGGAGATCAGTGTGAGCTTTCAATTCAATCGCTGTATATGCCACATTATTCGGATCAGGCTTGGACTCGACCGTGAAGTCCACACCAAAGTGCGTTTCCCGAAGAAAACCAATTCGCTTGGCTAATTCTTCAACCATTCCCTCGTCAGGAGATAGATCAGTTACGATCGAAAATCCAAATTCTCTTAATTGACGGATGAAAGTCATCGTACCTTGATCACTCCCCAGCACACTTTGCGCTGAAATGCTGGGTCGTGATTTTAAACTGTTCACGCTCCAGGGTGTAGGGTCAGGTAATCCATCGCTCACACGTTCAGTGTCATAGGAATGGGATCGCAGCCACACACTGGAGTATTCACTTAAATGGCCATCTGGCCAGGTTAATTGTAGGTTTGTTCCGGAATCTGCAATCTTGTAGTCTTCCGACACAATTTGTGTATCCAGCGACCAAGTATCTACAACTCTTTCCAGTGTTTGCGGGTGATGGCACTTTTGACACAGGCAATTATCTCGCAACCAGATCCAATGAAATCTGCTTTGCTCGCCGGTTGAAAAATCAATAACTAGATAGTTATCACGAGCCTGAACTTTTGAAAGCAGCGATGTAATTTTCATTTAAACCGTCCTGTTCGAAATTTGTTAAGAGACGCTATCTGTTATGTGATGCGACGTCTAGTCTTCGTCGTTGACCCTCTCAGCGTGGGCATCTTTTTAGTGCAATGAAAATTATCTATTGGTTTATTACTTTTCAATATGTGCGAGTTTTAATAAACTTGTATGCTATGTAAGAATGTAGTTCTGTATCAGTATGTATATTGGAGTTTGATAAGCTTACATTCAGGCTTCTTGGAGTTATGGAAGCTTGTTTGAGAATTGTGGGGGGAAATGTCTAAGGGAGAGAAATGGTTGCGTTCCGTAAAGGACAGCGTACGCCCGCTTTTTGTGGAACTTGTTGTGTATTCTTTCTTCGTCAATATTCTGGCGCTTGTGATCCCGTTATTCGTTCTTCAAGTTTATAATCGCGTTGTTGCCTTCGGCAATATCTCCACCCTGCAAGGTCTCGTTGCTGGCGTGTTTGTCGCTCTCATATTTGATTTCTCATTACGCCAAATCAGAAGCAGATTGCTTCAAAAAGCGGCCATGCGTATTGACATCGGGGTAGGTGAAACCTTGATGAAAAAATTCTGGTCACTGCCTTTGAAAGTTTTAGAAAGCAGGCCAAGTGTATACTGGCAGAGCCTGTTTCGTGATGTGGATACAGTCCGAAATACGATCGCAGGCGCACCATTTTTACTCCTCATTGACCTTCCATTTGCTGCCGTGTTTATCGTTCTCATTTTTCTTATTGCAGAACCAATTGCTTGGGTATTTGTCTCAATTGTGCCGGTGTTTGTTCTTCTCGCTGTTGTTTCCGGGAAGTTAGTTGGTCAAGCCAGTCAAGAAGAGAAGGAAAGCCAACGGTCACGCGACTCCCTCGTTGGGGATATGATAAATAGCAGAAGTACTGTTAAAGCTTTATCGCTGGATGTAGGAATTTCTCCGCACTGGGAAAATGTACATTCAAATAATATTGAGAGCGCTTTGCGCAGGGGCATGAAGCATGACGGGTTTGTAAATGCAGGCACTGTGTTTACCCTCGCGACTACGGTAATTATTACGAGCTTTGGTGCTCTTGCCATTATAGATCAAAAGCTAAGCATCGGCGCATTGATTGCTGCCAATATGCTTTCAAATCGTGTCATTGGCCCGTTCAGTCAATTGGTGGGGGCTTGGAAAAGTTTTTCTGCATATCGCCAATCAAAGGATCGCCTTGACGAAGTCATGAATATTCCGACAGAACGTTTGACGGAGACAATTCAACTGGAAAATCCAGCCGGTGATATCAAGTTGGAAAATATTTCCTTTCGGTACTTTGACGATGGTGAACACGTTCTGGAGAATCTATCAGCGCATTTCACACCAAACGCGGTTCATATGATTATGGGACCAAATGGGGGTGGTAAAAGTACACTAATCAAATTGTTGAAGGGGCTCTATGTTTCCGATAAAGGGCGTATTCTGATTGATGATGCTGATATCACTCAATTTACCCGAAAACAATTGTCACGCTGGATAGGATATGTCCCTCAGGAAACGGTCCTTATTGATGGCACTATCAAGGACAATATTTCTGGAAAACGAGATTACATAACAGACGAAGAAATTGTCCGGGTTTGCGAAAAGGTTGGCATACACAAAGTAATAACTGATTTTCAGGACGGATATGCGACAAATGTGGGGGAGGCTGGACGCATGATGTCCGGTGGTGTTCGTCAGCGTATAGCGATCGCCCGTGCTCTGATCGGGACGCCGTCAATCCTTATTTTTGATGAACCGTCAGCAAGCCTTGATCGATTTGCGGAAATTCAATTGAAAGGCTTATTGCACTCCTTATCTTCAAATTGCTCTGTGATCGTGGTGTCTCATTCTCCTGTTTTACTGGGAGTGACGACACATCTTTATCTGTTAGATAAAAAACGCATGATCATTTCTGGCCCGAGAGACGATGTTTTGAAACAATTGGATAACCGTTCAAAAGATGAAAATCCCATAGAGAAAACGGCATCACCTAGTACAAATAAGGTGAAGGTATGAACCGGTTCTCTAAACTTGAGCAAAAATATCCTTTGCCGGCATGGCGTATATTCGGATGGTTAATCGTCACTTTGATCATTGCATTCGGAGTCTGGGTAAACTTTGCAGAGCTAGAAGAGGTCGCGGTCCTTTCAGGTGAGGTGGTCCCACAAGATCAAGTGAAAGTAATCCAACATCTAGAAGGCGGAATAATAAAGCAAATTCACGTGAGAGAAGGGTCACTTGTAAAGGCAGGAGATCCGTTGATGCATTTGGATTTGGCGATAAATGCAATTAACGAAGAGGGATTGGAAATTCAGCTTGCCGGATTGCAAATAAAGAGAGCTCGTTTGATAGGGGAGAGCGAAGGCAAGGCACCTGTATATCCAGTTGTTAGCCGTACGGATGTCCTGGCTGTTCTTGAGGCAGAAAAGAGAGTTCACAAGGCTCGAAAAGAGCAAGTGCTCGCAAAAGTGAGAATTTTGGCTGAGAAAGAGAAGCAAAAAAAGTTGGATGTTGATCAACTTAAAATAAAACTAACAGCGATAACGTCAGATTTAGAAGTGTCGCAACGAAAATTTACTATGTCAAAAGAACTTTTAGCTGCAAATCTTACCCCCAAAATTGAACATTTGCAGTTGGAGATGGAACTCACCCGTATGACAGGAGAGCAGAAAATTTTGCGCCCAGCAATTCCTCGCGCAAAAGCTGCAGCTTCAGAAGTAAGAGAGAGAATAAAAGAAGAAAAGCTGAATTTTAAACGTGAAGCACAAGAGGAACTAAGCCAAATAGAGATCGAAATTGCCAGATTGAACGAACTTCTCGTTACGGCTGGTGATCAAGTGACCAGGACAACAATCAGAAGCCCAATTGACGGTATCGTCAAAAATATACGGAACAATACAATTGGCGGCATTGTGCGCCCAAGTGAGGCCGTAATGGATATCGTTCCTTCGAGTGACAAGTTGGTGATTGAGGCGAAGCTCAACCCGTCAGATCGCGGTTTCGTGCAAGTCGGCCAGGCAGTTACTATAAAGCTCACGGCTTATGATTTCTTTACCTACGGTGGATTGAAGGGAAAAATTGCCAATATAGCAGCAGATTCTACCAGTGGGGACGACGGCCAAACTTTTTTCAAACTCGTCGTGGAAACGGAGCAGGAGGAGGATGCCGGCTTGAACGGTATGTTGATCACGCCCGGGATGCAGGCACTCGTTGATGTCCATACTGGTAAAAAACCGGTCCTACAATACTTGTTGCAGCCTGTTCTTAGATTGAGGCACGAGAGTTTCAGAGAAAGATAAAAATATAGGGAGTGGTCATAGTGGGGGGACGGATAACAAAAGCATTCCGCAGTATTTTCGGTTTTCTTTTTGGCTCGATTGGGCAGAAGGTCGCATGGGGTATTTTGGCATTTGTTTTATCTATTCATTATCTGAACACTCCAATAGTTGAAGGCATCAGAAACAGGTCCTTCGATATTTATCAAAGATTGGCCCCAAGGCCCGTAGATGAAGCATCGGCTGTTGTTGTTATTGATATTGATGAGAAAAGTTTATCTGCTGTAGGGCAGTGGCCCTGGCCAAGAGACATGATGGCAGAAATGGTCAGTCGCCTAACAAAAGCGGGTGCAGTTGTTATCGGGTTTGATATTGTCTTCCCGGAAGAAGATCGATTATCTCCTCCAATACTGGCAAAGACATTGCGTGGTATTGATCAAGAGACGCGAAATAAACTTTCCAAACTTCAAAGCAATGACGAGGTGTTTGCGAATGCCCTGCGTCAAAGTAGGGTTGTCCTTGGCGGATTTGTCAGCAACGAGAGTGACGTGGTTCAAACCAAAACATTGGACCTTTTACCAAGTATAAATTGGATCGGTAAAAATCCGAACCGTTTTGTGAGACCCTCAACCCAATTCGTTGGAAATGTTGAGGTAGTGGAGGCAGCCGCAGCAGGTTATGCAAACTTCACGTTCGATAGTGATTTTGACGGCATTATTCGCAGAATTCCGCTGTTAGCCCGTGTTCAAGGTAAGCTAATTCCAATCTTAGGTTTAGAAATTTTGCGTGTCGCTACGGGTCGCAATATCTTGGTGAAAGCGAGTGAAAACGGGATTGAGGGTATAGTCGTTGCGCGAACACTCATTCCGACCGATGGTTTTGGCCGCATGTGGATCCGGTATTCCAAGTTTGATCAGAGTAAATATATCTCAGCGGTTAGTGTTTTGGATGGCACTCTTGACCGCACAAAGATAGCAGGGAAACTTGTCTTGTTTGGAACGTCTGCAACTGGATTGAATGACATTAAATCAACACCGGTGGATTCAATCGTTCCAGGTGTGGAAGTACACGCTCAGATGTTGCAAACCGTATTGGCAGGAGATCATCTCTATCGCGGTGATTTAATGCGCGCCATAGAATGGTTGGCAGTGTTGTTTTCAGGGATAATGCTTATTGTCTTTATGCCTCTTGCCGGCGCGCGCACAACATTCTTGATACTTTTATCTATGGCGGGGCTGTCATCAGGTATTGCAGCCTACTTGTTCCTTGAAAAAGCAATATTGATGGATATTACGTTTTTTATGGGATCGTCAGTCCTACTTTATATTGTTCTGGTGTATTCCAGTTTTCGTACGGCGGAGCGGCAGCGTGGCCAGATTAGAAGCGCTTTTGCACATTATTTGTCGCCAGACATGGTCAACCGACTGACTGAATCGCCAGATCAATTACAGCTTGGCGGCGAAGTAAAAACAATGACATTCCTATTTTGTGATATCAGAGGTTTCACTGCAATATCAGAACAATTTAATGACAATCCACAAGGATTGACGACGCTAATCAACGAGTTCTTGACCCCAATGACAGACATAATTCTCAATCATGGGGGCACGATCGACAAATATATGGGGGACTGCATTATGGCGTTTTGGAATGCACCCTTAGATGACCCGGATCATGCGAAAAATGCCGTTATCGCTGCTGAATTGATGCATAAAGAACTTAAGAATTTAAATGAGGTTGCGCAGCTAAAGGCAGAGGAGGACGGACGAAAATTCATTCCAATCAGAGTTGGAATTGGTATAAACACGGGAAAATGTGTGGTCGGGAATATGGGGTCAGAACAACGATTTGACTACTCTGTTTTAGGAGATGCTGTCAATTTGGCCGCCAGATTAGAGGGGCAATGTAAATCATACGGTATGCATACGATCTTAGGCCCGAATACTGCCACAGAGAATAGTAAAACCCAAATTTTGGAACTTGATTTGATAGCAGTTAAAGGTAAAAGTGAGGCCGTTCGAATATATGGATGTTTGAGCGGAGAAGAGGCTTCTGCATCACCGGATTTTCAAATACTAGCCGAACTAAATCAAAAAATGCTGGATGCCTACCGAGAGAAAAAATGGCGTGTTGCTACAGAAACTGCCATGGAATGTCTTAAGTTCGCGCCGCACCTAGAAATTTTGTATTCGCTTTATCTAGAGCGTATCGCAGAATACGAGAAAAACCCGCCAGAAGCTGATTGGAGCGGCATATTTGCCGCAACTTCAAAATGAAGATGGAGTATTAGATATTTATTGGTAGATATTGTTTGCGTTTTGGTTTTCTGATATTAACACTATAAAATTGAAAAGATTGCTTTGAAACTCCAATAACGGGCTTGGCTCGGAGTTTCGATTTCGGGGGAAAGAAATGATACGTCGGTCTGTGTCTGTGAGAAATCACTTATTAAGTAAAACTGCAATCATCGCTGGTGCGATTGCGTTTCTTGGCCTGGCTGATATCGCGCGCGCAGGAACTCTTGAAGAAGAGCTGAAATTTCTATTAGAAACACACCCGCAATTAGACGTAGGCGCACAAAATGTAAAAACGGCTAAAGAAGGTGTTGATGCCGCTTTCTCTGGTTTCCTACCTAAAGTTTCAATCAATGGTGATGCAGGGTGGGAATATACAGACAATGATACCCTGACGGAAGCATATGACACGGATCGGTACCGTGCAGGAATTGAAGCGCGCCAAAATTTATTTCAAGGTTTCAGAACAAAAGCAGAAATTGCTACTGCAGAAGCACAAAAAGAAATTGCCGACTTCGATCTTTCGTTTGTAGAGCAACAACTACTGTTTGAAGGTGTGATTTCATATCTCAATGTTGAGCGTTTTAATTTTTTAAAATTGTTGGCATTTGATAATGAAAATACTTTGAAGAAACAATTGCGATTGGAAGATGAACGCGTTCAACGTGGTGCAGGCATCGAAGTAGATGTTTTGCAAGCCAAATCCAGATTGCAACGTGCTATTGAGCGCAGAGTTGGAATTGAAGGTAGCCTGCTTGAAGCAAACGCGCGGTATCTGCAGGTCTTTGGTAAAGCGGCTGACGATTCAGGTGCCTTTGAAGCAACGCCGCCCTTAGATAAATTGCCATCTAGCCTTGAAGATAGTTTGGCGCATGCCGTAGAAACTAATCTACAGATTCGCAGTAGTAAAATTCAGACCAATGTTGCTGAGGCACAAAAAGAACAAGCCTCTTCCGGTTATTACCCTTCTATGGATGCGGTCGCCCGATATGATTGGGAAAAAGATGTTGACGGTTCTAAAGGGATAGAACGGAGCTTCTTTGGCGGGGTTGAATTGAAATGGGAAATCTTCTCCGGTTTTTTAACTGATGCTCAGGTTGGGCAGGCTCATGCCCGCCACAATAGCTCTTTGGCGTCACTTCGATATACCAAGCAGAAGGTCGAGGAAGAGGTTAGAGTAGCGTGGCGCTCATTAGAGACAGCACAGCAAAGAGAAGAGCTTTTGGAGAACGCTGTAAACATCGCCGCTGAGGTTTTTGTTGCCAGACAAAAACTGAGGGATGGGGGTAAGGAGACCGCCATAAATGTGCTGGATGCGGAAAACGAGTTCTATGCGGCACGGATCGCACAAATAGGTGCTACTTACGAGGCAAGGTCTGCTGTGTATAGAGTGCTTCTCGCAATTGGAGAACTAAACTCAGAAACCCTAGGGTTGTAGACGCGAAATAGGTCTTATTTACTAGTTTCTGTAATTTATCTGAAGCTCAATTCGGTATCTGATTCGCACTATCTGTGCCTTTAGTCGTATATTTTTCGCCGCCAAAGCCACATTTATATGATTTCCGTAATAGCATTGTTCAATAATTCGCTATTTTGATTAAGGTTAATTTTCTACTAGAAGTCGGAAGTTAATTACGCAAAATGCGGGTGTTGGGGCTGAATTTACATTCAGTTGTGGCGATTTAGTTGCGTTTCAGAGGTAAATTTCTTTTTAAAAACAATAGTTTATATGAGTTTTCTTTCCTGTTTTTTGGAAATGATCCTATTTATCCCCCATTTGAGGGATGAAAAGACCGAATTGCGCTCACTCCATTTTAGCCAATTTTGATCTCCTAATTTTTCTCCCTAAGTAAAATTCTTTTCAATTAGTTAATTATTGCATAAAATTTGTCTAAATAATCGAGTTCGATGAATTCGATGAAATTAGTACGTTTAGTAAATATGTGTGAGGGGGCCGGATTATCCGCATTGCTTCCAAGTAAGTATTTAAATGTCTATCACACCGTTTGATGGTGTTGAGGGGGAAACGTGGCTATAAAATCGTCTGACATTTCATCGACTGGAACCAGTCTTTCCAATGAAAATGTAACACTCCTTGACGGGCAGAACGGGGTGTCATTCGAAATTCCTCTTGGCAATTTTATCCTGGATGCAGAATACGCACGAGACGGTCAAGATCTGGTTCTGTCAGATAGTCATGGCCGTGAAGTTGTAGTGGATGGCTATTACACTTTTGATCCTCTCCCGTCCTTAACTAACGAGTTAGGTGCTTCCGTTAATGGAAGTTTTGTCGCTAAATTAGCGGGTCCGGGACAGATTGCACAGGCTGGAACAACCAATTCATCTCTTGGTGAGCCTGTGGGGGCGATTGAAACCATCGAAGGGACTGCGACTGTTAGGCATACTGATGGTACAAGTGAACCCCTTCTGATCGGTGACGAAATTTACAAGGACGATGTGATTGAAACCGGCGGCGATGGCGCACTCGGTATTCTGATGGCAGATGGATCTGTTGTTGGTGTCGGACCCGGATCGCGAATGACAATTGATAATTTTGTCTATGACGCGTCCTCAAACGATGGAAGTCTGGGACTCTCTTTTCTTAAAGGTGCTGTCTCCTTCGTTTCCGGAAAAATTGCCAAAAATGATTATGACGATGTCGATATCAAGGTTCCTTATGGGTCCATTGGTATTCGCGGAACAGAATTTGTTGTTGATATCGCAGAAGACGGCACCGCCACTGTATCGGTAATTCAAGGAGCCGTCGCGACAACTGTTGGCGCTGCGGAGGTGGTGTTAGAACCGGGGGATTTGGTCTCTCTCTCAGCCTCTGGATTATCCACTGTTGAGACGATCTCTGTCGAAGCCATCCGAGCCAGATACAGCAAAGTTTTGGACGCTCAGAAAAAGACACAAGTCATCAAAGACGGCCGCGAAGAAGAAGGGGGTGGTGAGGACCCTGCAGCAGGAACCAATTCTGACGGGCAACCTGTTGGTGATCCTGAGAGCACGCCTGATGACAATAATCCGGGGAACAATGACGCATCAAATAACACCGACAACACTCAGGTAGATCTACCTCCGCAGTTATTAGCCGTCGAAGTAAACCTGAACACTGAGATTGTCGGCAATGAAGATGTTTCTGCACAATTGACCGATGTTGCCTTGTCGGGATCGATTGTCGTGACAGAAGTGCCCAGCAGCGACCCACCACCGACACCCGATCCAAGTTTCGATTTCACGGGTACAGACATTGATGATCCGTTTACTGGCGGACCAACTGATGACGTGATTAGTGGTGAGGGCGGGAATGACACTCTCGCCGGAGAAGACGGAGATGACAGTGTTACAGGCGGAGAGGGCAATGATAGTCTGAGCGGTGGTGGTGGCGATGATACGGTGGATGGCGGTACCGGCAACGACACTATGGAAGGAGGAAAAGGCAGTGTTGACATTCTTCTTGGCGGTTCTGGCGATGACTTAATATATGGCGATCACAAAATAGATCTAGATCCGACAACAGGAGATGACGATACTTTAGATGGAGAAGCCGGTGCAGACAGTCTATATGGCGGCGGCGGTGACGACGTATTGTTGGGCGGCGAAGACAATGACTTGTTACACGGCGGGAGCGGATCCGATGCTCTAGACGGTGGAAGCGGGCACGATATCGCCAAATATGATGGCGCAGCGTCTGATTATGTAATCTCAAGTTTTGCCGGTGGTTTTGATGTGACGGAGACCACCACAGGAGAAGTGGATACCCTCGAGAATATTGAACAAATTTTGTTTAGCGATGGTACGATTTCACTTGTTACGTTTGACCTTTCAGGAACGGACACGGTCGCAGAAGGTTCTACAGTTAGCTATACCGTAACGTTGAACGGTGCCACATTGTTGGCTGGGCAAACAGCATCTGTCACATTGGGAGTGACGGACGGAACCACAACTGGTGCTGATTACACGGCGTTGCTCACCGCACTTGGAATGGCCGCTGCGGCAACATCCGGTATTACGCTCGCTGGATCTACACTTACCTTTGATGACACAGTATCAAGCATCTCCTTTGATATGGATGCGACGGCAGATGGCATTGCAGAAGGATCCGAAAGTTTTACAGTGACTCTTGATGGAAGCTCTTCCTCTTCAGGAGTTTTAGCCGCGATAGATGAGAGCTCAGACGATGTGCTCACAACCATTACCGATGGCGATGCGATTGAGTTCTCGATTACGGGGGACGCAAGTGTTGCAGAGGGCAGTTCGGCAAATTACCTGATTAGTTATAGCGGGACATTGCAAGCGGGTGAAACGGTCTCAGTTATTGTTGATATTGCGGATGACGGAACTGTGCCTGCGGATAGAGAAGCGTTCCTTACGGCACTTGGGACTGCTGTTGGCGGAACATCCGGCGTGGAGCTCTCTGGAAACGAGCTTGTCTTTGATCATACAGCGAACAGCCTTAGCTTCTCACTGGATGCGCTCACAGATGCTATCGTTGAAGGACCTGAGAGTTTTACAATCGGATTATCCGGAGACGATGCACCGAATGTAGCTACGAGTATTGATGTCGCCAATAGCAGCGTTGGAACAACCATTACAGACGGCAGCGCGAGTGGCGCGGTTTGGACGTTGGTTGAGAATGCGGATCCTGTTCAAGAAGGGGATCCGGCCTCCTACACAATTGAATATACGGGTATCTCTTTAACATCAGGTCATTCTGTCTCTCTTGACCTGGCCTTGATCGCCGGTACAGCAGACGCTGCTGATTTTGTAGAGAGTTTATCGCAAGATCTAACGGATGCAGCCGCATTGGTAACAGGTGTCTCGGTTTCTGGCACAACGGTGACGTTGTCAGATGCCGCAGCTACCAGCTTTACCTTTACGCTTCCTGTGTTGGTTGATGGATTGTCTGAGGGATCCGAGAGTTTCTCAATTCAAATCTCCAACCCACAAGTTGACGGTGGCTCCAATGGTAGCATTAGTGGTCCCGCATCGGTGACCACTCAACTGGTAGATTCAGCTGCCGACATCATCACGTT
>MAAN01000031.1 GCA_002163135.1 Alphaproteobacteria bacterium 46_93_T64
CGTCCCGACAGAACATACCAAAGGGATTGTCGTCACACGAACCATATTTGGCAACGTGCTTGTTGGTCCAACAGCGGAAGATCAGGAAAGCCGTTCGGATGCATCGACGGACGAAAATGCGCTCTCCTCCCTACTCGCATCCGCCTCAGAAATTATTCCTGCCCTCGGTTCTGTGCCGGTGACCGCAGTTTATGCGGGTCTGCGACCTGCAACGGAACGTAAACATTACCGTATTAAAGCGAGACCGGACCGAAACTGGATTACAGTTGGCGGCATTCGCTCAACAGGGCTGAGTAGCGCATTTGGCATCGCCCGTCACGTATTCGGGCTCTATAGCGAGCATGGAGAAAAGCTCAATCCAATCGTACAGCCAAAGATACCGAATGTGCCTTGGCTTGCAGAGAACGGACCTCGTGATTGGAAGTGTAAAGGCCATGGCGAGATCGTCTGTCACTGTGAACTAGTGACCGAACGGGAGATTAGAAATGCTCTTACGGAACCACTTGCTGCCAAATCATTATCCGGCCTTAAAAGGCAAACTCGAGCCACAATGGGACGCTGCCAAGGTTTCTATTGTTCAACACGGCTCGCCGAATTAACCCAAGATCATTTTGATGCTCCGCTATCCATTGGAGATGATCATGTCTGATGCCGTCAATAGCGCCACAGCAAACTATGATGTTATCGTCATCGGCGGCGGCCCTGCGGGATTGTCAGCGGCAACTGAACTGAAGCGTCTTGGTGTCCCAAGGGTTGCCGTATTTGAACGCGAACCGATAGCCGGCGGCATTCCCCGTCACTGCGGACATCCGCCGTTCGGAATGCGAGAGTTTACGCGTATCTTAACTGGGCCTCAATACGCGAAAAGGATGGTCAAGGTCGCTCTCGATGCTGGCGTCGAGTTACTCACATCCACAAGCGTCGTTGAAGCGAAACCCGGCGGCAGGCTGATAATAACTTCCAACAATGGATTGGAGGAGAAAACAGCCAGACGTATTGTGATTGCCACAGGCGTGCGCGAAACGCCACGCGCCGCAAGGCTGATTTCAGGAACGCGCCCACTTGGCGTGATCAATACCGGCGCATTACAGTCGATGATATACCTGAAGAACCAAAAACCGTTCGAGCGTCCAGTGATCGTAGGCACAGAATTAGTCTCATTTTCAGCGATACAAACCTGCCGGCATGCAAAAATCCGCCCGGTTGCCATGATTGAGCAATCTGATAGAGTTACCGCTAGATGGCCGACGGCGGAGTTTGCCCGATTGGTTGGCATCCCTGTTCACCTTAAAACGCGACTGCTTGAAATTAAAGGCGGTGAGCGCACGAGCGCCGTCGTGATTGAGGATCACAATGGGGTCAAGCGCACTATCGATTGTGATGGTGTCATCCTGACCGGCCAATTCACACCCGAGGCATCCCTTGCCCGTAGTGGGCATCTGACTGTTGACCCCGCCAGTGGCGGTCCTGTTGTGGATCAATTCGGGCGCTGTTCGGATCCGGCCTATTTTGCGACAGGCAACCTACTGAGACCTGTAGAAACTGCAGGTTGGAGTTGGAATGAAGGCCGTAAAATTGGTCGCTGGATCGCCGATGATCTGGCTGGAAAATTATCGCGGCAAGGTCCCGAACTGCAAATTGTTACCAGCGATAATATTATCAGGTTCGCTGTGCCCCAAAGAATTCAACTGCCGTACGGGATAGCGGGTATGCAAGACCTTCAATTGCGGTTTTCTAAGTCCGCAAAAGGGACACTTGTTGCGCTCAGCGACGAGAAAGTCATTTATAAAAAACGGATGAGTGTACACCCTGAACGTCGTTTTCTTATCCCCCTTCATAAAATTGTTGGCAATCGTGAAAGTGGGCACATTGAACTCAGATTTGATGAGATGGTAAAATAAAACGAATATTACTGGCCACGGTCACAATATTCGCACTGAACAATGTGGTAAAGGCAGTGGAATGCCCCGCAGTAACGGCAAAAAATAGGATCACGAAAGCATACCTTGAAGTTAGCTTGGTTCTTAAAAAATTGACATGTTGTCGAGTTTGGCAAGAGAGTATGTCTGTTTTCCTTTTCTAACCCTTTTGGTCAAAACATTTAAGGGGACTTGATAGGCATAAAATACCAACTGTTTCCCATCTCTAATTGCATGGATTATAAATCAAACCGTATTAAGTCTTAATCAAGCTATAAAGGATCAGGACAGCATTTGAAGAGCATAAAATTCAATTCCCGTCTTCATCGTGCGAACAATCAGTGGTACTTAAATAACACTATTCCTGTAGAATTTTTCCAGTTCCGCCAAACATTTCAGGTAAATCGTTGTATTTTGGCAGTCCGTCGAGAACAGCCAAGCTCTTTTCCTGATAATGCACATGCATGCTTGGTACATGAGGGAAATTGGGCACTGCATTTGGATAAATATCGATAAGATTTATCTTGGGGTGCTCCATCATGAGATGTCCGCCACAGATCCGGCAAAATTTGCGATGACTTTTATCGGACTTGTTAAAGGACGCTATATTTTCGCTTCCTTTTAATATCTTTACGCTATCAGGATTCCATAAGCTGAACCCACTGATCGGAGCCGCCGACCAAGTTGCACAATCGCTGCAGTGGCAATAACCCATTGCTTTTGGTGCACCAGATAATTCGAATTTAACGGATCCACAAAAGCAGCTCCCAATATACTGTTGGTTCATCAGTTTTTTCTTCTTTTTATCTATTTTCAAACGCTTTTGGTATATACGAAATTTTCCATACGAATTTAGTTCTCGGCATCATTATATAGTATCGTATCTTTTTCTGATATTTCTTTTCCCTTATTACTCAACACCTTTTCTTACGGCAAACTGGCGGCATGCTATGTGTCAGTTTCTTTCCAGGTGGATCTCAGAGCAGGTCTTGACGATATTTTTGAAAAATACGTATTTACGTATTATAGTCATTCACAGCGGAATCATAATCCGCGTATCGAGGGTTAGATTTCGCCCGTGGGTAGCGTTTTTCCCCCAAAGCCTATGCAGAGCACATAGGTTTCAGATTTTACCTCTGAAACGGATATACAAGCGAGACCTCAGCCTCTCTAACATCCGGCCAATATAATCAAAATTCCTTAGCAATGACGTCTTCCTATACCGACATGGCCATACCGTCAGTGGCAGCGTCAGCGCCCCCATCCAATTTTCCATCAACGATCCGAATTGCATGGACCCAGGCAAAAGTATGACTGACCGGATGCCGTAGAACAGGATAGCCCAGCGAACGTAAATCTCTCTCGCATGCCCTTAAAATTCTGTTTGATAGTTCGATATTGTTTGACGTTGCAGCAAAGCGCGGCGCCAACACCGCTTCTTGCGCATTCATCCCAAACACCATAACATTCAGCATAACTTGCAGATTACCCATTGTAATATAGGTCGCTCCGGGTGCCCCTAAGACCAGATACGGTTTGTCATCCTTAAAGACGATCGTTGGTGATATTGCGGTGAAACGCGCTTTACCCGGAGCCAAAGATCCCGAGCGGCCGGGCCGTGGGTCAAAAACCGTCATCGCCCCATTATACATAAAGCCAAGACCATCCGTCACAACACCGGAGGGTTGCCCCAAAGTGTGTGTCATCGTTACGCAACTACCATCCTCGTCGACAACAGTAACTTGCGTGGTGTTCTTACTTTCCTGACCACCCGTATTCAGCCGAGTGACATTAGCTTTTTCGCCGCGCCGTATCGCCTCCGCATGCTTTGCAGCATATTCCTTTGATGTCAGCTCTTCCATAGGGACACGGTAGAACTTTGGATCACCAACCTTGTTATCCTTATCTATGGTGGCGATCTTCATGGCTTCAGAAACCACACGTATGTATTCCGCGCTGTTGTGGCCCACGGCAGTGAGATCAAAATTTTCAAGTATATTAAGCATCTCGATCAACATGACGCCGCCGCCAGGTGGGTGATTGGTGGCATACCGATAGCCCCGATAGCTTCCCCAAATCGGTGCATTTTCCTCGGCGGCACAGTTTGCAAGATCATCATGGCTAATCATGCCGCCGTTGGCCTTCATGTCCTTGACAATTCGGTCCGCAATCTCACCGGCGTAAAAATCACCAACTCCATGTTCGGCAATACGTCTATAGGTGCGACCCATATCAGGGTTTTTCAAGATTTCCCCAACGCTCAAAACACGTCCATCCGGACGGCAATAGATTTTCCGTGTCTCCGGATGTTTTGTCAGCATGGAGATATTAGCATCACGGCCAGCGGTTGGAGGCCTGTTCCAAAACTCAGCCATATGGGGCCGAACCATAAACCCGTCTTCACAATAAGCGATGGCAGGTTCAATCAAATCTGCCATGGACATCGTGCCGAAACGACGCGATGCCTCCTCAAAAGCGGCGAGTGTGCGCGGCGTGGAAATTGCGCCATAGCCTATTTCATTGACACGGCCTTTGAGAATAAACCCCCATCCATCCAGAGCTTCCCGTTCAATCAGGTGCTCCCACATATCAGGCTTAGTCGCAATGGGAGAACGGCCATGAAAATCAAAAGTCGTATGCACGCCAATTTTTGGCAGGTAAAGCTGCATGTTGCCGAAGCCCGCAATGCCACACATTTGCGGATCGACGGCTGTCTGCACAAGCGCGCAGGCGATGGCTGCATCAACAGCGTTACCGCCGCATTGAAGCACATCTAGGCCCGCTTCTACTGCTTCGGGTTGGGGCGCGGAAATCATCCCTTTTGTCATATTCCCTGTCCTGAAAATGTTCTATGGAAAGATTCTGGCGATCATTTTCATTATTTATTTAGGTCCGGGTACAGTACGATCTGCCAGTTGCGAATTGTCTAGATTAAATGTTAGTGAATGATCAACGACTGATCCACTGAAAATGTAGCTTTGGCAGTCGATGGACAGTCGAACACCAATTTTTGCTATAAAATTGAGACTGAACAACGGCTCGAATGCAACCGTTTCGTAATCATTGCACAATGCCATGTAACTCAGGACTGATTAAACTTATCCGCTCAGCGCGTTGCCAACGATGCCAAATCTCAGGCTGCTGCTCACTCGTGAAGTGTACGTTGCTGAAAACTCGACAATCTTGTATAAGGCCTCGAACACCATTTATTTCTATGAAATAATAACCTAATGTTAAGCGGCATTCGCAAGAAACGTCGTAAGTATGTTTCCATCTTTATCGGAGTTTAAATGAAACTTATTGCCCTAAATTTGCCACGGGATTTTAGCGAACAAGATCTTGTAGAATTGTTCAAAGTCTATGGCAATGTTATAGCCTGCGATCTTGTCCTTGATGACGAAACAGGTAGTTCAAAAGGTTTTGCTTTTGTCGAAATGGAGCTAGAGCAAGATGCTCTGAATGCAATTGATAAATTGCATGAGAGTAAGATTAAAAAACATAAAATCCGGGTAAAGTCTGCTAAGTAATTTCTAGTTTGTAATCAACATCAGTCCCGTTGTATTTTCCTCACGGTGTCTTTTGCTGAAACCGAATTTTATCGAATTCACATCCTTAGCGCTTTGTTTCCCCTACCGTCATCCCGTTATATCTCCTATATTGTGATTAGTTCCGCTTCGCTCCAAGAACAAGTGACGGGATACACGCACCCCTAACAGGTTAAACACTATGAAATTCTTCAAACTGACACCCAAACCTCAAAGTGACTTTCGCCTAGAAGTCAAAGAGATTACGAAAAAGTGCAAGCTCGAGAAACACGGATATCGCCACAACAAAATCGTATATGGTTTTTGTGATGAATTGCCTGATCTCACAGAGCTTCAATCTCTTGGTTTAAACATTGAAGAGATACCTTTTGATGAAGCACAACTAGACCTCACTAACGACATGGTAGATCGAGGTCGCACAAAATCAAAGATCGACCATCTCAAACATGAGCGAGAAGAGAATGGCGCGAATAATACGCAAGAAGAAGCTGTAGTTCAACAGAAGCTGACAGATTTAAACAACAAAATCCAAGCAACAAAAGAAGCTCTCGACATTACAGGAACGCTTAGAATACTGAAGTTTTGATTTTCCAGTACTGAGTTTGACAACACAGAATTGAAGTTCGAATTATTATTTCGGGGATGTTCCTTGATCTATCGGTTTTATCCAATGATTCAGTTTTTCAATTATGTGATCTTCTACCTTCATGCTGCAAAGGATATAACGGTAGCTTCCTGGTGGTGTATCCAGAAAGTTTACGGTTTTAAAATCACTGCGTAGCATGTTGGCACTTTTGAGCACCCCGTCCACTTCTTCTTCCGCCATAAACATAAAATCGGCTCTATCTGCCGAGAGCATCCTGATCATTTTCGTATTTTCAGCGGTTACATTTAAACGGTTTGGACGCAGGTCCACAATTATATTGTCGATAAATTTGCCGTAAGAATATCCGTTCTTCGTTAGTAGTCTGATGTTTTTGTTAGCCAAAACATCCTTTAAGGTCCACCCAGTTGCAATTTTGGAGTTGTTAAATAGCGCCAATCCGATCGTGGGTTTATCCCGATAAATCGGCTTAGTATATTTGGCAAACGTCTCACGTTCTGAATTTTTGAACCAGCCTACCAAACAATCCCGACCTTCATTTTGTTCGAGAATGTGCATCTGCCTTTTAGAAGGCGTATTTCTCCAAACAAAAGGAATTCCTGCGCTTTGAAACGCTAGACTACTCGGCGTTGCGGTTAATCCCGCGACAATGCCCTCTGCAACTGTAATCAGATAAGGTGGGCGCTCATTGTAATGGAGTCGAATGCGGTCATCTGTGAACCCTCCGGTAATGAGAACCACGAGCATGAGGAAAATCAGCAGTGTTAGGCGAAATACTGGTTTCATCCGACATTTCAAAAATAGCCTTCAACTTCGGCGAACCTTAGCATAATCTCATATAATTTGGAAAACATCAATTTGGCAGTGGCAAGTTCGGAAACTCCCCCACTATCAATTCACGACTACAGTCGCTATTCGGTACTTGAAATTCACTGAGTAAAATTAAAGGACCTCTTGCTGATACATAGGGATTAATAGCACAACCAATGATCCAAACTCGCGTCTCATGCTCGATGAGACGCGAACACACGCCTGTAACAGTCACCTTTGACTTGCTGAAGGTGCTGGTGTCATGACGAAGTTTATTTTATTTCCATTTGTATCAAACCCGTTGCCTTTGGAACCTTTGTCTTGCCCTTGCGTTTGCATTACACCAACGGCTTTTGTGCCATCTACACAATTAACTTCCCACTCCCCTAGACCTGAAGGCTTGAAATGAAATACAGCATCGCACGTCTTTCCGCCGATTAAAGATGCTGACGTCACATATCCCGCCCGCTTCACCTGCTTAACCATCACAGAATAAACTTTTCTCTGATCCAGAAGCTTCTCCCATGCGAGATCAAGATAGTATCTTTTTTCATTCGACTTGAGGGCGGCAACATTTTTCTTGGACATGGTAGCGGCTGAAGTCTTTTTATAAGCTCGGCGATAGTCGGCTGGGATTTTCAAAACGTTTACGTCGTTATGATCAATGGTTTGGCATTTGCAGTTTAAACTTTTTTGATTTTTTTTGCCTTCACAGCCATTGATCGCACCAACTTCAGCATACCCCCAATCGTCACTTGAAAAAAACTGTGTATAACCCCGTTTAACGATTTTACTATTTGCATCCCAACTCAAACATGCAGCTATCGCCTTATACCGCATGGTCAAGCCATCTCTATAAGGCACTTTAAGTCCCACTTTTGCATTCGTTCCATTAGAGGCAGTAGTTAGTTTTTGCCCAAGTATCTTCCCCATCAGCTCATTGTAGATCTCATCTGCGACAGGATCGACACGCGTATTTCCGACATTTCCGTTGGATTGAGTTCCTTTGTCAACGCACCCTGCAAGAACTGCAACGACCAGAATAAACATCAGCACATTTCGCATATTATAACACTCTCTATGATTTATTTTTTCATAGTAATATACGCGTATATATTGATAAATTCAATACGCGTCATTTCATAAATCATCCCTAAGATCGCTTAGAAACTCAATCAGGAAACTCCACGCCCTTTCCTAATGACATTTATGAATTACCAATTAAAAAATTGGAATATGTTTTAAGTCGTGGAACATTCCTGCACATGATCCGCAGCGTAAGCGGATATCTGGAAAAAACTAGTAATCACTCAGGAATAAAAAAAGCAGGCATCTTATCGGCTCATATCTGGATATTTACCCTTTATATCCTTATAGGCGTCTTTGATTTCAGCAATGTCTTTTTCAATATCGCCGGTAGGATAAAATGTTGGCAAAAAGCCACCGACTTTTCGGCCAAAATCGAGAAAGCTGAGGCCGATTGGAACATTCGCAGCGACAGCAATGCGATAAAATCCGGTTTTCCATTGGCGTACTTTGGAACGGGTCCCTTCCGGCGGAATAACAACAATCAATCGTTCCGCATTTTCAAAGGCGTCTACCGTAGACTGTACGACATGTTGCGCAGAAGTACGGTTGATCGGAATGCCACCAAGCCAACGCATAATTGGGCCAAAGGGGCCAAAAAACAACGTGTCTTTTCCCATCCAGTAAACTTCCAGTCGGAGAATACACGCCATCGCAATCAGAAACGGAAAATCCCAATTACTGGTATGTGGCGCGGCGATAAGTACGAATTTTTGCTCTTTCGGTATTTCACCACCCACCACTTTCCAGTTAGCAAGCGTTAGCCATGCCCAGGATAAAAACAACAATATATGCCTGAAAACTGGCGTTCTAAAAATTGTATATTGCACACGCAGCACCGATTTAGTGGATGAAAAACAACCATTCCGCCATAACAAGCGGATGAACCTTCACGTTGTATATAGGCTGTAAATAGCCAACTAGCGACAGTTAATCAATATAATCAGCACCTCGCGGCACTTAACACCTTGTTGAAGATCTAACCTGATAGGATTTAACTAAATCGACTTTATCTTGCCTGTTCAGCTTCTTGACTGCTAACTCACGCTTTGTAGCGACGCTACGGTTTTCTAGCTCTTCGATATATACGACACTAAAAGGTCCGCGCCCCTTCGTGTATTTCGCTCCCATACCATTTTCATGGGCAGCAACACGTTTTTCAAGATTGTTCGTAATACCGGTGTAAAGACTACCGTCCGCGCATTCGAGTATATACAAAGTCCAATCCATTGATGGATTCTAGTTCATTAATTTTGTGATGCAATTCAAAACTCCATAACCGCAACTAAAATAGCCCCCTCCTCCTCAAGTTTTTATTTGTCGTTTAATTCGGAAGCAGATAAACTTCACTGAATCAGAAAAACCAAATAAAGAGTTAGAAAATGACCTACTTGTTAAACGATAATGACGTTATCAAACGCATTTTTAGCCATATCGATGAGAAAACCACTGATTTGGGGGATGCGGTATGGCACGAACCAACAGATAATTATAAATCTCAAGAGAGATTTGACGCTGAATTGCAACTACTTCGGCAACTGCCCGTTCCTTTTTGCCCTTCAGCCGCCTTGCCAGAGAACGGGTCGTATGTGGCACGCACTGCAGCAGGGAGGCCTATTCTTTCGGTCAGAGGCGAAGACGGAGTTGTCCGTGCGTTTTTCAACAATTGTCGCCATCGGGGCATGGCTGTTGCAAAAGACAGTGGATGTGCCCGAGCATTCGTGTGTCCCTACCATGCCTGGACATATGGCCTTGATGGCCAATTAAAACATATCCCAGGAGCAGACGGCTTTCCGGATGTTGATCCGGAAAAACATGGGCTTGTACAGATAACAGCCGAAGAACGCGGCGGCATCGTTTTCGTAACACAGGAAGACCCAGTTTCTGAAGGCGCGTTAGAGGCCATGCCGGATCTTATCGGTCCGGATCAAGTGGTCTTTGATCAAAGCGAATTCACAGATGAAGCCAATTGGAAGTTAATTGGCGAAACGTCAATGGAAGGCTACCATATTAAATCGCTTCATAATAAATCCTTCTACCCTTATGGATTAGACAACATAAATGTTGTGGAAACCTATGGTCCAAATTCACGAATTACCTTTCCATTTAGGCGCATCAATAAACTGAGAGACATTCCTGAAGAAAAACGACGCATCGATGGCATGGTCACTTATGTGTATCAGCTTTTCCCCAACACCCATTTTACAGTTTTATCAAGCCACTCCTTGCTCATCATTCTAGAACCGATTTCTCCTTCACAGACTAAGTGGATTATTTATAGACTGAAAAATCGCGGCGAAGACGGTGCTGAAATTTCAACGGAAGAAGCCAAACGGGATGCCGAATTCGTAAAAGATACTGGGCTAGATGAAGATCGTGAGGCCGCTTGTACTATTCACGCAGGGCTCGATAGCAATGCAAACGAGCACTTCACTTTTGGCCATTTTGAAAAAGCTATCGTTCACTTTCATAGCGGGCTCAAAAAACTGTTATAGAATAGCGTCTTAACAGCTTTCATCCTCACGGCGGTTAGTCATTGTTTGCCGTTTTAGAACATCGTTTTCGAAATCTAAAATCAAGCAATAAGAATTCCTGGATATGTAGGACATATCCGGGAAATTGGTTCCGCCGCCGCCGCCAGCTAGTCCAGCAAGCACGATCGCGGCCCACCATGGGGTAACCCTCTCGCTCGTGTCATATTCATAGATAAGCTGATTGTCAGAACGCCGCACCGGCTGTCCCTCAAAGTTGATGATTTCTTCTATGGTTTTGCCGCTCAGACTATCCAAATTCATTGTTTGATATTGCGTATCACTCGAACAACTGGAGATCACAATCAATATACTGGATAAGAGAAATAGTTTCGTTAAGGCCTGCGCTTTTTCCAATGCAGATCTCCCGTCAATAAGGCCGTGGATATCCTTGATATGATGGGACCAATCAATAAGACAACAAATCACAATGTAGAATTAGAGAAATTTGGAGTTTAGCTCTAACGGACTTCCTGCACCTGCTTGAGGGCTCGCGTAAGTGTTGCAAGCTCTGAAGTATAGTTTTTAGATCGACCGATATACTGTTTGTTAAAATTCAGATCTGAGACTGATGGTGGATTTTTAAGACCGCAAAATTCGAAAATACTGTGAACTGTTTCTTCTGTATCAGTCATCAACGCTTCGTATGTAAGCGTATGCATTTTATCGCCGTACAAGTTTGTCCAGTGTCTCATCAAGCTACGATAGTGCAACCAAAACTCTCCTACGTCTTGCATGCGATAAGAATATTTGTTGCCTTCCTGATAATGCTTGAAATAAGTCTCGAGTGCTTGATCCAAGGGGTTTCGTTCGCAATTTATAACAATAAGACCTGGTAAGCATTGGAACATTAAACCAATAAATGCGAAATTTGCTGGGATCGTATTAACGAAGAACTTAGCTTCTGGGTCCTTTGCCTGAAGTTTCTTCAAATAACTTTGCCCAAATTCCTCAAGCACCCTCTGATTTATCTCTGAAACGCAATCCGGATAAGGTTTCGTGGTACCGTTCTCTTTCACTAATTGATTGAAGAGTTCGACAAATTCTTTGTCCTCATCCATTCCATGAACAAGGGACGATGTTTTGAGCACTTTTTCAATTTGCGTCTTCCCAGAACGGGACATCCCAATGACAATCACAGGGATGGGACCATCAGAGTTCCCGTCGGATACAAGTTTCGGTATGTTAAACACTTCAGCGCAACGCACCATATAACGTCGATGATTTTCTGCATTAAACTGGTTAGATTTTGCATAAAACACGTTAGCAGAAGAATATAGACCGAAAGCCGCGGAATACTCTCCAACATCATCCATTGCCTTACCCAGTGACAATTGGAGTTTCGCTCGATCTTCGTCAGACAAACCCTCTTTCCCTAGCAGGCTCGCCATTGCTGTTAGCGGGCCATCCCCCTTAACAAATGTATGGATCTTCGCTCGTGAACAATGGATATTTATCAATTCCGGTTCAAGCGATAGAGATCTTTCATACATCTCCAGCGCCTTTTCAGGTTGCTCCATCCGGCGATATAAATTGCCGAGATTTCCCATGGCTTCGGCATTCTTCGGGTTAATATCAATGGCCGTGAGAGTTACCTCCACGGCCATATCCCAGTTTCCAGTATCTCTGAGGAGTAATCCGTAATTATTCAGGTAGCCGGAATTTTCAGGATCTAACTCAATCGCCCTGTTAAAACTGGCGTCTGCAAGTTCATAGGATCCTTGCTTTCGATAAGCCAGAGCAATCGCTTCCTGCAAATCCGGATTATTGTGGTTCAGCGACAAACCTTTCTTAAAGCAATCAATCGCCGCCTCGTACAACTCTTCAGAGGCATAAGCAGTACCAGCGAGACCTAACACGAGTTCTTTATCAATATCAGCGATATTTACGGCGGCCGTGAAGCTTTTACCTGCTTCTGCTACCTGCCCAAGTTTAAGCTGGCAACGCCCTAGATTGACATGTCCCATAAATAGATGCGGCGCGAGTTTGGCTGTTTTCTGATAACATTGTGCAGCCTCACTAAAACGTTCTAGATGACGTAAAATATTTCCGTAGTTGTTGTAGTAGTCGGGACTATCAGGTGTGATCTCAAGTGCTTTTTTCGCCGATATAATTGCCGTATCAAACTGCCCTACTACGGAATACAATCTCCCGAGTTCATCATATAGACCAGCAACTTTTGGAAAGCGTTTACAGAGCCCTTCCAATACAGAAATTGCTGCCTCTACCTTCTTCTGCTGGACACTTAACTTTGTATATTGCGTGATGATTTGGAACGGAAAAGGCTTTGGATTTGCAAAAATTTTCAAGCAAAGTTTTTCGGCCTCATCAAGTTTTCCATCTTCCACTAAATTACGAATGTCATCTACGGTCATACGAAAATTTCTCAAAATCGGTTAATCAGACAATAAAAAACCCGCTGCGGATCTTTGTCAATCTACAGCGGGTTTCTTTAAAGTTTGCTAGCGTTAGCTCACATCGCCAGCGCCTACGATAATACCAATTTCAGCAAGATCATCTGATGTCATGTTTGTGCTTCCTACAACATTTGGAAGCGCGTCACCTTGAACAGTAATTGAGAAATCTTCAATGCCTTCAATTGTCAGGACATTATCTTCGATATTCACTTGATAAGCACGGTTGTCTGAACCGTTGATACCAAGGCTATCGAACAGGCCATCCAGATCAATCGTATCACCTTCTTCGTGATTGAAGTCCTGAATAGTGTCGTTGCCTTCACTGCGTGTAATGGTGTTGTTTTCGACGTTTACGTTGATGTAATCGTCTCCATCACTCTCTTTGTTCCAATTAACTTCCCAGCTCTCACTGCCTTCGTATACGAACGTATCTGCACCTTCACCACCATTAAGAGTATCGTCTCCCAACTGACCGATCAGCGTATCGTTACCGGCATCACCGCGAAGTGTATCTTCGAAGAACGTACCAACGGCATTGCCACTGTCATCTTCTAGACCGAATTCATTCTGAGAACTGTCACTTACCATCATCATAGGAGGTCCATCAAATGAACCTTCGCC
This sequence comes from Alphaproteobacteria bacterium 46_93_T64, assembly GCA_002163135.1. Taxonomy (GTDB): domain Bacteria; phylum Pseudomonadota; class Alphaproteobacteria; order Sneathiellales; family Sneathiellaceae; genus Sneathiella. The sequence goes on from MAAN01000031.1 coordinate 13,534, forward strand.
GACTGTGTATTCACCAAGGAAGTCACCAACGAGAACATCATCGCCGTCCCCCGCACAGAGCAAATCATTGAAGGCATTAATGGTAGTACCATCTGTGCCGACTTCGCTTTCCCCTGAATTATAAATATTTGCGTCAACGGTCAAATATGCGTCTGCACCATTGTACACTTCAAAAGCTGCATCACCGACAAGCGTATCTCCGCCAGCACCGCCGATAAGTGTATCGTTCCAAGCATCAACCGTATTTCCGGAAATGGTACCAGCCAAACTGTCTTCGTATCCTGTATCCGTATTTACGGTGATATCAAACTCCAAATCGACATCTGAGTTACCTGTAACCAGAACATCACCAACTAGGAAATCACCGGCATTTCCGCTTTCATCGCTGCCATCATCGCCACGGAGAATGTCGTTATGCGCGCTGAAAGAATTGTTTTGGATTGATCCACCAAGCGCTGTAACATCAGCTTCTATCTCCTCACTGGAGTTGTAGCTGCCATGATACCCTCTGGCGTCATAGTCAACATCAACGGATAGATCGATGTTCATGGTACCGTATTCAGATCCTGCATTGATAGCAATGACATCACCCGCCATAATATCGTTACCAGCGCCACCGTCCATAACATCATTGTTGAAGCTAAACTGATTGTCCTCGATCACTCCGCCGTCTTCAACAACATAGATGCCATCGTTATTGCCGCCATCAACCCAGATTTCATCACCGTTCGCAGAAAGATTAATATCGGATTCCAAATGAATGTCTGATCCATACCCACCCTGCATTGTGTCGACGCCGGATAAATCAACCATGAAGGCATCACCGCTCATCATGTCGTTTCCAGAACCACCGATCAACAAATCACCAAGTGCTGAGAATTTGTTAGCTGCAATCGAAGAGTCTGCACTCTGTGCTGTTAATGAAAACTCCATTGATGTTGATACTCGAAGTCGTGTATTGCCGATCGCCGCCATATCACCAACGAGAAGCTGTGTATTATCTGAAGCACTTCCATCGAGAATATCGTTATTCATCGTGTAACTGTTGCTGGAAATATCATGCCCTTCAGCGGACAGGCTGATAGTTATGCTAATTGAAGCTTCAACATCGGACCACGGATACATTTCTTCTCCGCTACCGTCAGCGGTAACTAGAATATCGCCAACCATTGCTTTCGTATTTTCGCCGCCAACCAATGAGTCATTGAAAGCTTCTATTGTGTTGTTGGACCCGACATCAGCACCGGCAGAATAAACTTCTTCGAAACTTGCTTCAATATCCGTATCGGATTCTCTCGCGTTTTCAACTTCGGTAAACATATCACCAACGAGTAAACTTGTTGTTGATGTCGCAGTGATATCGTCGTTGAATATTGAAACGCCCTGATCGTTTCCATCGAAATCTGTGGAGACGTCAAGACTACGCGCATAGTTCTCCCCATACATAAGGTCTCGAGGCCCATACATAAAATCTTGAGCCCCGTACATATCATCTTGATGTATATCACCGACAATGACCTCAGTGCCGTTGCTCAGGTTACTCTCATTCATTTTATCGTTATATTCAGATGCTGAGCCGTAATCGTGATTATGAGACAACACTCCTGAGTTATTGCCGTCGCCGTCTACAATTTCACCTTCATGATAATATTTGAAGCCATTCGGGTTGTCATACTCAGGTTGATCACGGAACGCCTCACGGAACGCTGTCACTTTCGTATCAAACAGGTCATTACACGGGTCTGTTTCAATTGTGTCTGCGACAAGCTCTTCTTGCTCTTCGCGCACTTCAGTGTTTTCAGGAAGCACCAAAGTAGTGTCTTCTTGCAAACCTTCTGTAGACAGTCCCGTTCCAATTTCTTCAGATGGCGCATCTGTAAAGGCTGCGCCGCCGCCGGAACCGCCGCCGGTACCGCCGCCCGCTGCTGGGGCTATGTTTTCAATTGATGCCGCATCGATAACTTCTTGAAGCTGCGCAAGGCTAACAACAGAGCCATCAACCAACGTCATTTGAACGGGGAGTTCACTTGCTGTTGCAACGCTGAAATTTGCGAGAGTTATTGTTTCGGAGGAGTCTTCTGGCTGGATAACAAGATCAGCGCCCTGTTGGATAAACTTAGCGCCATCAAAAGATACAAGACTCAATTCAACATTTGCTGATTTCAGCAAATCAAACTTAGACATACAAACTGCCCCCAAAAAAATTACTACGCAAACTACGCATAAACAAATCGTTAAGTGTTTTTTAATGAAACAAGGAATACTGCGCATCCCCCATATTGAGGGAGTATGAAATTTATTTCATACCATCATTAAGCGTAACGAAATACACCTAGCCGCAAATAATAAAAAACCCGCCGAGATCAATCTAGATCCACAGCGGGTTTTACGTCTTTTACGTAAGGGTAGGCTTAACTTACATCGCCGCCGCCGACAATAATTCCGATTTCGGCAAGCTCATCTGATGTCATGTTAGTACTTGCAGCAACATCAGGAAGCGTATCCCCCATTACGGTGATGGAGAAATTATCAACACCTTCAACAGTTAGGACGTTGCCCTCGATATTGATCTGATAGGCACGTGTATCTTCGTTAGATATACCAAGTTTATCGAACATGGCATCCAGATCGATCGTATCACCTTCTTCAAAATTGAAGTCCTTGATAACGTCATTCCCCTCGCTACGAGTAGGCGTATTATTTTCGACGACGATATTGACATGATCTTCACCGTCGAGGTGTTTTTCGAATGAAGTTTCCCAGCTGTCACTGCCTTCGTATACAAACCGATCAGCACCTTCACCGCCTTCGAGTGTATCATTACCCAATTGGCCAATTAGCACATCATCCCCAGCATCGCCGCGAAGGGTATCTTCAAAGAATTTCCCGATGATTTTTCCATCTTCTCCAACGATATCAAATTCAGCTTCGTCTATAGAATTCGAATAGTCTGCTACGGTATAAACACCAAGGAAGTCGCCAATAAGCGTGTCATTCCCTTCCCCGCCGCAAAGTACATCGCTAAACGCAGTGACATCATTTTCAGCGTTGCTGCCGTGCCGCTCGCCGTGTCCCTCTACGTAGAGATAGTTTTCAGCGTCACCAACTGTTAGGAACATAGCGTCGCCAACAAGGACGTCCCCACCAGCACCGCCGATCAATGTGTCATTCCAGGCATCAACCGTATTTCCAGTGATAGTTCCGTTCGTCGCCTCATCACTTCCAGCGTTATAACTCACATCAATATCGAAAACAGCATGCACACCAGAATTTCCCGCAAACAATAAGTCGCCAACAAGGATATCGCCGTTATTTGGACCATCGTCTGATCCGTCATCACCGCGAAGAATATCGTTAAAGGCACTGTAGGAATTGTTAGAGATAGTACCACCTTGGGCAGTTACTAATTCATCCCCAAAAGTGTTATATGCGCCGCTAGCTTCATATTGTAAATCAACGGTCATTTTAATCAGTAGCGGGTCCTCGTTTTCTCCGCTTGCTATAACAATCGCGTCACCGGACATTATGTCGTTACCGGCACCACCATCCATAATATCATCGTGGAAGCTATATTCGTTGTTTTCAATTGTGCCACCATTAACAGGTGTGAGCATTATATCATTGCCATACCCACCGTACATAACATCGACATCACTATTCACATCAAGTTGTACGTCTGCTTCAAGGTATACTTTGGACGCGTCTCCACTGCCGCTGTAATCATCTTCAAGGAACAGGTCCCCCGCCATAATATCATTTCCGGATCCACCGATCATCAAATCGTTAAGAGCCGAAAATTTGTTGTTTGAATATTCAACGCCTTCGGAATCCAATGACGCTGTGAATTCCAGGGTTGAAGAAACACGAACCGGTGAGTTTGATGACCCATCGCTTAAATAGGCGATATCACCTACCAGCAATTGTGAGTGCGTACCCGCACTCCCGTCAATAATATCATCATTGGCAGAAAACACGTTGCCTTTTGCATCAAATTCATCGCCTGAGAAACTGGAGGTAACACTTATACCAATGCTATTTCCACCATCAACGCTGTCCGCTCCAAAGGACATGATATCACCTACGATGATTTCACTGTTTTCCCCGCCAGCAAGAGAGTCGCTATGGATGACGACAGTGTTATCTGACCCGGAATCGCCTTCTTCTGACCCAGTAATATCAAATTCAGAATCTAGTTCGCTGCTTGCACGGTTTCCGACTGAAAATTCGGCTAACTGATCACCAACAATTGTATGCGTGCTTGATGTGCCGGTAATTTCATCATTGAAAATAGAAACATTTGCATTGCTTTTTGCCATATCAACGGACGTATCCATGTAAGCACCATTCCCGCCATACATCAGATCAGCATACTGATCGCCGACAATTGTTTCTGGGTTTCCTTCGAGATTAGTTCCATCCATTACATCATTGAACGAGACAAATGAGCTCTTAATATCCGGATCGAAGCGTACATTCGAATTAAAATTCACGATATTTCCTGGACGATTGCTATCACCATCCACAATGGCCCCATCATCATAGTATTTGAAACTGTTTGGCGTGTCTTCTGCGGGTTGATCCCGGAACGCGTCACGATAAGCCGCTACTTTCACATCGAATAGATCATTACAGGGATCAATGACGATTGTTTCTTCAGCAAGTACAACAAGCTCTTCACGCTCGCTTTCGTCAGCGAATTCAAGTTCAGTGCCTTCTAGCAACCCTTCGATTGAAAGACCGTTGCCAATCCCATCGTCAATGGCTGTAGCAAACGCAGCACCGCCACCGGATGCACCGTTTGCACCGCCGCCTGCGGCTGGAGCAACATTTGAAATGGCAGCAGCATCAATGGAAGCTTGCAATTTGTCCAAACTAACAACGGTACCATCTGTCAAGGTTAGCTGAATTGGAAGATCGCTGGCTGTTGCGACTTTGAAATTGTTGAGGACAATGTCTTCTGAAGAGTTTTCGAGTTGAATAATAAGATCGGCACCCTGTTCGATAAACTTGGCTCCAATCAAGGACACGACACTCAACTCAACACTTGCTGATTTCAGCAAATCAAACTTAGACATTTTTTGCCCCCACAAATACTACGCGAACTATACGCAATACAATTTTTCTATTAACGCTTTTTTAAATATATATTAAAATGTCTGCATCCCCCATTTGTGCGGTGTATAAAATTTTATTTACACACCTTTTTGCTGTGTTTCGTCTGTTAATAGAAAAAATTGTTTAATCTTCTCGATAGGTATTACCTAAAATCAGAGAATAGATTTATAGTTCTAGATAATCGCAACATAATTGAAAAAGGGCGCCTGATGACCATCACTAAAGCCATAAACTCGCTAGCAGTTTTGACCGTCGGCATTTTAGTCCTCGCGGCTTGTGATGATGGGGGAACTATCCCTGAGCCCCCTATTCGTGCGATTAAGCCATTCTATGTATCTGAATTAGCAGGTGGTCAAGTTCGAAACTTTAATGGGACGGTTGCTGCATCGGGAACATCTACCCTTAGTTTCTCAATAGGCGGGACGATAAAATCCATAACTGTTAATGCGGGCGATCGCGTAACCAATGGACAAGCACTCGCAACACTGGACGAAGCACCTTACAAGCTAGATGTAGACGCTGCCAGATCACAACTAAATGCCGCAAAAGCAACACTGGCAACTCAAAAAACTGAACTCAAACGTCAAAAAGACCTTTATGATCGGGGCTGGGTAGCGAAAGTTGTTTACGATCAAGCACTCCTTTCATTTGAGAGCTCTAAAGAGGACCTCAATTATAAACAATCGAAGTTGAGCTCAGCAGAACGAGACTTGACGAATACTACCTTGAAGGCTCCCTATGATGGCATTATCGCCAATCGTACTGCAGAGCCGTTTGCTGAAATATCCGCAGGTAATCCACTTTTTGAGATAAATGCCAAGGGCGCCCTTGAAGTCATTATCTCAGTTCCAAATACAATCGTCTCCAGATTTACTATCGGACAACCGGTAAAAATTAACTCTGATCAGATTGCAAGATGCGGGTGTCAGGGAAGAATTACAGAGATCGGATCTGTCGCAACAGCTGCAAACGCGGTTACTGTTAAAGCTACACTCGAAAACCCACCGGCCAATTTAATCCCCGGCGTTTCAATGAATGTGTTCGTAGCCTTATCCGATACAGAGAACATTGATGGCTACTTACTTCCTCTTAACGCTATTGCAGCATCAACCGGCGAAGGGACTGGTTATGTCTTTATATTTGATGAAGGTTCAGGTTCCGTGAAACGAGTTGAGATCAGGGGGCGTGCTGGTAGAGACAATATGGTTCAAGTAATTGAGGGTGTTAAGGCCGGTGACATTGTTGCCGCTGCCGGTGTGAGTTTTCTTCGCGATGGCCAAAAGGTCAAACTGATGGGCCAACTGCCTAAATAATTGATTTGTCAGGAGATCATCGTGAATATTACTAATCTTGCCATTCAAAACTCCCGTATCACTATACTGAGTATAATTCTGGCAACTCTTATTGGGCTATCGACTTATCTGTCCTACCCCAGCTCAGAAGATCCAAGTATCGTCATACGTAACGCTGTTGTCTCTGCGCAATATCCCGGAATGGCTGCGGAACGAATTGAAAATTTGATAACCGAACCTCTGGAGAATGCACTTCGGAGTATCGCTGAAATAGACGAAATCAAATCAACATCCCGGATCGGCAGTACAAGAATTGACGTTTCGATCCATGATTGGGTAGAGGATCTAGATCCTGTTTTTCAAGACATTCGCAACAAGGTGGATGACGCAAAATCCGAGTTACCGGCAGACACATATCCTCCGTCAGTGAATGATGATTATGGCCTTACTGCCATCGCAACCGTTGCCCTTTGGTCTGACGGGTTCTCTTTGGCCGAAATGCGGGTAGTAGCTCGTGATCTCAGAAAAAAACTTTACACGCTTGATGGCGTAAAACGCATTGAGTTCTACGGCATCCAAGACGAACGAATTTATCTGGAAATGGATCCCGGAAAGCTCTCTAACCTTGGAATTTCTCCACGGGAAATATTCGCTGAGTTAGTCCACCAGAATGTAATTAAACCCAGCGGTACAATTCATGTAAATGGAAAAGCGCTCGTTCTTGAACCCTCTGGTGATTTCGATACTGTCAAAGATATTTCAAACGTTGTTTTTGCGATTCCGGGCGGCCGACAAATCGCGCGCCTTGGGGATATTGTCAATGTGAAACGAGGCTATGCAGATCCTCCGCAATCTCCTGTATTTTATAACGGTAAAGCGGCAATCGTTTTATCAATCTCTACAGTAGAGGGCACCAACAATGTTGAGTTTGGCAAAGAACTAAAGGCGACTGTCGCAAAACTCCAAAATGACCTCCCTATTGGACTTGTACTGGATTTTGCCTCATTTCAGCCTGATCTGATAGAAACTGCCGTTCAAGGTGCTGTCAGTAACGTGTATCAAACACTGGCAATTGTGCTCCTTGTCGTCATGGTTTTTCTAGGCTTGCGTACAGGACTAATCGTTGGTTTTTTTGTTCCTCTCACAATGCTGACCGGTATCATTGTCATGCGACTTCTGGAGATCGAATTACAACGTATGTCCATTGCTGCCATGATTATTGCGTTAGGATTACTCGTTGATAATGGAATTGTGATTGCAGAAGATATACGCGTCCGTTTAGAAAAAGGTGTAGAAAAAGTGAAAGCCGCAAGTGGCGCAGGTGGCACACTGGCGGTTCCCCTCCTCGTCTCCTCACTTACAACGATTTGCGCATTTTTGCCCATGCTGATGCTAGAGGGCGGTGCGGGAGATTACGTTCGCTCTTTAAGTCAGGTCGTTGCAATCTTGTTGTTAGTCTCCTGGGTCTTGTCCATGACAATCACACCTGCGATGAGTGTCTGGTTCATGAAAATCTCCTCTGCCCAATCGAGCGAAACTAAACCCTATACAGGCGTCATATATCAGCTCTACAGAAAAGCACTTTTTGCCATTTTAAGAGCACGGACAATTTTTATTATTGTGTTGGTCGTATTATTAGTCGGATCTTTAAAAATTCTTACTTATGTGCCGACCGAATTTTTCCCACTTGGGGAACGCGATCAATTTTTGATTTATATTGATTTTGAAGCAGGTACCGATGTTCAAGAAGTTCAGGCAAAATTGAGTGCGACAACCCGCTGGCTCGCAGATCCTGAAAAGAACCCGGAGATTGCTAACCACATCGCTTATATCGGTGGTGGCGGCCCACGATTTTTCCTATCGTTATCGCCTGTTGAAGCAGACCCTCATAAAGCCTTTATCCTTGTTAATACGAAGCGTTCTGATCAAGTATCAGACGTAATTTCGCGAACCAACGAGTTTCTACTTAGCAACATGCCAGAGGCACGTGCGGACGCCAAGAAAATGTGGTTTGGATCGACTGAACCTGGACAAGTAGAAATCAGGATTATTGGGCCAGATAGCGACATTCTTGCAAAAACATCAGAACAAGTGATGGATGCTTTTCACAGTGTCCCCGGTACAACAGGTATTAAACATGATTGGGAAAACAAAGTTCCAAAGTTGATTGTCGATATTGATCAGGCAAAAGCACGCCGTGCTGGCGTCACAACATCAGATATTGCCGAAGCGTTAAATGTGACGTTCAGCGGTACAGCTTTAAGTGATTATCGTGAAAGGGATCAATCAATTCCTATCGTCTTGCGTGCAAATGAAGATATACGAACATCTTTGCATGGACTTCAACAAGTGCGGATTTCCTCATCCTCCCAGAACCAATCACTCCTGCTTAGCCAAGTGGCGACAATCAAAGCCAAATGGCAATTTGGTAAGATAAAGCGGAGAGACCAGCAACGAACACTTACTGTAGAAGCCCGCAACCCATATATTTCATCAACAAAATTAGTAGAAGCCATGCAACCGACGCTGAACAACCTAAACCTGCCTGCTGGATACCGTTGGGAAATTGGAGGAGAAGTTGCTGATCAGGCAGAGGCCAATGGCAAATTGTTTGCAATTCTACCTTTAGCCCTAGCGGCAATTATTGTTCTAATTGTCGGTCAATTCAATTCGTTCAGGCGCGGTGCAATTGTAATTGCAACAATACCATTGATGATGATTGGGGGTGTATTAGGTCTGGTCATAATGGGAGCGCCATATGGCTTTATGGTTCTTCTTGGTTTCTTCAGTCTTGCAGGCATTCTTATCAATAATGGTATTGTTCTGATCGATCGCATTGAAATTGAAAGAGCTGAAGGGAAAGAACCTCTGGATGCCATATGGGCTGCTTGTCATGCACGATTCCGCCCCATCTTAATGACGATGCTAACAACAGTTCTTGGGCTTATACCACTTATCTTGTTTGGGGGTGCCCTGTTCTACGGAATGGCAAGTGTCATTGCATTTGGATTGATCGTAGCGACTGTAATCACTTTGGGGTTTGTGCCTGTGATGTATACACTTCTTTTTAAGGTTCAGACTGACAAAACAACCCTTCAGAAACAGTTCAATTCATGGGATTGATAAGTTTCTAACATCTACGCTTCACTTTACTTCATAAACAATTAGTCCATATGGGGATTTAGTATGTCTATTGTATGGAGAGTGCGGAATGAATGAAGGGCTATATAAAGCTGAATTTGAAACTCCATTTGGAAGATCCACAGCAGTCATTTACCTTTACAATGGGCTTTTTAGAGGCGGAAATTCAGCCCTTTTCTATGTAGGTATATACGAATTGAAGGGAAATAGCTTCTCGGCTGTTACAAAAGTAAAAAGACACTCTCAAGATCTAAACATTGCTTCTGTATTCGGTATGGATAACATAAATGTCATCATCGAGGGCGAGATTGAGGGAAATATCATAAACATCGATGGTGTCGCCACTGAAGTTCCTGACATGCAAATGAGAGGAAAACTCACACGGTTAAGCGATTAACAGATACTTGCCTCAATCCAACGCCCGTTTTTACTATCCCTAAAAGAGATTAGTGTCATCACTTAGATATCCCCGGCCTCCTGACTGTTTTTCAGAAAAATCCAGTTCCCGCATCTCATCTTCTCTCTGAAAACTTGACGATGTAAAAGCATTACTTTCGTCATCAGTTTCAGTTACATTCCCAAATTGAACGCCAATTTCACGTTGATCAATACTCGCGTTATTATCATTTGCAATTTCGTCTATATCTACAACGCCCAACGAACTAATATTATCGTTTGCGGGCAACTCGAATTGCATATCTTCTGTATCTAATAATTGTAAATCTTGTTCAACCTCTTTACGATTAAGAATGGTAATCATTGTTATGTTCCTTATGATGTATAGACTATGAAGGTGAATTAAAATTAGATGACTTTGTGTTTAATCCTTGAAGATAAGAGCCTATCGAATGCCCAAAAGTGGGTAACAAAATTCTCTTCCCCACATGCGCATATCGGTCTTTTTCTTTATTCCGTTCACTCTTTACAACACCGCTAAATGGATATTTGGTTAACAAGTCACCTCTATTTTCAAATCTCGTAACTCCTGTCTCAATATTGAAACTGTCTTTAAATGCCTTATTACCAACACGCGGGCTCGCGAAACAAAAAAACATGCCCCACCTGCATTATTGATCCTGCAAGAAGTGCGATTGCTCCTCCCATAGAATGCCCCGTAAAAATAATATCCCTGCGGCTTCTAATTATCTTCATCAATTCGTAGAAGATGTACCAAAATGCCTGATGATACCCTTCATGGACGAGACCTTGCCCAATCCATGGTACGAAATCTGTTTTGAGGTTTAACTCATAGTTTTGTTCCGAAGATTTAAAGAAGACGCTTCCTCTGAATCCCACAACAGTTTTTCCATTTTTCGTACCAATCCAACAGGAGATAAAATTATTGGAAATAAACTGAAAAGAATATCCTAGCCGAAATGCAGCCGCAGCGCCTCGACCTTCATCCAAATACGCGATTTTTGCGCATTGTGCGGCCTCTAGTGCGTTCATTGATCATCTGCATTCCTGTTAGTACCGACATTCCCCGCGAGTATGTTCAGGAACTGCAAAAGATTGTCCAATTTCTTTTGACCGGAACGGGAGGGGTAATTTGCTGTAATCAATGTGGCCAGTGAGATAGTGAAAGCCAATACTTCTGTACCAAACAAGGTCGCATCCACAAGATGGGACATAATTTGTTGAGAGTTCATTTTGAATTTCCTATGGATTAAATGGTTTAAGTGTTTGCCCAATCCAGGCGGCAAAAGTCGTTACAGCAACTAACAATCCACCTATAATTCCGACGACACGGATAGCACCTCGCCCCATACTCACCTGAGAACTTAATGATTTCACGTCATCTCGAAGCTCCACCATATTCAGATGTAAATTCTCTATGCGCGCCCGCAATGCCCCAAGTTCATTTTCAAGTTGCCCCATGGCATTCTCCTAATGATGTCTTTGCTACCCGATTGCCTGAATTGAGAACCAAGAGGAATCTCCATATTCCGCATATTGATCCGCGCCAGTGTTTTGATAGGAAGCCAATTCAAAGTAGTCACCGGGAACGACATCAAGAGCGGGAGACGTAAGGTTCATAATTAACTTCGATTGAGCAGCATGAGAGCTATAGGCTCGGCCAGTATAAGTTGCCGATCCATTTTTTAGAAACAACGCTTCACGGGTATCGCTCAGATTTGATAACCATCTCAACTGTCCACGAAGAATTATTTTGCTAACCCCCAACGGGACAGTAAAACGACCAGGGTTAGCGCCATCAAAATAGGTGTCGGTATCGTACGAAGACGCATCCCAATCAACCGATGTGACAGCATCATGGGGAATAGTAAAATTACTCGTCATGCTCACCAGCGCCCCTGAAAACGCTGGAACGATACTGGAAGTTGTACTGGTGTCTGTAAGGCCATAAACACCAATTCCGTCACAATAGAGCAACCGATTTTCACCGCTTAAAACCGGAAAGCTATCCCCAAGCGACGTCGTAAGGGTAATGGTTTCACCACACAAATTCTGAACCATAAAAGGGCGCTTGAGTGCTGGGATAGTAACAGTCAATGCCGATGAAGGTGTGCCAGAAACCCGATGAAACCAGTTTTTTTGGAATTCGATTTCAGAAATTGGAAAATCCCCTAAACTCCCGTCGTAATCTAACTTTCCTTCACACAATGCATTTTCCAGCGCTGCATCAGCATCATTCGATGTGATATATGCACTTGCCTGGTTTTCCGCAATTTGCGGCAAATTTAAGAGTACCATTTAAACCATCTCCTCTGCCGGATAACCCCGACCAACTGCTTCTGACAATTGAAAAACACTTAACTTCAAGGATGGGATATCGATCTCTGTTTCACCGAAATCCGAGTGAAATTCAGACCGTTCATACGAATATGCGGTATTGCCTTGGACATATTTGCTAACGCGCATTCCCTCATATTCAAACTCCAGCTCATACCTTTCAGAATTTTCGGAGAGCGGCGCCAGACTTGCTAATCCGCTTCCGCTCATACGCGAACGCCGGATCCACGTTACATGTAGATCGCCGGCTGTTCGGGTTGCTTCGACATGAACCGGTGCATAGGGCTTTAGATCTGTCCCGCCTAAACTGTGAAGTTCAGGCATTACTTCTTCGATAAGCTGTCCTGCGCTTACAGCTTTCCATCGACGGATTATATTTAGATTTGCTAGCGCATTTACCGCGCTTGAAATCCGCCCCGTTTCAAGCAGAACAACGCGATCGCCCAGTTTATGAAGACTGCAAGCCCATTCTGTTCCGCGGCGCCCACGCAAAAGGCCAGATAACTCACAGCATCCATCATCCAGAAATTCAACGGATGAGAATTGAATGATCTCATTCCCCAATAGAAGAACGTTTCTTCCGTTTAACATTTCCAAGTGAGTGATCGTTTCAAGTCGTTCGTTACCGCTCATAAAACGAATAACTAGCTTATTCTCATTGTCAGTCTGCCAAGGACACTCCACATCTGGCAATGCATTGGCAGCAACTCCCCATCCGGCGTCTTCATCTGAAAACCCGATCTGCTCATATCTGTCTCCTGCATCTGACAAAAAAAGGGCCGCACTGTTCCAACGGCCGTCATAATCCGACACACCAAAATAATACCGACTAACAGCTCCGCCTGTTGCATCTTCATCTCGTAGCAAAGGAATATCCAGAAGATGCATTTTACAATGTGTTGAGCGAGATACTTCAGCCTCGATATAACCGTTCCCTGTATCGGCAATGACATCTAACGAAGACGTCAATTTTTCGGCACCAACAGTTTCTGTATCCAGTGAAAGATCAGGGGCGAGATAAGTCTGATTTATCCGACCGTGATATACACTGCCCGCATCAGACACTGCGATCATATCTGCCGCATCCAGTGCCAGATATTTAATGGGAAGTCGGATGCTTTGTATCATGCGTTCTGCCCAGGCATCGTAGACCCCCTGAACACAAATTGTTTTAGCCGTTTGCGAAGAAAGCGCCATAGGTAACGTAATCGATGTTTCATTACGCCCATACATTGTCGCGTGAGGGGAGTAGCTGCGTTTTGCTGTTTGTGTCCCTATTTGGTACCCACGGTCCGCGTCCAAATAAGACAGAGCAACGGACCCAGGAAGTTCACTTTCCTGAATTCGGCCCTGACCTGCTGGCTGCATCAAATCTTCAGCTGAAATTTCACAAACAGGACCTTGATCCAGAGATTTGAACTTTAAAATATATCCACTTTCACTCAAGTTGAAGTGCCCTGCTAGCAAAAGAGGCTCAATCGCATCCTGAATGCTCATTGGTCGGTTGAGGGCATATCCTTCAACGCCCCCTTCTAATCCACTTACATCAACATCACTCCCATCCAATCCGGCAACTTCGGTCAACGAAAGTACAATTTCTGAGAAACTGGCCCCCTCACCGCTTTTCCGTCTTAAATACAATCGTCTTATGGGCTCGCCGTTAGGCAGAATGAGTATGCTGTCAGTTCTCGCATCATACGCCCCGAGAGAGAAATCACTGACACCGCTAAATAAAAGCAGATCAACCCGGTCGATCTCTGTCAGATCATCAGTTGAGAGGTAAATCAGCCAACGATTATTCTCCAGAACAACAAAAGCATCTCCATCTGAAGTGTTTTCGAGAATTTTATAGTTTCCAACACCGTAATCTCGAAAGCATGTAATCTCGCCGCGTATCAATGAAAACTTCAAGATGCGATGACTGTTTAAGAGTATCAATTCTTGTTGCGCGCTCAAATAAGTCACCAAACTAGTGACACAGTTTACAGCGCCTGATCCAACAGGCGTGAGCTCGACGGCTGGAACAGTGTATGAGTTGAAGCTACCCTGATATTTGCCTCCCTCAATGGATTGGGACATCGACGCAGAGATCCTTATGATCTCAAGATCTTCAAATGGCTTGATTGACGATAAACCCGTCATTATTACCCATGCGTTTTCAAACTCATCACGAATAACACCGGCGCAGGCAGGACTGTTCGTGTCAATACATTCAACAACTTCCAAATGGGCGTTAAAAACCACGACTTGTCCCGATTGCTGCGAGCCTGCCACCTGAAATTTTGTCCCCGTAATTCTCTCTTGAATATCCACAGAATATGTAATTGCACCGATCCCGCTTGGTAAAGATTGGGTCACTTCAAGCGCCATCAAAGCAGTGCTGAATCGATGAATTTTACGGCTTGGAAGCATGGCATAACCCGTCCCCACCCACAGATCGCCTGCCCTGTCTAAACAAAGCCCAACACTAGCGTTAGGCAGTTCAGGAAAAACCGGACCGACAGCAGCTTCTTGAATAACCGATAAGCTTTCCATATCGACTTTTCGCAAAACATCCGTCGCCCCCATCACTTCATAAGAATAAATCACATTCCGGATAGGATCATGGACGACTTGATCTGAGTTAATCGGGTAACTATCTCCGCTTTTTTGCGGATAGTTTGACATCGCTTTTCTCGTCACTAAAACTTCGATATTCGGCAACCGATTGCCATATCCTGTTAAGGCAAGGTTATCAAAAACAAGATAGCAAACGCCTCGGTAAGCCGGAACATTTCCGACGCCCAATTCTGCTTCCATTATGCTGTCAGGATTTTGATTTTCATCTCCATTGTAAAACCTAAAACGAAGATCCACACTTCGCTTTTCTGCAGATGATTGCGCATCATAAATCAGTGTTCCATCCGCCCAGATTCTAAGAAGATCATCCACGGCTCCAGCGGAAAACGCTATGGCAAAATTGGCATAGTAACTCTGGCCTGACGAACCGCTTGCGTTCGCGGTCCCACCTTTACCAGCGCTTTCGGCAGCATTGTTTTCCTTGATCAACGAGCCACACCAGATAATGTTACCACCTAGACGCATTGTTCCAAATAAAGTTGGTATTATTGCACCGTAAGACGCGCCAGAAAACTTGAGATCAGTAAGAGAGGAGCCGGCTTTCTGGTTATCTTGGAACAACAGTTTCCCGAGTGTAGATCCAGCCATCCAGCCCGCACTAGCACCTATACCTGTGTAGGATCCTAGCCCGGCTCCAGCAACGCTTAATGCCAATGTCGCCATCAGGACACCTCCTTCAATCTGTACACAGCCATCGGTGCGCCAAAGATATCCAGTGCCTCTTCGACAACTTTTCGGCGTCTGGCATGCGCATGAATAACCATACGTTGGCCGCCTTTGAGGCTTAGGAAGCCTGTGTGAATTGGAAACCCGCCTTCTCTAAACAACGCGATATCCCCTTGCTGCCAATTCTTAAGGGAGATCGGTCTCAGAAGAGTTCCCATCGACTTGGTCAGCACGCTACCATTTTGCCTGCGGGGATAATCTGAAATTTCTGGTATTTCAAAGTCCAGTTCCTCCGCCACCTTCAGGCACAATCCTATACAATCAACGCCTTTATGATAGCTGCGTCCCTGATGTCGCCAGCGCACACCAATCCAGCGGCGTGCCTCCGCGACTATTGTTACTGCGTCACGCATTTTACGCCTCCAAAAGGCTATCGAGCCCGGGAACATAAGGAAAACCACGGAAATTAATTTGATTGGAGTATCTGTCGCGGCAGCTGACAAATCGCTTATCGCAGCCTGGATAGAAAACTGCCGTGTCTCCTGGCTGGACGTCATAAGGACAAGGCAAAAACAGCTCTATTTGCTTGATGTCCTGTCTCCAGCGATGCACTTCCAGCTTTTGCCCTAAATTACTCCCGCTGGTAAAATGCACAATACCGCCATTGAGAATGCCATCCTCACCCTCAAAATTGGTCAATTGAAAACTGTTCC
Source organism: Alphaproteobacteria bacterium 46_93_T64 (assembly GCA_002163135.1). Taxonomy (GTDB): domain Bacteria; phylum Pseudomonadota; class Alphaproteobacteria; order Sneathiellales; family Sneathiellaceae; genus Sneathiella. Next base: position 29,834 of record MAAN01000031.1, read on the forward strand.
GGCTGGACACAAGCGAAACCATGTCTGCTACGGCAGATGCCTCAATTTCCACTTTGCAAGCGTTATCCCCAAGGTCAGCGGTGCATTCCGGTGTATATAACCTGCCAATATTTCGTTTAAATGCATTGGACAACCCGCGCAATTCTGCTTGAAACAATCCGTCGGACCAACTCACCTCACCAAGCCACCCTTTACGTAGCGGAATAATTCCCATGGTAGGTTCTTGCCAGTTCACCAAAAACAACCGGATCTCGGCAAAATCGTATAGACCTGCACGAAGATCATTTTCTGAAAGCCAATCACTATTCAAATAACCAGACAATTCCATTTCATCTGTATCTGTGCCGCTACTGCCTTTCAGCGCACTGCGGTCATAGCCTTCGCTTGCACGGTACAAGTTTCCGTCGATCATCAGATCTTTGTCATGATCGGTCAGATATGTCTTCGCGCCGTCTCTCCTGCAAATATACCAACAGGATGCGAGGCTCGTTACTTCCCCGTTCAAGTGTGCATCTAACTCAGGCGTCAAAGTTTTCATGGGCGAACCTCGACCAATTTCACACTTTGCCACAGATGAATATCCGGACCTGGGATACTTGCTTCCATAAGATCGCTATCAAAACGTACCGGCACATCGAATTCGCAATTTATGGAAATTATAGCACCGTCAGTGGGGGCGCCTGTGAAAGTAACAAGCCCTGTATTGTTGTCCGCAGACCAGTTTCCGAACTGCGCCACATCGTTCACAAAAACTGAAAGACTCCCGTCAACAATCTTTTGGATTGTTCTTTCATACGGCAGAGAAATTACATAAGGATCCTGATATATCTTCTTGATTTTAAAGTATCTTTCAATGCCATCAGCAACGCCGATTTCACCATCTTTGATTTTAAAGTCAGAAAAATCTTTCAAACGGAACCCATAAGTGCGACCGCGCCGTGCGTGAAAAAATGACAGGAGATCATCCCATTCTGATCCACGGCTCGGGGCGATATCCACTTTGTATTCACGCCTTGCATCTGCCCAGTTGATGTTGCGTTGTTCATGCCCTGAGTTTAGCGTCTGTACTGTCGTGGAAAATCTGGGCCCACCAATTGCGCCATAAGAAATACGGGTCGGAAAACGAACGTCATGAAAGCTCATACGGTTATCCATTTCTCTTCAAAATACGTTTCGCACTTAACAAGGCATCACTCTGAATTTGCGATTGTGATCGCCTAAAACTGCCTGCATCTGGCGTGTTTATTTGAAAATTTATATTGATGGTTTGTTGAGAATTCGCAACCGTTGCCGCCTTCTGTTGGGCAGGTGTTTCAATGCTGACCTGTTCCCCGCGCGACAGTCTTAGTCCCACTAGATTACGGTCACGGCCGGCGGCTCCCCCTACCTTAAATTGACCACCGGATGCGAACCCCGGAAATAAATCTGTGATAAAGTTTCCGGCAACCCCAGTGAGAGAGGAGAAGAGATCACCGGAACCGGCGGATTTCTTACCCGTAAAAAATTGGTTTCCCAGCCCCAACAAATCTTTTTCCAAGGATTTCACTATTGTTTTGGCTTGTTTACCTCCAAAAACGAACTCATCAAATACGGACCCAAACAAAGCCGTAAGATCATTTGCGACTGCCTCACCAAATCCAGAAAAATCCTTCAACGCTGACATTGCGACATCTGTTGGCAGGTTAGTGCCATTATTCTTCTTAGAAGAGGCTGAACCGGGTAATTGAAACGAGGCAAATTCTTTCTGTAGCCTCTGATTTTTTCTCAATAGTTTCTCTAGTGAATCCATCACCTCTTCAAAACCGAGAGCCTGAATTTCAACACCTAAAATCCCAAGATCTGTTTCCATAACTGCTCCAAGTTAAATGTGCCCAAATAGTTGCATTTTTGGTTTATTTCTGATTCTGAATCCAAGCGCCGAACAGTAGGGACAGGGCCTGCAACTCCCATGCTCTGGGATCTATTCCAAAAAGTGCCTTAATGTCGTCTCGCCATTGACCGGGGTTTGGAACAGAAAGCCCGTAGCCGGGCATCAATGCGATAAACCAGTCCCATATATGGGTAACGCACAGAGGAAGCCTTTCGGTTTTGATCCGGCCCGTTCTGACACCCGTTGTTTTTTCCAACTGCCGAATGGCTGCCGCTTGCGTGGTTCCGCGACCGTTCACCTGCTCAGCTTGCCAAAACTGTGTTTCGGCCCAACTGATCAAGCTAGCGGTCATACGGGCAAAAAATGGGATCTATCCTCCACAAATTGTGCCACTTGTTCGCGGATCCATATTTGTTCACGAAAGACTTTCTGGGCGTTTGTTGGGGTGCACTCAAGCGCGCTACCGTGGTAAGTTACGTTTTCCCAACTTAGTGTTGCGGCCGCCAGCCGTTCCACATGTCGGGTTTCCAACTCCTTCGCGCTCAGTTCAGCTTTTCCCTCAGTGATTTGCTGATCAATTTGTTTACGGACAACTTGTCGGTATGATGGGGCATCTATTCCGCGCAGCCAAAACCGGACGCCGAGAGGTTCGTAGCTAACCGGATGCCGAAGCTCAAATTCAGCCCCTTTTTCAGCGCAAGTTCCAACATCAAGTTCAGCAATATCAAATATTTGATGGCTCATGGATTATCCCCTATATAGCGTTTCTAGTGATTTTTATATTTGAACATTCCGTGTCATCATGCAGTGCAACGAAGGGAAGATTTATAGTAACAACTCGCTCCCCCTTTACCGGCACTTCAGCGCCTGTATAAAGAATGTTCGGCAGCAAAATTGTATAGCTTCCGCCGCCCCCCCTGAGATCGAGCTCTAGGGTGCTCGCATCAGCATTTACAAATTTATTGATGAGAGAGTTATCTTCGAAATAGGCCGTCAATTCGCCGCTAACCCGAGAACGGCCAGCGACAATTTCATCTGCGCTATCGGCTCCCAAAACAAAGGTGCCTTTGGCATCATTCTCGATTTTAAGATCAATACCAGCGATGTGCGCCAGAACGTTTCCGCCTTCTTTAATGGATCCTTTGAAACTGTCCATTGGGGCGAAATCTGCGCCCATTGATGGGGAGATATCCAAAGGCACGCCCTGTTGTGACATTTCCTTACCGATAATCGAGAAACGCCCACTAACAAGGCTTTCAGCCTGAACAGACAAATTCAATTCATCAACAACGCAGCCCGAATACACCTGAAATTGAGAGATATCATTGAACCCACGTTCAAACGTAAAGCTTTGTTGCTGCGTGCCCGTTTTTAAAACATTGCCATCCCAATTTCCGAACAGGGCTGCAGCCAACAACTCATCGTAAGCACCGAAACTCATTTCAAAATCAATATCACCGCTCACTGATTGGAGACTGTGAATGAAATGACCAATTTGACGGTCGTCACGAATTTCATCGCTTTCCAGCGTCTTTTTTGACAACGTCAAATCGCAACCTGTATGGCGCACACCTTTCATTGTCGGGCTTAACAGTATCTCACCAAATCCAGCTTCTGGAATAAAGGCAAGGCTGTGCCGTGATTGAGTGGAAAAAGTCATATATCTCTCCTAGAAATAGCTGCGCCAGGCAATTGTCATCGGAATGTTTGTATGATTTAGATTTGATTTATCAGTTTTTAATTCTGTCTTGCCCAAGTGCACATCCAACCCGTCAAAATTGAGCAGTTGTCCTTGTTCAAAATGCGCACAAAGAGCATCAACCTTGGTAATTCCCGCATGATCGGATATTTCGTGAACATTAATTTGAAAAAAACCCGTTCGCTCTTTCGGCATTTTGGGTCCAAGTAAAACGGTTTTCACCTTCCCCGGAATAAAAGTTGGTGCGAGATAGGATTGACCATTTTTGAGCGTATGTTTTACAGACCCAAAAACAATATTATCTGCACCAAACACTTGTAAATGTGTTTCAAGGGCAGCTTTTATTTTGAGATAGCTCATTGATACCAAACCTCGAACAAGATCCCCGCGCCGTGATCCATTGAAACAACCTGCTGCAAGACAAAACGGGTTTCATCGACTTTCAAAATATCATCTGGAACCGGCACTATATCTTCACATTGAAGCAGTGCTATTTTGTAAGATTTATCCAAAACCGGGCCTGTTTCAACAGCACCTTTCCCCTTTGGGGGTTGCATCTGAATAATACGAACTGGAAACATAGTTTCGCTAGATGTCGCGGGCACACCCGGTACATGAATGTTATGTGATTTACGAATTAGTTCCGCCTGAACGACAGTGTCTTGCGCCCTTGAAAAAGCATCTCGGACAACTCTTCGGATAGTTTCAATCCTCATATTATCCCCTTACGATTTCATTTGATCTCGGTCGCGCGCCAATTTGTAAAAGCAATCGGTAGACAAAACTGGGCTGATGTTCACTGGCCGAATAGACAAGCTCCAAGGGACCCACTTTTTCTTTGAGTATTTTTCGTGTTTCTATGGATCCTGGTGGTTGCTCGATGTAAGTAGATGCAAGCTCAAGAACGGCAGATCTCAAAGCATGTGGAAGGCCTGAAAGTATTCTTCCGTCTTTATCCGCTGCGGCCCTCCGGGGCCATTTTAGCCCTTGATCCATTGACAAGGGAGCCCCTGGATATTCATAGAAATCGACGTAGGAGCTTGCTTGCCTCAAAACATTTTCACGCAGTCCAACTGGTGCGCTTTGCCATGCCGCGTGAGATAGCGCTGAAAAATGTGTATCTGCTTCTTCCAACGCCAAGTAGCTGACCGCACCCGCGACACCTGAGCCTTTTTCAACAATTAATGTCATGCCTTATTTTCCCGCGCTAAGTTGCATTTAATGAAGAAGAGAGGGGACAAAGGCCCCCTCCCTCAGTGCATTAACCTGCTAGTCTGATAGCCAGTTCCGGACGAACCAGTTTCACGCCCCACAAAAGGTCAAATTCCCAAACCACTTGTTTGTATTGGCGGCTTACCTCAAGACGAAGAGACAAACCGGTTTGCGGATCCGTCATGGACATGATTTGGCTACCAAGGCCATCGCCCGAGTTGCTTTGTGCAAGCGGGCGATTGGCGAATGCAAAAGCATCCCGATTAAAGACCAGATTAACTTCATGGCTGGCAATGAACATCACTTCATCTGAATCTGCCACATCATTTGCCAATGCCGGCGAGACAGACAGAATGTAGGAATCCCCGTCAGATGCAGATGCTGAATTCACCACATATTGCTGCGATCCGGCTGCAATGGTAAACACATCGCCTTCAATCGGAGCTGATGTAAATCCAGTTGCTTTCAGCACTTTTCCGGACGATCCAGCAATATCAACCAAAATACTGCTAGATGTTGCAGCCCCGGTTTCATGGCGTTTCACATGATCGTCACTGAACCAGTTAATTCCAAATTTCCGGCCAATTTCGCCTTCAATTTTAACGGAATTACTGCCGGTTTTATCTGCATCCGAAAAGGAGGCAAGATCCAGTGCATTAGCCTCGGCATCGAAGTTGAGAACGCCGAAGCGATTTTCCTTAGGTGCTCGCTGCTTCAACAGCAACTTGCGTGCTGCTGTTGCATTGGTTGAATCCGTTGCAAACGGTGTATTCCCTGGCGTGCCCACCAAACCATAAACACCCTTATACTGGTCGTGAATGGTTTCGTTTACCGCATTGGCCAATGCCCGAATAGCTGAGCTGGCCTGCATTGGAACAAAACTATCATGGGCAGAGATTTCCATCATTTCTTTGTCGGTAAGATGGAAACTAGATTTCTTCCAGTTGTTCAATTCAATCTGAACTTTTTCCAATTCAGTCGACGTAGACGCTGGTGGAACACTCCCAGGTGTGACATCTGCCGCCACAAGATCGGCTGGTAGCGGCACATCAATTGTATCGCCTTTTTCTGCGGCTTCTGCACTGAAGTTACCGTTTACCAATCGCGGCATAATGGCTTGTTCACGCAAAGACATTAGGCCACGTGCAAGGATTTTCGGCATAACAGCCGAGACATCATTGGTCATAGATTTCTTCTCCGAAGATTTTATTGCAGGGAAAGTATTTAGGATTGGGCGCCGCCCCAATCTCTACATGGATACGGTTATTTTACCGGCGGCGATTTCTTCAATTTTTGAATTGATCGCTTTTTGATCAACTGAATTAACGTGCCTATTTCCGCTCGTACCGCCGGTAGGACTCATCCCGCCGCCAGTCCTTATATCTCCAACAAACGCCTTTGCGAAATCTGGGTCATTTTTGAAATTCTGTATTAGATCTGAAATAGATGTGGGCTGTTCTTCACCACTGATAGTATCTACCGAATACTGCTCTTTCACCTTCACCATGCGTTTTCCGTCAACTTCAGCGACTTCAAGGGCGTTTAACAGATGCGGCCTGAGCAGTGCCGTATTACCACGGGCTGCATTTATCGCTTTCGACGCGATGTCATCCATCAGAAAACCATCATTGAGCTTATTGAGTTTGGCAACCCGTTCATTTTTGGAGACAATTTCAATTTGGAGCGTCTCATTTGCATGTTTTAGGGATTGGATAATTTGGTGGTCGGTATCTGCCGTCATTTTCTTTGTAAGCTCTCCCAAAAGCGTACAACCAGTCTCCCCTTGCTCGTATAAATTTTGAAACACTTCTGGTACGTCATCTAAATTTTCTACTTGAACGGGAAAATCAAACATATGTGTCCTTTCACAATTAATCTTGCATTAGACGATTTAGAATTATGAATGCTGGAAATGCGCTAATCAGCAGAGGCATTAAACGCGAGGCTATCGCTTATGACGCCACGAGAAGTGATCTCGTTGTGCAACTCTTTCTGAGTTATGGCGCCTGCCTGCCATAGAGATAACAAGTCCGTAACATTGTTACTCGATGGCGAGCTCTCAGTTATTGTGCTTTGAATTTTTAATGTCCCTGCATCGTCTATTCCGCCCCATTTTGCAAACAAAGCAAGCATGGAGTTCAGGCTATTTTCAAGCTCCATTGTCATCGCGACTACTGGACTCATTACATCGGCTGCATCCAACATGCGACCTGTGGCCGTCTCATTGCGGGAACCATTTTCAAATTGAAGACCAAAAAGATGGATCGCCTTTTCAAGATTTGCCAGCTCACGGGACCCCGCTTCAAGTGCAGCACCAGAACTCTCTACATAATAATATTTTCCGTCTGTATCGGATGTCGTCAGCACTTTGTTGGGGCCAACTTCAATGGGCCCATCAATTTCAGGATCATACCCAGAGGCTGCCAATATAGGGAAGGAAGCCACATTAAGTGCATTCCGTTGGTCGGATCTGATTTGATAATGCTCCAGATTGAGATACGCAAGGTCTTCTAACGGTGGTGTCGCCTGCATAAACCCAGTTCTATTGGCGTATAGGGTGACCAGCGGAATTTCTCCCAAACTGTTAACGCCCTCATCAACAATATGCCAAGCCCCTTTATCGCTCTCTTGATATAAGGTCCAACTGTTCGGCTCCAACACTCTGACCCGCGACCTGCTCTCTTCACCAAATCCGTTATAGTCCCGGCATTGCTCTCGAATTCGAACCTGAGACAACCGGGGGATTGATCCATTACTCTCCCACTGGACGGCAATTACTTGTTCCGCAGGAATGTGCACGGCATATGGCCGCCGAGACTCTTCGTCTGAAACACCGTTCATGGGCGAATTAGGGAAATCAACCAGAACATATGACAGCCCGCAGATTAGAGCATCCTGAAACCAATCTTGTGCAAAGTTGTTAAGGCCGCGCCCCAGAAAATCGACATTTTTTAAACTATCCAGTAACGTCACAGGCATATCAGGACTAGGAATAATCGGATTTGAAAATACTCTGCCGACTATTTTTTGTACTGTTCGGCGGTAGTAGTTCCTAAGAACAGCGCGGTTTACGCGCTCCCGATAAACCGTTGCATTTTCAGCTGGATGCCGCGGAAGATATTGAGATCCCGCCCTTAGCATCGCAGGCGTTCCCCCCATCAAAGTTTGTGGAAGCGCCCATTTTTCGGCCATTGCGTCATAGATAGCGGAAGTTGTTGATGGATCAGTCATGCATACATTTCCCGTTGTGATGTTCGTTTAATATCCTGAAGAGATGAGAAAGCCTCGACGACAGCATCCACTTGATCATCGTATCTCCCATTTGGAAACGACTGCAGTTCGTTTAGAAAAGCATCGTTCCATTCCCCTTGTACCAGAAGCACATTTCCAGCCTCTACTTGGGCAGAAAAAGCTCCAGATCTCGTTACTTTGCTTCCAGTTACCGGCTTTGCTGTTGCACGGTACCCGCTTAATAGTCTGATCAGTGCTTGTGCCTGTGCTTTACCTGCTTGTCCTGGGTCTTGAGGAATTGCAATTTTGACAGATTTACCGTCTGAAACCGCAAGTCCAACCATTCTGTCTTCAACCTCTTTGGGAGACCCCTTAAACCGCTCCACATGCTCAACGTAATAGCGACCCGACGCGTCACGGCTCACAAGTGCGCCTGCACTCCAATCACCAGATTTATCCTGCCCATCGACTGCACTGGTTGCAGCTAAATCCCAACCTCGAACAGCATTTATCCTTGTCGGCGTCGAAGCAACTACCGGAAACCAATTTCTTCGAAAATACAGACCACCGGCGGGACGAATTTTCCAGTTACCTTTTAACAATCGCTCCCGCTCAACTTGATCTAACGCCCCCAAATTCGACTTATACCCTTTGTCTTTCTCCAACAGAATTTTGTTATCATCTACGGAAGCGGCCACAAATGTTACGGATTTAGGCACTTGATCAGGGTACATTTCGTAAAATTCATTAGGGTTGTTTTTCCATAGGAATTCATCTCCGTCCCGCACAAACCATTTGGTAGTTGCAGACCTTTCGCTTAGGGCATATCCACTATTTTGATCGATCCACCAATTAACCAATCCAGCGACCCAACTATCTGCATCTGGATTGCAGGTTGCTCGAACATAAGGCGCAATTCCTGAGGTTGATCGGTTACGGCTTAATAAGTAAAAAAACTGACGCTCGGTAAAATGTGTAAGTTCATCAAACCCGAGGTAAGTAATTTCGGTTCCTTGCCAATCGAACCTGTTTTTCTCATGTTCCATCGCCCCAAAACTGATCGTCGCGCCTGATGGAAAACGCCACAAAAGGTCTGTTTCCTTAGCAATACCGCCAGCAGGAGAGTAGATTTGGCGAGATGTGTCCCATAAACCGCCCTCATTCCTAATTTGTTTACTGGTGCGACGGAAAATTACACCGCGAAATTTAGGATTGTGTATATGACGGAGCGGTTCCAACAAAAGCGCATAGCTCTTGCCGCCTCCCGCTGCACCGCCATAAATGGCAATGTCGGCACTGGAGGACAGAAAATTTTCCTGCGAACCACTTTGGGGCCTAAGGACGCCCATTTTCAGGTAGATACACTTTGGCCCGGAATAATGAACTCGGCCCCTTATTTTCCTTCTCTACTTTAGTATTTCCGTAAAAACTTGGGGAGAAATGCTCCATCAACCATTTACGTGTATCAATCCTAAGTTTCGCCCGGGCGACAACTTCCCGCGTATCTGATTTCATGTTCTCGCTAGGATCTTCTTTTGTAGCATTATCGGCAATTTCTATAATCTCCCCGGCGAACAAATCCGCCAGAAACTGGCGTATCTTTTCTTCTTCTTTCTTTTTGAATACCAGTCCCCTTAGGGATAAAAGGTTTACAAGATTTTTGGGCTTCTTCAACTTTTCCAAAAAAGATAAACTTGCGTTCCGTCCCAGAACTTGATTGCTGATGGTTTGGCGGATGTTTTCAAAAACATCTCCACCTCGCAAAAAACTCATATTACAACCTCTTCTACCAATGGATGAAAAGACTTCAATAACAGTGTCAGAATAAAACACTATAATTGACCGTAAATATCGCAAAGAAATATCTATAAAAAATAGGGAAATCCTATTTTTTCCATTTATTTCAATTAGTTAAAAGATGATTGCTTGCATTAAAAAGGGTACAAATCGTTTAGCGGTATTTTTGTGCCTTTTTCCAACTGTGGGAAAAATAATACACGAATGACCCCGGAATGTCAACACACTTTCTACGTTAAGGTGTATTACTTCGCGTCTGTATATACATATCCAGACATTTCATCAGGTTATCTTTTGCATACCCTTTACGTTTGCAATGAGCCTGATCGACCTTACGAAAACTTTTCCCAAACACAATCACGTCCAAGGCTGCGCTCACTGATACACCTTCATCAAATACTTGTTTTGCCCAACGGGAGAAAGCATCATCAAGATCCGAACTATTGCATTCAGAATACCTCCCTGCTCTCGGCATGCCATCAAATGATTGGGCTCTCAATCCGCCGCCTCCAAAAAGCATATGAAATCCGCTTTCAATTTTACGAGCTGCCTTCAGTTGCGCCTCTTCGAAACCCACCCAGACATTACTTTTCAAACGCCGGCGCTTTCCGGATTTTAAATCATCTGTATGCGCCTTGATACTTGCCTCGATTTCTCTTACTGGCAGGTTATTGTTAGCAGGAAGTCCTAGCTGAATATGCTCACCCGAATATATTGCTGCATACATAGTACCATCGCGATTTACTGACATAAATGCCCTCCAATTTTACATAACCATAATTTCAATTCATTTTTTAAGTCAACCCAAAATACCCATGGCTCATTTTTGTATTAACCTTATAATTCCTTGTCGCAACCACAACGATAGACAAGCATTGCAGGTCTACTTTTCACCCGACAAAACACCGATCCATCCTACGAAAAGCGATATAATTTCAGCTAATTACCGAAAATACTCATCTATCTAAATTTTCATATTTGTTTATCTAGTCATAAATTATATTCTACTTATAGGATAATTTAGATTAGCCTAAAGGTCAACTTTTTTTACGAAAATCGTAAATTTGGCAACTAGATGCATAAAAGGTAATCATTCAATGACGCGGCTATGGATTGAAAAAAGACTAATCGAATTAAGGAAGAAAAAGATTGAACTTGCAGCCGCGCTTGGCGTTCCACCTTCTCGTATCTCCGATTTAATTCAAGGAAAAAGACGCATACAATCCAATGAAATAAGCGTTTTATCTCAGTTTTTGGATTTGAATACGAATACCGTCATCGATCTACTTAGCGAAGAAAAATATTCCCCAAAGGATACCCCAATAGATAAGACGGAACAAATTAGGGTTATCGGTAGATTTCAGGAAGGAAACGTCGGATACGCTGTTTGGCCTGTAAACATGCAGTACACCATCACCCTTCCTATGCAAGCAAGTTATACGGGTACTCCTAAATTCGCTTTAGAAGAAACCTCCTCCCCTCACGCCCCTTTGACGTTACATATCTGTATATCCAGCTCGGACCTGAAGGCCACGCATGCAGAGACCACTTTCGCAAGAGAGATGCTTGAGCCCAAGACTAAGAGGCTCCCCGATACAGCGGCAATTATTGCAGGGTTTCAGCAACATTAGTATTTTCACCTAACCTTTTTATGGATTCCGTCTGTTACATGGATCACATAAATTGAACATTTGCGTTCTCCTACTTGAAGCCATAAAGGAAATTGTATAAATTACACTTATAAATGTGCAATTAATTTTATTCACAGAGATCCCCATGACCATACGCAAAGACTTTATCGACACTATTGGCAACACACCACTCATCAGACTGACTGCCGCATCAGAAGAAACAGGCTGTGAAATCCTTGGAAAAGCTGAATTTCTCAATCCAGGCGGTTCTGTTAAAGATAGGGCTGCACTTGCAATTATTGAAGATGCTGAAGAAAAAGGGCTCTTATCTCCTGGCGGAGTAATCGTGGAAGGAACTGCGGGCAACACTGGAATAGGCCTTGCACTTGTAGGAAATGCTAAAGGTTATCGCACAGTCATCGTAATGCCAGAAACGCAAACCGATGAGAAAAAGGCCCTCCTCAGTTTTTGTGGTGCAGATTTACGGTTAGTTCCCGCAAAACCATATAAAGACCCAGATAATTATGTAAAATATTCTGGTCGTTTAGCGGAAGAAATTGCAAAGACAGAGGATAATGGGGCGATCTGGGCAAACCAGTTTGACAATGTCGCCAACAAGAACGGTCACTACAAAGCCACTGGCCCTGAAATATGGGAACAAACTAACGGTAAAATTGATGGTTTCATTTGCGCTGTAGGAAGTGGTGGTACTCTTGCTGGTGTTGCTGACGCTTTGCGCGAAAGGAAAAAGGACATCCATATTGGCATTGCTGATCCTATGGGGGCTGCACTTTATAATTATTATAAAAATGGTGAACTAAAAGCTGAAGGCAGTTCCATATCTGAAGGCATTGGTCAGGGTAGAATTACTGAAAACCTGAAAGGGTTGAAAGTAGATTTTCCGTATCAAATTTCTGATGCTGAAGCTCTGAACGTACTGTACGACCTCAATATTCACGAGGGCCTCCAGATGGGGCTTTCCACAGGAACTAATGTGGCGGGCGCAATCCGCCTCGCAAAAGAACTTGGCCCCGGACATACAATTGTAACGATCCTCTGCGATACGGCGCAAAAATACTTTAGCAAGTTGATGGATATTGATATGCTGGAAAAAAACAATTTACCAATAGCTCCTTGGCTAAAAAGGAGCTGACCCATCAATTCGGAGCTCTAATTCCATGACGATTGCCTTATTTCTCGAAGATTCCTACAAAACGTCCTGTGCTGCCATAGTAACTGTTATCAACGAGAAAAATGGCATCGTTCTGGATCAATCTATCTTCTACCCGACGGGCGGCGGACAGCCAGGCGATAAAGGTAAAATGACACTGTCAGATGGAACTGAAATTGCAATCGCAACGACGGTCAAGGGGAAACAACCAGACGAAATTGTTCACGTTCCTGCTGAAGGAACCCTCCTCCCGAAAGTTGGGGATAGTGTGACGGTAGAGATTGACTGGGATTTCCGTCATAGACTTATGAGAATGCACAGCTGCCTGCACCTGTTGTCTGCTGTGCTTCCCTACCCAGTTACTGGCGGTCAGGTATCTGATGGTAAGGGCCGTTTGGATTTCGATCTTCCTGAAGCGACCCTTGATAAAACCGAAATCGCTGAAAAATTGAACGAATTAATTTCTAAAGATTTGACTGTTACATCGGACTGGATCAGCGATGCTGAACTTGATGCAAAGCCGGATTTGGTAAAAACCATGTCCGTCAAACCACCACGTGGCAGTGGGAAAATTCGCCTCATTCAGATTGAAGAGATCGATTTACAGCCATGTGGCGGCACCCATATTCGGAAAACTTCTGAAATAGGTCCGGTTCTTGTTCGAAAAATTGAAAAAAAAGGTCGTCAAAACCGGCGCGTATCTCTTATCTTTGACGAATAATAATTTTGCCTAACGTTAACAGAGAGATCTTATGCCTTACGCCAACCCAACCTCCCTTGTTTCCACCGAATGGTTGAGCCAACATTTATCTGCACCCGATATCCGTATCGTGGATGCGTCATGGTATCTACCGAACGAAAACCGTGACCCTAAGGCCGAGTTTAAGCAGTGCCATATACCGGGTGCTGTATTCTTTGATATTGACGAAATTTCAGATTCTGACACTGATCTACCGCATATGATCCCCTCTCCCGAGAAATTCTCCAGCAAAATGCGAAAACTCGGACTTGGTGATGGCAACCGAATTGTTGTTTATGATGGTTCCGGTATTAGAAGTGCTGCGCGTGCGTGGTGGATGATCCGACTGTTTGGCCACGAAGATGTTGCCATATTGGATGGCGGTCTAGTGAAGTGGCAAGAGGAAGGGCGCGCGATTAGCGACATACCGACGCCCCCGAAAGAACGCCACTTTACATCTCGAATAAACAACTTGATGGTCAAAGACAAAGATCAGGTGAGACGCAATATTGAAACCGAAAAAAATCAAGTTCTCGATGCGCGTTCAAAAGGGCGCTTTGAAGGAAGCGAACCTGAACCACGCGCAGGCTTACGTGCGGGCCGGATACCGGGGGCTCTCAACTTGCCTTTCAATCAATTGCTCAACGAAAATGGTACATTACAATCCGCCGATAACCTTACTCAATTGTACGGCACCGCTGGCATAGAGAAAAGCTCTCCTGTTATTACATCTTGCGGATCGGGCATAACAGCATGTGTCCTTGCCTTCGGGTTACATATGATTGGCCATCGTCAAGTCGCCGTATATGATGGATCATGGACAGAATGGGGGCTCGATGCTGATATGCCTCTTTCCAGTGGAGCTAAATGATGCCAATTAAACGGAAACCCGAACTGGACGATAACGGTCAATGGCCCGTCAGGATCATGTATCTGCGAATGTCGGAAAAACCAACACCGCAGGCTATTCCCTCTCCGGCTATTCCTCACTCCATTCAGCGAGCAGAAAAACCAACAGTTTCTTTCTATCGATACTTATACGACGCAGTTGGACGAGACTGGGCGTGGACTGATCGCAAAAAAGTCAGCGATGCAGACCTCAAAGAAATTCTGGATGATAAAGATACTGAGATTTATGTGTTGTATATTCGCGGAGTACCTGCGGGCTATGCAGAGCTGAATTTCAAGCATTTCCCAGGCTCAGTTGACTTAGCTTACTTTGGGATCATTCCTGAATTCATTGGCATGAAACTTGGTCCCTACTTTCTAAACTGGGCAATTAATCAGGCGTGGCTAAGAGATCCTGACTGTATCACTGTGAATACGTGCACCCTTGATCACCCGAAAGCCCTGCCCCTTTACCAGCGATTTGGCTATGTGCCTTATAGACAAAGAGATCTTACAATTGATCCTGTTGAAGACTTATGATTGGTTCGACTACTCAAGAAAATTAAGCAATTAAAACGAGAGATATCGCTCGAATTATTCCAGCTGTAAATCTAGAAATCTGGAAAAACATCATTTTTGAGAGCGCTACGCTTCCTTTCACTAACCAACCCGTTCATAAAATTTAACATCATATTAGAGACAAAAAAACCCCGGCAAAAAGCCGGGGTTTTCTTTTTTGCATGCTAACAGAATTATGCGTTATGCAAAATCTGTGACAAGAACAGTTTCGTCCGCTCGCTCTGAGGATTATCAAAGAACTCTTGCGGTGGTGCTTGCTCGATGATCTCACCTTGGTCCATAAAGATCACCCGGTCAGCGACCGTTTTGGCAAACCCCATTTCATGGGTCACAACAATCATTGTCATGCCTTCTTCGGCAAGACTAATCATTGTATCAAGCACTTCCGAGAT
The DNA here is from genome assembly GCA_002163135.1 of Alphaproteobacteria bacterium 46_93_T64. GTDB lineage: Bacteria > Pseudomonadota > Alphaproteobacteria > Sneathiellales > Sneathiellaceae > Sneathiella. The sequence goes on from MAAN01000031.1 coordinate 45,043, forward strand.
CATTTCCGGATCAAGCGCAGAAGTTGGCTCATCAAACAACATGATCCGTGGGTTCATGCACAACGAGCGGGCAATCGCCACACGTTGCTGCTGACCACCGGAGAGTTGTCCAGGGTATTTCAATGCCTGTTCTGGAATTTTAACACGTTCCAAAAACTTCATTGCTGTAGCTTCAGCTTCTGCTTTAGGAATTTTACGAACCCAAATCGGTGCCAAAGTACAGTTTTCCAAAACGGTCAAATGAGGGAACAGATTGAAATGCTGAAACACCATTCCGACTTCACGGCGGATTTCATCAATCTTCTTAACATCATTTGTAAGTTCAATACCGTCCACAATGATCTGGCCTTGTTGATGCTCTTCCAAACGGTTGATACACCGGATCATAGTTGACTTACCCGAACCCGAAGGTCCGCAAACAACAATTCGTTCCCCGCGTTCAACGGTCAGGTTAATATCACGCAAAACGTGAAAGTCACCATACCATTTATGCATTCCGATAAGCTGAATTGCGGAGTTACTATCTGTATTATTCATGGCTGCTTCACTCATATCGCTGCCTCCTATCTCTTATGTCCGGTGTGGAGTTTATTTTCCAACCAGATGCTATATCGTGACATGCTAAAGCAGAAAACCCAGAAGACTGCTGCGACGAAAACATACCCTTCGGTAGCCAGCCCCAACCAGTTCTTGTCAGTGGTTCCGCCTTTTACAATACTCAAAAGGTCCAATAGTCCAATAATCAGAACAAGTGTCGTATCTTTAAACAGACCGATAAATGTATTCACGATTGATGGAATTGAAATCTTCAAAGCCTGCGGCAATATGATAAGCCCCATGGATTTCCAATAGCCAAGCCCTAATGAATTTGCAGCCTCCATTTGTCCTTTTGGAATAGCTTGCAAGCCTCCTCGAACAACCTCCGCCATATAGGCTGCGGAGAAAAGAGACATCCCGACCAACGCACGGACGAGTTTATCAAAGTTCTGACCTTCAGGCAGAAACAATGGCAGCATAACGGATGCCATAAACAGCACTGAAATAAGTGGAACAGCCCGGACCAGTTCAATGAACCCCACACAAAGCATGCGGATAACTGGCATTTCAGATCGACGACCTAATGCCAAAAGAACACCAAGTGGCAACGCAACAAAGATTGAGACTGATGCCAAGACAAGTGTAAGGAACAATCCGCCCCACTGAGATGTCTCTATAACTTCAAGACCAAAACCACCATAGAAAAGGAAGTAACAAAGAACCGGATAAATTACAAAAAGGAAAATTCCCGGCCATTTTTTACTTTTGACATAATCGGATAGAACCAGGAACAAACCAACAGCACCCAATATATATCCTAAATTAACTCTCCACCGTTCAGGTTCTGGATAGAAACCGTACATATTTTGGCCAAATCTGGCCTTAATAAATACCCAACACGCGCCTGAACCAGTGCAATCAGCTTTCGTTTCACCAATAAAATTCGCATTGATAAAAGCCCAGCTCACAATACCGCTAGCGGCCTGCCAAATCACATAGATCGAAACCACTGTGAGAACGGAGTTTAGCCAGCTTGAGAACAAATTCTCGCGCACCCAACCGATGACTCCAGTTTGCGAAACTGGAGGCGCTAGTTCTGGATGGCGTTCTGTTTTTACAATAGCCATGACTTACCTTTCCACCAATGCAATGCGTTTATTATACCAGTTCATAAACACTGAAATTAGCAAACTGATTGTCAGGTAGAACAGCATCGTAATACCGATAATCTCGATAGCTTGACCTGTTTGATTCAAAGACGTACCTGCAAAAATCGCCACAATTTCCGGATAACCGATAGCGGTTGCCAGAGACGAGTTTTTGGTAAGATTCAGATACTGACTTGTGAGAGGCGGTATTATCACCCGAAGTGCTTGCGGTAGAATTACCAAACGCATAGTAAAGCTTGGTTTAATTCCCAGTGAATGAGCCGCTTCTGTTTGCCCATGGCTCACAGAATTAATACCTGATCTAACGATCTCCGCAATAAACGCACCAGTATAAATGCTCAGCCCCAACAGAAGTGCCAAGAATTCAGGCTCCAACACCCAACCACCTTGAATATTGAATCTACCTAATTTTGGATAATCAAATTCAAATGGTATGCCAGCTATCAGTGCTCCCAATACAGGTAAGCCTATAATCAAGGCAATAGAAACCAATAGTGTTGGAAACTGTTGGCCCGTCTCGTCTTGACGTTTATGAGCCCACTTAGAAACTACGACTGTAGCAACTATTCCAAGAAGTAAACCTACCCAAATCATCCAAAAGCCAGCTTCTGGTATAACACTCGGGAAGTTGATGCCCCTATTGTTGATCAAGAAGTTTTCGCTAAGGTACAGACTTTCCTTAACCCGTGGTAGCACGCTCAAAACAGCAAAATACCAGAACAACAATTGCACAAGTAACGGAATATTTCGAACAATCTCAATATAAGTTGCGGCGATTTTGTTCACCACCCAGTTATGAGAAAGTCTTAATACACCGAAAACAAAACCAAGAATTGTAGCTAAGAAGATACCGGTAATTGCAACAATCAAAGTGTTCAATATACCGATAAATAGTACATCAGTGTGTGTAGATGTCTGTGCATTATAATCCATAAGCACGACAATGCCGATACCAAAACCGGCTGGTTGGGACAAGAAACCGAAACCTGAGGCAATGCCCCTTTTCTCAAGGTTTTCGATTGTGTTGTTTCCAACATAAAAAACGAAAGCAAGGAATATGGCTATAACGAGAACCTGAAAAAATACAGCGCGTATCTTCGGGTCCCGCCACATACTAACTCCAGCTTGGCCTGAGACATCAGCAGTCATAAGGCAGCTCCTTCCGGGAGTAGTCGCGAAATCAAAATACAAAAAAAGTGCATGCCTCGGCTGAGACACACACTCTTTTTGAAAAGCTAATTACGTTTAGCGTGCAGGTGCGGCATAAAGAATACCACCAGTGCTCCACAAAGCGTTCAGACCACGTGTGATCTTAAGCGGAGTAGCAGCACCAAGGTGTTTTTCGAAAACTTCACCATAGTTGCCTACTGATTTCACAATGTTGTATGCCCATTTTGCATCAAGGTTCAACTGTGCACCAAGGTCACCAGAAGCGCCAAGAAGGCGGCCAACTGCTGGGTTTTTGCTGCTCATCATTGAATCAACATTTCCAGATGTAATGCCCATTTCTTCAGCATTGATCATCGCGTTCAATGTCCAACGAGCGATATCGCCCCATGCGTTGTCGCCGTGGCGAACAAGTGGGCCAAGAGGCTCTTTGGAGATAACTTCTGGAAGAACAACGTGGTTTTCAGGATCTGAGATCACTGAACGCTGTGCATAAAGACCAGATTGGTCAGTTGTGTAAACGTCGCAAGTATCTTTGATATATGCTTCACGTACTTCGTCAGCTGTATCGAACAAAACTGAATCGTATTTCATGTCGTTTGCTGCAAAGTAGTCAGCAAGGTTCAATTCAGTTGTTGTACCAGACTGAAGACATACACGTGCACCACTTAGTTCTTTAGCAGAGCTAACGCCAAGTGATTTTTTAACCATGAAGCCTTGGCCATCATAGTAGTTCACGCCGATGAATTCAAAGCCGAGGTTCACGTCACGGCTCATAGTCCATGTTGTGTTACGGGCCAGAACGTCAATTTCACCAGACTGAAGCGCTGTGAAACGCTCTTTAGCAGTTGTTGGTGTGTATTTAACTTTGTCTGGATTACCGAATACTGCGGCTGACATAGCGCGGCAGAAGTCAACATCGAAGCCTTCCCATACGCCTTGGTCGTTTGGTGATGCAAAGCCAGCAAGACCAGTTGTTACGCCGCACTGAATGAAGCCCTTGGCTTTAACGTCGTCCAATGTCGCAGCTGAAGCTGCGCCGGCCATAAATGTAGCTGCTGTAGCGACAGCTAATAAGCTCGCTTTTTTCATAAAATTACCTTCCTGTCAGTTTTTTATCTAATCGATTCACCGTACCATTAGGCTTAGGTGAAATGGCATAAAGCCAACGAACACTACCTTTTTCCCAAATTGGTAGCATCGCGTACCCCTGACGATAGGTTTTTTGCCCTACCCGTCAACGGAAAATTTCAGATTCAGCCCGATTGACCCAATTTTCCTTTAAATTAACCATTAATTTCTTCCTTCCCTCGTTTCGTGCATTCCTATATTGAATCAAAAAGTGAAATTTCAGCGTAGGAGTCGCGAGCAAAAATGAAAGACGAAACTAAACTTGTGGTGGCCGGCCGATCACCAGAAACGAATTTTGGTATTGTGAACGCCCCTGTATATCATGCATCAACGATCCTACATTCTTCTCTAAAAGAATTGCAGCAAGCCCATAAAGATTACACCGCGGGTAAACAGGTCGTAACATATGGCCGTAAGGGAACACCAACCACATGGTCTCTTGAAAACGCTGTCGCCGAAATTGAAGGCGGATACCGCACACAAGTATTCCCATCAGGGTTGGCAGCTTGCGCCAATGCCATACAAGCGTTCGTAAAGTCCGGGGATCATATTCTGGTCACAGACAGCGTTTACGCACCGACACGTTCTTTCTGTAACAATGTCCTTAAACGCTTCGGTGTTGAAACGACTTATTATGACCCACTGATCGGCAGTGGTATTTCTGAACTGATCAGACCGAACACGACTGTTGTTTTCACCGAATCTCCAGGCTCCCAAACCTTCGAGTTGCAAGACATTCCAGCGATCGCAGATGTTTCTCACAAACATGGTTGCGTGGTCATGATGGACAACACATGGGCGTCCCCATTGTTTTACAAACCGTTTGAACACGGAGTTGACGTTTCTATTCAGGCCGGCACAAAGTATATTGTTGGCCACTCTGACGTTATGATTGGAACAGTAACAACAACTAAAGAGCATTGGCAAACCTTGCAGGCTGGTGCTCATGAAATGGGACAAACAGCTGGTCCGGATGATGTCTATCTTGCGCAGAGGGGCCTTCGGACACTTTCAGTACGCTTAAAGCAACACATGGAAAACGGTATTAAGGTCGCCGAGTGGCTAAAAGGCCAATCTCAAGTTCATTCTGTTCTGCATCCCGCGTTATCAGATCATCCGGGCCACGATTTATGGAAACGTGACTTCCTTGGTGCCTCTGGATTGTTTTCATTCCGCCTAAATGCAGTATCAATGGATGCCGTAGCGGCGTTTATGGACCACCTTGAACTATTCGGAATGGGCTATTCCTGGGGCGGCTATGAAAGTCTGGTAATTTATGCAGATCCAAGCAGCTACAGAACAGCAACAACTTGGGATAATACTAACCCGCTTATTCGCTTGCATATTGGCCTTGAAGATACGGATGACCTCATTGCTGATTTGAAAGATGGGTTTGCCCGGCTTGATGCTGCAAAGTAAAATACAGAATAGAATTGAGACCAATATGACCGATTTTTCATCTCTTCTTAAATTCAATGGCGATGGCCTTATACCGGCCATTGCTCAGCAGCATGACACTGGCGAAGTCCTCATGATGGCATGGATGAACAAAGATGCCATTGATGAGACTCTACAATCGGGACAGGTTTGTTATTGGTCTCGCTCTCGCCAATCTTTGTGGCGAAAGGGTGAAAGCTCGGGGCAAGCACAAAAGCTTGTGAAATTTCGTCTTGATTGCGATGGCGATACGATATTGCTTCTCGTAGATCAGACGGGGGTCGCCTGTCACACTGGCCGCCGCAATTGCTTTTTCTACGAAGTAGAGGCAAACAATATAGAGATCATTTCCGATGTTGTCACATCACCAGAGGATATGTACGGAAAGAAATAAGCAAGCAGCATGACGTTGAGCGCAGAAGAATGGGAAATTATCACCCTCTCAGTTAAGATCGCTACCTGGTGTGTTCTGGTATCGTTAATCCCTGCTCTCTTCATGGCATGGCTCCTCGCGCGGCGTGATTTTTTCGGAAAATCTCTCCTGAATGCCATCATACATCTTCCTATGGTTGTTCCCCCTGTCGTCGTTGGGTATTTTCTGCTTGTCGTTTTGGGACGCCGCGGTGTTATCGGAAGCTGGCTTTATGAGCAATTTGACATCACGCTGATTTTCACATGGAAAGGCGCGGTTATTTCAGCCGCAGTAATGTCATTTCCTTTAATGGTAAGGGCCATCCGTTCCGGTATTGAAGGACTTGACATCCGACTTGAAGAGGCCGCTCAAACACTAGGGCGTTCTCCTTTGTATGTTTTTGCAACAATTACGCTGCCGCTGCTACTCCCAGCTTTAATCTCAGGCGTAACGCTCGGTTTTGCCCGCGCTTTGGGTGAGTTTGGCGCGACAATAACCTTTGTCTCTAACATTCCCGGTGAAACTCGCACCCTCCCCATTGCAATATATAGCCTGCTACAAATCCCGGGCGGTCAGGGCATGGCCGAAAGACTTGTCATTATATCCGTTCTCTTATCCCTGTTAGCCATCGGACTATCTGAATGGTTGGCAAGGCGCAGTTCTAACTTACAAAAAGGGTCTGTCTGATGCTTCAGGCCCGCCTCAAAAAGAAACTACAGAACTTCACACTGGAAGCTTCATTTACGCTTCCCTCTGGAATAACTGCACTTTTTGGGCCTTCCGGCTCGGGAAAAACAATGCTTGTCAAACTTCTTGGGGGGCTAGAGCAACCAGACGAAGGCGAGATTACTCTCACGAGCAAGAGCCTTTACAAAAAGACTGTTGATCGTAAGGCTGAGGTCAACCTTCCCTCCCATAAGCGTAGCATTGGATTTGTCTTTCAAGACCACCGACTGTTCCCGCACATGTCAGTGCTTGGGAATCTCAAATATGGCATCCAGAAAGATAGCTCGGGAACAAACACAGTATTAATTGAGGATGTTATCGAGCTGTTGGATTTGACTACCCTGCTCCACCGCAAACCTAAAGATTTATCGGGCGGCGAAAGTCAGCGTGTCGCCATAGGTCGCGCACTGCTATCAGCCCCAGACATCCTGATTATGGATGAACCCTTATCCAGTTTGGACCGCGTACGAAAAGAGGACATCTTACGCTTAATCGAACGGGTTCGAGACCAATTTGATCAAACAATTCTCTACATTACTCATTCCATGGATGAGGTTTTGCATCTTGCAGACAATCTGATCTTGATAGACCAAGGCTCCATCAAAGCCCATGGCCCTCTCATGGAAACCCTATCCCGACAAGATTTGTTCCCACTCGCAGGTGAAATGGACGCCGGAACAGTGTTCGCAGGGAAAGTTACCTCTCACGATTTCGATTACAATATCACGACGATAGAGAGTGACGCTGGCCCAGTTTTTGTAACAGGCGTCAGACAAACCAAAATAGGAGATAATGTCCGCATCCGTTTACGGGCAAGAGACATTGCTCTCTCCACGACAAAACATTCCGATATATCGATGCTTAACCAGTTTAATGGCGTTATCACCGAATTTCGGGATCATACCCCTGGCGTCGTACTTGTAACCATCGACACGGGTCTAACCCTATTTGCCGCAATAACACTTAAATCCAAACAAGCGCTTGAGCTTGAGGTCGGATCCGATGTTTGGGCTCTTGTAAAATCTGTGACTGTAGATTCTGTAGAACGCTGAGCTATTCAAGAAAACAATTGCCATAACACTTATTTTGGTTCACCTCTACCCGATGAAAAATGAACGCAAGACAATCACAATTATTGGGGGCGGCCCCGCTGGGCTGATAGCTGCGCAACACCTAAGCACATTGCCTGACATTGATGTTCATCTATACGATCAAAAGCCTTCAGTTGGGCGCAAGTTCTTAATCGCAGGACGCGGCGGCCTCAATCTCACACACTCCGAGGATACAGTCTCTTTCCTCAAACGATACGGCCCTGCGGAAAATTTCCTAAAGCCTTTTGTCGAGGTTTTTTCTCCAGCGGACATACAGAGCTGGGCCAGGGATCTTGGTATCGAGACTTTTGTCGGAAGTAGCGGCCGTATTTTCCCGACGGAAATGAAAGCGACAGCGCTTATGCGAGCATGGACACGCCGCCTTACCGATCAGGGAGTGCAAGTTCATTTGCAACATACTTTCATCGGTTTCAATGACACTAATTCTCCAGTCTTTTTGAACAAAGACGGCAACGAAATTGTTGTTAAAGCCGACGCTCTTTTATTTGCGACAGGTGGTGCCAGCTATCCACATCTGGGGGCGACCGGAGCGTGGGCACAAGAACTCGAGAAGCAAGATATAAATGTCGTACCATTCAAAGCCATGAACTGTGGCTTCAATGTAGAATGGTCTGAACATCTATCAGTTAAGTTCGCGGGACAACCCCTTAAAAATATTGAACTTTGCATAAATGGAGAAAAATGCCACGGAGATTTAATCGTAACCGAATACGGTTTGGAAGGTGGGACAATTTATGGTGTCAGCCGTACTCTCAACGAAACACTGGATCAGAATGAAACGGCCACTTTACTTCTGGATTTACGACCAGAATTTAACGCTGAACAGTTAGCAATAAAATTGGAGGCCCCCAGAAAAAAACAAAGCCTGTCCACATTCCTCCGCAAGCAATTGAAACTCTCGCCGCTTGAAATCGCATTGATATGGGAGCATTGCAATAAAGAGACTGTTCAAGATCCCCAGAGACTTGCTGAAGCTATTAAAAAATTGCCAATAACAATCGTTTCAGCTCGCCCTATTAATCGGGCCATAAGCTCAATGGGTGGCATTAACACATCGGAACTTAATACTCAGCTTATGATCAAAAATCACCCCGGGTGGTTTGCTGCTGGGGAGATGATTGACTGGGACGCACCGACAGGTGGTTACTTACTGCAAGCCTGTTTCAGCACAGGCGTTGCAGCTGCAAATGGCATTAAACACTGGTTGAAATCCGACAAGCAAATTTAACGGGCAACATTACCGGATGAGGCAGCCAAGTTGCTGATCATCTCTTCAATCCCAGCCCGATCCTTCAAATACAGGTTCTTGCCTTTTTTCAGGACCAAATTTTCGTGGCTCAACTGTCCAAGAACACGTGCAACGGTTTCCCTTGTTGTCGAGACCCGGCTTGCGATGGTGCTTTGTGTCGGCATGGGATAAATGAGCCAAGAATTTGGCGTCACTGGATCCGGCTCCGCCATACGAAGCAACTCCTGACATACCCGCTGAACCGCACCAAGTGTTGAGAGATCCAATATTCGGTCGTCATTTACCCGAATAATTCTCGCCAGACGGCGCAATACTTGGATGGAGACATCTGGATGGTCTTTCAAAAGCTCTGTAAAACTTTCAGGAGACATAGACGCTAATAAACATTTTTTGTTAGCAATAACATTGGCAGAGCGTGGGCGCTCGTCGATAGCCGATAATTCACCAAAATATTGGCCGGCCTCAACGGAAGCATAAGCGACTTCTCGGCCGGAGACGCCATAGTTGACAATATTTACACTTCCATCTGCAACAAAGAAAACATCGCGACTAGTGCTAGACTTTTCCAGAATTTGTTCGCCAGCAGAATAAGTCTTCCATGAACATTTCACGGAAATCGCGTGCCGTTCTTCTACGCTCAAGGCTGCGAATAGTTCAATATTATCAATTTTATGCATAGTCTTGCTAATTCTATAGTTTATCTAGAAGAGGAAATAACGATATTTTTCTCTGTATTCAAGGATAGAAGGCCGCACGAAAAATAACAATAGCCAATTGGTCGCGCTATTTACCAAAAGTATTAATTCTCTGATCGTCAATTACTCAAAGACAGTTTAATATCTGCCGCAAATAAGTATTTATAAGATAAGGTTCTTGGTTATGGCTATTTGGCTTAAAAATCCGTTGGCAATTCTTGCAGAACATTCTGACGGCGGGATCGTTGTCGATGGGAATGATATTGTTGAGTTGGTACCTGCTGGCAAGACACCGACATACGCAAATGGGGAAAGCGTACAAGTGTTTGACGCAAGTCGGCATGTACTACTTCCGGGCCTTATAAATACCCACCACCACTTCTATCAAACTCTGACACGCGCATGTCCTCCTGCGCTTAACAAACCTCTGTTCCCGTGGCTGCAAGCGCTCTACCCGATTTGGGCAAGGCTATCTCCGGAGATGATGGCGAGTGCTTCCAAACTAGCGCTTGTGGAATTGCTTCTATCCGGCTGTACAACAGCTGCTGATCATCATTACCTGTTTCCTGATGGATTAGGGGACGCCATTGACATTCAAGTTGAACAAGCACGTCAACTCGGGATTAGGGTCACTCTCACACGCGGATCCATGAGCCTTGGTGAAGATCAAGGCGGCCTTCCTCCGCAAAGCACCGTCCAAGACGAGCAAGTAATTTTGGATGACAGCGCCCGATTGATAAAGGCCTATCACGAAGGTGGTCCTGATGCGATGATCCAGATTGCTCTCGCCCCTTGTTCCCCGTTTTCAGTCAGCACCGAACTAATGAAAGCGTCAGCAGTGCTCGCCCGTGAACACGGTGTTCGCTTGCATACCCATCTTGCAGAAACCCACGACGAAACCGCATTTTGCGAAAAAATGTTCGGCCTTCGTCCTCTCGACTACCTGGAACATGTGGGTTGGCTCAATAATGACGTGTGGCTTGCCCACGGGATTCATTTTGACGATGATGAAATTAAACGTCTTGGTGCAGCGGGCACAGGCATAAGTCATTGCCCCTCTTCAAACATGGTCTTGTCTTCAGGCATTTGCAGAACACTGGAGCTGGAGGCTGCTGGTGCTCCTGTGGGCCTTGGGGTGGATGGATCGGCCTCCAATGATGGATCTAATATGATACAGGAAGTCCGTCAAGCGATGCTCATTGGGCGTTTACGCTATGAAGCTAATGAAATGACCCATTACAGCGCGTTTAGAATTGCGACGGAAGGCTCTGCGCGCTGTCTCGGTCGCAATGACATCGGTAAACTTGAAGTCGGCAAGAAAGCAGATCTTGCACTTTTCACGCTGGATGAACCACGTTTTTCAGGTGCGGGCGATCCATTGGCGGCCCTTCTTCTGTGCGCCGCTCATAAAGCAGATCACGTTATGGTTGCCGGTAAATGGCGCGTTAAAAATGGCATAATTGAAGGACTGGATATGGCTAAACTGATGCAAGAACATTCAGCACTTGCTCGTGAACTGGTCTTTCAACAATAGATTATTTCCACTAGGGGCTTGTTTTTGCTGGATAGTTCTAATTTTTTCTTACAATATGATACAAAGATTGACAGACTTTGTATCGTTTTGGAGAATTGGAACTATCTAATATGGGCAGTAAGACCTCCTCGCTTGCACGATTGATTAAAGACCTGCCTGAAAAGCTTGACCTAAAAGCCCGCTCCCTGCTGGTCACCGTTTGGGGAGATTCAATCGCACCACATGGCGGCACTGTCTGGCTTGGAAGTCTGATCGACTTGGTGGCACCTTTTGGCTTGAACGAAAGAGCCGTACGCACGTCGGTTTTCAGATTAAAAAACGAAAACACCCTCTCCAGTCATCAACAAGGGCGAAAAAGCTTCTACACTTTGACCACAACGGGTGAACATCGTTTCGAAGAAGCAACTAAGCGAATATATAATCAGCTCGACAACGGCTGGAATGGAGAATGGACACTGCTGTTTTCCGAGCGCCGAAAATTGCCCGATGACACTAAAAGACAACTTTCCATGGAGCTGGGTTGGCTAGGGTTTGGAGATATGGGCTCTGGCATTTACGCTCACCCAAATTGCCGGCACGGTATCGTCGAGCGATTGGTAAATGATCTAGATCTGTCATCGCATGTCGTGTTCATGAAGGCTAACAGTCTTTCATTGTCCGAAGAAACCCAATCCCACATATTGGTTCAGAAGGGCTGGAATTTGTCAGAAATTGAAGGTGGGTACACAGAATTCATCGGACATTTTTCTCCTATTTTCAAACAGTTAAAGAACGCAACTAACTTAAACAGTGAGCTTTCTTTTTTACTTCGTACGCTGCTCGTACATGATTATCGCAGGGCGCTATTGAAAGATCCAATGCTGCCCGAAGGCCTGCTCCCCGCCAGTTGGAACGGAAATGCTGCCAAAGAGTTATTCCACGACATTTATCAATTGATCTGGCAAGATGCTGAAGAGCACTTGCTACACGTATTAGAAACAATGGGCGGAAAACTGCCCGAAGCGTCAATCGAATTCGGTGCCCGTTTTGGGGGACTAAAATAACAAGGACGATTGCTATGGGAGTTGGCTTAAAAGTTGCGATTATTGGCTCAGGTCCAGCAGGGATGTATACTGCTGGGGCGCTCAATAGCAAATGCCCCGGATGTCAGATTGATATATTGGACAAGCTGGCGACCCCATATGGCCTTATTCGAACAGGTGTCGCGCCCGATCATCAGACGACAAAAAACGTATCCCGTGCTTTCGACAAAATTATGGAAAATGAAAATGTCCGCTTTGTTGGAAATATTGGTTTTGGAAGCGACATTTCACTTACCACATTGAAAAGCCTTTATGACGTCGTCGTCATGGCTATTGGAACACCAAAAGACCGTGAACTTGGCGTTGATGGTGAGGACAAGTCCGGTGTTTTCGGCGCACAAACATTTGTCTACTGGTATAATGGACATCCGGAATTCCGTGATGCGGTTCCTCATTTAGATATCAAGCACGCTATAGTTATCGGAAACGGTAATGTTGCATTGGATGTCGCTCGCGTTATCCTTAGCACCGAGGAAGAAATGATAAAATCTGATCTGGTCGACCATGCCGGGAAAATGATTTTTAAAAGCCCAATTGAAACAGTTCGAATTATTGGACGACGCGGCCCTGAACATGCTCAATTCTCGACCAAAGAGCTAAGTGAATTTGGAAATCTGTCAACAGCTGTTACTTATTCAGATCCAACACTAATTCCAGATGATTTCCAGTCGGAGAACGCTAAAGAAACCAAAGTCGTCAATAATAATTTGAAATTATTACGTGGGTATAGCGCCAATAAGACCGATAGCACAAAGCGACTTTTAACGTTGGATTTCCTACTCTCCCCCGTTGCCGTCTTAGGCGATGAAACCATGTCCGGCGTAAGGTTCGAACTCAACCGCATAGAACACGGAAAAGCTATTGGAACCGGTGAGTATACTGATTTACCATGTGACCTACTCGTCACATGTATTGGGTACGAGCTAAAGAATGTAGACGGACTTCCCGTCGAAAAGGGCATTGTGAAAAATATCGATGGCCGTGTAGAGGAAGGCCTGTATGTCGTTGGTTGGGCTAAAAGAGGTCCATCGGGTACCATAGGAACCAACCGCCTAGATAGTCAGGCCGTCGTTGATCGCATCGTCGAAGATTATTGCAATGGCCCGGACACAACAAAGGAAGGGGCCGATGGCCTTGATGACTATTGTACCGCGAACGGCATTGCCTCTGTATCATTTAATGACTGGAAAAAAATCAACGAAGCGGAACTCCAACGTGCAGGAAGTGAAAGCCCACGTCGCAAATTCGTCCGGAAAAGGGATATGCTCACGCTTGTCCATGAGGAAACTCAGTAATGATTATAGCACATCTCAGTGATCCACATGTCGATGTAGATGGAACCGAGTTTCATAATCTATATCAAACAACTGATAAGTTTAAGGTCGCGATCGAGAAAGTTTGTCTCTTGTCTCCAAAACCCGAAGCTATCGTCATCACAGGTGATTTAGTCAACAACGGTAATGCTGAAGCCTATGATATCTTTAATGATATTTTGAAACTGACTGAAATTCCGGTTTATCTGGGAATTGGAAATCATGATTGCCGCGAAACATTTAGGACCGCTTTTTCTGATCACGCCTACCTGCCAGAAGCAGGATTTATTCAATACGCTTGGGACATGAACGGGCATCAGATGATTATGCTCGACACCAATATACCAAACGAGCCAGGTGGTATCCTTTGCAGTGAACGACTGGCATGGCTGGATAAAACTCTCTTAAGCACGAACGACACACCAACAACCATATTCATGCATCACCCGCCCTTTAAAACCGGAATTAAGGCCATGGATGATATGGGGTTAGAAGACGCAGACGCCTTTGGCGCCATTATCAAAAAACATAAACAAATCCAGCGCATATATTGCGGTCACCTTCACAGATCCATTCAATCTGACTTCTACGGTGTTCAAACGCAAATCTGCCCGTCAACGACCCACAAGGTTTTACTTCATCTTGAGGACACAGACCGTTTGGCCACAACAGCTGAACCTTCAGAAATTTTGCTACATATGTGGGATAAAGATGGAAATATTGTAACTCACAGCTGCTTTACCGAGCCCTATCCCATTTTGTGGGAAAGCGATTAATTAGCGGCGAAGTGTATCAAGCCCCATTTGCCAAAAACCTGCCTCTAACTTGGTTGCTTCCCGGAAAGTCTTTGAAAGGCTGTCAAAACGGGCTTCTGTAAATCGGGTTTTAGCCAGTCTATCAATTTGTTCAATAGCAGCATCAGATACGGGCTGATACTCATCACCGCCATACATCTCAATCCACGGCAAATATGGATTTTTGTCGCGGTTGGTATTGGCACTTACCAAAAGGCGCGCCCCTATTTCTCCATACCCAACAACACATGGGGCTAACGCCACGTAAAGATCGAGAATATCCCCGGACATCCCTTTTTCAAGAACGTAGCGGGTGTAGGCCATATTCTCAGGCGCTTCTTCAACCGCCTGCATTTCGGCCTCAGTAATACCCCACCCTGCACAATATTCCACATGAAGGCGCATCTCAGTATCCACCAGCGCCGTAACAGTTTCCGAAGCAGCTTTCATGTCAGCCAGATTATCCGCCTTATAGGCAGCAAGTGCGTAAGCGCGGGCAAAATGCATCAAAAACAGATAATCTTGCTTCAGATAGAACTGAAACGCTTTTTCCGGTAACTGACCGGTTTGAAGTCCACTGACAAAATCATGCTCTGTATAGACAGACCATACATCTTCGTTTGCGGCTTTCAGGCGATCGAATAATTTCATTTTAGAATAACTGATTGTTGAAGCCGCTAGGCAGAGCGACGACGAGATTATCAAGTTCTTCCGTCATAACAATCTGACAGCCAAGACGTGATGTTGGCGTTAAGCCGTAAGCAAGGTCGAGCATATCTTCCTCATCATCTGAAGCATCTTGCAGCAAGTCAAAATCTTCTTCCTCTACAATCAGATGACACGTTGAGCAAGCGAGGCTCCCCTCACAGGCACCTTCAAGCTCAATGCCGTTCTGATGTGCTATTTCCAAGAGCGTTTTACCAAGTGGCGCGTCAACTTCAATTCGATCACCATTTGGCTTAACGAAAGTCACTTTAGACATAAGAAACCTAACCCTTTTTAACTCAAACTATGATGGAACTATATCACGCCGCAAACTTGGGCGATTTTTTCTGATATAGTTTTTTCCAAGTTTCTACAAATTTATCAATATCCGATTGTGTTGTCTCTCTTCCAAGGCTAACACGAATTGCCTCTGAAGCTTCAGTCTCGTTTGCACCCATGGACGTCAGAACGTGGCTGGCTTTCACTTTACCGCTGGAACAAGCCGATCCTGCGCTTATTGCTATACCAGCCAAATCAAAATTCATAACCTGCAATTCTGAACGAACGCCAGGCATTGAGAGGCAGCTTGTGTTTGGTAGTCGATTTGTCTCCTTGCCATAGATCGTAATTTCCGGGCAATAACTTGCAAGTTCGGCTTCCATGGCATCACGCAATCGTTTTGCGGTATCATACTTTGCCATATCAGCCTCTACCATTTCTGCGGCAAGTCCAAATCCTGCGATACCCGCAACATTCTCAGTACCGCCTCTTCGGCCTAGTTCTTGTCCGCCACCTTTTTGACGAGCCTCAATGGCGAGACCTTCCCGAACAATAAGGGCACCTTGACCTTGCGGGCCTCCAATTTTATGGCCAGAAATTGACATCATATCGACGCCAAGCTCCTTAAAATTGACAGCTATTTTGCCAACGGCCTGAATTGCATCTGTATGTATAATTCCACCAAATTCATGAACCAATTCAGCGATTTGTTTGATGGATTGGCACACACCCGTTTCATTGTTAGCAAGCATAACAGATACGAGCGGTGCCGAGGGAACTTGTTTCAAAGCAGTTTCAAGATCTTCGAGTTGCAAACTGCCATCAGCGTTAAAGGCTACGCTATATGTTATATGTGGCATAGCAGGAGCCAAAATTGAATCGTGCTCAGCATCACTTACAATAAGCGGTCGCCCAGAGAAGGAGTTAAGGGCCATATTGTTTGCTTCTGTGCCGCCGGAAGTAAATATTATTTCCTGTGCCTTGCAATCTATCAGCTTAGCTATCTGGCTACGCGCATCTTCAACACGATTACGAGCCCGTCTCCCGCGCCCATGGACGGAAGAAGGGTTTCCCCCCTCTGCCATGACGAAGGCGACAAGATCAATGACTTCAGCACGAATTGTGCAAGTTGCGTTATAGTCGAGGTAAATACCGTTGTTCATACAGGCAAAATATGTCCTGAAGACCGCTCCGGCAAGTGTTTAGTTTTTAGAACTTGTCGCGGCTACCACGTGGTTCGTCTTCTGCCCCATCCAAATTCACGTCTTCGGAACCAAGTATAGGCCGGTGCGCTGACTTATTATTAAGTTCACCTTCAAGCTCTTCTACTCGCATAGAAAGAGACTGAACTTTATCCAGCAACCCGTCTAATACTTTGAACACCGGATCTGGTAATTCATCGGCACCAATACCGTAGGCTGCGAATCTTTCTTCGGTCGGACGTGTGGAACGGGTCACAGCACGTGCGGGACTTCCAACAACAGTTACACGTTCGGGAACATTTTTCACAACGACTGAGTTCGCACCCACTCGGGCGCAACGGCCAACAATGATGGGTCCAAGTACCTGAGCACCAGAACCAACAATCACATTGTCAAGTAAGGTCGGGTGGCGTTTAACGTTCCGCTGTGCATTTGAGTCAACAGATGGCGCTACTCCGCCCAGCGTCACATCATGATATAATGTGACGTTATCCCCGATTTCTGCGGTCTCACCGATGACAACCCCCATACCATGGTCGATAAACAATTTTGATCCAATTTGAGCACCAGGATGGATTTCAATTCCTGTCATAAAGCGACTGAACTGAGAAATCATCCGCGCAATGAACCGCCAATTATGCTTAAAAAGAGTGTGCGCAATGCGATGAAAAACAATTGCGTGAAAGCTCGGATAAAGGAGAGCCACCTCAATTTTAGAGCGTGCAGCAGGGTCTCGTTCAATAACTGCAGCAAGATCTTCGCTAATATGCTTGAACATTTGCCCATTCCTTCTGTATTGTGCGGCCTTTATAATAGCTGAATGCACAAGAGGTTACAACGCGCCCGTCTTTTCGTGATATATTTATTGCCTGTGCTCTGTCAAGTTAGGGTGATTAATACTAAGATGAATTGTTGCTTTTGTTGACGATGATCACAGATTATTGACGCAAGCCCCCTGTAAGTGTGCAGAACGTGTTTTTTGAAGATTAGGAACTTGGACCTATATGCCTGACGTAATTTTTAATGGACCAGAAGGTCGCCTTGAAGGTCGTTACCACCATTCTGATGTGCCAAACGCTCCGTTGGCGTTAATTCTACACCCTCATCCACAATTTGGGGGAACCATGAATAACAAGGTGGTCTACCACCTTTTTACAGATTTTAAAGAACGCGGCTTCTCGGTGCTGCGTTTTAATTTTCGGGGAGTCGGGCGAAGCCAGGGCGATTACGATCAAGGTATTGGTGAACTTTCTGATGCAGCCTCTGCATTGGACTGGATGCAAACGCATAACCCTAATGCCCCGTCAGTTTGGGTTGCCGGATTCTCTTTTGGGGCATGGATTGCAATGCAATTGCTAATGCGTAGACCTGAAATTGAAGGTTTCATCGCTGTTGCGCCGCCTGCGAACATGTATGATTTTGCGTTTTTGGCACCTTGCCCTTCTTCAGGTATTATCGTTAACGGTCTGAAAGATATTCAGGTTCCGCCAAAAGATGTCCTTAAGCTTGTAGAAAAACTACAGGCCCAAAAAGGGATTACAATTCATCACTCCGAAGTAGACGATGCAGATCATTTCTTTCAGGAGAAAATTCCAAGCCTGATGGAAACCGTTGATGAATACCTGAACATGCGCCTACTAGGTACAGACGAAGACTAAAAAAAAACTTTTCTAAACTTGAAGGTGCATTTGCAACCATTGCGCCTTCAAGTTTAGAGTATGAGTTCATTGCGCTGCCCAAGGAGAAGAATGGCGATTTTCAAAGCTATATCCGGTTTGTTCGCCAATGAACCCAAAAAATCGGATTCAGACAAATCCAACGCTGATTTGTTGTCTGAAAATAAATCACTTCAACTGCAGTTATCTGAAGTGAAAGATGCTCTTGTGCATTGTCAGGTTGAGCAGGAATACGTAAATGCGCTATTTGATGCTGCATTTTACTCCAGCTCCCAACTTAGTTCTATATCTGAATTAGAAACAGGCAAATTCCTAGATGTAAATGATGTCTGGACCCAAACACGTGGTATTTCACGTGACGAAGCTATTGGAAGAACTGCCGATGATTTAAATATCTGGGGTAAAGACAATTCCATCCGTGATCAAATAATCGATGATATTACGACCCACGGCCGCCTTCGCAATTATGAAACAAAATCCGAAATGCGTTCCGGTGAAATACGAGATTTCATTCTAAATGCTGAGATTTTGCAAGCAGGCGGAAAGTCGCTGCTTTTCTTCTCAGGCTATGACATTACAGATCGCAAAAAAATTGACCGTAATTTACGACGCAGCCAGAAACTGGATGCGGTAGGGCAACTGACAGGCGGGATTGCCCATGACTTTAACAATTTGCTCGGTATTATTCTTGGAAACCTTGAGCTACTGGCAGAGAGAGTTCCCGAAGATGAAAGAATTCAAAGTTTATTGAATTCCGCCATTCATGGTGCTGAACGAGGAGCCAATATCACACGAAAGCTCTTAGGTTTTTCAAGTGAACATGCGTCAGGCAGCGAAACCACAAATGTAAACAAACTCATCGAAAGCATTAAGGAACTGATCGCAAAATCAATAACAGCAACGACAACAGTGGAAACCCATCTTGCTGGCGACGCTTGGCTTGTCAACGTTGACCAAAGCGATTTGGAAGACGCTGTTATCAATTTATCTATGAACGCCCATGACGCAATGCCAGAGGGCGGGGTTTTATCCATAGAAACTCACAACACAGTACTGGATGAAGATTTTGCCAAACTCAATTCTGATATCTCACCTGGTGAATATCTTGCGGTTAAGGTTACGGACAATGGGATAGGTCTGCCCGATGAAATTCGTGATCGTATTTTCGAACCTTTTTTCACGACAAAAGATCGTGGCAAGGGTACTGGCCTCGGACTTAGCATGGTCTTCGGTTTTATTAAAAGAGCGAACGGTCATATTGAAATAGAGTCCACCGATGGCTCTGGCACTTCTGTTACTCTATTCTTACCAAAATGCACGACCCAGTTAGTCGAACCTCTTACGAAAGAAGTAATCCGGCCCCCGTTGCCCAAAGGAAGTGAAATAATACTAATCGTCGATGACGAACCTCATTTGGTAGAGATTGCAAAAACAAAACTTGAAAATTTGGGGTACAAAACTTTTTGCGCGACAAACGGCGAGGACGCAATAAAGCTGCTCCATGAACATTCTGAAATAAATATGCTTTTCAGTGATATTGTCATGCCGGGCGCTATAAATGGTTATCAACTTGCAGCCGTCGCACGAAGTGATCGTCCAGACCTAAAAATTCTTCTAACCAGCGGTTACTCGAGAGCTGAAGAACTTCTAACGCCAGAGATAGATGAAATAATTGGCGAAATCAGCAAGCTTTCACTCGCAAAGCCCTATACATACCAAAAACTCGCTTCCGCTATTAGATATACCTTGGATGCTGATTAGCTTTGGTCTGCGCTGAACAAGACTCCCCCTTGCGTCGGCGTGGGCACGCCTGTCGTTGTCGGCAGGCTCAAAGGCAATTCATACAAGCTTCTGATGGCAAGGAACGCGAAAGCCTCTGCCTCTAGCTCATCGCCGCGCCAGCCAACATTCTCAACAGGTTCGATAGGGACGCCCACCTCTATCGCAATCTGTTCCATAAATAGGTTGTTCCTACGTCCCCCACCTGTAACAAGCCATCGCCTTGGCTTTTCTGCTAAATGATCAAGTGACTTTACGATGGATTTGACAGTAAACGCTGTAAGTGTTGCCGCTCCATCTTCCAGCGACAAATGAGAAATCTCTATTTTGGAAAAATCATCACGATCAAGACTTTTAGGAGGTTTTTGATCAAAATACGGGTGCGCTAATAAAGCTTTCAAAGTGTTTTTATCGACCTGTCCCCTTCTCGCAATTTTCCCACTTTCGTCAAACGGAACGCCTGCTTTTGCTTGAACCCAGTCATCCAGCAACGCACTAGCGGGTCCCGTATCAAACGCAAGTATATCGGATCCATTCACATAGGTAACATTTCCAACTCCGCCCAAATTTAATATTGCAATGGGCCCTTCAAAGTTCTTCGCAAGCGCTTGATGATAAAGTGGGGCAAAAGGTGCCCCTTGCCCTCCTGCCGCGACATCTGCAGACCTGAAATCACAAATAACATCGATGTTGCATGTGCTCGCCAGCCGCTGTCCATTCCCGATCTGAACTGTTATCCCGTTTGGGGCATCATGGAACAATGTTTGGCCATGAAACCCGATAACTGCGATCTCATTTGCCTCTAGTTTTGAACTGCTAAGTAGTTGAGAGACGGCAGCAGCATTCAAGTCTGTAAACTCATCCACAATCATTTGCGGGGCTGATCGTTTACCAAGATGTTCTTGAAAGCGACTTCTGAATGAGGGATCATAAGCGATAGAAATTGCTGGCCCGTGCATTTGCACTTGAACACCATCTGTTTTTATCAAGGCGGCGTCGATACCATCCATAGAAGTACCGCTCATCAGTCCAATCGCCCAAACCATGTCCATCTAATTATTCGCGCCTCAATTTATCAATCGGGAAACCAGTTCTTTTAATGTGCGCCAAGAATGTGCTACAGGACTGTTTCTGTCTATTTCTTATAACATAACAAATATAGATCAAATGACCGAATTACGCTCTGATTTTATGAAAACTTTCGTCGAACGCGGGTACATGCATCAATGTACCCATCTGGACGAACTGGATACGGCCTTTGCTGAAAAGCAAGTTACGGCGTATATCGGCTTTGACTGTACGGCCCGCAGTCTTCACGTTGGTAGCCTGATGCAAATCATGATTTTGCGTCGCATGCAGCAAGCTGGGCATAAACCGATCGTCCTTATGGGCGGCGGAACCACGAAAGTAGGCGACCCTTCTGGTAAAGATGCGAGCCGCCCAGTCATTACTGATGAAATTATTCAAAATAATATGGATGGTATTAAATCTGTCTTTGAAAAATTCATCAAATTTGGTGATGGCCCAACCGATGCGATCATGGTCAATAATGATGATTGGCTAAGTGGTCTTGGCTACATTCAATTCCTCCGCGAATATGGTCGCCATTTCTCCATCAATCGAATGTTGACCTTTGAAAGCGTCAAAATCCGACTTGAGCGTGAACATTCTTTAAGCTTCCTCGAGTTTAACTACATGATCTTGCAAGCCTACGACTTCGTAGAGCTTATGAAACGTCATGGCTGTACTCTGCAAATTGGGGGGTCTGACCAATGGGGTAATATTGTCAACGGAACTGAGCTAGGCCGCAGAACTAATGGTTTTGATCTGTTTGGCTTGACGACACCGCTTCTCACAACTGCCTCTGGCGCCAAAATGGGAAAGACAGCGGCGGGTGCTATCTGGCTTAATGATGATATGCTGTCGGCTTATGATTACTGGCAATTCTGGCGAAACACAGAAGATGCAGACGTCGGAAAATTCCTTCGCTTGTTCACAGAGCTTCCAATGAGCGAAGTCACGCGTCTTGAAAATCTGGAAGGTGCCGCACTGAACCAAGCCAAGAAAATTCTGGCAAACGAATGTACGCGTTTGGCACACGGGGATGCTGCAGCAACTGAAGCTGCTGAAACTGCACGGCGAACCTTTGAAATGGGTGAAACTGCAGAAACACTGCCAACCACTGAAATTCCAAAAACCGAGCTGGATGAAGGAATTCCTGCGTTTGCTTTGTTTAATCGTGTGGGTCTTAGCCAGTCCAACTCCGAAGCACGCAAACTAATTAAGGGGGGCGGTGCTCGCTTAAACGACGAGAAAATAACCGATGAAAAACTGGTTCTGACGTCAAACGACGTCAATGAGACCGGACGCATCAAATTATCTTCTGGTAAAAAACGGCATCACTTGATTTTGCCAAATTAAGTAACACAAAATGGGCGACATGCTTTACGGTTTGTCGTCCGATTTTTGTTCGCCCTCAGATGGATTTGGATTTGTGCTCCCTGCATCTGTCCAAGGCTCAAAAAACATCCGGCGCAGAATACCGGGTGCAAATGCGGACACGGGGTTTACTGTAATTGTTGGATTATCGCTTTCCCCTTTCAGTTTGTAGGAAAAGCCAAAAATACCTTCACCTTCACGGCCAACAAGCAATCGGCCGAGGATCGGGATATTTCCAAGTATAGAATTCAGTGTATATGCTGGAATAACAGTCCCAAAACCGTCAATCGTACCATTATCCTGATCGACCTTGCCGGAAAATGTAAGCCCAATTGCACCAACAGCCCTGAAATTCTTAGTCGTGATAAGACCATTTGTATAGGTAAATGGCCCTTCGATAGTATCGAAAGTCATTCCATCATTTTGCAAAAGTTCAACAATTCCGGTCAGCGATCCAATTGTTAGTATTTTACCAAGTACAGGCGCGTCAATGATACGCATTTTCTCGATTTTTACCTGCCCCGAAACAACACTGTCTTCCTTTGTGTCATCTATATCAGCAATGACACTTAGTGTTCCCTCGCGACTATTATCATAGACATCTATGCCGCGAAGGAATGTCCCAGCCTGCATCGAAGTAAATGTAAGATGTCGGCCGTTGCTTTGTGGTGTTATGCTAAATTTTACTTCGTGGGCGCCTTCAAGTTTGGCAACAATCTCACTATTACTAACGAGACCATTTGAATAATTTGCGTACCCAGCGACAGAAGTTAATGAAAGCCCATCGTCAAGCAACGCGTTCTCGATAGCCAGATTAACGTTAAAATTTAAATCATCCTTTTCCGGGCTCTCTTTTTTATCCGCCTTATTATCGTTAGCCGCGTCATCGCTTTCCATAAAGGGAAATAGATCAAGGGTACGGCCATTAACAGTGACGTTGTACGTTTTGGGATTCCTTCGGCTGATGATCAGAGAAAGATCATTTTTGCCAAAAGCCAGTTTACTAGCCGAAAAATTCAAAAGCCCGGCATCGTCCAGCTCAGCCTCACCAACTAACTCCATATTTTCCGAGCTTAATCTGATGTTGGAAAGTTTCGTATTTCCCTTACCATCTGTTTGGAATTGAGCCCCGAACAAACCTCTAACGCCAACAGGTTTTGATAGCTTAATTTCTGGAATATCCAGTGTTGATTCCAAAAGATTAAGCGTCACAACGCCAAGAGCTTTCCCATCTCCCTTCAGATCCACACCAACTGATGCACCAACGGATCCCTTTAAATATGGCGTATCAATCAAACCCAGCTCGGCCCTTGCTTTGTCATCCAGCTTAGCAACTACTTCATATCGCCGATCACCCGCGCGTTTTCCTTTAAACCACGATTGAAAGGAAATATTAGCCTGAGTGTTTTGAATATTTCCGGTCCCTTTTACTGTTAGTTTTTCAGGCGTCACTAAAACGGCCATATCAGCATTGGATAAGCTCATATCCTCAAAAACGTTTGGAATGAAAGCGTTTTCAAACTGGCCTTTAGCTTCAAAGTTTACACGCTCTAACGTCAAGTCGTCTTTAAGCGGAAAAACAAACTGGGCATCAACTTTACCAACTCCGGTCATTTTCGCAGGTACAATTCCATAAGGCGTAGAGAAACCAAGAGGTTCTTTATCCAAGAATTCAAAAATCTTGCGGCTTTCTCCGATAACAGAGAGTGTTATGTCAGCAGTTTGGGTGTCTTTATCAAAGTCATAAAGTAAAACGTCGCCTGTTGGTACAGCGAGGCCATGCACTTCACCAACCAAATCAAACACATGAATTTGCTTTTCAGTCAGGATTGCCTGCCCTTTAATATTACGCACCTTCGGCAAAGGTGAATAATAATCGGTGCTGACACCCTGAAAACTAAACTTAAATTCAATAGCCTTATCTGGTATTTTTCCGCTTTCAAGAACACCTACAGGAAGATCCACACGGAAAGTTATATCACTGGCATGCCCGTCACTAATATTTGTGCTCACCCATTTATAAGCATCTGCGGCGGCTGAATAAGGCCAATAAATCCCAACATCCTTTGCCATAACATCAGAAGTACTGCCTTCGATAGACATTCCAAACCCTTTGTCGGAATTCTCAAATGTTCCGCTCATTGTGATTTTCGGGCCCAGTGTCTCAATGTTCATTACATTGATATTGACCGCATTAAAAGGAGCTGCGCTATGTCCTTCAACCATCACAGATTTTAATTCTACGGGAATTTTATACAATTCGGGTAAATCAACCTGCCCCACACCAGTATTAAGGACAAATCCAACCTGAACGGGTTCAAATTTGGGATTTAGGGCAACACTGACGTCTCCAGACAAAGCCAGTCCAACACCCGTCAATTTTTCAAGATCGGGATGTTCTTTCGCCAGCATTTTCAGCGGAAACTCTTGAATATTTGTTCGCAAAATTGTGTTTTGTGAAGTTGGATCATAGGCTGCATTAACAACCAAATTGATCATCTCTTCACCAAAATGCGCGTCCCCTTGTAATCGTCCATTTAGCCCCATTTCAGATTTCCACACTACAAGGTCTGCAGAAGTCACCTGCCATAACTTTTCTAACTTCTCGTCTTCGACAAATAAGGAAAATTGATAAACTTCTAGTCGTTCAAGATAAGCTGTTAAATCAGAACCACCCGTACGTTTTCCCAAATCGAATAACAGTTTGTGTATAGCGTCCGGTGTCGTGTCTTGTTGAACGGCCGCAACGGTTTTTTCCTCTGTCAAACCAGTATAACTATACCCAAGCCGCATAGTACCGCTTCGAGTTCGAGTTAAAACGACTTCAAGTCCGGTAAATTCCAACCCCGACGGTGCAACTCTACCTTTCATCAAGGCATCCCCGCTAAAGGTAACCGTGACTGCGGGAATATAAGCAACCGTTTCTTCATCCTTTTTCACCGACATGTTTGTCATGCCGAACACCAAGTTCTTGTCTCTGCTATCCCACAGTAGTTCCAACCCATCAAAAGCCAAATTCAGCTCGGGATACTGATCTGCAATAATTTGGTCAACATAGGGACCTAAAAATGAGAGAGAGACTGGCCCACGGCTTAGCGCCGCCACCAGAAGGAGTGCTATCAGGAAGCCAAGCACCAAAACGCTTAAGGCAGTCCGAACCAGTATTTTTGAAGCTGTTAATACCAAAACGTGCTATTCACTTTATTAACTGTCATCAAACCCATAAATGCCTTGGATTGATACACTATGACTGATTTTGGGACCAATAGATATGCCTGCATCCGAAATTTTATCGTTCCTAGACGAAATCAATCTACTCCCATCTCCGTCTAATTCAGATTATCTTCGGATTGGGTTGGAAAATTGGACTGAGCTATGCGCGCAGGATCCCGAATTATCCAATGTGGCGAATGAATTGGGCAATTCTAAGGACGGCACTAAAATATTAGCATCTATCTTTGGAAACAGTCCATATTTAAGCCAATGCGCGTTAGGGGATACCGATTTTCTTGTCTATCTTTTGCGAAATGGCAGTAAGAAAGCTCTCAAATATATCTATAACGAACTGAAAAACACCGCGCCCCCAGAAGTTGATCAATCTGTCATTATGAAATCCTTGAGGGTTGCAAAAAAACGTGTTGCGCTTCTAACGGCACTTGGCGATTTGGGCCACGCGTTATCTCTGAACAAAATTACACGGACACTGTCCGAATTTGCGAGTGAAGCAACGAACCGCTGCTTATCTCATTTGCTCTTAGCTGCGCATAATAAAGGCGATCTCGCTCTCCCACATCCTGAAACACCAGTTAAAAACTGCGGTGTCATTATTTTGGGTATGGGAAAACTTGGCGCGTTCGAACTAAATTACTCTAGCGACATTGATCTAATTGTTCTGTTTGACTCAGAAAAGATAAATTATACTGGCCGAAAATTCATGGACGATTGTTTCGTCCGCATCACCCGAAATCTTGTAAAGATGATGCAGGAGCGCACCGCAGATGGGTATGTTTTCAGAACTGATCTAAGGCTGCGCCCTGATCCCGGCGCTACGCCGATCGCACTTCCTCTTGCAGCAGCTCACACCTATTACGAAAGCCAAGGGCAAAATTGGGAAAGAGCCGCAATGATTAAGGCCCGCCCAATAGCGGGCGATATAAACGCAGGGGATGAGTTTGTTACTTTCCTCAGACCGTTTGTCTGGCGCAAATTTTTAGACTTTGCAGCGATCGCGGATATTCAGGCAATAAAATCCCAAATTCATACGCATAAAGGTTTTGCAGAAATTGCACTTGATGGGCACAACATCAAAATTGGTAGAGGCGGCATTCGTGAGATAGAGTTTTTCTGTCAGACGCAACAGCTTATAGAAGGGGGCCGCAACCCTGCCCTTCAGACCTCCACTACTCTTGGTACATTGAACGCGCTTGTCGTAGCAGATAAAGTTGGAGCCACAGTTCGGGACGATCTTGAAAAAGCATATATCTTCCTGCGCACACTGGAACATCGTTTGCAGATGATCAACGACGAACAGACGCAACTCCTCCCAGATAAACCAGAAGAGCTTGATCAGCTCGGTATCTTTATGGGTTATGACGATCCAGCCATATTCCGATCTGAACTCGAACAAACACTAAATGTTGTTAAATCCCATTATGACAACCTCTTCAAATTTGAAGAAAGCGTCGAGCGAACAGTGGGACGGCTAGTCTTTACTGGATCAGATAATGACCCTGAAACCCTTATATCTTTAAGCGCTTTAGGATTTGAAGATACATCGGCTATTTCCCAGATTATCCGTGAATGGCACCATGGTCGTTATCGGGCGACGCGTACAGTGCGCGCGCAACAGCTTCTCACAGCCCTCATGCCCACAATTTTGGAGGATCTAGCAGATACAGTAACTCCCGACGCAGCCTTCATGCGGTTCGATGCGTTTTTGAAAAAACTGCCTGCTGGAGTTCAACTCTTTTCACTTTTCAATGCCCATCCACGCCTCTTGAAACTTGTTGCTAAGATTATGGGGATGGCACCTGAACTTGCGGACCGATTATCGGCAAACCCTCTCTTATTGGATGGTGTGCTATCACCAGATTTCATGGGTCCAATACCTGACCGTGCAGATCTTATTGATGATCTAAATCTGATGCTTGAATCTGCGCGAGATTTTCAGGATATTCTTGATATTTCGAGACGTTGGCTCAATGACCTAAAATTCAGGATTGGGGTTCAGATTCTCAGCAATATCAATGGAGAGTTTCAGTTTGGCGCCACAGTGACAGCGGGTGCTAGTCTTACAAAAATTGCTGAAATCACCATGCAAACTCTTTTGGCATTAGTGGAGGCTGAACTTGCGGCAAAGCACGGGTATGTTCCCGGCGGCCGCTTTACCGTAATTGCTGCGGGTAAGCTAGGCAGTTATGAAATGACACCAAAATCAGATGCTGATCTAATTTTTGTTTATGATCTACCAGAGGAAGATGTACTGACGGACGGAGAAAAGCCCATTCCGCCAGGCCTTTATTATACCCGTTTGTCACAACGCTTTATAAACGCTTTAAGTGCTCTGACTGGCGAAGGGATACTCTACGAAGTAGATATGAGACTGCGCCCACATGGAAATTCGGGTCCACTCGCCCTTTCACTTTCCGGCTTTCAAAAATATTATATGGAAGATGCGTGGACATGGGAGCATTTAGCCCTCACGCGTGCTCGTTCTATCGCAGGCGATACTGATCTTCAAAGTGAGGTAAACATCGTTCTTTCGAAGATAATTCAAACGAAGCGGGATACGAAAACCATATCGACAAATTTACTTGATATGCAAAAACGTTTGCATAAAGAACATGCGTCAAAACCCTTCTGGGCCCTAAAGCACTATCCCGGCGCTTTAATGGATTTGGAACTTATCTGTCAGTATCTTAAATTGGTACATGGAAATGATCATCCTGAAATCCTTACCACCAACACAATTGAGAGTTTTCATGCGATGGCAGCCCAAAGTGTTCTGGATGAAGACACAGCGAAACTGCTGACGAGCGCTATGATCCTCTATCTAAATCTACAAGGCTTGATCCGACTATCGCTCAAAGACCGGATCGTCACAGACACCGTCCCCACCGCCCTTAAAGAAGCACTCTGTCTTGCCGCTAAGCAACCGAATTTCGATCTTCTGTCTCAACATATTGAAAAAACAGAAAAACAAGTCTCAGAAATTTTCGAAAAGATCATTGGCAAGTAATTGACCCGCTTGAACACTCTCCTATACTACAATCCATCCACCGCATAATTAATGAAAAACGATACTAAAAAGGAAAAACCATGCTGGAAGAAGGCCAACAAGCTCCTGCCTTTAATATGCCAACAGACACTGTTGGCGAGGTCAGCAATGAAACTTTAAGCGGGAGCCCATACGTTATTTATTTTTACCCAAAAGACGACACTCCCGGTTGCACCAAAGAAGCCATTGGCTTTACAGAACTCAAAAATGAGTTTGATGCTTTAAGTGTGAAAATCATAGGGATTTCAAAAGACACACTCGCCAAACATGAAAAATTTCGCACCAAACATGAGTTGGACATAATTTTGGCCAGTGATGAAGATGGTGCAATGTGTGAAGCGTTTGGTGTTTGGGTTGAAAAGAACATGTACGGACGTAAATACATGGGGATTGAGCGTGCTACATTTTTAATGGATGCAACTGGCACAGTTCGAAAAATTTGGCGGAAAGTTCGCGTTAAAGGGCATGTTGATGCCGTCTTGGAGGCAGCCAACACACTATAACGAAGCCCTAATACCCAAAGTTCGACAACTCAAGACACGGAGGAGTTTAAGACCCCTCGAATTTTCTCTGCATTCTCTTTAATAAGTGTCATGTCGCCCATAATACCGGGAGGTCCCGGTTTTACATCCGTATGGCGCGGCAGTACATGAAAATGCAGATGAAAAACTTCCTGCCCGCCTGCAGCTTCGTTGAATTGCTGTAACGTAATTCCGTCGGCATTGAACGCGGTTTGTAGTGCATGCCCCATTTTTTGGACAGTATCCATGCAAGCGGTTAATTGGGCACTTGTAGCATCCAGCATATTGCGGGCAGGTGTTTTGGGGATAACCAAAACATGACCATTCGCGCGTGGCATAATGTCCATAATCACCACCGTATGGTCATCTTCATAAACCTGTTCAGATGGGATTTCGCCCCTCAATATTTTTGCGAATATATTCTCGTTATCATAGGTCATGTTTTTATCCCTTATCTGCCAGATGGACGACTTCAATCGAAGGCAATCGAAATATCTGGAACTTTGCACCCAGTTTAAGATATATCGTGAGTGAGTTCTCTTTTAAACGATAGATTTTTCATGATTACCTTAAGCGATTTAGCGCTGGAAGTTCTAAATACGGCTGACGCAACAGCAAAAGCCGTCCTAAGTCGGAAGAATGCCGAAATTTGGCGGTCAAATCCGCAAATGCCTGTGGGAAACTCAACGCCACCGGATCGCCCCGCTCGGCCTGAAAAGCCAGATTTAATTAATCCACATGACATGCCGCGAAGACGTGGTCAGTCAGAAAAATCACGTGCAACTCTTCTTCATGCCGTTCTTCATATTGAGCTTAATGCCATTGACCTGGCTTGGGATATGGTCGCTAGATTCAACTCTCATGAAATGCCGCGAGAATTTTTTGATGATTGGGTGATCGTCGGCGATGAAGAAGGTAAGCATTTCATGCTTTTGTCTGACAGAGTTGCTGAGCTCGGGTATTCCTACGGTGACTTTCCAGCTCATGATGGTCTTTGGGAAGCAGCTTATGATACGCGCAATGATATTGCCGCACGCCTTGCCATTGTTCCAATGGTATTGGAGGCCCGTGGACTAGACGTTACACCCGGAATGATTACTCGATTCGCAAAAATGGAAGATTTTGAGAGCATAAAGATACTGGAAATAATATTGGCAGAAGAGATCGGGCACGTGGCTTCTGGAAACCGGTGGTTTCATTACATCTGTGGTAAAACACAAAAAAGTCCCAAAGAATACTGGCAAGATTTAGTCCGCAAGAACTTTAGAGGCCTTTTAAAACCTCCTTTTAACGAAGAGGCGCGTACGAAAGCGGATATGACACCAGACTATTATTTACCCCTTGTTGAACGACACAAACCATAAAGCTCATCTGTTCATTAGCAGACAACCAAATTAGTGCCAGTTGATATTTTCATTAAAATTTGCTTAATAGACCCGGTTCAGATCAGCGCTAAATGTGCCTTGATGAGTGGGGAGTGAATGAAGAAATTTTCAGTGTTCGAACGCGCGTTTGCGCCTAGACAGATCATCATTAGTACTGGTGGCCAGCCCAAATACGTGCATCTTGGACGAAAAACACAAATCGCAGCTCTAGCAGGCTGTGTGTCAATGGTGGCGCTTATTGGTGGTTTGGTTCTTTATACAGCCAACCAAAATGACGCTCTAGGATACCAAAATAAACAACTTACGTTGCTTCAAGACAAAGTGCGCGACATTTCTTCAACTTTGCTGCATTCCCAGTCTAATCTTTCACTGGCGAAATCAGAGTTGGATCAACAGTATGCGAGACTTGAAAATATCCTCTCTCAACGTCAAAATCTTGAAATTACGTTGCAAACGGCAACTGCAAATCTTGAGCAAAAGGCTCATGACATAAACAGCCGGGATCAGTATGCTGACGATCTGGAAAACCGGATTAACTTATTGTCGACGCGTCTTGCACATACAAATACACGAAGCGAAGAGCTGTCTTTAAAAATTACCAAGATTAACAAGGCACTTTACGAAACGACTGAAGAGCGTGATTTACATGCTGAAGGCAAATTAATTGCGCAAAAGAAACTGTCTTCCCTTAATCGGGAGTTGCAGATGTTCCAGTCGACCAAGGACGAGATTTACAAAGAACTACAATCAACCAGAACCCGACTTTCTACTTTTGAAAAAGATCGAGTTGCAAGTGAGTTGATGGTAAGTGAATTAAAAAATCAGGTGAATGATTTAAAGGATAGAATTTCAACAATATCTCACAAAAACAAAGCCTTAATCGCAAGAGTTCACCAACAAGCTGAAGAAGGAATTGATGCTCTTGCGGAGACGATTACACTTACAGGTCTAAATCCAGAAGAAGTGTTATCGCTGGATAACGCTGAAGGCAAAGGTGGCCCTTTCTATGGCCTTTCAAATACGCGCAAACTACTAAATATAGAACAGCGTTATCATGAGGATGCTCAAAAGATGGAGGCTAGTCTGATCAAATGGACGACACTAAATGCCCTCATGAAAAACATCCCGCTCGCGCGTCCTGTTGATACTGGCTATATCACCTCCAGTTTTGGTAAGCGCCGCGACCCCGTAACTAAAAAGCGTGCGTTTCATTCAGGCGTCGATATTAGTGGTCCAAAAAATTCCAAAATTTTGGCAACAGCCCCCGGTAAAGTCATATTTGTTGGCCGAAACGGTGCTTACGGACTAATGGTAGAAATTGACCACGGGCAAGGATTTAAGTCCAAATATGGACATCTTAAAAAGACGCACGTGAAAAAAGGCCAGCAAATCGCATTTCGCACAAAAGTAGGCACAATGGGATCCACCGGCCGTAGCACCGGACGCCATGTGCATTACGAAATTACCTACAATGGTGAAAATCAAAATCCATCAAAGTTTTTTAAAGCTGGCAATTACGCCTTTAAAACCAGTAGCATGTCTGAGCAAAAACCATCTAACTAGCTAAAGAAGGAAACGCGATCGATGTTTTCAGCAACTAGTGACAAGAAATCCCGTTCAGGGGGAAGTAGTGTGGACATGCCTTCAATCATCGCCAAAGGCTTGGTAATTAATGGAAACCTTGAATGTGACGGTGAGTTACAGATAAACGGTATAGTCGTGGGTGATATACGGGCTGAAAAACTCACATTGGGCGAAACGTCCCATGTGACAGGCAATATTTCAGCAGCTGAAATATTGATACACGGCAAAGTGGATGGTAATTTAAAAGGTGAGGATGTATGTATCTTCGCTTCCGCCAGTGTTAAAGGTGACGTTACTAACAGCTCGCTTAGTATTGAGCCTGGCGCAGTTATAGATGGTCATTGCAAGCACAGTGATAGCCCGCGAGATACGGCTGAAACGGTTGCCCTGTTCGACAACAGCCAAACTACAACTGGCGACGAGTTCTTCGGAAAACGATAATTAAAGAGCCATAACTCCCCCCCAAACGGCATTTTTGTTGCCACATCTGTGCTTTATGCCGGTGGGCTGGTCTGCCATCGGCCAAGAGGGATCATAGACCTGTTAATTATGTCGGCTCATGGAACCTTTTTGGCTCTTTTGGCTGCATACATACGCTTGTCTGCCCAATTCAGTATTGCATCAATACTATCTGCATCATCTGGATAAACAGCAGAGCCAATACTTGCGCTGATTTGTAATCGGTTTCCATCAATGCTCGCCAAACCCATCAAGTTGGCATCTAGATGTTGACGAATGGTCTGCATGTCTGCTTCGTGATGAATATCATTGACTAAGATTAGAAACTCATCACCTCCGGTTCTCGCCACTGTGTCGGTTGCCCTTACACTGGCAAGCATTCTTCTCGCCGCCTCAATTAACAAGCCATCCCCTACTTTATGTCCCAAGCTATCGTTGACGATCTTGAAATCATCTAAGTCGAGACAGAAAACACCGAAAGCTGAGTTATAGCGTTTACTATAGGACATAACTTGTAACATTCGGTCATCCAGTAAACGTCTATTTGGTAAATTCGTCAGATGATCATAAAATGCCAAGTCTTGATTGAGCTGTTTTGACAAAGATAGCTTCGTGACCAAATAGCCAAATAAACACGCCGTTAGGATACCAAAACTATGCAACAGCAGAATGAGAACGTCATTTGATTTCCAGCCGTCTAATGGCATCGCAGCAATTTGCCAAGTTCCATTAGGTAACCTAATTGATGAAAATATGGCATCTTGAGAAAACAGCTCGATATTACCCACAATTATATCGCCGTGCTTCCCTAAACCACCTTTTCCTCTTACAGCAAACATAGTTTTCTGTTGTATTTCGTCAAAGTTAGCTGATCTGAAAAAGCCTTCCGTCTCAATCACTATGGAAGCTAATCCCCAGTAAGTAGACTTATTTGGTCCAAGGTTCTCCGCCACGTTAGTCCGAGTAAAAATAGGCGTTCTTACAATAAAAGCATTCCCACCCTGAACGAGGTCTATAGGGCCTGCCACTATGGTTCCTTTTGAGTCGATTGCTCTCTTTACTGCGGGCCATTGTTTAGCACTTTTTTCATAGTTCAGCCCTAAAGCCGCTTCATTGCCGGAAAGAGGATAAATGTGGGTAATAACATTATCCCTAGCCAATCCTATATTTCTAATATTGCGTCCAGCTATTATTATTTCTCTGGCGATCTGATTAAATTCATTTTCATCAATATCAGGATGCGTCGATACATGAGCCATTAGGCCTGCTGACAAGAACAGCATTGAATTGAATTCACCTTCAATCTTCGCACGTACAGTTGCCACTTTATCAATGGTAGCACTGCGTTTCCTCTCGTGCTGATTAGAAAGTAGTAGACTTATAATAAGTTCAAAACATACTAAAAATATCACAAACGTGAGTAGTCCGATAAAAATATGCGGAAGATCATGTTTAGCAATGCGTAATTTTACCATAGCTGTCTTCGATGCGATTATGACTTAAAGAGGATTAGATAAAGCACAATAGAGACGCGTAATATCTTAAAATATGAGCATGAAATTAATTTTGCGTAACAACTATATTATAATTATTCAATTAGCATTCGAGCTGCCATGAAAAGACAATATCTCATTGCCGCAAGGTAATTAGGTCGTTGCACGAATTCAGTTCGTAAGTAGAACAAGTACATGGAACTAGACTTAGATTATACATGCTAAATAAGACGAGTGGATCTAAAGTCAAAGTGGTGCCAAATAACCATCAATAAATATACTTAGCCGGGTGGTCGATTGCGTCGTCCCCGAGATACGGCTGAAAAGGATGCTTTATTCGATAACAGCCAGATCACAACTAGCGACGAGTTCTTCAGAAAAAGATAATAAAAAAGGGCCCTGTAAGGGCCCTTTTTCAAATCTGCTAACTGATTAGCTATTAGCCAACCAATTCAGAACCTGCAAAGAAATATGCAATTTCAATTGCTGCATTTTCAGCGCTGTCAGAACCATGAGCTGAGTTAGCTTCGATGCTTTCAGCAAATGTTTTACGGATTGTGCCTTCATCCGCATCTTTTGGGTTTGTTGCGCCCATTACGTCGCGGTTAGCTGCGATAGCGTTTTCACCTTCAAGAACCTGGACAACAACTGGACCAGAGATCATGAAATCTACCAGTTCGCCAAAGAAAGGGCGCTCTTTGTGCACTGCGTAAAATGTCTCTGCATTTTGGCGGCTCATTTGGATGCGTTTTTGCGCAATAACACGAAGACCCGCGTCTTCAAGCATTGCATTGATTTTGCCTGTAAGGTTACGGCGAGTCGCATCGGGTTTAAGAATTGAGAAAGTACGTTCAATAGCCATTGTCATCACTCTGGTTATGTTGGGAATAAAAGATATTTTCGCGCCTTATAGCTGTCCTCGAGGCAGGCTGCAACTGATTTACCGTTTTTTTCTGAAATGAGCCCGTATTTTATTGTTCCGGACGGGAAAAACCTATAGAGCTTCCCCCCATGTTACATATTAAAGAAATCACATACCGCGTCGCGGGCCGTATTCTCCTTGAAGATGCCAGCGCCCATATTCCTCCCGGACATAAAGTTGGCCTTATCGGCAGAAACGGAACCGGAAAATCTACGCTGCTTAAGCTCATTACTGGAGAAATCCATAGTGATGCAGGTAAGATACATCTGCGAAACGGTGCGCGCCTAGGTGTGCTGCCACAGGAAGCACCTTCCGGGCCTGAAAGCCTGCTTGAAAGTGTGCTTGCTGCTGATGTAGAGCGCAATAAACTGCTCGCAGAGTCGGAAACAGCAGAAGATCCCTTACGGATCGCTGAAATTCATACACGCCTTGCCGATATTAGTGCCCATACAGCAGAAAGCCGGGCCGCGAAGATCTTATCAGGTCTCGGTTTTGATCATGAAGCGCAACAGCGTCCCTGCTCCTCCTTTTCTGGTGGTTGGCGGACACGTGTTGGCCTAGCTGGTACTTTGTTTTCGAATCCTGATTTGCTTCTACTGGATGAGCCGAGCAACTATCTCGACCTTGAAGCGACATTGTGGCTGGAAAGCTTTCTCCGTAACTACCCTCAAACATTGATCATTGTCAGTCATGACCGTGATTTGCTGAACAATGTAGCCACTTCCATTATCCATTTGGAAAATAAGGGTCTCATCAAATATACGGGCAACTACGATTTCTTCGAAAAAACACGTGCAGAACGACTTGCTCAAAATGCATCAATGGCGAAGAAACAAGATTTGCAGCGTAAACATCTACAATCATTTGTAGATCGCTTTAAAGCCAAGGCATCAAAAGCCCGCCAAGCACAAAGCCGTGTTAAAATGTTGGAGAAAATGAAACCGATTGCTTCCATGATGGAAGAATATACGGTCAATTTTGCATTTCCAGCGCCGATACCACTTTCGTCCCCAATTATCTCCATGGAAAGCTGCACAGCTGGTTACTCTGAGAACAAACCAGTCTTGCAACGACTGGACCTGCGGATTGATATGGATGACCGTATCGCTCTACTTGGACCGAATGGCAACGGTAAGTCGACATTTGCCAAGCTTTTGGCAGGTCGCCTCCAGCGACAGTCTGGGCATATGCAAAAATCCTCGAAACTCAAAATCGGTTTCTTTGCCCAACATCAATTGGACGAGATGAACCCCGATGAAAACGCGTTTCAGCATTTACAGGAAAAACTTGGTAAGGCTTCCGAATCTCAAGTTAGATCAAAGCTTGGTCAATTCGGCTTTTCAAAAGACAAATCCGATGTTCCAGTCAGACAGTTGTCTGGTGGTGAGAAATCACGCCTGACATTCTGTTTGCTCTCCATTGATAAACCCCACTTATTAATCCTTGACGAACCGACCAACCATTTGGACGTGGACGCTCGTGAGGCACTTGTACAAGGTCTGAATGATTACGAGGGCGCCGTTCTTCTAATTAGCCATGATCCGCATCTTGTAAGCCTCGTTGCAGATACTCTATGGCTTGTCGCTGATGGAACTGTGTCTGCGTATGACGGTGACATCAACGATTACAAAAAACTCGTGATGGAGCAGGCACGCGCCGGCGCGTCTAGTAAAAAAGACCGGGTAGAAGTTGTCGCCGGTGAGCAAAAAGCTGACAAAAAACCTCGGTTAAGTGGCAAAGAAGCGCGGAAAGCCCGCGCAGCTGCACGAGCAGCCCTCTCTCCAAAACGTAAAGAAATCGGCAAATTGGAGAAAAACGTTCAAAAGCTGGAACAAGAAAAATCCGCTTTAGAGGTCAAACTTGCGTCGCCAGGAACCTATGACAAAGGACCTGAATTTCAGGCCAAACTGGTTGCGGAAATTGGCAAGCTAAAAGCTGCACAAGAAGCAGCCGAAGCCATATGGATGTCAGGTCTTGAAGAGCTTGAATCCTTGGAAAATACGTAAAGCTGTTGGTTAGCTTTACGCTTTCTTTTTCCAGCCGCCGGCTTCTTGTTGCCAATAGGTAACATCGATACCTTCGGCTTTCATGTCCGTCCAGCGTTGCCGCGCTGCTTGCAGATTTTGAAGATCGTTGCCATCAAACATATACAGGCAACGATCAAAATCTGCGACATCTGGCGCGGCACTATCTTCCAACAACACTAATACAGATGCGTTGTTCACATTACCCGAATGTTCCGTTGTCAGAAGCAAGGGCTGGTCTTCTGGCACGGCATCTTGATCGATGCCATGAGCTAAAAAAGAATTAGCTGAAAAAGTCCACAGAGAAGCATTCAGATGCATCATCAACTCATTCTCTTTAACCCGAATGAGCGCTCTCATGCCTCGCTCGTTTACCTTTTCAAGTAAACGAGGCAAAGCTTGATCAAGCGGTTGTGCTTGCAAATGATAGAAACTGACTTCTGTCATTTAAGGACTTACTTTCCTTCGTGATTTTTACGAATGAATTGATCCAAAAGACGAACGCCATAACCTGTACCGCCTTTTGGCACTGTTGATGTGTCTTTTTTGGACCATGCCATACCGGCGATATCAAGATGTGCCCACGGAGTATCATTTACAAATTTTTGTAAAAACTCGGCCGCTACGATAGAGCCTGCACCACGCCCGCCAGTTCCAATATTTTGCAAATCAGCAATTGGAGATTTGACTTGTTTTGCGTATTCCGGCTGCATAGGCAAACGCCACACACCCTCACCCACTGTTTTACCAGCAGAGAAAATCTGATCTGCCAAATCATCATTATTTGCAAATAGACCTGCATTTTCATGGCCGAGAGTAATGATGATCGCCCCTGTTAATGTGGCTAAGTCAATCATCAATTCTGGATCAAAGCGGTCTTGTGTGTACCAAAGTGCATCAGCAAGAACCAAACGACCTTCCGCATCGGTATTCAAGATCTCAATGGTTTGACCTGACATCGACGTGACGATATCGCCAGGACGTTGCGCGTTCCCATCAGGCATATTCTCAACCAATGCCACTACACCAATGACATTCACTTTAGCTTTCCGACCTGCAAGGGCTTTCATTAATCCTGTTACAGTACCGGCGCCGCCCATATCCCATTTCATTTCTTCCATGCCAGGGCCTGGTTTCAACGAAATACCGCCGGTATCAAAGCAGACGCCTTTACCAACAAAAGCTATTGGCTTTTTAGATTTTTTGTTTGGGGCACCATTCCAGCGCATAATTGCCATCCGGCTTTCACGAACTGATCCTTGGCCAACACCAAGAAGCGCTCCCATACCAAGACGAGCCATTTTATCTTCATCAAGGATTTCTACTTCCACGCCCAGACTTGTAAGCTCTCGGCATTTGTCCGCAAAGCTCTCAGGATAAAGAATATTTGCAGGTTCACTCACCAGATCCCGCGTCAAGAAAACACCTTCTGCAATGGCCTCCAAATCAGTGAATAACTTCCGTGCACCGCTGGACGCTTTACAGGCGACCGTCATTCTAAGGAGTGACGGTTCGCTCGCATCGTCCTCATCAGTTTTATATTTGGCAAATCTATACGAGCCCAACTTGGCGCCAAATGCTACATGCGCTGCCGCCTCATTATCCCGCAGATCATTGCTTTCAAGACCATCGAGAATCACCGTCACGTTTCTGGCACCCGATGTATTCAATTTGCGAACAAG
Organism: Alphaproteobacteria bacterium 46_93_T64; assembly: GCA_002163135.1. Taxonomy (GTDB): domain Bacteria; phylum Pseudomonadota; class Alphaproteobacteria; order Sneathiellales; family Sneathiellaceae; genus Sneathiella. The sequence goes on from MAAN01000031.1 coordinate 83,828, forward strand.
GCTACCGCCAAGACTTTCAAAATCAACAAGCTTCAAATCTTCTGGTTCACCGACACCAAATAGAACAACCCGAGATACGTCCATATCCTGAGGTGCCAGGATTTCCAGCAGATCCCCTTTTTTGCCTTTAAATCGGCTTGTCTCTAAAGCACGTGATAAAACACCGCCTGTGATGTCATCCACATCCTGAGCCATGGGGGATAAAGTATTATCCGCAAAAACCGGAACGGCAAGCGAACCGCGCTTTGGTAAGGATATTTCTGAAAAAGCGAATTTCATAATTGACACCTGATAGTTGAAAATTAAGGCCTCTAGGGGTTCTTTATTCTCTCCTGAATACCTTAGCGCGCGACGAGTATCAATAAACAACTGCGATCAAGCAGCAGTATTGACAGCTATCGCACATTCATTTTATTCTCATTTATGGGAAATATTCTCAAAAATGGGAAAAAATGAATAATTTGCTCACTATCAAGCTTGCTGAACGTCTTTTACTACTGCGGAAAAGCAAAGATCTGTCTTTGGAACAGTTGTCAGTCGAAAGCGGTATAAGCCGGTCAACACTTTCAAGACTGGAGAAAGCCGAGGTTAGTCCGACGACAGAAATTCTCGGTAAGCTTTGTGCTGTTTATGGGCTCTCCTTAACGCGGATGCTATCAGCGGTCGAAGACAGTTTCGAAAAAGTCATCCGAGTTAAAAACCAATCTTTATGGGAAGATAAAACTACTGGCTTTAACCGTCGTTCGATTTCCCCGCCCTCTAACTCTCTTGCAGCTGAAGTTGTAGAATGTCAGTTAAGAGCTGATACTCATCTTTCGTATGACAGCCCATCCATAGCCGGGCAAGAGCACCACCTGATTATGTTAGATGGCTACCTTGAGCTCACTATTGAGGCGGAAAAACACTGTTTGAATGCAGGTGACAGCCTTCGATACAAATTGTTCGGTGCTTCAAAATTTGAAACAACAAAGCGCTCTCCCGCAAAATACCTGCTTGTTTTAATCTGAGGCTTATATGGAACAAATAAAAATAAGAGAACTTGATTCAAAGGATCTGCTTAGCAATTTAAAGGACCTCGCAACAATCCTGCACGCGTCTGTAAGTGCCGGTGCAAGTGTTGGTTTTATATTGCCTTACTCCCCAGAAGACAGCGAGGATTTCTGGAAGAGCAAGGTCTACCCAAGTTTAAAAAACAAGGATAGACTTCTGCTTGTTGCCACTGTAGACAAAAAAATAGCGGGTACAGTGCAACTGGATATGGACATGTTACCCAACCAAGTTCACCGCTGTGAAGTATTAAAACTCTTAGTACATCCTGAATTTCGTCGGAAAGGGATTGCGCGGAAACTAATGATTGAACTAGAAAAACGAGCCGATTACTTTGATCGTTCCCTTATTACTCTTGATACTCGTACAGGTGATACAGCAGAGCCGTTTTACCGATCTTTAGGTTATGAAATCGCAGGCGTTATCCCGGGTTATTGCCGTGCAGCAGAAAAAGCGCACTACGATGCGACAACATACATGTATAAAAGGCTCTAACTCCGTCTTTTTTATAGCATTTTTATGCTTCTTTATGGCGCTCTTTATTTCAATCGCTATACTGCCGCCATGAAAAAGATCAACTGGTACATAATTTCTCAACTTTTAGGCCCCATTGCCTTCATAACCTTTACGATGACGGGTATTATCTGGTTGTCGCAAACGCTGCAATTTGTGGAGAAACTGATTAGCGGTCTGCCTATCAGTACCTTTTTGTATCTGACAGTATTGTTGATCCCGGGCATATTGAAATACACACTCCTTTTGGGCTTATTTTTCGGAACACTTTTTGCCTTTAACAGGCTTTATACCGAGTCTGAAATTGTCGTTATGTGGGCGGCAGGGCTCAGTAAGTGGGCCCTTGCCAAACCCGCTTTATACGTTGCGATCTTGGTCTCTCTAGTCCTGTATGGATTAGGTTTTTTTCTGGCCCCTTATGGTATTCGCACTGTTAAGGAACTTCGTTATGAATGGCGAGAAAGCCTGGCTTCGGTTGTCCTCAGAGAAGGTGTTTTCAACTCTCTTTCAAAAAACGTAACCGTTTATGTTCGAGAGAAAACGAAGTCAGGAAAACTCATTGGTATTTTGGTACACGATGAACGAAACATCGAAAAACCGGTGACCTATATGGCGCAAGAAGGCGCATTTATAAAAACCAAAGATGGCCCCCGCTTCATTATGAAAAACGGTAACCTGCAAGAAGTTCAAAAAGATCAAGCTAAACTGAGTATCTTGTATTTTGACGACTACACACTTGATGTCAGTCAGTTTGAAAAAAAGAGCTCTACGTTTTGGCTGAAACCTGAAGCGAGATACTTTGGCGAACTTATCTGGCCAGAAGAAACAGAGCTAACAAGAAGAAACGCCGGAAAAATACGCAAAGAATTACACACCAGAATTATATTGCCCATATATGCTTTTGCTCTGGTATTTATTGCAATAGCGGGTGTGTTGAGCGGCGAATTTTCACGTCGAGGACGCGTAAAGACACTCCTTGCCGCGAGCGTTTCAGGAGTAGGCTTGCTAATTACTGCGATGGCTTTGTTCAGTTTAGCCAGTTCAAACCCAGGGCTTATCCCACTCCTTTATTTACTTCCTATCTTTTCAACTGTTGCTGCTGCCCATTTGGCGGCAGGCGGAAAATTCTCGATCCCTTTTGGCAATAAAAATAAAACCCAACCCCCTCACCTTCCAACAGAGGGAATTGCTAAATGAAACTTTGGGGCACCCTCTCCATATATCTTGGAAAGCAGTTTTTGAGAAATGTCGGAATCATTTTTGCAGCTCTAATCTCAATAATATTTCTTGTGGATTTTATTGAATTGCTTCGAAAATCTGCCGACAAAGAAAACATAACTGTTTTACTCATGCTGCAAATGACATTGATGCGCTTACCGACACTAGCTCAAAAACTTTTGCCCTTTATCGCCCTATTTGGCGGCATGCTGACTTTCTTCAGAATGTCCAGAACCAACGAATTAACTGTTATTCGAGCGTCTGGTGTTTCTGCGTGGCTTTTCCTGATGCCCTCTCTCGCCATTGCATTTGTTGGGGGCATATTCATTCTGACAGTTATCAACCCAATTGCAGCGGTTATGGAAACTCATGCAGCGCAATTGGAAAATAAGTATTTTGAGAAAAAAACTAATCTTTTGCAGCTTTCATCTAAGAACCTATGGCTTAGGCAAGTGGATGATGATGGCCTATCGGTAATACATGCTCTTGGTGCGATTAATCAGGGAGTTGACCTTACTGATGTTATTATATTTCAGTATGACAAAAACGAACAATTTACTGGCCGTATCGAAGCCTCCCACGCGAGGCTTCGTAAAGGATACTGGGATCTGGAGGATGTCCTTCTCACCAGCCCGGAACTGCCCGGTACTTTTCTCGATACACTGCAATTGCAGACATCTTTAACGGTTGCACAAATTCAAGAAAGTTTTGCCCCTCCAAAAAACCTGTCGATCTGGGATTTACCTGCTTTTATAGACACTTTGGAAGAAGCAGGCTTTTCTGCGCTAAAACATCGTATATACTGGCATAGCTTGATTGCGGGACCTGTTCTGCTACTTGCAATGGTTCTTGTTGCTGCAACCTTTAGTTTGCGGGCGACAAGAAGAGGTCGGACAGGATTGTTAGTTATGTCGGGGATTGTGACTGGATTTGTGTTTTATTTCTTTACGGATATTATTCTAGCCTTGGGCTTGGCTGGCACCTTACCTGTGTTAATGGCCGCGTGGACACCCGCCGTTGCCATCACATTACTAGGCCTTTCCATGATGTTCCATCTGGAGGATGGCTAGAACATGCGAAATTTTCTAGCGCCCCTTCTTGCATCAACGTTTTTGACGGTTGCATCCATACAGACTGTGCAGGCAGCGACTAGTCCATCTAGTCTTGACCTGAATGCGCAATCTCTATTTAGCGCAGACGAGATCAAGTATGATAAAGCCAATGAGATTGTAACAGCCTCTGGAAATGTAGAAATTGTTCAGGGCGATCGTATCTTAAAAGCCGATAACGTCATCTACAGTATTCGAGAAGATAAAGTTAATGCTGTAGGTAATATCGTACTTCTAGAACCTTCAGGTGATGTGTTATTTGCAGATAAAATTGAACTTTTCAATGAGTTAAAAACTGGTGCTATTCGTGATATTCGAATTTTGTTTACCGACAACTCGCGTTTGGCAGCACAAAGCGCTGTTAGGGTCGATGAAAACAAAACAATAATGAACAAAGCAGTCTACAGTACTTGTCGGTTATGTGAAACTGACCGTAATGCAGCCCCACTTTGGCAGGTCAAGTCGGCAAAAGTTGAACACGACAAACAAGCAAAAACAATTTCATATGAGCATGCTGTTCTGGAGTTTTATGGTGTCCCGATAATTTACACCCCATATTTCAGCCATCCAGATCCATCAGTAGAACGAGATAGCGGCTTTCTCGCTCCTTCAGCGTTTGATTCATCAACTCTCGGCTACGGAATTACAGTTCCGTACTACTATGCCATATCGGACGATAAAGATATGACCATAAGCCCGACGATTACCACCAAGGAAGGTGTGCAAATCGCCACAGAATACCGTCAAGCATTTGAAACTGGTGCTTTGTCATTGGATGGCTCACTCACTTATGTCGACGAGCGGACGACCACAAACGTAAAAACTGGTGAAAAAGAATTCCAAGGACACATCCGAGGCGTGGGAGAATTCGAATTTCGTAAAGACTGGAAGTGGGGCTTTGACTTCTTCGCAACCTCAACAGACACGTATTTGGATAAATACGATATAAGTGGTGAAGATTCTCTGACTTCTACTGCTTATGTTGAGGGTTTACGTGGACGAAATTTTGTCAAGGTAAGTGCCATTGCGTTTCAAGGATTAAAAGAAGAAGATGACAGCGGAACAACACCATTTGTCCCAGGCTGGTTGGAATATTCATACGTAGGCGAGCCTGATAAATTTGGCTCACGTTTCAGCATCGATGTAGATGGCTTAACACTTGTGCGATCTGACGGACAAGATACCAATCGCCTTTCAGCCTCTGTAGGATGGCATCTGCCTTATACCTCGCCTTCTGGCCAGGTTATTACTCTGGATACCTCTCTGCGAGGCGATGCGTATTATGCCAGCGACCAATTGGATGATCCCTTTGATCCCACAAGCGATACATCTAATAATTTCACCGGTCGCGTTATCCCGTCAGTTTCTTTAAAATGGAGTTATCCATTTGTAAGACAGGCCGGAAGCGTTCGCCAAACTATTGAGCCGATTGTCGAAGCCGTTTGGTCAGAAGCCTTTGGAAGTAAGAATACGCCCAATGAAGACAGTTTGAGTTTTGAATTTGATGATACCAACTTATTTGGCTTCAACAGATATGCCGGTTTGGATCAAGTAGAAGAAGGGGCTCGCCTCAACTACGGATTGAATTTTGGATTTTATGGCGAAAACGGCGGCTACACCTCTCTTCTTTTAGGACAGAGCCTTTACGAAAACAGTAAATCAGACTTTGCAGATGAAAGCGGCCTTGATGAACAATTTTCTGACTATGTCGCCAGACTAGAAATTCAACCAACTGAGATGTTCAAATTCACTCAACGCGTTCGTCTTGGGCAGGACGATCTTAGTTTCGCCCGGAATGAAATTGATTTGACGTTTGGATCCGAGAATAACTGGTTCAACCTTGGCTACCTCAATTTGAAAGATGATCAGGCTGCTGCTGGGATTGAGAGCCACCATGAAATCAATTTTGCAGGGAAACTTAAACTGTCTGAATTCTGGAGTAGCTACGGATCCTACCGGCGAGACCTTGAAAACAATGGCTCGTCGATCGAAGGTGTCTTTGGGTTTGAATATTTGGATGAGTGCTTTGGCTTCGCGTTGGAAGCCACTAAAAAATTCACGCGAGACCGGGACGTTGAACCTTCCACGACAATCGGTTTTAAGATCAGGTTACTCCCCTTTAATTGATGTAACCTCAAAATAAGTTGTTAGATGCTATTCTTATCCAACGGTGATAGAATAGTTCACTCATTTTAAGTATGTTTTGATAAATCAAGTGATGGTCATGCGGAAAGTTCTAAACAGTCTATTTATAGCAACATTCTTAACTCTCTCAGCCAGCCAAATCGCGGCGCAGGAAGTTCAGAAAATAGTTGCCATTGTAAATGAAGATATTATCTCCGGCTTCGATGTAATCCAGCGGATTAACATGACCATTTTTATGGCGGGCATGCCGAACAATAATAAAACTAGAAAACAACTAGTGGGCTCAACTATCAATGCTTTAATTGATGAACGACTAAAAATTCAAGAGACCTCACGTCGCAACGTTGAAGCGAGTGATCAGGAAATCAGCAGCGCTCTTGAGAATATTGAAAAGCGTTTCAAAATACGTTCTGGCCATCTGGAACAAGCTCTTGCAACCAAGAATATTGATATAGATTCCGTTATTGACCAAGTCAAAGCGACAATCGCCTGGGACAAACTTATCCGCAAACGTATTGTCCCTCGCGTTAACATTACAGAAGCTGAAGTCAAAGCTGCTCAAGTAAAGGTGCGGGCAAACAAGGGGAAAACCGAGTATCTGATTAGAGAGTTTTTTCTGCCTATCTCCACGCCAAGGGAAGAACCTGAAGTTAGAAAATTCATTCAAGGTATGTATGAACAACTTAAAAAAGGGGCAAGCTTTTCCCGAGTAGCCACGCAGTTCAGTAAAGGCCCAACGGCTGCAAAAGGTGGCGCCGTCGGTTGGCAAATGCTGGAGGACATGGACCCTTCCGTTGCACAAGTAGTAGCGACAACAAAAAAGGGGAGAGTAACTAAACCCATCCGTACGACCGATGGATATTATATGGTAGCAGTTCGTGAAGTTCGCAAAATACTAAGTGATCAAGCAACAGACAGCCGCATGGATCTTAGCCAGATTGCGATCCCGCTCTCCCTTGCAGAGAAAAACGGATTTAAAGAAAGTCAGATTAGGCTCGCGCAATCGCTTAGTAATTTTGTAGATGACTGCAAATATCTGCCAACACTATTTAACCAGATTTCGAATGGCGGAAGCGGCAAAATGGGTCAGGTCAAATTAAGTAATTTACCTGAGAAATACCAAAAACTTGTTGTCAATCTTCAAAGCGGGGATGCTAGCGTGCCCTATCTTGATAAGGACATTTACCGTATTTTTATTGTTTGCAAACGACAAGATGCGCAAAAACAAAGCGATAGCGAAGACGCAATCCGCCAGCAAATCGGCAACAAACGGATTGAAGCGCGAGCGGATCGATACTTGAAAGATCTACGCCGTGAAGCCGTTGTTGAATCCCGATAATACGATAAGTAGCAATTACCCTTTATTGACCGTAAACGGATGGAACAGATGAGCCAAGAGGCCTTGGTATTAACTATGGGCGATCCGGCTGGTATCGGCATTGAAATTGCTACGAAGGCTTGGATCGCGCGGAAAAGTGAACAAATTTCACCGTTTGTTCTGGTCGGTGATGCTTCTTTGATTGAATTTCAGGTAGGAAAGCTTTTCTCAGACGTTGCAATCGAAATAGTAACGTCAGTTAAGCAAGGAATAGAATGCTTTGAGGGTTCTCTTCCCGTAATGGATCCCCATCAAGGGCAAACAGATTCCGAGAAAACGTTAGCTGCTATTGAATTAGCCACCAACCTTTGTCAGATCGGTGCGGCCACAGCCATGGTCACAAATCCAATCCAAAAGAAGCGATTATATGATGCCGGTTTTAGTCATCCAGGCCACACAGAATATTTAGCAGACCTTACAGGTGCTCCCGGTAAAGCCATCATGATGTTTGCCTGTCCTGGGTTAAAAGTTGTTCCTGCAACTATTCACATTCCCCTTGAAAAAGTTCCTGAATCAATTTCAGAAGAGCAACTAGAATATATTATCCGCACGACGATCAAGGACCTAAAAAGTCGCTTTGGCAAAGAAGATCCGCGAATTGTCGTGGCTGGTCTTAATCCTCATGCAGGGGAAGAAGGTAGTATCGGGCGACAGGAATTGGAAATTATCGGGCCACTTGTCGAAAGATTATCAAGCGAAGGCCTCCACGTAACTGGTCCCTACCCGTCAGATAGTTTGTTCCACGCAGCTGCACGCCAAAAATATGACGCTGCTATATGTATGTATCATGATCAGGCCTTGATACCAATTAAGACAATCGATTTTGACCGTGGTGTAAACGTTACACTAGGCCTGCCTATTATTCGCACCTCACCGGATCATGGAACAGCGGAGGATATTGCGGGTAAAGGTATCGCAAATCCAGCAAGTTTGATCGCTGCGATCAATATGGCAAATGAAATGGCTATTAGGCTTAAGGAAACTTCATGATGGATGACGGCGCCTCTCTTCCCCCGCTACGGGATGTGATTAATCAATATGGTCTTCGTGCTGAGAAGTCGTTGGGCCAAAATTTTTTGCTGGATCTCAATTTAACAGGCCGCATTGCAAGATGCCCGGGTTCTCTTGAAGGGGAAACTGTTCTTGAGATTGGCCCAGGGCCAGGCGGTCTCACACGTGCCATCCTATCGGCAGGTGTAGAAAAGCTCATTGCTATTGAAAAAGACACGCGTTGTCTTGCTCCACTACAAGATGTAACTGACGCATTTGGCGGACGTCTCACTGTTATCAATGGAGATGCGCTTAAGATTGACGAGACTGAATTACTCGGCACTAAGGCGCACATTATTGCAAATCTACCCTATAACGTCGCAACACCACTCCTGATTAAATGGCTCAAAAAGCGTGAGCATTTTAAATCTATGACGCTGATGTTTCAAAAGGAAGTTGGGGATCGTATTACCGCAGTCCCAAGAACAAAGTCCTACGGCCGCTTGTCAATTATATGTCAGTGGCTTTGTGAAGTTTCGCCGCAGTTTGATATCTCGCCTCGCGCCTTTACACCGCCGCCTAAAGTCACTAGTACTGTTGTGAAACTCGTTCCAAGAGAGACGCCCATTTATCCCGCGGATCTAAAAATACTGGAGAAAACAGTGGCCGCAGCGTTTGGGCAAAGGCGTAAAATGCTACGAGCAAGTTTGAAGCCGCTTGGCGGGCCGGCCGAAGAGTATCTGCTCGCAGCAGGAATTAAACCAACACAGCGAGCAGAAGAACTTTCAGTTGAAGAATTCTGCCGTCTATCAGAAATTTATCGCCAAAATCAATAACCTTCACGCAGCGCATCAACAAAGGTCAGCAAACCGGTTCTGCGAATACGCCGAACTCGCTCTGCTTGCAATATGGCTTTCACTTCCTGAATGCACCTATCTACATCGTCATTGACAACAACATAATCGTATTCCGCCCAATGGCTAATTTCTTCTGAGGCCTTGGACATACGTTCAGCAACGACTTCATCACTGTCTTGAGCTCGGCTTTTCAATCGTTTCTCAAGTGCTTTAGTAGAGGGCGGTAGCACAAAAATACTCACAAGATCGTCACCCGACTTTTGCGCTAATTGTTGTGTTCCTTGCCAGTCAATATCAAACAAAATATCATTACCGTTCGCTAAAGCTTCGCGGACTGGCTCACTTGGAGTTCCATAATAGTTACTGAACACCTTCGCGTGTTCGAGTAATTCATCACGATTTACAAGCAGATTAAACTCCACGGGCTCCATGAAATAGTAATCCTTGCCATCCACTTCACCCGGACGGGGTGCACGTGTTGTAGCTGATACCGACATCGACAATCTGTCGTCATCCTCTAACATCGCGCGGGAAATGGTTGTTTTTCCTGCACCGGACGGGGAAGACAGAACGAGCATAAGCCCGCGCCGATCAATATCTACTGTTTCTACTGTTTCTACTGTCTGATTTGACACGTTAAAGCCTTATTCAATATTTTGAACTTGTTCACGAAGGCGATCGATAATCACTTTCAGGTCAAGTCCAATTTGGGTTAATTCTTTATCGTTAGATTTGGAACAAAGGGTATTTGCTTCGCGGTTAAATTCCTGACAAATGAAATCCAGACGCCGGCCAATCCCTTCATCTTTATCACTGGCTAAAACATCACGTGCAGTCACCACATGACTGGCTAAACGATCAAGCTCTTCGGAAATATCGGCTTTCGTCGCCAGCATCGCCAACTCTTGTTCAAGTCGATCAGCGTCAATGGTTGTGCTCCCGCTGAGTAATGCCTCCATTTGTGTGTTTATCCGCGCTCTAACATTTTCTGGGCGAAGCGCAGCCACATTAAGAGCCTTTTGACTCAGCATTGCAATTTCATCAAGCTGGCCGTTAAGTACTGGGAGCAATTGTGAGCCTTCTTCAATCCGCGTTGCTAACAGATTATCAAAAAGACCGTTCAAAGAATTTGTTAACGCCTGCTCCAATGCTAGTTGTTCTTTGTCATCAGCATTTGATTTATCAGATTGTTCGATAACACCTTTGAGCCCCAACAGACCATCAATCCGAGCGGCTTCTATCCCGCCCTGTGAGGCTTTATCTTTGGCAACAGAAATGAGTTCATCAAGGAGAGCATGATTAACTTGATACTCGTTTTTCCCGGAAGATTGATTTAGTTGCAGGTGCAAATTAACCGTACCGCGCTGCAATCTGCTTTTTAGGTTTTTGCGAGCAGATTCTTCCACCTTGTCAAAACCATAGGGAATACGACAACGAATTTCCAAACCACGGCCGTTTACGCTTTTGGCTTCCCAAAGCCAAGAGTAATCAGCATAGGCGCCGCTTATACGGGCAAATCCAGTCATACTTTGCAAAGTCATGGTAGCCTCTCACTTCAATTGAACAATGACTGTGTATATCGTCATTTGAGACGCCGAACAAGAAAGCACGTAACATTTAAGATCTAGGGATACTTTATTTAATCTTCACAGGTTGTTGGTACCGGCTGCGAATGAAAGACGAACTGGCTCCAACAAGGAACGAGATCAAACTAACGGCGATATCTTTTTGTAATCCGGTGATTTGGTCAACGAATGAGAAACCCAGAAACACTCCCAATCCCAACACACCACCAATAGCAGCGCGAATAGCAATACCCGGACTGCGCTCTTTTTCATATCGACGTGCCTTAACTTCCCTTGCAATTGAGAGTGCTACACATGCAAGAACTCCCATAATCCCCCAAACGAACGACGCGGCGGAACCAATTGACAGCATGATTTCTGAAGCAAAATCTTCAACAAACATTCGTTGGGCAAGTGAACGCAAAAGCAATAACCCGGGAAGGAGGACGAGCACCAAGGCCGAAACAACCATCGGAATCACCCAAAACATTCCTACCGAAGCGCAGCTGTCAGAAATAGTTTTCCCGTTGACCTTGTCTGCTGAGTAGGTGGCTGACACTACATTTCTATAAGCGTTTTTAAGGGGTGTCATCGTTGTCTCTGTTTTGTTCGAGACGGAAAGCGTTTGGGCTTTGGCGATCGCGGCATCCAACGCGTTAAGTTGTTCATTTCCGGCAGAAGATGGGTGATGTAGAAAGAAACCAGCCAGCAAAATTGCATGATTTAGCAAATTTTCAATTTCCGGCTCCTCCTCCTTTGCTTCAGAATTAACATTAACAGGATTATTCGGCTGGAGAATTTTCGGCTCAAGTGAAGAATCTTCTGTGTTTTCTGATACTGAAGCCAATTTGGGCTCAAACTGTATTGAACCCTTTACAACTTTCGATGAATCTGGCTCATTCGCCACCTTCACCTTTTTTTCGAAAGCAGGTATCTCCGGTTTTGGATCAGGAGGTGCAATTTGTTTCTGTGTCACTTGCTGAATTAGCTTTAGAGCAGCGACAGGGTCCGCGAGGATCTCGCTACCAGGAGGCGAAGCGTCCTGCTTCGGTATAGGTAGTTTAGGTGAATTTTTACCCAACGCCTTGTCAATTATTTGATCCGTGTTTTCATGCATGTTTGCAACTTCTTTACGAAGCTCATGCAGGCATTCTCTCAAATCACGACGTTGTTTTAACAGGGTTTGAATGGAATCACTTGTCACTGACATTCTGCTTTGCCACTCCTTCTCAGTTCGTTTGAAGGTATGACGTTCACAAAGCCTTTTTGTGCCAATTTCTATACTATAGGCGCTATTTTTTCTTCTTAAGCTTACGCCAGTTTCTCACGTTACGATTATGCTCTGCCAATGTTGATGCAAAAACATGCCCGCCTTTTCCGCTTGCAACGAAGTATATATCCTTGGTTTGCATCGGCTCTAATACAGCCTTCAAACTCTCAAGCCCCGGATTGCAAATAGGCCCCACTGGCAGCCCACGTATTGTGTAGGTATTGTATTTATTAATGGCTGCGAGATCTTTTTTAGAGATTGAGCGCCCCAGATCCTTCAGACCATTTGTAACACCATAAACAACTGTCGGATCAGATTGCAGGCGCATCTTTTTCTTAAGCCGGTTAATGAAAACTCCGGCGACATGCGCCCGTTCTGAGGCCAAACCAGTTTCTTTCTCAACTATGGAAGCAAGAATGAGCAGTTCTTGTTTTGTCTTCACCAAAATATCAGGCTTGCGGTTTGCCCACAGTTTATCAAGACTGGTATTCATCGAATTTTGCATTCTGCGCGCTACGATATCCCGTTTATCACCTCGGCTGAACTGATAGGTTTCAGGAAGAACCGAGCCTTCAGCTAGTGTGATTGAAAGCGCACCTGATAACACCGAATTTTTTCGGATCAGGTCGGCGACTTCACGGCTTTGCAAGCCTTCAGGTATAGTCAAATAATGAGCGATCGATTTACCGGAAACCAACACAGCCAAGACGTCTTCACTTGTTGAGCCTTGACTAAATTGATATTCGCCCGCTTTTAGTTTTTTCTCTTGGGATTTAGCACGAACACCAAAGATGAAGGCAATGTCGTTATGAATAACGCCGGCGTTTTGTAGCTTTTTTGAGATTGCCCTTAGTCCTGATCCTTTTTCCAGAACCAGAACGACATCTTCTATCAGCGGGCCTTGTGTCGTGAACAAGTGCCACCCGTAAGCAGCAAAGCCGCCTACTGCAGCTGAAGATAGAAGGAGCAGGGCAAAAAAGAAGATTAAAAAGCGCTTCATCCTGCCTCGCAGAAATAATTAGACCCGTTTCATCACCAAACTAGCATTGGTTCCACCGAAACCAAACGAGTTGGAAAGAACAGCATCAACTTTTTTCTCTTGTGCGACATTTGGCACAAGGTTCAGATCCAGACCATCAGATGGATTTTCCAGATTAATTGTTGGAGGCAATACACCTTCTGTCATCGCAAGGATGGAGAAGACCGCTTCCACACCACCAGCAGCACCTAATAGATGGCCAATAGCTGATTTAGTCGAAGACATTGCAAGTTCCGGAGCCGAGCTTGCAAACAAACGTTTAACCGCGCTAACTTCAATTTCATCACCGAGCGGTGTTGATGTACCATGAGCGTTGATGTATCCGATATCTTCCGGGTTAAGCCCAGACTTACGAAGTGCCATCGCCATTGCGCGGTAGCCGCCGTCACCATCACTTGCAGGTGCTGTAATGTGATAGGCATCGCCTGAAAGGCCATAACCTACGACTTCTGCATAGATTTTTGCACCGCGTTTTTTTGCATGTTCATATTCTTCAAGAACAACAACGCCAGCGCCCTCACCCATAACAAAACCATCGCGGTCTTTATCATAAGGACGAGATGCCTTAGTTGGATCGTCATGGAAGCCTTTGGACAAAGCTTTAGCAGACGAGAAACCCGCAAAACCGATCCGGCACATAGCAGCTTCTGCACCGCCAGCGACCATTACGTCTGCATCATCGTCCACGATCATGCGAGCCGCATCACCAATAGAGTGCGCACCTGTAGAACAAGCAGTCACAACCGCATGATTTGGGCCTTTAAATCCATGACGAATTGAAACCTGACCAGAGATCAGATTAATCAATGCACCTGGAATAAAGAACGGGCTGATGCGTCGCGGCCCTTGTTCGTGCAATTTTATTGAGTTTGCTTCAATAGAAGGAAGACCACCAATACCAGACCCAATCGATACGCCCGTTCTGGTGATTTCTTCTTCTGTTTCAGGCTTCCAGCCTGAATCCGCAATGGCTTCGTCAGCCGCAGCGATACCATAAATGATAAAGCTATCTAATTTGCGTTGTTCCTTAGGGGCCAACACATCGTCGACCCTAAAGGAATCCGGTATATTTTCATCGATAGGTACTTCGCAGCCGTATTTAACCGTCAAGTCTGTTGTATCAAACTTGGTGATCATACCGGCACCAGATTCTCCATTGATCAAACGTTCCCAGCTGGGTTTAACACCATTCGCTAAGGGAGTTACAAGACCAAGACCAGTGACAACTACACGACGCATGATAATTCCTATCGAAGAAAGAGTTTGCGAAGAACTATAAAACTTTTAAAGGCGCAGAATTAAGCTGCGTCGATGAAGGTGATAGCGTCTTTCACTGTCAGAATTTTTTCTGCAGCATCGTCAGGAATTTCGATACCGAATTCTTCTTCGAATGCCATAACAAGTTCAACAGTGTCCAGGCTGTCAGCGCCTAGATCGTCGATGAAGCTGGCTTCGTCGCCTACTTTTGCTTCTTCAACACCAAGATGTTCAATTACGATTTTTTTTACGCGTTCAGCTGTATCACTCATTAGTTCTATCCTTAGATATACCGGCTATTAAATTACAAATTATTCCTTACCGCCAGTGACCACAAATTACAAGGGACAACAAGCGGCTAAATCTCGTGGCGTTCCTAACATACTTTACAGTCATTGCAAAGAAAACCTGTTACATACTTCTAATCATCAAAAGCAATTAGAAGCACAATGTGGTCAAATCATGACCTAGATCATTGCCATCCCGCCATTTACGTGCAGAGTTTGCCCTGTGATATAGGCTGCTTCATCTGAAGCCAGATACAAAACAGCCGCCGAAATATCCTTTGGATCCCCAAGGCGCCCTGCGGGTACATTTGTCAGTAATTTGCTTTTCTGATCATCAGTAAGTTCATCTGTCATAGCCGTGGCAATGAAACCCGGTGCAACACAATTTACAGTAATTCCGCGCCCTGCAACTTCTTGACCAAGTGATTTAGACATACCAATCATTCCGGCCTTGGACGCCGCATAATTCATTTGGCCAGGATTACCAGTTACGCCAACGATAGAAGTAATTCCGATGATACGGCCATTGCGACGCTTCATCATTCCGCGCAGGCTGTTCCTAGACAGTTTGAAGGCCGCCTTTAAATTCACGTCCATGACGACGTCCCAATCTGCGTCTTTCATGCGCATTGCAAGGCCGTCGCGTGTAAGACCTGCATTATTCACCAGAATATCGACCTGCCCCATTGCCGCGTCTGCATCTTTAATCAGATTGTCCACAGCTTCCATATCAGACAGATTACACGGAACGACATGAACGCGATCACCACCGATTTCGTCAGCAAGTGCCTTCAATGCATCTTCTCTCGTTCCAGAAATCGCTACTGTAGCGCCAGCTGCATGTAAATCTTTTGCAATAGCAGCACCAAGGCCACCAGACGCACCGGTTACAAGTGCGCATTTACCTGAAAGGTCAAACATTAATATCTCCCGCTTCCCTGCTTTATGATGTGCAGGACAAATTAAAGTGATTTTAAAAAGGCTTCAATGTCAGCAGGCCCTTGAATAGCGCTGCCCTTCATTTCCTTGTTAATTCTACGCACCATGCCGGACAGGATCTTACCTGTACCAAGTTCAAACAGAGACTCGATGTCCTGAGTTCCCATAAATAGAACACTTTCGCGCCATCTGACACGGCCAGTTACTTGTTCTATTAAGAGCGAGCGAATTGTTTCTGGATCGCTCACCTCATCAGCAGTTATGTTTGAAACAAGTGGTACTGACGGCGGCACGATTTTTACGTCAGTGAGTTTTGCGGCCATTTCATCGGCGGCAGGCTGCATTAGCGGGCAATGGAAAGGCGCGCTAACCGGAAGCAACATGGCTTTACGAACACCTTTTTCTTTCGCAAGCTCAATCACACGCTCAACCGCTTGTTTATGACCGCTTAAGACAACTTGCCCGACAGCATTATCATTCGCCACGACACAAATACCGTCCGCATCAGCGGCCGCGGCGGCTTCAGCGACGAGCTCTTCCACCGGCTCAATATCCATTCCAAGAAGAGCCGCCATCGCGCCAAAACCAACAGGGACCGCTTTTTGCATGGCAAGTCCTCGTGCTTTTAAAAGACGCGCCGTATCAGCGAGTTCCAAAGAACCAACAGCTGTCAAAGCAGAATATTCGCCAAGGGAATGACCTGCTACAAACGACGACGCATCGGAAAGCTTAAAATTGCCTTCACTTTCCAGAACCCGTGCAACGGCGACACTCACGGCCATCAAAGCTGGTTGCGTGTTTTCAGTCAGCGTTAAATCTTCAATCGGACCTTCATACATAAGGCTTGTAAGTTTTTGGCCGAGGGCATCATCAACTTCTTCAAATACTTGTGCTGCCACTGGAAAGGCTTCAGCAAGTTCCTTGCCCATGCCGACAGTTTGGCTTCCCTGCCCTGGAAAAACGAATGCGCGTTTCATTATAATTGGTCCGTTCTAGTTAAACTTATGTGACACAGTCATATTACTTAAGAATATCCTGTCAAGCCTACTTGCATAAAGTAGATAAATCTATATAGTCCGCCGCCTCAATACTCCTTGCCGACGGAGGTCGGCTACGTCTGTCCAGTTGATGATAGTCATTAACACCAGACACCAAAAGCCATAAGGAGCTTATACATATGCCTCTATATGAGACAGTTTTTATTGCCCGTCAGGACATTTCAAGCCAACAGGTTGATACACTGACCGAACAAATGTCCAGCTTTATCACTGAAGGCGACGGTACCGTTGCTAAAGTTGAAAACTGGGGCCTTCGCAATCTTGCTTATAAAGTTAAGAAAAACCGTAAAGGCCATTACGTACTTTTGAGCATCGATGCACCTGCTGTAACAGTTAAAGAAATGGAACGTAACCTTCTTCTTAGTGAAGATGTACTACGTCACATGACTTTACGTGTTGAAGAGCTTGAAGAAGGCGATTCAGTAATGCTGCAAAGCAAAAGCAGTCGTTCAGGCGGCCGCCGTGATCGTGATGAAGAAACCAAATCCGAAGCTGCTCCTGCTAAAAAAGAAGAAGAAGCAACTGAAGTAACTACAGAAGGGGAAGAATAATGTCTGATGCACGTCGTCCATTTTTCCGTCGCCGTAAGACTTGCCCTTTCACTGGTGAAGGTGCACCAAAGATCGATTACAAAGACGTAAAGCTTCTACAACGTTTTGTTTCCGAGCGCGGTAAAATCATGCCAAGCAGAATCACTGCCGTTTCAGCTAAGAAACAGCGTGAACTTGCTAAAGCTATCAAACGCGCACGTAACATTGCGTTGCTGCCGTTTGTTGTAAAATAAGTAACACCGGGTAGGCGGTTCGCCGCCTGTTCCGATAGTGGGATATATGATTAAGGACATAAGCATTAGTGCATCCCTCGGGATTGCCAGTACACTATTTTTATCACTCTCTTTAATTGGAGCTGGTGAAAACGCAGTGAATACAAATGCTTTTCAAGCATTGTCCTTAATGACTTTATCAGTCATCCCCTTGTTCATTGCTGGACTAGGTTGGGGTTTGACAGGTGGAGTGGTTTCAGTGGTAACGGGTGCCGTTGTCGCTGCAGCTTTTATAGCTCCGCTTTTCAGTCTGACATACGTTTTGACTTGCGGCCTACCAGTTTTGGCCATCACACGCCAATCATTGCTATGGCGCGAGGAAAACGAAAAAATATTCTGGTATCCAGTATCGAACCTTTTCGGTGTTTGGGTGCTTGTTAGTATCACTCTGTCATGTATGGCAATCGCCTTGCTTTATATGAACGAGGAATTGAGGAACGCTTTGATCACACAGTTTGATCAGATCATTCCACAGCTCCAAAAACAGGGTGGTGTATTTGCGACGGTGACTGCCGAAAAAGTTGTCTGGCTTATGCCTCAGTTTTTTGGGCCGTTTTGGGGAATTGTTCTCATGATGGGCGGTTGTCTGGCACAAGGTGTGCTGGTACGCTTTAAAAAGAATGTTCGTCCAAGTCCGGAGTTTTCCGGATTAAAAATGCCAAAATGGGTGGCAATTGTGACAATTGGAGTGTTCGTGTTCGGCACGTTCTTCAATGTAGCAGAACCTATTATTGGTGCCGTTGTTCTAACACTGGAAATCGTCTTTTTTCTTCAGGGAATTGGCGTTATCCATAGGGTATCCAGGAGCTGGAAATTCCGCTCCGCTATGTTGGCTGCGGTGTATTTGATTATGATTTTAATGTTCTGGCCTGTGTTAGTGGTTGCACTACTCGGGCTGGTCGATAGTTGGGTTGGATTTAGAGAGCGTTTAGACGCGATCCCCAGCCAGGAGGAAGACTAATGGAAATTGTATTGCTGGAGCGTGTTGAAAAACTCGGTCAAATGGGTGATGTCGTTACTGTAAAGAACGGCTACGCTCGCAACTTCCTGTTGCCACAAGGTAAAGCCCTTCGTGCCAACAAGGAAAACCTAAGCGCTTTTGAAGCGAGAAGAGTACAGCTCGAAGCTGACAACTTGAACCGCAAAGATGAAGCACAAAAAGTTGCTGAAGAGCTGGAAGGTAAAGTTGTTATGCTTATCCGCGCAGCCAGTGAAAGCCAGCAGCTTTACGGTTCTGTAAGCACACAGGATATTGCACGTATTGTTACTGAGAACGGTGTAACTGTAGACCGCAAACAAGTTGTGATGGACAAGGTTCTTAAAAACCTTGGCCTACACGAAGTTCGTGTTCGTTTGCACCCGGAAGTAAGTGTTGGCATCTTTATCAACATTGCACGTTCTGAAGAAGAAGCCGTAATTCAAGCACGTGGCGAGTCTGTTGAAGAAGCTGCAGAAGCTGCTTTGGACGCACGGGATGAAGCAGTTGCGAGTAAATTCGAATCAACTGCTGATCATGGAGAAGAAGGCGAAGATTAATACTCTTCCTTTTCAATCACTGATATAAGAAAACGGCACCATTAATTTGGAGCCGTTTTTTTTATGCCAAAACGTGAATATTCGTTATCCCCAAGCTTTCTTGACATTTTGTCAAAGTTATAAGGGGTTTATAGTAGTTTTCCACGTTTTCCACAGGCTGTGAATAACTGTTATCCACATAAATCGACAAAAGATACTTGAAAATCGTGCTCTGCAGGCCGGCTCCTTGTGTTACAAATTTCGAATGGAAAGTACTATCGACACACCCAATATGAATGAGGGAGATACGTCCTCCCCTGCCTATCGCTCGATGCCGCATAATCTGGATGCTGAACGCGATCTGTTAGGCGCCATCCTCATCAATAACGAGGCTAGCGCGAAGGTAAGTTCTTTCCTAAAGCCAGAGCATTTCTTTGAGCCTGTACATTCTCGAATTTTCGACGCTGCATCTGTTCTGATTGACCGGGGGGAAATAGCAGATCCGATCACGTTGAAATCCTATTTCGAAAATGACGAAGCTCTAACTGATATCGGCGGTTCACAGTATTTGGCCCGCCTTGCTGCCTCTGCAACGACAATTATCAACGCAGAGAACTACGGGAAAATCGTTTACGATTTGGCCCTGAGACGCGAACTGATCAATCTTGGCGAACAGATCGTTAATACGGCCTTTGATTCAGAGTTGGACGAGACATCGGCAACTCAAATCGAATTTGCGGAAAAGCAGCTTTTCGCATTGGCTGAAAGCGGCAGTCACGAAGGCGGGCTTACTCCCGTCCGTGTGGCTGTAAATATTGCCGTTAAATCCATTGAGGATGCGTTTCAGCGCGATGGCAATCTAGTTGGCGTCACGACCGGTCTCCGGGACATGGACGCCAAACTCGGCGGGCTCCACAAATCGGACTTGCTGATCCTTGCGGGGCGCCCGTCGATGGGTAAAACGTCGCTTGCGACGAACATCGCGTATAATGCTGCGAAAGCACATCATGCATCTGGGGGGAAAGAGGGCGCCTCGGTTGGATTTTTTTCATTGGAGATGTCAGCCGAACAACTTGTAGGGCGTGTGCTGGCTGAAGCCACTGAAATTAGTTCAGAAAAATTGCGTCGCGGCGATATAACGGATGAAGAATTTGCCAATCGCCTTGTCCCGCAAAGTGCTTTGCTTTCTGAGTTACCGCTTTATATTGATGATACACCGGCCATTTCGATTGCTGCGATGAGGACGCGCGCGCGGCGACTTAAACGCAGTCATGGTTTGGGGTTGATCGTTGTTGACTATCTTCAGCTTATGAAAGGTAGTGGCCGCGGAGACAATCGCGTACAGGAAATATCCGAAGTGACGCAAGGTTTGAAGGCTATTGCAAAGGAACTGGAAATCCCGGTTATCGCACTTTCCCAGTTATCGCGTCAGGTTGAAAACCGCGATGACAAACGACCCCAATTGTCTGATCTCCGCGAATCTGGATCGATCGAGCAGGATTCGGACGTTGTAATGTTTGTGTACCGAGAAGAATATTATGAAGGCCGTAAAGAGCCGACGGAAGGCACACCTGAACATCTTGAATGGCAAGAACGTATGGCTCGGGTGCATAACATGGCTGAAGTCATCATAGGCAAACAACGGCACGGACCAATTGGTAATGTAAAACTAATGTTCCAGCCCGAGTTTACGCGATTTGGAGACTTGGCACTGGACCAATATTTGCCGGAGCAATACTGATGGACCCGCGGCTTGCTGGTGGATATGTAACCGTTGATCTTATTGCGATCCAGCAAAACTACCGCTTCTTAAGTGAAAACTTGAAAGACAGTGAATGCGCAGCAGTTGTAAAGGCTGATGCGTACGGTTTGGGAGCTCACAAAGTAGCCCCTGCCCTTGCAGAAGCTGGCTGCCGCAAATTTTTCGTGGCGCTCCCCGAAGAAGGCATCGAAATACGCAAGCATCTTCCTGAAATAGAGATTTTTATTTTAGGCGGGTTATTTGATGGCTGTGAAATCCTGTACATACATGAACGCTTAGCACCGGTTCTCAATTCGATTGAAGAAATAAAAATTTGGTCCAACCTAACAGAAGAACATGGGCCTTTACCCGCTATTCTTCACCTAGAAACAGGTATATGTAGATTAGGGCTTAACGAAAAAGACGTTCGCATACTCGCTGATAATCCCGCAATGATGGACGGTATCGAATTCGATTATGTTATGAGCCACTTGGCAAGTGCAGATAAGCCAGATGACCTTCAAAACAAAGCACAGTTAGCACAATTCAAATTTCTTCGCGAACTGCTGCCGGAAGGGTTGCAACAAACTCCAGTATCATTTGCAAATTCCAGTGGGATTTTTTTGGGAAACGACTACCTTTTTGATCTGGCAAGACCCGGAATAGCCCTGTTTGGCGGGAACCCGACACCGGAAAAAGAAAACCCCATGCAGGAAGTTGTTCAGTGGCAAGGAAAAATCCTGCAAGTTCAGGACGTTGACAGCGAAAAACCCGTTGGCTATGGTGCGACTTATCGAACTACTGGAAAAACTCGTATTGCTACTGTCGCAATCGGCTATGCAGACGGCTATTTCAGGTATCTTGGTAACAAGGCAGAATGTTCGATAAATAATAAACGGGTGCCGGTGGTGGGACGAGTATCGATGGACATGATTGCCGTTGATGTAACATCCATCCCCAGGGAAGAGTGTAAACGGGGTGATTTAGTCAATTTGATTGGCGGGGGCATAACGCTGGATGAACTAGCGAACAAGGCCGAAACTATCTCCTACGAAATCCTCACGTCCCTAGGACATCGCTGCCACCGCAGGTATCTGGAAGCTGGGATTTAGGGCCAAACTGAATGGAATGGAATTTTCTGGCGGCAATTGGCCGTGTGACACTTCGCTTTATGGCCGCGGTTGGACATCTGTCGCTGTTTACTGTTCAAACAGTAAAACATATTACTCTCCCACCTTTCTATCTTAGGATCTTTCTCCGCCAACTAATGAGCATTGGATACTATTCGTTACCCGTTGTTGGAATGACTGCGTTGTTCACAGGCATGGTTCTCGCGTTGCAAATTTATGTTGGTTCTTCACGATTTAACGCAGAAAGTGCTGTTGCAACGATCGTGGTGATTGGTCTTACTCGTGAACTCGCCCCTGTATTAAGTGGTTTGATGATCGCTGGCCGAGTTGGCGCTGCGATAGCTGCCGAGATTGGTACAATGCGTGTGACAGAGCAAATAGATGCTCTTGTCACCCTATCGACCAACCCCTATAAATATCTGGTTGCCCCCAGGGTTCTCGCGGGCGTAATCACCTTGCCCATACTGGTCTTGCTAGCTGATATCATTGGTGTTTCAGGCGGCTACCTAGTTGCAACAGAATCTCTCGGCTTTAATCCAAGCTCATATATAAAAAACACATTTGATTTTCTAGAAACTCGCGATGTTGTCTCTGGATTGATTAAATCTTCCGTGTTTGGATTTATTGTTACTCTCATGGGGTGCTATCACGGTTTTAATTCAACAGGCGGCGCCCAAGGTGTCGGACGCGCAACAACAAACGCCGTTGTCTCGTCCTTTGTCTTGATTTTGATCAGCGATTACTTCCTGACTGTAATGTTGCTTGATTGATCTAGATATGAGCGAAACCAGCAAAATAAGCCTTAAAAATGTAAGCAAGTCGTTTGGCTCAAAGCATGTCCTGAATAATTTGTCGCTGGAAATAGCAGAAGGCGAATCTCTTGTTGTTATTGGCGGCTCTGGCACAGGCAAATCAGTGATGCTCAAATGCATACTGGGGCTACTTGAGCCTGATTCTGGTGAAATTTTTATCGATGGTCAGCAGGTTGTAGGCATGTCACCGAGCAAACGTGAAGCATCGCTTAAGAAAACAGGCATGCTCTTCCAGTATGCTGCTTTGTTTGACAGTTTACCTGTGTGGGAAAATGTCGCTTTTGGCCTTATGCAGGCTCATGGCATGGCCCGCAAAGACGCAAAGGATGTTGCAATCGAAAAACTGGCACTGGTTGGTTTGGGCGCAGATATGGCGAACCAAAATCCGTCGGCTTTATCGATTGGAATGCAAAAACGAGTGGGCCTCGCCCGCGCCATCGCAACAAATCCCGAGATCATATTCTTTGATGAACCCACAACTGGCCTTGACCCGATTATGGGTGACGTGATCGATAATCTGATCCGTGACTGTACAAAGCATTTGGGGGCAACAACCCTAACCATTTCTCATGATATGGAAAGTGCACAAAAAATTGCCGACAAGATCGCACTGATCTATAAAGGCAGTGTTGTGTGGGTGGGCCCGGCAAGTGAAATTGACCACTGCGGAAATCCATATGTAGAGCAGTTTGTTCGGGGCGATATTGAGGGCCCTATTGAGCTGGATATTTTAAAACCCTGACAGATTGGGCCAGTATGGCGCGAGCAACTGAAATATATTCCTGCCAAACCTGCTCTAGCAGCTACAAAAAATGGCAAGGAAAATGCGACACCTGCGGTGAATGGAACTCAATTGTAGAGGAAACCGGCAAGGAAGCCGTTCCAAAGGGGCTATCAACTGGCAAGGGTCGTAATCTGGTCTTTACTTCATTGGACGAAGATACCATTGAACATAAAAGGCACATGTGCGGCCTTGCTGAACTTGACAGAGTTTTGGGCGGCGGTTTTGTTCCAGGATCTTCCATCCTCATCGGCGGTGACCCCGGTATTGGTAAATCGACGATCCTGCTGCAAGCTGTTGGTATCATGGCCAAACGTGGCCACAGCTGCACTTACATTTCAGGTGAGGAAGCTACCCAGCAAATATCCATGCGTGCACGTCGCTTAGGACTGCAAGATAGCCCTGTTCAGCTGGCATCCGCCAATTCGCTTCGTGATATCGTGACTAGTCTAGAAAAATCCAAAGCACCCGACCTGCTGATCATTGATTCAATCCAAACTATGTATGCGGACAATATCGACAGTGCGCCCGGTTCAGTATCGCAGGTCCGTGCCTGCTCGCAGGAACTCATTCGCCTGGCCAAGAAAATTGGATGTGCGCTTATGCTTGTTGGGCATGTCACCAAAGACGGGCAAATCGCCGGTCCGCGTATATTGGAACATATGGTCGACACAGTTCTGTATTTTGAAGGGGATCGCGGCCATCAATTCCGGATCCTACGCGCTGTCAAAAACCGTTACGGTGCAACTGATGAAATCGGTGTCTTTGAAATGACGGATAAAGGGCTTAGCGAGGTTGCCAACCCCTCCTCTCTTTTCTTAAATAATCAGGACAGGGAAATCAGCGGCTCCTCGGTCTTCGCCGGCATGGAAGGTACGCGCCCCCTGCTTGTAGAAATTCAAGGACTGGTCGCGCAATCACAACAAGCAACGCCAAGACGTGCCGTCGTTGGTTGGGACTCCAGCAGGCTCGCAATGATTCTGGCAGTGCTGGATTCACGTTGTGGTTTGTCTCTATCTGGTATGGAAGTATATCTAAATGTCGCTGGCGGATTACGAGTTCAAGAGCCCGCAGCAGATCTAGCCGTTGCAGCAGCCCTTGTTTCTTCAATATCTGACATCCCGGTACCCGAAAACAGTATCATTTTTGGTGAGATTGGCTTATCTGGTGAAGTACGTGCCGTAGGACAGACGGACGCCCGTCTGAAAGAGGCAGCAAAACTTGGATTTACGGCAGCAATTATTCCGCGAGGAAGCAAGGTGAAGAAATCGACTTTAAAAATCATTGAAGTTGAGCATCTATCGGAAATCGTCCGACTGTTCACCGGTAAAAAACCTGATCAATCGGTCAAGGCTAGCTAGGACGTAGGAATGGAAGAACTGCCAATCAATATCACAGACGCAGTAATCCTGCTGATCCTCCTTATTTCTGCAATCTTCGGATTTGCAAGAGGATTTGTGAAAGAGGTACTCTCCATCACTGGGTGGGTTGGAGCTTCATTTCTGGCACTCTATTTATTCCCTTTATTGAAACCTTATGTCCGCGTCTACGTCGATAACTTATTGATAGCCGACATCCTTACTGGCGCTGGAATTTTCATCCTCAGCCTGGTAATATTATCCTTTATAACCCACGCTATCTCAGAGAAAGTAAAGGCTTCCGCTCTTGGGGCACTTGATCGTTCACTTGGGATATTTTTTGGTATCGCGAGGGCCGCTATCCTCATCGGAATTACATGGCTTGCATATGTACAGTTTATTCCGCCTAAGGACCGCCCTATCTGGATTACAGATGCAAAAATGCTTCCCATTGCAAAAGCCAGTGGGGAATTCGTGGCGCGGCTAACACCGCCTGACATGCAAGCCAATTTACGCATCGCCGCAGAAAGCGCAGGAGAATCTGCTGGATCTGCAAAAAAAGCATATGAAGCAATCCCTGAAGCGGTTCGAGATGATGTTGAAAAGACCGTCAAAGGGGCCATGGACAAGTTGGATAAAGGATACGACACGAAATCCCGCCAGCAAATGGAAAATCTCACTAAAGGTACCCAGGTAAAACCATGACCAAATTTGATATGTTTCCCCAGTACAGCAATCCGTTCGATGATGACAAACTGCATGAAGAATGTGGTGTATTTGGTATCTACGGCCATGAAGAAGCATCGGCCCTGACAGCGTTGGGATTGCATGCACTTCAACACCGCGGACAAGAAGCTGCCGGCATCGTTAGTCTGGATGGCAAGCGCTTTCATAGCCATAAAGCCATGGGAAAAGTGGGAGATAACTTTTCCACTGAAGAAGTTATCAAAAGCTTGAAAGGTAACGCAGCACTTGGGCATAACCGATACGCAACAACGGGCGGAACCGTTATTCGTAATGTTCAGCCGATTTTCGCCGACCTTGCCAATGGTGGCCTTGCAGTAGCACACAACGGAAACCTGACAAACGCGACAACTCTCCGTAAACAGCTCGTCGCTGAGGGAAGCATTTTCCAGTCTACAATGGATACAGAAGTCATTATCCACTTGATTGCAAATAGTAAGAAAATCAAAGTCGTAGATCGCATTGTTGATGCAATGCATAAAATTACGGGCGCCTATTCCCTTGTCGCACTCACCAGCAAAAAGCTGGTCGGTATGCGGGACCCCCATGGCGTTCGGCCACTGGTTCTTGGAAAGCTTGATGGTGCGTATATTCTAACATCTGAAACTTGCGCACTTGATATTATCGGTGCTGAATTTATTCGCGATGTAAAACCGGGTGAAGTCGTAATCGTTGATCAAAACGGTATTAATTCGATCTCACCTTTCACGGCACCACCGCAACGCTTCTGTATTTTTGAGCATATCTATTTTGCGCGCCCTGACAGCGTTCTTGAAAATCGCTCTGTATACGAGGTTCGAAAATCTATCGGTCGCCAACTCGCTATTGAAAACCCAGTGGAGGTTGACGCCGTTATTCCTGTTCCAGACTCAGGAACACCTGCTGCAATCGGATATGCAGAGCAGTCGGGTATTCCGTTCGAACTTGGTATCATCCGAAATCACTATGTCGGCCGTACCTTTATTGAACCAACAGACCAGATCCGTCATTTGGGTGTTAAACTGAAACACAACGCTAACCGGTCTATGATCGTAGGCAAGCGGGTCGTCTTGGTTGATGACAGTATTGTGCGCGGGACAACATCTACCAAAATTGTTCAGATGGTTCGCGAAGCAGGCGCAACAGAAGTTCACATGCGCATTGCAAGTCCGCCAACCTCACACTCTTGTTTCTATGGCGTCGACACACCTACTCGCCAGAAACTCCTTGCTGCCCAGTATAATTTGGAAGAAATGTGCAAATTCATTGGCGCTGATAGCCTCAGCTTCATCTCACTAGATGGCCTCTATGTTGCCATGGGTGAAAAGGGCCGCAATTCAGAGCAGCCACAGTATTGTGATGCCTGCTTCACCGGTGACTACCCAATTAGTCTTGTTGACCATGACAGTGGTGCAGATGAAGAGCTGACATTGCTCGCAGAAAGCTCTTAAGGCAGTATTTGATATGAAAAGATTTGAAGGCAAGACCGCTCTTGTTACTGGAGCCTCTCGCGGTATTGGCGCGGCGATTGCGAAAGCACTCGCGGCTGAAGGCGCTCACGTTATTCTTGTTGCCCGCTCTGTCGGTGCACTGGAAGAGGTTGACGATGCAATCCAGAATGCAGGTGGTAGCGCGACACTAGTGCCTCTTGACCTAACTGACACTAATACAATTGACGGCCTCGCGTCTCCTTTGTATGAACGATGGAAAAAGCTCGACATTTTGGTGGCGGCTGCAGGAACTCTTGGCAAGCTCACCCCCCTTCATCAATATGATCCAAAGCTTTGGGAAGATGTTTTCAAGCTGAACGTTCATGCCAATTGGCGCTTAATTCGCGCACTCGACCCGCTCCTACGTGCGAGTGAGAACGGTCGTGCTCTGTTTGTCACAGATGGGCCCGCAAGTGAAACCAAGCAATATTGGGGCGGTTATGCGGCCTCAAAAGCAGCATTGAACGAAATGATCCAAACATATGCTGCGGAAACCGCTAAAAGTAATCTGAAGGTGAACCTGATCGACCCAGGTCCAGTTGCAACAAAACTACGGCTTTCGGCATATCCAGGAGAAGATCAGAGCACTTTACCAACAGCTGACGACAAGGTTGAGCTCTTTCTAAACGCACTTGATGTCTCCTACACAGGCAACGGAAACTTGATTAAATAGTCCATCGGCAAGGGCATAACATTTGCGCCCCCGCTTATTTCCGGTCATGATATATCCAAAATAAAACATTCCAAAAATGGAAGGGTATATCATGACGTCCACCGAAATCGCTTCAATCAAAGCTCAAGCAGAACTTCATCATGCCTACTTTTTAGGTCTGCAACTTATGGTATCCAGCCGTAAGGGCCCAGAAGTTATGGAAGAATGGATGTTCAGGCTTTTTCGTCGCCAACATCTCGATAAATTCCTCAGTAGCTTTCAGAAACTGGACCTCCAGGGCGAGCCTGACGCAGTGGCTTGCGCTAAATACCACGTTCTATCAAATGCGATCGGCGGTGTTGCCGTTGAATATATGGAAGAAAGTGACAAGAAAGCGTGGGTTCGCTTTCGTTATCCTCGCTGGATGTATGATGGGCCGGCACTCTGCGGTGTCCCTGTTGGCGTTGGACGCGGATTTATGCGCGGTTGGTACGCCCACAATGGTGTGTCCCTCGAAAATCCGCGGCTTGGGTATGTGTGTGTATCTGAAGACCTTACCGGTGAATTCGGGTTTTGCGGATATTTCAAAGAATATGATCACGACCTAGAAGACGACGAGCGCTTGCAGTTTGCTAAAGGCGAACTTCCCCCGCCTTATAATCCTGATCACCAGCCAAGCCCCCCAATCACTGAATGGAGTGAAGATCGTCTGGAAAAAGCGAATCGAAACTACGCCATGGAATATGTCCGAAATGGCTTAGTTCAACTTTCAACAATCATTGGCGACGCAGAAACACAGGAATTAGGTGCTCTTTCTGCGCGTCTTATTGGACTGCAATATTACCCAAAAATAGCTGCTATCGTTGGTGCGACGGACGGTACAGTAGAAGATGCACGGGATTTCCTTATCTCAATGATGAATGGCATGGGTGATAAGACGACACTTCTGGCTAATTCTAACGAGAAACATGCTGGGTTTGAACACAGTGGTCTTCGTATTGTCAGAGGCCTTGAAGGGGCCTCTCGCGCTTTGATTATGAATTGCTGGCGTGAACTTTGGCTCGGCTGTGTAAGATCTCATAGGGAAATGCTCACCCTTGAGATGCAACAGATAAACGAAGATAAATTGTTATGGCAGGTTCAAAGCCTACGGTAGCTACAAGTTTTTAATATAATCCTGAAAAGATCTTCCGGGGCGAATATGGAAAAGCGTATCCGTCCCGGTAACAGATTTAAATTTATCAACTCGAAAGTTCCTAAATCCGTCTTTACTTTCGCACCATGCGGTCAGCAACCAAACTTCATCAAATGTGGTAAGCCCCAAAGGCTGTATAATGCGTTGCGTGGCAACACCTTCCAACGACACATAGTGTGCATTTAATCTTTCCTTTCTGTTGATAGCATTTCTAAGCATCGTTAGTATATTGCCCTCAAACTGACCTTCCCCTGGAAAATTGGAATGGGCCAGTAACGGCGCATCCATAAATCGTTCCCGGACTTGTTCAGGAAGCACAGCGCTAATTTTTCCCATTGTTCTAGACGCCGCATCAGATAGATCTTTATCACTTCTGCTTGAGACCATGCGAAGACCAAGCACCAATGCATCCAGTTCATTTTCATCAAAATGCAGAGGTGGTAAGAAAAAGCCACCCTCAATTTGGTAGCCAATTCCCCCTTCACCTCGAACTGGCGCACCTAATCCCTGCAACATACTCATATCGCGATAAATCGTTCGCACGGAGACACTGTATTTCTGCGCAAGCGTTTCAGCGGATATTGGTCGGCGAGCGACACGCAAGTCATCCAGAATTTCAAATAATCTTATTAATCTCATGTCACACCCTGACATAAATTGTCAGGGATGTCACATATTGTTCTTTCAACACCAAATCACGGTGGCAACGCTTTAGGAAAACATATGTTAAACAAACACTTAAATAGCTATTCTGTAATGGGTTTCGCAACTTTCAACAAACGCCCCGGCGTGGAAACAAGTGCTATAATTGACGCCTCGTTAAATTGGAGTCGCGAGTTTTTGGGCCCGCTGGAAGGGATTGGCTTTCACTGCCTTTTCCAAAATATGAACGGTGGCTTTGCCGACATCATATTAGCAACCGACTTTGAAGCGCTGGGGCAAATGAACGAGGACTTTAGCTCATCTGAAACCTCAGCGAAAATGATGCAGTTGTTGGACCCAGACAGCATCAAGCTAAATGCAATGGCAATATCACAAGAGGGATTTACACCGCCCGAAGATTTTTCCTGCCTTGAAGTGGGTTTTATGAAATCTGAGACCTCTTCAAAAGAGCAGATTCTAAAACATTCTCAGATGTTGGAAGAAAATTATTTGAGAAAATTTGATAACACTAAAGGGCATTTTATCGGGGAAATTGAACCGGGATCTTACACCGATGTCACTTTTGGACGAACGTTGGGAGATACCCGAAAAATCTGTATGGATTTCGACAATGATCAAACCGCAAAAGAGTTCTTATCTTTGTTTGACCCAAGTAGCTTCAAATTAGATTTCTGGTCATTGCTCGCATAAAAATGGGCGGGAAATAAATCCCGCCCAAAATCATTTTTTGTCTTTT
Organism: Alphaproteobacteria bacterium 46_93_T64; assembly: GCA_002163135.1. GTDB lineage: Bacteria > Pseudomonadota > Alphaproteobacteria > Sneathiellales > Sneathiellaceae > Sneathiella. Next base: position 114,119 of record MAAN01000031.1, read on the forward strand.
GCATAAGGGTTATTTCCTGTCCGTGGGAATAACCTTATGGGAACTGCGGGCATATCAAAATCTTCCCGCAATCCATTGATTAAATAGCGAATATACGCATCTGGAAGTTCGCCGCGAGACGACATAAACAGAGAAAAGGTTGGTGGACGCGATTTAACCTGCGTTATATACCGAACCTTCAGGCGGCGTCCTTTTGCCATCGGCGGCGGATGCCGTTCAAGCATCAATTCAAGCCAGCGGTTCAACTGTGATGTTGGAACACGCTTATTCCAAAGATCATAGACTTCAAGAACACTTGGCAGTAAATTCTCGAGCCCCCGTCCGGATAAAGAGGAAAGTGTCACGACCGGCACGCCCCGTACCTGTGGCAAGGATACCTGCAATTTGCCGCGAATATGCTTCAACATCGCAGGGCGATCTTTCACCGTATCCCATTTATTAACGGCGACAACAAGGGCACGGCCTTCGTTAATCACGTGTGAAGCAAGCGTAAGATCCTGCTTTTCAAACGAGACATCAGCGTCAATGACCAAAACAACGACTTCGGCCATATTAATGACCCGCAAGCTGTCAGCAACTGAAAGTTTCTCCAGTTTCTTTTGAACCCGGGCTCGTTTTCGAATACCCGCTGTGTCCACAAGCTTGATTTTCTGGCCTTCGAATTCCCATTCAACGGCGATAGAATCACGTGTGACACCCGCCTCTGGTCCAGTTAGCAGGCGCTCTTCACCAAGTAACTTATTAACCAGCGTTGATTTTCCAGCGTTTGGACGCCCGACAATTGCCAAATGCAATGGACGATCTTTTGCCGCAACTTCCTCAACTTCCCCTTTTTCAAAAGGAAGAAGGAAATCAAACAAATCACCAAGACCTTCACCATGCTCTGCCGACAAGGGAAGAGGATCCCCAAGTCCCAGAGAATAAGCATCTGACAATTCGGCATGCGCCATTTTGCCTTCACACTTATTCGCGATTACGATCACGGGGATTTTTGCTTTGCGAAGCCAGCCCGCAAAATGCTTATCCATTGGAGAAACGCCAATACGGGCATCATAAAGCATCAACGCCACATCCGCTTCTTCAAGCGCTGTTTCTGTCTGGCGGCGCATACGACCTTCCAGACTATCGTCAAAAGCTTCTTCAAGACCCGCTGTATCGATCACCTTGAATTTCAAGGAACCAAGACTTGCGTTACCTTCACGGCGATCACGTGTCACGCCCGGGGTATCGTCAACCAGCGCCAGTCGTTTACCGACTAGTCGATTGAATAGAGTAGACTTCCCCACATTGGGGCGTCCTATAATTGCAACTGTAAATGACATAAATTAATTAGCGATAGGCCACAAGTTCGGCATCGTCCGTTAAGATAAATAACATTCCCCCGGCAACAACAGGTGCGATGGACGCTGTATCAGACAACTCCATCTTCCCTAAGATTTGGCCATCATAGGGGGAAACAGACACCCCAATACCGTAATTATTCACTAAAATCAAACGATCACTTGCTAAAACTGGTCCAGACCACACAATCAATCCTGTTTTATCCTCAGGATCTTCGAATTTCCCTAAGGCACGGACCCAACGGATCAGTCCATTTTGGCGGCTTAAGCAAACCAGTTCACCATCAGTAGTCACCACATAAATAAAGTCACCTGCCACCCACGGCGTTTGTAATGTCGCGAGTTCTTGATCCCATTTTCGATTTCCAGTGCGAACATCGATACCGACCATATGTCCAGAATAGCTGGCAGCAAATGCCATCCCGCGATCAATAACTGGATAAGCATTGATATCAGACAAAGAAGTCAGTGAGCTATAACGGCGTTTACGTTGCAGCTGGTCACTCCACGCTTGCTCGCCATTATCGGCTCGCAGAGCATAAAGCTCTCCGGATGAAAATGGCACAATTACAGTACCGTTATCTACAGCAGGGCTAGCAGCACCCAAAAGACCTGTAGATTCAACGCCGCCTTCGAAATCCCATTTGGTTTCACCGGTTAAAACGTCAAGCGCGTATATCCGGCTATCAAAGGTTACAACAAATACGGTTTCTTCAGCGACAGTTGGAGCCGCACGCAATGGAACGCCCAATTGTTTTTTCCAGTACATGCCGCCACTGTTTGGATCAAGGGCAAAGACTTCTCCAAACGACGTTGTTGCAAATAATCGACCATATCCAATTGAAAGGCCGCCACCGACGGTTCCCTCTTCCTCTGATCTTGGCGTTAGATTAACAACCCATAGCTCTTCCCCTGATTCTTGTGAAAATGCGCGCACGCGGCTCACACTATCCATCACAAAAACAGTGCCGTTCGCGACAATAGGTTTAGATGACAAACGATCGACATCGTCCGATCCTTCGCCAATATCGACGCGCCAAACCTCTTCCAAGTCACCATCGAGTGTCAGATGATGCATCGCGTGGCTAGCTGACCCACCAGATTGGGGCCAATTTTCGTTACGATATGGGGCTGGAAGACGAACGGTAACGTCCGCCAAGCCTTCATCAGGCTCCAAAGAGTGTTCAAGTGCCAAAATGGAAATACGCTCCCCTGGCAGGGGTGGCTCCTCCGCTTCACCCATCCAATCGGTAAAACTGCAACCTGCCAGTCCCGCTATCATGCCAGTAAGCAATGCCCATTTTCCAAATGAAATGGCTAACTTTTTCACTTTTCGCCCCACTTTCCTCTTATCGCCTTTTCAGAGGCGTTTTACTTTGCACCCAAGGCTTGTACCAATTGCTCGGCTCTTGCCTTAATACCACGCGGCACATCTGCACCGTCCTTAAGTGCAGAAAGGGCTTTGATTGCCTCGTCCTTTTTGCCTTCTTTCAAATCGCTAAGTGCCAACAATTCCTGCGCAGAATGGGCCCATATATTTCCAGCGGTCTCAACGCCCGAAACCCGTGTTCGAACTTCTTCTGCTGTACCGTTATCAATAAGGTAATATGCAGCTAGTATTTTCGCAGCGACTTTAAATTCTTCATCCACATCGCTTATAGCCAGCGCGTCGTATACGGCGACAGCATCGGTCCCTTTGCCCGCAGCGATTAATGCGCGCGCTTGCCTTAGACTTGCTAGCGCTTGATAGCCACTATTGCCTTCGGCTGCCAAAGCGGCATAAGCATCTGATGCTTCTTCAAACTTTGCTTCACTAACCAACCGCGAGGCTTCTTCCAGCTGGCGCCCTTGTTCCTGCGATTGAGTGAGTTGGTAATTTTTCCATCCAACAACTGCGGCTGTTATCGCAACCACACAAACAGAAGCCGCGATGACATACTTCCCATAAACATTCCAAAGTTCGAGGGACTTGTCTTTGCGGACGTCTTCATCCACTTCGTTAAAAATATCGGACACGAATTACTCCAGTATGGCTTGAATTTGTCGGATAAAATAAACTGCCTGCGATAGGAACGCAAACGCTGTTACCTTATATTCTTAAAAATATGGCCTTGATTTGACGATCAAGGCACATAAATCAAAAAAATATAACTTTCAAATAAGAATTATGAGGACTTATTTAAAGTGTTTGAGAAAAATCTGCTTCATCTTGTGGCATTAGTCATGGCACTTTTTCTGGTTTTACCAGGATTTCTTTATTATATGCGAAAACCCGGCAAACAAACCCCATTTCGAAATATTGCCCTGTGGACCATACTTGGGCTGATTACCGCCCTGCTTTATTCATTGTATATGAAGAATTCACAATAGGATCTGGAGAAAAGACAGAAATCGGTCGCAAAAAATTTCGTCCAACGGGCCTTCCCGGGGCGTGCAAAAGATTTTCAAGTCCAACAGTCCAAACGAGGCACTGTTGTCATTCCTTTCAATCCTCGCGGTGCCAACTCACATGTTTTCGGGTGGGATGGTTTTAATCAGGGCTCGGCGCTCGTCTTAGCGTCCGCTATACATCATCCATATATCCGAACGGCGTAGCTATTAAACATATATTTCCACTACGTCCTTGGCATCGTTATAGTCAGCTTTTAAGACCCTCGCTACCGCGCCTAAATGGCTCCAAACCATCGGTATTTCGCGAAATAGAGTCTTTTTCCTAACAAAATTAATATGGCACACAAACGATCTAAATGCAAGTTTTCTAATGTCTTAAAATCATCATAATTTTGATCCCATTTCGACCAAAATTAGCGTTTACGTTAAATTCATGGATTAACACTATGCTGAATACAGTTTCAGTAAATAGTTGGGAGTATTGTTATGGCCGGGAACTTTTTGAACAAAGAAAAGCAAGCGATCGCACAAAACCTAATTGATACGTGCGGATTGCAACGGGCATTACATGCGGCTCAGCAATTCGGGTGGCATGATATCGCAACAAACATCTCTGAGAAAATTGATCAAGCAATGTATTCTCAGACACGGCATTAAATTGAATACCCCTCCAACGGATCTTGAAGCCATCTCTCCTCCACCCTCACTTTTGGGATTATCGACATCATCACAACAACTGTATCCACGGTTGCCGTAAAACACGCCTCTAAGCCATTTGGATAATACTTATAGAGAAATGCGCAACTGAGAATGATAAGGGTGAATCAGAAAAAAAGCGCTTCAAACCAGAGCTAATTTGAACAGGCAGACCAAAAGCGCTTTAAAAACTAGATTTATTCCCACTCAATAGTCCCAGGTGGTTTTGATGTTGTATCATACACCACGCGGTTAATACCTTGAACCTCGTTGATGATACGCGTTGAGACGCGCCCCAAGAACTCATGTTCAAACGGGTAATAATCTGCAGTCATACCGTCAGTGGAGGTTACAGCGCGCAAGGCACAAACATAATCGTAGGTGCGATTATCACCCATCACACCAACTGTACGTACAGGAAGCAATACAGCGAAAGCTTGCCAGATTTTGTCGTAGAGACCAGCGTTCCGAATTTCTTCGAGATAAATGACATCAGCTTTACGCAAGATATCCAACCGTTCACGAGACAAATCTCCGGGAACACGAATTGCAAGCCCTGGACCCGGGAACGGATGGCGATCAACCAGATCTTTTGACATCCCAAGCTCACGTCCAAGGGCACGCACTTCGTCTTTGAACAATTCGCGGAAAGGTTCAAGAAGCTTCAAATCCATACGTTCAGGCAAACCGCCTACATTATGGTGAGACTTAATCGTAACGCTTGGACCACCGGCGAAAGACACAGATTCGATCACATCCGGATACAAAGTTCCCTGTGCCAAGAATTTTGCACCGCCAATTTTCTTAGCTTCAGCCTCGAAAACATCGATGAAAATTCGACCAATAATTTTGCGTTTGGTTTCAGGGTCAGATTGCCCCTCCAGTTCAACCAAGAACTGTTCCGACGCATCACAATGGATAAGTGGAATGTTATATTGATCCCGGAACAAGCTAACCACCTGTTCAGATTCTCCGGTTCTCATTAGCCCATTATCCACATATACGCAAGTCAGCTGGTCGCCAATTGCTTCATGGATAAGGACAGCCGCAACAGAACTGTCAACGCCGCCAGACAGGCCGCAAATGACTTTACCATCGCCGACTTGACGGCGAATGGCTTCAATGGATTGTTCTTTAAAAGCCGCCATTGTCCAATCACCTGCGAGACCGCAAATTTTATGAACAAAATTAGAAATAAGGAGATGGCCTTTTGGTGTGTGTACCACTTCGGGGTGGAACTGTACGCCGTAGAACTTCTTCGCTTCGTTCGCAATGACTGCAAATGGAGCACCTTTAGATGTTGCGACGGTCGCAAAGCCTTCTGGAATACTGGTAACTGTATCCCCGTGGCTCATCCAAACTTGATCGCTTGTCCCTTTGTCCCAGAAACCTTCAAACAGGTCACAGTCTGCAGAGATATCCAATATGGCGCGACCAAATTCTTTATGTTCTGGCTCTTCTACTGTACCGCCAAGTTGGGCACACATTGTCTGCTGCCCATAACAGATACCAAGAACTGGAACTCCTAAGTCGAACACTTTATCTGGCGCGCGCGGCGTTTCATCGCCGATAACCGATGCTGGTCCACCAGAAAGAATAATGCCGCTAGGACTGAAACTGTCCAGCTTCTCCGCAGCAGTATTAAAAGGAACGATTTCGCTATACACACCAGCTTCGCGGACCCGGCGCGCGATAAGCTGAGTGACCTGACTTCCGAAGTCAATGATCAAAATGCTGTTTTTCATAGACGGTACTTAACGGTACAACGCTTTAAAGTCCAGCAGGATTGTTAGGATTGAATACCTTTTTTGACAAGAAAATCCGGTAAGATCGCCGTCCATGCCAAAGCTAGACTGTTTAAACACTCCCTGCACGTTCTACCACCAGAATACGCGCCTCTCCTTCAGGGTGCGCAACATGTTCGTCACCAGCCTCCGCATGGAATATGTCGCCCGCAGAAAGTCGCCATATTTTCTCTCCAGACTGATCTCGAGTGTGCATGTTCACGATACCGCTTAGAACAACAAAAACTTCAGGTCCATCATTGATGTGCCACTTGTAGGGTTTGTCTGTCCAATGCAGACGAACTGTTGCCCCATCTATCCGTTCGACATCCAGGGCATCCCATGCTTTTTCTCCAATGAAATCGGTCGATTTAATCACGCGCATAATTTTGGTTCCAAATAGATTAACGTAAAAGAGAGTATTCTCTTTATAATCAGACGGCTGGTATTAGAGTATTATATTCTCTGCAAATTCGGCTAGTTTGTATTCTGCTTTTTAATAGGCTTAGCTTTGGAAATGAACACCCCCGCAACGTTATATCTATGGCATGGTTACAGTCTTTTTATTGGCGCCGTAACTGATAATGGTCTGCACCGCCATTATGCACTTCAACTTACACTCAGCACTGATAATAAATTTACAATCACAACAGAAACAAAAGACCTGCAAACAAGATTATATCTCAGCGATATTGAGGAATTGCATTCTCTCGATAGTGAGCAAAGTACAGTTGCCGTTTTATTGGTTGAGCCAGACAGTGCGTATGGCAGCACTCTTAAACAAAAAATCACAATCGATTTCTCAGAAAAGATCCAAGACAAATGCATATCCCTCCCCTTTCCACACAACGAAATAGAAGCAGCAGACTATGTAACTCAAATCGGTGCCTTTTTGGGCATTGAGAATACAAGAAACAACGGTCAATCAGATAGGATTACAAAAGTAATAGATTTTTTGGCAAATAATAACGGAGACAGCTTCTCTGCCAAGGCAATGGCGGAACTCGCCAACCTATCAGAAAGTCGCTTTCTTCACTTATTTACGGAGCAAATGGGTCTCCCTTTTCGACGATATATCAAATGGAAGCGATTACTCGATGCGGTTAATGCTGCATCAAAGGGAAACTCCCTAACTGAAGCCGCGCATCTCGCAGGTTTTTCAGATTCAGCACATCTAAGTCGAGTTTTCAGAGAAATGATTGGCTTCACACCCTCAAAAATTTTGCAAGACAGCAGGTTCGTTCAAGTCATCATATGTGATTAGGTTTATTTTCACCTCCAGTAACATCAATTTTTTGGAGCCAAAATGAACCATTCAATCTATCTCGAAGAGAGCAAAATGCTGGATTTTTCCAGTGAGACCATAAAGCATATGCCTGAATGGAAAATCTGGAACAAGTTGAACAAAACAGAACGCGCCGGAGCCATTTACAATTTCGTCCGAAACGACATTGCGTTTGGATATAATAGATCAGATCTACAACCGGCATCAGAGGTTCTCGAAGACGGTTATGGGCAATGTAATACTAAGGGCACGCTATTTATGGCCTTACTTAGAAAAGCAGGTATACCGTGCAGATATCACGGTTTCACAATCAATAAAAAATTGCAACGCGGCGCCATACCTGAGGCTTTCTATTTCCTGGCCCCAAAAAGTATTGTTCACAGCTGGGTGGAAACATATGTGGATGGCAAATGGATCAATCTCGAAGGATTTATTCTCGATGATCCATATCTTCAATCTGTGCAGCTAATGCACGCCGACACAAAAGGTGAATTTTTCGGCTACGGTATCGCAACCAAAAACCTTCAGAACCCAGGCGTTAACTGGTGCGGTAAAGATACGTATATTCAAAAAGAAGGTATTGATAACGATTTTGGTGTGTTTAATACACCTGATGACTTTTTTGAGCGGCACGAAGGGAACGAATCCGGAGTTAAAGGTTGGCTTTATTCCAACTACCTGAGGCATTTTTTCAATAGAAATCTTGAAAACATAAGAAGCCGGCGCGTGTAACGACCGGCTCTTTAGCTATGTTTTTCTCTATAGTCCGCAACGGCCCGCTTCAGAAGCGTGTATTCAGCGCAGCCAAAAGTACAGACATCGTCGAGGCGTGCCAAATGCGCTTCAGCTTTAAGTAAATTGCCAATCTTCAAATACGCCTCGCCGACATATTCATTCGCCCCTTTGTGATTGGGGTTTATGGCCAGTGCTTTTCCATATGCGTCAAAGGCATCGTCCATCTTTCCCAATTGCCGATTAGCAAAACCTAAATAATTATAGGCATCAGCATTTTGGTTATCTGTTTTCACGACAGATGAAAAAGATTGAACGGCTCCGGCCCAGTTTTTTTGATCTATAAACTGCTTACCCGCAGCAAAAGCCGGATCCATTGGCTTTTCAGCTTTTGGAGTGTCAGAACTGCTGCCCATGCCAAATACAATTTCTGCACTCAATAGCTGGGTTGCCGCAATTGCATACAATACTACAAACAAGCGCCTGAATTTCATGGTTTGCCCTCGCCGATATTCTAAAGTTAAGTCACTTTACTATATTATTATCGTAAGAGGCTAGCAGTACTGGCGTATTAGTTGAGCACTATCACACATTTGCAGCACACAATTTAGTGATTAGTCTTCATCACGGACCAGTATGGCCGTGAAAAACCCATCCGTACCATATAGATCCGGAGTGAGTTCCAAAAACTCGCCATCCGCGGTTCCATCCAAACCGGCATCTGACCAGGCGTCAGATACTTTCCGGATTTTAAAATCAGTGTGATTTTTAAGGAATGCTGTTATTTGATCTTTATTTTCCGCCTCAAGAATAGAACAAGTAGCGTAGACTAATTTACCGCCAGGAGCGACATAATCAACAGCAACATCAAGGATATCGGCTTGCATTTTCTGAAGCTCTTCAAGGCGTTCAGCACTTAAATGCCAGCGTTGTTCTGGTTGGCGACGCCATGCCCCCGAACCACTGCACGGGACATCAGTGAAAACGATATCCATCTTGTCCAACAATTGTTCAAGAATAGGGTTTGGGCCTTCGTCAGTGGCAAGTACATGAGATTGTACGACAAGTAAATTAGCCCGCTTACAGCGTGATGCGATATCACGCATTCTGCGTTTATCGATATCAAGAGCATAGATTAGCCCTTCATTGGACATATCAGCGCCCATGGTCAGTGTTTTACCGCCGCCACCGGCACAATAATCCATGATTTGTAGACCTGGACCAGCTTCTGCAAGCAACGCAGATACCTGTGCTGCTTCGTCCTGAATTTCCAGAATACCTTCGGTCACTAAGTTATGAGTACTCAAGTTTTGGCGATTTTCGACAACAATACCAACTGGGGACAATTCAGTCGCCCGAACTTCAATTCCTTCGTCCTTCATTTGCTTAAGAACGCTGTCTCTGTCGGATTTCAAACGGTTTACCCGGAAAGTCAGAGGTGCACGCGTGGAATAGGCTGCCATAATAGCATTGGCTCGGCTGCCATATTGGTTTTTGATAAGATCGCTAAGCCAGTCTGGAAAATTACCTTGAACAAAATCAGGCATTTCCGACAAATCCAACCCAGTCAAATTGTTAAGCGCTACGACTTCTTCATCTGAAGGAATCTCAAGGGCATGAGCGCCTTGAAAATTATTTGTGATAACGTCATCGACAGCTTGACCATCCAGCAGAATGCTTGCCACGATGGCTCGGGTACGATTGCTTTGGGTTAGTTCGACTTTTTCAATAGCCCAATCAACTTCACCCAAACGGCGAAGAAGGGTGTAGAGAAACTCTGACACCCAACGCCGATCCTTTGATCCTGCGTAGCGGCGGGTACGAAAGTATCCGCCCACCACCTGTTCCGCCCGCCCGGTTGTTCCGAATATTGTTTCTAGTAGGTCAACAACGGCGCTTAGGCGAGCTGAGGGTGTCATAGCAGTATCCTGTCAAAAGACTTAATTTTGGCGGTAATTCGGTGCTTCGCGGGTAATGGCAACGTCATGAACGTGACTTTCCTTCAACCCGGCATTTGTAATACGAACAAAATTTGCATTTTTTTGCAACATTTCGACCGAAGCACTGCCTGTATACCCCATTGCAGCTTTCAGTCCACCAACAAGTTGGTGGATGATTGCATTTGCGGAACCACGATGCGGTACACGGCCTTCAATTCCTTCTGGAACCAATTTCAGATTGTCTGAAACTTCTTCCTGAAAGTAACGGTCGGCTGAGCCACGCGCCATGGCACCAAGTGATCCCATTCCGCGGTATGATTTAAACGAACGGCCTTGATAAAGGAACACTTCCCCCGGGCTTTCATCTGTACCGGCAAGCAACGAGCCAACCATGGCACAGTTTGCACCACCAGCCAATGCTTTGGCCAAATCACCTGATGTTTTAATACCACCATCGGCAATTACGGGAATATTGTGTTTTGAGGCAACTTCTGCGGCATCCATAATGGCCGTAAGCTGAGGTGTACCAACACCAGCAACAATCCGTGTTGTACAGATTGAGCCTGGCCCGATACCGACCTTTACGGCATCAACGCCTGCATCGATAAGAGCTTCTGTACCAGAGGCTGTGGCAACATTGCCGCCGATCACCTGAACATCACCACTCAGAGCCTTAACCCGACTAACAGCCTCGAGTACCCGGGAAGAATGGCCATGTGCTGTGTCGACAACCAGAACATCTACGCCAGAACCGATAAGTTCCTGCGCCCGTTCCAGACCGTCATCTCCAATACCGATGGCTGCTGCGACACGAAGCCGTCCGTGCTCATCTTTAGATGCATTCGGGTAAAGTTTCGCGCGTTCAATATCTTTCACTGTAATCAAACCGATACAGCGGTATTTTTCATCAACGACCAGCAGTTTTTCGATGCGATGTTTATGAAGATGGATTTTTGCTTCTTCCTGATTAACACCTTCACGAACTGTAACTAGGCTATCACGTGTCATCAGTTCATACACAGCCTGACTTTCGTCAGTTGCAAAACGAACATCGCGGTTGGTCAAAATACCAACTAGTTTGCCGTTTTTACGTTCGGTCACCGGAATACCGGAGATTTTGTGGGATTGCATCAGATGCAATGCTTCTGAAAGCGGTGCATCTGGCGATATTGTGAGTGGATTTACCACCATACCTGCTTCGAATTTCTTGACCCGCTGAACTTCTTGCCCCTGCTCTTCAATTGACAAGTTCTTATGGATCACGCCAATACCGCCTGATTGTGCCATGGCAATTGCCATTCTGGCTTCGGTTACGGTGTCCATCGCGCTGGAGATCAGAGGGATTCCAAGTTCGATTTTATTGGTCAAACGGGTGGTTGTATTTGCTTGGGCTGGGAGGATGTCGGAGGCTGCAGGTTGCAGCAGGACATCGTCAAACGTATAGGCTTCACGGATTTTCATAGCAACTCCTTGGGAATTGCAGCGCAATCATAACGGCAAGTTTTGAAATTCCTAGCTCTAAAATGAGCGACAGCCATTTTTTTGACAAATGGGTTTCTGTCGCTCTATCTTAGCAATAAATCAGCCAATTAGGAGCAGAACGGCGAAACAAAAAGTCGCCGATTTATTCTTTATTACCTCTAAAGCCCGTCGCAATCACATAAGCTTCACGCGAATCTGCTCGGCTGGCTTCAGGTTTGGCATGACGAACAACCGAAAAACTACGCTTCAGCAAATCAAGTAAATCATTTTCAGTACCGCCCTTAAGAACCTTGGCTATAAACACGCCATCAGGTGCCAGAACATCAACCGCAAAATCAAGTGCCAACTCGCACATATAAACAATGCGAATATGATCAGTTTGTTTATGGCCGGTTGTCGGCGCCGCCATATCAGATATGACAGCGTTTACAGGCCCGCCCAGCATTGCCTTAACTTTATTGTCCGCATCGTCTTCTGTAAAGTCGAGCTGAATTACCTTGGCACCGGCGATTGGTTCCATTTCGAGAATGTCGAGAGCCAGAACCTGGCCTTTCCCTTTCAGGGCACCAACACGATCAATTGCGACTTGCGTCCATCCACCCGGGGCTGCCCCCAAATCAACGACCGAGTCTCCTGATTTTAGCAGTTTGTATTTATCATCCAGTTGCATCAGCTTGAACGCAGCGCGTGAGCGTAAGCCCCGCGCCCGCGCCTCCACAACATACGGATCGTTCAGTTGCCGCTCCAGCCATAGCGTTGACGAATATTTCCGTCCGCGAGCTGATTTCACTTTAGTGTGTAGAAGTCTTCCCGAGGCATCGCTACTACCGCGCCCACTTGAATTCTTCTTTTTGCTTTTATCTGTCATTGTACTACTTTATCGCTTCCAGCCTCAGCTGATGCTTTATCTAGCGTTTCCATTTCCCGGTCAGCTTCTTTCATTAATCCTAAAAGTAAGCCTTCGCGAACGCCGCGGTCTGCTACCCGAATTTTTCGAACGGGCCAAGCATTATACATTGCTTGAACTATAGCGCACCCTGAAACAACAAGATCCGCGCGTTCCTCACCAATACATGGTTCTTTTGCTCTGGCGGCATAATCGCTTGTCGCCAATCGCTCACAGATTTCAATCATCTTGGACGTTTTAAGCCAAGAGCCATCTACACGGCGCCGATTATATCGCTTTAAGCCAAAATGAACACCCGCAAGTGTCGTCACAGTACCGGACGTTCCCAACATCTGGACGCGTCCTTTGTGAATATTCTCGGCGATGCCATGTGCCTCTTCAAACCGTTGCACATGTTCCGCCACATCGGAGATCATATCCTCATAGGCGGCTTTTGACGAAGAGACGTCGCCATGACGTTCCGTCAGTGACACAACACCATAGGGAATTGATGTCCAGCCCAGAATCTCATTTTGCCGACCGCGACCAAGTCGCAACCACACGAGCTCCGTACTGCCACCGCCAATATCAAACACCAAGGCGTTACGGTTCCGATAATCAAGCAGCGGCGAACACCCATCCATTGCCAGGGTGGCTTCTTCCTCTGTTGTTATAATGTCGAGATCCATTCCAACTTCTTCTTTTACCCGAAGAAGAAACTCAGAACTGTTGCTCGCCATTCGGCAAACTTCTGTTGCAACACAGCGCATTCGAGACACGCCACGCTTATCCATTTTTTCAGCACAAACATTTAATGCTTCGATGGTTCGGTTTATCGCCTCGTCAGATAGTTTCCCACTCTGACTAACACCCTCACCCAGACGAACAATTCTTGAAAAGCTATCGATCACACGAAAACTACCAGCCTCTGGCTTTGCAACCAAGAGACGACAATTATTTGTGCCTAAATCCACGGCCCCGTATGTATGGGACCATCTGCCTTTATACCAGCCATCAGATTTAGGTTTCCGTCGATATCTCCTCTTATTGTCTCGTCCTTTGCTCGGACTATTTGACAATGTCACGCAGACTGCCCTCCAGGACATAAATTTTTGAGCACAATGGCTCTTTGTCCGCAGAGTAACAGCTTTCAGCGAAATTTTTCAGAAAAATATTCGTTTTAGGGAAATTTGAAAATTAACCGCGCCCTGCTCCACAAGCACAACTTGCATTTGACATCTATTGAAAATAGCAATTTGGCAAACTGGGCCCGATTTGATCAGCTTTTGGCCGTATGCTACAGGATCTAACTGCATAAATGGCAGACATTCTTGACCTTGCAGGCCTGACAAATTGGGCAACCCAAATCCAGCTTTTACCTTGACTAATTGCATTCAGCACCAAGATATAGTGCGTTGACAAGTCATGCGAGCCTTGTTACTAGAGCCGCCTGTCTGCATTTGCGGCACACAAACCTACTGGGGAATCGTCTAATGGTAGGACAACGGACTCTGACTCCGTCAATCGTGGTTCGAG
>MAAN01000005.1 GCA_002163135.1 Alphaproteobacteria bacterium 46_93_T64
AGCCTTGTTACTAGAGCCGCCTGTCTGCATTTGCGGCACACAAACCTACTGGGGAATCGTCTAATGGTAGGACAACGGACTCTGACTCCGTCAATCGTGGTTCGAGTCCACGTTCCCCAGCCAACATAAACCCTTAGAAAACAAAACACGTTTAAAGACGACAGGGCGTCCGACCTTGTATGTGTATCCGTAACTATGACAGGATTATGACGAAGCCGATTCAAAAGAACCAAATCTTCCAAGTTTTTGAAATTAAAATCCCTGTATTTCTGCGACGAACAGATTTCTAATCTAGGATTGGCGAAGTCTAAGTTATTTACACTTCCACATTGCTCAATCAAGGAACTCTTGCGCCCACGTACTAAGCGAGCCTAATATATGGGGCGGTTTTGTGGTTAAGGAATTTACCCTGCTCGGAAGCCCTGAAAGTAAGCGAATGAAGTTTCTTGAAACTGTTACTAAATTCAAGTTGTCTATTTCAACTGCTGTGGTAGCGCTAGTCATTTGCGCGTTTGGATATATTAATTCCTATGATGATCCGCTAATTAGCTTTTTGATATTTGAACTATTTTTTTTACAATCTGTTTCGTCGAAGAATTACATAAGGTTTTAACGGGAAAGTCGGGGCTATTCAGTTAGATTATAATCAACTAAAATTCTCCTAGCTATAGGAGGCGCTTACTTCCATACAATCTGAAAATAATCTAGTGGCATCTAAGTCTCACTATGACGGGTTTATGACTTTGTTTCTCCCACCCAACGATTTTCAACCACCTGATAATGTGTTACAAAATGATCAGGATCGAGTTCGTACTTATCATCTTCTGGATAGAGTCTAGCGATTGAAATGTCATCCCCAGCGAATGCTGTGATCTGCTCAAGGTTCTCCCAGTAGGAAATCAAAGTGATTTCTACAGAAAACTCGAGGTCGCGGGTCAGTATCTGAGCTCCCTGAAAGCCTATTGTTTCCGATGTTTCCTTTACCCCCGTTTGATAGAGATGATCGATGAACCCCTGTTTATGAGCCAGTGGACATCTGGCCTTCCATTCTCGTGCTATCATTTCAGCTTTCCGGTGCTTTACATAAAGAATTTAGGCTACATGAGAACTCATTAGTCCGTTGTAAAGTTCGAACTTAAGCTATGCCTGCCTAGCAATACAGAATTATCCTGACTTGTTCGAGACACTCATTATGAGGCTCTACGTCCAACCTCAAGTCGCTGGGGAATAGGACGAGGCCGTTTATTTTTGACAGAATTTTGTGTGGACATATATTCATCCCGTCGTAATCTCCAAGTCCCCCCCCTACCCCCTATCTTTTTGAAAATCAGTCGACAACATGCGCAATCATTAAGAGCATTACTTGTTCAAAACAACTAACAATATTGGTAACAGAAAATGACCTTAAAAGTACTTAGAGTAGTAGCATTCACATTCTTTTCTTGCTTATGCTTGTTTTCGGCAACGACTGCCAACACTGGATATTGGGATCAGAAATTGGGTGGAGGTGTGCACCCGCTAGCGGCGTTAGGTGGACTAGTCGCGGTTGCTCTTTTTGCAGCTTTTATATTTTTCAGAGATCGCCACGATCAATTGCTGTGGGATTTCTTGCCACTAGTATTTTGGTTTTTCGCCATCGTCTCTGGAGGCTTTCTAGTTTTTCTCAGTTAGCCAATTAATGATCAACCTGCCCATTAGCCCAACCCACGCGAGACAGTTCAATGAGACACACAAAATGTACTATTTGGGTTGTTAACGCTGCCTCGAGACGTTAGACTCTTAACCTCTAGAGTCTAACGATACACAAAGAGGCCTTTAATGATCTATGGCTACACCCGAGTAAGCACCGTTAGGGGTACTTGCTAGCGGCTAAACGAAATAAGAAAAAAAGAGCCAATCAATAAGATTTCCGCAACTTATCGGAGAACCTAGACTTCCGCCATTTTCCAAATCATGTCACGTAACGTAAACCGATATGGTGTTGCATTCTTGGCGGGTTTTGGTGCGCCGAAGAGTTGATCGCAAAGTGCGCTCATGACGCCGTAATGACTGACGATTAGGATTTTTTGAGCGGGAAATTCGGATAACCATTGATTAGTCGTCTTCAAGACGCGGGAACAAACTTGATCCCACTCTTCGGCATCATCGGGCAAGGATGTGCTGGACGCAATGTCGAGGCCGGTGCTGCCTTCGGGGACAATGTCACTGACTAGGCGGCCTTCAAGGCTGCCGAAATTGCGCTCTATCAGATTGAGGTCAGTTTGAACGGGGATGCGTAGTTTTTCTGAAACCACCTGAGCCGTTTGATAGGCCCGTTTTAACGGGCTGGTGACAATCAAATCGACGCCTTCACTGGCTAACTGAGTGGCTGCGGCATGGGCTTGCGCCAACCCGCTCGCGTTCAAGGGACGATCAGAGCGTCCTTGCAGCAGACCATCCAGATTCCAGTCAGTTTGACCGTGGCGTAGGAACAGAAATTCATTGGTTTTATGCAGTGGCTGTATTTGGTTCATTGGAGAATTTGTACAGGAGCACTGAGCGCGGTTCAAGCAACCGATCTACTTTCCCACCTTTAAAATATAAAGACAGCAGGGCGCAACATTGTAAGTGCCGATCGACCTTCATGTTATTTCGTTTGAGTGGCTGCGGCATTCAAGCCAGATACACCACCTACTCTAAGGTTAAAACAAGCTAAATCGTTTCACCATAAGGTAGATCGAGAAACATTTCACTCCTAGGATATTCACTTGTATGCTAGGCACACACATTCGAAAACCTTACACGCCAGATCTCATTTCCGTTTGTTTTCAACATCTTACAGTCGGTCACTTAGGGCCCTAGTTCCTCATCCAATCAAATGTCGAGGAATTTAGTCACTTCCCTGATATAGGTCTTTAAGTCACCTTCTACCTGAATACGGTTGTCTACAATAAGAGATGCCAATCCGTGAACAATTGACCATGCAGAATCCGAAGCAAAATCCACACCTGATATTTTTTGGACGGCCCCTTCCATGCAACCGAATGCCGCATTAGCTTCAATCGAATATGATTCACTTTTCGGAAATTCTGCGATGACATCACCAAACATCAATCTAAAGAGCGCTTTATTTTCTATAGCAAATTCAACGTAAGCCACTCCCATATTGGATAAAACATACCTATATTCTTCTGTACTTTCGCACTCCTTCAACTCGGATGAAAGGGCATACTTGAGCTTGGAAAAGCCTACAGCGGCAACTTCCACCAACAAGGCGCTTTTATCTTTAAAATGTGCGTAAGGCGCGGCCTGACTGACACCTGTTTTTTTTGCAATATTTCGAAGAGTTACTTTATCTAGACCCTCAGTAACAAGTGTATCGAGGGCCGTCATTAGCAATGCGTTTCGAAGATCGCCATGATGGTATGTACGTTTTGCTGTGTTCATAACCACATTCTGTACCGCACGTTCTTTACATTGTTAAGTTTTATTTGCAATCTTAACACTGTAAAGTTACTGTTCTAAAATATACTAAATCAATTCATCTGGAGAGGGAGAGAACCATGGCGATGGAAACAGCGGGAAATACGGCATTAGATTGGCGCATGACATTAGGTCAAACTTTGGCTGAAGAATATGACTATGCACCTGAGATAGAGGGTAAAATTCCCGAAGGATTATCTGGTGCTCTCTATCGCAATGGACCCGGCCGGTTTGATCGTGGAGGACGTCGTAAGCAAAGTCTTCTTGACGGTGATGGCATGATACAGGCCTTTTATATATCCGATGGCAAAGCCCAATACAAAAACCGCTTCGTGAGAACTGAAAAGTTCCTTCAAGAAGAAAAATCCGGAAAACTAACCAATGAAACCTGGGCAACGCAGGCTCCTGGTGGATTTTTAATGAATTTGGGTCTTCCGAAAATCAAAAGTCAGGCTGGAGTAACGCCGGTTTATCGAAATGACAAACTCTACGCGTTTGACGAAGTATCCGCGCCTTACGTTCTCGATGGCGATAATCTTAATACCCTCGGCACCGAAGAGATCGGAACGATAAATCTAAAGAATTATAAAGCCCATACGAAGATTGACCCCATAACGGGGGATTGGACCCTGTTCGGGGCAGAATTTGGGCGTTTTATGAAAGCCCAATTTATTATTCAAAGTAAAACCGGAGACATAAAGAGCGAATTTTCCTTTAATCTTCCCAGATCAGCCTACATGCATGATTTCTTTCAGACCGAAAATTATGTCATGTTGAACCTTCATCCAGCTGACTTGAAGCTGGCCCCAACACTGACAGGTATGTCCAGTTTTGTGGGATCCCTTAGTTGGAAACCCGAACGTGGTAATCTTCTCGTAATTATGCACAAAAGCGGGACACAGGAGCCAATCGTTATTGAAGCTCCAACAGCTTGGATGTGGCACAGTTTTAATAGTTACGAAGTTGGAAATACAATAATTGCCGATTTCGTTGGCTTTGATGAACCAGATCACTTTTTGGGAGAAGATGCAGCGTTTAAAGCAATTATGAACGGATCACTAGGCGTTTCAAATTCAAAGGGACTCGCGCGTCGCTACGAAATTGATTTAACCGCAAAAAAAATAAAGGAAAGTATCGTTTCTGAAAAAGCGTTCGAATTTCCAACGATAAACATGTCACGAGTAAGCCGCGACTATCAATTTGGCTATACTTCTATGGGGATTGAAAACAACGTTTTCCATTCAGCACTAGCACGAACAGATTTTCAAACAGGTTCAGTCAGCAGCTATGATTTTGGAGATATGTGCCATGTCGGCGAACCTATCTTCGCTCCCGACCCAACAGCAGTCAACGACGAAGGAAAAGGCTGGTTAATGACAGTTGGTTTGAATGGGAAAACAGGTAAAAGCTTTTTGGCAATACTTGAGGCTTGCGCATTGGAAAATGGCCCTGTTGCCACACTCTCGCTTACGCACCACACGCCATTCAGTTTTCATGGCTTCTGGCGAGACAAATCGGTTAGTTAGGAGCGTTTACCCAATTTTCCAACAATACCTGTAATTTCACCGAGTTCTTTGGAAAGGTTAGACATGCTTCTAGCCTTTTCCAATAAGGTATCGGAATTCTTTTCAGCAACTGTTTCTGCGAGCATATCCAACGCAGCCAGATTAGCCATGTTTGCCCGATCAGCAACAGTTTTCCTGCTCATAGTAGGTGTTTTTGAGAAGTCAGATTTCAAATCACTGACAAGTGCTTCAAGTTCGACCTGATGCATCACGTTATCCCTCTATATTCAACCCCTCGGCCTTTCCCTACCCAGTAAGAAAAAACCCGTAGAAAAAACCTACCCCTATTCTCTAAATAATTCCTTAACAGGTGCTTTTCGACAAATTTCAATAAATTTTAAAAAAAATATTTTGCAAACAGGTTCTTAACTATTTTAGGCGAAAGTCCCCTCATGCTTTACACGGCATGGGTATCTAAACGTTTGAAACAAAACGAAATCGGGGGCAGACATGAGTGCAGAAAATTCAGATAATAGACGGGAACACAAGCGCATACTGGTTTCCAAAGCGACTTTAGTTAAAACTGACAATAAAGAATTTTCCGGACGTATCCTAAACATCTCGGCAGGTGGTGCAGGTATTTGTATGGATGTTCAATTGGTGGACAGTACGCATATCACAGTCAATATCGAAAATGTTGGTATGATTCCGGCCAAAGTTGTACGCAAGATGAAAGACGGCGTTGGCGTGAAATTTGAAATTTCCAAAGAGAAAGAAAAGCGTTTCATTGAACAAATTACTGAAATTGTTGAATTAAAGCGCAATGAAGAGGCAAATAAAATAGCCTAACTATTTGTTTCTAAAAAATCTCAGAAACTTTTGTAACAAATTTGCAATAAACGTATACTCCTCAAAAAAAGAATAAAAGATTCTTAATTAAGAGGGGCCGAAATATGAGTAATGTAAGTAGTTCTGTTGGAATTGGGGGAGAATTCAATGCTACGAAAAACCCTCCGATCTTCCTTTGGCTTTATTTTCCACCTGTAATGATTGCTGCCAGCTTAATCTTGCGTGTCAGTAATCCCGACTTTTATTATTCCTACATGGAGGGTGAACTCGGGATTGTTGAAAACGCAACAGTACTTCTACTCCTGCCCGCATTCCTGTTTGCTCTTAGTGCGTTCATAATGGCGCGCAGCCTGAACAACCCTTTACTACTCGGCTGGATACTCCTGAATACTATCGGGTGTTTCTATTTCATGGGAGAGGAAGCCAGCTGGGGACAACACTGGTTTGGTTGGTCAAACGAGGGAATTTTTGCAGATCACCCACGCGGTGAAACCAATATCCACAATACAAATCACTGGTTCGATCAAAAACCGAAAGTACTTGTTGAATTTTGGACGATGATTGGTGGCATAATTGTGCCCGCTTGGCTCTGGATCAAGAGTAGAAAATTGACTGCCAGCAGTAGTAATATTTGGTATTGGATTTGGCCTACATATGTCTGTTTTCCAACTGCTGTAATTTGTCTTATCGTTAAAAACATCGAGCGAGGAAGGCAGTCATTTCACTTAGATTTCGCGCCCCCATTTGATATTCGATTTAGCGAACCACAGGAATATTATTTCGGTTTATTTTTCTTAATATACATGCTTTCCTTATTCTTGAGAGTTCGGCAAGAAAAGCAATCGCAGAGCAATATTTAACCACCTTGTCGCCCGGCATATAACATTTGTCGGGCGTCTTTATAGAATTCCTCTGCAAGCAGCATTTCAGCCCGTAATTCAGCTAGCGACTTATTTGTATCTTCCTCAGATAATTCTGCTGCGTCAGCAAAACTTGACAGTTGTTCCACCCCTGACTTGGCAGCAAGAGCGAGCCCTTTTTGCAAGTAAGCAGCCTTCCGGTTTTCGATCCAATGCAATAAAGCATCCACTTGTTCCTGAGTAATTTCCATTTTTCTTGCCCAAAATGCATATGTTTTATGCGTTCTTACCTTCGAAGACACGAACTATTAACCTTGCATGCTTATTACAGAAATTATAGTAAAATTAATCGGAATATCAGAACAACCATGATAAAGTTTTTTGTCACAGGTTGCACAAAGGTTCGCTAATGACTTCGCTTACTCCTCAAGAAATAGTAATTATGCTGGAGCAACACAAAAAGTGGCTGCGCAACCCAAAAGAGGGCAAGCAAGCTGTTTTCAAACAGGTGGACTTGTCTGGTGCAAATCTCGAAGGCGCAAAACTTCAAAAATCGGTTTTTTCGGGTTGTCGCTTGTCGCGCGCTATTCTTCGCGGCGCCAACCTAATTTCTGCAGATCTATTTGCTGTGGATTTTACAAAAGCTGACCTTACAAACGCGCTTTTAATTCGCGCCGATTTACGTGGGGCCGAACTCCGGGGGGCACGGCTTAACGGTGCAAATCTACAAGAGGCCGATTTCAGAGGCGGCTCAATGATCCTTGCGGGCGGTAAAACTGTTACTTTCGGATCTTCAAATCTTTCTGATTCAGATATGGAAGATGTTATTGCAGAAAAAGCGAACCTGACAGGCGCCAATCTATCAGGAGCCCAGCTCACCAATGCCAATCTCGCATATTCTCAGCTTGGTGGAGCTGATCTATCCGGGTCTCACCTTGAGAATGCGTCGCTGTTGGGTGCAGATATGTCCAACTGCAATCTAGCGAATTCAAACCTCAAAGGTGCTGATCTATCTGATTCCAATTTGTCAGGCGCAAATGTTGAAGGCTGCGAACTTTCCTCAGCAATCTTGCGCGGAGCTAATCTCGATGGCGTTGAACTAGAAGAAGATCAAAAAATCAAAAAGGTCGAAGCAGTGGCGCCTACGGCGACACCTATCTCACCCAATCTCAAGGCTATTTTGGAGCTTCATTTCAAATGGGTTGCTTCAAACGGGGGATCAGGGGAAAGAGCAGACTTACAGGACATGGACCTTTCGAATATGGATCTAAGTAACTGTGCCCTAAGCGGTGCAAATATGCGTGGATCAGACCTCTCCAACACTAATTTACAAGGATCTCAGATGGTGATGACTGATATGTCTCACTGCAAATTACTCAATGTAAATATGTCCAACACTGTTATGGAAGGGATCAATCTGACACGAGCCAACCTATCCAAAGCAAATCTCACAGGTGCTATGATAACTGCTGTGGACTTAAAGGGCCCAAAAGGAGAACCAATGGGCAAGAAATGGCCCGCAAACCTTGCCGCAACCGATTTTAGAGGTGCGATCCTAAAAAATGCTGACATGACCGAAGCCAACCTGATTGATGCCAACTTTCTAGGAGCTGATCTAACGGGCGCCGTAATGAAAAATGCCATTATTGAAGATACAAAGTTTGATCCTCAATAAACCAAGTTTTAAACAGCAGGTTTAGTAAATCTTTTTTTCAGCCACACCGACTTTGTGCTCATAAATATGCACGAAGTACCCCGCCATCGGATTGCGCTCCAAGTATTCTTTCAAGTAATCCCGGCAGGCCATACTCGCATCTCGGATTATATACTGCCATAGCGGCTCCATGGGACCTGTACGGGTGTCATGATGCGGAATACTGACGGATCCCCCCCACTCCACATTAAAACCCGATAGGTAGTTTTCTGCATAGTGGCAAAAGACAGACGCTTCATCAATTTTAACGCCTGATTTATTTTCGAAACATAACCGTAAATCCATGAAAGTTACTCCGTTCAGGGTAAATTCAGTGTTTTAAGTGTCGCAGTCTAAGTAACGCGGCAAATATAAATAAACATTTGTCTCTTTGCCAACGTCGCTATCAATCCAGATTGCCTCACCCAGTATATTCTCTAAAGTATACATAAAATACTAATTCTTACACTGATATCCAGCATCGAGTTGCACTTCACTCCAATACAGGACGCATAAACGATCGTTCGTAACTTATGATACATCGTGTGTCATTTGCGTATTCAAAGGCCGTTTGACACTCAGCATCTTGCTCACTGTTAGTTCTGTATGTTTCGTATTCCGCAAGATTTGGAAAACTAAACAATGCATAGGCGATATTGTTCGCGCCTTCATGGGGTAGGAAATAGCCGTGATGTATTCCCCCAAATTTCTTCACAAGCGGAATCCACATTTTGCTGTAGTTTTCGAACTCATCAATTTTTTGAGGATCAAGTACATATTTCAGATAACATGTGATCATATCGGACTCTTCTCCAGATTGCAGGAACATAGGCTTCATCATAATCGGAAACCTGCGACTTAAAACCGAAAACCGGCTATTAACCAAATCGCTATATAATATTTATATTGGAGATTATTGTTTCGGGATCTCTCCAGATTTATCTGGTTTTCGATCTGTACCGAAAGAGCGGCGAGATGGCATCCCCTAGGAGAATTGAACTCCTGTTTCCAGAATGAAAATCTGGCGTCCTAACCACTAGACGAAGGGGACACACTGTGTCGCTGGAGGCAGGATTTAAAGGTCTTCTGCCTACTTAGCAAGAAAAAAATTCGATCTTTTTAATTTTTTTTTTGTAATGCCCCTGAGGACCGCAGTTTCCCTTTCTTATCAGTTTATTCTGAAAGCATCGTCAATGAGGATTTGCGAGGAGGTTTGCCCCTTCCATGTGTTCTTTCTGAGGTGACCTGCGATATGAAACGACGCACCTTGATGAGATATCAAGCTGTCGCCTAATGGCGTCTCCAGACTTTTGAAGCTAATTCCGGTTAACCGACCACGATTCCCAGCACCTGTCAAAATCACGCGCACATGATTTTCACCAACTATTGAAGCTTTAACAATTCTGGCATTACTTATCACAAATCGGGGTTCTGGATTTCCTGCACCATAGGGTCCAGCCATATCCAGTTGATCTATAAGATCAACTGTTGCCCCTTCGACACTAAGTGCACCATCCAACCCGAGACTGGCGGTTCGGATAGCATCTTTAACGTCACTTCTCAGCCTGTCGTTTAGAAATTCTGTAAATTCTTCCAATTTACTTTTATCAATGGTGAGGCCTGCCGCCATAGCGTGCCCACCACCAGCAATGATAAGTTCTTTATGTCTGGCAGCACCAATGGCTGCGCCAAGGTTCACTCCGGTCACAGAACGACCTGATCCCTTCCCTTGCTCCCCATCGAGCGCTACGACGACTGCAGGCCGTTGAAACGTCTCTTTCAAACGACTAGCAACGATCCCAATAACGCCCGGATGCCATCCTTCCCCGGCAACGACAAGAACCGCAGGGTCGCTGAGGCAAATTTTTTCAGCCTTCAGCATGGCCTCTTCTGTTACTTGAGCCTCAATTTCTTTGCGCTCGTGGTTATTTTCATCCAGGAACTGTGCGAGTTTACTGCATTCGTCCGGATTAGTACTGGAAAGAAGCCGCGCACCATATTCAGGCTTGCCAACTCGACCGCCCGCATTTACCCGAGGGCCGAGGATATAACCCAAATGATAGGTACCAGGTGCCTCATCCAACCCTGATACGTCTCCAAGTGCCACAAGGCCCGGATTTCGGCGCTGAGCCATTACCTTCAAACCCTGAGCTACAAAGGCACGGTTTAGTCCTTTAAGGGGCACTACATCGCAAACTGTGCCAAGTGCCACCAGATCCAGCAACTGCATAAGGTTAGGAGGCGCTTTATCGCCATACCATTTATTTACGCGTAGCAATCTATTGACTGCAACCAATAACAAAAAGCTCACACCAACTGCTGCCAGATACTCGTATTCCTGACTTTCGTCATGGCGTTTCGGGTTAATTACCGCCACCGCTTCTGGCAAGCGTGTTTCAGCTTGATGATGATCTACTACTATAATATCGAGTCCGATGGATTTGGCGTGAGACAAAACATCGAAAGAAACGATCCCGCAATCTACTGTTATAACAAGGTCAATCCCCTGCGCCTTCAAGTGATCAAACGCGGGGCTATTCGGGCCATAGCCTTCTTTCAACCGATCAGGAATATAAATAACAAGCGGAATACCGATCAGATCAAAGAAACGTTTCAGGAGCCCTGAAGAGGTTGCACCATCTACATCATAATCACCAAAAACAGCGATTTTTTCGCCACTATTTATGGCATCAACGATACGTGATGCACCTTTGTCCATGTCTTTGAATGTGGAGGGATCGGGCAGAAGATCCCGCATGGTTGGTTGCAGGTATCTTTCGGCCTCATCCGGCGGAATATCTCGGCCGGCTAGAACGCGCCCGACAATTTCCGGAACACCAAGTCGTTGGGCTAGTGTGAGGCTCAAGCGGTCATCATTTGACCGCAAGCGCCATTTTTTGCTTTTGAGTGAGCTTTCAACACCCAAAAAAGCTGGTATTTCTTGCTCACTCATTTGGTATTTCCTATTACGTTATGCGCGGTGATTACCACGGATGTAGCGAACTGTGCCAGTGTGGGAGCGCATGACAAGTGTTTCGGTATGAACCCGATCACCAACCTGTCGAACACCTTTTAGCATAGAGCCATCAGTTACACCTGACGCTGCAAAAATCACGCTGCCTGAGGCAAGTTCTTCCAGATTGTAAACCTGATTAAAGTCTTTAACACCCCATTTGATGCCGCGCGCTTTCTCATCGTCGTTACGGAATACCAGACGGCCTTGCATTTGACCGCCAATGCAACGAAGTGCTGCTGCTGCGAGAACACCTTCAGGGGCACCGCCAGTACCCACATACATGTCAATGCCGCTATCTGGGTTTGAAGTTGCCATAACTCCAGCAACATCACCATCTGAAATTAGTGTGATGCGGGCTCCGGTTTCACGGATAGATTTAATAATTTCAGCGTGACGAGGGCGATCGAGAACACATGCCATTGTTTGACTAACCGGCACACCTTTAGCTTCTGCAATAGCGCGCATGTTATCGCCAGCAGATTTGTCTATATCGATGATACCTTCAGGAAAACCACTGCCAACAGCAATTTTTTCCATATATGTATCAGGGGCATGCAAAAAGTTACCTGATTCAGCAAATGCAATAACAGCGAGCGCATTTGGGCCGCCTTTAGCTGTTAATGTTGTACCTTCAAGTGGGTCCAATGCGATATCGATTTTCGGACCTTTGCCGCTACCAACTTTCTCACCAATATATAGCATTGGCGCTTCATCGCGTTCACCTTCACCGATCACAATTGTGCCGTCGATATCAAGTTTATTGAGTGCGGTACGCATCGCGTCAACGGCAGCTTGGTCGGCAGCTTTTTCATCGCCAAGGCCAACCAAATGACAAGCTGCACGAGCAGCTGCTTCCGTCACACGAACGATTTCCAGAGTTAATTTTCTATCAAGTTTAGCAATTTCAGACATTTCATTTCATCCAAAAATGGGGCCAAGTATTTGCTTGAGCCCCATGTTATCAAAGTTTAGCTATTCGGATCATGCGTGGCTTCGCCAGGCTATGATCAAATTTTTCAATTTTAGACAGCGCTCTCAAAAGTGCGTCTTCTTTCACTTCGTGCGTTGTCAGTACAACAGACACTTCCTCTTCCGGCGCGCGTCCATGCTGCAACAAACTCTCAATCGAGATTTCTTCATCCCTGAATGTGGCAGAGATATCGGCGATCACACCAGGTAAATCCAATACGGTCAGTCGAACATAATAGCAGCCAACATGACTTTCTACGGGCATTGTCGGAATTGCTTTTAAGCGCCCAACAGGAATACCAAATGTTGGTGAAATACGGCCAGCAGCAACATCGACTATATCTGCGACAACCGCAGAGGCGGTTGGCCCCTCACCTGCGCCGCGTCCTTCATAGACAGTGCTATCGACAAAATCACCCTCAGCTACAACCGCGTTAAACACGCCCGATACGTTGGCGATTGCGGTATCTTTTCGAACCATGCAAGGGTGAACCCTTTGCTCAATTCCACCGTTATTTTTCCGAGCCACACCAAGCAAACGAATTCGATATCCAAACTCTTTTGCAAAGGCAATATCCAGCGCAGAGACTTCGCGAATACCTTCGATATAAACATTATCAAAATCCACTGGGGTCCCAAATGCTATACTGGTCAATATTGCCAGCTTATGCGCTGCATCAACGCCGTCCACATCAAAGCTTGGGTCTGCTTCTGCATATCCAAGGGCTTGCGCATCACTAAGGATTGCATCAAAATCGCCACCTGTTTCTTCCATTTCAGTTAGAATGTAGTTACAGGTTCCGTTCAGAATGCCATAGACCCGGGAGATTGCGTTACCGCTCAAACCCTCGCGCATTGCCTTTACGATGGGAATCCCACCCGCAACCGCGGCTTCGTAATTAAGCGGCGCGTCATTTTTTTCTGCGAGTGTCGCAAGCTCTGTTCCATGGACCGCAATCAAAGCCTTATTCGCGGTTACAACAGGCTTGCCAGCTTTAAGAGCGGCGACACAAAGATCCTTTGCCACGCCTTCACTGCCACCGATCAGTTCCAATATCATCTCGACATTTGGATCGCTGACCATGTCAACGGCATTGGTGTACCACGTCATCCCATCTAGTGAAACGCCGCGATCTTTCGTTTGATCACGCCCAGAGACAGCAACCACTTCCAGTTCCTGACCGCAACGGTCTTTTAACAATTCTGCATGGCTCTGGAGGATTTTGATAACCCCAACACCAACAGTTCCAATTCCTGCAACACCAATTTTCATATCATTTACCGCTATTCTTTGCGTGATAGGCAGTCAGATGCTTATCAGACTCTGACAAAAATTTCTTTATGTTTCTTATTGCCTGACGAATACGTTGTTCGTTCTCCACCATAGCAATACGTACAAACTTGTCCCCGTGCTCTCCAAAGCCGAGCCCGGGTGCAACCGCAACTTGCGCTTCTTGCAACAAGAGTTTTGAGAACTCAAGACTTCCCAACGCAGTAAAAGGTTCCGGTATCGGTGCCCACGCGAACATAGTTGCGTCCGGAAGCGGTATTTCCCAACCTGCAGCCGCTAAGCCATCAATCATAACGTCCCGCCGAGCCCGGTACAAATCACGTGCCTCTTGCACACAATCCTGAGGGCCATTCAATGCAGCGGTCGCCGCAACTTGAATAGGAGTAAATGCGCCATAATCCAAATAGGATTTAATTCTGGTTAGCGCCCCGATAAGTTCTTTGTTGCCGGTTGCAAAACCCATACGCCAGCCAGGCATTGAATAGGTTTTAGACAAAGACGTAAATTCAACAGCTATATCTTTCGCACCTTCCACCTGAAGAATTGAAGGTGGTTTTTCATCGCCGAAATATATCTCAGCATAGGCCAGATCAGACAAGATATACATATTGTGCTTCTTGGCGTAATCGACAACTTTACGATAGAATTCCAGATCAACTGTCATCGCCGTCGGATTAGACGGAAAATTCAAGATCAGACAAACTGGTGTTGGAAAACAATGCCGCATCCCACGTTCCAGCGCCTCAAAAAAATCAATATGAGGGCCAACTTCAAAATGCCGAACAACTGCACCCGCGATGATAAATCCGTATGGATGGATCGGATAGCTTGGGTTTGGAGACAAGATCACGTCACCCGGCGTCGTGATGGCCATGGCAAGGTTCGCTAGCCCTTCTTTTGAGCCTAGCGTTGCAATAGTTTCGGTATCCGGATCAATATCTACGTCAAAGCGGCGTTTGTAATATGCTGCGTTGGCACGGCGTAATCCGGGGATACCACGACTTGTAGAATAACGATGCGTCCGGCCATCCTGAACAGTCTCCACCAGCTTATCGACAATATGCTGAGGTGTCGGGCTGTCAGGGTTGCCCATCCCAAGGTCAATGATGTCCTCTCCGGCCGCTCGGGCTGCTGCTTTCATACGATTAACTTCTTCAAATACGTACGGGGGCAGTCGCTTAATGCGATGAAAATCGGAGTTCATTGGCCTTTTCTCTATATCTAAGGGTGTGTAGATGCCAACGCGTCAAAATCTCATCCAGAAATTTTAGGCGCGCGGCGAATTAAGCAGTGTTTAAACGATGTTTGCTTACTTTACGAGGAAGATTTCAGTCCGGCGGTTTTTAGCTTCATCACTCGGCATCGATTCACGCGTTACAGGGATACTGTCACTTAACGCTTCCACCATAATATTACTTGGTGCAACACCAAGCTTGATCAATCGGTTCACAACAACACCAGAGCGTTCCTGAGAGACCCGTAAATTTACAAGTTTGTGCCGATCGACAGGTAATTGCCGTGTGCGGCTAGAGGCATGACCGACCACTTTAACCATGGCGCCGGATTGTCTCTGCGCTTGAGCAATTTGCTTAAGCTTAGATACATCTGCTGCACCCAAACGCGCGGAGCCCGTGTCAAAGTGAATAACTGCTGCTGGTGTTCCTGATGCAGAAAATCCACCTGTAGACTGCTGACCAGTTGCGGCACCATATCCAAGTGATACTGGTTGATTATAGGTATCTCGAACAACTTGTGACACCGCTACTGCCGAAAGCCCCAATGGTCGCACATTAAGAGACTGGAACTGCATATTTGCGGGAAGAGTCGTTGTCGTTGCCGCCGATGCAGCCAATTGCTGCTGATACACATCGCTGACCCCGGTACCACTAATAACGATAGTTGATCCACCGGGCACTTGCGTTGCATACGCTTGTTGCGGCGTCGTTACCGGCGCGGCGTTCGGCATAAGCTTCAAACCACCTGACGTTTGTGTCGCTGTTGGGAACTGCGATACGGCTTGTCCCGGCTGAGCAAGCTGCGTGCTAGCCACCGGCTGAGTAGGAGATGGCGTAATCGCAGGTCCAGTGGCGGCCGCCACAACAGGTGGTTTTGGAGCCTCCATTGATTGTGGTGTCGTCGCTGCGCGAAGATTGTCATCGGTATATTGCGCGTTCTGGCGATCCGCCTTCAACCCTTCTTGAATTGAGGAGGCTTCTTCGATAGAAACTGTTTGGCCCGCGACATCAGGAACTTGGCCCAGCTTAGGGTATTCTTCATTCGCACCGGTGGTTTCAATTGGTTTTCCGGCTTCTTCATCATCAAACCAGTTCATTGGATTAACCCAATCCGGAGTGGAACAACCAGCTACGGTTAAAAGAAGTGCGCCCATCACCAATTTGGATGCGCCCTTCTTCAACTCAGTAGAACCGAAGAGTTTGGAATTTTGAAGTGTCGCCATCATTGTCGCCCGTACCTGCATCAATTTGCGGGTTCTTAGCACAATCAGGCTTCTTCCCCCAATTGGCATCCCCACCTAAAATGTTTCTCACTAACTTAAAGCATATCGGCAACAATTCCGCAATATTTTCAATGTATATATAAATAAATGCAGTCAAAAACCTTTTTTTTCTGCTCTAATAGCAGCATCTGATAAAGTGTGAATATCCACACGCTGACAGCAATTGAACCAATGGGGACGCAAATGTCAGAAAAACAAGAAAGCGTATTTAGTCCAACCCTTCCAGAGGGTTCCCAAGAATTTGCAGACAACATGGCAAAGATCTCGCAGAAAAGCATGGACTTGGTAAACGAGTTTTACGCGTCGCAAAGTTCCTCAAAAAATGTCGAACTGGATCCCCTGAATATTGGTAGCGCCTTTTTGAATTTGACCACAAAAATGATGGCCGACCCTGAGAAGCTCATAAACGCACAAGCAGCGCTTTGGCAAGGTTACATGAACATCTGGCAAAACATGGCAACGAGTGCCGGTGATCAGCAGAGCATCCCCGTAATTGGGCCGGAAAAAGGCGACAAACGTTTTCGCTCTGACGAGTGGAACAAGAATCAAATTTTCAACTACATCAAGCAAACCTACCTTCTGACTGCTAAAAGTATAAATGATCAGGTCGCTGATGCTGAAGGATTGGATGAAACCTCACGCAGGAAAGTAGATTTCTATACAAAGCAATTTACCGATGCCTTATCACCCACCAACTTCTTTTGGACCAATCCGGATGTTTTGAAACGTACGCTTGAGACGAAAGGTGAAAACCTGGTCACTGGCCTTGAACATCTGTTGGAGGATCTAAAATCAGGCGACGGCCAACTAAGCCCTCGTATGGTGCCTGACGATGCCTTTGAGGTCGGCAAAGATATTGCAGCAACACCGGGTAAAATCGTCTTTCAAAACGATCTGATGCAGCTTATTCAATACACGCCGACCACAGACAAAGTGTATAAAAAGCCACTTCTAATTACACCACCGTGGATAAACAAATTCTACATTCTGGATCTGAAGAAAGAGAATTCATTTATCAGCTGGTGTGTTGATCAGGGATATACAGTTTTCATAATTTCTTGGGTTAATCCTGACGAACGACATATAGAAAAAACGTTTGAAAGCTATATGTCTGAAGGTATCTTGGCAGCCCTTGACGCCATAGAGCAGACGACCGGTGAAAAAGAAGTCACAGCTATCGGTTATTGCATCGGCGGAACGTTGATGTCTGCGACTTTATCGTACATGGCCTCTATGGGGGAAGAACGCATTACAGCCTGCACCTTCTTCGCGGCTCAAGTAGATTTCGAAGACGCAGGAGATCTATTGCTGTTCACAGATGAAGAACAAGTGCAGATGATTGAGCGTAAGATGAAAACTGCAGGTTTTCTAGAAGGCCGCAATATGGCGACGACCTTTAACATGTTGCGTTCTAACGATTTAATCTGGTCTTTTGTGATTAACAACTACCTCATGGGAAAAGATCCATTCCCGTTTGATTTGTTGTTCTGGAATTGCGATACGACCAATATGCCGCCAGAGATGCACAGCTTTTATCTGCGCAATATGTATCAGAAAAACCTACTGCAAAAACCTGGCGGATTGACCCTTGGTGGACAACCAATTGATTTGTCGAAGATTAATATACCAATTTTTGTTCAGGCCAGTAAGGAAGACCATATATCCCCATTTGAATCCGTTTTTAAGGCCACAAAATTAATGAGCGGCCCGGCCGAATTCATGTTGTCAGGTTCAGGGCATATTGCAGGCGTCATCAATCACCCCAATGCGAATAAATATCAACATTGGGTAAATTCATCGAAGAAGAATTATAAAACAGCCGGTGATTGGTTTGAAGATGCAAAAGAACATCCGGGTTCGTGGTGGCCGCATTGGAACAAATGGCTTTCCAAGAAATCTGGTCCAAAAGTTGCAGCCCGCGATCCGGCTAAAGGTAAGTTAAAACCCATAGAAGATGCACCGGGATCTTACGTGAAGGTTGTCGCTAAAAAAGGTGCTACCGAAGAATAATTCTCGGCCTAACCTGCATTGTAAATTTGCGCTAGTTCCGCATAATGCTTGGAGCCTTTTGTTAGGTTCTTCTGCTCATCTTCGCTCAACTTGCGAAGAAATTTGGCAGGAGAACCTCCCCAAAGCTCACCTTTGGGAACGCGCTTGTTTGGAGTAACCAGAGCACCAGCGGCGACCATAGCGCCGCTTTCAACCACAACACCATCGAGAACTACTGTCCCCATACCCACGAAGCTGCCATCTTCTAGCGTACAGCCGTGTATGATGCAATTGTGGCCAACCAGAACATCATCTCCAATAGTCGTTGAGTGCGTCCCACCAGAGACATGAATGACTGTGCCGTCCTGAATGTTGCTTCCCTTACCAATTCGAATGGAATGCACATCGCCGCGAACAACACAGTTAAACCAAATGCTTGAACGGGCACCAATGACCACATCACCAATCACATCGGCAGACGGTGCTATAAAAACATCTTCTGCAATATCAGGTGTCATGCCCTTAAAGGTCAAAATGTTCTTTGTCATTAGTATATCCCTTTTATTCTTTGTTTTATGGGAAAAGCGCAACCTGTTCGAGACCAAGTGTTTCGTCAAAACCGAACATAAGGTTCATATTCTGGACGGCCTGACCACTGGATCCTTTCACCAGATTGTCAATTGTAGCTATTACTGTCGCACGGCCAGGAATTCTGTCTTCGAACACATTTATAACGCAGTTGTTTGATCCCCGAACCATTTGCGTTTGCGGCAGATCACCTTCTTTTAACAACCGAACAAAAGGTTCATTCACAAAAACTCGCTCGAATTCAGAACGAAGATCAGCAGCTGTTTTACCAGAGCTCAGTTTTACATGGCATGTCACCAACTCACCCCTACTCATAGGAACGAGATGCGGGACAAAATTCACTCGAATATCGGTGTCCAGCATTCCGGCAGAATTCGCAACTTCCTGTTCGATCTCTGGTGCATGACGATGTTTGGAAACACTGTAAGGGCTAAGTCCCTCGCCGGCTTCACTGAACAATGTGTTTTGCTTGAGGCCCCGTCCCGCGCCAGTAAGCCCCGATTTCGCATCAATCACGAGATCTAGAGGATCAATCAGTCCGGCAGCAACAAGCGGCAACAAAGCAAGTAGAGTTGCCGTCGGATAACATCCGGGGCACGCCACGAGGCGAGCGGCCTTCACAGCATCACGGTTAAATTCAGTAAGGCCATAAACTGCGTCTTGTTGCAGGCCCATGGCCATATGCTTATGCCCGTACCATTCGGCATAAGTATCTGCGTTTCTAAGCCTGAAATCTGCAGATAAATCAATGACTTTCACTGTTTGTGGTAATGTCGCGATAATTTCCTGTGTCGTACCATGAGGCAAACCACAGAATACGACATCAACCGTACTCCAATCAGCATCACTAACGGAGATCATATCGGGCAATCCATACCCGCCTAGATGCGGGTACACTTCTTCGACAGATTGTCCCGCTTTCCGATCTGCGGTTAGCAATGTCAGTTCAACGCCTGGATGCCGTAGGAGAAGCCGCATGGCTTCAGCTCCTGTATACCCGCTTGCACCAAGAATACCGGCCTTAATTTTTTTTATGTTGTTGCTCATTTTAATCACTGCCTTCCTATTTGGGAAAGCAGACCTCTCAAAGTATTATTTTGTCAGATAAGATTTATGTTCGCCCTTTAAAACTTTATCGGCAAACCAAATCAAAACATTTAGATCGAAAACTTCAGCAGTTTCTTCGTCCATTCGGAGTCGGCCGAGTTTCAATCCAGACAAAATTTCCTTTTGAGCTTTTCGCAAGAGTGCGCCTCGAACAGAACCGCGAACATCCAACTGATCTTTCATTTCAGTCAGCAGCTCTTCTTCAGTCAGGCTGTGGGTATATTTTTTAATAACAACATCAAAGGCGCCTTCAGCATTCAATTGAATGCCAAGCGCTTCAGCTGTTATATCGTCCACTTCCTTAATTGGATAATCCATTGATCCTGTTCCACATATCTAGCATCGCTTTGGGAGACGTTTCATACACCAAATTACGAAACTGGCAAAGCCTTCTCGTAATAATACTCTGTCGTATTGCTGAGATCGTGCAGAACACGCGTTAGTGTTTTCCCTGCAAAGCCTCTTTTTTCATAAAGGAGATGTGCCTCATGAAAACGAGTGTCGGTCCACAGTTTAATATTTTCAATGTTCATTTTCGAAGCGGAGCTTTCCACTAAATCACACAGATTTGTCGCCAACCCTTGCCGGCGGATATCTGCATCTACATACAAATGCTTTAACTCGAAGCCGTCAGTTGTATTTGTATA
Source organism: Alphaproteobacteria bacterium 46_93_T64 (assembly GCA_002163135.1). Classification (GTDB taxonomy): domain Bacteria; phylum Pseudomonadota; class Alphaproteobacteria; order Sneathiellales; family Sneathiellaceae; genus Sneathiella. The sequence continues at coordinate 20,495 of MAAN01000005.1, forward strand.
TCCGATTGAGCCTATGATCTTGCCGTTTAGTTCAGCAACCCAGAATTCACCATTTTGCTCGGCAAAGAATGAGGCAATATAGCGAAGCTGAGGCTCTTCTGCATCCACATCCAATATACAACCTTCGTAATCTTCATAACATTTAGTAACCAGATCTATAAGACCTTCGGCGTCACTGTTGTTAGCGGCTCTATAAACAATTTCCATCATCAATACTCTGACATTTACACATAGATTTTCCGCATACTAATCATGCTGTCCAGCTACCGCAATCCAGTTTTTCTCATGCTCAAGCTTTGATAAATTTATCTAGATATCCGTCTCTCAAATTCGCATACCAGGAGGGTGTTGCAGGCCAAGCCCAAAGGCGATCCAGCGCATCTTCAGGATAAGCAGAGATAAATGCTTTTTTGTTTTCGCTAGTTAGGTGATCAATAGCGCCAACAGCAACCGAATTATAACCAGTTTCATTCGCCACAAGTCCTGCGTTTTCTGGTAAGTTCGTATATTTTATAAACTCATAAATCGCGTCTATATTGCGCGCGCCGACGGGGATAGAAAGACCATCCATCCAAGTGAACGCTCCTTCCTTCGGCGCTAAAAACCTGACAGGCTTGCCTTCTTTGAACATTCTTTGGGACGGACCATCCCACACTTGGCCCAAAATCACACGATCGCGCATAAAACCATTAATCTGATCCTCAGCATCATTCCAATACCGCCTTACCCAAGACTTATGGTCGATCGCAAATTGAGTAATTTGATCCCATACATTCCTCATTTTCTCTTCGTTCTCGTACCCTTCCGCAAAGGATTGGATTTTACCCGCACCTTCAAGATATCGGCCAATACCTGCCAACATTGATTGCGGACGGCCCATAATTTTGCTTCTCATTTCCGGCTGCCATAGATCACCAAAGGACAATTTGTCATACTCAGTGGTGAATTTATCAACACGATAGGCAAGAGCTTCCGCACCCCAAAGAAAAGGAATATGGCGAGATTTACCGTCCCATGAAAAATTCTCTGAAAATTTGAGCATTGAAGGCAAAACTGCTTCTGTGTCGATCCTGTTCATATCAAAGTCGCTGAGCAAATCTGTATTCTTCCAGTGCTCCCCTTGATCGTTCGTTGGGCAAATCAAATCATATCCTGCCCCTTTGGACACGGATAGCTTCTTGAGCATCTCTTCGTTTGAGGCGACTGAGGTTTGTTTGATCGTTATTCCAGTTGCCTTTCTAAATCCATCTTTGAGCGAAACGGGGATATAGTCAGGCCAAATCATAAGGTTCAGATTACCGGATGAGGAAAACGCATCTTCTACAATCCAAGGGCTCAAAACTGCGGCGGACCCGACAACCACAGCCCCTTTAAGAAATTGGCGGCGGGAATGTTGCTTCGCAGCAGATATGGTTTTTCCAGCTGAAATTTGAGATCTTGATTTCATGTTTGCCCACCGCTGATATTCAAATCTTACAAAAACCCTACTTAACTACAAAAAAGTTAAAGCTTTATAGCTGGTCCGTGCCCCATTTGTTTTGGGCCGCAAAAAGTGCCTTGTCCACGTTCCAAGGAATGGGTACCGTTACGCTCGTAATTATCAAGAGGCCATTTATGTTCCCTGAAACGTCCACAATATTGCTTTTCATGACATCTGCTTTCATGCTGACCATCGCCCCCGGCCCCGACATAATATATGTTGCCATGCGGGGACTTGCTCAAGGCTGGAAAGCTGGCCTTATTGCAGCACTGGGGCTCGTCACCGGCATTTTTGTTCACATCATTCTTGCGGCACTCGGTCTCTCAGCTGTTCTGGCAAGCTCGCCGCTGCTTTTTGCTGCTGTGAAATATGCAGGTGCCGCGTATCTACTTTACATTGGATGGCAAATTTTTAATGCGCCGCCCGTCACTATTGGACGCGATGATACGCAACCGCCTTTAGGACATATATTTCGTCAAACCATCTTTATGAATATCCTAAACCCAAAGGTAGCCTTGTTCTTTTTGGCTTTTCTACCGCAATTTGTTGACACAACGAGTGAGTTTGTCACTGAACAATTTGTGATTTTCGGCTTTCTATTCCAATTAAACGCTTTGCTGATCATGGGGTCTGTCGGATTGTTTTCAGGGGCTATTACGGCCCAACTGGGCAGGGGTAGTGGGAACAGTCGCTGGCTTACAAGAATAGCCGGTGGTTTCGTCATGTCACTGGGCGCGCTCATTCCTATTCGTGATATATGGGAGCATCTAAATCAGTCGTAATGCTCAGAGTTCTTGGAGAGCCAAATAATGAAAGAAATTGATCTTTCCTGCTGGAATAGACACGAAACATATAAACTGTTTCGTGCGGCGCAAAATCCGCATTTCAGTGTGACGGCAGATATTGATGTAACCGCACTTATGAGCACTGGTAAGGCTACGGGAATACCTCTCTTTAACTTCACACTTTATGCGCTTATGCGAGCCGTCAATTCGATACAGGAGTTTCGAACGCGGTTTACGGGCGACAAGGTGTTTGAACTGGATGTAACAAATCCTTCTTTTACGGTCCCGATCGCAGATGATGCCTTCACATTTTGTGAACTTGAGTTTCATAAGGACTGGCAAATTTTCAATGCAAGATGTCTGACCGCCATTGCCAAGGCCAAAACCCATAAGCAGCTTACTGAAAATACCGACACAAATATTTGGACATACCTGACTTGTGCACCATGGGTTCACTTCACAAGCCTTACTCACCCGACAAGCGGGCCAGATGACTGTATTCCAAGAATTGCTTGGGGAAAATACTCTCAGCGCGGTGATCAATGGGTAATGCCTGTAAATGTACAGGCGCATCACGCTCTCTTGGATGGTTTTCATGCCGCCCGACTCTTCACAGAGACTGAGAAAATCCTAGCCGACATTCCAGATCAGACTACCACATAGGCCCGTCCACACTAGTCCAATGCAACAAAACACTGGCCTTGCGTTTTTATTTTGATGACCTTGTCTCTTCTTGGCTCACGAACGACATTCGGCTCTTCCGTGGCAGAATAAAACACTAACCGAACTGCATTTCCATCACCATCAAGTGCGGGAAAACCAACCGAATTAGCTTTAATAACAATGCCCGTTTCAGAAATGCCATGCATCTTGTTGAATATGCCACAAGGTTTACTCAATGCCGTTTTGAAGCTCTCGCGAACAATATCATGATGCTCTTCAGCCCATAACTCCAGAAAATTATGGTCTGTATAATCCCAGCCAAACTGTTCCGAAAGCCCGGTGCCCATCAAACGGCATAAGATGTCACCATTTGGTTTCAATTCATAAATGGCAATACCAGGCAACAAATGACGTACTTTTGCTGGGTTAAATTCCGATTGGTATGGAAGTCCTTGTTCACGGCCCAAACCATTCCAATAAGTTGCAAATTCAGCAACTTTTTTGTCCTGCCAATCTACATTAGAAAATTCGACCAACCCCATTTTTCACCACCAAAGCCATATGCATTTAGGCGAAAACAACTACACCAATATAGAGAGACAAAACAATCAAAAAGATTTTAATCATATGACTTAAAGCAACAATAAGGAGAATTTTAAATTAATTATTAATCGTTAAAGAAGTGTTCGGCAGGGAAGCCATATTATTTAATTTACATGAATAGTTCCCATTTTAACGGTTACAGAAACGATGACATCTCGTTAAGTTCTTTTTTAATTTGGGATTTTTTCGGTATCACCGCATCTTCTGCAGGGTGACCGACAACCAAAATCAGGAAAGCCTTTTCATTACTTGGCCGCTCACACACCTCGTTTAGAAATTTCATCGGATTAGGTGTATGCGTCAGGGTAGAAAGCCCGGAACTGTGTAGAGCATTGATTAAAAACCCTGTTGCGATTCCCGTGGACTCGTTGACATAGTAATTTTTGAATGTCTCACCATCTTCGAGCACTCCATAGCGTTCTGCAAATACAATAATTAGATATGGGGCTGTTTCTAAGAAGGGTTTTTCCGTATCCGTACCAAGAGGCGCCAATGCATTCAACCACTCTTCCGCAGCTCGGCCTCCATAAAATGCACGCTCTTCTTCTTCCGCAGCTACTCTTATTTTTGCTTTTATCTCAGGATCCCTAACCACGCAAAAATGCCAAGGTTGATGATTTGCACCGCTAGGTGCCGTACCGGCCGCTTTTAGACAGTTTTCAATCACTTCTCTTGCAACGGGTGTATCGGAAAATTCCCGCGTGGAGTGGCGTTTTTGGATAGCCACATAGAACTCAGCACTCCGCTTAATCATTTCCTCAACAGAAAGGTCCTGACGATCAGGGTACGGAATAGGATCATATTTTTGTCCCGGGGTAAAAACTTTGCTCATTCCCAACAACCTTCATGCCGCTTTTCAAAATAAAAAACATAACGAAGTTAAGAAATTCAACCAACTATAAAAGTTTCAAGTTAAACTAATTTTATTCAGGGATCCTTAACGGGACGGATATGAGAACTCCGAATTCTTTTGGAAAATTCGCACTAATACGGGCATGAACAGCACCTTGCTTATCATAAAAGCGTGCTTTGCTATCAAGCGGCGTGATCGCTTCATGCCAAATTCCAGCGTCAATACAAATACCAAAGCTTCCATCGCAATAAAACGCAACCCAGTCGTCAGGCTTCATATCATCGCCAGTTTTGGCAAGCGCTGCAATAAACGGCTGGCCGTCCAAGGGATAGAAAAGTTGTCCGCCATCCGGATGATGGTTCGCATGCCATAAAAGCAACTTTGAACGATCCGGGTTAGGGTTGTCGGTTTTGGCGTCTTCGGGATTTGTGCTCCACCCCAGAACATACTTGTCTTGCACTGCTAGATTTTCGCCGTACAAAACATCCCCTTCCCACCAGAAATCAAAAACCCCGTCAACATAACCACCTTCATCGCCGGTACCGGCATCTACTGGGCGCCATCCAGTGTGCGGCCACTGGGTGATCGGAACCGGATGCTTTTGATGGTCAGTAACCAGCGTTCCATAGCCTGCAAAGCTCTCAGCCGTCGCTGTAACCAGCGGAATTTCAAAATGCGGCAAGCCCTCTGGAATGTCGGGATTCATATAATCAAAGCGTTGATCGTTACCTTGAGACATTTTTCTCTCCTCGGAGTAATTTTTTTTGTGCTGGCTATAATCTGTGCAAAAGAATGCTCTTCTAATAGCAAATGTCAAAATAGTTTCGGCCTTACAACTAATAACTCAAAATTATACTCCTAAAAATTCTCCGGAAAAGTGCTATTCTCTGAGCAGAATTCTCTTACGTTCACATAACAAACTAGCAGTAACCCGTGCCTTCAAAGTGTGCATTTTTGAAATAAAATTGCCTCCCATACTCGATCTACGAAATACTCATATTGATTTAACCTCGTTTAGCATTAAAAAATGTTTTACAGGACAGGAAGTGATGCTATCGTTTTCGTCAGAAATGAAAATCAAATGAAATTTGTTAGAAACTGTATTAGCAGTGTAACAAATGAATGTAATTTTTCTGATTGTGGATTTGTTTTAACTGGGAGTCTCAAATGACAAAATTAACACAAAAATCGACGTCACTTAGCCGTCGTACAATGCTTAAAGGAGCAACAGCAGTAGGTGCTTTTGCTCTCGCCGGTCCTGCCTATATCAAGAATGCGATGTCTTCTTCCGGAGAAATCAATATTCTGATGTGGTCAGATTACCTGCCAAAACCATTTATTGCTGATTTTGAAAAAGAAACCGGCATTAAGATTAATTATACTGGTATCGGTTCTAACGAAGAAATCATCAACAAGATGAAAGCCAACAAAGGTGAAGGCTTCGATATTGTTTCACCAACTAACAACCAAGGTCTTGAGTGGGGTCCACTTCAACTGCTTCAGCCGTTTGATCTGAACCGTGTTGGCATCGATAAAGTTAATCCTGCTATGTCCGCCATCGGTAATAAAGATTGGAACTTTGACGGCAAAGGTTCTCATTGGCTGCCGCATATTTGGGGTACTGAAGGTATCGCATGGCGTACAGATAAATGGGCACCATCTGGTGACGCACCAAGTTACGGCGATGTTTGGAGTGAAGAAAACGCTGGTAAAACAATGGGCCGTCCACATTCAATGATGTTGTGTGCTGGTCTTTACATGGAAACAATTGGCGAGTTGGATCCAGGTTCCATGTGGAAGGCATACGAGTCAGAAGCAACTATGCGCCCAATTTGGGAAAAAGTGACAGCTTGGTGTATTGCTCGTAAGAAAAACCTGAAACTTCTTTGGAACGACGCTGATACACAGAAAAACGGCCTACTGAACGAGGGTGTTATTGTTGGCCAAACTTGGGATGGACCACCGATGGCTCTTAAATCAGCTGGTGAGCCAATCATGTATCAAGCACCAAAAGAAGGATCCATGGCTTGGGTTGATGGCATGGCGATGCCTACTGGCGCTAAAAACATTGACCAAATCTATGAATTCATCAAATTCTCATATGCTGCTAAAAACGCAGGTAAAGCAATTGACAGCCACGGCTACAATTCTCCTGTAAGCGGTGCTGATGGATTTGCTGGAGATGCATATAAGAAAAACTTCTCTGATGCATATCCAGGAGCTTCGCTCACAAACCTGAACCCATGGCCGCCACAAGCGCCTTGGTACGCGGAAATCCGCACAGAATATGTGAACAAATTCAAAAGCTCATAACTTTTAGAATTGTTTTTCATATCCCGGGGCACAATCGTGTGCTCCGGGATATGTCTAAACATCAACTTTAATCGCCTCATTTTGCGGCGAACAAAAATCTTAGTGTTTAAGTCCTGGAGAAGTTTATGAGCAAGGGTGTTGGCGTCGATTTAGAGGATGTCTGTATCCGGTTTGGTGACTTTGTCGCTGTCCGTGAAGCAAATGTGAGTATTAAGGGCGGCGAATTCTTCTCCTTCCTCGGCCCATCTGGGTGCGGAAAAACAACAATCTTGCGCGCTGTTTCAGGTTTTCTGGAACCCAGCGAAGGTAGAGTGATGATCGGCGGTAAGGATATGGCGGGGTTCGGACCGAACAAACGCCCCACCGCACTGATCTTCCAAAATCTGGCATTGTTCCCACTTATGAAAGTCTGGGAAAACATTACTTTTTCTCTTGAAGTTCAAGGTGTTGGTAAAGCAGCCCGCCGTAAACGTGCCGATGAGCTTCTTGAAATGATCGCCTTAACTGGCCAAGGAGATAAACTCCCCTCAGAGCTTTCCGGCGGTCAGAAACAGCGTGTTGCCATCGCCCGCGCACTCTGTGCGGAACCAGATGTGTTGCTGCTTGACGAGCCGTTATCTGCATTGGATTTGAAGCTGCGACAGCATATGCGCACCGAACTACGTGAAATTCAAAAACGCGTTGGCATTACTTTTATCTACATTACACATGATCAGGGTGAAGCGCTTACTATGTCTGACAATGTTGCGGTGATGCGGGCCGGTATTGTTGACCAGATCTCTGACGGCCACTCAATTTACAACGACCCCGCGACACCGTTTGTTGCCTCATTTGTTGGTGAAAATAATGTATTCCGCGGAAAAGTAAAATCCATCAATGGCGACCATGCAGTCATTGACACAAACAGATCAGGTGATCTCGTCGCAAGAATCGCAACGTCGGCTAAAGGATCCTTGAATATAGGTGATCCAGCTATGATGTTCTTGCGTCCAGAGGCGTGTAAAATTGCAACTGACACATCTGCTGCTCAAAACAGACTTACAGCTAAAGTCCTCCATGAAGAATTTGAAGGACAAATTTACAACGTGTTCCTTGAAGGCGCACAGGGCAAAGAAATTAAGATGTCATTGGTCAATGTTGGACAAGAGCGTCAATCCAAACACTCTAATGAATTGACACTGGAATATAACCCTGACCAAGCCGTTATTCTGCCGGCTGGCGAACTCGCTAGCGAATAGGGCTGAATAATGAACATAGCTAATTTCTTCAGAAATTATTTCGAAAAAAATGGTATTGGGCTAGGAACTTTCCTTCTAGTCGCTGTCGTTTTCTGGGTGGTTGTCCTCATCATCCTTCCTCAACTCTCAATGCTTGATTTCTCGTTCAGGCATCATTTGCCTCCCCCTGAAATGGGAGGGCCTAAAGATGTATATACCCTTGAACATTATGAATATCTCATTTTGGGCGCGCCAGGGGCTGACACCTCATACAATGTCGTTGATCTAGGCGTTTTTGGACGTACCTTGATGGCTGCTGTCTTTGTCACGCTGCTCAATCTGGTCATTTGTTATCCCATCGCCTACTACCTTGCGCAAACCAAAGGCGGCGGCGGATATACTCGGATTCTAGTATTACTGCTGATTATTCCATACTGGATCAACGAAATCCTGCGGGCGTTTGCTTTCAGAATTATTTTTGGTGACAGTGGCTTGATCAATGAGACGCTGCTAGTTTTTGGCCTGATAGACAATCCAGTTGATTTCATCCGAGCTAATGTGGCGCTCTACGCGGGACTTGGCTATGCCTATATCCTGTTGATGATCTTCCCCATTTATAACGTGATTGAAAGCCTTGATCGCAATCAGATTGAAGCCGCACGTGATATGGGGGCCTCATGGACTCGTATTCACTGGCGAGTTGTTATCCCGTATGCGAAACCGGGCATCTCCTCTGGCTGTACTATGGTGTTCATGCTGACCGCTGGCGCCTTGGCCGCCCCTCAAATTCTGGGTGGGCCATCGAGCCTTTGGTTCACGCAAATTATCTATCAATGGTTCAACCAAGGCGGAAACTGGCCTCGAGGCGCAGCCTTTGCCATCGTTCTACTTGTAACATGTGTGATTATTGTATTGTCTATGATGCGAATATTTAAAGTCAGAATGGGAGATATCGGGAAATGAAATCCGAAAACTTCCTCCTCAAATTTTTCCTGGTCGCCTATCTCGTCGTCTTCTTTGGCTACTTGCTAGGCCCACTCCTCGTTATGAGTGTCACAGCATTTAACTCGCCAAGCTTCCCCAAATTAACACCGTGGGAATGCCTGACTTTTGAATGGTTTGATGTTTTGGCGCAGGACGAGCGTATCATTACTGGCTTAAAAAACAGTCTGATTGTCGGCTTTGGAACGGTTATCCTATCTGTTGTGATGGGCCTTGCCGGTGCATTGATGTTGACCCAAATTTGGCCAAAAATGCGGGCTACCTACTACACGATTGTGATTGCACCGATCTTGATCCCGGGTGTTGTGCTCGGTATTTCAACCTTGGTTTTTTGGGACCGTGTCAGTGTTATGTTGGGTTTTGGCAGCGGAAGCTTCTTTCAAAACGGAATTTTCCTGACCATCTTGGGGCAATCAACCTTTATTGCTTCCTATTGTATGCTCGTTTTCGTGGCGAGACTTCAACGATTTGATACAGGCCTTACCGAAGCAGCACTAGATCTTGGCGCTTCAAACGCTCAAGCGTTTAGAAAAATCTTACTGCCTTTCATGAAGCCTGCCATTGCTTCTGCTGCTGTGTTGGCATTTCTTGCATCCTTTGAGAACTACAACACAACGACCTTTACGTTTGGCAAGTTCCCTACTCTAACGATCGAACTTGCTCAAAAGGTTCGTTACGGTATCGACCCTTCTATCTCGGCATTGGCATTTATTATCATATGCCTGACCGTGATCGGAGCACTGGCTCATGAAGTGTATCGTCGCCGGCAACAACTTGCTCTTAATAACGGCGCACCACTAAGTGCTGTAACTGGGAGTTTTCAGCTACCGAAATTCTTACGTGGTAATCCGGCTGCAATTGTACTTGTCCTGATTTCACTTGGCGGTTTCACCACTATCTGGTTTTCTCAAGTCTATAGCCCGAAAGAATGTATTCTGGATGTGCGGGAGCAAAAACGCATCCTGCAGGATCTACGCATTCAAGATATTAAACGTAAACGTCTGGAGCAACAGAAGGCAACGCAAGGAACACAAAGCACAGCTCCTGCGAACTCTTCAACTCTTCCTCAAAGCCCAAATAAGGGTGCATTTGGCGGTGTATTTGCACCGGACAACCTGAACAAGGAAACCGGGAAGAAAGCAGTCCCTCAAAGCCCTGGCAAGGGTGCGTTTGGCGGTGTGTTTGCACCGGGTAATCTAGATAAAACCGGACCTCAGGATAAGAAGTCCGACTAATCAAAAAAAAGGCGCCAAGGTCCAATAACTACCTTGGCGCCTTTTTAAATTCTTAAAACTACATTGACATCTCTTCGGCAACTTCAATTGTACCAATATCTAAATGTGGGCACCCCTTCGCAATCTCAACTGCAGCGTCGAAGCTATCAGCTTCTACAACTGAATATCCAGATATAGGGTTTGAGCCGCCATTATCGGCTACACCATTGGAACTTAGTGTTTTGGACATTCCCACTGGTGCCCCCGGGTTTACCATCGCGGCCCCAACACTTTCCATCCACGCTCCCCAACGTGCCATTAAAGCAGCACCCGCTTCTGCACTCTCTGGTTTCTCATTCCCATGATAGATATATACAAATTTTGACATATTCTTCTCCTGTTATAAACAATGCGGTTTTATAGTGAACCAATTGGTTTAGTAAAACAGTTTAAATATATTGTCAACCATTTGGTTAAGTGTTAATTTCCTTTCAGTAAGTACGGCTCAACGATGTCGTTCTCGAAACCGGGTTACATAGAGCCATATAGGAAAGACCGATACAGATGGAAAATCTTGACGAAACTTTTGCAGCGCTTTGCGACGGAACACGGCGCGCCATATTGGGCAGGTTAATGCAAGGGGAAACTAGTTTGTCAGAGCTTGCCGAACCTTTCCATATGTCACAAACAGCTGTATCCAAGCATGTGAATATCTTAAGTGACGCAGGTTTGCTGGTCGTTGAAAAACGGGGGCGCACACGTCACTGCCGACTGAATGCAGAACCGATGAAGCAGGCGACAAGCTGGCTTACAGATTACCAAGCCTTCTGGACACAACAATTCGACAATCTGGCGCTCTATCTCGCAACTGAGGATGATAAATAATGAACTTCATGACAAGTGAGCCCGGCAACGACCCTATTGTGGTTGAGGGATATTTTCCGGCAAGTCCAGAACGTGTTTTCAATGCGTGGACTGATCCGGATATAATTATCAAATGGTTCGGAACAGCACCTAACTCCCTGCATTCTGCAAAAATCGACTTACATCTGGGCGGAGTATGGGAGTTCATAAAATCCAAGGACGATGCCAAAACCATTGGATTTGAAGGGCAATACCAAGAAATCAAACCGGGCGAACAATTGATTTATTCATGGTGTCATGTAATCACTCATGCAGACGGTGAACGTGATGCGTCCCCCTACTCCCGCGTTGAAGTCAATTTCAAAGCAAAAGGTAAGGGGACGTATGTACAGTTGATCCACTCAGCGGTACGATCAGAAGACGCCCGCTTGGGTATTGGTGGCGGTTGGAATGCTTCTTTTGGTTCATTATTGGATGTATTTGCGAATTAGTGACGAAGGCGCCACCGATTGTGGCTCCTTTATTGAGAGCATGTATCAATAACCCTGCTCTAAAACGCCACTCCTGCGGTTAGACCTTTCTTGTTTATTTCTCGGAGAGCTTTCGTTAGTGCGGGAATTAGCTCTCGGTGTTTTTGATGAACGAAATGATACAACAGCCTTTTCTCCACCAGCTTGCTCACGACAATTACCTTATTATCCAGTGCGGCATACTCTATCGCATCGATCGTGAGCATAATCCCCACATCCACACGCTCATGGGAAACCATATGAACAATATCTCTTGGAGACTGCACCGTGATACCTGAGTTGCCACCTGTTCGGTTTTCTACTAACCTTTTTATAAACGGTGTTGCGAATGTGAGCGTTTGGAGATCATCCCAAGACACTGAGGTAATGTCCGAAGATTTTCGAACCACTGCAGAAACAGACACTTCGAATATAGGTTCCGGAACCATTTCCAAATTTGGAAATAAATCTTCTACGCCCTGAACTTGTGCCAGCTCTGCATCATACTTTCCAGAATTAACTTCAAGCAGGCTTCTTTTGGATGGTTGAAAATGAAAGCTCACATCCTGGCCAATGGCCTCATAGGCGGCTTTTGCTTTCGTGGTAAGTAAACGTGCCCGATCAGTATCAATCGTAGAAATTCTGTATTCCGAAGCATCTAAAGGCTTAGTTACTACTATTAATGTCGCGAAAGCCAGTATGACAAACGCAATTTTCTTTTCCCAACGCAAACTACTCATACTAACGCCTCTTTAGAAGTTCTTTTTATATCAGGATATTACTTATATAATTGAATATTATCTACCCTGTAATCATCTGTTTAATATAATTTTTGTTACAGTTGTTACGGTACCACCGAAACTGAACACAGAATTGAATGCGCATTTCGTTTTATTCAGTACGGATCTATAGCGGAGGCAACTCAAAGAAATACGAGAACAGAAAAAATCAATGAGCGACCTCATATTCGTGTTTTTCATCCTGTGTTTCTAAACTAAATTCTTCTAATCCAACTAGTTTCTAAAGGAGGAAAATTTAGGGTTTCCATATGGTGTAAGTTTGGCTATTTTCTGGATCAAATTCAGAAGCCACCTAGGTCGTGCCATACAGGGCAGGCTACTTCAGTAGCATCGGTCCAGCACCAACAAGGTGGCTATTAGCCATAAGCTATAAAGATCACAGGATATTTGAGTATGATGAATTCAAGCGCCGAGCACTTTGACAAGTGGAAAGTACAACAAAGTTCGGCCGAACAGATGATTCCACTGGTTGGACAGCTATACCGTGATAACGGTGTTACAATCAGGATCTTCGGTCGCCGTATTCTGAACAACAACACAATCGATATCATTAAAGCCCATCGTTATGCCCTTCAGATGGTTGGCGAAGAGCTTGATATCAGCAAAAGCCTCGAGTTGGTTCAAACCATGACCACTATGAATTTGGCTCCGGCTCGTGTCGATCTGGGAAAATTTTGCCACAAATTTATGCAAGAAGGCGGTACAGCCGAAGCTTTTCTGAATGATCAACTGGAAAGTATCAACACTGGTAAGAGCAGTATCCTCGAAGAGCCCCAAGACATTGTGCTTTACGGCTTTGGCCGCATTGGTCGCCTGCTAGCGCGCATGATGATCGATCGTGTTGGCTCCGGCAATAAGATGCGGTTGCGTGCCATTGTAGTTCGTGGCGGCAAAGACGGCGATTTGAAGAAACGCGCGAGCCTGCTACGTCGCGACTCAATCCACGGCGCCTTTAACGGCACCATCCAAGTGGATGAAGAAGAAAGCGCCATTATTGCAAATGGTGTTTATATCAAAGTCATTTACGCAAACTCACCTGCCGAGGTGGATTACACAAAATATGGCATCAACAATGCTCTGGTTGTGGACAATACGGGCATGTGGCGCGATGAAGAAGGCCTGAGCCAACACATCAAATGTCCGGGAGCTTCGAAAGTGCTTCTTACCGCCCCTGGTAAAGGCGATATCAAGAACATTGTATATGGCGTAAACCATAGCGACATTGAAGCTTCTGATACCATCCTGAGTGCAGCATCCTGCACAACTAATGCCATCACGCCGGTATTGAAAGCCATCATTGATGAGTATGGGGTTAAAAACGGACACGTAGAGACCATCCATTCTTATACTAACGATCAAAACTTGATCGATAACTTCCACAGTGGTGACCGTCGCGGCCGCAGCGCCCCGCTTAACATGGTGCTCACCAGCACAGGTGCCGCCAGCGCCGTTGCAAAATGCCTTCCAGAAATGAAGGACAAACTGACAGGTAATTCCGTCCGAGTTCCAACACCAAACGTTTCCATGGCGATCATGAACCTCAATCTGAAACGCGAAACCAACATTGAGGAGGTCAACACATACCTTCGAAATGTAGCTCTGTATTCTCCGATGCAAGATCAAATTGATTACACATCGTCCACAGAACTGGTTTCCAGTGACATGGTGGGCTCCACCCACGCAGGTGTAGTGGATTCACAGGCAACCATTGTTGATGGTGATCGCATGGTGCTTTATGTCTGGTATGATAACGAGTCCGGTTACAGCACTCAGGTGATCCGTATGATGCAGGAAATTGCCGGTATTAAAATGCCAACGGTTCCTTCTGAATAATTACAAAGAAGCGATTTCGAGGCGACGTATTTCTTCGCCTCGAAGTTTCTTTGTAAAGTGATAGAAGTATATCGTTTCTTAGCGTGGCAACATCTGGCTTGCACGTTTTTCAACCGCTTTTGGATCGCCAAGCAGCCCCGCATGTAGCTCTTTTGCTGTCGCATCAGGATAGATTTCCTCCTCCCCGTTTTCGAGACCTTCCAATACGGTTCTGGCCACAGAGTCAGGATCTGCTCGATCCATAGGGAAATGTGCCCCCATATCCGTTTCTACAGGACCAGGGTAGACACCAACGACATGAGTTCCATTGGCCGCCAATTCAGCACGCACACCTTGAGTTAAAGAATGAACGGCGGCTTTTGCGGCGCAATAAGATCCGAGTATTGGAAAATTCACATGACCGATAATGGACGACATATTGACGATTGCACCTCCTCCATTGGCGGCAAGAATTGGGGCGAAGGCGCGTGTCATGTTCAGTGTCCCGAAATAATTGACTTCCATCTCATAGCGGGATGCCATTGGATCCTCTGCAGCGATTAAACCTTTGAACATGGCGACGCCGGCATTATTGATCAGAATATCCACATCAGCGCATGCCGCAACGGCTCTTTCGATCATTTCAGGTTTAGTGACATCCAATTGGACGGAAACAACCCTGTCATCGCTGCTGGCAATCAAATCAACTATAGTGTTTGTATTCCGTACTGCTGCGTAAACTTTCTTCGCGCCCGCCTTCAATAATTCTTCGACGAAAGCCCGGCCAATACCTCGATTTGCGCCTGTGACGAAGGCAATTTTTCCGCTAACTTTACTCATACTGATATCTCCTGAAAATAGTTTTAGAATTTTAGATTGTTTGCGTTAGAAACTGGGTCGCGCGTCGAACAACCTCGGGATCGCGTAAAATCCGGGAATGACCGAGGCCACTTGTCGTACAGAGCTCCGCTTCTGGCCAAGCCTCAGCCAACCTGCGCCCTTCGTCATAGGGCACCATCCGGTCTTTATTATCGTGGATAATAAGAGCAGGCATTTTCATATGAGGCGCGAGAGAGGTGCCTCTTGCTGCCTCAAAGTTCATCCCTGAAACTGCCTCCAGCTTATGTTGAGTGCGCCGGGTCACAACCTTGCTAAAGCCGATCATCATTGCAAGGCGGTGCAAGTAACCGCTTAAGTCTTCCGGCGGGGAAACATAGACGACACAGTTTGCTTTGATGCCGCGAGACAGCGCCAACGTGGTAGCAGCAGCACCATTGGAATGGGCAATAATGCCATGTAACGGTCCGAGATGGTCCGTTATTTTCTCAAGTGCGTCAGCAACTTCTGGCAATGCCGTTTGAGTACCATCGGCTTCACCGTGAGCAGGAGAATCGAAAGTCACTACCCGAAAGCCCATATCAAGTAACGGCTGAACAAACATTCCCATCTGACTGCCTCGACCAGAAAGCCCATGTACGAGCAAGATCGATCGGATTTTAACTTGTTTCATAGCCGACTCTGAAGGGCGACTGGGCTCCCAACTGTAAAGCGGCAGAAACTGATTTTCAGCAAAGGCAAAAAAATTGGTTTCTGCACCCTGCATCCACTCCCGCTCCCTTTTTGGCTGGTGATATTTTTGCGGTGTCATGAAAATATGTTTCAGCCAACGCGCTGCTAGCCACGGCATTACGATCGATAACAATCTGGCAGATAAGCTGATCGCTAATAGAGTTAATGGTACCCGTTGTTTTTTAACTACCGGCTTTGTATTGCCAGTTACGACAATGGTGTTATCAGAAACTGTCATCAATTTGTCCTTTTTAGATGGGCCAATTAGGGCTTTCCCCATACCGGAACACATGCAAGGCACTGAATGTACCTTTGCTGGATCCTACTTCGCTTTTTAGAGCGTCTAGTATTAAGTTGTATATACAACTATAATGGCGACTGTCAAGTAGACGGGCCAGCAAAAACGCATGACACTTCTTTCACATGTCTCAATACCAGTGAAAATTCGACAAAAAAAAGGCCACCCGAAGGCAGCCCTTTTAATTTTTCCAATATCGCCGAAGCGATAGAGATTAACGTTTTGCTAACTATACACTTTAAAACATGATATTTTTCATGAAGTTACCTTATATGAAAAATTAATGTATTACTTTTGCAAACAATTTTAAGTAAAATTGACCTGCGAATATCGGTGTTTCTACATAATCAATGGCAATGATCTGTTCCGTCGTTTTTTTGACCATTCTGTATTCAACATCAACTCAGCGCATTTTTGTCATTCATCATGCTTTCATGTTCAAATAATTTACGCCCAAACTGAATAGCCCTTAGATTCGTAGACACTTTGCTGTCTAAAATGAAGCAAGGCGTTTAAGGTCAGTTAAGGTAATCATTACGCACATAAATTTGAATACAGCGTTATCGCTCAAGTTACAAAATGTGGATATGCAGTTTCTATTGTGTTTAGGTGAAGTGCTTGTTAGAGCTTTGAAAGTATGAATTTTAGTGCTTTTTCATTGTAACGTGAAATAGCACTACTAGGTAACTTTCCAGAATTTGCATAGTTTTCTGCATGCAATTTATTTGTGAATAGAAAGTCTGAGTACTCTTTATTCAATTTCACAGCTTCTTCCTTAATGATCCTGTTAAACTCATACTGTTTAATTAATGGTTTATTCTTTTTGACCTCTGTTTCCAATTCTTTGTAAGAATAAGGATAGATTTTGAAAACCTCCTCCTTAATAAATTGTAGTGGCGCAGTATTGCTTTGGACTTCGCCAACTAATCGTAAAGCTGGCTTCCCTGCTTTTTCAACGAATTCCCCTTCCTTTATGAATTTTAAATCAGGCAGCAATTTTTCATCAACGTAAAAACTACCTGCCTTTCCCTCAACTTCACCAGTAGAGATGTCCATAATTGCCGCATTCTCAATGCCAATTTGTAAAATTCTAGATAAATGCTTGTTCAAAACTGTTTCAGATAAGTTACGTACACGGTCTTCAATAATTTTGGATAAGTCACTGGCTGTGATAAGCCTGTCTTCTCCAATATATCTGTAATAAATTTTTCCTTCAGCCGTATCGTCTCCATCTTTTGCAAAAATTACAGGTTTTGTATGTGCTGGTGCTACATGGAAAACAGCAACTTTTTTACCAACAAAATCCAACACTTTTCGCTTAACTTCAATTTCTATTCCTAAGTTTGATCTGATAGTCTGATTTAGCTGATTGAAGTCAAAACTCTTAATCTTGGCTTCTTTTATGCCTACAATTTCCCAAGTCTTATCCACCACTCCTAAAACCAAATAACCACCTTTGTTGTTAGCAAAGGCTGCAATAGTTTTGATTGGCAGGCTGAAACCTTTCTTGCATTCAATTTGGTCAGTCTCAATTATGTCCAAATGAGTTGTAGAGTCTTTCGCCAATGGCAATAGTTTTGCTAATGTAGTTTCACTGATATGCGCAGCATCATCTGTTATTATTATTTTATGAGAATTATAAGTACTTAGGAAAGCATCTGTAGCTGCATTGTCTGCAGAGCCTATGCCCAAATATTTCTTAATTTGACCATTTTTGATGTTTGATATTCTGCCAGCATTGATATCTTTTGAAGCGTCGCCTCTATAGCGATTTATCATTCCAGAAATTTCCTGATTTTGATATTTTTCTGGCCTTTCTAAAAGGTTTTTTATGATACTTACTTCATACTCAGTTAGTGAGTTTCGTTTTTGTTTCATGTTGTGCTCAATAAATTTCAATACTAATTTAGAGAGTGTAATTTAGTTGGGCTTCAGAACCTAACAAAACTGTATTTTTCTTAGGTTCTACTATAAGCCATTGAAACGATAGGCTCTATTTCATCAGTTGCGACTGGCCTCATCAGACAACATAATATTAGCTGTATTAATCAACTATTTTGTGAGATTTTGATGAAGCAGGCACGTGTTCTTAACTCAATGGAAATGAAGCGTTTATTGGCTGTAATTGAGGCTGGCAATCATCCAGTTCGTAATCGTGTTGCGATTATGCTGTCGTATTTGGCGGGGCTACGTGTTGGAGAAATCGCCCAATTAAAAGTCAGCGATATATATGAAAATTGCACTTCAGTTCGTGAACAAATATTACTGCCAGCTGGATATACTAAAGGCAATGATGCCCGTTTGGTATTTGTCAGCAAGAAATTGAAGAAGGAATTGACTACTTATCAATCAAGCAGTGTATTTCCCAATAAACCAACCGCCCCACTCCTAACTACTCAAAAGAGAACTTCTTTTTCCCCCAACACCCTCTGTCAGTTATTTGGAGAGCGATACAAAAGGGCTGGCATTGATGGTGCGTCCAGTCATAGTGGAAGACGTTCATTTATCACCAAGATGGCCCATAATGGCATTTCACCAAAAGTCATTATGACATTAGCGGGTCATAAACATCTAGGCACGACACAGCGTTATATTGACGTAAATGATGAAATGCTCAAGGCAGCGGTTGAAGTGATTTAATTGGCCATGCTGCGCGAGGCATCTTGTTTAATCGTCGCGTGATCTACTTAAGATTTCAAATATATTTTTGGTTCCAATAGAAGCTTGTTCTTCTTTTCCCTGATGTTTCGTTTTCATTAAATCTGCCAACTTGTCTTCCAAAGTTGTGAGCTTCAAGTCCTTGATCTTCATCTTTTTAGAGTTACCACCTTGCTTATTAAGTGATCGCCCATAACGCAATCTTGGCGCATCTTCTGCTGTTAAATCTGGCATTTCGTTAGATGTAAAATTGAAATTTCTATCCAGCCACATGGCCAAACTAGAGTCAGTAGACAGAGCTTCTCTCAAATTCTCATAGGCACGTTCATATTTGGCCTGCACCTCACGATACAAAACGACAGATCTAGCTGAGTTGCCCTTGGCATACATTTTTTCTGCGCGTCCAGTTAAAGCGTCAGCACTCTTCAGCAACGCCAAATAGTCCAGCAAGCCGTCAGGGGCTTTACGCATACCTTCTTCAAATTCTTTATGTGACTGCCAATTATCTTCATAGGCCTCAAATTCTTCTTTAGTAAGCACAGCACGCAGATCACGTTTTGAAACTGCGCAATCCGATTTCTGCCGCTCTATTAAAACGCGCAAACGTTTCTTTGTTTGGTCAGAATTCAACACCAAATCAGCCGCTCCTATTTGTCAGTAATGTGTTTGGATGTTTAAAAATAACACGTCCAAACGATGCCATGCCTGCCCTTCAGCAACACTGTATTTTCTATCTAGGCGCTAAACACTACTTCTAAGTTCACTGCACATTGCCATCAAGATGTTTAAAAACAAAACGTCCAATTGGCTCTGCTGACACTGCAATCGCTTCTGTTTTGCTATCCACCCAAAACAAGCTAAAGGCCTGTGGAGGTTAGAAGGCCCAATATTGACGTTAATGATGAAATGCTCAAGGCTGCGGTTGAAGTAGTCTGAGCCCTTTACAGTAGCTTGACGATGTGGATTCTTGGAAATATCTAGTCTGCTTTGATCATTATATGAGTTTTGTCTGGATCAGAAAATTCTTCAAATGTTGGCATCTTTTCCCATTGAAACTTACCTCCACAAGAGCACGTCATAATCATCATTCCATCAGTGGGCTTTTCTGTTTTAGCTAGGTTCTTCATTTCTTCTTGGTTGTGATGGTAGTCGCAGTGTGGACAAACATATTTTTTCAATTTTTCATCTTCCTATTATTTTGAACTCTGTTCCACAAAAGCAAATGAATACATTTTTTGCCGTATCATCTTTTCTTGCATTCAATTCTGCCATAGCAGGCTTGTCATGATTTGCATTACAGCGACGACACAATATGTGTTTTATTCGTATTTTATTAAAGTTGATTGCTAAAGTAGAATATAATCATATCAATGGATGTAGCGCTAGGGTGTTTGTTTTGAGGTGTATCAGCACCTTACAGATTATATCTGCGCACCTGTAAAAATAGTACAAAATATAATATTAATGCATTCTGTGATAGAAAGCCATAAATAGGCCATATTCCGCGATGATTGTGCTGCTAACGTCCTGCCTAAAAAGGAATGCTATATGAGAACGGAAAGATTTGAAGTGTTTCTGGCGGAAACCTTTGGAGGAAGGCCTTGTCAGATGGACACATCCATATATGCGGGCACTCCTTTTGATTGCGCATGTGGGCAAAAACATCTGTTTGATCATCACACTCAAGTATTGAGAGAGTTAGTTGGCCAGAGGTTGGTTTTTGGCTGCCCTGATAGTTCAGCAGTCACCTGTGTCAAGATGAAGGGTTTCTTTAAATTCAAAGGATTTGAAAGTGTTTTAGGTTGTATTGATATTCCTGATGAAGCTGAAAATAGTGATGATAGTGATAGTTCTGAAGATGATGTAGTGCTGGTTAAACTTGTTCAGGATGGACTTAATTTTTACAAGTTGATCTCTATTGGCAACAAGATGGCCTCTGCAAAGAACCTTGCCTCAGACAAAGGTTTTACTGAAATTATGTTCAATCAAGTAATGGCGCTTTTTGTATTTGGCAGCTTAGATTTTGTGGCCCATTCTGATCAATCTATATCAGGAGGAACTGTTGTAAACGCGATGACCAGGCTTCTTCAATCAGAAGATTGCTTCAATCTTGATCTAGAAGAGGCTGCTTCTTGGCTTGATATGGTTTGTGACGCTTCTGACGATGAAGTCGTTGGTAATGTCATGCAGATTGGTGGGGAAACTATGGGCCTCATTTTAAAGAATACAATAGCTGGAAACGTAGACGCTAATTTTTCTGCGTCTGGTACGTTATCACATCTGTTTACTGATAAGGGAAAAAATGCATTCACTGATCCACAAGACTTGCGGGACAATCTGATTAGATTTCTAAATGCTTATTAGATTGGAAATGAATACGACTGTAATATTTCAGAGGATAAACAAATGCAAGCTGAGGCTCTCCCATTAAATTGATCCGTTTTTTTAATCTCTAGAGTGAATGCAAATCCAGGGGATATTCATCTTAAATAAATTTGGCATTCATTTTAGCAAATAAGATAATGGGTGATCTTGCCCAATATCAAAATAGATGAATGTTATGCTTAGCGCTATCAATAGCGCTAGTCCAAGGTAGATGTATATCTTGCTCATTTGCCCATCCTTTTATAGTAGTATAGAGTTCGCTTACATTCTACACTAAAGAGGGGGCTGGCAACATGGAGAATGAAGCAGGATTGTCATTTGGCCAAATTTTGACTTTTATTTTATTTATGGCGCTTGGCTACATTGGTATAGGCTATTCATCAATTCTACCAAATGGCATATGGTACATTCTCTTTGGTTGGCGGATGATATAGGTAACCTATAAGCAAATTTTTTGTCTGAATTACATGTTTTAAAAGAACAACTTAATGACTCAATCAACCAACCGTTTAGTATTCATGATAGTCGCTCTGACGGTATTAGCCTGTTTGATAATGGTAAATCCTGTTCAGGCATCAACTATATGTTCGCAAATGAAAAATGCAGAGACTCAATTAAACAGTAGAGAAATGCGCGAAAAGTCCTCAAATGAGAATTTTATCCTAGTTAGTGTAAAAACTGATTGTGATCGTAAGACAATTACCTATGAGGGTGACTTGATTTATAGTTACCAACAGCGAGGATATGAAAGTATTTCTGAGTATCACCAAATGCTATTGAAAGTAATGAGGAGTAACTTGTGTGCTGTACCTAACCAGATTGATCCTTTGAGGAAAGTTGGTTGGAATTTAATACATAGGTATTTTAGAGTTAATAGTCGCGTATTAGAGATATCAAGTAATGAAATTGTATGTTGATATCTAACAATCAAAGCAGAAAACTGATGAAGGCGGTGAATAGCAGTGTTTGGATTATTTAAACCTAGTCGTGAAAAGGTAGCCAATAAATATAAGGAAATGTTTGAGCCAGTACCTATTTTTGCTGCCGTTTATGGATTTTTTTTGAAAGAATCACAAAATGAAAAAGCAAAAGAATTCAAACGGAATTATGACACGTGGCGACATCTAGCGTTGTCACTAATTGACGAAGGAGATTGGCGCAATGAGGCCGCCTCATATATGGACGACATATTTAATAAAATGATGAACTATCCTGATTTGATTGCAAAGATAGATGACGTACAGGCTGAAAAGTCGTTCAAAATAATAATTAAGAACATTGAAGTTCTACATGAGATACTGAACTAGCCTACTCTATTTAATATTGCTTTGAACGCAGGCTTTTTCGTCTCAAACTCTTCTTTAATCAGCACAGCAGCTGATCGCGTTTTGAAACTGTGCGATCCGTTTTCAAGCGATCTATCAACACGCTTAAACGTTTCTTTGTTTGGTCAGCATTTGACACCAAATCAGCCGCTCATGTTTGTCAGTGATCTATTTGGATGTTCAAAATAAAGACGTCAAATTGATGCTAAGCTTGCCCTTCTTCAATTCAACAAGTTCTAGCAAAGATGAACTTCTATTTAAATGCGCACTAATTATTACCATCAAGATGCTTTAAAACAAAACGTCCAAGTGGCTGTGTTGCCGCTGCAATCGCTTTTGGGTTGTCAATCCAAAGGCCTCCGTGGACTAGGAGGCCCTATATTGACGTGAATGATGAAATCCTCAATATAGTTGCAGAAATAATTTAGTTATACGCTTTTGGATTCAATCCGCAGCAAGGCAGGTATCACGATTAAGTGCAATGATTTACTCTTTTTGGATAACACTTTTACTTGAGCCCCTACTTGGACAAAACATATGCCTGAACAACTCTTAACTGTTGATGATATTGCAAAATCATTCGACATTTCAGCCGATGTCGTACTATTTCACGTAAATTCTGATAGATTACTGGCAAGAAAAATGGGACCATTTATTCGATTCCATCAGGTAGATGTCAATGAGTGGGCTGATAAAAATGCATCGTTATTGATAGATCCCCCCACGTGGAACGAAAAACTATTGGGCGAAATCAGCCACCTAGATGGCTTGCTTCTCAAAACTCATTATGAGCATCAGAATGGTCCAGATTGGGTAAATGCAGTTCTGCAAGGTGATTTTAAGCAAATACCAGATCCCTTGATGTGGGATGAAGGAGCATTCTTATCAATGATCATAGATGGTTATTCTTTAGCACCTCTTTTAGGATTAAAGGACTGCGGCGATTTTGCAAACAAATGCGCTGAAGAAGCTTCTGTAACTGGAATATGGAGCGGAAGTGCAACTGAACTATGGATATGCCTTTTTTTTGAAGCAAGACGTTGGCGGCACTATGCAGAAGAACCTCTAGGTGAAGAGAAGATATCTTTGGATAGTTTGTGTGGGACGTTAAGAAAGACTCTGATCGCTGAAAGCTCAAGAAAATAATTTATATTAGATGTCATCTTGATTAACTTGAGTACTAAGCATCAATAGAAGTAAGAGATATCGATGGGAATTGTGCCATCTTAACTACAGAGAAAAAGCATGATTTTACAGAATAGACTCAACGAGTATGAATACGAAATGGGCTTTATTTTAGCTAATTTAGCCTATCATATTCATCCCAAAATAATTAGTCGCATTCAATATATCAATAGGAACGAACAAAGCTATTTTGACGAACTTTTTGCTGGTAAGATTGATACAGAAAACTATCTGTATGATGGTTCTGCCTGTGTATTCCCTGGGGTTAGGCGTTACGTAAGTGGTAAAGGTAAAAAAAGAAGTTATAATTTTGAATATCAGGCCATAATTGATGACAATACGTTTCCACGCCATATTTGGTGTTTTCTTAAAAGTGGAAAAACGTACAGTGGCCCAAATTGGGAAAAGTCAGAACTGTCTGAATTTGAACTCGCCCATATTTTCACACATAAAGAATCTGAACTAGAATTTGAAAAACAATTTTTCTCTGAGATAGATGACGACTTATTGCCTTTTGGTGATTTTTCTTGTGCCAGTAATGTGATTTTGCTGCCTAAAGGAACTGCGCGACCCACAGATAATTCAAGAATTATAAAGGCTGTATTCTACAAACGATACATTGACCTTTATGGCGAGGATTCACTTAATGGAAGAAGTGGTTTTAGAATAGGAGAAGTTCCAAAATGGTATTCTGAACTAAAATGGAACGAACCATATTTACCTGAAAATTGGGAGAAAAATATTGAGGCGCTAATGAATTACCGTACGAAAAGAATAACGAAAATCGTTCAGAAGGCTTTTCCTGTTTCTTCCACGAATAGTCCTGCGGTAAGCGTAACCAAAAGCAATCTGGTGCACAAACAATCAAAAAAGGGAATTAATGGTGATTTTCCAAAACTTAGTAAAATTGAACTTTGGGCAAAGCATCCAAATCAATTTAATCATAAAATTGTAAGAGCTTTTCTTAATCTTAGTGAAGCAGGAAACGTTAGCATTGATAGCTTGCGAAGCCATTGTGTGAAGCAAGGTATTCTTGCGAAAAATTTCAATAGTCACTTTGCATCAATGAAAACCAACGCTGGTAATAGTCACGGTAAAATTTTTGAAGAATTTGATAATGGTTCCGTTGCAATACCTACAACTGTTCTAATGGAAATCAAACGCCATTTCTGAAAAACAATATGCAGAAATAGAAGAGAACCGCTTTCTCCCCAAATACCTTATGCCTGCTATTTGGTCAGCGACATAACAGGGTTGGTATTGATGGCGCGTTCTAAATAATCCATTCAAATTTAATCCTTCAAATTATTTCTGGATTTTGAATTTCCAATGAGCTTAGTAATAATAAAAAGTGAAACCTTACGGATGAATATGCCTCTCTTTAACGGTGAAATTATTAATACCAGCTAACTGATATCGTAAAAATGGGTCGTGCCCAAGCTGCCAATTTTCTGGCATTGATTTATTTAATTTTGCGGCATTAATTTTATCGTCTTCTTCTTTCAAGACTATGCATCTAATACCGTATTCTATAAGTAACTTATGAATTTCTTCTCTGCTAGGTCGCGATGAAAAAATAGTCTGGGATAGAAAGGCACAAGGGACCAAATGCTCATGCATAAGATCTTTCTTTAGTTCTTTTGGAATTCTAACAATGCCGTTCCTTCGCTTTTCACCAAATTGAGCTATATACAAACGAGCTTCCTCAGATATCGCATCTGCTGATCTTCTATAGTCACCTATTTCAGACGAAACTCTAACTAATCTATTGGTTAGTTCTCGTTTTTCTTTATCGCTTGATTCACTATTTAAGCAAGCAACTATCATACTCGCACAAGTTCTGATTCTTTGTGACAAGTCTTGGTTCTCAGACCTTAATTGAATTAGTTCGTTCCATATTTTCATCACATAAAATCCATCCGTAGGAGTAAGTTATCCGTACATTTCACGATGTTGATATTAAGACCCCGTAAAATGCGCGCCACCTAGTACCTCAACATGTTTAAAAATAAAACGTCCAACTGACTATGTCGTAGCTGTGTTTGCAAAACCAAAAATCATTTTGAGCACTATTCTTACAGACAACAAGTTCTGTTGAAATGGGTTGGTACCCATTCAACAGCTATTATTAAAATTTCATGGCATGTATTTGAAAAGTTTTTGGAAATTATTCATTCAACTAAAATGGAGTTAGGGGAGAGCACCGTAACTTCTATTTTATCATCAAGGTTTTTGCTATTTTTAAACCAATAGGCCAATTGGCTACCCCCCATTATTCTTGGGGAATTAGTATTATTTGCTGATCTATTTATATGCCCATCAATCAGGGCTAAATGTTTTCCACAAAATATTTCTATACGATCATGGTCTTCACCAAACGCCTCCATATAGGCTACTGGGACATTGAAGAAACCTTGATTGTAGTATGTTTTACGTAACTGAAATTGGAACTTTTGATCGACGTCATTTGATATTGGTTCCGCAATATTCTCGTTAGCGGTTTGGCCAATAAAATTAGATGTTTTCCCTTTGGGATCACCAGTTAGACCAGTAATTTTACTCTGCATACCATTCCAAGAGGGGCTTAGATTTGAGATTAAGCTATCCTCCAAGCCTGCCGCCACATTAACGTGAAATCCACCATAATTAAGCAATCCACTGTCAGGTAGTGCAAAAATATCAACGCCGTGACCTGCTTTCAATGAGGCAAGAATATTGTTTCTATTCTTTATGTTTGTTGATTGTGCTTTCCCTGGCTTGAGGTATCCATACATTCGTTTTTTCAAAGGCTGCGTAGTTTTTCCTACGTACATTACCTTTCCCTCGCACACGAATGCGTACAGCACATTATTAGTGTTTTCTTGGCTATTTAGTTCTAAATCAACCTGTTCTTCTTTTAATTTCCAGCAACCTACTTTTTGAAAGCCAATATCAACTATTCGTTTCATTTGCTGCTTACCCCCATAAATTTTAAGTTTCTCTGAGATAGATTCCATCGCTATCCGCTGTAGTTCTTACATCTCCATTTATCAACATCTTTATATTGCTTTTGAGAATGGTAGCATTTTGAGTATTGCAGATGAATTGTTTAAAATTGAACTCATGTTGTTAGCAGTCAATTTTCTTAGTTGCTGAACATCTGTTTGTTTTCAACAACGCAGAGATGCATTCGTTTATTTCTGCTGTAAGCTCTTCCAAGCAGTAACCTTGGTGGCCTTTTCTACATATCTCTTTGTAACGCATAATGCTGCTCCTGAGATTTCTTGTTCTGTTTATTTATCAGCTGTTGTCTGGGCAGTTACTTACTCCAATAGCATTAGTTCTTAGTATGAATATTTAGTGATTTGTTGTTCTGGATATCATCTGATGTTTTCTAATAATATCTTCTATAACTGTCATCTGCTGTTGTTTCATTTAGACAATACTATTACTTACCCACCTGCTCAGTGCAAAAATTCCAATCCAAAAACTCTATTTTCTTCTTGTTATAATTGCGCCACGCAAGTGGAGTGTAATGTTGTGTAAAATAATTTCCCATATTGCGTAGCGTTGCCAACATCTAGGTCAAATATTTATTGTAGAGCTACTGATTAAGAAATCAGTAGCTGCAGGTTCCAGTTTTAACTCTGGCTAAATTGAATGTTTTCTGCAGGATCATTAATGTAGATGGCTTTACCGCAATAACGGCTAAACGTTTTATTTGCATCCTCATCTGCTTGAGCATGCTTAATCTTGTTTGACCCACTAGGGATTAGTTTTTTCCAGACATCGCCCGCCTCTGTCTCAAAAATTTCATGTTTGTCAGAGCGCAGCTTAACCATTAGGTGCCAATGAATATTACTGTCCACATGCTCTACAAATCCATAGAATTGAGTGCGTTTATGTGGTTTGTTATGCCATCTACCGCCCAACATGAGACGATCATTTCTAGCATGCCATTCATGCAAATCTCTCGCAGCGTCTTGTACTGACCAATAACGGCCAAAGGGTTGGGGGTTAAATGCTAGGCTAACAAAATAGTCCCAGTCTTTTTTGGCAGTCCATTGACGCCATGCTTCTTTAATATCTTTATTGTTTATTGTCATTTTTAGGTAAAATCACTCGTTACTAATCAGATCATCATCGACCCTTCCTATGTTTATTTATCAAAGTTGAAATGCATATGGTTTGAGTGAGGTGTCGCTTAGGCGACACCTCATATTTACAAATGAAGATCTATTTGGTTCTGGTTAGGGTATCAACCAGTTGTCTAGTCGTAGAGTGGCTGTAATGATCATCAAGCATTTTGTAGCTCGTGCCCATATTCTTGCTCACAGCGTTGAGCTCTACCCCAATATTTAGACGAAGGGTCGCATATGTATGGCGCAGGCTATAGGGCGTTCTTGTTTTACCAAAACTTTTTCTTAAGAAGCTCAAACTGCAATAGTGAGTGTTTAAAAAAGAAACGTCCAAATTTTTGCATCGTCGCAAGCTGCTTAAAATGAAATTGATACAGCGTAATTATCAGAGGCATCGTTGGCCTGTGGAATTTGTTTAGTACAGCCCACGCAGACACCAGCTTGCTCATGGAAATACTTAAAAACACTGTCAGGCGAGCAAATAACAGGTATCGCGCAAACAACGATAACACCCACTCGTGAAACACTCATTGCCAAATAATTTCAGAAGAAATTTTACCTTCAAGCTATATGGCAGAAATATCAAACTTCCAATTTGCCACAGCTCAAAATGAATTGACTAATTTAGTTGGATGCCTTGTTTTTGTCGCTATCAACAGTGGAAAAGCCTTTTAACAATTTCATCGCCAAATCCAAATTTCCCTCTTTGGCAAGTTCAAGAATATTTTGCGCGATCTTTTCTTCTGCTTGTTTGCTTTTCTTCCCTTTCTTTGTGTTAGCAGTTAGTTCATCACTTCGCCGTACATGATCACTATGCAAATAGTGTTTATGCAATTGGACTATGCCTGTTCCCATATTGCCAGCAACTATGTCTAGCTTCGCATCATTCAACTCCAAGCGCTTAGTAGCGTAATAATGCCGCAAAGATGTAAGCGACCTTCTATCGCCATCAGCATCACATAAAATTCCCTTATCCCTGCCCTTATAAGGTACTTCCAACATGAATTTTTTAAACGTTTTATTGGGGTCACTTAATCTGCTGCCCTTGTTTGCGCAGAAAACAAAATCTTGTGGCTCTGTATGATTACTAATGCTGCGCACCTCTTCCAAATAACGCACTGCATTTGGTTGCGAAATGACTGCTCGTGTTTTGCCTTTTTTCGTATCGGCTCTCACACGTATTTCCAACTTTGTTTCATCGTCTGTATCAATAAATTTTTTAACGTCTTCCCATCGCATTTGCATTACTTCGCCAACACGCATGCCTGTATTCGCCATAAACAAAACTAAAAATCGAATGGTCAACCGTTGCTTTAAATGAAGTTCGTGCAGCTTGTTATTCTTCCAGATACCAGCACCACGGCTCCAATGATAAAGCTGCGTAGTCAGAACGTTATATTCCATATCATCAAACGAAGGCCGCCTAGCAGTCTCTCGTCTGTCTTTTTCAGGAACTTTAACAGCGGGCAAAAATGGCAACATGCGTCGCTGATGTGCGTTAGACAATATTTGCCTAATTGCACTTTGTTCCATTTTTAATGTCTTGGAACTTGGAGTTTCTGCTGCATTACCAAATTTACCACGATCTTTTTCACCAGCACCACCAACTTTCCAATAGCTTTTACGCCAGCCCCAATAGCCATCCACGACATCTGGTGTTATGTCGTTTAATAGATATTTGCCAAAATATGGAATACAGTAGCGCCTGGCGTAATTCTTGTGCCAATTAATGCGGTCCTGCTGCCAGTCTCCACGCTGTAACTGCCGCTCATACCAAAGTGTCCAAAATTGTGAAAATGTAATATCTTTGAGTGGTATGTTTTGTTTATGACGGTCTTGTAACTTGTAAAACCGCTGACGTGCCTCTGTTATTGCTTCTGCATCATCAACAGTTCCCAAGCTTTCTGTGATGTACTGTTTGCCAACTCTTGCCCTCATATACCAAATGGGCTTCTTCGTTACGTGTCTAACGAAAATGGCCAGATTTTTATCTAAATATCTGAAATCCAAATAGGATTTTGTTGTATTTCGCATAATTGCCACCTAAATGCTGCAACCCTTATGCAAAACACACTAACTGTAATCTTTTTTAAATCAAGTACTTGTAAAGCTTCTGCAAAGCAAAAAGGGCTGCAGCCAGAAGCTGCAACCCTTTGATAACAAACAAATTTGTTCGTTTTCTGTTTTAGCGTTTTGAGAACTGGAAGCTACGACGAGCTTTCGCACGACCGTATTTCTTACGTTCAACAACCCGGCTATCACGTGTCAAGAAGCCAGCGGCTTTCAATGGACGACGAAGAGCTGGTTCGTAGTATGTCAAAGCTTTTGAGATACCGTGACGAACCGCGCCAGCTTGACCAGAAAGACCACCGCCTTTTGCTGTGCAAACAACGTCGAACTGATCGCTACGACCTGCAATTTCAAAAGCTTGTGCAAGGATCATACGAAGCACTGGACGTGCGAAGTATGTTTCTTGATCACGGCCATTGATTGTGATCTTGCCAGTACCTGGTTTGATCCAAACACGAGCGATCGCGTTTTTACGTTTACCAGTCGCGTAAGAGCGACCTTGTGCATCAATTTTTGGCTCTGGAAGTGGTGTTTCAATCACTTCAGCAGCTTCGATCACTTCAGAACCTTCAGTCGCGACAACGCCGCTAGTCAGGTTTTTCAAGTCTTCAAGAGAGTTCAATTCATCAGACATTCTTAAACTCTCCGTGTGTTTTTAGAGTTCATAGATGCAACGTCCAGAGTTTCTGGAGATTGTGCTGCATGTGGATGCTCAGAGCCGCCATATACGTGCAATTTTTTCAACTGAGCACGACCAAGTGGACCTTTAGGAACCATACGCTGTACAGCTTTTTGCAGAACACGTTCTGGGTAATTGCCGCCCAGGATCTTGTCCATTGTGCGTTCTTTAATTCCGCCAGGATGACCTGTATGCCAGTAAAATTTCTTGTCTGTCAATTTCTTGCCAGTCAGAGCAATATTTTTAGCATTAATAACAACAACGTGGTCACCACAATCGATGTTTGGAGTGAACATTGGTTTATGCTTACCGCGTAGACGGTTTGCAATTATAGAAGCAACACGACCAAGAACGAGCCCTTCAGCATCGATCACTAGCCACTTGCTTTCAACCTCGGAAGGTTTTGCAGAATAGGTTTTCATTAAATTTTAGCCTTCGACAAGCGTGTCAAAACAAAATAAGGGAGCACATGCCCCCATAACTGATGCGGTTTATAATTTCACTTTGCGCATATGTCAAACGAAAAAGGGCAATAAAAACACGACATTATTGATGCGGTATTATAATACCGCTAAAAATGAGCCCTAATTTTCAGCGTTTATTTTTGCGGTGGGATTGCATAGGTCAGCGTCGCATGCGCAACCGGTTTTTCGTCCCCATCAGAATATATGGAAACATCCCCTGTTGCCAATAACTTACCGAGTTTAAGTAAGCGTCCCTCTGCTCTTAATTTTCCCGATTTTGGCTTCCGGAGGAAATTTATATTGAGATTTGTAGTTACTGCAAGTGCCACAGGGCCGATTTGAGCCAGTAATAATAAATACATTGTTACATCAGTCAGTGACATTAACGTTGGTCCCGAGACGGTACCGCCTGGGCGCAAATCTTTTGGTTTGGTCTGCATCTGCATGACAATTGAGCTCGCATCAATAGACACCACCTCAAAGCCCATATGCTCGATCTCTGGGAACTGTTGGCCCATAAACTCTTGCAACATGGCGGGGGACATAACTGTCATGGGTAGGCACTCCGTTTATTTTTGTTCTTCGGTGTTCTATAGCCTTATTTTTCTAATCTGAACAGCCTTGGAAGTTTTCATCTGACCATTGCACGGATTGTGAAATCGGTTAATCTAGCGGGCAATTAATAAGACAGATAAGTAAAAGAGGAAAAACCATGCCCGCCCCCGACGCAAAATCAGCAACGACAGATGAGCTAATCATAGTGTCGTGTGCCGATAAAGTAGCTACCATTTGTCTAAATCAGCCCAATTCTAGAAATGCGCTATCCTCACAATTGATGAGTGCACTACAAGAGACATTTACGGAGCTGGGAACACGCGATGATGTGGGCGTCATTATTCTGGAGGCCGCCGGACCAGTATTTTCCTCAGGCCATAACTTGAAAGAAGTGATTGGGGACAGCCGGAAAAAAACAATGTTGGCATTGTTTAATCAATGCAGTGAAATGATGCAGACAATTGTTAATTGCCCCAAACCTGTTATTGCAAAAGTAAATGGCGTTGCCACGGCAGCAGGCTCACAACTTGTCGCAAGCTGTGACCTTGCCTTTGCGAGCAACACGTCACGCTTTGCAACTCCGGGCGTTAATCTTGGACTGTTCTGTTCCACGCCAATGGTAGCACTCAGCCGCAATGTCTCGCCTAAACATGCAATGGAAATGTTGCTAAGCGGTGAATTTATTGATGCAGATCATGCGGCTCGTATCGGTCTCGTCAATCGCGCAGTAGAAGAAAATGAATTGGATGAAACAGTCCAATCATTCGCTGCGCGTATCGCCTCGAAATCCGCATTGACAGTAAAAACTGGGAAAACAGCCTTTTACAAACAACTCCCCATGAACCTTGAGGATGCCTACGCGTATGCATCAGAAGTCATGGCGGAGAATATGCAAACTCTGGATGCCCAAGAGGGTATTTCAGCATTTTTGGAAAAACGTGATCCGAAATGGCAGGACAAATAAATGGATCACAGTACGTATAGTGACGATTATATAAATGAAATTTTGCAGGATGTGAAAACCGTTGCGTTGGTGGGGGCCAGCGACAACCCAGTTAGACCATCCTATTTTGTGATGCGGTATATGCAACGTAAAGGGTATCGCATTATTCCGGTTAATCCGGGCAAAGCAGGCGCAGAACTGTTAGGAGAGAAGATCTACGCCTCACTTGATGACATCGATGTTCCAGTGGACATGGTGGATTGCTTTCGAAATTCAGAAGCCATTCCCGCCATTGCCGAACAAGCCATTGCTATAAATGCAAAGGTTCTATGGACGCAACTGGGTGTCATCAGTCCAGAGGCTGCGAAGGTAGCTGAAGGTGCGGGCTTGCGGGTCGTTATGAACCGCTGCCCAAAAATCGAGTTTGGCCGCCTTTCGGGGGAAATCGCATATATGGGCGGCCGTTCCCGAATTATTTCTTCCAAGCGCAATAAACTACTAGGGAAACGAAAATGACCGAACCAAAGTTCGAAACACTCTCCGTCCATGCGGGAGCGGCACCAGATCCAACAACAGGTGCGCGCATCACGCCAATTTATCAAACAGCATCATATGTCTTTGATGATGCCGATCACGCAGCCGAACTTTTCAATCTGCAAGCCTTTGGAAATATCTACACGCGTCTGACTAATCCAACTAATGCCGTGCTGGAAGAACGTGTTGCCACATTGGAAGGCGGTGCCACTGGCCTTGCTGTCGCGTCAGGTCACGCAGCACAAATGATCACCTTCCATACATTGATGGAACCCGGCGATGATTTTTTGGCATCCAGCAAATTATATGGCGGCTCCATCACCCAATTCAGTCAAGCTTTCAAAAAATTTGACTGGAACGCGATTTTTGTCGATCCGACAGATCCTGAGGATTTCAGGAAAGCGCTGACGCCTAAATGTAAAGCGATCTTCATTGAAAGCCTTGCCAATCCGGGCGGCGTTATAACTGACATAGAAGCCATCGCGAATATCGCGCATGAAGCCGGCATCCCTTTGATTGTCGATAACACTCTCGCCTCACCCTATCTTTGCCGCCCGATTGAATTTGGCGCGGATATCGTGGTGCATTCCGCGACAAAATTCCTTGGCGGGCACGGTAATTCGGTTGGCGGCATTATTGTGGATTCAGGAAAATTTGACTGGAGTGCCAGCGACAAGTTTAAAACACTTAGCGAGCCAAATCCGTCTTATCACGGCACGAAATTCCATGAAACATTTGGTGAGCTTGCCTTTGGGATTGCTTGCCGTGCCTTGGGCCTTCGGGATTTAGGTCCTGCGCTCTCTCCCTTTAATGCCTTCCTTATTACGACAGGTATTGAAACTCTCGCTCTACGCATGCGCCAGCATTGTGAGAATGCCCTGAAAGTAGCCGAATACTTAAGTCGTCACGAAAATGTATCCTGGGTTTCCTACGCTGGACTTGCCGACGATAAGTATCATGGGCTTGCCCAGAAATATATGCGTGGCGGTGCCGGCGGTGCTGTTATGACATTTGGCATTAAGGGTGGATATGATGCAGGCATCAAGATGGTGGAAGGAGTAGAGCTGTTTTCACACCTTGCTAATATTGGTGACACACGCAGCCTGATCATCCATCCAAGTTCCACAACTCATCGCCAACTGGGAGAAGAGCAGCAGGTTGCCGCAGGAGCAGGCCCAGATGTAATTCGCCTATCCATCGGTATTGAGAATGTCGAAGACATTATTGCGGATCTGGATCAAGCCCTTAGCAACAGCTAATCCTCAGCTGTCGTAAACTGACAGTTCTATCAAATTCAAATCCGGGTCGCGCACATAAATAGATGTGATCGTCCCGGACGCTCCAGTTCGTTTAACTGGCCCTTCCAGTATTTCAACACCTCCGCCCTGAAGCTTCTTTTGGGCGTCCTCAAGAGGCACTGAAATTTCGAAACACAAATCTGCTGTCCCCGGAAGAGCCACATGCGCTTTTGGCTCCAACTCCCGGCCTTTGATGTGCAAATTTATCTTCTGAGCACCGAAATGTAATGCTTGTCGTCCTTCGCCAAAAGGCTCAAACGTCATTCCAAGTAAATCGCAGTAAAAATATTTCGTATTTTCCAAATTCTCTACTGTAATAACTAAATGATCTATGATTTTTATCATTGTATTCCAAATTCTTTAAATAACATGCCATCGCAATTCAATTTATTATTTCATATTGAAAGTAATGAATAAACCACAATTTCCGAATTCAGTTACTGAATAGGAACTTGATATGAAAAAATTACTTATAACAGCGGTGGCTCTTCCCGCATTACTTTTGAGTACTGGCATTGCAAATAGTGACCCCGTTAGCGCCAGCATTGGTTGGTTCAGCAGCACAGGCTTCCAATCCTCTTACAGCAAATCCACAAAAGACTTACGGGCCAATTTAATCAAAAAGGCAGAAAGCGGATTTTACGACGGATTTGATACCTATTACACCGTCTTCAACTCCACAACCATCGGTGCGCAAGTTGTCATTTCAGATAGCGAAATAACGGCTCAAACTATCTCAGCCTCCAGCTGCGGAAACATCAGCAGCCAAAACTCTGCCAACTCTGCCGGTAATAACGACAACTCTAGCGAAGGTGACATTACTTGCATCACAAATGGAGGCTCTAATGATAACTAGGCTCCTGTCCCTATCACTGGCATCGACCCTGCTGCTTGGTGGTTGTGTTGCGAATAGCAAACAAAATGTAGCTCTGGAACAAGGCCCTCCCGTTGAAACAATCAGTACGCCGTATAAAGACTTACTGACGTGTATATCGGCTCAAAAAGCAATGACTGGGGCATGGTCTGTTGGTGAAATTTCTGACGCCACGGGTAAAACTTCCACCAATACTGACGGAACGGGTCGGTTCATTTCGCAAGGTGCTGGCGACATGATGCAGACAATCCTGTTAAATGCAGGGGCTGAAAAACTGCTCAACCGACGCGACCCACGTCCTGCCATCATGGAAGCAAAATGGGGCGTTCGGAAGCTCGATAAGGTGACCCCAACTGACTATTACATCACAGGGTCTATCAATACGTTAGATTTCCTGCCCGGTGCCAGCGCCGAAATTTCAGTTATGGGAATTGGTCCGCGTTATCGCCAGAACCGGGCCATCGTTGGGTTGGACCTCCATCTCACAGATGCAAACACCACCGAAGTCATTGCAGCCACTAATGTTTCTAAACAAATTTTTGCAGATGAAGCCGGCTTTGGTATCGGTCGCTTTTTTGGCACCACATTTATTGATTTTGATATGAGCGCGGGCAATCGGGAACCCCTGCAACTCTCATTACGTTCCATGCTGCAATTCGGATTATTCGAACTTTTAAAACAACGCTCCCCTGATCTTGAATCTGCTTGCCAGTATCTGGTGGATCAGGTCGAAGGCGTTTCCGAAATGAAAAGCGCAGAAACCAAAACAATCAAAGAAGATAACCATAACTTCCAAAGCGAAGAATAACGTTCAGGCGAGGTCAAATTTTTAATTTTTATAGGAGAAGTAAATGCGAAAATTTCTATTATCTAGCGCTATTGTAGGCTTAATTCTTCCTGCCACAGTTGTATTTGCAGAAACTAACGGGATGCCAAACGTAGATGTCAATGTGCCAGTGAATGTGCCGATTAACGTTACACTGGGCAACATTGGCGCCAACAACAGTAATATACAGGGCAATATTTCGGTCGGCGGTAATAACACTCTGCCAGGTTCTGGTGTCTTTGCTCAACAAGTCGGATATGGCCAAATGCTAGATGGTTCTGGCGCTATACCAACGATGAATGGCTCAGCCTTCCAAATTGGCCATATTGTCAGTCAGAACAACGTATTTAAAAGTATGCCAGTCGTGGCAAAACTTGGAGACAATGAAACAGAGACAGTCCCGCTGCAAATACAATCTTATGCGGTCGGCGCGACAGCAGTGACGGAAAATAGTTATAACTATACACCTCCAGCGTATGATCAATTTGATATTTCCGGTAGATATTCAATTACCTTGTATAAGTCAAACGGCAACGCCTTCTGGAATGGTTCCCTCGGAATTTATAGCAATGATGTTGTTCACTAGCATTCTTAGGGCGGCGGAAGTCGCCCTTTTTTAACTGTGTTTATTCGCGTGATAGGTAAAGGTTGCAAGTCCCAGCACAATCATACCACCCGTCTGATGCAATGCCCCAAGAGTTACAGGGACAACGGCGATTAACGTCCAGATTCCTAGCAACACTTGTAACAATGTCGCGCCAAATAAAAACGCGGCACCTTTACGGCTCAAATCAGATTGTCCGTTATTTTTGGATTTCAGAAACAGCCAGAAGATTGCAGCAAAAACCACATATGCCATCATGCGATGGGTAAATTGAATAGTCGTCAGGTTTTCCAGAAAATTCATATACCATGGTTGTAGATGGAACAGATCATCTGGCAGGAACCCCTCCCCCATCATCGGCCATTCGTTGTAAATAAAGCCCGCGTTCAGCCCCGCAACAAAACCACCAACGAGAATTTGTCCAAAGACCAAAAGCAAACATATGCCTGATAGTTGGGTTAATGCGCCCGTTTTCGCATCCGCATTTTCACGTGGATATAGCAGATCAAGTACCGTCCACAGCAAGGCCACAAATATAAGGCATGCCAGCGACAAATGGGCCGTTAGGCGGTAATGGCTTACATCGGGGTGATCTACCAAACCGCTTTTGACCATTAACCAGCCCATGACACCTTGGCTCCCCCCTAAAACGAGCAGCCCCAAAAGTCTTGGAATGTGGCTCGCAGGAATTTTCCGCAATAGTAAAAAAGCGAGAAATGGCAGCACAAATGCCAGACCAATTACGCGCCCGAGCAATCTATGAGAATACTCGAAAACAAAAATCCCCTTAAACTCATCAAGGCTCATCCCTTTATTAACTTTCTGATATTCAGGGAATGCTTTATATTTGTTAAATTCCTCTGCCCATGCCTCCGTCCCGATTGGCGGTAGCCATCCGGTCACCGGACGCCACTCAACCATGGAAAGACCCGAATTTGTCAAGCGCGTCACACCGCCCAAAATAACCATCGCGAAAACAAGCAGGGCAACCATTAGTAGCCAGCTTGCAATTAGTTTTTGGTTCGTTCTTGGCATTGAGAAGCCATATGTCTGTGTCTTGCTTTTCATGCGGCGAACATACTCTGGTTTGGTTTTTATTTGCAATGCCAATAACAAGGGGTTTGGCGTAAGTAAATTTCCTTTATCCAATATCCCGATGGAAAGCAGTTCAGAATTCGAGCAGGCCCAACTAGTGAGCAAAATCGAGATATAAAAATCTAAAACACACGAGGTGCAAATTCAACTTTCATAATATTAGTAAAGTTGAATACAACTAATAATGTAACCCATTAATGAAATATAAAACAATTCCGCATGAAATAGGACTGCAGTACTAAGTATAGTGGCTTGGAGATGTAGAATGAGTGACAGCACTAAACAATCAAAAGACGAATTGCACCAAGATTTGGAGCAATTACTATCAAACAGTTCTACGCAAGGTTCCAAGTTAACTGAAGAAGAAGATAGTATTAAGGGTGACAAGGCGCTTGACGAAAGCGACCTTTCTTTATCCAGCATCCATACTGGAAGCGGTTCCGAATACGAAAATTCCCAAGCAAAAGAAAACAAAACAGAGACTACGGCTGAAAATAACTCAACCATTGCTAGTGTCGTTGATGAGAATTCGATTGAAGAAAACTCCACCGCGGAATTCCGATCATCTGAAGAATCACTCCCTAGTACACCAATCGAGGTTTCTGCACTTTTAAGCGAAGTTCAAGAGAGTGTTCAGGTTGATGCAGAAGGAATTGATCCGTCAATTTCCCCTCTTCTTGCAGGTACTGATGATATTGAAACGCTGCATTCTAATCGAGAGCAAGCTGAAGATAATACAAATCCAGTCGTCACATCTAACGATGGACAAGAAGTAGAACTCAATAATGCCGCACCAGAAAGTGTGGCCCTTGATACAAACTCAATCGATGAAGGTGCCTCAATTGGCGATGTGGTCGGAACCGTCTCAGCGACAGATCCTGAAAGTGACACTCTCAGTTATTCCTTGTCCGATGATGCGGGTGGCATGTTTACCATTGATGCCTCAAGCGGT